>QCGV01000001.1 GCA_003278145.1 OCS116 cluster bacterium AG-390-A19
TTTTTTTACTGCTTTCTTTTTTGAATTATTTGCAGTTTTTTTTGGTTTTGTTTTCTGTGTCTTTTTTTTTACACTCATCAAGGGATCCTTAATATATTGATATTAGAGGAAAGCCTTTAGCAGAATAATCAAGCTTTTACAAGATTTTATAGACTAATCACCTTCTCCAGGTTTTTCGCTGAAGTATTTTTCAAATTTATTTTCTTCACCGTTAAAGTCTTCTGCATCTTCGGCACTATCTCGCATAATTGTGATATTCGGCCATTTATCCGCATATTCAGTATTAATTTTTAACCACTTTTCCATACCATCTTTTGTATCAGGATGAATAGCCTCCGCGGGACATTCTGGTTCACAAACACCACAATCGATACATTCTTCAGGATGTATAACAAGCATATTTTCACCTTCATAAAAACAATCAACAGGACATACATCAACGCAATCCATAAATTTACATTTGATACATTCCTCTGTAACTACATAAGTCATTACATATCCTTTTTTTTCATAACTTGTTTTTTTATTATTCCTGCGTCTTTATCAGAAATGTAAAGAAGGCCTGATAGTCTTCTAATTAAATTAGATTCAAAGGGATCTATTAATCCATCGGCACAAATTATTTCACACATCATTCTGAAAACAATTTTTTTATTATCTAAATCATAGTGGTCATTAATAATTTTTGACCATTCAAATAGATCTGTTGAGGATTCCTCCTTATCGCTTGCAGAGGATATTAATGCATTAGTTTTTTGCTCATCATAATCAAATTGTTGAATAATTAACTTTTTGATTGCATCAATTTCTTTAGTATCTTTTTTTCCGTCAATATTTGCCGCACGCAGAAGTAAAACTGCAACAGCTTCTTCGATTAATGAGCTATCTATTAAATCCTCATTTTTATTTTCTGATGACTTTCCTTTAAAGAACTTTTCTATAAATTTTTTCATTAAAAATTTTTTCCTATATTATTTTTATTTCTTTATATAATTTCAATGCTTCCTTAGCATTAAGTCTCCTTCTTGCAAAATCTTCTACAGAAATAATGAAAACATTGTCAAGTTTAGATAATGTTATGATATCTCCAACTTTAATTTTAACTGACGTCTTTGATGTTCGTATTTTATTAATTTTAACACATCCATCAAGAATAATTTGTTGTGCTTTTGCTCTAGATTTGATTAAGCGTGATCTAAAAAGCCAAACATCAATTCTTTGTTCATCAATCATTTGATTTTTAAAGTTTTTATCAATCTTATTCAAGCTTAAGTCTTTCTTTTAATTCTTTAAGTTCATTATTTTCAGCAAAGAAATTAGAGGCTTTAATATTTTTTGATTTTTTCCTGTATTTTTTAGATTTTTTTTGATTTTTTACTCCATAATTATATTTCTTTTTATACCAAATATTAGTTTCATCAGTATCACTTTGATCCTCATTAGGTTGGTTTATTTTTTTATTATTTTTTACGAAACCAAGTTCATTTATAATTAGCTTCATATTATCTCTGGAGCATCCTAGTAAAGATATCATTTCGTCAGTTACTAAAAAACTTTTATCTTTTTTATCTTTATCAATTTCAGTATAGATTATTTTATCTAGTCGCTCAATAATGTCTGCTCTTATAATCATTTTGCCGATAACTAAATAACCAAGTAATTTATATATTTCATGTGATATGTTTTGATTCAACTTGCATGAAGTAATTCCTGGTCTTGGTAAATTATCTCTTATAAATTTAATATCTTTTTGGTTGTAATTTTTTCCAGAGTAATTAATCCACAGAGATATTAACAATTCTGTAGCTTTTGGTTTAACTGTTGCTGGAAAAAATATAGAAAATTTTCCAAATTTTACACCCATCTTTCTAAGCTCTTGCCTTGATTGTTGGTCCAAAATTTTTATTTCACTTTCAATCTTATTTCTTCTAATTAAACCAAGTTCTTCGACTAATCTAAAAGCTATTCCTTTTGCACCTGATGACATATTGTCTGTATTTTTAAGTAAGAGAATCTCTGTTAAATTTAATTTAATATAATCATTTATCCATTCAGTAAGTTTAATTTCTAAATTTTTTTTAATATTTAAATCTAAATATTCATCGCAAATTATATTAATTCTAGGATTAAGAGGGTCATTACCAGGTTTTAATCCAGCGATTTTTTGATTGTTAAAATAAATATGAAGATCAGGGTTTAGTATTAAATCATCGAATTTTGAAGATAAAATTTTAATTGATGTTTTTCTCATCTCTAGTTCTACGGATTTAGATATAGCAGGCCTAATTTGTCTGAGATATTGTTCAGAGTATGATTTTTCAATAATTAATTTTAAGCCTTCAATTTTTCCAAAATATTCACCTTCGACTGTTATTTCACCAGTATCATTAATTCCAGATAAAATATCTTTTTTATCCTTGTATTTTATTCTTAATTTACTTGAGGATTTTTCAACAAATCTCTCAGTAAGTGCATTATGGAGTGCATCAGATAATTTATCTTCAATTTCACGTGTTTTTTTTTGCCATAAAGTTGGATTTTCTAACCACTTTTCCTTTTGAGAAACATATGTCCAGGTTCTAATTCCTGATAATCTCATCATTAAAGAATTAATATCTCCATAAAATTTGCTAAAAGGTTTAATATGTGAATTAAGCCATTCATCTGATAGTTTTTTACTTGAACATAATTCATTAAAAATTAAAGAGATAATTTTTGAATGTTCGCCCTCGCTAATATTCCTAAAGTCAGGAATTTGAGAAGCTTCCCATAATACTTGAATATCTTTTTTATTGTTTGCTCTCTCTAATATTTCTTTATCTTGGCTCAACCTTATCAATGCTCTAAGGTCATCAGCCTGTCTCGAGATACCGAGCTCAACTTTGCTCGGAATAGCCTTAAGGCTTTCTATTAACTTATTTACAGATGAAAAATTAAGATCTTTATTTCTCCATTTTGCAGAATTAAGTGGAATAAATCTATGATCTTCTATTCTTGCAATAACCTCATGGTCAATTTCATTTGCTTGGCCAGTAACCCCAAATGTTCCATCCCTTTGATATCTTCCAGCTCTTCCAGCAATTTGTGCTAATTCATGCGGATATAATTTTCTAAAATTTTCTCCATCGTATTTTTCAGTTTCAGCAAAAGCAATATGATTAAGATCCAAATTTAAACCCATTCCTATTGCATCAGTAGCGACAATATAATCAACATCTCCATTTTGGTACATTTTTACTTGAGCATTTCTTGCTTGAGGACTTAATGATCCCATAACAACAGCAACTCCACCTTTTTGTCTTTTAATGATTTCTGCTATTGCGTAGACAGATTGAATTGAGAAAGCAACTACAGCCGATCTTTTAGGCAGATGGCTAATTTTTTTATAGCCAGTATAGGTTAATTTTGAAAATCTCTCCCTATCATGAAACTTTATATCACCTACTAATTTCTTAATTACTTTTTTGGAAATGCTTGATCCCATAAAAAGAGTTTCGCTCATTCCACGAGCATTTAAAATTCTGTCTGTAAAGATGTGACCTCTTTCTGGGTCATCTATTAGTTGTATCTCGTCAACAGCAAGAAATTCTACAGGAATATTTATAGGCATAGATTCTACTGTACACACCCAGTATCTTGGATTATCTGGAATAATTCTCTCTTCGCCTGTAATCATTGCTACTCTTGAAGGGCCTACTTTAGAGACCATTTTGTCAAATACTTCTCTTGTTAAAAGCCTTAACGGTAAGCCTATCATTCCTGATTTATGTGCAGCAAGTCTCTCGATTGCATAGTAAGTCTTACCAGTATTTGTTGGACCTAAAGCGGCAATAATAGTCATAAAATTCTTTTACAAAGTTTTTTTGAATATTTGAATTAAATAAAATAAAAAATTTATACTACATATAGTGTTGATAATAATTAATGATTTAGATCACCTAAGGAACATATCATGACCGAATCACTTACATGCTTAATTTCATGTTATGTTCTATACTATATATATGTAATATTACTGGTCGAGGCACAATACATAAAAAATAGATTTTATAACTAATTAATGTAAAATATTACATATTTTTTGTGATTATGGAGGTTAAAATGGATTTTTCGATACCAAAAGAAATTTCAGAATATCTAGATACTTTAGATGATTTTATCGAAAAGAAAATAAAACCATTAGAAAATGAAGACGATAACATTCGTTTTTTTGATCATAGAAGAGAACATTCAAGAACAAATTGGGATAATGGTGGTCTTCCTACTGAAGAGTGGGAAGAACTTCTAGGTAAAATGAGAAAGCTTGCAGACGAAGCTGGTCATTTAAGGTTTGGATTACCTAAAGAATATGGTGGCAAAGATGGTTCAAATTTAGCAATGGCCATCATTAGAGAACATTTAGCTGCAAAAGGGTTAGGTTTACATAACGATCTACAAAATGAAAATTCTATTGTTGGAAATTTTCCACAAGTTTTAATGTTTAGAGATTTTGGAACTGAAGAACAAAAAGATGAATTTATTAATGGTATGTTAAGTGGTTCTCATAGGATTTCTTTCGGTTTGACTGAGCCTGATCATGGTTCAGATGCTACTTGGATGGAGACAAATGCAGTTCCGGAGACTAGGGACGGTATTGATGGATGGCTTATAAATGGTCAAAAAACATGGAATACAGGAATTCATAAAGCTAACTATGACATGATTTTTGCAAGAACAAGTGGTGATAATGGTTCAGCAATTGGCATAACATGTTTTTTAGTACCTTCATCTTCTGATGGTTTTGAAGTTGAAGAATTTATGTGGACATTTAATATGCCTACCGATCATGCTTTAATAAATCTTAAAGATGTTTGGGTTCCCAATACATCTGTATTTGGTGAACTTGATAAAGGACTAGAACTTGCTCAACATTTTGTTCATGAGAATAGAATTCGACAAGCAGCTTCTGGAGTCGGCGCAGCGCAGTATTGTATTAATATGAGCGTTGAGTATGCTAAAGAGAGAAAACCTTTTGGTAAGGCTCTATCAACAAATCAAGCAATTCAATTTCCATTAACTGAGCTTCATACAGAATGTGAAATGATTAGAAATTTAGTTTATAAAACTGCTTGGCAGATGGATCAGATGACAAAACCTGAGGTAGCAATTCATTTATCTGATAAAGTTTCTATGTGTAATTATCGATCAAATAGGCTTGTTTGCCAAGCAGCAGATCAAGCCATTCAAGTTCATGGTGGTATTGGTTATTCTCGTCATAAACCTTTTGAACATATTTATAGGCATCATAGGCGTTATAGAATAACAGAGGGATCGGAAGAAATTCAGATTCGTAAAGTAGCTGGATATCTTTTCGATTTCTTAAAACGATAAGATAAGGAATTAATTATAATGAGATTTTTAACATCATTAACTTTATTAGTTATTTTTATTATTTTCTTTAATAGTGAGGCGAAATCAGAGCTTTCTATTGATACAGATATAAAAATTTTAAGAGCTCAGTCCGAGGAAGGGAATCCTGATGCTAAATTTTATTTAGGCAGTTTGTATTATATCGGTAGGGATTTAAAACAAGATTATTTAAAAGCTATAGAATTGTTTAAAGAAGCGTCAGAAAAAGGAAATATTGCTGCGACTTTTAACTTAGGAATTATTTATGCGAAGGGTCGTGGGGTTGAGATTGATGAAAAAAAAGCTTTTGAATATTATAAGCAAGCTGCCTTTGGTGGACTTCCTCAAGCACAATATAATTATGCACTTTGGCTGAGAGAAGGAAGGGTTGAAGACGCAAGACCAGTAGAGGCTATGGAATGGTTTAAGGTGTCTTCCAACAAAAATTTTGATAGATCACTTATTGAGTTAGCAAAAGGCTATGAGGATGGAACTGCTGGAAGAAGAGACTATAGAGAAGCTGTAAAACTTTATAGAAGAGCAAGAGCCAATGAAGATAATAGAGATAATTCACCATATTTTAATTCTACCTTTTATTTGGGCAAACTTTATCTTAGAGGTTTAGGGGTAACTAAGGATGAAAAGAAAGGATTAAGATTTATTAGAGAAGCTGCCAATGGTAGTGTAAGTGAGGCCATATTAGAAATGGCTAAAATTTATGAACAAGGTAGGTATGTAAAGAAAGATCTTAAGGTTGCGTTAGGTTATTATTCTAAATTACAAAATAATGACTTATTTGATGTTAAAGATGATATCTATAGAATAGAGGAAGCTCTGAATTATTGATTATAAAACTTTCTTGACGAAATCCTCTGGTCGATATAGAAACCTGACATAAAGTTTAATTAACGATTGGTAACAAAATATGTCTAGACAATGTGAATTAAGTGGAAAAGGGGTGATGACTGGTAATAACGTCAGCCATGCGAAGAATAGGACTAGAAGAAGATTTCTTCCTAATTTATGCAATGTCAGTCTTGCTAGTGATAAACTTAATCAAACGATCCGTTTTAAAGTTAGTGCCCATGCACTAAGATCTGTAGAACATGTTGGTGGCCTTGATAATTACCTAATCAAAGCTAAAAATTCCAATCTCTCTGTTAAAGCAAGAAAGATCAAAAAGAAAATCTTAAGCGTTTAGTTATTAACTTTTATTTTTTTTCTAACATTGGAAGTTTTAAATTCTTCGTCAAATAGGCCCGCTAACTGTTCAGTTATTGCGCCGCCTAATTGCTCCGCATCAACAATTGTTACAGCCCTTCTATAATATCTATTAACATCATGGCCAATACCAATAGCGGTTAATTCTATTGAAGGGTCTATTTCAATTTTTTGAATAACTTGCTTTAAATGTCTCTCAAGATAATTACCTGCATTTACTGAAAGTGTTGAGTCGTCAACAGGAGCCCCATCAGAAATAACCATTAAAATCTTTCTTTGTTCGGGCCTTGTTATCAATCTACTATATGCCCATTCAAGTGCTTCGCCGTCAATATTCTCTTTTAGCAATCCCTCTCTAAGCATCAAACCTAAATTTCTTTTTGAGCGTCTCCATGGTTCATCAGCGGTTTTATAAATGATATGGCGTAAGTCATTCAACCTACCTGGAGCTGGTTGCTTTCCACTTTCTATCCACTCTTCTCTTGATTTTCCACCTTTCCATGCTTTTGTGGTGAAACCGAGTACTTCAGTTTTAACCGAACACCTTTCTAGTGTTCTTGCAAGTATATCGGCACACATGGCGGCAATGGTAATTGGTCTCCCTCTCATGGAACCAGAATTATCAATTAAAAGAGATACGATTGTATCTCGAAATTCAATATCCTTTTCCATTTTGAAAGATAATGGTGATGTTGGATCTATAATTACTCTAGTTAACTTTGATACATCCAAAAGTCCTTCCTCTAAATCAAACTCCCATGAACGATTTTGTTGTGCTAATAATTTTCTCTGAAGTTTATTTGCCAGCCTTGTAACTGCACCTTGTAGATGATTAAGCTGTTGATCTAAATACTCCCTTAACTTGTCTAGCTCATCAATTTCGCATAGATCGACAGCCTTAATTTGCTCATCATTTTTTTCTGTAAAAATTTTATAGGGTAATTCCCTTCTGGCCTCATTATCATTACCTCTACCTCTTGCGGCTTGAGCCATGCTATCATCATCATTATCAGATTCTTCTCCCATTTCTGACATATCAGCATCCATTGAGTCATCCTCTTCAGGAATACCGTCATCAATTTCCATATCATCAGATTGAGTTTCATCTTCGGACGAAGAGCTTTCTTCGGACTCTATTGTTTCCTCAGGTGTATCTTGGTCCTTATCTTCATCTTCATCATCCTCCTCTGGATCTTCACCTAGTTCATCGCCTAATTCTAAATCACCAATTAGTTTTCTAGTTATTTTTGCATATTTAGATTGGTCATTAAAAGATTTAACAAGTTCATCAATCGAAGTATTTGCTCTTTCTTCAATCCAATTCTTCCAGGGCTCTATAAATTCTTGTGCTTCATCTATTTTATTTCCTGTCAATCGTTCCATAACCATATACGATAAGGCATCAATCATTTTTGTCTCAGGATTGTCGTTATTAACAGATAACATTTTTCTTCTTATCTTATTTACTTCCATTTGGTGTAAGTTTTTTGATACACCTGACATCGCATTAGCACCAATAGCATCACACCTTACTTTCTCTAGAATATTATAAATTCCTCGAGCATTTTGACCTTGAGGTTCATATTTCTTATCAACAATTTCTTTGTGATGGGCGAGGTAAAGAGCTAGTGAATCAGCTTCACCTCTTAGCGAGTTAATTTGATCATTGTCCATATTTTTATTAGGCATAGGCAATCTGGCTTTTAATCCGCTTAAATTACCTTTGTCTGCCCCAAAACTGACAGTTAATTCATCTTGTTTAGAAATTGAACGCATTGCCATTGTTAAAGCACGCTTAAATTCATCTATATCAGAAAATTTATTTGTCACTTTTACCTTCAGGACTTGATATTGGAGTTTCTAATAATTCTTCTCCAAAGCATCTTTGATAAAATTCAGCTATTGTTTGTCTCTCTAGTTCATCACATTTATTAAGGAATGTTAGCTTAAAGCTAAGACCAACATCATCTAAAATTTCGGTATTTTGCGCCCATGTAAGGACAGTTCTTGGGCTCATTACTGTTGATATATCACCGTTAATAAAACTATTTCTCGTTAAATCTGCAACTCTAATCATTTTAGAGATAGTATCTTTACCGTTTTTATTGTTAAAACTCTTTGCTTTAGCTGAAACTATATTTAACTCATCTTCGTGAGGGAGATAATTTAAAGCGCTAACAATAGACCATCTATCCATTTGACCCTGATTAATTTGCTGGGTTCCATGATACAAACCAGATGTATCGCCAAGGCCGACTGTATTAGTTGTAGCAAATAGTCTAAAAAATTTGTGAGGAGTAATAATTTTATTCTGATCCAAAAGTGTAAGCTTACCAGATATTTCTAAAACTCTTTGAATAACAAACATAACATCAGGCCTTCCCGCATCATATTCATCAAACACTAAAGCAACAGGATTTTGAATTGCCCATGGTAATAAGCCCTCTCTAAATTCTGTAACTTGCTGTCCATCTTTAAGGGTAATCATATCCTTACCAATAAGGTCTATTCTACTAACGTGACTATCAAGATTTATTCTTATACATGGCCAATTTAACCTTGCAGCTATTTGTTCAATATGGGTTGATTTACCTGTTCCATGATAGCCTTGTACCATTACCCTTCTGTCATGAGCAAATCCTGCTAAGATAGCAATTGTGGTTTCATGGTTAAACAAATAATCTTCGTCAATTTCAGGTACATATTCATTCTTTTTTGAATAAGCTGGAACTGTTAATTCTGTATCGAGACCAAAAACTTTTTTAACTGATATTTCTGTATCTGGACTCCCTATATCTAAGGTTGATTGTGTGTCAGTACTCATAAATTAATCCTTTAAATTTTTATTCTTAAGTTGTGTAGCAAATTAAATTTAAATTTAACAGTGCCCTTCTGATTTTAGATATTTATAAGCACTTATAACCTCTTTTAAAAGGTCTTCTTGAGAAGAATCTCCGCCATTAGTATCTGGATGAAGTTTTTTTACAACTTCTTTAAACTTTTTCCTAATCTCACTTTTTGAGGAATTAGGTGTATATTCAAGAATTTCGAATGCTTTATTTGATCTTTTATTTTTTTTTCTAATATCCCTTTTTTGTTTTGCTCTATCTTCTTCATCAAAAAAATTAAAAGGATCATTAAAGGCGCTTCCATCCTTTTTAGCAAAATTAGAGAAATAATTAGCCTGGGGATTTGTGCCTGATTTCCAAGTTGGCCTATGCCCAATAATTGATGAGATTTGATAATCAATTATTTCCTCTTCGCTCATTCCCTCAAAAAAATTATAATTTTTATTAAAATCTTTTATATGATCAAGGCAGTAGTAATATTCATGCGATGTTTTAGTTTTAGCAAGAAATTCACCATTTTTGTTACAGCCACCATATTCACATTTTCTTTTAAAGGTATTTTCTTTAGGTTTAATTCTTAAATTATTAAAATATTTAGAATTTAATTTCATTGAGAATTCTTTCCTTTAATTGAATAAGTAGAATTTAGTTTTTCATATAATCTGGTATAGTAGAAAAATTAAAATGGAAATTAAAGCAAATATTATAAAAAAACTTTCTGAAAAGTTTCTACCAACTGAGCTTGAAGTTGAAGACCAATCACACTTACACGCCAATCATAATGAAGAGGCAAAAAAAGGTGGTACTCACTTTAGAATATTTATTCGCTCAGAAAAATTTGCTAACATTAGGCCAATAGATAGACATAGAATGGCCATGGAAACTCTTAGAGATGAATTTAAAAATGGACTTCATGCGGTTTCATTTGATTTAAAGGCCATTGAAGATTAAAACTCCTAATTGATAACTTTGGGGGAATAAATGCTTACTTTAATGAATAGATTTTATAAATTTTCTTTATTAATTGCTTCTTTATTTCTATCCCAATTTACATTTGCTCAAGAAGAAGTAATTGAAGAAATTGTTGTTACCGGATCATATATAAAAACAACCTCTAAGAGTGATACATCACCTGTCGATATTATATTACGTGATGAAATTGATGGAATGGGTGCTTTTTTAGCTTCCGATATTACAAGAAATCTTTCAATTAATTCGGGCTCAGAAAACAATACAGATGCTTTTACATCCGGAAGTACTCAGGGTACATCTAATATTAATCTTAGAGGACTTGGTTTATCATCAACACTAGTTTTAGTTGATGGAAGAAGGCAAACTGTAACTGGTGCTACAGCTAATGATGGAAGTGTTTTTGTTAATACATCTATAATACCATTAATTGCTGTTGAAAGGGTTGAAATACTTAAAGAAGGGGCTGCATCAATTTATGGATCTGATGCTGTTGCTGGAGTTGTTAATTATATTTTTAGAAGAAATTTTCAGGGTTTTGAGTTAGATATATCAAGTAAGAAAACAGATACTGGAAACCAAGAGGATCAATCAGTAGGTTTTATTTTAGGTAACCAAAATGACTCTATGCATTGGGTTTTAGCTGGAAGTATTCTTAATCGATCAGCCATGAAGGGAATTGCAAAACCAGAGTTATCACAATTAGCAGTTAGCGGCCTCGGAAATAGCTTTCTTTTATTTGGTTCATCAGAGGTTGATCAAGGACCTTATAAAGGAACATATAGTCCTTTTGAAAATGTTCCAGATGCAAACTGTATTGAAAATGATGGTATTCTTATTCCACAATCCAGTGGCTCTAGATGTGGATTTCTTTATGGCCCAAGATTTAATTTGGTAAATGATGAAGACCATGAAAATTTATATTTCTCGTTAGAAAGAGAATTTAATAATCTAAAAGTAGATGCAGACATAATGTATGCTTCAACAAATGTTAATGATAATCCACAGTCACCATCATACCCTGCTTTATCATATTTGAGCCCAAGTAATTTAATAATGCCTGGAGTGGCAGGGAATCCATTTGGTGTTCCAGTTATGTGGTTAGGGAGACCATTAGGTTCGTCTTATCCATCACCATTGGCCCCTAGAGAGATAGAAACCTTAAGATTATCAATAGGTATTAGCGGTCAATTCAGTAATGGGTTTGATTGGGATCTTCATTATACTTCTAGTGAGGATGATGGTTATATATCTCAGCCAGATACAAGTACAAAAAGATTCACTTCTGCAATAAAAGGTGAGGGTGGAGTCAATAAAAACCAAACTTGGAATTTATTTGACTCTTCAAAAAATACCCAATCTTTAATTGATTGGATTTCCACAAAACAAGAAACTTGGACAAATAATAAACTAGAAGTAATAGATTTTGTTTTATCTGGAGAAATAATTTCCAATTCTTTGGGAGTTATAGGATTAGCTGCAGGTCTTCAGCTTAGACAAGAAGAATTTTCTGTATTAAGAGATGAGGACTCAAGAATAGAATTTGATGATCAAGGAAATATTTCTAAACCAGCTGATTTATTATTTCTAGGTGGTGGTATTGAGGCGCAAGCTAAAAGGGATGCTTATGCAGCTTTTGCAGAACTCTCGATTTCCCCGAGTGATAATTTTGATATTAAGGTGGCCGCAAGATATGAAGAACTTGAAAACGATAGTACTTTTGATCCTAAGCTATCAATATTATACAAATTAACGGATTATTTATCTTTCAGGGGATCTATAAGCTCCTCTTTTAGAGAGCCTTCCTTATCTCAATTATATTCTGGTCAGGTTGGCTTGCAAGGTATTCAGGATTATTCAGATGGAGCTCCAAAAGGCGGGACATCATTTATAAGAATTGCTCAAAATGGAAATAGCCTTTTATCTCCAGAAGAGTCTGAAAATATAAATTTAGGAATTCTATGGAAACCAATTGAAAATTTTGATTTCAAGATGGACTATTGGTCAATCGATTATTCAAACGTTATCACAATTGAGAGTGCTCAAGGAAAAGTTATAAATGACCCATCGAATTCAGATATTAAGAGAACTATTGATGGGACATTAATAGGCGTTACAACAAAATATTTCAACGCAGCAAATGTTGATACGAATGGAATAGATGTTGAATTAAACTATGAAAATAATACAAATTTTGGTCTTCTAAATCTGGGTTTTAGAATGACACATATATTAGAGTATGAAATTCCTGGTAGTAATGGGTCGGCAATAGACGTTGTCGGTTTATTTAATCATGATAATTTTGCAAGATCATTGCCTGAAACAAAAATTGTTTTAAATACTAGTTTATCTGATAATAATCATAAAGTTTCATTTTTTGGCCGGTATGTTTCTGATTACTCTACAACGAGGCCTTTGAGTTCAGCAGCAAAGACTGCTGGATTTGATCAAAAAATTGACCAATGGATTACTTTTGACCTTCAATACTCATATTCTTTCGTTGTATCGGGAAATGATATCAGATTATTGATTGGTGCTAATAATATTTTAGACGAGGATGTTCCAATTGTTTATGATGCAGCCAACTTTAGTTATGATCCAAAACACCATGACCCAAGAGGTAGATTGCTTTATTTTGGTTTAAAGTTATTACGATAATTAATATCTTTAGTTAGTTATCTATACTTTTTCAATCCTTATAGAGGTTATTTGATTTCTTTTTCTCTCTAAAATTTTGAATTTAAATCCATAAAAAATATAGGCGTTGTTAACACGCGGTATAGTTTGAGACTCATGGATAATTAAACCAGCAATAGTTGTTGCTTCATTGTCAGGGAGGTCCCAACCATAATTTCTATTTAAATCTCTAATACTCATACCACCATCAACATCGATTGAATTTGGCATTTGATTTATAACTTCTTCATTTTCTAGGTCGTGTTCGTCGTCAATCTGACCAACAATTTCTTCTAAAATATCTTCAAGAGTTATTAAACCCATTATTGATCCATACTCATCAACAACTAATGCCATATGAAGTTTTTTCTCAAGAAAGGCATTTAATTGTTCTTTTAAACTAGTTGTTTCTGGTACAAACCATGGTTTTGACAAAACTTTTCTAATATTAATATTCTTTAAATCATTATCACTCTTTATGGCTTCTTTTATTAGAGATTTAATATGTAAAAGCCCTATAAAATTATCTGTACTTTCTTCCCATACTGGTATTCTGGTGTAAGGTGATGAAAGAATTTCTGTGATCTTACTTTCATCTATTTCATTTATATTAATGGCTGTAATATTTTTTCTATGCACCATTACATCTTCAACATTTACATCAGGAAGATCTAAAATTCCTCCTAACATATCTCTGTCACCTTTTTTTACTTCGCCCTCTTGATGATGAATAGAAATTTGTCCTCTAATTTCATCATGCGCATCAACTAATTTTTTTAAAGAAGTATTTTTTTTAACAAAAAAACTAGATATTTTTTGTGCTAGAATTGCTACAGGTCCAAGAATAAGAATTGTAATTTTTATCAAAAAAGAAGATTTTAAAGACCAGCGATCGGAATTCTCAAGGGCTATCATTTTTGGTAAAATTTCTGCAAAGATAACTACCAAGGTTGTCATTACAAATGTAGCTATAACTACCCCTACTTCACCAAATAAAGAAATAAACAAGCTGGTTGCCAAAACTGAGGCAAGTATATTTACAAGATTACTACCAACTAGGAGAGTACTTATAAGAGTGTCTTGTTTAGCAATAAGCTTTTCGAGTTCTTTTGCTCTTTTGTCTCCTTCATCAGCTAAATGCCTTATTCTTGCTTTAGATATAGCCGTTAGGGCAGTTTCTGAACCTGAAAAAAATGCTGAAATAATTATTAATCCTAGAATGGATCCTATGAAAATGGCAATCGAAGTTATCATTTATTTAAACCCATTAGAAATCATAAATGATTTTAAATAATCATCACTAATTCCATCTTTTATAATAGCGCTTCCAATATCATCTATTAAAATAAAAGTATTTGAGTTATCTTTTCTTTTTTTATCTAATGAAAAATTTATAATCATTTCTTCAGCATGAATTTCTGTACCCAAATCTGTTATATGAGATGGAAGTCCTGATTCTTTTATTATTTTAATAATTTGCTCCTTATTCTCCATGCTGCATAAATTCATTTTAAATGATAGCTCTGCTGCTAAACATATCCCAATTCCTACTGCCTCGCCATGTAGAATTCCCTGACCATCTTTGTTGATCTTACTTTCTAAAGCATGCCCAAAGGTATGCCCTAAGTTTAAAAGTGCTCTTTTACCTTTTTCTTTTTCATCTTTTTCAACGATTTCAGCCTTCATAATGCAAGATTTCTCTACAGCTTCTGCAACTAAGGAGCTATTCAAATTTAAAATTTCTTCTTGATTAACTTCTAACCAGTTAAAGAAATCTTTATCGCCTAAAATTGAGTATTTTAATATTTCAGCATAACCAGCGATTATTTCTCTTTTTGGAAGAGTTCTTAAAAAACTTACATCTGTAATAACTGCTTTTGGTTGATGAAATGAACCAACTAAATTTTTTCCTTCTTCCAGATTAATGCCAGTTTTTCCTCCTACAGCAGAGTCTACTTGAGATAAAATTGTTGTTGGAATTTGTATAAAGTTTATACCTCTATAAATGATAGAACTTGTAAATCCAACAAGATCACCAATTACTCCTCCTCCAAGAGCAATTAAGGTATCTTGTCTCTCAATTTTATAGCTTAAAAGTTCTCTGATTAATTTTTCTAAACTTTCAAAGCTTTTACTTTTCTCGCCTGACTGAATTATTATGGATTTTGTCTCAATTCCTCCATCTTCAAATATTTTTTTTATTTTAGGAAGTATGAATCCAGCTACATTTTCGTCAGTTATTATAAAAACCCTAGGCCTTGATAAAATTTTTTCAATTGAGTTAATTAATATTTTTTCAATATCATCATTTATAAAAATTTTATAAGAATTGTCTTTTAAATCTATTTTTATTTCTTTGATTTCATTCATGAGCTTATTTTAAACTTTCTAAAGATTTTATAATAGCTTGAAGTATTTTTGTCTTATCAAGTTTATCTATTGTTATAGTTATATCAGCTTCTTCATATATTGCATTTCTTTCATTTAGGAGCAATGACAATGTATCTTCAAAGTTATCGACATTTAAAAGTGGGCGGTTTTTTTTATTTTTAAGTCTTTCTATTAATGTTTCCTTATTCGCTTTAAGCCAAATAGATATGCAGTCTTTCTTTATTTTTTCTCGTATTTCTCTATTTATGAATGAACCACCACCAGATGATATAATAATTTGTTCATTGTTAATATTTTTTTTGAAGAAACCTAATTCTTCTTTTCTGAAGAAAACCTCACCATAATCATTAAATATGTCATTTATTTCTTTTCCTAAATTTTTTTCTATTTCTTTGTCGGAGTCGTAAAAAGGAAACTTTAGTTCCTCAGAGAGCATTTTACCAATTGTAGTTTTCCCAACTCCCATCATTCCAATCAATACAATTGAACGATTATTAAGGTTTGATATGACTTTTTTATTCATTTTTAAATTTATAACTCTAATAATATAATAATATAACCAAATATTTGTTAATTTTTTATTTTTAAAAAATCAGATATAAACAAATAAATGAGATTATTATGTTAAAAAATTCTAAAATTACCTTTTTTATTATTTTAGTAATATTGATTGTACTAACATCCATCAATATTTTTATTGAACCAGAAGTTGGTGAGGTTACAAAAATAATTTTAAATAAAGATCTCAATTTTAATTAGATTTAGGAAATATTTAAATTGAATGATAATAAATTTACTAATTGGGATGATTATTGGTTAGTTAATTTTGAACGACTAAATATCTTTTTTGACTATTTATATTCAATAAAAGGATTAAGTAGCAATTCGATAACATCATACAAAGATGATTTTAAAAATATTTGTTTATATGTTTGGGATAAAAATTGGTTTATTGAAAATATTGGTATTAAAAAAAAACAGGATTATTCGAAGATTAATTCGAGAAAAAGTATAAATGATAAGTTATTTATTGAAAATTTTACTCATAAAATAATATCAGAATATTTTTTTGAACTTAAGAAAAAAGGTTTTAAGGAGTCAACTATTAATCGTCGTTATTCTGCTTTAAATCAGTTCTTTAATTTTGAGGTTAATGAATCAAGATTAAAAGAGAACCCCTTAGATAGAATTGATAGGATTCCATCAAAAAGAGTTTTACCTGATGTTTTATCTGAGGAAGAGGTTGAGGAAATTCTAAATTATGTAAGAAATCCAATAAATATTGGTTCTGAGAGCAAGAAAAAGAAATCGCTGCGAACAGCATGTTTAGTTGAGGTTCTTTATGCCACTGGTATGAGGGTCAGTGAGTTGATAAATTTAAAATTATCTGATTTGCGTTTAAGTCGAAGAATCTTAAATGTAATAGGCAAGGGAAATAAACAGAGAATTATCCCTATTACATCTAGAGCTCATGATATCATAATAAAGTGGATGAATTATATCCCTGAAAATTCAATATATCTTTTTCCGTCTTATGGAATTAATGGTCATATAACGAGAGATGCAGTGAATAAATTATTAGCCGATATCTCTCTAAATACTGATATTGACAGAAAGAGATTAACTCCGCATAAATTACGCCATGCATTTGCTACTCATATTATGAATAGGGGTGCTGATTTAAGGGTAGTGCAAGAATTATTGGGTCATTCAAGTATTTCAACAACAGAAATATATACTCATATTCTTGATACAAGACTGGTTGACTTATTAAAGAAATCACACCCTCTGTCAAAAGATGGTATATAAAATATTATGATTTATTAGGTAGTAACTAAAATGGTAAATTATTTGAGTTTTGAAAAACCTTTATCAGTAATAGAAGGTAAAATAAGAGAGCTTAATGAATTAAATCTGCAGGATGATAAAGGTAAGTCCTATGTTGAAGAAATTAATAAGCTTGAGGTAAAAGCTCAAGAAACCCTTGAGTCCCTGTACAAAGATTTAAATACTTGGGAAAAAACGCAAGTTGCGAGACATCCTGAACGACCTCATTTCCTTGATTATTCTAATGGTTTAGTAAAAGATTTTATTCAATTATCTGGTGATAGAGTTTTTGGTGAGGATAGCGCTATCATTGGTGGAATAGGTAAACTTGATAATGTTTCTGTTATGCTAATAGGTCATGAAAAAGGCTATGATACAGAAACTAGGATAAAACATAATTTCGGTATGGCTCATCCCGAGGGTTATAGAAAATCAATTAGGCTTATGAATATTGCAGAAAGATTTAATTTACCTGTAATTACTTTTGTTGATACTCCTGGGGCGTATCCTGGAATTGGAGCCGAGGAGAGAGGTCAGTCAGAAGCAATAGCTCGTTCCACTGACAGAACTTTATCGTTAGGTGTACCAGTAATATCAATAATTATTGGAGAAGGTGGTTCTGGAGGAGCAATAGCAATTGCAGCCGCAAATAAAGTTTTAATGTTAGAACATTCAATTTATACTGTTGCTTCACCTGAGGCTTCAGCATCAATCCTTTGGAGAAGTTCAGATGAATCTAAAGTATCAGCTATTGCATCAGAAATGAAAATTACTTCTGACGATTTAAAAAAATTAGGTGTGATTGATCAAATAATTGATGAACCTATTGGAGGGGCTCACAGAGAGAGAACACAAATAATTACTCAAACAAAACTTGCTATATTAGACAACCTAAAAGACTTGAGTGCGTTGAATTCAAAAGAATTAATCCAACAAAGGAGAGAAAAATTCTTAAAGATTGGACGAAATATTTAAGCTAATCTTGCGTGACAATTTTTATATTTCTTTCCAGAACCGCATGGGCACTTTTCATTTCTTCCAATCTTTCCCCAAGTTTTAGGATCATTTCGATCAAATTCAGTATTAATTTTCTTTTCTTTTAACTGTGGATGGTTTCTATCAATAGATTCATTGCTATTTTCTTCTAATTTTTTGATTGCTTCCTGAGAAACCATTTTTATATGAAATAATGTTCTTGTTGTATCTTCTCTAAATTTATTAAGAAGTGTCTCAAAAAGTAAAAAGGATTCAGATTTGTATTCATTTAATGGATCTCTCTGACCATATCCTCTTATTCCGACTATTTGTCTTAAATCTTCAAGCTGGCTAAGATGATCAGTCCAGTTTTGATCTATAACCTGCATTAATATTGATTTTTCAAGGCTTGGAGTTATTTCTTTGCCAAAACTTTCAACTTTTTCTTCATATTTATTATCAAAAAAATCATTTAATTTTTTTTCCAATATCTCTTCATCTATTTCTGGATCTTTAATCCATTCTTCTATTGGTGAGCTATCATTAAAAATTCTTTTAAGCTCCTTTTGAATTGTTTCAATATCCCAGTCATCTATAAATGATTTCTCTGGAATATTTTCTTGAATTATATCAAGAATTAAATCATGTCTCATTTCATGAATGGTTTCACTGACATCACTTTTTTGAAGTAGATCTAATCTTTGCTCAAAGATAACTTTTCTTTGATCATTCATAACATTATCAAACTTAAGAAGGGTTTTTCTTATTTCAAAATTTCTAGATTCTACTTTTTTTTGCGCTCTCTCTAGAGCAGTATTAATCCATGGATGTACTATAGACTCACCTTCTTCAAGACCAAGTTTTTTTAAAACCATATCTAATCTATCTGAACCAAAAATTCTCATTAAGTCATCATCAAGACTTAAATAAAATTTTGATTTTCCTGGATCACCTTGTCTACCAGACCTTCCTCTTAGTTGGTTGTCGACCCTTCGACTCTCATGCCTTTCAGTTCCAATAACAAATAAACCACCTGAGTTTAGTGATTTATTTTTGTCCTCTTCACTTCCATTGCTTCCACCTAATTGAATATCGGTTCCTCGACCAGCCATATTTGTTGCAATTGTAACGCTTCCATATTTTCCTGCATCAGCAATGATTTCAGACTCTTTCTCATGATATTTTGCATTTAGGACATTATGTTTAATTTTCTTATTTTTTAATAACTTTGATAAATACTCGGACTTTTCAATACTCGTTGTACCTACTAAAATAGGTTGTCCTTTTTTATTAGCATTAACTATTGAATCCAAAATTGCCTCATATTTTTCTGAAGAGGTTCTATAAATTTCATCATCTAAATCTTTTCTAGAAATACTAATATTTGGAGGTATTGCGATTACATCAAGATTATATATATCCATAAACTCTTCTGCTTCAGTACTGGCTGTTCCTGTCATACCAGATAATTTTTCATATAATCTGAAATAGTTTTGAAAAGTTATAGATGCCATAGTTCTGTTTTCTGGCTGGATTGCAACTCTCTCTTTCGCTTCAAGTGCTTGATGAAGACCATCAGAAAATCGTCTTCCCTCCATCATTCTTCCAGTAAATTCGTCAATAATAATTACTTGATTATCTTTAACTAAATAATCTGTATCTTTATTAAATATTTTGTGGGCTTTTAAAGCTTGATTAATATGATGTATAAGATTCACATTTTCCATATCATAAACACTAGAATTGTCTTTCATAAGACCAAGTCCAGGAAGAATTTTATCTAGAAAATCATTCCCTTCATCGCTTAACATTACATTTTTAGATTTTTCATCAATTTCATAGTGATTATCTTCAATTTTAGGAATTACTTTATTAATTTTATTATAAAGTTCAGTTTTATCCTCCACTTGTCCAGATATTATAAGAGGAGTTCTGGCTTCATCTATTAAAATAGAATCAACTTCATCAACAATTGCAAAATAGTGACCTCTTTGAGATAATTGGTCCACATTATATTTCATGTTATCCCTAAGGTAATCAAAACCAAATTCATTATTAGTTCCGTAAGTAATATCGGCTTGATATGCAGCCTTTTTATCATCTTCATTTAACTCAGATGTAACAGTACCTACTGTCATTCCAAGAAAATTATATATTTGGCCCATCCACTCAGCATCTCTTTTTGCTAGATAATCATTTACTGTGATCACATGAACACCCTTACCTGTAAGAGCGTTTAAATAAGCCGGAAGAGTTGCAACAAGGGTTTTTCCTTCACCAGTTTTCATTTCTGTAATATTACCTTTATTTAAAACAAGCCCCCCTAAAATTTGTACATCATAGTGTCTTTGTCCAAGAGTCCTTTTTGCCGCTTCTCTGACAATCGCAAAGGCATCATTTGTAATATCTTCTATTTTAGTTTTGTTTTTTAATAGTTCTTTAAATTCAAAGGTTTTATCTTTTAGTTCTTCATCAGAAAATTTTTCGTACTTTTTCTCTAATTCATTAATTGAATGAACTTGATCTTTGTATTTTTTTAATTTTCTCTCATTACTTGAGCCAAAAATACTATTTAAAATTGAATTGAGTGCTGGCATAAAACTTTATTTCCATTATTTTTTTTAATACTAATATACTCATTTAGGAAGAGCATATAGAGTTGTCAACTATAGTAAGTAAACATATTGGCATACTATAATATATAGATTATTACCTTTAATATGATTTTTAATTTAATAGGAATAAAATGATTAAGAAAATATCACCGCTTGCACCCGATAATTTTCCTAAGTTACCCTCTGTAAAAGGTGTTTTAATAGGTACAGCAAAATCGGGAACAAAATATAAAGGCAGAAGAGATATTTTTACTGCTATTTTTGAAAAGGGAACAGCTGTAGCTGGTGCATTTACTCAATCTGATGTCAAGGCTGAGCCAGTTGAATTTTGCAGAAAAAATATAATTGATGGATCAGCAAGAGTCCTTGCAGTTAATGCTGGCTTTGCTAATGCTTTTACAGGTAAGAAGGGTAAAAAAATCAATAAATCAATTTCTTCAAATATAAAAAAAATTATTAAATGTAGGGAAAAAGATATTTTTATATGTTCTACAGGTGTTATTGGTGAAAATATTCCTATAAGACCAACAAATAAAGCCATTTCAGTATCTTTAAAGACAGAGGAAAATAAATGGGAAAATGCTGCAAAATCAATTATGACAACTGATACTTTTCCTAAGGCAGCAGGAAAGAAGATTATTATAGATGATAAAGAAATATCTTTAGTTGGAATAGCCAAGGGCTCTGGAATGATATCGCCAAATATGGCAACAATGTTAGCTTTTATCTTTACAGATGCTCTAATAGATAAAACAGTTCTTCAAACACTTCTAAATATTGAATTAAGAAATAGTTTTAATGCAATTACCGTTGATGGAGATACCTCCACTAACGATACAGTTTTAGCGTTTGCAACTGGAAAAGCCATGGATGGTAAAAATGAAAAAATAATTTCAAGAACTAGTGATCCAAGATTAAAAAAGTTTAGAGAGGCTTTTTCTGAAATAATGCATGATCTTGCAATTCAAATTATTAGAGACGGTGAAGGTGCAAGTAAACTTATTCAAATAAAAGTTTCTGGTGCAGAAAATACCTCATCAGCAAAAAAAATAGCAAGGTCTATTGCAGACTCTCCTTTAGTGAAAACTGCAGTTGGTGCCTCTGATCCTAATTGGGGAAGAATTATAATGGCTATAGGAAAAGCAAAAGAAAAAATAAATCCTAAGAAAATTAATTTAAGAATAGGTAGTAATACCGTCATAAAAAATGGCGAGATTTCTAGATCATATTCAGAGATAAAAACTAAAAAATATATGAGTGGCAAGGATATTTTATTAGATATAAATCTTGGTCTAGGTTCTGGTTTCTCTCAAATTTGGACCTGTGATTTAACTGAGGGTTATATCAAAATTAATGCGGATTATAGAAGTTAATAAAAATTAAATGAAAAAATTACCAATAAAAATGGTTTCAGCTATAGCCTTGGTTGATATTGATAATAAAGTTTTGATTGCCCAAAGACCTAAAAATAAATTTATGGAAAGTTTCTGGGAGTTTCCTGGCGGAAAGATTGAGGAAAATGAATCTCCAAATGAATGTATAGTTAGGGAAGTTAGAGAAGAGCTTGGGGTAGATATAAGTAATTCATGCTTCTCGCCGTTAACTTTTACTACATTTGATTATGAAGATTTTTCTGTAATAATTTTCTTATATTTGAGTCGAGAATGGGAAGGGTTTATAAAAGGAAAGGAAAACCAAAATTTAAAATGGGTTCGACCAAATGAGATGTTTGAAATTAACATGCTTCCAGCGGATATACCTTTGATTTCCTTTATAAGGGATAATGTTTCATAGGCTTTTCTGAATTGGATTAATGGTCTAAAATAAAATTTAAAAATTAGGAATCATTTATGTTTTTCTATCCTTTGTTAAGATCTTTACTTTTTTATTTTGATGCTGAGCTTGCTCATAGAATTACAATTAATCTTCTAAAAACATACCAAATAAAAAATAGTATAGAACATCAATCACTCAGGAGTAATATCTTTGGTTTAAATTTTCCAAACCCAGTTGGCCTTGCTGCTGGATTTGATAAAAATTCTGAAGTTCCAAAAAACATTATTAATTTAGGTTTTGGTTTTTCAGAGGTTGGCACAGTTACTCCTCTGCCACAAAAAGGCAATTCTAAACCAAGAGTATTTAGATTAAAAAATAATCAAGCAATTATTAATCGACTGGGTTTTAATAATGATGGTTTTGAGATTGTAAAAAAAAGATTAGGCAAAATAGGAAAAAATAATATTGGAGTTAATATTGGAGCTAATAAAAATAGTGAAGATTTTATAAATGATTATTTGAAGGGTATAGAATTTTTTTCATCGGTAGCTTCTTATTTAACTATAAATATTTCATCACCAAATACGCCTGGTTTAAGAGATCTTGAGGCTATTGAGAATTTCAGTTTACTATTAAATGGGATTGACGAATTAAAGACAAAATCAACAGGTATTAAATTACCTATTTTAATTAAAATATCACCTGATATAAATCAGGATGATTTAGAAATTTTATGTGAGAGAGTATTATCTAGTTCTGTTGATGGACTAATTATTTCTAACACTACAATTTCTAGGTATTCCATAGATAGTTCAGAAGAAGGAGGTTTATCAGGTCAGCCTATTTTTGAATCATCAACAAGCATGTTGAATAAGGTTTATAAATACACTGAAGGAAAAATTCCTTTAGTAGGAGTTGGTGGCATTGACTCTGCAGAAAAAGCATACAAAAAAATAAAAAATGGTGCTAGCTTAATTCAACTTTATACTGGTTTGGTTTATAAAGGACCAAAACTAATTACTGAAATAAATAAAGGTCTTATTAAGTTTATTGAAAAAGATGGATTTAAAAATATATCTGAAGCAGTGGGAGTAGAAGTTAATTAAATGAAAGTAAAAATATATCATAATCCAAGATGCTCTAAATCACGTCAAACCTTAGAGATTCTTAATAAAAAAAACTTAGATATAGATATAGTAGAGTATCTGAAATCACCCTTAGATATTAATGAGATTTCTAATCTTTTAAAAAAACTAGGTTATACCGCAAGGGATTTACTTAGAAAAGGTGAAGATGTTTACAAAAATGAAAATCTATCTGATAAGAGTCTTACCGAAGATTTTTTAATTGATATGATGTCAAAAAACCCAATTTTAATTGAGAGACCTATTGTTGTCTCTAATGGTAAAGCTGTTATTGGAAGACCCCCTGAAAAGGTTTTAGAGATTTTATGATAGTTAACAATAGTCATAATGATGGTGCCAGAGAAACAAATAAAATAAAAAATCGTCAAGCAATTATTGAGGCTGGTATTCAGACCTTTATTGCTAAAGGCGTTGCAGAAACAACCGTAAGAGATATTATACGTTCAACAGGATTAGCATCTGGTACTTTCTATAATTATTTTAATTCTAAGGAAGAAGTACTGGTCGCCATTTTTGACGATTTTGCAAAAGAGATTGGTAAAACTGTAAGAGATGATGATGTTCAGCCTAAAGATTTTGAAGAATTTCTTCGGATAAAATTAACACGTTTTTTTAAATTTGTTTCTTCTAAGCCTGAAATTTTTATGATTATGAGTAATAATCATAATTTAGTTAATACTTTTAGTATAAATACGCCTCAATTTATTATAGAAATTGATTACCTTAAAGAAGAAATAAATGATTATATTGAGAAGGGTGTCTTCCCTAATTTTGATGTCGACCTTTTTGCTTTAGTTATTCGTCCCATTACTGATTCGCTTGCTCAGGAAATGATGTCTCAAAAAAAAATTGATATTAATAAATATACTAAAAAATGTATTAATTTCTTAACTAGAGGCCTCGGAGTGTAATTATGTATCGTTCTGTTATTGTTAATGAGTTATCTGATAATTTTTCAAATATCTCTGTTGAAACTTTTGAAAGAGAAGATCTTCAACCTGATGAGTTAAGGATAAAAGTTAAATCTGCATCAGTAAACTTTCCTGATTTATTAATGACTGCTGGTTTGTATCAATATAAGCCTGAAGTTCCTTTTATTTTAGGAATGGAGTCTTCTGGTATTGTTATTGAAAAAGGAATAGGTGTTGAAAATTTTGAAATTAATGATGAAGTCATTGTTAGCTCTTTTACTGGTTCTTTCTCTGAAGAGTTATGTGTTGATAAAATTAAAGTAAGGAAAAAACCTCAAGGTCTTAGCTGGGAGCAAGCTTCTACCTATACAGTTGCTTATTTAACTGCCTATGTTTCTCTAGTTACGAAAGGTAATTTGAGATCTGGTGAAACATTATTAGTTCATGGCGCTGCTGGAGGAGTTGGTCTTGCCGCTGTGGATATTGGTAGGTTCATTGGTGCGAAAGTTATAGCTGTTGCTTCTACTCAAGAAAAAAGAGACTTCCTTTTATCTTATGGCGCTGATTTTGCAATATCACCTGAGAAAGGTTTTAAGGATTATGTTAAGGAGTTAACTGATAATAAAGGCGCCGATGTAATTTACGATCCTGTTGGTGGTGATGTTTTTGATGAGTCAATAAGATGTATAGCCTGGAATGGAAGACTTCTTGTTATTGGTTTTGCTTCGGGAAGAATACCATCAATTCCGGTTAATATGCCACTAATTAAGGGCTTTTCAGTTATTGGTGTAAGAGCAGGTGAATATGGCAGAAGAAGCCCTGAGGAAGGTAAAAAACATTTCGAGGAAATAGATAAACTTATAAGCAATGGATCTCTCAATCCCCACATCCATAAAATATACTCTCTTGATGAAACTATCGAGGCTTTAAAGGAGTTAGACGAAAGACGTGTTATTGGTAAAGTTTGTATAAATCCATAAATTTTATTTTGAATAGTGTACATTATTCAAAAAATACTCTATTAGTATATATAAAGTTTAAGGAGTAATATCTCATGCCAAGAGGCGGAATGCGTATCGGTGCTGGTAGACCAAAAGGTCAAGGAAAGTTTGGTGAAAAAACAAAACCCATAAGAATACCATTGAGTATGGTAGATAATGTACTTAGCTTTATAAAAAATAATGATCTCTCTTTGCCTATTTATAGTAATAAGGTAACAGCCGGATTTCCTTCACCTGCAGATGATCATATCGAAGGAAAGCTTGATTTAAATACTCATCTAATTAAACACCCTTCAGCTACTTTTTTTGTTAAGGCAACAGGGGATTCAATGATAGAAGCAGGTATTCATGAGGGCGATATTTTGGTTGTTGATAGAAGTTTAGAACCTCGTAATGGTAAAATTATTATTGCAGCAGTTGATGGTAGCTTAACAGTCAAAAGACTGGTGAAAAATGGAAAAAATGCAATGCTTTCTCCTGAGAATAGTAAATATAAGCCAATTAAATTAACAGAGAATAACGATATAATTATTTGGGGTGTCGTCACTAATGTAATTCATAAAGTTTAGTTGTGAGTAAGGTTTTCGCTCTTATTGATTGTAATAATTTTTATGTATCGTGTGAACGTGTTTTCGATCCTTCATTGATAGATAAACCAGTTGTAGTTTTATCAAATAATGATGGATGTATAATCTCTCGTTCCAATGAAGCAAAATTACTTAATATTCCAATGGGTGCACCTTTGCATCTATATAGAAATATAATCGATGCAAACAGGGTGAAGGTTTATTCGTCGAACTATCCACTATACGGTGATATGTCGAATAGAGTGATGACCTCTTTGATGACATTAAATTCTGAATTAGAGATTTATTCAATCGATGAGGCTTTTCTAAAAATCAATAAACAAGATAATCGTAATATTGAGTGTGATATTTCAAAAATAAGAAAGAATATATTGATGTGGACGGGAATACCAGTCTCCATCGGCTTAGGTCCTACCAAAACGTTAGCTAAAATTGCTAACAGCATGGCTAAAAAAAGTGAGAATGGTATTTTCAATTTAGATACAGAAGATAAACAAAATAAAATTTTAAGAAATATTAATGTGGAGGATATATGGGGGATTTCTAGACGATGGGGATCCAAGCTGAGAATGATAGGTATCGGCAATGCGTTAGATTTGAGAGATGCATCAGCTAATAAAATAAGACAATACCTTGGAGTTGTTGTACAACGTATTGTCTATGAGCTACGCGGTATATCATGTTTGGATCTTGATAAAATTTTACCTAAAAAAAATATCATGTGTTCACGATCATTTGGCAATCCTGTAAACAATAAAGCCACCATAAAAGATTTTATTACAGAATATGCAATAAGAGCTACTGAGAAAGTCAGACAACAAAACACTAGGGCGCAAGGAATTTATATTTTTTTACAAACAAATAGATTTAGAAAGGAGAAGCAGTACAGCAGCGGTATTATGTTTGGTTTAAATTCTCCGTCTTGTGATACATCTATAATAATTAAATTAGCATTAAGAGCGGTAGATCAAATCTATCAATCTGGTTATTCTTATCATAAGGCAGGAATTATGATGCTTGATTTAATCCCTTCTGAAATTCACCAACAGGACTTATTCCAAAATACTAATTATTCATTATCTGATCAACGTATGGGGGTAATAGATTTTTTAAATAATAAATATGGTTCGGGAATCATTACGCACGGTAAAATCAGACAAAAGGATAAGAGTAGGTGGAAAAGCAAGAGCTTTTATTTGTCACCACGCTATACAACACAGTGGGACGAATTACCGCAGGTTAGTTAAAAAGAATTCATTGATCGAAAAGTGATTGTGTAATATTTAAATTAATCTTTAAAAACAGGTATTTGACAATCAGCTTGTGCACCTTGGATTTCTTAAAGCACTAAAGAGAGAAAAATGACAACATTAAACTTAACAGCAAACGACGATATAATAATTCCAACCAATGATGACACTACTTATAGAGGGTTAGGTGGTAATGATACTTATATATTAGTATCACAAAAAAATTCTGCTTCAGTGTCAATTATTGATACAGAGGGTAGTAACGTAATTCAGTTACCTGAATGGTCTAAAATAAAATCAATAGTAGTAGCCAAAAGTGCCCTTAAGATAACCTGTGATGATATGACAGTTTTTACCATAAATGGAGCTGACAAATTCTCATATGATATAGGAGGTAATTTTACCAATAGTAGTCTAGGTGAGATAAAAACATTCAGTGAATTTGTTGAAGTTTTCGAATTATCTCCGCCATCATCAGGAACAGTTAGTTCAGATACAAATAAAATTGTCTATGATGATCAGTTTCGCGTCCTTTATGAGGTTGAAGTTAAAAAAGAGGATAATGGTAATAAATATTATTTAAATGGTGAACTTAGCCCTGATATATCTCTAAATTCTGGTGAGAAGTATGTTTTTGATTTAAATGACGAAACTGCCTCAAATCACCCCCTATCGATTTCTGAGACAAAGAATGGAATTCATAATGATGGGGTGTCGGTGAACAATGGTATAAATTACTATTTAAAAGGTGATAATGTAACAGAGCAAGAATTCTCATCATCATTTTCAGAAAATGCATCCCTTGAAAATGCTTTTGTTGTTTTCGAACCCTCATCAAATGATACAGTTTTATATTATTATTGTTTATTTCATGATGGCATGGCTAATGATGCAAAGATTCTTATCGATGGATTTGTAGAGCAAATTCCGGAAGCTACTGTAACAACAATAATGGTTCAAAGTAGCGGCTCTTCAGATTACAAATTTACTGCAGAGGGTTTACAGGGTTTTGATCCAACATTGACCTTGGTAAGGGGAAAAACTTATGAGTTTGATATAACAGCAGGAGGTCATCCTTTTTGGATAAAAACAACTCAAGGTACCGGATCCTTTGATCAGTACAATGAAGGCATTATTAATAATGGTGTATCAAATGGAAAATTAACCTTTACTGTAGCAGATAATGCACCATCGAAACTTTTTTATAATTGTCAGTTTCACGGAAGTATGACAGGAACCATAAATATTGTTGATAATAATGATAATGGAAACATTATAGAAACATCCAGTAATACAAATACAGGTGGATCTTCACCAAGTTATGGATATAGTTTGGATTTAGATATACCATATAGTTTTGGACAAGACATTATACCTACAAGTGGGTACGATATTTAAAACGGTGAAAAATGGCTGAATATTTTACAGTAGCATTACTATCTATAATGATTTTCTATTCATTTGGAATTGCCTTTAATGTTCATAAAACCCTAGATAAAGAAAATGCAGGTAAGCTCTTAAGAAAACTTTTTCCTCTTTATTTTCTTTGGGGAATTATAATTTCAATATTTATTGAGATTATATTCTTATACCTAGGAACTTCCCTTAAGGCATTACTTATGGCAATTGTAGCAATTGGCTTTCTTTATTCAAGACAAGTTTTAGTACCTTTATTGAATAAAAATAGGGATTTAGCTAATGAAGGCGATGAGGAAGCCAAAAAAGCTTTTGGCTCCCTTCATTTAAGAAGTGTTTCAATTAATATAATACAAATGGTTTTATTGGTTGTTGTATTAACCCTTTAAACAGATCTTTTAGCCTTATCAGCGTCATTTGATGATTTAATCATGTTTCTAATACCATCCCAATCTTCATCTGAAAGTTTATCAAGACTTTGATAGAAATTTCCTGCTGACCCAAGATGACTAGCTCCATCAATGGCAATAGTTTGACCTGTTAAGTAGTCACAACCATCGGCCATTAAGAAGGTGGCAAGATTACGAAGTTCTTGCATTTCACCATTCCGTCTCATTGGTATCTTTGCATCATTTTCATTTGAGTCAGTATCTTGTCCTGGACTAAGTCTTTCCCAGGCACCTTTGGTTGGGAAAGGACCAGGAGCAATAGCATTTAATCTAATTCCATAATGACCCCATTCGGCAGCAAGAGATTTTGTCATTATATTAACACCTGCTTTTGACATAGCGGACGGGACTGTGAATGGTCCTCCATTCCATATCCAAGTAGTCAAAATAGATATTACTGATCCTTTTACACCTTCATCTATCCATCTTGTTCCACAAGCATGAGTTAAATAAAATGACCCCCTAAAGACAATATTAGATATAGCTTCAAATCCTCTTGGCGTGACATCTTTTGTAGGAGAAATAAAATTACCAGCAGCATTATTTACTAAACCAGTAAGAGCTCCTCCATCCTTCCATATTGTATCGATCATATCATTAACTGCTTCTGAAACTCTAATATCACAGGCGTAACCTTTTATTTGACCACCGGAGTCAGTAATTTCCTTTACAGTTTCGTCTAAAACAGATTGTCTTCTTCCACAGATATAAACACTTGCACCTAAAGAAGCATATTCCGCTGCCATTTCTTTTCCTAATCCAGTGCCTCCACCAGTAACCAAAATTCTTTTTCCTTTAAGGACATCTTTTTGAAACATTTTATTCCCCTATGTAAGTTTATAACGACTAAATATTAATGAAACTACCCAGCCTAAAAGTCCAGATAAAATAATAGCAATAATACCATAAAGTAATGCAAAATTATTTGCAAAAAGCCATATTAATCTTGCAAATCCAGCTTGTTTTAAATCAATGGTGCTCTCAGCATAAGATATTGCTTCACCATTTTGAAAAAGAAAATATCTAACAAAGTACTTACCCTGAAGTGAGTTTGGTGGTAGTGAAAATTCTGTTTTAAATAAACCTACTTTTCCTGGGCCAGATCTTAGAATGATATTACCCTGTTTTTCAAAAAATTGGCCATTTTTAAACATTTCAGATCTAAGTCTTTGATCAAATTCTGATTGTTTAATTGTACTATACTTTATGTCCGCTTTACCTAATGGTAAATGCTCAATACCGAGTCCTAATTTGTTAAGACCTTCTTGGTTAGTAATTTCTTCCAGTGGTTTTGAGCTTAATAAATTATAATAACTAGGGACATTTTTGTAATAAGATTTACCTCTTCCTAACCAAAAGCCAAAATACCGCTTTCTTTCTTGCATAGTTTGATTTTTAGGTGGTCCAACTACTTCTATAATTATATCTCTTTTTCCTGTAGGTGTTGCTCCAAATAGAACTATTTTAGTACCTGAAATACCAGGTTCAATTTCAATATCCCTCTCATTTGTATCAATAACTAAATCAAGAGGAGCCTGAGCTGTCACTATTAAAACTATAAAAAACATTTTTAAATAATTTTTTATCATTGTGATCCTCCTCCTCTCATTAAAGTAATGGTTTCTTCTGGTCTAATTAAGAGATCTGACGCCATAACAATTCCAACGCTTAAAACTAAAACGCCAAGTGCAACTCTTAAATACGGTCCTTCTAGCTTACTGCTCAATTTCACACCAATTTGAGCACCTATTGCTCCACCTAATAATAAAATTAGGGCTAAAACTACATCAACCGTCTGGTTATGAAATGCATGTAAAAGTGTGACAATTGCAGTAACAAAAATAATTTGATAAAGGGATGTGCCTATAACAACTGAAGTTGGCATTCTAATTATATAGATCATTGCTGGTATCATTATAAATCCACCGCCAACTCCCATAATAGAAGCTAAGATACCAACAACAAAGCCAACTAATAAAGGTGGAATGATTGAAATATAAAGCCTTGATTTTTTGAAGCGCATTCTAAACGGCAAACCCATTATCCAACTATGATGATAAGTTTTTTTTCTTTTTTTCTTTTTTAAATAACCCAGGCTATCTAAACTTTCATAAAGCATAAAGCTTCCAACACCAGTAAGAAAAAAGAAATATGTAAGAGTAATTAATAGATCTACTAATCCAATTTTTATTAAGGAATTAAAGATTCCTATACCTACAAAAGATCCAATTATTCCTCCAATAAGTAATAAGTTTCCTAATTTTATATCTACAGCTTTTCTCTTAAGGTGACCTATTGTTCCTGATAAAGAAGAACCAACTATATGATTTGCTTCTGATGCAACTGCAACTGCTGGTGGAATGCCTAAAAGTACAAGCAAAGGTGTCATTAGGAAACCTCCACCTACTCCAAACATACCTGAAAGTATACCAACTGACATTCCTAATATAAGAAATATAGATGGATTAATGCTTATCTCTGCAATTGGTAGATATAGTTCCATTTTAAATAGTATTACCGTAATTAATTTTTAAAATATAACTACCTTTTAAAATTAATTATTATCAATTGAGACAGTAATATTTTATTGATATATATATTGCTTATCAAACATATAGAGGTAAAGAAAAAAATGACAGAAGCTTGGATAATTGATGCGTGTAGAACGCCTAGAGGAATAGGTAAAGCAGGAAAAGGTGCATTAAGTGGAATGCATCCTCAACATTTAGGAGCTGCGGTTTTAAAAGCTATTGCAGAACGAAATAAAATTAATACTGCTGAAGTAGATGACATAGTGTGGGGTACTAGTTCCCAAAGAGGAACTCAAGGTGGAGATCTAGGTAGAATGGCTGCTCTTGATGCAGGTTATGATGTCAAGTCAAGCGCCGTTACACTTGATAGATTCTGTGGATCTGGAATAACAAGTGTTAATATAGCTGCTTCTAGCGTGATGTCGGGAATGGAAGATATGGTTCTGGCTGGTGGAACAGAAATGATGTCAACCTATGGGCAAGATGGAAATACTCCTTCTCCATTCATGGATAGCGGTAATAAAAGATTAAGAAGTGAACACCCGCAACCACATCAAGGTGTATGTGCTGATGCTATTGCTACTTTAGAGGGTATTGATAGAGAGGCTGTTGATGCTCTAGCTTTAGTGAGTCAACAAAATGCTGATAAAGCAATAAAAGGTGGGCATTTTGATAAATCACTTATTCCAGTTTATAACGCTGATGGTGAATTAGTTCTTGATAAAGAAGAATTTCCTAGACCAGAAACAACGTTAGAAGGTTTGTCTCAACTCAAAGCTTCTTTCGAGTCACTTGCTGACTATCCTCTTGATGAAGAAGGAACTACTTTTAGAAAATTAGTATTACAAAAATATCCAGATCTTGAAATTAATCACGTTCATCATGCTGGCAATAGCTCTGGTGTGGTTGATGGAGCAGCTGCTTTATTATTGGCATCTCCTGATTACGCTAAAGCTAATGGAATGAAGCCAAGGGCAAAAATAAAAGCGATGGCAAATATGGGAGACTCTCCAACTTTAATGCTGAATGCCCCTGTGCCAGCTGCAAGAAAAGTTTTAGAAAAAGCTAATTTATCTATCAACGATATTGATCTTTTTGAAGTAAATGAAGCATTCTCAGTTGTTACGGAAAAATTTATTCGAGATCTTGATATTGATCGGGAAAAAATTAATGTAAATGGTGGAGCTATGGCTTTAGGTCATCCAATAGGTGCTACTGGATCAATTCTTGTAGGTACTGTTTTAGATGAATTAGAAAGAAGAGATCTTCAGTTTGGTTTAGTAACTATGTGTGCTGCTGGAGGCATGGCGCCGGCTGTTATAATTGAAAGAGTTTAATTCTTACCGACTCACATTTGAGCCGGTAAGAATTTAGTTAAATAAATAGAACTTGTTTAATCTGGGGAGGAATAAAAACAAGTTCTATTATTTATCAATTAGACAAATGCAGGCGCAACAACGAAGATGGTAATTGCTATGAGAATAATGTGGGGCAACATTTTTAACATAATCTTTCCTTCTAAAAATTAATAACAATTTATATAAACAAGATTCATGCCAATTTTTTTATTTAAAGTTATTTTTTATTAAAAAAATAAAGATAGACTTTAATATTTATTTCTGTGACAAATTTTTATCAATCAAAGGCGGGAAAGTATGTCGGAATTATCTCAATCACAAAATATAATAACACCTAAAAATCAAATAGGCTTGATAGGTATTCTTTTATGTGCATTTTCAGCACCTTTGATAATGCCATTAAATATTATAGCTATATCTCAGAGGTTTGTTGATGCCACTAATGGCCAAATAGGAACAATAGCAACATTTGAGACTTTAAGTATTTCAGTTGCTTCAATTATTTTATCAAGAATAGTAAATAGACTTGATAGAAAGAAGATTTTTTTTACAGCTGCAATTTTTGTTATTTTAGGAAATATTTTAACTATTTTAGCCCCTAGCTTAAATTTTGTAATTTTAGCTAGAGTAGTTTCTGGTATAGGCTCTGGTGCAATTGTAGCAACAGTTGTCGCAACAATTGCAAGAGGTTCTAATGCACAGATGACTTTTGCTTTTTTGAACTCAGGTGTTGGAGTTATGGGAGTTTTACTTCCTTTTTGTCTTCCAATAATTATTTCATCAAGTGGAATGAATGGAGCCTACTCATTTCATTTGTTTATTTCTTTATTTACTTTTCTTTTTATTTCTTTCCTAACTCTCTCCAATGCTTCTGATGAAGAAAAAAATACAATAAATTCTTACAAAGGTTACGCAGGGTGGGCATCTATGGTTGGAACTTCTCTAATTTTCTTAGGCCATGCTGGTATTTTTGCATTTTCTGCAAGGATTGGGGCTTCATTAGATATTTCTGTTGTACAAGTGGGTTATGTTTTTATGGCTGGGGGAGTTTTAACTATTTTTGGTCCATTGCTTGCTGGTTTTATTGGTCAAAGATTTGGCAGTTTTTTACCGTGTCTTTTTTTAATAATTATTCTTTTAATTACAGGCGTAATTTTAGCTAACGTAACATCAGCCTTGATGTTTTTTATTGTAGTTCCACTTTGTGGAATGATACCGATGATACTAACACCTTTTTTTCTAGGGGGAATTGCAAAGTTAGATCCAAGTGGAAGCTTAGCTGCAGCTCATCCAGCGTTTTCAACTATGGGTGGTGCCGCGGGACCGGTTGTCATGGGTTATGCTATTGATATGGCCGGCTTCCCTTCAATTGGTTGGGTTCTAATTGTTATGGTAATAGTTGGTACACCTCTTATATCACTGGGCCTAATAGAGGCTGACAGGATTAAAGCTTAATAAATTTATTTAATTGAAATATTTTCGAAAATAATGTGGAATGAATTCAAGAATTGGAGGTTTTCATGTCACGTATTAAAAAACTAGAACTAGATGATTGGGATAAAGAGTTGAGAGAAATGACTGCCGCTGATAGCGGTACACCCCTTGAGCAAGGTGCAATGAGAATGTTTGCTCATACTCCTGAAATTTCAAAAGGACTTACTGCTTTCGCTGGATCATTAAAACAGAATAGGTCACTCCCTGATAGACTAGTAGAATTGGTGAGATTAAGAGTGGCTTTTCATAATCAATGTAGGAGCTGTATGGCTATACGTTATAAGGACGGTCAAGAAGATGGCATAACTGAGGATTTAGTTTGCTCACTTGAGAAACCAATGGAAGCAGAAAATTTATCCGATGCTGAAAAAGCAGCAATTCATTACGGTGAATTATTTGCTACTAATCATTTAGCAATTAACGACGAGGTTTATGATAATTTAAGAAAATATTTTAGTGAATCTGAAATTGTAGAATTGTCTATGACAGTAGCTTTTTTTGTAGGTTTCGGAAGACTTGCAGCTAGTTATCATATGGTTGAAGAATTGCCCGAATCTTTCCAGGTTAATGAGGAAGAAACTCTAACACCATGGGGAAATGAATCTGTAATTGTTAGATAGTAATACTTCAAATTAAGAACTGATGGGAGCAAAATATGGTTAAAATAAAAAATATTGAAGATCTTTTGGCTGAACAAGCAGTTAGAAAAGCTGCAACTTGTTATTCAAGAGGAGTTGATAGATCAGATTTAGATCTCTTAAAATCTGCTTTTCACGATGATGCTGAAGTAAAGTATGGAAGTTATGATGGGCATCATGCAGAGTTTTGTAAAATCGTTGTCGATGGTCAAGCTGATATGGATTATACAACTCATACGGTAGTAAATGAGTATTATGATATAGATGCCTCAAGCAATAAAGGTACGGGTGAAATATATGTCCTGGCTTTTATGGCAGCAGGTGGTTCTGAATACTTAGTTGCTGGAAGATATATTGATAATTATGAGTGTCGTGATGGAGATTGGAGAATATCTTCACGACAATATATCTTTGACTGGAGTAGAACAGGTGATGATGCCAATAATGATCCAAATGGATTGTTTGCAGCCTTAACCTATAGAGGTAAACATACTATGGACGACATATCTTATGAAACTCTAGACTAGTATTTACTTAGCTGTTAATCCAGCGTCGACTGTATATTCACTACCTGTAACATAAACGGATTCATCTGAAGCCAAGAATAGGGCGCAATTAGCTATATCTTCTGCTGTTCCCATTCTCTTTAAAGGAATGGCATCTGTTAAAGCGTTTATATCCCTACCCCTTTCTGCAACAATTTTTGGATCATTCATATTTGTTGCCATAAACCCAGGATGTATTGAATTACAGCGAACATTAAATTCACCATATTCAACTGCAATATTTTTGGTTAATAAACGTACACCACCCTTACTCGCATTATAGGCTGAACAATTTGATAGACCAACAAGACCAGCTATGGATGAGATATTTATTATAGAACCATTTTTTTGTTCACGCATATCAGGTAAAAAAGTTTTACAGCCTAGAAATACAGACTTTAAATTAACATTGATAGTTTTATCCCATTCTTCTTCTGAGGTTTCTTCTAAAGGTTTAATAATTGCTATTCCAGCGTTATTAACAAGAACATCAATTTTATTATATTTATCGAGAGTTTGATTTCTAACTTCATCCCAATCTTCAGGAGAAGTAACATCTTGTTCAATAAAAAAAGCTTCGCCACCGGAATTTAGAATTTCTTCTTCAACTTTTTTACCACCTTCGGTATCAATGTCTGTTAGAACTACTTTTGCACCTTCTCGAGCAAAAGCAATAGACATCGCTCTGCCTAAACTAGGGTTGGAAGCTCCACCTGTAACTACTGCAACTTTATTATCTAATCTTCCCATTATACTTCCTCATATTAAATTTCTGTATGGATTAAAAAATTTACGTATTTCATCTATTAAAACTTCTGGCTCTTCCATAGGAGCAAAATGTCCTCCTGATGATTTAACATTCCAGTATTTAATATTGTGCTCCTTTTCCATCCACTTCCTTGGACGGAATATCACATCCCCTTCAAATATTGTAAACCCTGTAATACTTTCAACCATTGGATGTCTATCATGTGATGGTTTCCAAATATTATGTATTGCCTCATAATAATATCTTGCCGAAGTACCAAAGCTCTCGCTTAACCAATAAATCATTGCTGTATTAATTAGGTCGTCCTTAGAGAAACGGCTTTCAATGTCTCCATTACAATCACTCCATGCGCGTCTCTTCTCTATTAGCCATGCTAGCAAACCTATTGGTGAGTCATTTAGTCCATAAGCTAAAGTCTGAGGTCTGGATGCTTGGATTTGAAAATAACCATTACCCTCCGTAACAAAGTTCATATTTTTTTCATGCCATTTTTTTTCACTATCACTATAAAAACTTATATCAGGATGAGGATTTGTAACAAAATCAATTGGGACGGCCATATGTGTATGGATTGCTGGGACTATTTCAGAATATTTATGACCCAGTTGAAGAGTTACTGCCGCTCCCCAGTCACCACCATGTGCAAAAAATTTCTCATAGCCTAAAATATTCGTCATAAGTTTGACCCAAATATCCGAGGTTCTCCAAAAATTTATACCTGTTTCTTTTAAGGGTGTTGAAAAACCATACCCTGGAAGGGATGGAATAATAACATCAAATGAGTCTGATGCATTACCGCCATACTTTTCTGGATGAGCAAGTGGTTCAATGATTTTCTTATAATCCCAGAAAGTCCATGGCCAACCATGGGTAAGAATTAATGGTTTTGAATTTTCGCTAGATCCTTTTTCATATATAAAATGTATAGGGATATTGTCTATTTCGATTTTGTAGTGTGAGAATTTATTTATTTCTTTTTCTTGTTTCTTCCAGTCATAGTTATTTGACCAATATTCAATTAAATCTTTTAGATAAGTTTCTTCAGTACCATATTTCCATTCTTTATTTCCAAAATCATTTATTAGCCTTGAATTTTTTACACGATTTAAGACATCACTAAGGATAGATTCTTCAATATTTATAGTAAGTGAGGACTCTCTTAGTTTTTCATCCATTATACAAAACCCCTTATTTAAGACTTTATCTTCTTCTTTGATTTCTGATAAAATTTCTTATTTCAACAATATTCTCATAATTTTGATGACTTACTTTTATAAAACCCTGACTTTCCCCAAAAGTAATTTCTTTAAAACACTGTTTATCTTCTTTTTGTAAATTAAGATTATGATTTATAAGCTCTTCTTTGAAATCCTCTGGGAGATCTTTTCTGATAACATGAGGGCCATTCATAATAAATCCTGACAACCATATCACTCTTAATTCATCCATATTTAGAAGTCCTTTTTTAATCATATTTTTAAAAACTCCTCTAGTGTAACCTTCCTCAGCTGAACCAACCCCAGAAACCCAAGTTGCACCAGCATCATATTGATTATTTAAGACAGCTATTATTGCTTGCTCATGTCCTCCTGCAAAACCTGTTCGACTAAAAAATGTTGATGGATTTATCCCTCTTTGATGTAATTCATATGAAGGTACAAGATAACCAGAAGTAGTATTAGGATCTGACCATGCAATTGATTTTCCTCTCATATCTTCCAGGGAATATATTTCAGAGTCTTTTCTAACATACATAGCTGATTTATACCCATTGGATCCGTCTGACTCTTTTACTGTTAAAATTGGCTCAACAGCTTTTGGATCATCTATGTACATTGCCGCATATGCAGATGGACCTACACTTGCATAATCAAGGGTTTTACCTAGTAATCCATGAATTATTCCAGCAACATCTGAGGCGGGGTAAAACTTTACAGGAATTTCAAGTTTTCTTTCTAAATAAGCTCGCCAACATTCATAATTTTTTAACCTGTCTGCTTCATTTTCTCCACCGGCAAGTCCAATTTTAAATTCTTTAGGTCTATCCACTTGTGAGAAAACCATATTAGGCAAGCTAATTGTAAAAAATAAGAAAAGAAGGAAAATTAACCAATTTTTTATGTACATTTTTAATTAAGCCTAAAAATTGTATTTATAAAATAAATATTAATTATTTTTATATTGAATAATGCTCCTTTTAAATGTAGCATTTTTAGATAGATCAAAATAGCAAATAAATAATAATAAAAATAAATATAAGTTAATATGGTTTAAGAATTTATTACAAATTAAATAGTTGCTTTTTTTTCTTTATAAAATAAGGGGGCTAATTAATATGAATAACGTATCCAAAAAACTTTTAACTATTTTACTGATACCAATTCTTATGACTTTTGGATTTAAGGTTCATGGTCAAGAAGTTGAAGAAATTATTGTTACAGGGAAAGCTATCAAGGAAAGCCAGATGGCAGCTATTGAGGCTAAGCGTCAAGCTGTAAATGTTGCTGATATTATTTCTGCTGATGCAATAGGTAGATTTCCTGATGTAAATTTATCAGACTCTCTTGGGAGGCTTCCTGGTATTTCAATAGAAAGAGATCAGGGTCAAGCGAGATATGTAAGTTTTAGAGGAACACCAAAACGCTATACTACTACTGCATTTAACGGAATAAGTATTCCAGGTGTTGAAAACGGAAGAATTCCAAGATTTGACTCCTATCCAGCTGTTATTACTTCTCAAGTTGTAGCTAATAAAGCTATTACCGCTGATATGCCAGGTGAGTCAATTTCTGGTTTTATTAATATAAAAACTTTTAAACCTTCTGATATTGATGGATTTTCTTTATCAGCAGAAATAGGAATGGGTGAACAAGACCAAGGCGGAGGTGATACTTCAAAAGAGAATATGAGAATTTCTTATTCTGATGATAGCTTTGGGTTTGTAGTTTATGGTTCAGCTCATAATAATGAACAAGTAACAGATAATCGTGAGCCTACTTATGGGGGTGTAAAAGGCGCTCAAACTCCAGATAGAATTGATTTCAGAAGTTATAAAGTTGAAAGAGAGAGTGAAGCTTTCGGCGGAACATTTGAAAAATATCTCGCAAATGGAGGAAGAGTATTTTTAACCTCATTAAATACTGAATTTACAGATGGCGAAGAAAGAAATGATTTTAGAGTTTATGTTAGTGATGGAACACCAACTACTGGATCAGGTTTTACTGGAAGCGCAAGAAGGCTTTTTAATGACGCCACATATATAAATAAAACAGAAATGAATACATTAGGAATAGAGACTCCCTTGGGCGAATGGGATATTGCAGCTCAAGTAAGTAAAATTGATACAACTTTTGATACCTATATGCCTATAGGCTATTTTATTGGAGGCGGGCAGTTAAAAAACCTTTCATATGATATTTCTGATCCACAAAATCCAATTGTTAATTTTGATGGAACATATCGAGATGTTGACTATCCTGTTAAGCTTCTTGTTGATGCAATTGGAGGTCTTTATACCGAAACTGAGCAATTTAAAATAGATATAAGTAAAGATAATAATAGGGGTGAACTAAAATTTGGCCTTCAGTATGATGATAGAGTAGCGACTGGTGGTGGGGCTACTTTAGCTACAGTTTCAGTTCCTGGAGGTTATCCTGCCGATGTATGTGATCCTAAGCAATATAGACTTGGTGATTTTGCTTCTCCACGGGATAATAGTGTAGGTGCTTTCTACACTGATAATCCAGCATTGAATGATTGTCTTAATACAGTTCGTCCACCTCGTTCAGACTTCCCTGATGATGAAAAAATAAATATAGAAGAAGTTTTATTTGCTGCTTATATAATGCAATCCTTTGAGATGGATTGGGGAACAATCGTCGCTGGTCTTAGAATTGAAGATACAGAATACGAAACAAATGGCTTTAGATTAGCAACTGTTAGTGCAGATGACATTGGATATGGTAATGTTGCAACTGGTGCCAAAGAAGCATTATCAGTCAAAAGAAGTTATACTAATTATCTACCTAGTCTTCATGTAAATTATGATATGGCTGAAGATGTTAAGCTTCGTTTGTCTTATTCTTCTGGTATAAGTAGGCCTTCATATATTGAGTCTAGAGCCGCAGCATCAATAAATGACATATCTCAAGAAATAACCGGCGGTAACCCTTTCTTAAAAGAGGAAGAGTCTTGGGGTATAGATGCTGCTTTTGAGTGGTATTACGATGAGGCTAGTCTTTTTTCTGTAACAGTTTTCTACCGAGAAATTGATAATGTCATTTCTGAGTCTAATGAAAAAATAGACGGAACACTTTACTCTGACCAAGCTGTACCAGGTGAGTTATGGGATTTATCTGCATTTGGTAATGGTAAAGATGGTGAACTAAAAGGCCTTGAGATTTCTTTAAATGGTAGACTTGATAATTATATTGATGGGTTCTTCTCAGGTTTTGGGGCTTCAATAAATCTTGCATTAATTGAATCTGAGTACACTACCCCCGAAGGCAATGTTTTTGCTCTTCCAGGTCAGTCAGATACAAATTATAATGCCTCTATATTTTATGAAGATCATGGCTTTTCTGCTCGATTAACATATCGTTATAGAAGTGAATGGCTTGATGAAACTGAAACTGGAGCAGTATTTAATCTAGGTGGAGGTGTTTATTGGGCAGCTCAGAATCGCCTTGATGCATCAGTTAGATATGATCTTGAAGCACTCACTGGTCAAAAAGCATCAATTTTTGCTGATTTCAATAATATAACTGATGAGTCAGATATGCGTTATACAGCTGCACGATGGAATGTAAACCAAGTCGAATCTTTTGGTAGAAGCTTCCTTGCGGGGGTTCGTTACGCTTTTTAATAATTATTTTTACTGAATAAAAACCTCACATTTTTGTGTGAGGTTTTTTATTGCATTAGAGGACTAAATAGTTAGTATTTTGTTATGAGATTTATTAAGTATATATTTATTGTTTTTGTTTTAGCAGTAATCTCTGTTTTTTGGTTTAACGATAAAGAGTCTCTCTCTTTTGAAAGGCCTATTCCATTAAAATTTTCTGAAAATTTAAGAGAAGATTATAGAAAGCTTCCGTTCACAGGTGCCCATAATTTTAGAGATTTGGGAGGTTATAAAACAGAGGATGGAAGAACTGTTAAATGGGGAAAAATTTATCGATCTGATAACCTTCATTCCTTAACTGATGAAGATCTAAAATATATGAAAAGATTAAATATTAAATCTGTAGTAGATTTTCGTTCTGTTGAAGAAAGAGAAAGTGAGCCTGATAGACTTAACCCAGATATGACGCAAGTACTTCTTCCTATAAAGTTTCAACCAAAAGAACTAGATGATGATTCTATAAAAAATCTCATGAAAGATCTAACTTTTGGAGACTTAGACTCAAGTAATTTATTAAGGGACTTTAATATTGTAATCGTTGAAGAATTCGCAGATGAATATAAAAATTTCTTTAGACATGTTATAGAAAATAATGCCGAACCCCTTGTTTTTCATTGCACTGCTGGAAAAGATAGGGCTGGTTTTGCAAGTGCTATGATACTAACTATACTTGGCGTTCCTAGAGAAAAAGTTATCGAAGATTATTTGTTAACAAACACATATGTCCAAGATCATGTAGATGATAAAATGTTGGAAATTGAATTAAAAACTTTTTTTCGAGCTGATACCGATAATCTCCGTAAAATTAACTTAGTTGAGGAAAGATATATACAAGCTGCCTTTGACACGATTGATAGTAAATGGGGTGGAATGGATCGTTATATTTCTGAAGCTCTAAATTTAAACGAAGAAGATATCTTAAAACTTCAAGATTTCTATCTTGAATAAATATTAGCTTTTTATCTTTAAATTATTTCTTAAATAACTATTTTATTAGTTTATTAAATTATTGTTAAAGACAGGAATAGTATGCCAAGAGAAATTCCAAAAGACCATCCTTCTTTGGATTTAAAAAAAAGCTTAGAATTTGTATTTTCTAACCTCGAAAAAGGTGTAACCGAGCGCGGTCATCATTTTCATCTTTTGGTTCTTGGAACAATTGATAAAGATAATAAACCTCAGAATAGAAATGTTGTTTTAAGAAAAGTTGATATGGCTAATTCATTAATTCGATTTCATACTGATATAAGATCTAATAAAATCATAGACATCAAGAATAATAACTCCATTTCATTATTGGGTTATGACAAGGCTAATAAACTTCAGATAAGATTGACGGCAAATGCAATTATTGAAGAATCTAAAGAGGTACTATCCGATGTTTGGACTAAAATGTTTCCTATGAGTAGAGAGTGTTATCGAGTTAAAGATGCGCCTGGCAAAGTTGTTGCTTCCAGAGATGAGGTACTTTTTGAAGATGAAGGGGACGATAAACTTAATGGGTTTGAAAATTTTGTAATTATTAATTGTCATATTAGTTCTATTGAGACACTTTTTTTGCATTCATCAGGTCATGTAAGAGCAAAATATATATATGAAAATGGAGCATTTAATGGGGAATGGTTGGTTCCTTAAATGACCATAAATTATAGTTCAGATAATGATATAATAATTCCCACTCAACACGATACCACCTATAGGGGACTTGGAGGAGATGATATCTATATCATTACTAGAGCAATTAGTGATGGAGCGAAGATAAATATTGTAGATACAGAAGGAACAAATATCATCCAATTAACTGAGGGATTATCAATATCATCAAGCAAATTTGCTTCCACAGCATTCCAAATAACATTATCAAATAACGCAGAGATAACAATTAGCTCTTCACATAAGAATCTCTATGAGATCGGAGGAAATGCTACAACTGGATTGAAAGTTGATCAAAATAGCTATGAAGACTTTATAAGCTTTTTTGGAATTAATTCCCTACCATCTCTCAAATCTATAAAGGGGTTAACCAATCTTATTATTGAAGGCGAAAAGTTAATCACAAACAATAAGATTTTTTCATGGGAAATAAAGAATCCTGAAAGTGTAGGTTTAGATACTAATGAAGTTAATGATTTAATGGATTTTGTAAAAAGTGAAGGAAGTAATACTCAAGCTGCTATCTTGATAAGAGGATCTAGTATTATAGCTGAATATTATGCTGATAACTTTGATAAGGACAGTGTAGTAACAAGCTGGTCAGTTGCTAAAAGTTTTACATCAACTTTAATTGGTATAGCAATTGATGAAGGTTATATTAATTCTATTGAGGATCCTATTACGGACTACTTACCAGAGTGGAAAAATCAGGATCAAGATAAGATTTTATTAAAACATTTACTATCTATGAGATCTGGAATGGAAGATCATGGTTTTGTTTATGTTGTACCTGACATGGTAAGTCATTCATTGGATAGGGATATCATAAGACCTCCTGGAGTAGCATTCCGATATTCAAATGAGGACTCCATGCTTCTTGGCGAGATAATACAAAATGCTACTGGTATGTCTTTTCAGGAATATGCTGATAAAAAACTTTTTAATTTAATAGGTGCTGACGAGACTTGGTGGACTGATCAAGAGGGTAATACAATTTCATATGCAAGCATTGATATGACCCCTAGAGAGTTTGCAAAGTTTGGACTTATGATTGCTCAAGAAGGAAGTTGGCAAGGTCAACAAATTGTTTCTTCTGATTGGGTTGAGCTAGCAACCTCTAAATACGATGATTTAATGTCTTATGGTTTTCAATGGTGGACAAGTGAAACTGAAGAAATTGATTATCCATTTTTTTCGGCTAGAGGTTTAGATGGTCAGTTAATTTATATATGGCCAGAAACGGACTTAGTTTTTGTGAGATTTACTACTTATACGAAAATAGGTGATCAAGATTCTTCTGTTGTTAGAATCAATTCAATAGGTGATCTTGAGGCTTCATATCAGCAAACTGAAACGGGTAATTTAAATACTACTAAACTAGAGGAATTAATTTATGATGTTGGCGATAATTTAATAATGGCATCAGATTTAATTACTGTTAATGATTTTGGGTAAAGAAATGGATATAGAAAGAAGAACGGAATATATGCGCGAAGAACCTCTTTTTCAAGGAATGGGGTTTAGTAAAATTTTAGAATTTAGCAGAGAAAATCAATCAATAAAAATTGAGTATATTGCTGAGACTCGTCATTGTCATTCTGGTAATATTGTCCAGGGCGGTTATGTGACTGGTTGGATTGATTCCGCTATGGCACATAGTGTTATGATTCCTACAGATTTTAAATTTAGTCCTTTAACATTGGAGTTAAAAATAACTTTCTTAAAATCAGCTAATCCTGGAATTGTAATAGCTGCAGCAAAAGTTATTAAGCTGGGTAAGTCAGTGGCTTTTGTTGAAGGTACTCTTTCAAATTCAAATGGTGATTTAATTGCAAAGGGAACATCAACAAATAAACTTGTTCCAATGCCTAAACAGTAGCTATATTTCTAAGGTATCTGAAGAATTTTTATTCAAATCTTTCTCATTCATCCATGCTCTTATAGATAATGGAATTGATATAATATAACTAAGACCAACTAAACTAAGAGTAATCCAAGGTGAATTAATCATACAAATTATGAATAAAAATGCACAAACTATTATTTTTAGATCTTTAAATTTTTTTAATTGAAACCTAATTTGTTTTCCTGAAAAAGTTGGAACTTTACTAACCAAGAGCGATCCAATTGTAACAAAGTATATGCTGGCAATGATAGGAGTTTCATAAGCCCAGTTAAAACCTAAAAACGAATGAATGAGGGGTAATAATATTAAACCAGCTCCTGCGGGAGTGGGAATTCCAGTAAAAAAATTAGATGATTTATTATTCTTACTATCAATATCGGCATTAAATCGTGCAAGTCTTAAGCAAGAGAAAACGATAAATGATAAAACGGCTACTCTCTCAATTAACCCAGCATTTTGTATAAGTGATATATAGATAAGTATACTAGGTGCAATTCCAAAGTTTAAAAAATCAGCCAATGAGTCTAATTCAGCACCAAGTTTAGACTCGCTTTTTAACAGTCTTGAAAGTCGACCATCTAGGACATCACATATAGAGGCCATCATTATACAAATAACTGACAATTTAAATTGACCAGATAAAGCAAAACATATGGCTATTATACCAAAACATAATCCTATTAATGTCGTTACATTAGGAATAATTGATCTAATTGATAGTTTGTTCATTTAAACACTCATTATTATTTCATAAGATTAAGAGGATCCAATAATTGTTTCACCTGCAATAGTTTTATCGCCTACTTTAACTTCGGATTTAAAAGTTTTTGGTAAGTAAACATCTACTCTCGAACCAAATCTAATTAATCCAAATCGCTCACCCGAGTTTAACCGATCTCCATCATTTACAAAACTTAAAATACGTCTAGCTATTAAACCAGCTATTTGTACAACAATTATCTCTATACCATTTTCAGTTGTAATAATTACACTATTTCTTTCATTTTTTTCGCTCGCTTTATCAAGGCTTGCATTAAAAAAACTTCCTTCTTTATATTCGATTTTTTTTATTTTTCCTTTAACAGGACTTCTGTTTACATGAACATTAAAGACATTCATAAAAATACAAACTCTTAGCATTTCCTCATCACCATAGTTTAATTCTTTTGGGGGAGTTGATGAGTCTATTAAACAAACCTTACCATCAGCCGGTGAAATAATTTTCCCTTCTTCATCTGGTGTACTTCTATCTGGATCTCTAAAAAACCAAAGAATAAAAAATGTTATTAAGAAACCAAAAAAAGATAATAACGGAACAGTAGTTGCTAAAAATATTGAAATGAGTAGTGATATTGCTGAAAATTTCCAGCCTTCTCTGTGAATAATACTTAAAATTTTTATAAAATTGTTCATAGTTTGCAGTTTATAAATAATTATTAATTATAAAATATGTCATATGTACCTTAATATTATAAAAATGGAAGTATTATTGATATTTGCCTAAAAGTATAGTTTAAGAGTTTAGGAGAAAAATGTTGTTAGAATTTTTAAAATCATCTGCTTTATTCATACTTTGTTTGATTTTGAGTCGCTTTATAGGTTTACCTTCAAACTTTACCCCCATAATTGCTGTTGCTTCATTTCTTCCCTTTTTGACTAAGAGTAAATATATTCAGCTATTCCTACCAGTTGGCGTTTTGATAATCACTGATCCTTTTTTAGGTTTTTATTCTTCTATGCCAGTTGTATATTTTTGCATTTTTATATCAAGTATTTTAGCGGTTTTATCAAAAAGCTTTACTTTTAAAAATTTGATTATGAGAGGTGTTATCTCGGTATTTATTTGGCATATATTAGTTAACTTTTCCGTCTGGTTATCTGGTGGCTTAGGTTTTTCTCTCCTAAATACTTATATCATGGCTATTCCTTTTGATTTTCAGCTTTTACTAAGTACTATATTCTTTTCATCATTATTTTATTTTTCTAGAGAACTTTTTATTAATTTTTATAATCGCTCAAATTTAAATTCAAAGGGTTGATTTGAGCTGTAATTTAAAAAAATGAAAAAACTAATTATTTTTTTCTATATTATTGTTATCAGTTTTTCTAATATATGGGCCATGGATAATCCTTTTTTAAATAAATACGATACTGAATTTGAAATACCTCCTTTTTCAAAAATCAATAATAACCATTTTATGCCTGCATTCTTAATGGGTATAGATGAACATAATAAAGAAATAGCTAGTATAATAAATAATCTAGATAAGCCTTCATTTGAGAATGTTATCATTGCACTTGAAAAATCTGGGACCCTTTTGGATAGAACTGGCGCTGTTTTTTTTAATTTATCTGGATCGACCTCTGACGAAGAAATTCAGAACATTGAAAAGGAAATATCACCAATATTATCAGAGCACTATGACTCAATAAGTTTAAATCCCGAAATTTTTCAAAAGATTAAATATTTGTGGGACAATGCTGATGATCTAAGTCTATCTTCCGAGGAAAGAAAAATTTTAGAAGAAAAGTATAAGAATTTTATTAGAAATGGTGCTTTACTTGAGGGTCCTGAGAAAGAGAGATATTCATCAATTAATCAAGAAATATCTAAACTTTCAGTTAAATTTTCACAAAATTTATTGGCTGAGACTAATAATTTTGAGATTATTTTAACTAAAGATGATTTAGATGGTCTTCCTGATGATATTGTTATTCTAGCAAAGGAAGAGGCTGACAAAAAATATAAAGAAACAAAAGATAAAGATTATAAGAACAAATATATTTTTACACCTCACAGAAGTAGCATGTATCCTTTTCTTACTTATTCAAAGAGAAGGGATTTAAGAGAGAAGTTATACAAAGGTTACATAAATAGAGGTGATAATAATAACGAGTTTGATAATAAGGAAATTACAGCAAAAATTTCTTCCCTAAGAGTCGAAAGAGCAAATTTACTTAATTTTGAGACTCATGCCCATTATGTATTAGATAATACCATGGCTAAAACACCTGAAGCTGTATATGAACTTCTCGATCAATTATGGCAACCAGCTCTATTAAGAGCCAATAAAGAGTTAGAAGATCTTCAATCTCTGGTTAATAAAGAGGGTGGGAACTTTAAAATTGCCTCCTGGGATTGGTGGTACTATTCAGAAAAGTTGAGAGAAGAAAAATATGATCTCAATGATGAAGAACTGAAAGAATTTTTTACTCTTAATAATACAATTGACGGTATCTTCAAAACCGCCAATAAACTTTTTGGATTATCTTTTGAAGAAAGGTTTGATATTGAGCTCTATCATGAAGATGCAAGAGTTTGGGAGGTTAAGGATAGAGATGGTTCTCACTTAGGAATTTATATTGGTGATTATTATACACGCGCTAGCAAAAGAGGCGGCGCATGGATGAGTAGTTTTAAAGATCAATCTAACTTCGATGGGAGAGAGAGACCAATTGTAGTAAATGTTTGTAATTTTCCACCTCCATCGAATGACAAGCCCTCGCTTTTAAACCTTGAACATGTAACAACACTTTTTCATGAATTCGGACACGCTTTGCATGGGCTGGTTACAAATACAGAATATTCAAGCCTTTCAGGTACATCTGTTTCAAGAGATTTTGTTGAGTTTCCATCTCAGGTTCTTGAGCACTGGGCAGTTGAGCCAGAATTATTAAAACTATACGCAAAACATTATAAAACTGGAGAACCTATAGGTGATGAATTAATTTTCAAAATGCAAAATGCTAGTAAGTTTAATCAAGGTTTTGCAAATGTTGAATATTTAGCAGCATCTTACCTAGATATGGATTGGCATTCACTTAGAACTAATGAAATTCAAAATACGGTTGAGTTCGAAAATAATTCTCTTAAAAAAATAGGATTAATTGATGAAATAGTTTCTCGATATAGAACTACTTATTTCCAACATATATATTCCTCCTCTTATTCGGCTGGATACTACAGCTATATATGGGCAGCTGTTTTAGACTCAGATGCTTTTGCAAGATTTAAAAATACAGGTGAAATATTTAATAAAGATTTAGCTGATAAATACAGAAAGTTTATTCTTGAAAAGGGTGGAACTGAAGATCCTATGGAACTTTATCGATCATTTGCAGGGAGTAATCCAGAAATTTCTGCTCTGTTAAGTGATAGAGGTTTGGAATAAAAAAAAGGAACCCGCTAAGGTTCCTTTTTAATACCTAATCGCCCTCGATTAAGCATGCCACCCGCTCTTCTTTTAAAAACTTCTTCCCAATCCACCCCCGAGGGGACTTCTTGGTCTTCCGTTTCATGAGACTTCCTACCTTTCACTCCCCGAAGGGACTTCCTGATTATCTTTCTCATCAGAAGTGGCTACCTTCCGAGTATCGCTACTCTTCTTCTCACCATGACCCGATGACCAATCGGCTCTCACTGCGGTCTGACACCCGCCCAACGATAGCTGGTCATCGCTACCGTCGATATTATAGAAACATGTAAATTGAATCTAAACAACTGTAATTAAACGGAATTCTGTGGATAACTTTATTTTTCTGTGGATAACTTGAATTATTGTGGTACAGCCACTTAGATTTGAACTAAGGACCTCCTGGTCCACAACCAGGCGCTCTAACCAACTGAGCTATGGCTGCCCACAATTATATGTATCTATCATTATTATTAATATTTCAATAGTCTTTTAACTATTAAATTGGTTTTTTGAAAAGAAGTGTCATTCTATCGCTTTCACCAATTTGTCGATATTTTTCTTTATCTCCATCTTTTAAATAAAGAGAGGGTGGAAGCGTCCAAACTCCATTAGGATGATCTTTAGTATCTCTTACATTGGCATTGATTTCAGACTTTTTTGATAAAATGAAACCAGCTTCTTCTGCTAAATTTATGGTAAGCTCCTCGGTTACATAACCACTTTTTTTCATCTCTTTAATTGAAATACCAGAATTAGCTCTATGCTCTACTACACCTAAAATACCTCCAGGTTTAAGGGCGGCATAGGATTGTTCAAATACTTTTTTTACTCCACTTCCATCTTCACCAAGCCAATTATGAACATTTCTAAATGTAAGGACAGCATCAACCGTTTCATTTTCAGCAAGCTTACCAAATAGATCAACAATTTTTACTTTTTCAAAAATACTTTTACTCTTAAGTTTAGCCTCATAGGCTTCTCTCGATCTTTTTGCATAATCGCTTAAAGATGCACTGTAGGGTGCAGTAATTAACTCGCCTTCATCGTACATGTAAATTGCAAGAATTTCTGTGTACCAGCCTCCTCCGGGTGATAATTCTACAACTGTCATCTCGGGCTCTATTTCAAAGAATTTGAGTGTTTCATATGGATGTCGAAATTTATCTCTTTCAACATTTTCTTTTGATCTTTCCTCACTATTTACTGATTGTTCAAGATTATGCGCTTGAATTGAGAAAGAATTAAAAAGAATAAAAATAAGAATAAAAATTGAGATAAATTTTTTCATAACCAAGTCCTTTATTGTCTAATAATTAGATTATAGATAATTAATAATATTAAAACATTTTTAAAAAATTTCTTTTCATTAGATTTTATATATTTATTGTAAGTACTTCTTATTTTAAGTCGGGGATAAAGTTGTTTAAATCATTTCATGGATGGAGAATTGTAGCCAGCTCTGGTTTTATCAACATGTTTTCAGTTGGCATTCCTTTTTATGCCTATTCTATATTTTACATACATCTTCAAAATGAGTTTAATGCTGGAAGATTTTTAATATCGAGCACCTTATCTATCATGATTATTGCTGCTGGAGTATTTGCTCCAATTTGTGGTCAACTAGTAGATAAATTTTCTCTTAAAAATCTTCTATCTATTGGAGCAATAATCTTTGGTATTGGGTTAATATTGCTTGGTTTCTGTCAAACCTATTATCAATTTCTAATTGTTTATGGATCAATAGTTGCTCTAGGGATGACATTATTTGGTAATCTAGCGACATCTAAATTAATCTCAAATTGGTTTAAAAAGAAAATTGGCTCTGCCATAGGTTATGCTACCTTGGGTATTTCTTTATCGGGAGTTTTTATTCCTCCTATTTCTGTCTATTTGATCAGTTTATATGGATGGAGAGCTACTTATATAATTTTTGGTATTTTTCTAATTGTTTTTTTCGTACCTTTCTGCCGTTATTTAATTGTTAATAAACCCTCTGATATTAACCAAAATGTTGATAACGAAAAATTATCTGAGGAAATTGATAATAGCGTTACTGATAAAATGATGAATATTGTCGATATACTAAGAGTTCCTACTTTTTGGATTTTAATATTAATTTTTAGTCTGCAGTTTTGTGCAAATCTTGGTGTTTATAGTCATATTTTCCCCTATGCAACGGATTTAGGCTTTAATGCAAGCAAGGCTGGTCTTGCTGTTTCCGTCGGAGCGTTAGGCGCAGCTTTAGGAAAAATTGTTTTTGGTAAGCTTATAGATATGATTTCTGCAAAGAAAACCTTATGGGTATCGGTATCAATTCAAGGTTTTGGGATAATTTTGGTTTCTCTCTTTTCAAGCTACTATCCTTTATTGATTTCAATTTTTATAATGAGTTTAGGTCTTGGCGGAAGCGTTCCATTAATGAATATCCTTTTTTCAAAAACTTTTTCCCCTATAAATTTTGGTAAAGCGCTGGGTATAGCGGTACCATTTATGGTTCCTATACAAGTTATTGGAGGTCCTCTATCAGGATGGTTATATGATATTAATGGAAATTATGATTTAGCTTTTTATTTAAATACTGGTGTTTGTTTTTTAGCTTTTATCTTTGTTTTCTTTTTGAATATTCCAGATAACAAACAGAGTTGAAAATTTATAAATATTAAAGCAAACTAAATAAAGTTAATATAAACTAGGGGATGAAAAATGGGTAATAAGCATTTAAATGATAAAGTAACTCTAATTTTAGGAGCTGCAGGAAAAGATAATATGGGTCAAGTAATGGCTCGTCGTTTTGCAAAAGAGGGAGCAAAGTTAGTTCTTGCTGGAAGAAATGAGGATTCTCTTAAGGAAATTTCTGAAGAAACAGGTGGATCTTATGTTTTATGCGATATCACAAAAAAAGAGGAAATAGACTCAATGGTTGATGAGGTGGTAAATCGTCATGGTATCTTACATTCAGCAATTCAAGCAACTGGCTGGGGTTATTTATCCCCTTTCTTAGAAAGTAAAGAAGAAGATCTCGTAAAAATAATGAATCTTCAGTTCAAAGGCCCGTATCAGTTTTTTCAGGCTTGCATTCCTGCTATGACCGAGGGAGGTTCAATTATTCAAATATCATCTGCAACAGCAACAATTATGTTAGATAATCATGCTGCCTACATGGGTACAAAAGCTGGTATTGATCATGTTATAAGAACTGTAGCTAATGAGTTTGGTGAACGAGGTATAAGAGCTAATTCAATTTCACCTGGATTGACTGCCTCGCCTATGACAAAAGATGCAATGGCTGCACCAGGTTTAGAGGAGGCATTTTTAAGAGAATATCCTCTAGGAAGAATAGGAACATCTGAGGATATTGCAGCGATGGCAGTTTTCTTATGTAGCGATGAGTGTTTCCTCTCTGGTCAAAATCTTCAAGTAAATGGAGGTCTAACATTAAGAAGAAATCCAAGAAGCGCTGATATTGATGCATCCGTAGCTCAAGCAATGGCAAAACTTGAAAATTAAATTTTAGTTACAAAGGGTAAGTAAATTGAAAAAAGGAATTAACAAGCAATCGGATGAGGTAACTGATTTGCAAATTGGTCCAACTAATCGTGGCATGGTTAGAATATATGTAACTTCAAACAATATTGACCTTCCAATGGATTTTTCTCCTGAAGAAGCAAGAAGTATTGCGGACGAATTAAATGCATCAGCACTATTGGCTGAAAAAGCTGTTTAAAAATGGAAAATAATAGAAACTTCCTTTTTTATGGGATTGGTTCAGTTGCTTTTGGAATAAAAGGAAATGCCTTTTCTTGGTTTTTATTTTTCTATTACAATATGGTTATTGGTTTACCTGCATGGATGGCCTCTCTTGCATTAGCTATTGCAACTATATGGGATGCTATTTCTGATTTAATTATTGGTTATTCTTCCGATCATACTAAATCCCGTTTAGGAAGAAGACATCCATATATGTATGCCGCTCTAATACCTGTCCCAATTTTTTTCGTTTTACTATGGAATCCACCTACATTTGATACAGATTTTAATCTTTTTTTATATCTTCTTATTATGGCTATTCTAGTTAGAACATTTACAACATTATTTGAAATACCCAATCAAAGCCTTGGTCCAGAGATTACTAGAGAATATCATGAGAGAACTAAAATGATGTCTTTGCGTTATTTCTTTGGCTGGATGGGCGGTACAGTAATGACTATTTTAATGTATTTTGTATTTTTAAAACCTACTGCTGAATATCCAAATGGTCAGTTAAACCCAGAGGGTTATCAAATATATGGAATTGTAGCCGCAATTATTATGTTGGTGGCTATGATTATTTCATCAAGAGGTTTAAATCATTTAATACCAAACTTATCTAAGCCAGCAGCTAATAATAATTTTAGTGAAATTAAAGATGAGCTTAAGAGTACTCTTTTAAATAAGTCTTTTTTAGTATTGTTTATTGGTGGAATTTTTGCTGGAATGGCTGCTGGATTTTCATCAGCTCTAAATATTTATTTTAACACATTCTTTTGGGGTTTTAGCACTTTTCAAATTGGTATTGTTTCTTTTGTAGCTGTGGTGCCTGGTATTATTTGTTCTATGATAATTGCAAGGGTCTTATCAAAAAGTATAGGTAAGAAAAAAGCTGCAATAATTTGCGGTAGCATAGCTTTAGCACTAACTCCAGTACCTTACGCTTTAAGAATTTTTGAATTGGCGCCAAGCTTTGGATCTAATGGATTATTATTTATGATGAGTACATATTACTTTATAGAAGTTTCAACTGGAGTTGCTGTTACAATTCTAGTCTCATCTATGGTATCGGATATTGTTGAAGATTCAGAGTTAACAACTAAAAAACGTTCAGAAGGTATCTTTTTTTCAGCGCAAGGTTTTTCAGCAAAAGCCGTATCGGGGGTTGGAATTTTTCTTGCAGGCCTTATTACGACTCTTGCTGGATTACCCACTGATGCAAAACCAGGAGCAATAGATGACAATATATTAATAAATGTAGCATTATTTTTTGTACCCATTTATATGATTTTATATTTATTTTCGATTTATTTTTTTAGTTTGTATAAAATTGATCAAGATGCTCATGAGAGTAATCTTGCATCAATAAATAAAAGATAATTTTAGAAAGAGGAAGACTATGATAAATTTTGATAGAAAAAATGTAATTCAAGAGATTGCTGATAGTTATGTAAATAGATCATTATTCAGTGGTATTGAATGGGTTGCAGAAAAATCAGGAAAAATGGTCCTATCTGGTAAGTCAGGATATCAAAACTTTGAACAAAAAAAATCTATTCCTGAAAATGCTATTTATAGAATTTATTCAATGACAAAGCCTATTACTTCCGTGATGGCGCTAAAGCTTATTGAAAGAGGTAAACTTAGATTATATGATCCTGTTTCTTCTTTCATACCCCCTTTTGAAAAACTCAAGGTAATGAATCCCGATGGCTCTCTTGAGGAGTTGAATAGACCAATGATTATTGAAGATCTTTTGACTCATCGAAGTGGTTTTACATATGATTTTTTAATGGGGTGTCATGTCGCCCCTTTATACAGTGAGAGAGATATTTCAGATAATGGTAATAAAAGTTTAGAAGAGAAATGTGAAATTTTATCTGAGCTTCCTCTAGCATATCAACCTGGTTCAAGATTTAATTATTCTGTATCCCTTGATGTATTGGCTAGGGTGATTGAGATTGTAAATGAAAAAGACTTTGGTGATACTCTTAAAGAAGAAATTTTTAAACCACTTAATATGAAAGATACTGGTTTTGGGGTTGATGAGAAAAATTTATCAAGACTTATGTCTACTTATGGAGCATCTAATTTTAAAGAAATTATGAATGTTGGACCTCATAAACTGGAGGAGACAGATGTGAGTGCTCATAATCCCTATGATAGTGAAACATTTAGAAGAGGTGGCACTGGTTTATTCTCGACATCAGAAGATTATCTGTCATTTGCTAGAATGTTGTTATCAGGTAAATCTAAAAGTGGTGAAACTTTATTATCAAGAAATATGGTTGAATTTATGAAAATTAATCGAATTCCCAATACTCAACTTCCTTTGATGTTAGGTCCTTTACCATTGGTAGGCTATGGTTGGAATTTGATAGGAAGAACTATGTTGGATAGGGGTCAAATGATGTCCCAAACTGGAAAAAATGAATTTGGTTGGGCTGGAGCTGCTTCAACATATTTCTGGGTTGATCCTGATGAGGAACTTATAGGCATTATTATGACTCAATATTTAGGATCAATGTGGCCTATAAACGATGACTTAAGAGTGGCTATGTATCAGGCTATTGAATAAATTATATTTTTGATTTGATGAAAAAGATAAGTGCCATTACGTACTCAATACCGGCGTAAATAACTCTTTTTTCTTCAAGACCTTCAAAATAAGGTAAAAAACCAACTGATCTTCCAACGGCAAGCCCTAACATTAGAAGACTAAAAACACTAAACCAGCTTCTTCGTGTATCAGGCTGATGAGTTGCAAGAAGTATACCAAGACCCATAAACGAGAACATCCCAGCAAGAGCTCTTATTTCACTTGCACCAGCTTCGCTTTGTATAACAACATTGAGACTTACAATATCATTCTTTGCAAAAATATTTGGATCATATACACCCACCAAACCAAGGATGAGCCACATAGCGCCAAGACTATAACAAAGAATATTAATAATAAATTTCATAATTATAAAATAAACTAATTTAGCTTAAATAAAAAGATTATTAGAAAATATTTAATCTTCTATTTGAATTCTTTCAGGGAGAAGAGGCTCTGATTCTAGAATTTTTTTGTCTATTTCTTTATTAACAGCTTCTATGTTAACCCATCTTTCTGATGAGGAGGGGTGAGTTGATGCATAAGAAATTGATCTAGGGTTTTCTACCGACATTCTCCTCCAGAAGTTTGCTACACCTTCTCTTTCAATTCCTGAATTAGCAAGAATATACATTCCAACATAATCAGCCTCTCGTTCAAAATCCTGACTATACATTTGTGCTCCTAGACTTCCAAATGTACCTCTTGTATTTACACCTGCACCTGCAGCTGCAAGATCAACAATCGTTCCTAATAAATAATTATTTGTCTTTTTCTCAATATGCCCCTCAATATTATGAGCTAACTCATGAGCTATAACCATTTGTAGTTCTTTATCCTCATCAATAAATCTCAGCATTCCTTGAGTTATATATATATTTTTACCATCAGCAAAAGCGTTAAGCGAATTATCCTGTCTTAAAATAATTCTATGATTACAAATTTTAACTGGATTAACCTCAAATATTTGAATTTCATTATCTCTTTCAACTTTAACTCTAACTTTATTTTTACCGAAAATTCTTTTTCTAGTATTTTTTATAATATCATCACCTTCCCAGCTATATTCAGGGGAGCTTATTTCTATAATCTTATCTTTTTTCTTTAAACCAGAAATATCAGCTGGTGATGATTCTATGACATACAATATTTGGGGTTCATTTGTTAAACCGATTTTTTCTGAGGCGGCATTTTTATAATTTTTATCAATTTCATTGAGAGATATAACTTCAATTCCAATAGTTTCAGTTATATTTTCTTTGCAAAAATCTAGTGAGGATGAAAGAATTGGCCATGCAATATTATTTAATTTTTCGACACGATTATAATATGTTTCAAGAGCTATTCCTTGCATAATGGCTTTTTCTTTTTCGTTGTCTGAGTCAAGACCTCTGCTTGTAATTGTAGTTGGTGACTCGCAAGATGAACAAATTAATGTAATAGCTGTAAGTAAAAATATTTTTTTCAACATTAGTCTTTCTCTAATGGTGCCCAGGGGCGGATTTGAACCACCGACACGCGGATTTTCAGTCCGCTGCTCTACCAACTGAGCTACCTGGGCAAATAAATAAATATTACCATATAATGAGGTAATATAACCTTCCGTTACTAAGAGACAAGCCTAAATATACTATATTTAAATATCAATTTTTTTCTGATTATTATCAATATGATAGCTTTCACCTAGCCATCTATTAAGATCTACTTGAGAACATCTTTTTGAACAAAATGGGAAAAAATCTTTATTTGCAATTTTTTTGCAAGTTGGACATTTTGATTTAGTCATTAATTACCACTAAATTATTTATGTCTATATGTTATACGCCCCTTTGTAAGATCGTATGGTGTCATTTCAACCGTTACTTGATCTCCAGCTAGAACACGGATTCTATTTTTTCTCATCTTACCAGCTGTATGGGCAATTATTTCATGGTCGTTATCAAGTTTTACCTTAAAAGTTGCATTAGGTAAAAGCTCTAATACCGTTCCAGGAAATTCTAATAGTTCTTCTTTAGCCACAAAGTCTCCGTTTAATAAAAATCTCTTATAGCAAACAAAATACAGTTATTAAAGTAATGAATTTTTTAAATAATTCTAAATATATAATGAATACATAAGAGTAAATAATCTTCGAGAGGTATTTTTATCAATGTTAAAATCTTTATTTAAAATGGATAAAAGGTTTTCAGCACCGTCATCATGAATTTTCCTTCTTACTTTTTCTATTCCCTCAATTTTTTCAACTGAACCATTTCTGATCGACTCATAATAATTAGAACAGGCATTATGATAATCCTTAAATATTTTTTTCAATTTACTTATTGAGCTACTGAATTGATATATATCTTTGTTATCTTCATTTTTTAATTTTATTAAAAGTATTCCTTCCTCTACAGAAATATTCATTATAAATGGCCCATTACTTTTCTCATCAATTATTTCAAAATAATTTTCAGATATTAAATCATAGATAGCCGCTTCTCTTTCATAATTTATAAATTCATTTAATTTATTTTTATCGCTATCACTAAACTCAATCTTAGAGATTTTATTATTTTCCATTTAATCTTACCTGTATAGATTTAGCGTGTGCGTCTAAACCTTCACACTCAGCAATAATACTTGCAGAGGGGCCAAGTGTTTTTATAGTTTTTTGGTTATTTCTAATTGATGAAATTTTTTTAATAAAATTATAAACAGATAAACCAGAAGAGTTCTTAGATGCACCATTTGTAGGTAATACATGACTTGGTCCTAAAATATAATCACCCATTGCTTCAGGTGTCCATTTTCCTATGAAGATTACACCAGCATTAGTTATATTCTTCTCAATTTTTTGAGCATTTTTAAACATTAGTGAAAGGTGTTCAGGAGCGATTTCATTAATTAAATTATAGGATTTTTTTAAATCTTTGATAATTATAATTAATCCATTTCTATTAATACTCTCTTTTATTATTTCTGATCTATTAGATGTCTTTATAAAAGATTTAATATTTTTACTAACGTCATTAGCAAATGTTTCATTATCAGTTATTAAAATTGATTGAGCAGACTCATCATGCTCAGATTGAGCTAACATATCATAAGCTACCCATTCAGAATTATTGTACTTATCTGCAACAATTAAAATTTCGCTTGGTCCCGCAAACATATCAATTTTAACATCTCTTACTACTTGTTTTTTTGCTTCAGCAACCCATTGATTTCCTGGCCCTACAATAACATCAACTGGATCTATAGTTTCTGTTCCATAAGTTAGCGCTCCAATTGCTTGGGCACCCCCAACACGAAAGATTTTTTTAATTCCACAAAGCTCGGCGGCAACTAATGAAAGCGGATTAATTTCTCCTGAAGAAGGGACAGTCATTATTATTTCATTAACACCTGCTACTTTTGCAGGAATTGCACTCATAAGAACTGAACTCGGATAGGATGCCTTACCTCCTGGTGCATAAACACCTGCTCTTTCTAGGGGAAGCCAGCGAGTTTTAATATTCATACCTTCTTTATCTTTATAAAAGGTGTTTTTAGGCATTTGTTTTTTATGAAATCTTTCAATTCGACTAGCTGCAAGCTTTAAAGCTTTAATACTATTGGTGCTGCATAAATTTTTTGCCTTTTTTATTTCATTTGGCTTTACCCTCAGATTATTTGATGGATCTTTAATATTATCAAATTTTTTTGCGTACTTAAAAAGTGCTTCATCTTTATTCTTTTTTATATCATTGAGGATTTTTTTAACTTTTAATTCAATTGTACTTGATTGAAGTCTTTTTAAATTAATTATTTTTTCAAGATTAGTATTAAAATTTTTATCACTATATTTTATTATTTTAATCATTTTAATCCTCTTCATGGACAGGCTTATTTCGAATCTTCCATGAATCTCCCATATCTGTTAGAAATGCTTCAATACTCTCTACATCAATAGTTATAGATTTATTATTAGAAAATTCTAAAAAAATTGAACCACTAGGTTTTACTTTACTTTCAAACCTTATTGCAAGAAGTACAAGAATGTCATCATTAGATTGTTTTTCAATACCAATAGATTTTACTGTATCGGCGTAGTCAAAATGAATAGCGCATCTTATTCTAGATGGATCTTCTTCTTCGTGACGATATCTATTCATCAATAAAGCAAATCTTTTGGTTTTATTATCGTAGCCCATTTCATTTGTTTTAATAATGGAATCTTGGGTTAGAGATGAGATGATAGTGAGCTGTTCCTCATCTTGGGCGATCAATTTCAAATTACTACTCATTCTTATCTCTTTTTCTTTCTATTGCTGCTCCGCAGGATTTCAATTTCTCTTCTATTTTATCAAAACCTCTATCTAAATGATATACTCGTCTTATAGTTGATGTTCCCTCTGCTCTCAAGGCTGCAATTATTAATGATGCTGAGGCTCTTAAATCTGTTGCCATTAAAGGTGCTCCATAAAGTTTCTTTACCCCGTCAACAATAGCAGTATCGCTTTGAAGTTCAATTTTTGCTCCTAACCTTACAAGCTCTTGGACATGCATAAATCTATTTTCAAAAATAGTCTCTTTAATTCTACTTCTACCTTTTGAATAGGTCATTAAAGCCATAAACTGAGCTTGTAAATCTGTTGGAAAACCTGGATAGGGTTTTGTTTCGATATCTGTAGGCTGAATTATTCTATTTTTCTTAATAAGTTCGATAGAGTTTTTATGTGATTTTATATTTACATCAGTATTTTCTAATAGATATCTTAAAGTTTCAATTTCTCTTATACTTATCGAATTTAATTTTAATTTACCACCTGTTGCCGCTAAGGCTAAAGCATAAGTTCCGGCCTCAATTCGATCAGGCGGTGAAATAATATCTAAACCTTTAAGATATGAACATCCTTTTACAATAATTTTATTAGTTCCGTGCCCTGTTATGTGAGCGCCCATTTTATTTAACATTTTAGCAAGCGAGATTACCTCTGGTTCCATTGCTGCGTTTCTTAGTATTGATTCTCCTTCAATTAAAGATGACATCATTAAAAAAAAGTGAGTAACACCAACAGATGGAAAATCTAATTTATAGTTAATTGGTTTTAAATTATTTCTCACAGATGCCTGTACGTAGCCATCTTTTATTGTTATTAAAGCACCCATTTTTTCCAACATTGATAAATAAAAGTTAATAGGCCTTATACCTATTGCACAGCCACCAGGAAGAGAAACTTTTGCTTCTCCATATCTCAAAATTAGAGGTGCTAAAACCCAAAAACTTGCCCTCATTTTTCTTACTAAATTATAAGAAGCTAAATTATTTTTTATTTTCTTTGTTTGAATGATTAATTTGTATGAGGAATTATTTTCATTTTTTAATTCAAACTCCGAACCAAGAGTTTCAATTAATTCAAGTAGGGTAGATACATCTGATAGATTAGGAATATTTCTAATTATAACCTTATCTTTAGTTAATAAAGAAGCAATTACCATGGGAAGAGAAGCATTTTTAGATCCTGAAATATTTATTTCACCTTCTAAGAAATTCCCACCTTTGATTTGAATTAAATCCATACTCAATCTTCTTTATTTTTTAAATTTTGTTTTTTTATTTGTTGTTTTCGCCTTCTCAAATTTTTCCTTAATGCTTCGTATAATTTTTGATCTTTAATTTTATCTTTTTCTTTATTTTTCATAATTTTAAAAACCTTTAGCTTTAGACGGGTAATTATTTATTGACATACTTGTATCTTTAGTTGATTTAACTTAGTAAGCCCACGTAGCTCAGTGGTAGAGCACTCCCTTGGTAAGGGAGAGGCCAAGAGTTCAATTCTCTTCGTGGGCACCATTTTAAATTCTTTATATATTAACATTATCATTATCTGGGTAAAATTTAAAAAATTTGTAATTTATTCTCAATTTAAACTGACTGTTATTTTTAGAATCAATTTTTTCTAAAAAAAGTAAATTCTAATTATAATTGTGTCCATATAATTTTTTTTAAATACCCAAATAATGGCTATTTTGCAGGCTTTTTATAATATTTAAAATAAATTATGGCTAAAATATGTCAAAAAAAAGGAAAGATTTGTTGACAAATCATTATTAAAAATATGGAATCCCAATATTGATTTGTTTTTTTAATAGATCATTCAAACATGCAAGGGAGGATATAGCATGCTAAATACTGCAAAAAACTTTCTAAGTGAAGTTGTATCATTAGGTCTTTTATTGATAGCTGTAGGCGTTGTTCTACAAGTTATTTTTGGTTCAGCTGTTCCATTTGTTGGTGGTGACATTGTTGGAAATTTAACAAACCTTATTGGTAGCCTTGGCGAAGGTGGTTTAGTAGGATTAATTTCAATTGGAATTATTCTTTACTTAATTCAACGTGCTTAAATAAAAAATTATTTTTTTAATTAGGGGTATCTTTTGATACCCCTTTTTTTTATTAAATTAAAACTTATAAAATTTTGGAGTTTATTATGTCAAAAACTGGTAGTTGTTTGTGTGGAGATGTTAATTTTTCCTATAAATCAGATCCTGTTATGTTCTTAATGTGTCATTGTACAGATTGTCAGAAATCAACAGGAAGTCCTGTTGCATCTATAATTGTTGTTTCTGAGAATGAGTTTAGCTTCAGTGGTCCAACCAGCAGTTATGAATGTGAAGCAAAAGTTACTAGATCATTTTGTAAAATTTGTGGTTCTCAAGTTTTCAGTCGAATTGAGAGTGCACCAGGAGTTGTCGCAATTAAAACAGGCGTTTTGGATGAACAACCAACTACTAAGCCTAATTTAGTATGCTGGACAAAAAGTAAACCTGATTGGTTCGAAATAAGTCACCCGGAAGTTTCCTTTAAAGAAAATCCAAATTAAAATGAGACATTCAGTCACATAAATTTTAAATTATTTTAATAGTATTTTTTTGTATAATTATTAAATACTAGGAATAATTAAAAATGATTAAAAAATCGCGAAGAGAATTTATTAAAAATGCAGGGTTAGGGTGCCTCTCTCTATCTGTTACCCCTTATTTGATTGGAATTAATAATGAGGCCTCTTCTGAAACTGTTGGCAACTTTAATAAACATAGTTTTTTAAACCCTAATCTTATCAGCTGGAATGATATTGGTCCTCTTCAAGATCCAAACGAATTCGGCGTCATGGTTCCAAAAGGCATGCAATGTAAGTTAATTGCTCAGTCAGGAAAAAAAATATCTAATTCATATATTTGGCATGGCTCTCCTGACGGGGCGTCTATTTTTCCAAGTAACAATGGCTGGATATATGTAAGTAATTCTGAGCTTGGAGATAATGAAGGCGGCGTAGGAGTAATTAAGTTTAATAGAGATGGTAATATTGAAGATTCATATTCTATTCTCCAGAATTCCTCAAGAAATTGTTCAGGAGGTAAAACTCCATGGAATACATGGTTATCATGCGAAGAGCATTCCAAAGGAATTGTATGGGAAACATCACCTATCAAAAATGATCCTAATTTTCCAAAAAAAAGGGAAATGTTAGGAGCCTTTAGGCATGAAGGTGCAGCAATAGATCCAAAATCAAATTTTATTTACATGACTCATGACGATATGGAAGGTTTTTTTTATAGGTTCATTTCAAATGAAATTGCAGGTTCAGAAGAATACTATTTAAGGGGTGAATTACAAGCCGCAAAAGTTAATAGTGATGCATCAGTTACCTGGATTAAAGTCCCTGATCCACTTGCAAAAGAGAAATCAATAATAGAACAAATTCCTGAAGCAACTGTATTTAAAAGAGGAGAAGGTATTGCTTATTTTAATAGAAAGATCTTCTTCACAACTACACATGATCATAGAGTATGGATTTATGAGCCAGACATAAATAAAATATCACTTTTCTATGATGGTATTCAAAAAAATAATTATACAAATCCTTTTAATTTTTTTAACAGATGGAGAAAAGATAGCGATGGTTATGTATTAAAAAGCCCTGACCAGATGACTGTTAATGCTGATGGCTATCCTTTGGTTGCAGAAGATGGAGATAATATGGAACTTTGTTTTCTTGATAATGATGGTTTCGCAAAACCCTTGGTTCGATTAGATGGTCATTGGCTTTCAGAAATTACAGGACCAGCTTTTTCTCCCGATGGATCAAGACTATATTTTTCATCTCAGAGAGGTAGAACCGGCTCACGAAGAACTGGTGGAATGACTTTTGAAATAAAAAAAATAGTTTAATTATTTTTGTAAAATTTTATTTGCATTTTCTTCGAATTTTTTTACTTCTTCTGAGTTATCGTCCTCCGGCAGTTCTAATGGATGAGGAACTTCAACACCTTTTTTACAGGCAGGTCTTTCTCCAACAAGTTCCATCCATCTCATGAGGTTTGGTAAATCATCTATTTCGACACCAGACCATTTATGTATTCTAATCCAAGACCAATTTGCAATATCTGCTAATGAAAAATCACCTGCTAGATATTCATTGTCATTAAGATGGTCATTAATGACTGTGAATAGTCTTTTACTCTCATTTTGATAACGATCTATTACAGATTGAATTTTTTCTGGGAAATATCGATAAAAGACGTTTGCTTGACCCATCATTGGTCCAATCCCGCCCATCTGAAACATTAGCCACTGAAGAACTTTTGCTTTTTTTAAAGGATCCTTTGGTAAAAGCTTACCCTCTTTTTCAGCTAGATAAATCATTATTGCTCCAGACTCGAAAACAGCTAAGTCATTTTCACCTCTGTCAACTATCGCAGGGATGCGTCCATTAGGATTAATTTTTAAAAAAGATGACTCTTTTTGTTCACCTTTAATTAAATCTATAGGAATAATATTATAAGGAATGCTTAATTCCTCTAGAGTAATTGAAACTTTCCAACCATTTGGAGTGGATGCTGTATACAAATCTATCATACTTTTCTCACATTAATGTTTTTAAAATTACATTTAAAAAACCTTTGATCAATAAAAATATTATGATTGACGCAATGAAAATCGTTTGCAAGGTTTGTATATGAAAAAATTAACTACACCCATTTTAGTGGCTTATGGAGGTCTTGCAGTACCTCTTGCTGCTCTTGGCCTTCCTTTAGCCGTTTACATCCCTCCTTTTTATGCTGGACCAATTGGTTTGGGAGTAGGCACAGTGGGTATAATTTTTATGGTAGCAAGATTTTGGGATATCTTTACTGATCCTATAATGGGAATGATTGTAGATCGATATCCTAGCAAATGGGGTAAACGTAAGCATTGGATTGCTATTGGTGTCCCAGTTTTAATGCTTGCGGCCTGGTTTATTTTTTTTCCAGGGGGTAGTCAGTCAACATTTTATCTTATTTTTTGGCTATTTATTCTGTATTTGGCTTTTACTTTTGTTGGATTGACTCAACAGGCATGGGGAGTTGATATTTCAAAAAGTTATAACGATAGATCAAAAGTTTATGGTTGGAGAGAGATTGGATCAATTTTTGGAATGATGTCAGTTTTAGCTTTGCCGGCTATTTTAGAAAATGCTGGATCTAATTTTACTGAGATGATCGCCGGTATGGGTTATTTTTTTATTATTGTTCTACCCATTACAGCACTGATTGGATTAATTATTATTCCAGATAATGGAAGAAATGAAGGGACAAGTTTTCCAAGTTTTTCAGATCTACCATTAATTTTGAAAGATAATAGGCCTTTAATTAGAACATTATTAATAGAATTTTTATGTAGTAGCGCCTCATCAATATCTGCAGTTACATACATATATCTTGCTAAACACGTTTTTGATTTAGAAGAAATTTCAAGTAGAATACTGTTTTTATATTTCTTTGCTGGTTTATTAGTAATGCCACTTTGGATGAAAGTATCTTACTTGATAGGCAAGCCTAAGACTTTGTTTATCTCAACAATTTTATGCTCACTTACCTTGGCTTCTTATTTATTTATAAATACAAATGATGCGCTCATAACGTTAGTAATTTTGACAATTTTATATGGAATTGGATATGGGGCACCATTTACCCTAACAAGAGCCTTAATGGCAGATATAGTTGATGCAGATGAGTTAAAAAGTAAGAAAAAAAGGCCAGGTTTATTTTATTCAATACTTACAACTTTTTCAAAAGTTGGAGCCGCAATTGCAGTTGGTCTGGTGTATACCTATTTGGAGTTTAATGGATTTAAACCAGATCAGGTTGCATCGGAAAAAATTAGAGAAATCTTATTGTTTGTTTTTGCTTTTATTCCAATGTTTTTATATTTTTGTGCTTCTTTATTTTGTATTGGGTATGAGTTAACATCAGAAAAACATAAAGAGATTCAAAAACAACTTGAACTTAGGAATGGGACTTAATTAAATAAAATTTTGGGGAGAATAAAATGAATGGACCTCTAGATGGTGTAAAAGTTATTGATCTATCAACAATTGTATCAGGACCCTTGGCGGGATCTTTATTGGGTGACCAAGGAGCAGATGTTATTAAAATTGAGTCACCACTGCGACCTGATAATGCCCGATTTATGGGTCCTATTAGGGGAGAAAATGGAGCATTATTTGCAGCCGCCAATAGATCAAAAAGAAGTCTTGCTCTGGATTTAAAAAAGGATGGTTCAAAAGAAATCATTTATGAGCTAATTAAAAACTCTGATGTTATAATTGATAATTTTCGTCCAGGTATTTTAAAGAAACTTGGTCTCGAATATGAGGATGTAAAGAAACATAACCCTAGAATAATTCAGTTATCGATTACAGGGTATGGAGTTGATGGGCCTTATTCAAAAAGGCGAGTATATGATCCTTTAATACAAGCAACCGCAGGTATTGCAAATGCTCAATCGATTGACGGAACTCCAAAATTTGTAAAAACATTAATGTGCGATAAAATTACTTCTCTTACAGCTGCTCAATCAGTTACTGCAGCACTTTATGCACGAGAAAAAACAGATGAGGGACAAAAAATTAACCTATCTATGTTAGATACAGCCTTATATTTCTTGTGGTCAGATAATATGTATAACTTTACTTGGTTAGGAGATGGTTGGGAGCCAATTCCAAATATAGCTGACTTTTATGAGCCTGTTAAAACCAAAGATGGTTATATAGCCCTAGTTGCAATAAATGATGGCGAGTTTGCAGGGGTTTGCAGGGCTATTGATAGAGAAGATTTATTAACCGATGAGAGATTTTCAACTATGCAAAATAGAATGATGAATGTCATGGAAATGCAAAAAATTCTCTTGCATGCATATACTTTATTTACTTCTGAGGAGTTAGTTGCTCGCATGGATGAAAATGATGTTCCTTCAGCAGTAATTAATAAACTTGAGGATGTGATTGATGATCCGCAAGTAAAAAATAATGACTCAATCATGAAGCTTTCAAGCAATGATAACAATTTAATGCAAAGCCCAAAGTCACCAGCCCAATATAGTTCAACTCCTTGTTCTGATAACCCGAAATTTATGCCAGATCTTGGCGAGCACTCAAGAGAAATTTTATTAGAAAATGGTTTTTCTGATGAAAAGATTAGAGAGCTCTCTGAAAATCAAATAATAGCTGTCAGATAATGATAAGCATTAGAGGAAAAGTTTGGTTTATATTATTAGCTTTAATAAGAAAAAGGATAGGGTCTCTTTTAAAAGTAACAAAATCAAAAAGAATTGGAGCTGCTTCACAAAGATGGAAGAAAAATAATAAATTTCTAATTTCTGAGAAATTTCTTGATAAAGCAAAGGTTATTGAATTTGAACCAAAGAATTCTGATAATGAGAATGTAATTTTATACCTTCATGGTGGTGGTTATGTTACATGTGGCCCAGAGACTCATGCCTCATTGGTCACGCAATTGTCAGAGTTTACAATGTCTAAGGTTATATTTCCGGAATATCGACTAGCGCCAAAGGATCCTTTTCCTGCCGCCATAGATGATTGTTTGATGGTGTATCAAGAATTAATCAGAAACGGCATTGATTCAAAAAATATTTCACTAGTAGGAGACTCTGCAGGAGGAGGTTTGGTTATGGCTCTTTTACAAATTATTCAGAGAGATAATCTTGATATACCTTCCTCTGCTGTACTGATCTCTCCTTGGACGGATTTAACATTAAGTGGGGATTCAATGTCTTCAAGAGTTGATCGTGACCCAATGTTAATGCCAGGTAAGGATATGGATTATGTTGTTAAGTCTTACTTAGATGGAGAAGATCCTAAAAATCCACTAATATCGTCAATTTTTTGCGAAGATTTAAAATTACCGCCTATGCAAATCCATGTTGGTACTGAAGAAATATTATTTGATGATTCTTTAAGGTTATTTGAAAAATTATCCACTAGTAATAATGTCAAACTAGAAATTTGGGATGGTATGTTTCATGTTTTCAATATTTTCTGCAAAGGATTTCTTGCTATACCTGAAGCAAAAAAGGCAAATTTACAAATAGCAAATTTTATTTCTGAAAATTATCCTAGAAAATAAGGTACTAACTTTATTGCAATTATAGATACCAAAATTATTCCTATAATATTTAATGCTAATCCTGCTCTCATCATTTGATTAATATCAAATAAATTTGATCCATATACTATTAAGTTTGGCGGAGTAGCAACAGGAAGCATAAAGGCGCAACTAGCTGCTAAAGTAATTGAGGCTGTAAGAATAAGAGGACTTTCTCCTAGACCGATCGCCATAGATGCAATTACAGGAAGAAAAACACTTGTTGTAGCTAAATTAGATGTAAGTTCGGTAAGGAAGACTATTAAACATACAGATGCAATAACTAGTATTATTAATCCAAACGAACCAAGTGGTTCTAGATTACCACCTAACCAAACTGATAAACCACTATACGATACTGCATTAGCAAGACTTAAACCTCCTCCAAATAATATTAAAAGATTCCAAGGCACATTTTTTGCAGTCTCCCAATCCATCAATTTTTCATCTTTATTTCCACTTGGTAATAAAAAAAGAGCTACTGATGCCACTACAGCAATAACATGATCAGTTAAATTTTGAAGACCAGGTATATTTTGAAGAAAATCTCTTGTTATCCAGGAAAAAGCCGTCAATCCAAAAATGATTAAGACCCTTTTTTCAGCAACACTCATCTTTCCTAGATTATTGTATCTTTGTTTAATTAGCTCTATAGCTTCGTTATTAGAGGAAAAGTTTGTTACAAAGATTACTTTTGTAAGAATAAACCAAGTGAGAGGAAGCATTAGTATTGCTAAAGGTAAACCCACCAATAACCAGTTGAAAAAACTGATTTGAATATCGTAATTTTCCTCTATAAAACTTGCAAAAACGGCATTTGGAGCTGTTCCGATAAGTGTTGTCATTCCTCCAATGGTGGCTGAATATGCGATTCCTAACATTAGGGCAGTTGCGAAGCCATTATTTTTAGTTATATCCTTACCAATATTTTGTTGAGCAATAGTTGCTACTGATATCCCAATAGGAAGAAGCATTAATGTGGTAGATGTATTCATCATCCACATTGATAAAAAAGCGCTTACACCCATAAATCCAGCAATTAAAGTTGATCCATCTCTTCCCGAATATCTTAAAATTCCTAAAGCAATTCTCTCATGTAAATTTGACTTCTGGATACTTAATGCAAGTATAAAACCTCCTAGAAATAAAAAGATATTTTTATTTGAAAATGGTAAAGCTGCTTCTGAGAAAGAAGATATACCAAACATTGGAAAGAAAATCAGAGGAAGTAATGCTGTTATGAAGAGTGGTATAGCCTCTGTAGCCCAAAGTAATGCCATTAAAATTCCCACTGCAGCAACTCTCCAAGCTTCTATAGATAGCCCTTCAGGTTTAGGATAAAACAAAATAATTATGAAAGCTGATAATGAGAAAATTACTTTTAAGTTGATTTGATTAAAATTTATCATAAGTGAATTTATAACCTAGATTTATATTGAAATATTGTTAATTAATATTAGCTTGTGTGATACTAATTACAAACATTTTATATTTATGGAGAATAAAGGTTATGGGAAACATGTTAACTAATAGAATGCTTAAATTGAAGACTAGACCAAAAGGTGCCGTTAGTTCAGATAATTTCGAATTATCAGAAGAACAAGTACCAGAACTTAAAGATGGTCAAATTTTAGTTAAGGTCCTTTATTTATCTTTTGATCCTACACAGAGAGGCTGGTTGAATGATGTTAAGTCTTATGTTCCACCAGTACAAATTGGTGAGATAATGAGAGCTAGTTCAGTCGGCCAAATTATTGAGTCCAAAGATGATAATTTTTCAATTGGCGATATTGTCATGGGCACTTTTGGTTGGCAGGAATATGCAGCTGTAGATAGTTCCTTTGGATTACTTCCAATTCAAAAATTACCCGAAGGAATCCCTCACACATCAGCTTTGAGTATTTATGGAATTACAGGATTAACCGCCTTTTTTGGCATGATTGATATCGGCCAACCTAAAGAGGGCGATACGGTTTTAGTTTCTGGTGCTGCGGGAGCAACTGGGTCTGTTGCGGGTCAGATAGCAAGAATTCACGGGGCTAAAAATGTTATCGGAATTGCTGGCGGATCTGAGAAATGTGAGTGGGTAGTAAAAGAAGCTGGATTTGATTCATGTATTGACTATAAGAAAGATGATGTTGCTTCAAAATTATTAGAATTGGCTCCAAAAGGTATTGATATTTACTTTGATAACGTTGGTGGAAAAATTTTAGAGATTGCTCTTTCGCAAATTGCTCAGAATGCAAGAATAGTGATGTGTGGTGGTATCTCATCTGGATACACTACTGAAGCACTTCCTCCAGGGCCATCAACCTTAACAAATTTAATTATTCAAAGAGGAAGAATGGAAGGCTTTATAGTTCTAGACTTTGCCCAACGATTTGGCGAAGCAATGATAAAGTTAGGTACTTGGGTATCCGAAGGAAAAATTGTATATCAGGAAGATATTGCTGAAGGCCTAGAAAACTGCCCAGCTACACTTGCTCGATTATTTGAGGGTAAAAACTTTGGGAAACAGTTATTAAAAGTTGCTGATCCAGACTAAATACCAAGATCAGTTTAATTCAATTTTTTAGGAGTTTTTAAATTTTATTTAATTAAAATTCATTTGAATGAAAATAATAAATAAAATATCAAATTTTTTTTCGAAAAGATCAATTACAGCATCAATTAGAAATAAATTGATGATGGATTGGTCTGATGAAAATAAATTTCTTGAAAATAGAGTTAAAAGAGAAAATTTAAGACAATTGGAGAAAAGATCTCATATTGTTTATTATTTTCATTCACTGGCAGATCCATATTCATATCTAACTTCTCAAGTATTAGAAAATTTCATTAATAAATATAATATAGAATTGAAGGTGTTATTTGTATCTGATCCAAATAATGTTTTTACTCCTGAGAGGAAAATGTTTGATGATTATTGTTTGAGAGATGCAGCAGAATTGGCAAAATATTATGGCTTGAAATTTGAAAATGTAGATCAAATTTCTAAAAGTAATATTTTAAGTGCATATAAAATCTTGAATTACTATTATTTTCATAAAAAAATTTCCCAAATTGAATTTATAAAACTACTGAAAGAAATTTCATCATACTTATGGTCAAATCAAACCAATAAGTTAAATCAAATAATTTCAAATTTTGATGAAGAAGAAAAAGTTATTTTTAATATTCAAGAAAATACTCTTTTAGAGGATGGTAACAAAAAATTATCTGATTTTGATTATTACTTTGGCTCTTCCTTTCATTATGAAGGCGAGAACTATTGGGGAATTGATAGACTTCATCATTTAGAAGATAGATTAAATGAGTTAAATTTAAATAGACAAAAATCTCATTCCTATATTATTAATCATAAGGATATTAATAATGATTTAGAAAACATTGATTTCAGTCAAATAAATCTAAAGCTTGAATTCTTCCCTTCATTAAATAGCCCATACACATACCTGAGCTTTAAAAGAATTAGAGTTATTTTTGAAAAGTATCCTATTAAATTTGAGGTAAGACCTGTTTTACCTATGCTTATGCGTAATATGAAAATACCTCCAATTAAAGGTAAATATATTTTATCGGATGCCGCTAGAGAGGGTAGAAAAAACGGTGTCATAATTAAAAATATTTATTCACCAATTGGTAAACCTGCCGAGAAAGCTTATTCTCTTTTTCCTATAATAAACGAGAAGGGTTTTGGTTTTGATTATCTTGAAAAGTTAATGGTTTCATCTTTTTACTATGGGCAAAATATTGGTGAGGATAAATACTTAGAAAAAACTGTTTCTGATTTTGGTTTATCTTGGTCAGAATTAAAAAAAGAATTAGCAAATAATGACTGGAGAGAAATACTAAATAATAATTTGGAAGATATGTATAAAGGTGGTTGTTGGGGGGTTCCAACAATAAAATTATCGAGTATTAATGACGACTATGTTTATTATCAATGGGGACAAGACAGAATTCATTTTATTGAAAAAGAAATAATTTCCAAGCTCAGTATTAACCTCCAGTAACAGACATATGACGGTCTACAGCTGGCCTTTGATTTCTTTTAGAGATATTAAATTCATGAGCTTTAGGTTTAATTTTCATAGCTTTATCAATAGAAGAATTTAATTCAGTAATATTTCCAGATCTTAATATCGATCTAAAATCAATATTATCATTTTGGCCAAGACACATAAAAAGTTTGCCAGTACTAGTTAATCTAATTCTATTACAATTTGCACAAAAATTATTGCTCAAGGGTGTTATAAATCCAATCAAATTATTGGATTTATTTGTAGTCTTATATGACGAGGGTCCAGCAGTTTTATAATTAGTTTCTTGAAGTAAATATTTTTTTCTAATTTCTTTTTCTACATCAATTAGCGACACATATTGGTCTATTCTATCTTGATCAGTGAGACCCATTGGCATTGTTTCAATCAAACTAATATCAAAATCATTTTTATGAGCCCATTCAATTATTTCATTTATTTCATTAAAATTTTTATTTTTTATTACCACGGTATTTATTTTTATTTTTAAACCATTGTCTTTAGCTGTCATTATACCGTGAATAACATTTTCTAGATCATCTCTTCTTGTTATTTGATAAAATTTATCCTTCATCAATGTATCAAGCGAAACATTTATTCTTCTGATACCAGAATCATACAATTGTTTGGACATTTTATTTAAGAGACTTCCATTTGTTGTTAGGGTAATTTCTTTTAAATCTCCATATGAAATAAAACGAGAGAGATTTGAAATAAAATCAATTAAACCTTTTCTTGCAAGTGGTTCGCCTCCACTAAGTCTGATTTTATTTATACCTCTTGCGATAAACAATGAACAAAGATTATCCATTTCTTCAAAAGTTAATAAATCATCTTTTGGAAGAAACTTCATGTTCTCGGGCATACAATATGTACAACGAAAATTGCACCTATCGGTTACGGATATTCTAAGGTAGTCTATAGTTCTTCCGAAACTATCTATAAGTTTTTTATTTTTTTCTGGTGTATTAACAAGAATTTTATTCATCACTTATACTAACATAAGTGATTTTATTTTAATCACTTTTTTGTAATTAGAATAAAAAAATTAGTACTTTTTAACAAGTTGATAATGAAACCATAAAACAAATAGTAAATTAATAGGTAACGATAAAAAGAATAGATCAGGCATTGTATTAATTAGAGATACAAGACCTATAAATAGAAACATAGTACCGAAAATACACATTGATAATTTAAATAATTCATTCATTTTAGAAACTTTCTGATAAATTTATATTTTATTAAAGCAAAAAACGTGCCATTAATATTTATCAAAAAAAATAAATATAGAAATGGCTAAATTATCACAAATACCTGGTATAAAATTATCACAAAATATTGCTTTAACTCCTCAATTAATCCAGGCTATTAAATTATTTGAACTCAATAATTTAGAGCTTGAAGAGTATATAAATAAAGAAATTATTGATAATCCTTTTCTCGATAAAGATGATGGATCCAATGAAGAGGATGTTAACGATAATTATAATGAAGACAATTTATCAGAAAATATTACATCAATTGAAGATGAAATTGATATATCAACTCAGGAAAACCCAATAGATGATCAATCAAATATTTTTGATAATACTTATTCAGGCGAAAATTCTGAAATAACAAATTATATAGAAGAGACAATAAGTTCTAAAAAGTCTTTAAACGAGTCTTTGACTGAGCAAGTTAATTTTACTTTTAAAGATGATTTAGAGAAAAAAATAGCTCTTTTATTAATTGATAATTTAGAGAGCAGTGGATTTTTAAAAATTTCTCTCAAGGATTTCTCATCTGAGATTGGTATCAGCGAAAAAATAATAAATGATATTTTGGTGAAATTAAAAAAATTTGACCCTATTGGTGTTTTCTCACAATCATTAGAAGAGTGTTTTTTTTTACAGCTAGAGGATAGAAAACTATTAAATAAGAGAATTGAAAAGTTGATAAGTAACTTAGAAATTCTAGCTTCAGGAGAAATTAAAAAGTTATCAAAGATTTGTCAAACCGAAGAAAGCGAAGTCTATGAAATGCTAAAAATTCTGAGGTCATGTAATCCTAGGCCTCTATCATCTTTTGATGAGAATGATCGTAATGATATTAATGAACCAGATATTATTGTAAAAAAAGTTAAATCTAGGTGGGTTGTAGAGTTAAATGAAAATACTTTACCCAAGGTATTAATAAATACTGGTTATTATGAAGAGCTTGCCTCTAAAAAACTTACAAAGGAAGATAAAGATTATTTAGCAACTAGATATGCCTCTGGTAAATGGATGCTAAAAGCATTGGAACAAAGATCTGCAACAATTTTAAGAGTTTCCAGAGAAATTATAGAGCAACAAAATTTGTTTCTTGAGAAAGGCCTTGCTTATATAAAACCAATGATTTTAAAAGATATCGCTAAGGAGCTAGACTTACATGAGAGTACTATTTCAAGAATAACAAACTCAAAAGAAATTGATACACCTAGGGGTATATATCCTCTTAAATTCTTTTTTTCTAAGGCTATTTCTAGTGATGGTAAGGAGGATATTTCTTCTCAATCGGTAAAGTCAAAGATAAAAGATTTAATAAATAATGAAACAGATAAAACATTATCGGATACAAAGTTAAAGGATTTACTTAGTGTGGATGGTATTAAAATTGCTAGAAGAACGATAACTAAGTATAGAGAAGAAATGAATATTCCCTCATCTTTTGAGCGAAAGAAAATTAAAAAACTTAGAATTTAAATGTTAAAATTGAATGTATAAAATATTTATGCTTATACAATTGTATGTATAACGCTAACAAGATATGTTCTTTGAGAAGAGGATAATTATGAATAAAAAATTAAAACCAAACTCTTATGCTGCTTTGGATGCAGAAAACCATTTTCATCCATACTCAAATGCTCGAAGAATTGAAGAGCAAGGACCGATGGTGATTTCAGAGGGAGAAGGTATTTATGTTTGGGGAGACGATGGAAAAAAATACTTAGAGGCAATGGCAGGTCTTTGGTCGGTTGCTGTTGGTTTTGGTGAAGAAAGATTAATTGATGCTGCTACCAAGCAATTAAGTAAACTTCCGTATTATCCATCTTTTTCCCATAAATCACATCCTGCGGTGGCTGAATTATCTCAAAAATTAGTTGAGATGGTTGGACTTGATATGAGCAGAGTACATTTTACCAATTCTGGTTCTGAGGCAAATGATACCGCAATGAAATTTGTTTGGTACTATAATAATGCCCTGAATAGACCTAAAAAGAAAAAATTTATTTCCAGAATAAAAGCTTATCATGGGATAACGATTGCATCAGGAAGTTTGACAGGAATGCCATTAATGCATAACGATTTTGATCTTCCTATTCCTCAAGTTTTACATACAATGTGCCCTCATTATTGGAGAGAGGGCCTTGAAGGTGAAACAGAAGATGAATTTTCTTCAAGATGCGCAGATGAATTAGAAAAACTAATTTTGAAAGAGGATCCAGACACAATTGCTGCTTTTATTGGTGAACCTGTAATGGGTGCTGGCGGTCTTATAGTTCCCCCCTCAGGTTATTGGGAAAAAATACAAAAAATTTGCAGAAAATACGATATTTTAATTATTGCTGATGAGGTTATTAATGGGTTTGGAAGAACCGGAAAGCCTTTTGCATGCGAACTTTATGGTATCAAACCTGATTTTATAGTTTTATCAAAACAAATTACATCTTCCTATATGCCAATGGCGGCTGTTTTAATGACTGATAATATTTATCAGATTATTGCTGATAATACCCAAAAAAATATTATGTTTGGAAGTGGTTTTACTGCAAGTGCTCATCCAGTTGCTTGTGCTGTTGCATTAGAAAATATTCGTGTTATTGAAGAAAATAAATTAATGGATAGAGTTCCTAAGCTACAAGGTCAATTTCAAGAAAGACTTAATATGCTTGAAGATATTGATATTGTTGGAGAGGCAAGAGGTATAGGACTAATGGGCGCTGTTGAAGTTGTTCATGATAAGTCTCCCTCTAAACCTTTTAATCCAGTAGGAAGTGCTGGCCCTGTTATTGCCGAATGTGCACACAATAATGGTCTCATAGTTAGAGCTATCGGAGATACTTTAGCAGTCTGTCCCCCTCTAATTATTACTGAGGAGCAAATAGACGAATTATTTGATAAATTTTCTCAATCATTAAAAGATGGCTCAAAGTTATTAAAAGAAAAATAAACTTAATTAATTTCTAAAATTATTTTTCCAATATTTTGATCTTTTTCCATTATTTCATGTGCTTTGTTTGCATCTTTAATATTTAATGTTTCATGAACAATTGGCTTAATTATTTTCGATTTAAAAAAAGGCCATACATGCTGATGTAGATCACTCATAATTTTGCCTTTTACAGATACGTCTCTTGCTCTGATGGTTGATCCAATAATTTTTTGCCTTTTCATTAAAATTGAGCCTAAGTTAATAGAAGATTTTACTCCACCCATAAGCCCTATTATCACTAACCTACCTTCCATAGATAAAACATTAATATTATCTTCAAAATAATTACCTCCAACTGGATCAAGAATTACATCAACTCCTTCAGGTGACCATTCTTTAATCTTTTTAAAAGGATCTTCCGTTCTTATTGCGCCATCACTAGCACCAAGTTCGCAGCAAAATTTAATTTTTTTGGAGGTACCAGCTGTTACAAATGACTTACATTTAAAAGCTTTACAAAGTTGAATAGCTGCGGTTCCTATACCGCTTGCTCCAGCATGCAATAAAACTTTCTCGCCTTTTAATAAGTTTGCTTCTTGGAATAGATTTAACCAGCATGTCGCATAAACTTCTGGTAACGATGATGCTTCAATAAGACTCACACCTTCAGGAATAGGTATGGCCTGAACTTCCGGGCATGATACATATTCAGCATATCCACCTCCTGCAAGAAGGGCGCAAACTTTTTCACCTACTTTTCTATTTTTAACATTCTTTCCAATTTTCTCAATTATACCGCTGCACTCTAATCCTAATATGCTGCTTGCCCCAGGAGGAGGTGGATAAAGACCATTTTTTTGAACAACATCAGCTCTATTTACAGATGTTGCACTAATTTTTATTAAAACATCATCATCTGAAATCAACGGTAAATCACTTTCGGACCATTCAAGATGTTTATTTTCTAATATATTTATTGCTTTCATCGTAATTAAAAGTTTTGTTTATTATCTATTAAATCATCTACCACTTTTGGCTCTGCAAGTGTGGATGTATCACCAAGATCATCATAATCATTCGCAGCTATCTTTCTTAGTATTCTTCTCATAATTTTTCCAGATCTAGTTTTTGGTAGATTGGAAGAAAATTGAATAAAGTCTGGGCTAGCTATTGGTCCAATTTCTTTTCTTACCCAATTTATAAGGTCTTTTTTTATTTCGTCACTTACTTTTTCACCAGCATTTAGAGTCACGTATGCATAAATGCCTTGTCCTTTAATTTCATGAGGAAATCCAACTACTGCTGCTTCAGCAACTTTGTTATGAGAAACAAGGGCGCTTTCAACCTCTGCGGTCCCCATTCTGTGACCAGATACATTTATTACATCGTCAACTCTTCCTGTAATCCAGTAATAACCATCCTCATCTCTTTTACAACCATCGCCAGTAAAGTAAAAACCATCATATTGAGAAAAATAAGTCTCTATAAATCTTTCATGATCACCATAAACTGTTCTCATTTGTCCAGGCCAACTGCTCTTAATACATAGATTTCCTTCAGTTGCACCTTTTAGCTCATTGCCATCGGTATCTAACAATACAGGAATAATTCCGGGAATAGGCTTAGAAGCAGAGCCAGGTTTTAGATCTGTTGCCCCAGGTAAAGGAGATATTAAAGTAGCACCTGTTTCGGTTTGCCACCAAGTATCAACTATAGGACATTTCTTTTCACCAACAACATTATAATACCATAGCCAAGCTTCTGGATTAATAGGTTCACCAACACTACCAAGTAATCGTAGACTATCTCTTTTTGTTGTTTTAACTGGTTTATCACCTTCTTTCATAAGAGCTCTTATTGCTGTTGGCGCTGTATAAAAAATATTTACTTTGTGTTTGTCACATATTTGCCAAAACCTTGATGAGTCGGGATAATTGGGCACACCTTCAAACATTAAAGTAGTTGCCCCATTACACAATGGTCCATAGACTATATAAGAATGCCCCGTTACCCAACCTACATCAGCGCTACACCAATAAGTATCACCAGGCTTATAATCAAAAATTATTTCATGTGTATAAGAGGCGTAAACAAGATATCCACCTGAAGTATGAAGAACACCTTTTGGTTTACCAGTTGAGCCAGATGTATAAAGAATAAACAGAGGATCTTCAGCATCCATTACCTCAGCTTTGCATTCATCGCTGACATTCCTGATAATTTCATGATACCAAAGATCTCTTCCTTCAGTCATTTCTACATTTGCATTATTTCTATTAACAACAAATACATGTTTAACATTAGGACATTTTAAAAGTGCTTTATCTGTATTTATTTTAAGTGGTATTACTTTTCCGCCTCTAACTCCCTCATCTGCTGTAATAACATAATGTGAATCACAATCAAGAATTCGTCCAGCAAGTGCTTCAGGTGAAAAACCTCCAAACACAACAGAATGAATAGCTCCAATTCTACTACATGCTAACATTGCATAAGCTGCTTCAGGTATCATGGGCATATAAATTGTAACTCTGTCACCTTTTTTTACACCATTATTTTTTAGTGCATTTGAAAAGTTACAAACTTTTTTATATAGTTCTTTATAGGTGATTTTAAGACTTTCTTCTGGATTATCGCCTTCCCAAATTATTGCAATTGAATCTGCTTTATCCTCTAAATGTCTATCAATGCAGTTTTCTGAGACATTAAGTTTTCCATCATAAAACCATTTAATGTCTACCTTCTCTTTCGACCATGTAACATCTTTAATGTTTGAATAAGGTTTTATCCAATCAATTCTTTTTCCAATATTATTCCAAAATTTTTCAGAATCAATCGAAGCTTGATGGCATAAATCATCGTAAATTTCTTTAGTTACATGTGCTGAATTTTTATAATTATCTGGTACTGGAAATATTTTATCAGCAGTCATAGTCTTAACTCTACTTTAATTTATTTTGTAATAATTTTATTACACCTGAAAAATCAATACCATCATGTCCTAATGTTTCAATTTCTTCGTATATTGAGGTAGCATTAGCGCCTAGTGGTGTTGAAGAAGAAGTCATTCTCGCAGCTTCTTGAGAAAGTCTTAAATCTTTTAACATTAAAGCAGATGCAAATCCTGGTTCATAATTATTGTTTGCAGGACTAGAAGGAACTGGACCTGGAACTGGACAATAACTTGTCATTGACCAACATTGACCTGATGCTGTAGAAGAAATATCAAAAAATGTTTGGGCATTAAGACCTAAATTCTCAGCCAAGTTAAATGCTTCCGCAGTTCCTATCATAGAAATACCTAGCAGCATATTATTACAAATCTTAGCAGCTTGACCATTACCGGATAGACCAGCATAAATGATATTACCACCCATAATATCCAGAAACTCTTTTGCTCTATCAAAAGCGCTCTTTTCCCCACCAACCATAAATGTTAGTGTTCCTGCCTGAGCTCCTCCAACACCACCTGAAACAGGGGCATCAACTATATGAAGATTTTTTGATATGGCATTTTTAGAAACATCTCTAGCAGTCTCTACATCAATTGTTGATGAATCTATCAGTAAAAGATTATCAGGTGCATTCTCAATGATCCCTTGATCACCAAGATAGACTGATTTTACAATCTTTCCCGATGGTAACATTGAGATCACAACATCTGATGTTTGAATCGTAGAATTAATATCTTCAGTTGATTTTCCTCCTGCATCAACAAGAGTTTTTACTTGATCTTTTGCTAAATCAAATCCAGTTACTGAATGACCAGCTTTTAATAGATTTAAGGCCATAGGAAGACCCATATTGCCTAATCCTATGAATGTAACTTCTGCCATACATAACTCCTTTTAGTTAAATTTAAGATCATCATCTAATTTATAAAAAAATTCATCCACAAAACTATCTTCTACTTCAGATATTTTATTTGGTTTCCAATTTGGATTATTATCTTTATCTATTATAAGGGCTCTTACACCTTCATAAAAATCATGATCATTCATTACTTTATTAACCATTCTGAATTCCATCATCATACATTCTTCAAAATTAATTTCTTTGCCTAACCTAAGACTTTTTAAGGCAACTTTAAGCGATGTTGGAGATTTTTGTTTGATTGTCGAAAGTATTTTTTTTGAAAGATCAGAGTTTTCATTTTTTAAATTTTCAACTATTTCTTCAACAGTATTTCCTTTAAAAATTTTATCACAAAATTGACTAATTTTTTTAAATTCTGACTCACTTGGGTTTGTTGAGTATTTTTCAATTATATGTTTTGGGTCATTTTGCTCTTCAGAAAGATCTTCTAGCAAATCGGAAAAATTTTCAGATTTTATGTAGTTTGTTGCTGTTCCTAAGAAAATAGCATCTGAAGCTTTTATTCTATTTCCAGTTAGTGCAAGGTACGTTCCGGCCTCATAATCTAGTCTAGGGAGAAAAAAAGAACCCCCAACATCTGGGAATAAACCTATTCCAGTTTCTGGCATTGCAAAAGAATAGTTTTCTCCAGCTATTCTATGGCTTCCGTGAACTGAAAGACCAACTCCTCCACCCATTACAATACCATTAACAAGAGAAATATATGGTTTTGAGTATCGCTTTATATATTGATTGAGAATGTACTCCTCTCTGTAAAACCCTGTTGCTTCCTTATCATTATTTCTACCCCAATCATGAAGGGCTCTAATATCACCGCCAGCACAAAAAGCTTTCTCGCCTTCAGCTTTAATTAATACATTTTTTACAGAAGGATTATTTTCCCATTCTTTAAGTTTTGGATGTATCTCTCTTACCATTGACAGAGTGAGGGCATTTAAGGCTTTAGGCCTATTTAGTGTTATAAGCCCAAGAGATCCTTTGACTTCAAAGAAAACCTCTTCATCAATCATCTGTTTTCCTTAAGGATTTCTCTAGAAATAATAACGTTCATTATTTCATTAGTACCTTCAAGAATTTGATGAACTCGAACATCTCTGAGATTTCTTTCTAAAGGATAGTCTTTTAAGTATCCATAGCCACCATGAATCTGTAAAGCTTCATTAACGATTTTAAAACTCATGTCAGTCACAAAACGCTTTGCCATTGCAGCAGCTTTTGTTTTATCAGGTGCGTTGTCATCAACTTTATTAGCTGCATCTCTAAGCATTAATCTTGATGCCTCAAGCTCAGTAGCCATATCAGCAAGCTTAAACTGAATGGATTGAAAATCTTGAATTTTTTTTCCAAATTGCTCCCTATCACCAGCATATTCAACAGCTTTTTCAAAAGCTGATTGAGCAGTCCCAAGCGAGCACGCAGCGATATTAAGCCTTCCACCATCCAAACCTTTCATGGCAATTTTAAATCCATCACCTTCACTACCTATGATATTTTCTGCAGGAACTTTACAGTCTTCAAAAATAACTTGTGCCGTGGGTTGAGAGTTCCATCCCATTTTTTTTTCCTGTGCACCAAAGGATAGTCCAGGAGTATCTTTTTCTATTAAAAATGTTGAAATTCCTGATGCACTATCATCGCCAGTTCTCACCATTGTTACATAAACATCAGAATAGCCACCTCCAGAAATAAATGACTTAGTTCCATTAACTATATAAAAGTCACCATCTCTTTTAGCTTTTGTTTTGAGACTTCCTGCATCGGAACCCGCACCAGCTTCAGTCAGGCAATATGAGGCTATTTTATTCATTGAACATAGATCAGGAACAAATCTTTCTTTCAATTCATTTGAAGCAAAACTATCAATCATCCAATTTGCCATATTGTGTATTGATAAAAATGCTGATGTAGAAGTACAGCCTTGACTTAAGGCTTCAAAAATTAAACTCGCATCTAATCTAGATAAACCAGAACCTCCTAAATCAGGATTTACATATATTCCTCCAAAACCGAGAGCCGCAAGCTCTTGTAATGTTTCGATAGGAAATATTTTCTCTTCATCCCATTTTTCGGCATTTGGTGCCATTTTTTTTAAAGCAAAATCTTTTGCAACGTCATAAAAAGCAATTTGTTCTTCAGATAAATGCATAATTTTTTCTAATAGTTAACTTATTTAACTATATCCAACTTTCTTTGATAATTTAATTTATTTTATTCATAACATCACCAAAGAGTTCTTCATCAGACATAAGATCTTTGGTTTGGCTTAAAGGTTTAGAAACCCAGGTTTCATTAATTAGATCTCTCCAAGAAATATTATTATTTGTACCATTTCCTCCCCATGATCCACATCCTAATGAAAATGTTTGTCTCATGCCATTCCACAAATTTCCACTATTTGATGCTGCTTGAGGTTGATTGACCATAACTCTTGATGTTTTTGTACTGTTAGCGAGCTTCATAATATTTTCATCACTATTAGAGTAAATTCCACATGAATGACCCTGACCCTGATAAGCTTGTATGTTATTTGTTAATTCAATAGCATGTTCAATATTATCTGCTCTATATAAAGCCATAATTACTGATAATTTTTCTCCTGAAAAAGGAAAATCTTTCCCCCAACCTGTTTCAGGTACTATGTAAAAGCCTGTACCCTCGGGTATCTCGATACCAGCCATATCAGCAATTTTTTCTGCTGGCTGAGCAACAATTGCTGTATTTAAATGACCCTCTTCATCCCAAAGTGTTTCTTTAAGTTTTTGTTTTTGTTCTTCATTTACAAGAAAACCACCCTTTTCTTTTAATTTTGAAATCATTTCATCATAAATTGAGTCCACTAAAATAACTGAATTATCTGATGAGCAAGAGGCTGCTAAATCAAGAGTTTTTGATATTCTAATTTTTTCAGAAGCATCATCTAAATCTGCTGTCTCATCAACGGTTATTACAGCATTACCAACTCCAACACCTAGGGCCGGCGTACCGCTTGAATAAGCCGCATTTACCATTGCGCCTCCACCTGTGGCTAATACTCTATCGCATTGAGCCATAAGTTCATTTGTTAGTTCAAGACTGGGTATTTCAATTGCTTGAACTAAATCAGCAGGAGCTCCACATTTAACAATAGCTTCGCGCATTAAATCGCATATCTTTTTGTTTGTTAGTTTTGCTCTAGGATGGGGAGCAACAATAATCGAATTTCTTCCTTTTATTGCATGAATTGATTTAATTACAGGAGTAGCTTCAGGATTTGTAGATGGTGATAAAGCTCCTATTACTCCCATAGGTTTTGCAATTTTTACAATTGCTCTCTCTGGATCTTCTTCAAGAATACCAACTGACTTATCATCAATTATGTCCATAAGTGTAGCACGTGTCTTTCTTTGAATTTTTAAAAATTTTCCGTCATAATTGCCCAATTGTGTTTCATCAACTGTAAACTGAGCAATTTCTTCAGCCATTCCTGGTTTTGCTACTGACCAAACCATTGCTCTAATAAGTTCGTCAACCTGCTCTTGAGTATAGTTTTCTATTTGTTTTTGAGCTTCTCTTGAGCGATTAATTAAAATTTCAATTTCTTTTTTTGCTGACATTTGAGATACCCCTTAATTAAAATCATTTATTTATTAATTTAACATACAGTAAGTTTTACAATTGATAAAAAATATTGAAAAACTGATAAAATATTCTTTATTTGAAATAGCAAATCAATAATACTCTGTCGAGAAAATTTACCTTTTTAAGCAATATTTTCAACAGGCAGCCCTTTTGATTGCCAATCTGAAAAACCTCCTAAATTATGTACATCAGTAAAGCCAATATCTTTTAAAGCTTTACCTGCAAGTGCAGCCCTTGAGCCAGCAGCACAATAAAGAATAATTTTTTTATCTTTTGTAAAACCCTCAACTCCATTTGGATTAGTTTCTTTATTTTGAAATTCTATTAAACCGCGGGGTATATGAATAGAGTCTTTTACTTTCCCAGTAAGGACTAATTCATTTATTTCTCTGGTATCTATTATTAAAGCACCATTATCTTGCTCTTCTTTAGCTTTTTCAGGAGTAATAGTTGGTACTTCATTAAAGGCTTCCTGAATTATTTCTTGAATTGTTCTTACCATTATATATTCCTTATTTGATTTTATATTTTATGGGTAATGATTTCAAACCAGACACAAAGCTTGCTTTTACCCAAGAAGGTTTACCGTTTAATTCAATTTTTTCAATTCTTTTAAAAAGTTCTTTGTATAATATTTCCATTTCCATTTTAGCTAAATGTTTTCCAAGACATAGATGCGCTCCGTAGCCAAATGCCAAATGTTTATTTGGAGATCTATCAACTTTAAATTTAAATGGTTCATCAAAAACTTCCTCATCTCTATTACCTGATGGATAAACTAGTAATATTGAGTCATCTTTTTTAATTTTTTTATCACCAATAAAGCAATCTTCGGTTGCTGTTCTGAAGAAATTTTTTACCGGTGTAACCCATCTAATAGTCTCATCAACAGCCATTGGCATAAGAGATGGATTTTCTTTTAATTTTTTTAATTGATCTGGATTTTCTATTAAGGCAAGAACTCCTCCAGCTGTAGAGGATGACGTTGTATCGTGGCCTGCAGTTGCAATTATTGTGTAATATGACATAGCCTCTAAATGACCAATTTGTTCACCTTTAAAATTAGCATTTGCTATTACAGTTGCCACATCGTCTGTAGGATTTTTTCTCCTTTCCTCAGTTAGAGCGGTAAAATAGTTAAAGAAATCAGCAATCACATTACTATCAATGCTTTCCTCTTCTGAACGTTTCATATCCTCATCATTACCACCAAAAAGTTGTTGGGTAAGTTTAAGCATTAGACTTTCATCCTCTGGAGGCACTCCTAAAATAGTCATAATTACCCTTAAAGGGTATAATGCTGATATGTCATTAACAAAATCACACTCAGAGCCTGAATCAAGCATTTTATCGACGTAATCTTTAGCTAAAAGTTCAATATCAGATTTAAGCTTGATTAGATTGGGAGGAGAAAACCATGATTGTGTCATAGCCCTGTAGATTTTATGATCAGGATTATCCATGTGAACTAATGTTCTTACAAGAAGATGACTGCCCCCTGTAAATTCCTTAATATAATTTTCTGCAGTAATATCCATTAAGGTTGTTCTGGGATGATTTATAAAAAAATCATTTTTTAATTCAATATCTGATATGTCAGAGTGCTTTGTAATTGCCCAAAAAGGTCTATAATTTTCTGGTTCAAGCCAACAAACAGGATCATTTTCGCGCATTGATTTTAGAATATTATGAAGTTCATCCTCATTTGTATAGGTTTCAGGGTATGCAATTTTTTCATAACCATTATTTGTCATTAGCAAGCCTTATTATTTAATTTAGTCTTCTCTAATTTCTTGATCAATTTGTCTGATATTAACAAAACGTGGTTTTCCTGAACCATTAATACTAAAAGGAGTGCCTTCAATTTCTTGAAGCTCAGTCATTGCGTCTTGCATAGATGTTGCTGCGATAGTATTTTGTACCATCTCGCCTTTAACATTCATCCAATCCACTAAGTATCTATATGTTGTTTCAATAGGGTTCAATTTCTTCCTCAATTAATTTGGGCCGAGTATTATGCTATAAAATCTCCTTTATGTCGAGATTTTGCTAATTTGTCTTTTAGAAGTCTCTTTAATTTGGCTAATATAGTTTCTAATATCATCACCTATTAAATATAAACAAGGTACAAGAATTAATGTGACTGATGAGGAGAGGGCAACACCAAATGATAAAGATATAACAGCAGGTTTTAGAAAATTAGCTTGAACAGATGGTTCTAGCATCATTGGCATCAGGCCAACAAAAGTAGTAATTGAGGTGATGACAATTGGCCTAAATCTAGTAACGCCTGACTCCACTATACATTCTAGGATATGCTTTCCACTGCTCTTTAGTCTGTTTATATTATCTACCAATACAAGGTTATCGTTAACAACAACACCGCAAGCTGCTCCTATTCCCCAATAAGAAATCATCGAGAGTCCTTTACCAAAAATAATATGACCAAGAACAGCTCCGCCAAAGCCAAATGGAAGTGCAGAAAGAATAATTATTGGTAAAAAGTAAGATCTAAAAGCAATTGATAAAATTGCAAACATTGCGAAAACTGCGATTATTATTAAATATTGAATCTCAGCAAAAAACTCGTCTTCTCCTTCAGACTCTCCCCCAAGTCTCCATGACGCACCTGGAAATCTTGTTTTCCACCCAGGAAGGTAATCTTCCCTTAATTCAGTGAGTATTTGAGTTTTAAAGTCACCTCTAATTTGAGTACTAACTGATGCACTTATTAAACCGTCAATTCTCTCAATCTTTTGAACTCCAGGGGATTGTTGAATTGATGCGACAGATAAAAATGGAACTTCTCTTCCATCAGGGGTTCTTACTCTAAACTTTGATAAACTCTCCAGAGATCTTCTTAATTTCTTTGGATAATGAACCATTACTTTTACATCCTCACCATTTCTAGGAAGTCTTTGTACTTCTTCACCATAATATGCTTGTCTGAGTTGTCTTGAAATTTCACCAAGTGTTAATCCTAGTTTTTCTGCATTAGGTCTTACTGATATTTGGATTTCTGTAAACGAACTATTTAGACTATTTCTTACATCATAGGTTGCAGAGTAAGATCTTAAATTATTAATAAAGTCATTTAATGCAGGTATAAGGTCCTCAGATTTTGTTGCGGTAATATTAAAATTAAGATCTGCATCGGTTGGACTACGTCCAATATCTTTTGAAACATCGAGACCTTCAGCATCAGGTATATCGCCAATTTTATCTCTAAGAATATCAGCTATTTCTGTTGCTGATGCTTTTCTATCGCTTGGAGGATAGAGGTTAAAATATGCTCTTACTGAAGAACCAGTTGCATTAATGTAAGTATTTTCTATGCTATTATCTTTATTTTCATAATATTTTTCTGTCTCTATTCCTGCATTTTCAATAATTTTTGATACTTCAAGGGTTCTCTCAAAGGGCGATCCATCTGGTAGTTTTACACTTACTAATATTTCATCGTCTTCGATATTTGGAAGAAATGATTTACTTATCCAGGATGAACCAGAAAAAGTAAAAATAATTATTAAAAAACTGAGAAAAAATGAAATTGTTAAATATCTTCTTTTTAAAGAAGATATTAATATTGGCATATAATTAATTTTACCAAAATCAACGAGACTTTGAGCAAGTCTTTTTTGAAATTTTGCTAATTTTGATTCATTGTTATTTGCTTTTAGGTTTGATAAATGAGAGGGCAGGATACAGAAAGCTTCTAAAAGAGAAAAAGCCAAAGCAAGTAAAACAATGATTGATATATTTTGAACAAATTGAACCTGCCAGCCTGTTAAAAATAACCAAGGGGCAAAGGCAATCATAGACGTTATAACTGCAAAAAATACTGGTTTTGAAACTAAATAAGCACCCATGATTGCTGCATCAGCACCTTCTCGACCCTTCTCATGCTCTGAGTGAATATTCTCACCAACAATTATCGCATCGTCTACAACAATTCCTATGACTAGAAGGAATGCAAAAAGCGATATTACATTTAATGATACATCGTTTGATGGAAGAAAAATAAATGTTCCAGCAAATGCAGTTAAAATCCCTACAGCACACCAGAATGCTACAATTGGTCTTAAAAACATCATAAGAACAATAAATACTAGGAATAATCCCCCAAAGGCACTTTTTGAAATTAGCGACATTCTATCTTTATAAAGGTCAGATGTATCAGACCATAAAGACAGATTGACTCCTTGTTCCATATTTTTCTGTGCATTCGGTAGCCAGTTGTAAACAGCCTCTGATGTCTTAACAACATTCATATTATCAGTTGATAGGACTTGAACAAGAAATGATAATTCTCCATTAAATGAGGCTCTTAGATTTTTATCTTCAAAACCATCAACAACTCTAGCTATATCGGAAACTTTAAGAGTGCCACCATCTGATGTTTGTCTAATTATGATTTTATCAAAATCTTTTTTTGTATCAGCTAAATTTCTTGTGGTTAATTGAATGGTACCATTTTCACCCTTAATGCTACCCAAAGATGTGTTAATTGATGATTTTCTGACAGCTTGAGCAACCTGATCAAATGTAACATTATATCGCCTCATCGCATTTTCAGAAAGTTCTATTGATATTTCTTCTTTTCTACTTCCTTGAACTTCAACAATATCTACATGATCTAAAAGTGACAGTTCATCTCTTATTTTTTCTGCTGCTCTATTTAGTTTTTTTTCTGAAGTATTTCCATGAACAGCAAGTGTAACTAAAGGTATTCTAAAGGACTCATCAGAAACTGTTGGAGGTAAAACTCCATCTGGTATCGACTCAATTGAATCTACTTTTCGTTTTATATCTTGAATGAGCTTATCAATTCCTGAGCCTGAGGTAGCCTCAACAAGAATTGAGCCTAAATTTTCTCTAGCAGTTGATGTTATTTTTTTTATTTCCTCTAGATCATTTAGAGACTCTTCAACCCTTACAAGAATTTGATCTTCAATTTCTTTAGGTGATGCACCTGGCCATCCATATTTAATTGAAACTACTGGGGCCGTTATTATTGGGAAAACTTCCTTTTCAACCCTAAAAAAATTTAAAATCCCAATAATAATTATACTAAACATCAAGAGATTAGCTGCTTTAGAATTTCTTACCCACCATGAAATAATTTTTAACATTTAAGCTACCCATCAATATTTTTGTTTAACAAAATTGGTTTAAGAGCCATTCCAGTTTTTGCATTATTCAGAGGTGAAACAACCACTCTTTCTCCTTCAGAAATTTCTCCTTTAATAATGACATAATCGTTTTCTGTTCCAAGTACTTCTATTTTTCTTATTTCTAGGTTATCACTCGCGTTAATAATATATATATCTGAATTATTATTAATTGCAGAGTTAGGAACTAAAAAACCGTCTTTAATTGTTTTACCTTCAATTACAGCATCAACAAACATTCCTATGGCAAGTGGAGGGGACTGTTGGTATGGATTAACAACCTCAGCATAAACATATACTAACCTTGTTAAGGGATCAATTGAACCAGCAGTTCTAACAATTCTACCTGTCCATTCAGAATTTTTATTTGAGACTAAGGAATAAAAATTAACCTTTGGACCTGAAAATGTCCTTTCTTCTTCATAAGCCAACGGCAAACCTAAATAAGATAATTCAGTATCGGTTAGTGGCAATGCTATTAGAACCTCTTCAGTTGAAAACGCGGTTGCAAGAATGCTCCCTGTTCCGACAAATTGACCTACCCCTGTCTTTTTTTGACGAATTATTCCTTGAAATGGAAGTTTAACAACAGTTCTTTCTAAGTTTAGTTTTGCTTTTTCTAAATCTGCTAATGCTGCTTTTTCTGCAGCTTCAGCCTCTTTAAGTTGAGGTATCCTTAAGGTAAGAGGGCTTGCTTCACCGATTCCAAGTTCTTCCCAGTCATTCTTGGCAAGTTCACTTTCAGCTATTTCTCTTTCTAATAATTTACTAGCTTGAGCAACTCTAGATTCAGCTGAAATTACAGCTAATTTATAATCTCTATCATCAATCCAGACTAGGGGTGATCCAGCCTTAATAATTCCTCCATCAACAAATTCGTCAGCAGCTCTAACAATTTGTCCAGAAACTTGAGAGATCAAATTAATTTCATTTAAAGGCCTAACTTCTCCATTGGTTAAAATCTTAAGCGTTATATCTTTTTTTGAAATAACTTCATAAAATACTGGTGTAGGTTTAGGCAGCTCAATACCCTTTTGGGGTTTAGGGCTCGATATTGATATTACAAACGCAAAAAATGAACCAATTAGAATAATTAATATGGGAGCTATTCTTGAACCGATAATATATTGGAATAATCTTCTCATTTAATTTTTTCCATAAACTGGTGTTGCAATAGCCATATACATTTTAATTCTATTTGTAAGCCTTAATCTTTTTGCATTTATTAGTAAACTTTCAGAGTTAAGACGCCTTGATTGAGCGTTAAGTAATTCAAAAATTGTACTTAATCCTCTATTATATTGATCTAAGGTCAATTCTTCTGCTGCCTTAGACTCCTCAAAGGCTTTACTTATAGCAATTTCTCTCTTTGTTAAAGTTTCTTCCGCAGCTATCGCATTTTCTGCTTCTTGAGCAGCTGCTAATAAAGCTTGAGCATAAGTTTCTAAAATCGCTTCTAATTGTGCTTTCTTAATTTTAGAATTTGCTATTCTTCTACCGCCCTGAAAGATACTTTGTGTAATTGATCCCACTATTGAACCCGCTAGCCTATCTGGTTCAAGTGCGTCAGACCAATTATCTTCTAAAGTATTCCATTGAGCATTTAGTGAAACGCTTGGAAGGAAAGCTAATCTTGTTGAAGTAAGTTGAAGACCAGCAGATTCAATTTGCGCTTCCAAGGATCGAATATCAGGTCTCAAAGGGAGCCTTTCTGCAGGAGTTCCAATGTTTGGATTTTGTGGAATTGATGGCAGATCCCCTGGTACAATATTTGCTTCTGGATACCTTCCTATAATGACTTCTAAAGTTCTTGCGGTTTCATTGAAAATTTGTTGTTTATTAATAAGATCAGCTCTTGTAGACTCAACCTCAGAACGTGCCAGTCTCAAATCTCTGCTTTGTGCAATCCCTTTTATGTATCTATTTTCTACTTTCTTGAGGGTGCTTATTCTAGTTTCAAGATTTCTCTCAGCTAAATCCCTTTGTAATTTTGCCTCTGAAAACAGATACCATGATTGAGCTGTTAAACCTGCTATAGATAGTCTTGCAAATTCTAGATCAGCTTCTGCAGATTCAAGATCTTTATATGTGGATCTTGATTGCCTGGATAGCTTTCCCCAAATATCTACTTCCCAATTTAATTGAACCCCCAGACTATCTTGATAAGCGTAAACCCTCTCTGGATTATTCTGATTATCAATAATCACTGATGACTGAATTCTTGAAACATTTGTTCCTATTGTTGGCAGTAAAGGTGCAATAGAGGCTCTTGACGATGCTCTTGCTATATCTAATCTACTAGAAGCAATTTTTAAGTCTTTATTATTTTCAAGAGCTTCTGAAATTAATTTTAGTAATTCTTCATCATTAAAAGTTTCAGCCCATCCATCAATCTCTTTCAAAGACTGATATGATGAAGACCAATCAGAAGGAAGAGATGGCAGATCTCTATCATATTTTTCCTTTGTAGTTGAACACCCTGATAATAAGAAAAGAAATAGAGTTAAGAAAATTTTCATAGTAAAAAGAACATTATTTTTATTATTTTCTATTGTCATTAAAGAGCCTAAAGTAGAATCGTAATAATAATAACATTTTTGTTAGGATGTTTACGAATTAATAAAAATTAATATTACATTTCATATACTTTTATATAATTTTTTATATCAATAGTATGTATTATAAATATATATAGAAGAACTTAGTTTCAGTTTATTTATAAGAGGATTAAAAATGATTAAGAATTCAAAAGAAATTGGTCCAAATCATTACAGAGAAACTTTCGGTAGGTACTTTGAAGATTTTCAAGTTGGAGATGTTTATGATCATAGACCTGGAAAAACTGTAACAGAATATGATAACCATTTATTTACACTTATGACATTAAACACTCACCCACTCCATTTTGATTCCGAATATGGAAAAGCGACTGAATTTGGTAAAAATTTAGTTGTTTCAACTTATACTTTATCTTTATTAATTGGTATGAGTGTCTCAGATTGTAGCCAAAAAGCAATTGCCAATTTAGGTATGGATGATGTTAAATTTCCATCGCCAGTATTTTATGGCGATACAATCTATGGTTCTTCAGAAGTTTTAGAAAAGAGAGAATCAAAATCAAGGAAAGGTCAAGGAATTGTTAAAATAAAGACAACAGGCACTAACCAAAAAAATGAAATTATATGTACCTTTATAAGACAAATACTTATACCCGGTAAGGGAAATGCTGTAGAGGATAAAGTTGAACAATATTAGATATAAAAAATTTTTATTAATTTTAATTTCTATTATCTCATTAGGTCCTATTAGCTCTAATGCGTTAGCAAAATATAATATTGATGAGATTGTCAATTTATATAAATTTCTTCACTCTAATCCGGAGCTTTCTTGGCAAGAAGATAAAACTGCGAGTCATCTTGCAGATATTCTTGAGACTGATGGTTATGAAGTAACAAGAGGGGTTGGTAAAAAAGGCGTTGTTGCAATTCTAGAAAACGGTAGGGGTCCAACCTTGATGATAAGAGCTGATATGGATGCTCTGCCTGTTAAAGAAAAGACCAATCTTAAATATGCGTCTAAAGTGAGACAAATAAATAGATTTGGTAAAGAGGTTCCAGTAATGCATGCTTGCGGACATGATATACATATGTCTGTACTGATTGGGACAGCAAAAAATTTGATTTCTATGAAGGATAGTTGGTCTGGAACGCTTATGTTAGTCCTTCAGCCAGCTGAAGAAGTTGGCCAGGGTTCGCTAGCTATGTTAGAAGATGGCCTTTTTGAAAGATTTCCTAGACCCGATTTTAATTTAGCTCTTCATGTAGGTGGAATGGGCCCTGCAGGAACTATTGGTTATCAATTGGGTTATGCAATGGCAAATGTTGATAGTGTTGATATAATTGTGAATGGTGTAGGAGGTCATGGAGCTTACCCTCATACAACAATTGATCCAATAGTATTAGCTTCCCAAATTGTTTTATCGTTACAAACAATCGTAAGTAGAAAAATTGATCCTCTTGAACCAGCTGTTGTGACAGTTGGTTCTATTCATGGTGGGCTTAAGCATAATATTATTTCAGAGGAAGTAAGACTACAATTAACATTGAGATCTTACAGCGATGAAGTCCGAGAAAAAACTATCGATGAAATAAAAAAAATTGTTAAAGGACTGGGTATTGCAGCAGGTTTGCCAGAGAGTAAAATGCCTAAAGTTTTGTTAAAGGATGAGTATACACCAGCATTATATAATGATCCTGAGTTTTCAAGAAAAGTTTTGAGTTTTATAAGTAAAGAAATTGGTGATGAAAATGTTAGTGAAATATCAGCTGTTATGGGTGGAGAAGATTTTGCTAGATACGGAAGACAAGATCCAAAAATACCAAGTTTATTGTTTTGGCTAGGGGGAACATCAAAGGAAGATTGGAAAAAATATCAAAATAATGAAATCGAATTGGTTTCTATTCATTCTCCTTTTTTTGCACCTGATCCTAAACCCACAATTACAACTGGAATAAAAGCAATGTCAGCATCCGCTCTTGGATTATTAAAATAAGGAAAAAATTATGAAATCAATATTTAATTTAGATGGAAAAGTGGCTTTAGTTACTGGTGGAGGTAGTGGTTTGGGAGCTTCTATAGCATTAACATTATCAAAGTCAGGAGCAAAAGTTGCTTTAGCTGCTCGAAGGAAGGATAAACTTAGAGAAACTGAAGATCTTATTAAAGAATCGGGAGGTATAGCAGAGATCTATGACCTAGATGTGTCTGATGAAAATAATGTTAAATCATGTTTAAATTCTATCATTTCTAGTTTGGGTGAAATAGACATCTTAGTTAATAATGCTGGGACCACTACAGTAGGTTCTATAGATGGAACAACTTCTGATGAATGGGATTTAGTAATAAATACAAATTTAAGAGGCCCGTGGTTTCTGGCAAAAGAGTGGGTTTCCAGCAGAAGAAAAAAAAATATTAAGGGTGGAAATGTTTTAAATATTTCTTCAATTTGCGGAGAAGCTGCTCAAAAAGGAAATGGAGTATATTGTGTTTCAAAAGCAGGCTTATCTCACTTAACCAGGCAAATGGCTCTTGAATGGGCAAAATACTCAATAAGAGTTAATGCTTTAGCACCTGGATATATGCGCTCTGATATTAATAAGGATTTTATTGATTCCGATATGAGCAATGATATGATTAATAGAATCCCTATGAGAAGGGTTGGGGATTTTAGTGAAATGGATGGTCCATTATTACTTTTAGTAAGTGATGCTGGTTCGTACATTACTGGAGAAACTATTATAGCAGATGGAGGTCATCTGCTTAGAGAGATATAAAATGGTAAAAAATATTGAATTTCACTTTGATTTTGGAAGCCCTACAGCCTACTTGGCGTTCACACAACTAAAGATAATTGCCGAGAGAAATAAAACTAAAATTGAGTACTTCCCTATTTTACTTGGAGGGGTTTTTAAGGCTACAGGGAATAATCCACCTGCCTCAGTTCCTGCAAAAGGAAAATATATGATGATTGATCTCCAAAGATTTGCTGATAAGTATGGAGTTCCTTATGAGAGAAATCCGTATTTTCCAGTTAACACTCTTACTTTGATGAGAGGAGCTGTTTCATATCAAGATGATGGCGATTTTATAAAATATACAGAAGTTATGTTCAAAAATATGTGGATAGAACCAAAAAATCTTAATGATGAAGATGAACTTAAAAAAGTACTTATTGAAAATAATTTTGATGTTGATGACTTTATCAGAAGAACTACAGATCAAAATGTTAAAGATAAATTAATTTCCAATACTGAGAATGCTGTTAAAAAAGGTGTTTTTGGTGCTCCAACTATTTTTGTTGGTGATCAAATGTTTTTTGGGCAAGATAGAATGGAATTTATAGAAGAATATCTAAATAACTGATTTTAAAAGATATTTATCTTAAAAAAACCTCAAATATAAAAAAAATTATTAATTTTCAAAAGTTGGTATTGAAATTGCTTATTAATATTGCGATTTCGCAATTAACTAATTGGAGGTTTAAATGATTTTTAAAAAAACAACTAATAAAATTAAAAAATTTTTAGTTGCAGCAATATTGAGTATTTCAATGACTGGAGTAGCTACTGCAGCTGTTGAATGGAATACCGCTGTAACGAGTGAATATATTTGGCGTGGAATGTCTCAAGGTAAAGGTGCTGCTGTTTCAGGTGGTATTGATGTTTCAGGTGAATCAGGTTTTTCAGCTGGTGTTTGGGTATCAAATGTAGATTTTGGTGATAACGCTACTTATGAACTTGATATTTATGCTGGATATAGTTTTGGTCCTGTAAGCGTTGGTTACATTTACTACGCATATCCTGATAATACCGATGCTGGTTACGATTTCAGTGAAGTCAATATTTCTGCTGATATTGGTGCTTTTTCACTAGGAGCAAATATATTAGCCGATGCAGATTGGGATATGGATTTTGGTGACGATGTTTATTACACAATCGATACTGGTTTTGCAGTAAATGATGCGATTGGTATTGGTCTTCATCTTGGTTTTTACGATTATGATGCAGCTGACGAAGAAACAGATTACGGTATTTCAATCGATTTTGATTCTGGTTTTTCATTCGCAATAATTGATAGTAGTAGAGATGACAGTGATCCTTTCTTTGTCATTACATATGCTATTGGCGGTTAATTAATAATAATAAGGGAATAAAAAATGAAAAATTTCATTAAAAAAACAATGATCATTGCTGGATTTTCATTCTTAGCTTTGACCGGAACAGCTAACGCTGAAGTGAGTGCTGAAACTGCTTATGTCTTCAATACTTTCTCTTTCCTTGTTAGTGGTTTTCTCGTAATGCTAATGGCTTTAGGTTTTACTTGTCTTGAAGCTGGTTTAGTAAGAACAAAAAACACAGCTACTATTTGTGTTAAAAATGTAGCTCTTTACAGTCTAGCTGGAATAATGTTCTATCTAGTCGGTTATGGCTTCATGTATAATGATGTAAGCGGTTACATTGGTACACCTGCTCTTTGGAATCCTGAAGCTGCTGCAGATCCTGCAGATGGCTACTCAAAGATGTCAGATTGGTTCTTCCAAATGGTATTCTGTGCAACAGCCATGTCAATTGTTAGTGGTACTGTCGCTGAAAGAATTAAATTAGTTCCTTTCTTAATCTTTGCAGTATTTTTAACAGGTATCATTTACCCTATCCAAGGTTCTTGGACATGGGGCGGCGGATGGTTGTCTGAAATGGGCTTCTCTGACTTTGCTGGTTCAACTATAGTTCACTCAGTAGGTGGATGGGCAGCATTAACTGGTGCCATAATAATAGGCCCACGTTTAGGAAAGTATGGACCAAATGGTGAAGTAAACGCCATACCAGGTGCAAATCTTCCACTAGCAACTATAGGTACATTTATACTATGGTTCGGTTGGTTCGGATTTAATGGCGGTTCTCAATTAGCATTGGGTTCTGCAGCAGACGCAGCAGCAATGGCAAACGTTTATGTAAATACTAACATGGCTGCTTGTGCTGGTTTGGTTTCAGCATTAATTTTATCAATGGTACTTTATAGCAAAACAGACCTAACATTTGTTCTAAATGGTGCTTTAGCTGGTTTAGTATCTATTACAGCTGGCCCTGATGTAGCAACACCATTACAGGCTATAATAATCGGTGCTATTGGTGGTGTAATCTGTACATTAGCTATACCACTACTTGATAAGTTAAAAATTGATGATGTTGTTGGTGCTATTTCAGTACATTTAATCGCTGGAATATGGGGCACACTCGCAGTTGCTATTCCAGGCTTAAATGGCAGTGGCGATATGGCAACTCAAATTATCGGTATTGTAAGTATTGGAGTATTTACTGTTGTTTTAAGTGCGATCGGATGGATTGTTCTTAAAGTAGTATTTGGTCTAAGACCTACAGAAGAAGAAGAAACTTCTGGATTAGACGTTTCCGAATTAGGAATGGATGCTTATCCAGAGTTTAAGAATTAGTCATTTACCTCCCCCCTTGTAAACATGACTAGTTTGCCACCGTACTCTCCCCCAGAGTACGGTGGTTTTTTTTAGAAAATTTTTCCAGGATTCATTATATTATTTGGATCAATCGATCTTTTAATTTGAGACATTATTTTTACAGAATTTCCTTTTTCAGTTTTTAGAAAATTTTTTTTCCCAATACCAATTCCATGCTCACCAGTCGATGTTCCTTTCATTCTTAATGCTCTTTCGACAAGTCTATCGTTAATCTCTTTTGCTTCATTTACCTCCTCTTTATCTTCAGGATTAAGAAGCAAAATTAAATGAAAATTTCCATCACCAACATGTCCAACAATTGGAGCAATTATATTTGAGGCCTCAATATCTCTTTTGGTTTCAAGAATACATTCTGTTAAAGATGAGATAGGTACACACACATCTGTTGTAAAAGCTTTTTTTCCAGGGCAAAGATTTAAAGCTGCATAATAGGCATTATGACGAGAGCTCCATAGTTTATCAATTTCGTCTTGTTGATCAGACCAATCAAATTCAATCAAATCATTTTCTTTGGATATCTCTTGAAATTGTTGAATTTGCTCTTTAACACCAAAAGGAGATCCATGAATCTCAATAAATAATGTTGGCTTCTCATTATGGTTTGTATTTTTATATTTATTGATAGCTTTTATTTGAACCTCATCTAATAATTCAATTCTAGATAAAGGAAGACCAATTTGTATAGCTTCAATAACAGTATTTACTGCACCATTAAGGTTTTTAAAACTACATACACCTGCTGAAATTGCCTCTGGTCTTCCATGAAGTTTTAAATCGATTTCTGTAATGTAACCTAAAGTTCCTTCTGACCCTAGCATAAGGTGTGTTAAATCATATCCAGCTGAAGATTTTCTTGCTCTAGAACCAGTCTTTATGATTTCACCGTTAGGCATTACAACCTCTAAACCCATAACTTGTTGCCTAATAGTGCCGTATTTTACGGTATTTGTACCTGATGCTCCAGTGGAGCACATTCCACCTATTGATGCATTAGCCCCAGGATCCACAGGAAAAAATAAACCAGTATCTCTTAAGAATAAATTTAGATCCTCCCTTGTTACACCAGGTTGAACTTTGCAGTCCATATCTTCTAAATTAACTTCTTTAATTTTATTCATGTTAAGAGAGTTAATTGTAATACCTCCATTTAAAGCATGCACCTGACCTTCTAATGATGTACCTGCTCCAAAAGGTATTACAGGTATTTTATTATCATTTGCAAATTTTAAAATTATAGAGACTTCTTTAGTATTTTCAGGAAATATTACGGCATCTGGAAGCGATATTGGTACATGCCATGATTCATCGTGACTGTGTTGACGTCTTATCGCTTCAGATGTTGCCAATCTCTCTCCAAATATTTTTCTTAATTTAGAGAGATCCATTTTTTTTATTTATAATCCAAGTACAAATTTTGCCATTATATTTCTTTGAACTTCGTCAGATCCACCGTAAATAGTTGATGCACGATTATTCAAATAAGAAGGAAAAGCTGTAAGAGCATGATCTGGACCAATTTTTTCAACATTTGAAAACGGTTGTCTTGCCTCGTTTTGCAGAGGCATTGTATAATAACCTACAGCTTCAACTGTAAGCATATCAACTTCTTGTTTTAAATTAGACCCTCTTGATTTTAAAATTGATGAAGCAGGACCAGGATGACCTCTTTCAGCTATATCTGCCATAATCCTATGTTCTGTCATAAGAAGGGCCTGTGCTTTGATTTCTGTTTCAGAAAGTGATTTTAAGAATGCATCATCCTCTAATAGACTTTCTCCTGTGTCTGATCTTTCAACGGATGCTATTTGTTTAATTTTTTCTATATTAGATTGAATTCCAGCAGCATAATTACCACCTCTTTCAAACTCCAATAAATATTTAGCAACTGTCCAACCATCATTTTCCTCACCAACAACATTTTCGACAGGAACTTTAACATTATCAAAAAATGTTTGATTAACTTCATGATCACCAGCCATTGTAATTATAGGTTTAATTTCAATCCCTGGAGTATCCATATCTATTAAAATAAAAGTTATACCTTGTTGAGGTTTTCCTGAGTTATCAGTTCTAACTAAACAAAAAATTCTATTTGCATGTTGAGCATGTGTAGTCCAAATTTTTGTACCATTTATTATATAATGATCACCTTCTCTTATGGCTTTACATTGCAATGATGCAAGATCTGACCCTGATCCAGGTTCAGAGTAACCTTGGCACCAAAAATCTTCGCCAGACAAGATTCTAGGTAAATAGAAATCTTTTTGCTCTTGAGTTCCATATTTCATAAGAACAGGACCAACCATCGCTAATCCCATTGCTGTAGGAGATGGAGCTCCAGCTTTAGAACACTCACTTGCAAAGATATATCTTTGCATATCATCCCAGCCTGTTCCTCCGTATTCTTTTGGCCACTTAGAACCAATCCATCCTTTTTTGTATAATATTTTGTGCCATTTTGATGAGTATTCTACCTCACTAAAAACACTAGCTGTAAGTTTTCCCGCTTCCCTTAATTCAGTAGTTAGTTCTTTATCTAAAAAATCTCTAACCTCTTTTCTGAATTCTTCATATTCAGGTTTAAAACTTAAATCCATTTGTTACTCCAATCTATTTTCTTATTGAATTTACTTAATAACTAAAAAATACCATTTAGCATAGTATAAACATACTTGATTAGTTTAAAAATAGTAATTAAGAATAAATCTTGTTTTTTTTTGAGGGGAGAAGTAATGCCTTACTATGAAGACATAGTTCATTTATGTGATATTCCAAGATATCACGCTAAGCATAATCCAGATGAAATTGCTTTCATTTATGAAGATAAACAAACAACTTATAAAGATTTTGATTTAAAAACTGAAAAAGTTGCAAATGGCCTTGTTGCTCTTGGTGTTAAAGATCAAGATCGTGTTGCCTTTATGGACAAAAATTCAGATATTTTTTATGAAGTAGTTCTTGGTTGCTCTAAGGCAAATGCTGTAGTTGTTGGAATAAATTGGCGTTTAGCTCCACCAGAAGTTGCATATATCTTAAATGATAGTGGTGCAAAAGTTTTATTTGTTGGTGAAGAGTTTTTTGATCTGGCTGAAAAAATTCTTGAATTATCTACTAATGTTGAAAAGGTAATTTGTATTACTGGTTCGCGAGAGGGTTGGTTATCTTTTGAGGAATGGAAAAACTCTCAATCTAGCGAACAATGCTCAAGGCAATCATCTTTAGAAGATGTTGCAATTCAGATGTATACTTCAGGGACCACAGGTCATCCAAAAGGTGTTCAGTTAACACATGGAAACTTTCATTCATCACGTAATCAAGAACCGCAAGAGGGAATGGAATTCGGCGAGTGGTCCGAAGATGATGCTAGTTTAGTTGCTATGCCAAGTTTTCATATTGGCGGTGCCGGATGGGGTCTTCAAGGTTTATATGCATGCGCAAAAAATGTAGTTTTAAAGGAGTTTCTTCCAGAAGATGTTTTAGATGCAATTGGAAAACATAAAATTTCAAAAATTTTCATGGTTCCTGCAGCAATGAAGATGGTTTTAGATCATCCAAAATCGAGAGAGACAGATTATTCAAATATTAAATATATACTATATGGTGCCTCTCCTATTCCTCTTGACCTTCTGAAAGAAGCTATTGAGGTTTTTGAGTGCGGATTTGTCCAGCTTTATGGTATGACAGAAACATGTGGATCAGTAACTTATCTTCCCCCTGAAGATCATTCAATTGAAGGAAATGAGAGAATGAAATCAGCTGGAAAAGCTTATCCTCATTGTGAGATAGCAATTTTAGATGAAAATAGTAATGAAATGCCGACAGGAAGTGTTGGTGAAATTGCGGTAAGATCTACATCTAATATGCTTGGATATTGGAATCTTCCTGATGAAACTGAAAAGACATTAAAAGATGGATGGTTGAGAACAGGTGACGCAGGTTATATGGATGCTGATGGATATGTATATGTTCATGATAGAGTAAAAGATATGATAGTATCTGGTGGAGAAAATGTTTACCCAGCTGAAGTTGAGAGTGCAATATTTGGTCATGAAAGCATTAGTGATGTGGCTGTGATAGGAATTCCTGATGAAAAATGGGGAGAGGCCGTTAAAGCTATTGTTGTTCTTAAGGAAGGAAAAAAAGCTAGCGAGAAAGAAATAATTGATTTTACTAGGGAAAGAATAGCTGGTTTTAAATCTCCAAAATCAGTCGATTTTATTTCTGAATTACCTAGAAATCCTTCTGGAAAAATATTAAAAAAAGAATTAAGAGCACCTTATTGGGAAGGAAAAGAAAGACAAATTAATTAAGTTTGGAGTTTATTTATGAGTAATCAAAAACCGATAGCAGATAATCTATTTACCTGGCCTTCAGATCAACCAAAATTATTGGGAAGTAGAGATACTGAAACTGGAAGGTATTTTTTTCCAGCAAAAAAATCAAATACACATGAGCAAGTAGAGCTTTCAAGAAAAGGAAAGTTGTGGACATGGACTGTTCAGAGATTTATGCCGAAAACTCCATATATTGGAGCTGAAAACCCGGAGGATTTTAAACCATATGCAGTAGGTTATATTGAACTACCTGGAGAAATTATGGTAGAATCTAGACTTGAAGGAGTCGATCCAGAGGATTTAAAAATTGGTATGGAAATGGAATTATCTATTGACCCATTTGTAAAAAACGAAGATGGTGAAGAATTAATGATGTTTTCTTTTAGACCGTGTAAAAATTAATTAGGAGAATTATTTATGTCAGATGTAGCTATAATAGGTATTGGAATTCATCCCTTTGGAAGAACAGAGGGTATGACTGGTTTGCAACAAGGTGTTCATGCAGCCCGTGAAGCTTTATCCGATGCGGAGATGGAATGGAGTGATATCCAGTTTGCATTTGGAGGATCCGCTGCTGCTGGAAGCGCTGATGCAATGGTAAATGATTTAGGTCTAACAGGCATACCTTTTATGAACGTCTCTAACGGATGTGCAACAGGAGGATCTTCTCTTCTTTCTGCATACACAACAATTAAATCTGGCCAATTTGATATTGGAATGGCGGTTGGATTTGATAAGCATCCAAGAGGAGCATTTAATGCTGACCCTGAAGCATCAGGTTTACCAAGGTGGTACGGCGAAACTGGTTTAATGTTAACAACACAGTTTTTTGGAATGAAAATTCAACGTTATATGAATGATTATGGTATTACATCAGACTCATTAGCTTTGGTTGCTGAAAAAGCATTCAATAATGCTTCCTTAAACCCAAATGCATGGAGAAGAGAACCAGTATCAAAAGATACAATTTTAAATGCTATGATGGTTTCTGATCCTCTTACAAAATATATGTTTTGTTCACCTGCTGAAGGAGCAGTTGCTCTAATTTTATGTAAAGCTGAACTAGCACATAAATATACAAGTAAGCCATTATTCCTAAAAGGTGCTGCTTTTAGATCTCGTCCATTAGGTTCTTTTGAGGTTTTTAGCCCATCCCTAGAAGTTGAAAGAGGTCCTAGCCCAACGGTTGGTGCATCTGATGCAACTTTTGAAATGGCTGGTATGACAAGAGAGGATATTGATTTAGCTCAACTTCAAGATACAGAGTCTGGTGCTGAGATTATGCACATGTCTGAAAATGGCTTTTGTAAAGATGGAGAACAAGAGAAATTGCTTCAAGATGGCGACACGAAATTAGATGGGAAGTTTCCTGTTAATACAGATGGAGGTTGTATTGCTAATGGTGAACCAGTTGGAGCCTCAGGTTTGAGACAGGTTTATGAAAACTGTGTCCAATTAAGAGGTGCGGCAGGTAAAAGACAAGTTCAAGGTAATCCGAAAACAGCTTACACACATGTATATGGTGCTCCAGGTATATCTGCTTGTACTATTATAACAACCTAAGAGAATTAAAATGCTAAATAAAAAATTTACTCTCGCTGGGAGACCTATTGGTCGCCCTATTTCCGATGATGATTTTGATTACAAAGAAGAAGAACTGAGAGATCTTAATGATGGTGAATTACTTCTAGAAAATATGGTTATCGAATTTCAGCCTGCCCAAAAAGGTTGGATGGAAAACATATCTAATTATGTCGCGCCTCTTGAAATAGGGGATGTAATGCGTTGTAGCGGAATTGCTAGGGTATTAGAAAGTAAGTCCAAAAAATTTAAGAAAGGCGATATTGTTTCTGGTCAAACATGTTGGCAAACTCACCCTATATTGAACGAAGGGGACTTAGAAATAATTGAAGATACAGACATGCCAACAGCATATTTAGGTGCGCTTGGTGGTACAGGTTTAACTGCATATTTTGGGGTTACTAAAATAAGTAAACCAAATCCAGGAGACACAGTAATTGTAACTGGTGCTGCAGGGGGTGTTGGTTCTTTAGCTGGTCAAATTTTTAAGATCGCCGGATGCAAAGTTTACGGTATTGCAGGGGGAAAAGAAAAGTGTGAAATGCTTATTAACGATTTTGGCTTTGATGGAGCGATAGATTATAAATCTGAAGATCTTAATGAAAGCTTAGGTAAGTTGTGTCCAAATGGAGCTGATATTGTATATGATAATGTTGGTGGAAGAATTTTAAATGATTGCCTTTTACATTTAGCACTAAATGCAAGAATTGCTATTTGCGGAATAATATCCAGACATAAAACTGATAATATGAACTTCGGACCTGAAAATTATTCAAATTTAATTTTCAAGAGAGCAACTATGCAAGGTTTTTTAATGTTAGATTATGTATCCGAAACAGCTTCAGCTAGAAGTAAAATGAAAAAATGGATTGAGGAAGGCAAATTAATTTGTAAGGAAGATTTACGAGAAGGTTTTGAGAATGCACCTGACACTCTTAAAGGTCTTTTTGATGGCAAAAATAAAGGAAAACAACTATTGAAAATTGCTGATTAAATTATATAAATTTGGTCATTATTTTGTCGCATAGTAAAGACTCACAATATAGTTTATTTTTTTAATTAAGTATCAAATCAGAATAATTAAATTTGGAGACTAAAATGAATACACCTTTTAATTTTCGTTTAACTAAATTTCCTAATGAAGCGGAAATATTAAGACATGAAGTTAGAGAATTTCTATCTGATGCATTAAAGGATGTCCCTAAAGAAACCCGTGCCGAAACCTGGTATGGAGCAGATGAAAATTTTAGTAGAAAAGTAGGTCAACAAGGCTGGATTGGATTGAACTGGCCTAAAGAACACGGTGGCGCTGGTAGATCTTCTATGGAACGCTATGTAATTTTAGAGGAAATGCTTACTGCAGGTGCACCCGTAGGTGCTCACTGGATTTCTGATAGGCAATCTGGACCACTTATAATTAGATACGGAACTGAAAAACATCAAAAAGAACTTCTTCCAGGAATACTTAAAGGAGAGTCTTATTTTTGTATTGGTATGTCAGAGCCTGATTCAGGTTCTGATTTAGCTGCTTTAAGAACTAAAGCTGAGAAAAAAGGTGATATTTATCTTGTTAATGGTACAAAACTATGGACCTCTGGAGCACATAGATGTCAATACATGATTGCTCTTTTCAGGACGTCTCAAGAAGAAGATAGGCACGGTGGATTTAGTCAGTTTATAGTAGATTTATCTTTGCCCGGTGTAACAATTAGACCAATTATTGATTTAGCTGGAAGACATCATTTTAATGAAGTTATTTTTGAAGATGTTGAAGTACCTCAAGATATGTTAATTGGTACTGAAGGAAATGGTTGGAATCAAGTAACTGCTGAATTGGCTCTAGAACGCTCTGGACCTGAAAGATATTTATCAAGCTATATGTTATTACAAGAGTTAGTAAATGAATTTTCAAATAAAAATGATGATGAAGGTGTTACCGAAATTGGTAGACAAATGTCTCATCTTACAACATTAAGACAAATGTCTGTATCTGTTGCCGGCATGCTTGATCAAGGAGAAAATCCAGCTTTAGAAGCTTCAGTTGTTAAAGATTTAGGAGCTGTTTTTGAACAGGAACTTCCTAATATAGCTCATAGATTAATGGGTCTTGAGCCTGACTCAAAAGGTACAGATTTTCAAAGGTATTTAGCAATTCTTACTCAAATATCGCCTTCATTTTCTCTTAGAGGGGGGACAAGAGAAATATTAAGAGGCATTATTGCTAGAGGCTTGGGTTTAAGATAATGCTTAACGAGACTTCACAGCTTTTATCTGACAGTGTTGAAAAGATTTTTTCTGATCATGTTACCAAGGATTGTATTATCTCTGCTGAAAAAGGTGAATGGCCAGAAAGCCTATGGAATGAAGTTATCGAAAATGGTCTTAATCTAGTTTTAGTTCCAGAAAATCTTGGAGGTGTAGGCGGTTCATGGTTTGATGCTGGTATCTTATTTAAAGCCATAGGCAGATATCAAGCCCCGATTCCTTTAGCTGAGAATATAGTTGCAGGATATTTATTAGGTTTAGGAGAAGTTCCTTTTCCAGAAAATTCTATAATTACATTGTTAGATGGTGAATTACAATTAAGTGATAATAAGCTTTCCGGGGTTTCACATAGAACCCCTTTTGGAAACCATTCTACACACGGTGTTGCTATTATAGGTGATAATAGTAAATCAAAATTAGTTTTAGTGCCAATTTTAGATAATTCTACAAGTGATGATAAGAATATTGCACTTGAGAGTAGAAGTAATATTGAATTTAAGGATGTTGAAGCTCTTCATGTAATTGATGTTGATTTTTCATCTGATCTTATATTGAAGATAGGAGCTTTAATGCGTTCATGTCAAATTGCCGGTGGGTTAGAATCTCTTTTAGATCAATCTGTAAGATATGCAAATGAAAGAATTCAATTTGGAAGACCCATAGCAAAATTTCAAGCTATTCAGCAAGAATTAGCTGTTCTTGCTACACATGTTGCTGCTTCAGGTGTAGCAGCAGATTATGCAAGCTCATCTATGGATGACGGTGGAGATGAATTAGCAATTGCATCAGCAAAAAGTAGGGTTGACGATGCTATTTCAATATGTGCAAGTATCGCTCACCAGGTTCACGGAGCAATTGGTTTTACCTATGAACATGGATTACATTTTTCAACAAGAAGACTATGGTCTTGGAGGGCTGAGTATGGCTCTGGAGGTTATTGGGCTAAAATACTCGGGGAAAAAGCAGTGTCTAACGGAGCTGATAATTTCTGGCCATCAATAACATCTGGAAAAATTTAAAATTGCCAAATTTTGAAAAAGAATGGAGATATTATGAAGATGTCTCTGTTGGTGAAAAGAGAAAGTCTGAAAATTATTTTGTAACCGAAGATGAGATTATAGACTTTGCCTCTAATTATGATCCACAGTGGTTTCATACTGATACAAATGAAGCAAAAAATTCAAGATTTAAAAGTATAATTGCAAGCGGTATCCATGTGGCTGCTTTGTGGCGACAACTAGATCACAAGATAAATGGCGATATTAATTTTGTTTGTGGAATTGGTTGGGATAAAGTTCGATGGAAAAATCCTTTATATCCAAATAATGAAATTTATGTGACATCAGAATGTCTTTCAAAGCATGATACCACCTCAAACGAAAAGGGTGTTGTGATTTTTGATCATGCTGTAAAGTTTGCAGATGGGAAAGATATTTTAGTTTTTACTGGAACTTGTTTAATATATAAAAGAAATTTAAAATTGTAATATATATTTAAATAAATTAGTGTGACTTATTAATTTTAGTTGTGTGATATGAATTTTGAAGAAGATACAAAAAAAGTTCTAAAAGGCTTTAGCGAAGAAAAAGAAAGAACTGGTCCTCCAGAGGGTTTTCCAGGTTTTCCTCTTATTCCAGGAAAGAGATATACTGACCCTGATTTCCAAGAACTTGAATTTAAATACCTTTGGCAAAAATCATGGGTTTATGCCTGTCATTTAGATGAAATTCCAGAAAAAGGTTCTTATTTACTATGGGATAAACTCAAGGCACCCATCCTAATTGTTAATGCTGGTGATGATAAAATAAAGGCTTTTTACAATACTTGTAGGCATAGAGGCGCTCCTGTAACGAAAGAAAAAAAAGGAAAAGCTAAACTCCTTGTATGTACTTATCATGGCTGGAGTTATGATCTAGATGGTAATTTAATTAATTTAAGAGAGCCTAGAGATTTTGTAGATTTAGATAAGAGCTGTCAAAATTTGATAGAGGTTTCCTGTGATAGATTAGGTAAATGGATTTTTGTAAATTTAGATCCTGAGGCAGAAAATCTTCGTGATTATCTAGGTGTTGCTGCTGATCATATGGAACAGTTCCAACCAGAGAATCTAAGACATGTACATTCAAAAACCTATTCAGTAGATAGTAATGTCAAAGTACTATTAGATGCTTTTCTTGAAGTCTATCATGTTCCATCAATTCATCAAAAAACTGTTAATAGATTTATAGATATAGAAGGTACTACAATTAACTTGTGGCCAAATGGCCATTCTAGAATGGTAACGCCTCATAGAAGGGATGATTGGAAAGATCCTGGTGCTATAGGATTAAAAGAAATTGATACTGTAACCGAAATACCAAAAAATCATAATGCCTCGTATAGTTTTTATCCAAATTTAGTTACTCCGCCGTCTTCGACCGGTATACCATTTTTAACATTCTGGCCAACATCAGATAATACATGCGAGATTGATGTTCATTGGTTTTCTCCAGATTGGGGAGATGGTGACTTACCAGAAATATGGAAAACCAGGATACAAAATTTTGAGGATATTTTATTTGAGGACACTCAATTTGCCCCTGAAATTCAAGCAAGCGTATCTAGCCCAGGATTTAAGGGCGTACTTTTAAATTACCAAGAAAGAAGAATATATAGATGGCATGAAGAGTTGGATAAAAAAATTGGCCACAATAAAATGGAAGAAGATTTGAGTATACCAAAGGTTCTTGAACCATTCATAGAAAATTAAAAATTATAAATTAGGGATATTTTAATGCAGGATGAGCAAAAATTTGGTTTGTCATTTGAAGAACTGGCAACAAGAGAAACTGTTTACAGGGAAAATTTGCTAGAAAATCACTCTGTTCTTATTACTGGCGCAGGAAGTGGTATGGGTAAAGCGATGGCTTTTCTTTTTGCGAGGCTTGGTGCGAATGTAACAATATGTGGTCGTAAAGAGGAGAAGTTAATAAAAGTATATGATGAAATCTTAAGCCGATGTAACAAAGAAATTTACTGGCAGGTTTCCAATGTTCGTGATCCAGAAATGGTAGAAAGCATGCTTGATGGAATAATTGAACGAACTGGCAAAATAGACACTGTTATTAATAATGCAGGCGGTCAGTTTCCTCAAGATGCAATCGACTTTTCAAGAAAAGGCTGGCTAGCAGTTTTAGATTTAAATTTAAATGCACCATGGTGGGTAATGCAGGAAGCCGCAAAAAGGTGGAAAAAATCTGGAACTTCTGGAAATATAATAAATCTTGTTGCCAATGTTGAAAGAGGAATGCCTCAAGCTGCCCATACTTGTGCAGCTCGTGCAGGAACAATCTATTTATCAAAAACATTAGCAACCGAGTGGGCTCCTCATAATATTAGAGTCAATTGTATTGCTCCAGGGACAATTGAGACCGAGGGTTTTGAGGTATATCCCCCTGAAGCTCTGGAGAGATTTCATAAAGCAAACCCAATGCAAAAATTGGGTGATGTATGGGATATTGCTGAAGCATCTATTTACTTAGCGCATGACACCGGAAGTTTTATAACAGGTGAAGTTTTAACTATAGACGGAGGAATGTCGCAATGGGGAGTTGTTTGGCCAGCTGGAATGCCAGATTATTTTAAAATGAATGGTGGGGATTAATATAATAAAAAAATATTTATATTGATTAAAACTTTTTTTCAGTCAAAATTTAATTTAGTAAAAATTTAAAATAATTATTCAATTATCTGATTTTTAAAAAATTGTAAAAGGAGAGGGAAGTGCAGTTAAGTAAAGATAAGTTAATAGATGCGTATACACGGATGAAAAAGATCCGAGTCTTTGAAGAAACTATGCGTGACGAATTTGCTAAAGGAACAGTACCAGCATTTATTCATCTCTATATCGGTCAAGAGGCTATTGCATCAGGAATATGCGTTGAGTTAAATGATAATGATACAATAGCAAGCACTCACAGAGGCCATGGTCATTGCTTAGCAAAGAATTCAAATCTCGAAAGAATGACTATGGAAATTTTTTGTAGAGCTGATGGATTATGTGAGGGTAAAGGTGGTTCAATGCACATTGCAGATCTATCGGTAGGTATGCTTGGTGCAAATGCAATTGTTGGGGCTAATGCCCCTATTGCTGTTGGAGCAGCTTTAAGGCAAAGAGTTATGGGTGAAAATTTAGTATCTGCAGCATTTATTGGTGATGGCGCTTCCAATCAAGGAGCTGTCTTTGAGGCTATGAATTTAGCTAGTGTTTTAAAACTCCCGGTTTTATTCGTCTTTGAGAATAATGGTTATGCTGAATTTACAGGTGTAGATTATCATTGTGGTGGAGGAGATATTGCAGGAAGGGCCGAGGGCTTTGGAATGCCTTCATACAAATTAGATGGCTCAGACTTCTTTGCAGTTCAAGAAGCTGCCGCTGAAGCAGTTGAAAGAGCGAGGAAAGGCGAAGGTCCAAGTGCTATAGAGTGTTATGCTAAAAGGTGGTATGGTCATTTTGAAGGAGATCCTCAACATTATAGAACAAAAGAAGAGTTGGAAACTATTAGGAAAGATAATGATCCATTAATAATTTTTAGGCAAAAGGTAGAAGAAGCAGGCTTGGTCGAGAGTAGTGAATTGGATATAATTGATGATGATTTAACTTCTAAGGTTTTTAATGCAGTAGAAAAAGCAAAAAATAGCCCTCTTCCAAATGTAGAAGAATTAACTACCAATGTTTATGAAAAAGGGAGTTATTAATGACAGTTAAAACTTACAGAGAAGCTATTATTGAAGCTATGATCCTTGAAATGAAACGAGATGAAAAGGTTTTTGTAATTGGTGAAGATATTTCAGGAGGTAGGGGTTGTGAAGATTTTGAAGGTGAAGCAGCTGGAGGACCTATGGGTTTAACCCAGGGACTTTGGGATGAGTTTGGGGCTAAAAGAGTTATAGATACACCAATAAGCGAGACAGCAATTATGGGTGCTGCCGCTGGAGCTGCTCTATCTGGTCTCAGACCAATAGCAGAATTAATGTTTTCAGATTTCTTTGGTGTTTGTTTTGATCAAATTTATAATCAGGCAGCAAAATTTCGTTTTATGTATGGGGATCAAGGTGCTACTCCTCTTGTGATAAGAACTATGATAGGGGCTGGTATTGGTTGCGGACCTCAACACTCTCAATCACCTTACTCAATCTTTGCTAATATTCCTGGCCTTAAAGTTGTAACTCCTTCCAATCCATATGATGCAAAAGGTCTATTAATCTCCTCAATAAGAGATAATGACCCCGTTATTTTTTGTGAACACAAAGCCCTTTTAGGTATGGATGGTGAGGTACCAGATGAATCTTATGAAGTTCCTCTGGGGAAGGGGAAGATTTTAAAAGAAGGCAATGATATTTCAATTGTTGCTATTGGACAAATGGTAGGTGTTGTTCAAAACTGTATTAAAAGTTTAGAAGAAAAAGGCATATCAGCTGAAATCATAGACCCCAGATCATTATCACCATTTGATGATGAGATGGTTTATGACAGTGTTGAAAAAACTGGGCGACTCCTTGTTTTGGATGAATCAAATCCCGTTTGTTCTTTTGGTTCTTGGATAACTAGTATGGTTTCGGAAGAAGTATTTTCATCTCTTAAAGCGCCTACTAAAGTTTTAACGCCTCCGCATTGTCCAGTTCCAGCTGCTCCAAATTTAGAAGCTGCGTATTTACCAGATGTGGAAACAATTATTAGTGCTTCTGAGAACTTAAAAAACTATAGTTAATTTTACCTCAAGATATAAAAATTCATTAGTGAAGTTTAAAAAAAATTTCCACATATAATTATATATGAGTTATTTTCATATTAAAATTATTTTGATTTTTAAATACCTTATATTTTGTTATACAATTATATAAATAAACAGTGTTTATTAACTTGAGTTTTTTTTAATTATGTGTTTGAATTTTAATAAACATTGTTTATTTAATTCAAAAAGGGGGGGGGTAATTAATTGAAAAAAATTTACAAAAATCTTTTTTTATTTTTATTTTCATTTTTCTTAATACTATCAACAAGTCAGTATTCTTTTTCTCAAGAAACCGACGCTTCATTAGGGCAAATTGAAGAAATTCTAGTAACTGCTCAAAGGAGATCTGAAAATATTGATGATGTTCCAATAGCAATTACCGTTGCAGATAAAGAAGCACTAAAAAATGCTGGAATTGCAGATATTCGTGATCTAGGAAGTATTGTTGCTGGTTTAACTTTTGCAGGCCAAGGTGGAATTGCTGTTCCATCAATTAGAGGAATGCAATCAAGGCTGGGAAGTGCTGGTAATGAGCAGCCTACAGCAATTTATTTAGATGGAGTCTATCAACCTAATCAGTTAGTTAATGTTTTAGAGCTTGCCGATGTAGAGCAAATAGAGGTTCTTAGAGGTCCTCAAGGTACTTTATTTGGAAGAAATAATACAGGCGGAGTAATACTTGTAAATACAAAAAAACCTCAGTACGAGACTGAAGGAAATTTATCTCTAGATTATGGTTATTATACAGGTAGTGATCAAGACTCAGGAGACATGACTATTAAGGGTTATCTTACGGGGGCACTTATCGAAAATACACTTGCATACAGTTTTTCAGGTTATTATAGGGATGTTGAGGGCTTTCTTACTAATATGAATAATGGTGGACGAAGTGGTAAACTTGAGAAATATCATTTGCGTGGTAAATTATTATGGGAACCTTCTCCAAACCTAAGTGCGCTTTTATCTGTTACAATAGGCCATGCTGATGATTTAATGTCATGGGCAACACAATCTTTTCAAGGTAATGGTGCTTCTGGTTATTATGATGATGGAATTACATCTTCAAAACCATGGTATGTTGCTAGTGAGCTAAAAGACGGAAGTAATCCCCAAGAGCTTGATCAGGAACATATTTCTTTAATAGTTGAATATGATATTGATGGTTACGGTACATTAAGGTCAACAACCTCTTATTCGAATGATGATGTTGATTTTGTTGTTGATTTAGATACAGGAACATCTGCGTCATGTAAGGCTGCTTTTGTATGCCTTGATTTTTGGCAAGATTATCCGAGCACTACTATACAGCAGGAATTTTTATTTTCATCGGAGCAATCAGGAAAATTTAGTTATGTTGTAGGCGCGTATTATTATGATACTGAAGCTGTATTTGGTTTTAATGTTAATCCTGTTATTGTTGATGGCTATGCTGATAGAACTAGGTCAGGATTTAATTTTATAGGTCATTCAACTGATTTTATAGAATCTAGAGCAATATTTGGAGAAATTAATTATGATATTTCTGATCAACTTCGTCTTATAGCGGGTGTACGTTATACAGAAGAAGAAAAATATGGTGCGGGAACATTGAATCCAAGGTATCCAGCAGAGGGCGCAATAGAAGATGATGCCTGGACTCCTCGCGTAGCTCTTCATTATGACATAGATGAGGAAACTAGTATTTACGGATCTATTTCAAAAGGTTTTAAAAGCAGTGTTTTAAATAATGCAACAGTCCAGAATGAATTTGGGACAAAACCTGAGTATGTAACTAATCTCGAGTTTGGTTTAAAGAGGAGTACTATAGATTATCGTCTGGCGATTGCTGTATTTGGGATGAAATACAAAGATCAACAGGCACAAGTATGGGACGGTCAAGCCGCAATCTTAAGTAACGCAGATGAGTCTGATATTTACGGGATTGAACTAGAAGGAAATTATAATGTAAACGAAAACCTTCAAGTTTATGGTACTTTTTCTTATTTGAAATCTGAATATGGAAATTATAGCTCTACAGCTTATCAGTTACCGATGACAGCTGCAGGATTTGCATCAAATGAAGTTATTAATTTAGATGGTAGCCAACTTATAATTGCACCTGAATATACTGGAAGTTTAGGTTTTAATTATCAAAGGGTAATTTCATCAGGCCTATTGGAGTTAAATGGTAATTTTTACTACAGCGATGAATTCTGGTTTGATTTCTTAGAGAGGGTTAACCCTGGAAGTTATAATACATTGGCTGCTTCTGTTTCATTAACACCTAATTTTAATGAAAACATTAAGTTATCTTTATTTGGTAGAAATTTAACTAATGAAGAATATTTTGCTAGCTCTTTACTCGGACCTAGCTCAGATGCACCTGTTTATATGCCTCCCCGGATGATTGGAATTTCTATAGACTATGATTTTTAAATAGAATTTTTGATTTTATATAAAAAGGTGTAAAACTATGGGTAAGCCCTTCTGGGCTTGCCCAACAAATAAAGGTGAGTAGTAATTATGAGTGTTAATATAAAAAGAATTAATGAAGCAGAAATTATTTCTGATGCTGGTGATATAATTAAAGATACCAATAAGATGGAATGGATTGAGGTTGGCGGCGGATCTAGGTTTAAAGTTCTTAAGGCCTGTTTAAATACTGGTAACTGGACACTTTATGTTCAAATGGACCCCGGTGCTGCCTTTCAAGCCCATAGACACCAAGGAAGTGGAGAATTCTTTATTACTAAAGGTGAATTGATATATGATATAGGCTCAGCACCTGCAGGAACTTATGGCTTTGAACCAGTTCATGCTGAGCATTATGATGCTAAATGCGAGGTTCAAACAGAAATGTTTTTTAGTGGTCAGGGTTCAGTAACTTATTATGATAAAGACAAGAACATTGATTGGATTTTAGACTCTGAATGGCTCCATAAACTTGCCTTAGGTGAGGTAGAGCTCGATGTTAGCCCAAAGGATTAATTTTTTATATAATTTTTAACACTGTTAATTTAATAAATCTCAAGGTATAGACTATTGATTTATATTAACGGAGATTAAGAAATTTTGAGTGTAAATAATTCAAAAAAATGGAAAAGAAGAAAAAAGGATAGAGCTGAAGAAATTTTAAATTCTGCATATAAAATTTTAAGTAAAGAGGGTAGATCCGGTCTTTCAACTAGACGAATTGCAAAAGATGCAGGTGTTTCGGTGGCTACAATATTTAAATATTTTAATGATAAGGATGATTTGATTGAGAAGTGTTATAATAGATTAGGTTTTGACTTTATTGATCAATTCCAAAAAGATTTGGATGGGATTGAAAATCTTCGTGATTGCTTAATTCATCTTGCGCGAACACATTTTGTAAGATTAAAACGCAATCAGAATTTATGGGATATTTTTACTCATGATATCAATAAGAGACTGAAAAAGAACTCAGAGATATATAAATTAAAATCAACTTATGAAGATTTAGTAAAAAAATTAATTTTAAAAGCAAAGAAAAATGGTGAAATTGAAATAGAAGCTAAAGACTCAGCTATTATCAATATTTATCATGGAGCAATTGAATATATTGCAATTAAATACAGGATGTATGGAGAAGATTTTGAAATTGATGAAACTGTAAATGATATTGTAAATATTATTTTTAAAGCATATGGCAAAAAGACTTAAAGCTAATGAAAATGAAAAATAGAGCTGAATTTAATTTTAAAAAAGGTTGGAAAAATAACCCTGAAGGAAAAGGAGTAGAGGCAAAAGAACCTTTTAAGGACTTTGGTACGGAAAGATTTAATCCTGAAAGATATTACTCCAATGAGTTTATGAAGCTAGAATGGGATAATGTTTGGACAAAGAAATGGCTTTTAGTTTGTAATGTTAATGATGTTTCTAATGTTGGAGATTTTTATAATTTTAAAATAGGTAAAGAGTCTATAATTGTTGTTCGATCAAGTGAAAAAAATATTAATGCATTTTACAATGTCTGTCCGCATAGAGGAAATAGATTAATTAATGAAGATTTTGGTTTTATAGAAAAAATTGGTTGTTCATTTCATAGCTGGGTATTTGATTTAAATGGTGAAAATGAACAAGTTCTAGATAAAGAAACTTTTAGAAAAGAGGTTTTGGAAAATGATCTAAATTTATCAAAAGTAAAATGTGAAATCGAGTGCGGTTTTGTTTGGATTACAATGAATGACAAAGCCAGGCCAGTAAGAGATTATTTGGGCCCAGTTGCAGATTACTTAGATAACTACAAGATAAATGAAATGAAGGTTGTTAGACATGTAAATTCATTATGGAAGGCAAATTGGAAAACAGGTTTAGAAGCTTTTTATGAAACTTATCATCTTTCAACTGTTCATCCAGAAACTCAAACAATGATGGAAGATTATCATGTTCAAATTGATAATTGGGATAATGGTATGAATAGGATGATAGTTCCTTTTATAATTCCAAGCATTAGATATAAGGATCGTTCTACTATAAATGAAAGTACAAGTTTTCTTCTTGGAGATGTAGGTATATCTTCTGAAGAATTTAATGGTAATATCCAAGAGGCAAAAAAATTAATTCAAAATAAAAAAAGAGAGATTTCTAAGAAATTCAATTTAGGTTATGAAAGATATACTGATGCGGAGTTAACAGATAGCTTTGATTATGGTATTTTTCCAAATATACAAATTGGATGTCATCCCGAGGGTGTTTTTCTTTTTAAGTTTTTACCTCATCCAACTGACCCTGAAAAATTTTATCTTGATACTACAATAAATTATAGAGTGGTTGAAGGTGAAGAATATAGCGTCCCTGCATGGATGGGACTACCAGAGGATACTGATAAGTCCGGAAAAACTAGACCTGAAATAGTTTATTATGATGAGAATGAAAAACCTGATTTAGGTTTAATTCTTGAGCAAGACTCTGAATTAATTCCGTATGTTCAATCTGGTGTAAGATCAAGAGGTTTTAGGGGTGCATTATGGAGCGAGCAGGAACTTAGAATTAGACATTTTCATTATGAATTAAATAATTCAATTAAATCCAATTAATAATTTTAAGTTAATTTTAATTATCTCTTTCTCTGATATTTCTTTATTTTTTATCTTAATTAATTTCAAAGCTAATTAATACATTTCCAGGCATGTTACCTCCATATTGGTAACCAGAGTTTATGTATAAGTTGTTACCGCTAATTACTGGACCTAAGCCTTCAATAGTACCGCCATATGCTTTGATATTAGAAAATTCTGAAAAATCTTTATTTGTATCAAATTCCCAGAGCAGATTACCTGTTTTACTATCAAGTATGTAAAGCCATCCATCCATGCCTGCACCTACAATAATATCATTTGTCGATGTTAAGGCTGCCGAAATACCTCTATCACAAGAACTTAACCCATTGCATCTATCTTTTGGCTCAAATCGCCAGTTAATATCCCCGTTTATTGCATTTAATGAATAAATACCTGGCGTAGCTGGTCCAGGAAATTTATTAATGTAATTTTTATCTGCAATTGGTGCATAGATATTATCATCATCTACTGTCATACCCCAATGAACACCACCTGCAAAACCACCTCTTCCAATCTTTCTTGACCATAAAAGTTTACCTTTTTGATCTGGATCTAATGCATACACGTGACCTGATTTTCTTCCCCCAAAGAGAATATTTCTGCCTTCACTTGTTTTCATTAAGATTGTTGAAGCACCAAAATCCCAATCAGGACCGTCTTCCTTTGGACAACCTGATTTAGGTGAAATAAAGCAGCCCATATTCCATGCGTCACCACTTTGAGCTTGAAATGACCAAACAATTCCACCTTTTGATTTATCAATTGCAAGTATTGCATCGCTTGTATCTGCGGCTGGCGAAGTATATGACTCACCAGTCCCTACATAAACAAGATTTCTTTCATCATCAATAGTGGGTGAGTTCCAAACTGGCACACCTGATGGAGCTAATATTTTCTTACCGGACTCATTATAATCTCCAAGATGTTTTGCAGGAACTGGTATTGAGTATGTTGTCCATAACTCTTCACCAGTGATTGCATCCAATGCCATAACACCTCCTCTAAATGTACAGCATTCATAATCTGGATTTGCTCCATCGGCCCATTCTCTTGAAGATAAAGGCACATAAATAACCTTATCATATACTCTAACAGAGCCTGTGAGTATAACTCTTGGGTGATATCTCAATGATTTTGTCCATATATTCTGACCTGTTAGAGCATCATATTTATAGACATTTCCTTCATAATCTCCTGCATAAATAAAATAATTATTATTTATTTTTTCTATTACAGGAGCAGATCTTATTTCTCCTTGTGTTTTGGATTTCCATCTTACGCATCCAGTTTCTCTATCAAGAGCATAAAGATTTGAATTTTGACCGCCAATATAAATTACATTTCCAGAAACTGAAGGTTGTGATCTTGATCTTGTAGCTCCTGGGAATGCAAATACCCACTTAATTTCGATATTTTTCGCATTTTTACTATTTATATTTGACTTTGCTCTTCTTGTATTTTGCTTATCATAACCCCATTGGTTATATGAGTTTTTTTCATCAAATTTAATCTTAGTATTTGAAATTTCTTTTTTACAAAAGTCAGGTTCCTGTATATTTGATGATACACTTCCACCCGAAATAAATTCTGCGAGTTTTATTTTTTGATCTTTGCTTAAGTGTGAAGCTTGAGATGACATTACACCATCAAGTGTTTCTAAAATATAGTCAGCAGACATTGCCGAAAAAGTGGTTGAATGCGGCGCTCTTGGTACACCCCCACTATGACAACTTACACAAGACTCATTAAAAATTTTTGCAGAAGCTTTATCAGAAGCACCTGCAAATAAATCAGCATTTTTTAATTCCTCATTAGGTGAACTACTTGCAAATAAATTACTATTAATAATAAAAATTGAAACTAATAGAATATAAAAATTTTTCATTTTTTTATTTTGATACCCCTGAAAGTAAATTATTAACTAAATCAGAAGAGACTTTTCCAATATTTATATTCTTATGAGCAAGAACCTTTCTAAGTCCAATATGTTCTAGGCCACCAAGAAATTGATCTCTAAAAATGTCAAAATTAACAGTATTATTAATTTCTCCATTTGTAATCCCTCGTTCAAAAACTTTTTTTACTAAGTTAGAGTACCTTCTGTTCATCGCATGTATTGGTGAACCAACATAATTATCCCATCTGAGATGTTTAAACCAGATAATGTGTAATTTAGGTGCTGTTTTCATGCCTTCTAAATATCTAATAGCAATAAATAGAAGACTTGAGTGTAAATCAGAAATATCTTTAATATCTGTTTCCATTTTTTCTACAAATGGTTGCGCCCAATCAACATAAACTTGATTTAAAAGATCATTTTTATCATTGAAATATTTATATAAAGTTGCTTCAGATACGCCAGCGGCCTTTGATATTTTCATCATTGATAGGCCTTTTATTCCTTTATCTTCCAATATTTTTTTTGCTGCTTCAATGATTTCGGGAGGTCTAGCATCTTTTCGTCGTCTCCATGATATATTCTGCATTTTATCAATGCTTATAACGCTATCTATTGTTTCCCCATTCTTCATTATTTTATCTACTTTTAAATTATGTAATTACTATTATTAGATTTTAATTTATTATACATTTTATTTTATTGGAAGGTAAATTAAGTTTGGAAAAATCAAAAAAAATTTACGAAAAATGGCAATATTTAACCAAAAATTCAAAAGACTTATCTTTGGATAGTTATTATGGTTTAGAATTTCCCGGTGGTGAATTTTTTATCGATAAAAACTCAAATCTTTTAGTCAATAACTCCACTGGAAATAAATTAAGTGGTGAAAATATAAACAGAATTATTCAAGCTCACCCCATATATTTTATGATCATTACCTTAAGGGGATCGGGAGCATCAATTCAAGATATTTTTGATTTATTAAATTATGATACAAAAAATGGTCCTATGTTAGGGCAATGTAATATGACCTTTAACACTCAATTAAAGGTAGATTGTAAATATTTTGTAAAAGGGCAAATTAATTCCCTAATTAAAAAAAATAGTAAAAAACTTGGTGAAATAAAAATTTTAGATTTCTCTTTAACTTTATTCGATGTTGATTCTAAAAATATTGGCAATGTTAACTATGTCTGGATACTACCCTTGGGAAAAAAATAATGAAATATAAAATAGGCGATACTTTAGAAAATTGGAGTTTTTCAGTTCTTCAAGAGAATATGAATTTATGGGCTGAAATTCTTAATGATCCCAATCCTATACACCTAGATGTGAATTCAGTTAAATCAATTGGATTGGGTGAGAAAACTATAAATCAAGGGCATGCAAATATTGCCTATATAATTAATGCAATAGATCAGAATTTCCCTGATTCAGAGATTATAAAGTTAAATAATAAAATGACTGACTCTATAGTTGAGGGTGATCAAGTAAATGTATCAGGCTATATTGAAAATATATCAACTAAAAATGATTCAACTATTATAACTTGCCGTCTTAAGCTAAATGTTGGGCAGGAAAAAGTTTCTGTAATTTCCGAAGCAGATATTTTAATTAATAATTAATAAACATTTCTAAGTTTTAACCACCAATCTTGAACTTCTGCAGCATGGCTTTCCCCATACTCTTTTGCTAAATCAGAAGCATCTGAAGGTATTTCCTCCATTTTTGTAATACCAACAGGTGCAGCATCATCAATAGGGTCAAGCCATTCAAGATCAATACTCTCAATAACACCATCATATTGAGCCCCTGCCTCTTCATGGTGATCACTTATTTGATGCTTGAGTAAAAAATCTAAGTAGGTTGGATACACTAGAAGAGTGTAATATGAATTCTTCTCTCTTCCTCGATAATATTCATATCTTATTATACAATCTTCTTTAGCATGCGATTGCTTGTATAATTCCTTGGATAACTCTTCAAATTTTTTTTCTTGTCCATCAACAATTTTGATGTGTGCTAATAATGATGACATTTTTACTCCTTATAGATTATAATTTTATACTAAATTAATAGCTTCTCTAAATATCATAGTTGCTAAAGCAACCCAGCTTAAAATAAACAATGAAAATCTTATCCAGACCAAGTTAAGAGTTGCCTGAAAAATTGAATGTATTATTCGAATTATTACGTAAAACCATGCACAATACAGATGTATTATATCTGTATGCTCAAGTCCCCAAATAACAAAACTAATTGCATAAAATATTGTTGGTTGCTCAAATAAATGGTTATAGTTATCAGCTACTCTTTCCACCTTGCTAGGAAATATACCGCCTATAGAAGATGGATGCGAAAATTTCTGAACATCAATACCATCTTGTTCTAATTTTTTTGCAGCTGGTAAACGAGTTGCATACATCCATATCATCATAAAAAAGGATAATAAGCACATTACAATTACTGGCTGAAATATAAGATTATTCATTAGGCCCTCCATTTATAAATATTTGCAACAAACACTTCTTTTTGCAATAATTAATTTGATTATAATTTTTTAATTAGGGGGAAAAAATGCCAATTAATGGAATGCATCACGCTGCAATATCAACGCCAAATATTGAACGCTTAATGAATTTTTATAAAGAAAATTTTAATTGTAAAGACATAGATAGCAGAAGTCAGTGGGATAAGGGTGCTGATGAGATTGATCAAGTTTTAGGTTTGAAGGGTAGCTCTGCAAAACAAGGTTTTCTTAGTTGCGGAAATGTTATGATTGAATTTTTTGAATATTCATCTCCTGAGCCAAAGGCTATGCAGGAAAATAGACCTGTTAATAATCATGGCCATACTCATGTTTGTTTTGATGTTACAAATATTGATGAGGTTTATAATGATTTAGTATCCAAAGGAGTAAAGTTTCATTGTCCACCAAAAGATTTTGGGTCAGTAAAAGCAACCTATGGTAGAGATATAGATGGAAATGTTTTTGAAATTCAAGAAATTATTGCACCTGATCATCCAGCAAAAGTTTTTAAAGATTAATTTGTTATGTCTTTAATAAGTCAAAATGAATTACATTCATTATTACAAAATATTTATTTTGATAATATAGACTCTGTAAATTCTAAAGGTGCATCTAAGGCTATGCATGAAAATGTAGAATGGATACATACTCAAGTTTGGGAACATGATGGTCATGATGCTTCTAATATTGATATTTTAAGAGGAAGAAAAAGTGTAGAGGATTTTCTTGAGGGTAGAGTTTATGAAATTCAAAAAGAAGGAATTACACATAGGGTTGATAAAGTTTTAACAGATGGAAAATCAGGGTCATTTCTTGCAAATGTAGTAGGCAAGGATGGTACCTTGAAACCTTTTTTTGGCTGGGTGGAAATAGAGGATAAAAAAATAATTTTGTATAAGGTTATCCCTATATAAATTATCCAAATATTTTTTCTCCAAGATCTAAGTTTTTTAATTTGAATTTTTGTACCTTTGTTGACGACATTGGCCATTCATCTACAAAGACAATATACCTTGGGATTTTAAAGTTTGATATTTGCCCTTTACAAAAGTCTATAAGCTCTTCTTTTGATATTTCTGTGCCAGGTTTTTTCTCTATAAAAACTGCTGGTACTTCACCCAAATGATCATCATCAACACCAACAACTTGGCTAATTAATATTTTTTCATGACTATCAAAATATGCTTCAATTTCTAAAGCTGCAACGTTTTCTCCTCCAACTTTTAACATATCCTTTATTCTTCCATGAAAACGGATGTAACCATCATTTGTTAATGAACCTATATCACCAGTTGAGAACCAACCATCATCTGATAAGGCATTTTTTGTTGCTTCTTTATCATTTAAGTAACCAGAGAAAACATGTGGTCCTTTAATCTCGATAAGACCTTTCTCTTCGTTATTCATAACTTCATTGGTTTCAGGATCTAGTATCCTTATTTCCACATCTGGCCAAGGCTTACCACAAGTCGTTAATCTATGTTCAAGAGCGTCATCAGGTGAACCAAAAGAAGTTACTCCTCCCACCTCTGTTAAGCCATAGGCCGAAACTTGTGTAGCTTGAGGAACTTTATTTTGAAACGCTCTTAGAGTTTCAATTGGCGCAACATTGTTAATAATTCTCAATTTACTGAGATTTTCAGGTGTAAAGTCATCATGATTTGACAATGCTACCATCACAGCTGGAAATGCTGGAAAGGCTATCGATACATCTTTTTCTATTAAAACCTTAATTGCGGCATCTGGATTAAAGTGAATTGTAGAGAGAAAAGTGGACTTTGATATTGAACATCCAATAAAAGGTAAAATTGAGGACATATGAAACATTGGGAGAGGATCCCAAAAAACATCTTCATCGTTCATTTTCCATCTATCGACCATGGAATTTGCTACATGCAAAACATTTCTATGACTTAATGGGCATCCTTTTGGATTTGATGTTGTTCCAGATGTATACATTATGAAAGCAGGATCATCTTCTGATCCAGTTGCTTCTTCATTCAATGATTCGTCTACAAAGATTGATTCAAATTCTTTAAAGTCTTTAAATCTATTATCTTTAGAACCACCTATTATATAAACATCAGTTAGTTCCTCAGGTCGACCCTCTGTTGAGTCATAGACAGAACTTATAATTTCTGAAAAATTTGTTACCTCATCTGATTGTGAGCTAGTAAACAAAATTTTGCATTTACTATCATGAAGAACATAGTTTAGTTCTTTCGCTTTATATCTTGCATTAATATTTACTGGAACAAAACCTGCATACATTGATGCATACATTAATAATAAATATTCGATTGAATTGAATAGTAATATACCAACTCTATCACCTTTATTTAAATTTAATTTCTTTAATTTTTTTGCATATGAGGTAACAAGAATCGAAAATTGATTAAAATTTAAACTGACATCATCAACAGTTAAACATTCTTTATTGGCTATTTCTTCAGGAAACTTAACAGCAAAATCAGCAATATTATTTATAATTTCTTTATTCATTTAAGCTAACACTTTTTTTAATTTATAATTTTATCTAATAAATTCTTATAATTTATAGATTAAACTTTGTTTGTTTGCTATTAAAAAGCTAGCTTATTATTGGTTTAAGGGATAGGAAAAAATTATGATTAATATTGGGTTGATTACTGCTAAACAGGCTAAGTTAAGACCAAATGCTTGGGCTGTTTACGATCAATCCTCAAAAAAAAGGATCACTTTTCTAGAACTTGATGAACTAGTAAAAAAAATCGCCAATGGCCTTATGGATCTTGGTTTAGAAAAAGGAGATAGAGTCTCCATACTTTCACAAAATACTATAGAATTTTTAGCACTTTTTTTTGCATGTGGAAGAGTAGGTTTAGTTGCGCATGCCTTAAATTGGAGATTGGGCTCAGATGAGTTGTTGCAAATTATAGAAAATGGCCAACCTAAAGTTATTATTACACAGGGGCAATTTTCAGAAACTACAAGAGATCTTCAAAGAAAAATAAATTTTATCGATCATTGGCTTGAATATGGTTCTGATAGTAATTCTTCTTTTGATGAATTAATTGCTAAGGCATCATCCAATGAACCAATTGTACCTTCGAGTATTGGAGATGAAGATCCTTTCTTTATTTTATATACTGGTGGAACAACCGGTATATCAAAGGGCGCTCTTCATACGCATAGGTCGGCATATTTTGGTATGTTAAATCAAACTGTAGCAGAGAGGATAGTTCCATCCGATGTTTATATGCTTACTGGTCAAATGTTTCATATACCTGTTTTGCTTGCAATGAATTACACCTCTCATGGATGTCCAATAGTTTTGATGAATTTTGATGCCGAACTCGCTCTAAACTTAATTCAAGAGGAAAAGGTGTCGGGATTTCTTGGTATTACTACAATGCTAAATTGGATGTTAGCAGTAGAAGGTTTTGATAATTATGATTTATCTAGTTTGCGATGCGTTCAATATGGAGGCGGCCCAATGCCTACCAGAGTAATAGAAGAAGTACTTCAAAAATTACCTGGAGGAATTATTCAGGGTTACGGTCAAACTGAGGGAACCACTATGACGTTTTTGTCTCAAGAAGACCATGTTAATGCTATTAACGGTATTAACCCAGAAAGGTTAAAATCTTGTGGAAGAGCAGGTTATGTAACTTCGGTTCTGGTTGTTGATCCTGACGGTAAACCTGTTCCAAATGATAACAAAACTCCTGGTGAAATTATCGTTAAATCTGATGCAAATATGTTGGGATATTATCGTCAAAAAGATTTAACAGATAAGTGTATTAAAGATGGTTGGATGTGGACGGGTGATATTGCTACATGGGATGAGGAAGAATATATCTTTATTAAAGATAGGGCTAAAGATATGATCATTTCAGGCGGTGAAAATATATACTCCGTTCAAGTAGAGGAGGCTGTTTCCAAGCATGAAGCTGTTCTTGAAAGTGCAGTTTTTGGGATACCTGATGATGAATGGGGTGAGTCCGTCATGGCTTATGTAGTTTTAAAACCAGGCATGAACGCGACTGAAAAAGATATTATTGATACAGCAAAAGAAAATCTTGCCTCATACCAAAAGCCTAGGGCTGTAAAATTTATAGATGCTCTTCCAAAGGCTCCTACAGGAAAAATTTTAAAAAGAGAGCTTAGAGATCCTTATTGGGAAGACCAAGAGAATAAAATATAATTTTGATCTAAATATTATATACCTTCAGCTGCTTTAACAATCTCTGATAATGTTTGTAAGAAACGAGCTCCAACAGCACCGTCAATCGCTCTATGGTCGCATGACATAGTTACAGAAATTATTTTACTAAATACTGCTTTTCCATCATTTTCATCAACTTTGGTTTGCAAACCACCAACAGCAAGAATTGCACATTGAGGAGGATTAATTACAGCTGTAAAATCTTTAATTCCTAGCATTCCCAAATTAGATATTGAGAATGTACCACCTTGATAATCCGATGGCATTAATTTGTTACTATGAGCAAGATCAGATAATCTTTTCATTTCTGAAGAAATTTCTTGTACTGATAAATTTCCAGCATTTTTTATAATTGGAGTAATTAAACCAGCTTCTGTTGCAACTGCAACAGATATATCTGCATTTTCAAATTGTAGAATTGCACTATCAGTCCAATTAATATTAATTTCTGGATGTTTTTTTAGAGCTGTAGCAACACATTTTATGATTAAATCATTCACTGAAATTTTTTCAGAATTATCTGCATTAAGTGAAGCTCTTTTATCCATTAAAGTATCAACCTCTAAGTCTACGTTTAGATAGAAATGAGGAGCTGTATTTTTTGAGCTAACCAACCTTTCAGCAATGACTTTTCTCATAGAGGTGTGCTCTATAGATTTTGAAGGATTGTCAGATTGACTTGCATCGGATGAATCTTCCCCTTTATAAGCAGCAAGCTTTGCTGGATCAGCGGCTTGTTCCACATCTTGTACTGATATTCTACCTCTTCTACCTGAAGGAGTAATTGAGGAAACATCAACATCAAGTTCAAGAGCTACTTCCCAAGCTTTTGGAGAAATATTAACATCTTCCGGTGGAGATGAAGGTAATTCATTATTAGCAGATGAAGATGTATTATTGCTTGCCTTTGCAGTAGGTGCTGGAGATGCTGGTTCGGATGAACTTGCGCTTTCTGGTTTAAAAGATGTGTCAGGAGCAACGTATGAATTTATGAATTCATCAATTTCTTCATCACTTGCATCGTCTGTAGCAAAGATCCCTAAAAGAGCACCAACAGCATAAGTTCCATCAGCTTCAACAACCTTTTTACGAAGGGTGCTATCAATTTCTGCCTCGACTTCATTTGAAATTTTGTCAGTTTCAATAACAACTAGAGGATCACCCTTTGAAAAAGTTGTTCCTTCTTCAATTAACCATTCAGTTAATTTACCTTCGTCCATCTCAATGCCCCACTTGGGCATAATAAGAGGTTCAATCTTTTTACTCATTTTAAATTCCTAACTAAAGTTAACTGTTTGCTCAATCACTGTTTTAATTTTTACAGGTGAAGGAAGAAAAGCTGCCTCAAGTTCTTTTGCAAAAGGCACTGGTGAATGAGGTCCAGTAACAGTTTTAATTGGAGCCTTGAGTGAGGAAAATACTTCACTTGCTGCCAAAGCCGCTATATCAGCAGCAAAAGAACATCTTGGAGGAGTTTCATCAACAACAATTAATCTACCAGTTTTTTCAACACTATCTAAAATAGCATCTTCATCAAGCGGACTTGTTGTTCTAGGATCAATAATATCACAACTTATTCCATCTGCAGAAAGAGCATTTGCAGCATCTTCACAGAAGGATACCATCCTACCAGTAGCGACAAGAGTACAGTCATTACCTTCTGATACGATTCTAGCTTTTCCAAATGGAACTAAATAATCACCCTCTGGAACTTCCCCTTGAAGACCATATAAAGTTTTATGTTCAAAGAAAATAACTGGGTCATCATCTCTAATTGCAGTTGTTAACAGTCCTTTTGCATCTGCAGCTGTCGAAGGCATTGCTACTTTAAGACCTGGAATTGCAGTAACCATTGGATGAGGTGATTGACTGTGTTGAGATGCTGCCTGCATGCCTGCACCATAGGAAGTTCTTAAAACCATTGGACAGGTTGCTTTACCACCAAACATATACCTAAATTTTGCAGCTTGATTCATTAATTGATCCATACAAAGACCCATAAAATCTGCGAACATAATCTCTGCAACCGGTCTTTTTCCCGCTAGAGCAGCACCAGCAGCTGTACCGGCGATACCTGCTTCTGAAATTGGCATATCAATAACTCTTTCAGCACCAAATTTTCCAAATAATCCGCCAGTGACACCAAAAACACCACCAATAGCCTCAGGTCCACCAGGACTTCCAGTACCACCAACAACATCTTCGCCCATGACAATTACATTCTCATCATTAGCCATTTCTTGATGAAGTGTTTCTGTTAAAGCCTCTCTATAACTCATTTTAGCCATAATTAATTCTCCTTAGTATGAGACGTAAACGTCTGTAGTAACTTCTTCTGGTGATGGGACAGGTGCAGCAGCAGCTTCTTCTGCAGACGTCTCAATCAAACTAATAACTTCATTATCAATTTTATCTAAATCCTCATCACTTAAAAGACCTGCCTCTGTAACTTTTGAACGGAAAATTTTAACACAGTCATTATTTTCCCTATCATTTTTTACTTCATCTGGGCCTCTATAATTTTGTGGATCACCTTCAAAGTGGCCATAAAATCTAGTGGTCTCAAATTCAACAGCACAAGGACCGTTACCTTCTCTACATCTTGCTATTAATTCTTTCATAACCTCATGAACTTCAAAGAAATCGAATCCATTTGCTTTAACAGTATGAATTCCAAAACCTTCAACACGACTTGCAATACTTTCTGATGCAATAACATATGAGGCCCCTGTATGTTCTGAATATCGATTATTTTCATAAACATAAATACTAGGAAGGTTCAAAATTGCAGCAATATTCATTGATTCAAAAACTGGTCCTTGATTACAAGACCCATCCCCACCAAAAGACAATGCTACTCCTCCATTACCATCAAGTTTTGCAGCTAAAGCTGCTCCAGTTGCAAGAGGAGGTCCTCCACCAACAATTCCATTAGCACCAAGCATACCAACGTCCATATCAGCAACATGCATGGAACCACCTTTACCTTTACATAGACCATCCGCACGACCATAAAGTTCTTTCATCATGCCTTTTACATCACAACCTTTTGCTATGCAGTGACCATGACCTCTGTGGGTTGATGTAATATAGTCAGTGTCTCTTAAATTTTCGCAAACACCTACCGCAACAGCTTCTTGACCACCATATAAATGAGTAAAGCCACCTATAGTACCTTTGGCTATTTCTCTATGAAGATGATCTTCAAATTCTCTGATTGTTTTCATTTGACGGTAAGCTTGTTCGAGTTCTTCTCTTGCTAATTGCATTTATAGTCCCCTTTTTTAAAATCTTAATTTGAGTTATGGATTTAAATGTTTTTTTCTCTTACTTTCAATCAAAAAATTAAAATTTTAAAAAATAAATATAGATTTTAATTTTTTTTAATTATTTTTGAATTTTTTTTAATTCTTTTGTCTCTTTTGTTACCCAGTCAATAGATCTTTTTAATAGAAGTCTGACGTTTTTATTTTCATAAGATTTAACGCCATCTCCAAACTGTAGGTATGTTATTGCACTTTTTCTATAATATTTTGTCCATCCAACTATATTACTTCCATCAGGATGTTCCCAGCCTTCATTAGAGTTCATTTCTCCATTTAAAGCATTTGTTGCAGAATAAAAATTATCTCTAATAAAATTATAATCACTTTTCAGTATAGGATTAATATCTTCCTCAAAAACATGAGAGAGATATAACTCATCTTCGATTTGAAAATCATTTATTCCTTTTGTAATTGGATGATCTCTAACTGAAGAAACTTTATAATTAACAAAATGACGGTACCCAGAATCTGATGATTTTTTTCCTCTTATATCTGCAGATTTATATAAAAATTTTCCACCTATGATATTACTGTATTCATCCCAAAGAGGCCAACCAGCTATTGAGTGATGAAGAAAAACACAACCCATACCTTCTTCTAATCTCTCTAAAAAATCATTTTTATATTCTTCTGGAGGATTTATAAAAAATTTTGAGTCATTGTTTATTTCTTCAAAATTAAGTCCGGGCATATCATAAAATAAGACTGCATCAAATTTTTTTAAATTATCTTTTTTAAAAAAACTTTGTGCTGCTGGGTGTTCGATATGACTCCAATCACACCCTAGTGCATCAACCATGCTAAAAAAATTATCCCTTTCAAAAGGGTGTCCTCTCGTAACAACTAAAAGATTTTTATTTTCATCTTTGAAAAATGTTTGATTACCAGGTTTTCTTCCTTCCTCAAGTTCTTTTTCAATATCTAATGGTTCGGACATATCATTACTTTACATTGGTCTTTTGATGTTTTTAATGCTTCGAACGTATCAGGTAATTCATTGAAACCTATCTGATTTGTAATCATTTTAGATGGATCAATTCTTCCTTGTTCCATCATATCAACTGTGAATTGAAAATCATCTTTGAGGTAGGCGATTGCAAACTTGAGAGTTAGTTCTTTAATTGTTCCAAGGAAAGGCATAAAAGTATCAGGCTTGTCGCAAACACCAATTAGTACAATTTCTGAGAATGGTGCAGCTATTTCCATACAATTTTGGATAACATTTGGAAATCCAACACATTCATAAATTATATCTGGTGAACCCCCAGTTTCTTTATTATAAATTGCTGCTAATTCTTCAGGGGGTGTTTTACCATCAATTATTAAAGTTGCTCCCATCTCTTTAGCCATTTTTTTTCTTTCTTCAGAAATTTCTGTAACAACTATATGTCTTGCTCCAAAAAACCTTAGCCATTGAATTGTTGCTAATCCTATTGGCCCAGCTCCTATAACAAGAGCTCTATGACCTTGTTTAAACTTAGAGACTCTAACCCCATGAAGTCCTACAGCAAGAGGTTCGACTAATGTAGCAAAATCCCAACTAACCCCTTTTGGTATCTTAACGCTCTCAGGTAATCCTATTCTAACAAATTCAGCATAACCACCTTGTATTTCAGGACTCATACCTGTTGATGATGTGCTAATTTCACAAAAAAAAGGATTACCGTTTATACAAGGTTTACATTTACCACATGAAATAAATGGTAGAGATACGGCTGGATCACCAATTTTCCATGATGAATTTATATTTTTTCCAATTTCTACAATTTCTCCACTAAATTCATGCCCAAAAATTGTACCAGTTGGAGGCTCCATAGATCCTCCATCACTTGCATGAAGATCCGTTCCACAAATACCACATTGTTTTACTCTCATTATCATTTCATTATCACCACATATTGGATCATCAACATGCTCTATGGATAATGGTTTACCTGGTGCGTGGAAAACTGCAGCTTTCATAATCTTCTCCTAATAAAATTTTATAGTCTAACTTCACCCAGGTCCATTATAGGTGTTTTTTTATCCCAATTTTTTGATGCCTCATGCATTACATCAAAAAAACCAAGACCTGCTTCAGATAGTTGAGCAATTTCTAAAATTGGACCTTCTTTTTCTTTGGTATCTAAATAAGCAAATTTTCCGTCATCCTGGGTTTTCCCTCCTTGAAGGTTAATGTAACCTTGAGACTCAAGAATACGAATGTCATTTTCAATGTCATTTGTTAAAGTGCACAAATGATGAAGAGGTCCTTTTTCATTATTCACATACTCATTATATATTGATGGTGTATCGCAGTGTTGATTAACTAACTCAATTTGCATATTTCCTGTATAAGCAATCGCAACTGAAAAATCTAATTCAGTAGGTTTGTCCATATAGTAAACATCTTTTACATTTAAATGCTCTAATTTAAAAAAAGGTCCAATATTCATTTTTTTTGTCCAAAAATTTATCGGCCCATCAAAATCATTAACTACAAATGCCATTTGCATCATAGGTCCAAATTTTTTTTCCATTATAATTCTCTCCCAATCTTTATTTATTCAATCCTTATCAAACTTAATCGTCAAGGCGCAAAATTACTTATGCAATTAAAACATTATCTTTACTTTTTTAATTCTATTTTTTAGATTTGATTGCTTTTTAAATTATTGTACATTTATTTAACTAGATATATTAGTATTATAAAAATAGATTGGAGAAATTAATGGCCTTAACTAGATATGCTAAACCTGGAACACTTGGTGATAAAGCACCTGAACCAAATTTAAATTATGATAGAATTCCAAAGGAAAGGTATACAAGTAAAGAATTTATGAAACTTGAGTGGGACCATATTTGGACCAAAGTTTGGTTAAGAGGTGGATTATCTCAAGACCTTCAAGAACCAAATAGTTATGTAACAACTGAAATCGGAAACTGGTCTATTTTAATAACCAGAGGCGAAGATGGAAAAACAAGAGCCTTTCATAATGTATGCAAACATAGAGGCAATACTTTAGCACAGCAACCGAGAGGTGTTTTAACAGACGGAACCTTTAAATGCGGATATCATCGTTGGCAATATGATGCTCAAGGTAAATTAGTGGAAGCTCCTGATCCAGAAACATTCCCTCAAGGAGTTTGTGATCCTTCATTACATTTAGATGAGCTACCATGTGAAGAATGGAATGGATGGGTTATGTATTCATTAAATAAAGATGTTAAACCACTTAAGGAATGGCTTGGTCCTATGGATGAGCATTTAAGCGCTTATAACTTTGATAAAATGAAATTAATAATGGATATGACTGTAGAGTGGAATTGTAACTGGAAGGCATCTGTTGATGCTTTCAATGAAACTTACCATGTTTGGGGAACACACCCGCAATTGATGGACTGGCTTGATGATATGAATGTTCAAATAGATTTATATGATATTCATAACAGATATTTGGTTCCTTTTGGAGTTCCTAGCCCAAGGCCACATATTGATCAGGAAGAAATCGGACCTAATTTAAAAAATTATATGGCGCAAAATGGTCTTGATCCAGAAACCTATAAAGGTAACGCTCAAGAAGTTAGAAGAGATATCCAACTTGCTCAAAGAGAGAGAGAAAAAACAGAGGGCTTTGATTTTTCAAAACTTAATGATGATCAGTTATCTGATGATTATCATTATTGTGTTTTCCCAAATGTTACTCTCAACACACACGCTACAAATTATATGATGTTTACACAAAGACCTCATCCAGAAGATCCAAATAAATGTTTTTATGATCTTCAAATGTTTACATTGCCAAACGATACTGACAATAAACGAACTGCCGATGTCGCTAAACGCGGTGGTCAAGATCAAACCGATGGTTATGTAAGACCAGAACATCAATATGTGAAAGATGGTGAAGAGCATACCCTTGGTGAAGTTCTTGATCAGGATGCTCATAATTTACCTTTTGTTCAAAAAGGAATGAACAATCCGGCATATAAAGGTCTCTGGTGTGGTAAGCAAGAGCGTAGAATTATTCATTTCCATCAGGTTGTTGATCGTCTTATTATGGAAGACGGTGGTCAAGTTCCAAAATACGAATAGTAAATCTTATTGGAAAATAATTAGTTATGACTGAAGATGAAAATGTTTTTGCACCCTTGTGTGCCTCTGAAGATATTGAGCCGGGTAAAGAATCTGTATTTAAAGTGAATGGAAGAGATGTTTTAGTTTGTCGTTCAATTGAAGGCGAACTTTTTGCTGTCGAAGATATATGCCCCCATGCAAATGCATGTTTATCAGGTGGAAGATTTAGAAACGGTTTTTATGCTTGTCCACATCATGGGGCTCGTTTTGAGTTATCAACAGGAAAATCAATGACAAACCTGTCCACAAAGCCATTAATATGCTTTGATATAAAAGAAGAAAGTGGGAAGATTGAAATTTTAGTACCAGAAAAGAAAAAGGTGGTTTTTAGTCCTGGTGGAGCACCTCCAGGTTTTGGACCGCCAATGTAAACAATCTATAGGAGGAAAAAATGGATTTAGGATTAAAAGGAAAAAAAGCTATTATTACTGGTGGGAGTAAAGGTATAGGACTTGCTTCTGCACATGCACTAGCTGACGAAGGTGTTGATGTAGCAATATGCTCTCGTAATATTGATGATGTTAATTCAGCACTTGATGCTTTAAAAGGCAAAGGTGTTAATGCTATCGGTGGTGCTGTGGATGTTGCAGATGGTGATGCCTTAAAAACTTGGATTGCCTCAGCAATAAGTGATCTTGGTGGTTTAGATATTCTTGTTCCACAAGTTAGTGCTGGAGGAGGAAATCCAAGTGAAGATGGATGGGCTGCGAACTTCCAAACTGACATTATGGGAACTGTTCGTTCTGTAGAGGCTTCATTAGAAGCGCTGAGAGCATCTAATGGATCAATTGTAATAATATCAACAACAACTGCTATTGAAGAAGGGCCAGGAAGTGGACCTTATGGAGCTGTTAAAGCAGGTTTATTAAATTACTCAAATCATATTGCTCAAACTGAAGGGCCTAACGGTGTTAGATCGAATGTTATTTGTCCTGGACCTATTTATATAGAGGGTGGACCTTGGAACTTCATCAAAGATAACATGGAAGATTTTTATAACGCTACATTAAAAAATATTCCTCTAGGCAAGTATGGTGCTGGCGAGGATATTGCAAAAACTGTTGCTTTCTTAGCAAGCCCTGCAAGTGGTCATACTACTGGAACAAATGTTGTAATAGATGGTGGATTCACAAAAGGGGTTCAGTTCTAATTATTTAATTTTAATTAGAGTTTATAATTATTGGAGGGTGTGATTAATGTCAGATGATATAAAAAAGAAAATTGATGTTGTCTTTATTGCAGGTGGAAAATTTCATGATATAGATTTTGCTAGGTTAGAAATTTTAAAACTTTTAGCTGAAGACGAAAGAATGAAAACCCGTGTCTTTGAAGATTACTCAAATCTTCACGCTATAGAAAATGCAGATTTTTTAATCACATATACTTGCGATGTTCGTCCAACTCTTGAACAGCAAAAAGCACTTAAGAAATATGTTGCCTCAGGTAAAAGATGGTTGGCTCTTCATGGAACAAACTCAATTTTACAATTTATGTCTGATGGAAAAGTTGATAGTCCAAGAATAGCTCCTATTATGATGGAAACACTTGGGTCCCAATTTATTGCACACCCTCCTATTGAACCTTATAAAGTGAAAGTTTCTCAACCGAACCATCCATTGGTAGAGGGTGTTGAGGAATTCGAAACAACTGATGAGCTATACTTAATGGAGCTTCATGGTGATCTAGATGTTCTTCTTGAAGCAGATTATGATGGTAAAGCTGAAGGATTTGTTGAAGAAGATTGGCCTCAAGAAACATGGCCTGTTTTTTATACAAAAAAAGTTGAAAAAGGAGAGGTTCTCTATTTAACCTTAGGTCATTGCAGAGGTCACTACGATATGCATGATCTTCCAGAACCTTTAGAATATTACCCTTCGGTTGAGAGATGTGCTTGGGATCTACCGGTTTTTTATACTCTTCTTAGGAGGGGTATAAATTGGGCCAAGGAAGAAGTTTTTGTAAATAAATAATTAATGTCAGATAAGATTGCTCTAATTACTGGTGTAGGTCCAGGTACTGGATCATCTTTAGCAAGGTGCTTTCATAACGAAGGCTATAAAGTTGCTATGATAGCTAGAAATAGAGAAAGACTTGATCATCTTGAAAATGAATTAGAAAATTCAAAAGGTTTTATTTGTGATGTTCGCAACCTTGAGTCAATTGAAAATACTGTCAATGAAGTAGTTGATAACTTTGGTCATCCAGATACCTTTATTCATAATGCTGTGAGAGGAATAAGAGGTAGCTTTTTAGATTTTACCGTTGGAGATCTTCAATCAAATTTTGATACAAATGTAACTTCTTTATTAAGATTCTCACAATTATTATGCCCTAAGATGATTGAGAATGAAAAAGGCTCAGTTATTGTGACGGGAAATACATCTGCTCATAGAGGTAAAGCAGAGTTTGGTGGAACAGCATCAACAAAAGCTGCTCAAAAAATTCTTACAGAATCTATGGCTAGATACCTTAATCCAAAAGGAGTCCATGTCGCTTATATAACAATTGATGCTGCCATTGATGTTCCATGGACGAGAGAAATGTGGCCAGAAAAGCCTGATGATTACTTTATCAATCCAGACGATATTGCTAAAGAAGCTTTACATTTAGTTAATCAAAATAAGTCGGCTTGGACCTTTGATCATTGGCTAAGACCCTATGGTGAGCATTGGTAAGTTGCATAAAAGCAACACTTAGCTATATTTATTTATTTTATTGTTGATAACAATGCCATCATATGAGAAAAAGCATAAATTTTTTAAATTATTTTACTAATAACTGGGGAGTTAAAAAGTATGAAAAATATAGTTTTCACTATGTTATTTTCGTTTGTCTCTCTTTTTGGGTTTAATCTTAATTTATCGGCCCAAGAAGAAAGCGTTAATAGCATTGCTGTTGAAGAAATTATTGTCACAGCAAGAAAAAGAGCTGAATCAATTCAGGATGTTCCTGTTGCAGTTTCAGCATTAAGTGTTGAACAAATTGAAACAGGTAATATTCAAAGAGTTCAAGATTTAGAAAAATTAGCACCAAATGTTGAAATTGTTGATATGCCATTCGCGGGTGGTGCCATAAGTGCTTCGATAAGAGGATTATCATTTGATGATCTTGAAAAAACATTCCAACCAACTGTGGGTGTTGTTATAGATGGCGTTTTTGCAGCATCTAATTCTGGTGTTGATCTAGACCTTTTTGATCTTGAGGCTGTTGAAGTTCTTCGTGGCCCTCAAGGAACACTTTATGGTCGAAATACTATTGGCGGAGTTATCAATATTAGAAGAACAAAACCAACAAGAGAGTTTGGCGCAAAAGTTCAAGTTGATTTAGAAGAAGACGATACAAGCGATGTTAAGTTTATTCTAAATGCTCCAGTGGGTGACAATGGCGGTATAAAAGTTGCTATGAGAAAACTTCAAAGCGATTCTTTTATGTTTAATGTTACTAGAAACGAAAGAGAGAGAGGAAGAAAATTAGAATCAGCGTCAGTTGTATTAGATTTTGATCTCTCAGATAGACTTAATGCAAATTATACATTTGATTATTATAATGATGACTCACAGCATAATATTGTGAATATAACAAAATTTTATGTGAACGCTCTTGGGGCCCCTCAAGGTGTTTTTGATCTTTTAGGTCAAGGTGCTGGAACTTCAGATGATCTTGCAAGGGCAAATGACTATGAAACAGTTTATTCAAAAGCTCCTTTTAATAGTGGTATTCAGGGTGTAAATCATACTTTAAGACTTGAATATGAATTAGATAATCATGTTATTAAATTAATCTCAGGTATAAATGATTTTGAAGAGCTAATGGACATTTGTTCTTGGGGCTCACCTGGTGGTGTTGTTACACCTGATTGCGTATTTCCTGTTGTTAGAGATCAAGATTTTGAACAGACTACACACGAAGTTCAGTTAGTATCTGATTTAGATGGACCTTATAATTATGTTTTAGGTTATTATATGGTTGAGACTGAAGGTAATATGGACTCAGGACCAGTTCAGAATTTTAGATCTAAAATTGAGACAGAGGCTTGGGCTGTATTCGGCGATTTAACAATTGATCTGAATGATTTATGGACTTTGGGCTTAGGAGCTAGATACACTGAAGAAGAAGCAGACTTTTCAATACAAACATATGCATCATTTAACGATAAGATAGCTAGAACACCAACAGTGCTTGATTTACCTCGTGACTTTAAGGATGACAATGCTCAGTATAAAATTTCAATTCAACGTAATACTGATTTTGGTATGGTATATTTATCACATTCAACAGGTTTTCGTTCAGGTGGATTTAATGCTAGAGGCACAACTTTAGAGTCAGTAGGACCATTTAATTCTGAAGAAGTTGAAACTTTTGAATTAGGTTTAAGAAGCGAACTATTGGACAATCGTTTAATATTTAATATTACTGCATTTACAAATGATTATACAGATAAACAGGAGCAAGTTGTTACTCCTGGTGATGGTACAATTATAGTAGATGGTGTTCCTCAGAACTGCGGAACTACCTGTACCTTTATCCGTAATGCCGGTTCAGTAACAATTGATGGTATTGAAATTGAGGGTACTTATAGAGCAACTGAAGCTCTAACATTTAGAACAGCAATCGGCTTTTTGGATTCAAAATATGATGTTTTTGAATACGATGGAGTTAATGTTGCTTCGAATGCGGTTGTTCCTTTTGCGCCAGATATGACAGCTAGTTTAAGCTGGGAATATAGATCAGAAGTTGAAAGTGGCGAACTAATTTTTGCCGGTACTTTCTCAACAAAAGATGATTACATGGGAAGATATGACCCTGCGGCTTATATCTTTGGTCCTGGTGCTGACTTAAATGTTGAAGGTGAGAGTAAACTTGATTTATCTCTTACTTATAATAGAGATACTGCTAATGGTGGGAGTATGAAAATTACTATCTTTGGTAATGATATTCTGGAAGAAGGTGGATACCTTGTTCGTCCATTAGATGCAGGTGCCTTTGCTTTTGCAACACCTCAGAAGAGACAACATTTTGGTATATCTCTTGGAGTAGAATTTTAATCAATAGATATAAATTCTTAAATTTTAAAAGGGCGCTTTAAGCGCCCTTTTTTATTTAACAAAAGTATTTTTAATGTATAATTAATAAATTTTTTTTGGGGGTATTTATGCGTAATAAAAAAATTTTGTTTTTTGTTTTAATTGTTTTTTCATTTTCTTTTTTAAGCGCAGAAGAATATTCTCCTGGAGTAGGTCAAGATTATCCTAAAAAACTTCTTTGGGGTGATACACATTTACACTCAAATCAATCAGCTGATGCTTACACAATAGGTAACTCAAATTTAACTCCTGGCGATGCTTTTAGATTTGCTCGTGGCGAGGAAGTAATTTCTGAAAAAGGAGTAAGAGCAAAATTAAGAGTTCCTCTTGATTTTTTAATGGTTTCTGATCATGCAACCTTCCTTGGTATGTTTAAAAGAATTGAAAATAGAGATCCTAAAATTCTAAAAACACCCCTTGGAAAAAGGTGGAGAAAATATATGGATGAGGATGATCCTAATTTATTTACCGAATTTGTTGATGGTTTAGATGGTAGATTAGAAGATACATTTTCAAAAGAAGATTATGTACCTATTTGGAAAGAAATTACTGAAAATGTTGATAAATATAATCAACCTGGAGTCTTTACTGCACTTATTGGTTATGAATGGACTCCTGCTCCAACGGGAGATAATTTACATAGAGTTGTAGTTTTTAAAGATGACGCAAAATTAGCACAAAAAATTGTTCCCTTTTCAGCAATTGATAGTAATAAACCAGAAGATCTTTGGAATTTTTTGAAAGACTATAATTCTTCAACTGGAGGTGAAGCAATTTCAATCTCTCATAACAGTAATATAAGTGGAGGTAGAATGTTCCCTCTAGAAAATTCATATGGAGAACCAATTGATAGTGCTTATGCAAATATGCGGAATAGATGGGAACCTTTAGTAGAAGCCACGCAAGTTAAAGGTGATAGCGAGACACATCCAGCTATTTCTCCCGATGACCCTTTTGCTGATTATGAAACATGGGAAGGTAATATAGGAAGAAGTCAGACTAAAAGATTAATCAGGATAAGTACTACAGGGGATTGTAAGGATCCACTAAACTATAAGTGTTATAAATATAAAGAAAAAGAAAAGCATAGGTATAAAGGTAGTTATGTTCGTTCTGGCTTAAGAAGAGGGCTAGAAATAGAAAAGAAAATTGGCTCTAATCCATTTAAATTTGGTGTTATAGGTAGTACAGATAACCATACAGCTTTAGCTGCGTCTGAAGAAGATAATTTCTTTGGTAAATTTTTAGACTCTGAGCCAGGCCCTGGTCGTGTTGAAAGTTGCATGGGGGGATGTGGTAGGCCAGTTACTCAAGCGGATGGTGAAGATATACCTTCAGGAGATTTATGGAGAAATTGGCAAATTACAGCCTCAGGTTATGCCGGAGTTTGGGCAAGAGAAAATACTCGAGAAGAAATTTTTAATGCCTTTAAAAGGAAGGAAACATTTGCAACTACTGGTCCAAGGATAGCAGTTCGTTTTTTTGGTGGATGGGAATTTTCTCAAGATGATGTATTTGACCCCAACTTTGTTGATTTAGGATATTCGAAAGGTGTTCCTATGGGGTCTGATCTTCCGTTAAAGGGTAATAAAAAGTCTCCAACATTTTTAATAATGGCTGCGAAAGATCCTAATGGAGCTAATTTAGAGAGAGTTCAAATTATTAAAGGATGGACAAACAAGGATGGTTCTTCTTCCGAGAAAGTCTATGATGTTGACCTATCATCTGATGCTGGATCTAACACAGTTAATATTAAAACTGCTACATATAAAAATAATATTGGAGAGGCCCAGTTTATATCATTTTGGAAAGATCCAGATTTTAATTCAAAGGAACAAGCTTTTTATTATGTTAGGGTTATTGAAATACCAACTCCACGATGGACAACCTATGATAGTGTAGTTTTTGGAAATAAATTACCTAAATTTATTCCAGCATCTCATCAGGAGAGAGCATATACATCGCCTATTTGGTATAGTCCAGAATAATTAAATTTTTTTAAAAATATTTCTGCTTAGAAAAGTAGCTGATCATGACAAAAAGATTTTATACAATTCTAGGAGTTTTCCTGGGTATTTTAATAGTATTACTCGGTCTCTTAAATAAAAAAGATTTAGATATTAATACAATTGTTATTAACGATAATATTTTGAATAATTTTTATTTGGCAAATAGAAATTTAGAAGATCCAGCCTTTATTCAATACAATGATTTATCAGAAATACAAATTGCTTTAGTTAGGAATGATTATATAAAAAGAGAGGTTCTTAAAAGAGAGGCATTAAATTGGGGCTTGGATAAAGTTGATCCAATAATATCAAGTAGATTAGCTCAATTAGGTGAGCAATTTTTAGTAAATAATTTACCTAACGAAGAACTTTCTGAAGAGTCTTTAAATTCTTTTTATAACGAGAACAAACATTTTTATATTGATGATGCAAAAGTTACTTTCTCTCATATTTTTTTTCGTAATAGTGATGAAAAAATAATCAATGATTTAACTTCTTATGTTCGAACTCAAAATGAAGAATTTTTTAATAATAATTTATTAAACAAGATTTCAGTATTTCCGTATCAGAAAAATTATGCACAAAGAAGTGAGTCATTTATTAGAGGACATTTTGGTGAAAAAACAACACAAGAAATTTTTGCACTTGAAATTAGTTCAAAGTGGCAAGGACCAATACAATCTCCTTATGGTTTTCATATAATTAAACTTACATCAGTTACAGAAGCTAAACAAAAATCATTTGAAGAGGTCAGTGACTTAGTTTTAAAAAGATTTATTAGCGAAAGAAGAAAAGCAAATTTAAAATTAGAGTTAGAAAAAAAGATTTCTGGTTATCAAATAATTGATGATTAATTATGCTTTATCAAATTCAATATTTAGGCTATCCAGTCCTCTAAGTAAAACATTTGGACTATAGTTAAAATCATTTTTTTCAGTAAATCTCATATTTTTTAATCTATCTAAAATGATTGGGAAAGCTGTATACATTTCCTTTCTTGATAAATTCATTCCAAGGCAAACATGAATTCCTTGCCCAAATGCAACATGACGACGAGCATTTTTTCTTGTTACATCAAATTTATCAGGATTTTCAAATAAATCTTCGTCTCTGTTTCCTGAGCCGTAACGAAGGAGTAAAGCTGACCCTGCTGGAATTGCAACACCACCTAATTCAGTATCCTCTGTAGCAATTCTCCACATATTATTCGTCGGTGTAAGCAATCTAAGAGATTCTTCAATCATGTTTGGTATTAGGCTATGATCATTAACAACTAATTCCATTTGATCTGGGTTTTCTATTAGTAGCTTTATTGCCTCAGTAATTGAATGTGCGGTAGTAGCATTACCAGCAACAAGAAGCTGCTGGATAATTGATAACTGTTCTGGAGTTTCCATTTTTCTTGTAACATCGTTTTCATCTTCAAATTCTAAAGTTGCAAGATCTGATAAAATATCATCGGTAGGATTTTTTGCTTTTTCATCTAATCTCTCAGCAAAATATTGTTGAAACTTTACTAGCTTTTTTGCAATTTCAATATGTTCCTCTGGCGTGCTTGTTCCTGATAATTGATCAGTAAATGCCTGTGAAGATATTCTAAAAAATTCATAGTCATCTGTTGATGCACCTAGCGCTTCAGCAATAACCCTAATTGGTAAGGGTTGTGCTAATTGAGTTGCAACTTCACATTTTCCATCTTCGATGAATTGATCAATTATAAAATTAGTCTTTTCTTCAATTGCTGGCCCCATATCGGAAACTCTTTTAGGAGTAAATGCTTTATCAACCAAACTTCTATATTTTGTATGTCTAGGTGGATCAGCAGTAAGCATTGTGTTAACAGCAGGATAACCATCCTTTTCCATGATTTCTGCTGCTTCCTGAGGATAAACATCAGATCCTCCATCCCTTTGTAGTGCACCGAAATCATTAGAAAATACTTTTGCATTTCTTGCTGCTTCGCATATTAATTCATGTTTTGATACTTGAAAAATACCTGTATTTGGATCTTGATACACAGGAGCTTCATCTCTTAGTTTTTTATAAAAAGCATGGGGACATTTCATAAGCTCTTGGTCAAAAATATTTATCTCTTCTAAATTATCTTCAATTGGTTTAATGGCTTCACTCATGATTTATGTCTCCTAAAAATCAACTTTAAATTATTATTATATAAGAGCTTTATGCACCTAATTTCAATAAAAAAGATAGAACTTATTTTTTCCTAAATTGTTGCAAAATAACAACATTTACTAGTTTTTATATATAAAATTATTGACTAAAAAGAATTTAATTGAGAAAATTTAAAAAGTTAACTCAAAACTTATCATAAATAATAAAAAGTAAGTCTTTGAAAAAATTGATAATAATAATAATGGGGAGCTTAAAATGCGTTTTTTTAAGTATATGTTTATTGGTTTCATTTTTGTTGCAATTACATTAATAGCTGATAACAGAGCTTTTGCTCAAGAGACAGGTGTTTCTTCAAGACAGATAGACGAAATAATTGTTACTTCAAGAAAAACTGAAGAAAATATTCAGGATGTTCCAATTGCTGTTTATGCAGTAGATGAGAAAGCTTTAGATGATTTTCGACCAACAACTATGAGAGACTTAGATAGTCTTGCACCTAATTTGCAAGTTGGTATGAATTCAGCTTCAGGTAATCAAGGTGCAATTTTTGTTCGTGGATGTGGTTATGCCGAAGTAGAAAAAACTCAAAATCCACCAGTAGGCTTAATTGTTGATGGATTATTTTTAGGAACTAATACCGGTACTTTATTAGATGCTTTTGATTGGTCTAAGATACAGGTGAATTCAGGTCCTCAAGGTGTTGTTTATGGTAAAAATACTTCTTGTGGTAATATTGTTGTAGAAAGAAATAAGCCATCAAAAGATTTTGAATTTGACACTGAAGTGTCAATTGGTAACTATGAGGCATATGAATTAGGCGTCATATTAAATATTCCTATCAATGATAAAGTTTCTTCACGTTGGAACTTTAGAAAACTTGCTCACCAAGGTTATTATGACAATTTATATACTGAAAAAGATTCAGGACAATTAGATATTGCTGCGGCAAGTGCTCGTTTTTTAATTGAAGCATCTGAAAATACTGAAATTTATATCATTACAGACTATTATTATGATAGAGGTGATACAGCACCAGTTTCCTATTCAGGAAATCCTTTTGGTGCAGGATGTGTTCCTAATTTTGGAGCTGGTTTAGGATTGGTTGGAGCAGCTGATAATGGATGTACTCCTGGTCTGGGAGCAGTAACTGCAACTGAGTTAAGTACAGCTGGTGCAGCAATTGGTATTACTCCTTTTGCTGGTTTTGCAGGGCTTGAGCCATTTTTCTCTCAAACTGAGGCACTTCCTCCTCACGTTGTTAATCTTGATAACCCAGAACAATCAGATATGGATTTTCTAAGAGGCAGTATTGAAGTTGTTTCAGATACTTTGATCGGTGAAGTAACTATTGCTACTTCTTATTTACAGTTAGATGACAATGTTCTTCAAGATTTTGATGCAACTCCAGGTTTTGGTGGTGGCCAAGGAAATCCTGCTACATTAGGTGGACCTCTTCATACTGCAAGAAATCAACATTTTTCTCAGTTTTCTCAGGAAATTAGAGTTTCTAATGATATAACTGACAAATTAAACTTAACTACTGGAATATTTTTATGGAAAGACTCTATAATGCTTCAGCAACATTCTGGTGGAGTTGTTCAAACTTCAGGTCAAGATACAGAGTCTGTAGCAATTTTTGCATTAGTTAAATATGATGTATCAGATGATTTATCTATTTCTGGTGGTTTTAGATATGTTGATGAATCAAAAGACTTTCATTCTCAATATAATACTATTGTAGGTCCAGGTACTTATGGAACTGTTGCTCCTCTTGACTCTCCAGTTGTACTACCTAGGTTTACGAGATCAGCATCTTGGGATGATTACATGGGTGAAGCATCTGTCGATTGGCAAGTAACAGAGGATAGTCTTTTATACGCTAGATGGGCAAGGGGCTTTAGATCAGGGGGTTATTCTATTAGATATGCAGCATCGGATACTCTAACTGCCTCTAGAGTAGCAGATCTGAATGCTCAAGGATTTGCTCTGGTTCCTCAAGCACATGCTAGAGAAGGAAGTGACTTTAGTGTATTTGATCCAGAACTTACTGAATTATTTGAAATAGGATCTAAAAACACATTTTTAGATGGTTCTTTGCAAGTGAATGGTGCTGTCTTTCAAACTACTACTGAAGGTTTCCAAGCTTCAAGTATTTTGTCAACAGCTGGTGCGTTTAGAGCAACTGATACTTACATTAATAATTATCAGGAAACAGAAATATCTGGTGCAGAGGTTCAAATTGTTTGGTTACCTCCAGTAGACGGTCTAACTCTCAGATTAAATTATGGTATCTTGGATCCAAAGATCAATGATGCTGTAGTTGATTCTGGAAGATTGGGTGTTGGCGGCAGACCAACCCAAGCAGGAACAATGGTTGATCTAGTAAATTCTGGGGTCACTCCTCAATTAGCGAGAGTTCCAGAGACAAGTTTTGCATTAACAGCTTTGTATGAATATAAACTTAATAATGGTGCATCGCTTAACACAAATGTAACATACAGAGGTTTCGATGATCAGAATTTAACTATTTCATCATTCCCAGATAGTGAAGATGGATATGAGCTTCTAGATGCAACTATAACTTATGATGCTGGTGATTATTCTATTGCACTTATTGGTAGAAATCTTACTGACGAGGAATATAGAACTCACTCATTAACATCTGTTAGATTCCAAGGTTGGGGTGATCCTGCAACTTACATGTTAGAATTACGAAATTCTTGGTAATATAGTAAAAATAAAGAAATTAAAGGATGAAGCACTGGTGTTTCATCCTTTTTTTTTGTAATATCAAAACTTAAATTCGGAAATCTATGGAAAATCTCAAAAATAAAACTTTTATTATTACTGGCGGAGGAAGGGGTATTGGAGCCGAAGCCTCTAAATTAATTGCTTCAAATGGAGCAAATGTGATTTTAACATGCAGAACTGAAAGTCAGGGTTTTTCCGTTGAAAAAGAAATATTAAATAATGGTGATAATGCTAAATTTATTCCTCAAGATGTAACTATAGAAAGTGATTGGCGAAAAGTTATTGATGAAGGTCTCGAATTGTATGGTCGTATTGATGGAGTTGTAAATAACGCTGGAACATTCTCATGGAAATCTATGAATGAGTCTAAATTAGATGATTTTAAAGAAGTTATTGATGTTAATTTAGCTGGATCTTTTCTTGGTTTAAAATATGGGACAGAAGCTATTAGAAAACACGGAGAGGGTGGTTCTATTGTTATGATTTCTTCAGTTCTTGGTAAAGTAGGAGCACCAAATACTACTGCAGTTTGTGCTGCTAAAGGTGGTGTAAGACTTTTAGCAAAAGCAGGTGCTTGCGAATTAGGACCAGAAAAAATAAGAGTTAATTCAATTCATCCAGGCTTAACTGACACTGAGGTTGGAAAAGTTTTTACTTCTGGTTTAAGTGATAAGCAATTTATCCAATCAAATATTCCTATGGGTAGAATGGCTAGATCAGAAGAAATCGCAAAAACAATTTTATTTTTAGTTTCCGAAGAGTCTTTTTTTATGACTGGTGCTGAATTGACTATTGATGGAGGTTTTACCGCAGGGTAGTAATTATGGGTAAATTAGATCAAAAAGTTGCAATTGTTACTGGTGCTACATCAGGTATTGGAAGAGAAACTGCTATCTTGTTATCTCGAGAGGGAGCCTCAGTTGTATTCACTGGCAGAAATAAAGATGCTGCTGAAGAGACATCAGACCTTATTTCTAAAGAAGGAGGTAAATGTTTATTTATTCAGCATGATGTTGCCGATGAGAATAATTGGATTGAAGTTATAAAAACTACAAAGGATCATTTTGGTTCATTGGATATTTTAGTTAACAATGCCGGACAATTTTTTCTAAAACCAATAATGGAAACCTCTTTAGAGGATTTTAATCAAATTTGTTCAGTTAATATTGATGGTGCATGGTTGGGTATGAAACACTGTCTACCTGAAATGAATGATGGTGGCGCTATTGTCAATGTGTCCTCCTTAATGGGCCAAATGGGTCTTCCTGATGCCTCAGGTTATTGCGCCTCAAAAGGTGCGGTTACATCTATGACTAAGGCTGCTGCATTAGAGGTTGCAGATAGAAATATTAAAATAAATGCTTTACACCCAGGCGTCATTTGGACACCTATGGTTGGAGCAGGTTCTGAGGGTGATAATGATCTAAAAAGTTTTTTTCAATTAGAAACCCCGCTTAGAGAAGTAGGGTTACCAAAAAATATGGCAGATGCTATATTATTTTTATGCACTACTGAGTACCTTACAGGATCAGATTTAAATGTAGATGGCGGAAGATTTGCTGATGGCGCTATGGGCAGTAACGCTAGTTAACAATTCTAATGACAACATCTATTAAAACTTCACCGAAAGAGAGAAAATTAGGATTCAGGGTTCTGTTTCTTGCTATGTTTGCAATTGGAACTGGTCAGACTCTTTTTATTGCAGTTTTACCTCCTTATGCAAGAGGACTAGGTTTATCAGAAGTTCAAGTTGGATTTATATTTTCATTATCAGCACTCGGTTGGATGATAATGAGCCCATTTTGGGGAAGAAAAAGTGATTTCATAGGTAGAAAATCTATAATAATTCTTGGTCTTTTAGTATACGCATTTACAACAATTTTAATGGGGCTTGAATTTAGATTGAATGAGTTAGGGTATATTAATTTAAGTACTTTGTTTGGCTTATTAATCTTTACTAGAGGTTGTTATGGTTTTTTAGGTTCAGGTGCCCACTCAGCATCGATGGCTTATGTAGCTGATCGAACTACTGAAAAAGAAAGATCAGGTATTATGGCTGTAATGGGTTCCGCTTTCGCAATTAGTGGCATTGTTGGCCCTGGTTTAGCCTCTGCTGCAGTTATGTTGGGTCCATTGGTACCTTATTTTCTTTTTGGTTTTATTACAGCACTTATTGCTTTATTGATTTTTATTTTCTTACCTGAAAAAACTAAACCTATTCGTCCTGCTAAAGTCCATGAAGCAAGACTTACACCATATGATACACGAGTAATTACTTTTGCTTTGATGGGTTTATGTATTAGCCAAACATCAGCTGTTGTTATGCAAATTTTATCATTATATCTGCAAGATAAGTTTGGTTACAGTAATACAGAAGCTTCAGTATATACTGGCTCAATGTTAATTTTTACTGGAGTTGCTACATTAATTGTTCAGTTAGGTATTATAAGAAATATTTCACCAACTCCATCAATTTTACTAAGGCTTGGCTCAATAGCGACAATTATATCCCTAATATTGATTGTTGCCTCTAAAGACTTATATTTAATGGGTTTTGCAATGGCTATATATGGAGTTGGTGGAGCATTGATGGGACCAGGCTTATTTACAGGTCTATCACTAGCAGTTGGTAAAGATGAACAAGGTGCAGCAGCAGGTATTTTGGTAAGCTCTTATGCAGCGGGTTTTCTTATAAATCCTTTAACAGGTATGCAATTATTTATCATAAATGTTAACTTTCCTTATTATCTTGGGGTTGCATTAATGTTCATATGCTTGTTGATTGCTTTTTTTGATAAAAGGCTAAATAGAGTTGTAGAATATGAGGACAATGTTGACTTTCAAAGTCATAATGGTTGATTAAAAAGTTCCTTCAAGTTCGATTTTAAAAAAGCTATGCTCGTTTATATCAAAATTTTCTTGAATAAGTAGATCGTTATTTGATTTAAATCCATTATAAATTAATTTTCTTCCAAAGCCAAAATTTGTATCTAAAATATTTTTTGCAATAAAGTTAAAATTTAATCTTGGATTAATCTTGGCAGTAAAACCAAAACTTAAAGTAGGATCTTGTGCAAATCTTCCCCATAAATAAGGGTCATAAATATTAAATTGTGATTGGGATCTATAAGTTAAGCCCCAACTATATTTTCCTCCTGGGATATCTTGCCTTAAACCAATCATAGTTTGCCATCTTTTATACCATGAAAAATCTCTTTTAATATTTGTTACAGGATCGATCACTTCTGTACTTTGAAGATAGCCCATAAACCTAAAAACACCTCCTTCAAGAAGTTTATTTATTCTAATACTCCCATCAATTCTTGCTTGAGTTTTTTCTCCTGAGCCTAAATTTCCTATCCCAGCATAACCATCAATAGGAAGCCTATCTACTGGACCATCTATTTTACTAGCTAAACCTTTTATGGTTACAACCCCTCCATCATTAGGTAATCTCCATTCATGTTCTAATTTGACTTCCCAAGATGTTTCTGGTTTTAAGTCTGGATTTCCTGCACGAATAGTTTCTTCAAATTGGTCATAGCTTGAGATAAAGTCATCAAAATTAATTTGACCAACATTTCTCTCAATATTAAATCTTATCTGCCGATTATTTTTATAGTCCCATTTAATATCTATTCTAGGTTTCCAATATTTAAACTCTCTTGATAAATTTATATCTCCGGATTGGCTGATTTCTGACCATTCATAATTTAGGGCTAATTCTGTTCTAATTTTTTTTGATAAAGGAATGTTATATGATAAAAATCCTTCATATCTATCTTCTTCTACTAATCCAGATGTATTAATTAGACCGGCGTTAGTAGCTACGGAGTCTTTATCGAAGTATATAAGATTAAAAGTCCTATTTAATTTATTATAAGCGCTTTCAATACCGTATTCGAGTGAATTACTTTTGCCTATTAGTTTGTTAAAACTTAATCTAATAATTCTTTCATTTTCTTTTCTGATATTTGTTTCATCACTATTGTTGTAAGAGTCTATAGTGTCATCTAAGAACGAAGTATCATTTTGATCCTCATTCTCTTCTGTTAGCACAACTCTTAATTTAAATGAGTTGTTTTTATTAATTTGATATTCCCAGTCACCTCCAAATTCCCATCCATCATTATCTTCTCTTCTATCCCAGTTAATTTTTTTGTAAAACGTCTCGTTATTGATATCTGAAGGTGAAAAATATTCTTGAATTTGTGGGGCATTTTCTTTGCCATTAAACCACACCAAAGTATTTATTCTTATAGTATTTTTATCATTAATTTTTGAATTTAGATCTATATTTACCCTGTTACTCGATTGGTACTCAATTGTTTCTCTTAATCTATAATACAGAAGTGACTGTTCTTGATCGACAGTAAATTCATTATATTTTCTGCTATTTAGATCACCAATTCTTTCAAATCCTATAACAATATCGGTTTTTTTTATTTTTGTTGCCCAAGATCCTATTCCTCGCCAGTTACTACTGCCAGAGGTTAGATATCCTAAAGCAGCACTCCAGGTTCCCGAGCCTTTTGATAAATTACCATCCACTATTATATTAACAATTATTCCATCTGAACGAACATCAAGGCCTGCTTCCGAGCCTCTAATAACTTCTATTTTAATTAATGAGTCAGCATTTATTCTTTCTAATGTTTTTATAATGTTATTACTTTTGGAGGATTGTCTTTCACCATTAATTAAAATTTGAGCCCCAGAAGAACCAAAACCTCTTTTTTTATTATTACTTCCTGGTTCGTAATTCTCTGAATAATTACCAGAGCTTAAATTTTCAACACCTGGTATTCTTTTAATGGCATCAGCGGCATTAGTTATATTGTATTGTCTAAAGTAAGCTTGATCATAGATAATTTTATTACTTTCTTGAGAGAAAGCCTCAAGAGGAAATAAAATTAAAATAAATAAATAAAAAAAAAATTTTTTCCAAAAAATCATTAGTTTATTTATGCTCTATTTTCAAACCAGCCATGGAAACCATAAGGCACTCTATGAGGGAGTTGAGCCGTAGCTACTGGACCATCATCAACATGTTGAGCATCTAAGAAGATTAAATTTGATCTATTTTCAGCACCGTTATATTCCGTAGCTATTAACCATCCTTCTCCATCTTTACTGTCCTTTGATTTAGGTGCAAAAACAGGCTCACCTACTGCTCCACCTTCAGCAGTGGTATAAGATTTTCTTTCACCAGTATTATAATCATAATGAATAATTGAATTAAGAGACATACCCTTAGGATGGTTCCCAATACTTCCAGCATAGTAACCATGAGCGTATTTACGTAGTGCAAACCTTTCATCAAACCTTGGGAATTCCCCTGTTATATTATCTAATGAAGTTTTAATTAATTTAGAATTCTTTATATCAATTTCCCATCTTGCATGTTTAGCTTCTGCTTCTGATTGTTTTGGCATAGTACCATCTGCATATGGGAATAAAGGTGGAAGTCCAAATTCCATACAATCACATATTATAGAACCATTTTCTTCATAAGAATTCATATAATGAAATACAAAGGTTGGATCTGCTTCAATCCATTTTGCATCTTTAGCAGTACCATTTCTAGGCATTACACAAATGTGGCTTCCTTTTTCAGGTTCCCATGCAAAAGCTGGACCCCCATTTATTACTCGCTCAAAATCACCCGTTAAAGGAAAAACAGGTATTATTATATAATTTTCAGTGGCAAAAAAATCATGAACCATTGATGGAAATGGTGCCTTAATTAACTCAGATTTTGAAATCTTTCCATCCTTTGATACAGATGTATACCTTATTGTATCACTAAAAAAACCATCAGCCATATATCCAAAAAATAATAATTCTCCTGTAACTGGATCTACTTTAGGATGGGCTGTAACAGGACCTTGAAGTTTACTATCAAATGTATGGGATCCAATTGACTTAAGAGTAAATGGATCAAACTCAAAAGGTGCATGTGCCTCTTCAAGCGCTAAAAGCTTTCCAGCATGAGAAACTATCGAAGTATTTGCTAACCCATCGGTTTCTAAACCCTGAACTGAAGGATCAGTATCTGTAGGGTCCATTCCACTTGGAAATAGTGCCTCACCGGCTTCGTGTTCTTTAAGCCACTTTACAGTTCTCATCCAACGGTTAATGTATGAAACTTTTCCATTATTGATATGAAAGGCATGAACCATTCCGTCGCCACCAAACCAATGAGATTTACCTCCTCTAGGAGAAAATTTTGGATCAGGACCATTTCTGTAATAGCTACCATTTATTTCTAAAGGAACATTACCCTCTATTATTAAATCATCAACGTTACTTTCCATTCTTAGTGGTGCAAAATTTCCTATGAGATGATCTTCTTTTGGATATGGTTTAGCCATTTTTAATTCCCCTTTATTTATTTCTTCTTCATGTATTATAAATTTTTATTTTTTATATGTAAAAGGGATTGTTGCTTTAGATTTACTGTGCTGTAATAAAGATGTTTATAAGGCATTTATGAGAAGGAGATAGTTAAATGAAAGAATGTATGCAATTTTATATTAACGGTGAATGGGTAGATCCAGTTGACCCAAAGTCTTTAGATGTTATTAATCCCGCAACAGAAGAAGTAATTGGTAAAATAGCTATGGGTAACAGCCAAGATGTTAATAAAGCTGTTGCTGCTGCGAAAGAAGCATTTGAAAGTTTTTCTCAAACAACAAAAGAAGAGCGTTTAGCTCTTATGGGAAAAATTCTTGAAGTTTATCAATCACGTTATGATGAAATTGCAGAAACAATTTCTTCTGAAATGGGTGCACCTTTGTGGCTTTCAAAGGCGGCTCAAGCTGCTACTGGAGCAGGGCATTTTGGTACATTTATGGAAGTTTTAAAAAATTATAACTTTGATGAAGATAAGGGAACAACCAGACTCAGAAAAGAGCCAGTTGGTGTCTGTGGTTTGATTACTCCTTGGAACTGGCCAATCAATCAGATTGCTTGTAAGGTTGCACCAGCATTAGCTGCAGGATGTACTATGGTTTTAAAGCCATCAGAAGTTTCTCCGTTAAATGCAGTAATATTTGCTGAAGTTCTTCATGAAGCAGGAGTTCCTGCTGGAGTATTTAACCTTGTAAATGGTGATGGTTTAAGTGTCGGTGAAGCAATGTCCTCTCATCCCGATATTGATATGATGTCGTTTACGGGTTCAACTAGAGCAGGGGTTGCTGTAGCTAAAGCTTCTGCAGACACTGTAAAAAGAGTTTCTCAAGAATTAGGTGGTAAATCAGCTAACATTATTCTTGATGATGCTGATTTCAATCAATCAGTTGCCGGCGGTGTTACAGGTTGCTTTATGAATTCTGGTCAATCATGTAATGCACCTACTCGAATGCTTGTTCCTGCTGATAGGCAGGATGAGGCTGTTGCTATTGCTAAAGCGACTGCAGAGGCAACTGTAGTAGGCGATCCCAAAGAAGTTGCAGCTGGAGGAATTGGTCCAGTTGTAAGTGAAGTTCAATTTAATAAAATTCAAGGATTAATTGAAAAAGGTATTGAGGAAGGCGCTACACTTGTTGCTGGTGGCCCAGGAAAGCCTGAAGGTTTTAATGCTGGTTATTATGTTAAACCAACTATTTTCTCAGATGTATCGAATGATATGACTATTGCCAGAGAAGAAATTTTTGGTCCTGTTTTATCAATTCTTCCATACAAAGATGAAGATGATGCTATATCAATTGCCAATGATACAGAGTATGGATTATCAGGCTATGTATCTGGAAGTCAGGAAAAAGCTCAAAAGTTTGCTGAGAAATTTCGTTCAGGTAATGTTCATGTTAATGGCGCAGGTCCAGATTTTAATGCACCGTTTGGCGGCTATAAGAAGTCGGGTAATGGTAGAGAGTGGGGTGATCTTGGTTTTGAAGAATTCTTAGAAATCAAAGCGATTCTTGGCTATAACGCTGCTTAAACTAAACTAAATTAAATTTAAGAAGGCTGCTCTTTTGTGCAGCCTTTTTTATTTGATAGGTGGTTTAATTTTTAAAATTGGTTCTATAGAAATATTTTCATGATTTTGAAAAATAAGATTAATAAGGATTTTATCTCCTAGCTTTAAATTTTTATCAATACTAGATAACATTATATGAAAACTTCCCGGTTGGAATAATACTGAGTTATTTGCAGGTATTTTTGTTCCATTAGAATGGTGTTTCATATGAGTCATGTTGCCCATTCTCTGGGTCTCATGGATCATTACAGACTTAGCATTCGGAGAAGAGGCTTTTATCAAAAAATCATCTTCAGTATTTGTATTTTTAATTTCAAAATATACTGCACCCATTCCATTTGGAGTAAGTCTAGCCCATTCATTATCGATTATTATCTTTGCATAACCATTGTTAAAACAGAAAGTAAGGGCTGCTAATATTAAAAATTTTTTCATTTAATTATTAGGAAGTATTTTCTCTACAGCTTTTACAAGGCTACCGGACATAGGTTTTGTTAGAGATGTAAATGATTTATTAAAAGATCCGTCAGGAGCAATTAAGTATTTATGAAAATTCCATTTTGGCGTTCCTGCAGATTGTGTAACAAGCCATTTATAAAAAGGGTGAGCATCATCACCTTTAACACTAACTTTTGAGGTCATTGGAAAATCTATTCCAAATGTAGTTTCACAAAATTCTTTAATCTCACCATCGTTTCCTGGCTCCTGAGATTTAAAATTATTTGCGGGTACTCCAATAACAACCAAACCTTTGTCTTTATAATTTTCCCATAATGTTTGAAGACCTTCATATTGCCCTGTAAAACCGCATAAAGATGCAGTATTAACAACTAAAAGTGCTTTACCTTTATATTGATCAAGATTTAAATCGCCTCCTTCAATAGATTCAAAGCTAAATGAAAAAGCATTTGTATTTGATGCATTATCTGCAATAACATTGCTTTGATTAAAGCCAAAAAATACTAGAAGAGTTAACAAAAATTTTTTCATAACAATACCTATAAGTTAGTTTCAAAAATGAAAATATAATATCTTCAAAATTTTGGCCAATCTAACTGGTGTTATAATCTTTGTAAAATTAAATTTATTTAATTAGTGCGATATTTTGACCTTTAAATCTTAAATTTTTAAGAAATATGAATGATTTATATCTAAATTTTCTATATCATAGTAGATAATTATAAAGAGAACAAAAATGGATTTAAACGCTGGACCTGAATATATTGATTTTAGAGAAAATGTTCTCTCTTTTCTTGAAAAAAATAAACATATGGCTGGTAAAGCAAGAACCCCTGTTAGGCCAAGTAGCGAGGAGCTTAAATGGCAAAAAAAATTAATCGATAATGGTTATGCTGCTAGAACTATTCCAAAAAAGTATGGCGGGTATGGAGCTCAGTCAGACGTTTTAAAATCACGAATAATTGCTGAGGAATTTAGTAAAGCTAATATCCCTATGGGTATGGCTAATCAAGGTATTTCTATGTTAGTGCCAACTCTTTTAGAATTAGGATCAGATGATCAAAAAAATGAGTGGATAAGCAAAACTATTTCAGGAGAGGTGATTTGGTGTCAGGGTTACTCTGAGCCTGGTTCAGGGTCTGATCTTGCTTCCTTACAAACAAAAGCAATTGTCGATGGTGATGATTTTATCATAAATGGTCAGAAAATCTGGACGTCAGGCGCTCAAATTGCTGACATGATGTTTTGTTTAGTAAGAACTGAGCCTGAGGCTGCAAAACATAAAGGAATATCTTATATTTTAATTGATATGAAAACTCCTGGAATTGAAGTTCGACCTTTAATGACAATGACAGGACATGCAGAATTTAATGAAGTTTTTTTTACCGATGTAAGGGTTCCTAAAAACCAAATTGTTGGAAAAAGAGGAGAAGGTTGGTATGTGGCAAACGCAACTTTAACTCATGAAAGAGGGATGCTTGGTGATCCTAATCAGTCAGCGACACGTTTGAATGAGATTATTGATTTAATGCATCAAGAAACCATTAACGGTGAGAAATTAATTAATAACCCTATCCATTTGGATAGATTAATGAAGCTTCAGGCAAGGGTGCTAAGTATGTCATTTAATAGTTTGAGATTGTTGACGGCATCCCATAAGAAATTAGATGCCAAAATGGCAAAATTAATTGTTAAGTTAAATGGATGTCAGCTTAATCATGATCTTGCTGGTTTTGCGATTGACCTTCTTGGAGAGCTCGGCACAATTTATGGTAAAAGTAATCATGATCACGGCTCAGGAAAATGGCAATGGAAGTATATGTTTGACCTAGGATTAATTATTGGGGGCGGAACAGCTCAAATACAAAAAAATATAATAAGTGAAATAGGTCTTGGAATGCCTCGTGAACCAAAACCAATGGTTAATGGAAAAAAATAATGGAATTTGCATTATCAGAAGAACAAGAAATTCTAATGGACAGTGTTAAAAAGATGCTAGATGAAAATATTAGCATCGATAATCTACGTGAACACTCCAAAGGAGATGATTCATTAAGAAAGTCCTTACGAAAATTGATTATTGATATGGGTTTACCAGGTTTAATGATCCCAGAAGAGTATGGGGGATCTGGTTTAGGAGTTTTGGAAGCAAGTTTGGTAGCTGAACAATTAGGATCTTATGCAGCACCATCACCATGGATTGGAAGCTCTATAATGGCACCAACTGCAATTTTATTTGATAAGGAAAATAATTTGGCTGAAAAATGGCTTCCACTGATTGCATCTGGTGAAATTACCGCTTGTGTGTCCCTTAGTGAAGTTATTGGAAAGAGAAGTGATTTAGGTTTAGTTTTAGATGGCACAAATGTTTCAGGGGTAAGTATTTTTGGAATAGATGGCGAGCTAAATCCAACAATAATAATAACAGCAGTAGATGATAATTTAATACTTGTTGAGACAGATAATAACGGTGTTGAAATCAATGAGATACCAACAATAGATTCAACCCGTCCAGTTGTTGAAATAATTTTTGATTCTTCAAAATGCCAAATAATAACTGGTGGTAAAGATGCCATTCAAAAAACAATTGATGTAGGAAGAATTGGTTTAGCAGCAGATTTGCTTGGTGCTAGCCAGAACATGATTAATAAAGCTGTTGAGTACTCGCTTGAGCGAAAACAGTTTGAAAGAGTTATAGGATCTTTTCAGGCGGTAAAACATATGTGTGCTGAAATGGCAGCTGACTTAGAGCCCTGTAGATCTTTAATGTGGTATGCGGCTTATTCACAAGATTTTATTAAAGATGAAGCAAGTCTTTTAGCATGTCATGCAAAAGCTCATCTATCTGAGATTGGTCAAGATATTGCAAGAACTTCAACGCAAGTTTTTGGAGGAATGGGCTTTACCGATCTTTTAGGTATGCACTATTGGTTTAAAAGAGTAGGTTTATCAAGACAAATTCTTGGCGGTCCAGAAAGGGTTAGAAAAGAAGCAGCATTAATTCAGGGCTTTGAATTATAAAAATTGGGGGTTTATTCATGAAAAAAATTATTCTTATTGCACTATTGGTTATTTTTGCAGGTGTTCTATATTTTTCAGGAGGCCTTTATTATGGTTGGACAGGTAAATATGAGAGAGCAGGTTCAATAAAAGGTAAAACAATACCTAACGAAATCATATCTAAAAGAACAGCTAATCAAATAAATTCCGCAAAAACCCTGGGTATTAAAGAACCTAAACAAATTCTTTTTGGCGACCTCCATGTTCATACAACATTTTCAACTGATGCTTTTTTATGGACTTTACCAATGTTAAATGGAACTGGTTCGGCTCCTATGGCTGATGCTTGTGATTATGCTAGATATTGTTCTGGAATAGATTTTTGGGCAACAACTGATCATGCTGAGGCATCAACTCCTAGAAAATGGAAAGAAACCAAAGAACTTATTCGTCAATGTTCTTTTGCAACTGATAGTGAAGAGAGTACTGATGTCATCCCATTTATTGGATTTGAATGGACACAGGTTGGAGCATTTCCATCTGAACACTATGGTCATAAGAACGTTATTTTCAAGGACCTGGATGATGAAAAAGTTGCAAAAAGACCTATTGCTGCATCTGGTGTTGCAGTAAATGCTTTGAGAAATAATACTGATAATACCGATAATGATTTTCGATTACTAGGGTTTACAGATCTTAAAAATTGGCAAGAATATGCCAATCTTCAGGCTTTTTTAAAAGAACTTCGTGATGTACCTTTTTGTGATCAGAATCTATCTTCAGATCAGCTACCTTTAGATTGTTTTGAACAAGCTAAAGACCCTGGTGAGTTGATGAGGCGTTTAGAAGAGCAATCTCTTGATCCATTAGTAATTCCTCATGGTTCATCTTGGGGTTTTTATACACCACCAACTTCAGCATGGGATAAACAACTTAAGAAAGATATGAGACCAGAGTCTTTTCCTATTATTGAAGTTATGTCAGGACATGGAAATACTGAAGAATATAGATCATATAGACAAGTTATTGGTGAAATAGAAAACCCTATATGCCCCAGTCCGACTGAAAATTTTTTACCTTCATGTTGGCGTGCGGGTCAAATTATTGAAACTAGATGTTTAAATTCTGGTTTAGATGAAAAAGAGTGTTCTTCAAGAGCTGAAAAGGCCAGACAAGTAACAGCAAACCTTGGTGTTGGTTTTCATATAGCCGTACCAGGTGAAAATACTGAAGATTATTTAAATTCTGGCCAATGCCAAGATTGTTTTTTACCAGCGTTTAACCATAATCCAACAACATCGGTTCAGTATGGACTTGCTATTACAAACTTTGATGAAGATGAGCCAATAAATTTTAATTGGGGTTTTATTTCTTCTTCGGATAATCACAGGGCACGCCCTGGAACAGGTTACAAACCGGTTGATAGAAAAACTACCACTGAGTCTGCTGGAGCAAGGAGTGAATATTATAGAGGGTTACTTTTACCTAATCAGGGTCAAGAAGCAGATCCAAATATACTTCCTTTAACACGTGAAGAAATTTTAGCTTCTAATGCCGGTTTTGCTTTAACTGAGCTTGAGAGGCAGCAAAGTTTTTGGACTCAAGGAGGTTTAGCAGCTGTTCATTCAGAAGGAAGAAATAGAAATGCAATTTGGGATGCTATGGAAAGGAAAGAAATTTATGGAACCTCAGGTCCTAGAATTTTACTTTGGTTTGATGAAGTTTCAAATCAGGAAATTAACCCAATGGGCTCATCTTTATCCTTATCAAATAATCCAAAATTTATTGTAAAAGCTGTTGGTTCTTTCAAGCAAAAACCTGGTTGTGAAGACTTTGTTATGGATGGTTTACCAAGAGAAAAAATTGATACCTTGTGTGGAGGTGAATGCTATAATCCATCATCCGAGAGGTTAAATATTACTCGTATTGAAGTTATTAAAATTACTCCTCAAATATCATCTAATGAGAAAGTTGATGACCTCATTCAAGATCCTTGGCTAGTTTTACCATGTAATGGAGATAATGGTTGTGAAGTAGAATTTGAAGATCCAAGCTTTATTGAAAATGATAGACATTCGATTTACTATGTTAGAGCTATTCAAGAACCTACCGATACCATTAATGGTGATAGCTTGAGGTGTAAGTATGATAGCGAGGGTAATTGTATAGAGGTAAATCCTTGCTGGGGAGATTATAGAGTAGACTCTAATGATGCGTGTTTATCTAAAGAAGAGCATAGAGCCTGGTCATCTCCAATTTATATATCCAAAAATAATAGTTAAAATATTATGAAAAAATCCTTTGTCTTTTTCGGGGTCTTACTTGGGTTGTTTTTAATTTTTATTGGTATCTTTAATTCTGATAAAAAACAAAAATTATCTGATGATATTGTTGCTCTTGTTGATAATCACCCTATTTTAAAATCTGATCTAGATTTAGCTTTAAAAGCTTTATCAATGAATAAAGATAATCAGATAACAAGTGAGCAGATCCAGCTGGTAAAAGACAGACTAATTGACGAGCAACTTTTGTTACAAAGAGGTATTGATCTTGATTTACATCAAACATCAAACCCAATTAGAAAATTAATCGTTAATTCAATGATCGATAGTATCCTATCGGAAAATAATGACTTTTTAATAGATGATAAAAATTTAAAGAAATTTTATAACGATAATATTTCTTTTTTTCTTCCATCAAAAGAATTGAGATTAAAATTGATTTTTTTAAAATTTAGATCTCAAGAAGAAGATGAAAAAAGATTAGACACTATTAGAGAAAGATTAATTAATGGGGATGATTTTGATATCGTCTCTAGAGAAGAGGGTGACGAATTCCTGCCTAAAATACCTGACACCTTCCTTCCTGAAAGGAAGCTAAAAGATTATATTGATCCTAATTTAGTAAAAAATGCTTTTAATTTAGAGGATGGTCAAATTACTAGCGAAATAGAGACTGATAAAGGTTATAGCTTTTTATATTTGGTTGAGTCTGAAAAAGGGGAGCCTTTACCGTTTGAGAGTATGAGGGATAAAATTAGAGGCGAATATAAGCGTCGTAAGGATGAGGAGGCTTTGCTTAATTATATCGAATGGTTAAGAAAAAAATACGATATTATTTATAATGAGACTATTGATGAATAAGCTAAAAATATTTTTAATAGTAATCCTATGCTCTTTTTTTAGTTTCCCTGCAAACTCTCATCAGATAAGTCAGTCATTCTCAAATTGGACAGTAGAAGAAAAAAATATAACAGCAGTTTTTTCAGTTGCCCCAAGGTACATTACTCTTCTACCAGTTCTAGATGGTTATTATGATAGTTTGGAAGATCAGTTATCAAATCATTTAAAAAAGAATATAAAAATATTTTCTAATGAAAAACCCTGTGAAATTTCTTCATCAATACTTACGAAAAGAAATGAAGATAATTCAATTAAAGCAATGTTAAATTTTGAATGTCTTGAGACTGGTAATACTCTATCAATTGAAAATAATTCGTTTTTTGATGCATCGGCGGGACATATTCATTTTGCCAGAATAAAAATAAATTCAAATGATTGGGAAGAAACAATTTTTACCTCAACAAGAAAAAAGAATGAATTTTCTCTCATTTCTGGGAAAAACCAACAAAGCTCTTTTGAGGTCTTTTTTGATTACATAAAGCTTGGATTTGAGCATATTTTACTTGGATTTGATCATTTAGCATTTTTAATGACACTGCTCTTAGTTAGCTTAAATTTAAAGAAAGTTTTCTTTACGGTTACTGGCTTTACTATTGGGCACTCTATTACACTTGCCTTGGCTGCTTTGGGTTTAGTTCAACCTTCGTCAGTAGCAATTGAGGCTTTGATTGGTTTCACAATATTATTAGTAGCAAGCCAAGCACTACTATTAGAGGATAAAAAAAGCCCTATTTTTTTGAAAAGCTCTGTCGGGTTTTTAATTATTCTTGGATTAGCCTCTATAATTTTTGGAGGAATTGTATCACCGTTAACCTGGATAGGCTTAATTATATTTATGATAAGCTACTCTTATCTTGTTGAGGTAAAAAAGGATGCAGAAAAGTTTAATCCAGCTTTAACACTTATCTTTGGTTTGATACATGGTTTTGGCTTTGCAAGTGTATTACTTGAATTAGGTTTGCCAAAGGGTAAGGCCGTTTCATCTCTTTTTGGATTTAATCTAGGTGTTGAGCTTGGGCAGATACTTGTAGTTACCCTTGCGATTTTCACTCTTTACGTGCTAGGGAAAACAAAGTTAATTAATTATAAAGATATTTTTTATAATGTTTCGGCTTTATTATTAATTGCACTTGGGACTTTTTGGTTTGTTGGGAGAGTTTTCTCTCTCTAGTTAAAGAGATTTAAAATGGAAGCAGAAAAAGTAATTTTACAATTTAGTTGCCCAGATAAACCTGGTGTATTAGCTGCTGTCACGCAATTTTTATTTAAAAACGATGCTTTTATGACTGAAGTTTCATCCTTCAGTGCGCATGATACAAAAAGATTTTTTAATCGTATTGCCTTCCAGAAAAGCGACTCGTCTAGTTTTAATTTAGACACTTTAGAAAAAGATTTTCTAGCTGATCTTAACGATTTTAATATTGATTGTAATTTCTATAATGCTGAAGTTCCATGTAGGACTGTAATTGCCGTTAGCAAATATAGCCATTGTTTGAATGATATTATTCATCGTTGGGAGGTTGATGCTTTACCAATTGATATTAGGGCAATAGTTTCTAACCATGATGATGCTCGAAGTTTCTCTGAGTGGAATAAGATTCCTTATCATCATTTACCTGTTTCAGCAGAAACAAAAAAAGATCAAGAAAAACTTTTTAAAGATGTTATTGAAGATAATGATGCTGAATTAGTAATTCTTGCAAGATATATGCAAATACTATCACCTGAGTTTTTAGATGGATTGACATCTGACTGTATAAATATTCATCATTCTTTCCTTCCAGGTTTTAAGGGTGCAAAACCTTACCACCAAGCATATGACAGAGGTGTTAAAATTATCGGTGCGACTGCACACTATGTTACAGACGACCTAGACGAGGGTCCAATTATTGAGCAAGATATTCGTCGTGTTGACCACAGCACTTCTCCAGAAAGCATGCAGCAAAGTGGATATGATATTGAATCATCAGTTCTTTTAAGAGCAGTAAGGCTCTATTCTGAACGACGCATTATGTTGAATGGAATAAAAACTGTCGTTTTTAATTAATCAGGATAATTTGAAGGTGGTATAAAATTATAACCTTCTTTTTCTAACAGCTTGGCAAGCCCAATTGTTTTTAAATCACCGTATTCAGGCCCAATAATTTGAATTCCTATTGGAAGTCCTTCCTTAGTTAAGCCAGTAGGTATAACTGTTGATGGAAGATAGCTAGCTATAGCAATACCTGCCCAAAAAACTTGCTCAAAATATGGTCTCTCATCGTTGTCTACCATTATTGTCCTTTCTCCATAATTAAGATGATTATGATCAAAGGCCTCTGTAGCCATAACTGGAGTGATTAAAGCATCATATTTTTTAAAGAATTCATGCCATTTCCATCTTAGATGTGTTCTGTCGTTGTTTGCATTATTATAATCTCTTAGAGAAGATGTTTGTTTTCTTAATGTGTAGGCGGATTCGCTTGTATCATTAGGATCAAGCTTTGAGAGTTTTTCTTTCAATAGATTATATTCATCATGACTTGTTCTCGATGCCATTGTTGGTAAAAGAAGAGATTGATATGTATCCATAGCTTTCAGCATATCGAAATCAGGTCGAGCTTCAAAATTTACCTCACCTCCAGCATCAGAAATTGTCTTGGCTACTTTTAACACTCTATTTTGAACCTCTTGATTTACAGGCGCAATATCGTCATTAACCCAAGCTGCAATTTTGTATTCTTTTAAATCTTTTTTTTCAGATTTCTGCAGGTCCATTTTTAATCCAGCGCTTTGTATTTCATCTGGACCTCCCATTATTAAAACACCTGTCTCTAAATCTTTAGCGCTTCTTCCCAAAGGCCCAATAACAGTAAGATCTGATTGTGCTAAAGAGCCTGGAAGTGCATGACCCCTTGGCGGTAATAATCCCCAGGTTGGTTTATGTCCAAAAACTCCGCAGTAATGCGCTGGGTTTCTTATTGATCCACCAATATCTGAACCAGTTTCATAACCAGTAAGGCCAGCTGCTAAGGCTGCTGCAGATCCACCAGAGGATCCACCAGGTACCTTTGCAAGATTCCAAGGATTATTTGTTGTGCCATAAATATCATTATAACTTTGAAAATCAGCTAGATTAAATGGAACATTTGTTTTACCAAAAATTACTGCACCTGAATTTTTCAGTCTCTGAATCGACAAGGCGTCTTCTTTAACAATATTATCTTTTAAATCCGGCCTTCCATAAGTTGTTGGTGTATTTTTTACACCATATGACTCTTTAACAGTCATTGGAACACCGTGCAAAGCACCTAAAATTTCACCTTTGAGAAGTTTTTCGTCTAATTCACGTGCTTGTTTTCTTGCTTCATCATAATTTTTAACAATAATTGCATTAATTGAAGGATTATAACTTTCAACTCTTTTAATAAAATACTCCAAAAGTTCAGAGCTGCTTATTTCCTTGTCTAAAACCATTTTAGCAAGTTCATTGGCTGATTTATATGATAGTTGTGTCATTATTTCCCCCTTTTGATAATATAAGGGAATTTTTTTACATTAGAAGAGTATAAAAAATTAAATTGAAATCCAATTACCTTCTGGAGACAATTGCTCATCCTGATCGTTATAAAAACTTTCAGCATTATTTTCTTTGAGAACTTTCAGCATGTAAGGAAGCTCCATACCTTCCTTTTCAAGTTTATCAATAATTTTGTAAGGACCTATATTATCCATTGCCTTGAAAGGACCATTACTCCAATTAAAACCCCATTGCATTGCACGATCAACGCTAACAATATCATCGGCAATAATTGGTACTAGATTTGCCGCATAACATAATGTTGCTCCGTAAACATCCCATGCAAGAATACCATCAGGGCCATCATCAAATAAAATATTAATATCATTTATATCTAACTCTTCTTTTTTTTGTGGTCTCCATGTCTTTGTTAAGAGATCAAAGGTTTCTTTATTTCGCGAACCATCCTCATTTTTAGTCATTCTGAAAAAACCGCCACCAGTTTTTCTTCCGAATTGGCCATTTGTTATCATTTCTTTTTCTGCTTCAGGAAATTCACCGTATTGTTTTCCTAGGTCTCCTTCAGGAAGATTAACTGCAAAGTTTTTACCTATCATTTCCATTACATCCAAACCTATAAGATCATACAGGCTATAAAGTCCGGTTGATGGAAGCCCTATTGGGGTTGAAAGTATTGCATCTACTCTTTCTTGGCTTAATCCTTTATCCAATGCTTCTTTACCTTTATGTAAACCAATAAACATAAAGAAACATCCAATTCTATTAGCAATAAAACTAATTGTATCTTTTGCAATAACAACCCCTTTTTCTAGGGTTTGAGTGCAAAAAAGATTGAGAGCTTCAACTGTTTCTGGATCTGTATCATTTCCAGGAACTATCTCTAATAATTTCATTGCTTTTACAGGATTAAAAAAATGAGTTACAGCTAAATTCTTTTTTAATCTGTCTGGCATTCCTTCTGAAATTTCTTTCAATAATATTCCTGAGGTATTTGAGGTAAGAATTGTGTGATCAGATCTAACTTCCTCAACTCGTTTTATAAGCTCTCTTTTTGCTTCAGCATTTTCAATAATTGCTTCGCAAATCCAATCATAATTTTTTAGCTTTTCTAAATCTTTATCGAAAGTACCTGTTTCAATATTTGCCATTTTTTCTGGGTTATCAATTGGAGCAGGTATTCCGTTTAGCAATCTATCTTTTGCAGCATCAACTGCATCTTGATTAATCTCTAGAATTAGCACCTTTATATCCCTTTCAGCACATAAACCAGCTATACCAGCACCCATAGTACCACCACCAAGAACTGCCACAGATTTAATTTCTTTTGTCATATTGTTTCCTAAAATTTAAGTTCTTCTTTTGAAACTACAATCCCATCCTCATCTGCATAAATAAAATCGCCATCAGAAATTGTAATATTTGCAAAATTTAATGTCACATTAAATTCACCACCATCATTTTTTATAGATTTTTTTGGATGAGCAGCTAACGCTTTAACGCCAATTTTTTCAACTATGATTTCTAGTTGATCTCTCACACATCCATTTATAATTATACCAGACCAATTATTTTCAGAGGCCATGCTTGCTAAATTCCCACCAAGTAGGGCACAATTCATTGAACCTTCGCCATCAACAACCAAAACCTTATTAGTCCCGTCAGACTCAAGAGAAGATCTTACCTTTGTATTATCATCAAGAGTCTTAAGGGTAATAGCTTTACCGAAAAAAGCAGTTCTGCCTCCAAAATCCTTAAAAATTGGTTTTGCAACTAAAGTACTCTCCGGGTACTTATCGCATATATCTGCCGTTGGTAGCATAAAGCTTAGAGTTTACTAAAATTGATCTGCTTCAGTAGAGTCACTTAATGCTGTTGTTGATGATTCACCACCTGCAGCAGCTTCAGAAACCATATCAAAATAGCCTGTTCCAACCTCTCTTTGGTGACGAGTGGCAGTATAACCATCTTTTTCAGAACCAAATTCTGCTTGCTGAAGTTCTGAGTAAGCACCCATACCTCGATCTCTAAAGTTAGATGCCAATTCAAACATTCCATAATTTAAAGAATGGAAGCCGGCTAATGTAACAAATTGATATTTAAAACCTAATTTTCCGATTTCTTCGCGGAAAGTCTCAATAGTATCTTTATCGAGGTTTGCTTCCCAATTAAAGCTTGGAGAGCAATTGTATGCTAACATTTGATTAGGATAAGCAGCTTTAACTTGTTTCGCAAATTCTGCGGCTACTTCAATACTAGGTACTGAGGTCTCCATCCAAATTAAATCTGCATGAGGTGCATAAGCAATTGCCCTTTTTACACAGTTATCAAAGCCTGAGCCTTCCTTAAGTCTATAAAAGCCTTCCGGAGTTCTATCGTCTCTATCAATAAACTCATGATCTCTCTCATCAACATCTGATGTAATTAGTTTAGCGCTTTCAGCATCTGTTCTTGCGACAATTATTGTAGGCACACCACAAACATCAGCTGCAAGTCTTGCTGCATTTAGATTTCTGATATGTTGTTTAGTTGGTATTAAAACTTTACCACCCATGTGACCACATTTTTTTTCAGAAGCAAGTTGATCCTCAAAATGAACGCCAGATGCACCAGCATCAATATAAGCTTTCATAATTTCAAAACAATTTAGAGGTCCACCGAATCCTGCTTCAGCATCGGCAATAATAGGTGCAAACCAATCTCTTTTTGCTCCACCTTCAGATACTTCAATTTGATCAGCTCTTTGAAGGGTTTTGTTAATCTTTCTTGCTAACTCAGGACCTGAATTGGCAGGGTATAAACTTTGATCAGGATATGTTGCACCAGCAGTATTATTATCTGCAGCTACTTGCCAGCCTGACAAATAAATTGCTTTTAAACCAGCTCTTACCATCTGCATGGCTTGATTACCTGACAAGGCACCTAAAGATGATACTTGATCCTCAGTATGAAGCATATTCCAAAGCTTATTTGAGCCTCTTGTAGCTAATGTATATTCAATTGGAAATGACCCTCTCAGTTTTTCAACATCTTCAACTGAGTATGGTCTCTCAATACCATCGAATCTTCCTTCAGGAGCAGAAGGAACTAAATCATAAAAACTTTTTGCCATGTTTTTCCCCTTTATTTATTTGAAAGCTTATTTATTTAAAGAAATTATTTCTTCATAAGCTGATAGTGTTAGGAATTCTTTACAGTCAGGAGATATAGACATTTTCTCAAATAATTCAATAGCTTTTTCATATTTTCCATCTTTCCATTGATTTTCTCCAATTATTTCTTTTAGACCTTTGATTTCATCGTCAAGAATTGATTTAAAAAATTCAACAGTAACAGTTCTTCCATCGCTAAGTGATGTTGAGTGTTTAAGCCATTGCCAAATCTGAGCACGAGAAATTTCAGCTGTTGCAGCATCTTCCATTAAATTATAAAGAGGCACAGCACCTCTTCCGCCTAACCATGCAGCTATATATTGAATACCAACCCTAATGCATTCTCTCATTCCATCCTCAGTCTTTTCTCCTTTGTGAACCTCTAACAAATCTTTTTGCGTAATATTTATATTATCTAAAGAGACATCAAGTTGATTTTCCCCTGATATTGATGTGCTGAATACTTCGAGAGCAGTTGGAACGAGACCTGGATGAGCAACCCAAGTACCATCATGACCATTCTTTACTTCTCTTTCTTTATCTTTTTTTACTTTATCAAAAGCAGCATTATTTTTTTCATCATCATCTTTGACAGGTATTTGTGCTGCCATACCGCCCATAGCAAAGGCACCTCTTTTATGGCATGTTTTTATAAGTAATAGTGAATATGCATTTAAAAAAGCATCACCCATAACAACCTGAGATCTATCAGGTAATATATAGTCTGGATTATTTCCTAATCTTTTAATGTAACTAAAAATATAATCCCATCTTCCGCAATTGAGACCAACTATATGATCCTTAAGTTCATATAAAATCTCATCCATTTGAAAAGCTGCCGGAAGAGTTTCTATTAATACTGTTGCTTTACATGTACCTATTGGTATGTTTAGTATTTCTTGCGCTTTATTAAAGACTTTATTCCAAAGTCTTGCTTCTAAGTAACTTTCCATTTTTGGTAGATAAAAATAAGGCCCTGTATTTTTTTCAAAAATATTTTTATGATTATGAAATAGATAAACTGCATAATCAAAGATACCTCCAGAAATTCTCTCACCGTCAATTTCAATATGCGCCTCTTCTAGATGCCATCCCCTTGGTCTAACTATAAGGACTGATGGGTTGGGATTAAGTTTATATTCTTTTCCAGAGTTTGGATCTTTGAAATCTATTTCATCATTCCATAAATCCATTAAATTAATTTGTCCTTGAATTATATTTTCCCATGTTGGTGACATTGAGTCTTCAAAATCCGTCATAAAAGTTTTGGCATCAGAATTTAGAGCATTAATAATCATTTTACGATCAACAGGACCAGTTATTTCAACTTGCCTATCAAGAAGATCATTAGGTATTGATGCAACTTTCCAATCTGACTCTCTTATAGATTTTGTTTCTTCTAAAAAATCAGGTAATGCACCATTATCAAGATCAAACTGTTTTCTTAGTCTTTCTTGAAGAACTCCTAATCTTTCTCTTTTAAACTCTCTTTCAAGCTCAGCAACAAATGCTAAGCATTCTTTAGTTAGTATTTTTTCAATTCCAGGATGATCCGGACCAAGGATTTCTACACCTTTTGGTGTTTCTAAATTCAATGCCATAAATTTTTTCCCTAATTTTTTAGATAAATGTTAATGGAAGGTATATCATAGAAAAATTATTTGGATAATGATATTTATTTGATTCTAAAATTTTTTTGCGGAGAATTTTAAGCTTGGAAAAAAAGAAAAAAATTAAACCACAAAGACCTAGAGGCTTTGAAGATTTATCAGGAAGTAGCTTGAGTGAGCTTGTTCAATTGAGAGATTCCATTCAAAAAGTTTATGGTCTTTATGGTTTTGAACCTCTTGAAACTGGAATCATTGAATATTCAGATGTAATAGGGTCTTTTTTACCTGATCAAGATCGCCCAAATGAAGGTGTTTTTTCTTTTGAAGATGATGATAAAAGGTGGGTTTCATTAAGGTATGATTTGACTTCTGGCTTAGCTAGGTATGTAGCTGAGAATTTTGATAGCCTGCCTAAACCATATAGAAGATATCAATCAGGATGGGTTTTTAGAAATGAAAAACCAGGCCCTGGAAGATATAGACAATTTTATCAAATTGATGCTGATACAATTGGAAGTGATAATGCTCTTTCAGATGCCGAGATGTGCATGATGTTTTCTGATGCAATACAAAATACCGGTATTGAAGTAGGAAATTATGTAATACGTTTAAGTAATAGAAAAATTTTAGATGGGATTATTGATAGTCTTAATATTAAAGGAAATTCATCAGGGTCTGAAATTAATCTATCAATTATGAGATCAATAGACAAGCTTGATCGACTGGGTTTAATGGGTGTAGAACAACTTCTTGGTGAAGGTAGAAAAGATGATTCGGGAGACTATACTAAAGGCGCAGGTTTAGAGAAATCAGATATTAAACAAATATTATCATTTTTAGAAAGCGGAATTGAGTCAAAAATGCTTTCAAGAGAAGCATGTCTTAAAAATTTATCAAATCAATTTGGCACTAATGAAATTTTTAACGAAGCTCTAGAAGAATTGAATGAAATTTCAAAGATAATCGATGCTGCTGGATATGATGAAAATAAAATTATAATTGATCCATCGGTTGTAAGAGGATTAGGATATTACACTGGTCCAGTTTATGAAGCTGATTTAACTTTTGATATGGAAACAGATCAAGGGTTAGAAAAGTTTGGATCAATAGGTGGGGGTGGCCGTTATGATGATTTGGTTGCTAGACTAAAAGGAGTTAGAGTTCCTTCCACAGGTATCTCAGTTGGTGTTAGTAGATTAAGTAGTGCTTTAAAATACATAAATCAGTCAGAAGAAAATTCTGAGACTTTATCAGTTGTTGTTCTTGTGATGGATAAAGAAAAAAGATCTGAATATTATAAAATTGCATCTAATTTAAGAAATGAGGGTATTAGTTCAGAGTGCTATTCTGGGGATGGAGGAATGAAGGCTCAGTTAAAGTATGCCGATAAACGAAATGCAAGGCTTGCTATTATTATTGGTGAGGATGAAGCTTCTTCCAAATCTGCAACAATTAAAGATTTATATATTGGAAAAGAGTTTTCTGATAAAATTTCTGATAACAAAGAGTGGAGAAGCGGAAAAGATTCTCAGCAAAATGTACCAATTAAAGACCTTATTAACTCGGTAAAATCAATACTTTCAAAATAAATTCATATTTTATGAATAATTATATTGATTCTTAAATAAATTCATAATATATGAATATTTATGATTAAGGAAACTAATAAAATTATTGACTTATTGGGAGGAACAGGCGCTTTAGCAAAGTTGTTAGATGTTAATCTTTCTGCTGTATCTAATTACAGAAAAAAAGGATTTCCAGATAGATTACATTATAAAATTGCAACTTTATGCAATGAAAGAGATATTACTATCGATAGTAAAATTTTTGGCGAATTTTCTAATACTTTACCAGCTATTGATACCAGACCTTTGGAGATTTTAAGTGAAGTTTCTATAAAAGTTATCGAAAGTTTAACCGGCGATGATTTCGAGTTGATTGATCCACCTGTTTTAGTTTCCGCTGATAAAGTTCTTGATAGATTAGGTGAGAATATTGCCGATAAGCTATATATATTTTCTGATCCAGCTGGCTCTAGACTCTGTTTGAGACCAGATCTTACGATACCAACATGTATCCATTATTTAAATAATGGTTTTAATGGTATTAAAAAAAACTATGCATATCATGGAAAGGTATTTCAGTTTCAAAATCCATCATCTAATGAGCCAAATGAATTTACTCAGGCTGGTCTCGAGATTATTGGTGGTAATAGCTGTATTGAAAATGAAATAGAAGTTTTTTTTAGAACTTATAAGTCTATTGAACAGTCCGGAATTAGAAACTTCAATATTATTCTTGGAGATGTTTCTTTATTTTCGATTTTAATAGATGTTCTTGATATACCTGTTATATGGAAAGATCAGCTAAAAGCTAAATTTTGGAATGATAAAAATTTCAAAAAACTTCTAGATGAGCTAACTGTTAAGAAAAAAGTAAACAATAAGTTATTTCAAAAAATATCAAATTTAGATAATGATACTGCTGAAATTTTTGTTAGGGATACAATTGGATTGTTAGAAAATCAATCGCCTGTTGGAAGAAGTTTGAAAGAAATAACTCAAAGGCTGATAAAAAAATCTCAAGAAATAAAAACTGACCCACTTTCAAAACCAACTGTAAAACTTATAAAGGAATTTTTATCTATCTCTGATAAACCTCTGCAAGCCCTAAAAAAACTGAGGTCTATTTCTAAAAATATTGATAGTAGATTAAATTCTCAAATTGATTCTATGTCAGAGAGAATCGAAATGATGCTTAAGTTAAAGGTTGATATCAAAAATTCAATTTTATCAGTGGAAAAAGGGAGGATGGTTGAGTACTACACAGGATTTTTATTTGATTTTAATTCGAGTGATTTAAGAAATAATCTAAATATCGCAGGAGGGGGCAGATATGATGATTTGATCAATTCTGTGAGTGATGAAAATAATATACCTGCTGTTGGTGCTGCTATTAATTTAGATAGACTTGAAAAAATAATTTCTTCGGAGAAATTTAAATGAGCTCAATATTGTTAGCACTACCTTCAAAAGGTAGGCTCCATGACCAAATGAATAAATTTTTTGAATCTTCTGGAATAATTCTTAAAAGATCTGGAGGTCAGAGGACTTATTCGGGTTTTATAAAAGATATAGAGGAAATAGAAATTATTTATCTTTCTGCAACAGAGATCTCTAGTGAACTATTAAAGGGTAATATTCATATGGGTGTTACCGGCATTGACTTAATTGAAGAAGGTAGAACAAGTGCATCAAAAGATGTTACTCTGCTATCAAGGTTGGGTTTTGGAAAAGCCAATGTTGTAATAGCTGTCCCAGATCACTGGATAGATGTAGAAAATATAAGAGATTTATCTGAAGTATCATCAGAATTTCGATCTTACAATAATAGAAGAATGAGAGTTGCTACAAAATTTACAAATATAACAAGAAATTTTTTCACAAAAAATGGTATTAATAACTATAGACTTGTTGATAGTGCTGGAGCTACTGAGGGATCTCCTGCAGCAGGTACCTCTGAAATAATTGTTGATATAACAGAAACAGGTCAAACAATTGAGGCTAATAATTTAAAGGTTCTTGAAGACGGCATAATGCTTAAAAGTGAAATATGCATTTTCTCAAGTACAAATGATATTTGGAAAGATATTGATCTTAAACCTGTAGAGAGGTTTTTAAGAATAATTTCTGCACGATCTGAAGCATTAGGAAATGCTGAATTACTTTTTGACTACAATAGAGAGGATAAAGATCTAGAAATAAATTTATTTAGAGAGTTTAATTCGTCATTTGTTAATGGTTCTCCAAATATTGGAGAGAGTGTTTCACTAATTACTCCAATCTCAATGGTACCATCTTGTACTTATTATTTAACAAGTAATGGATATGGACCAGTAAGAACAACAAGACCTGATTTTATTTATAATCAAGACTCTCGATCATGGAAACTTTTAAAAAACTCTATTAATTTAAAATAAAAAAAGGCCATCTGGATAGATGGCCTTTCTAAATTTCAAATGAGTTTTTTTGGACTACATCATGCCGCCCATGCCGCCCATGCCGCCCATGCCGCCCATGCCGCCCATATCAGGCATTGCAGGTGCAGCAGCACCAGCAGGTTCTGGTTTGTCAGCAATTTGAGCTTCACTAGTTATAACTAATCCAGCTATTGAAGAAGCATCAATCAAAGCTGTTTTAACAACTTTTGATGGATCAACAATACCTGATTTAATAAGGTCAACGTATGCTTCATTCTGTGCATCAAAACCCCAATTAGGTTTTGTTGAACCTAGAACTTTTGAAACAACAATTGATCCTTCAACACCAGCATTTTCAGCAATTTGTCTAATCGGCGCCTCAATTGCACGTCTGACAATTTTAAGACCAGCGTTTTCGTCTTCATTTTTCATCTTAAGTTTATCAAGAGCTTTTGTGGCTAAAAGAAGAGCTGTACCACCACCAGGAACAATACCTTGTTCTACAGCAGCTCTAGTTGCATTTAATGCATCATCAACTCTATCTTTTCTCTCTTTAACTTCAACTTCAGTAGCTCCACCAACTTTGATAACAGCAACACCACCAGCAAGTTTAGCAAGACGTTCTTGAAGTTTTTCTTTATCATAATCCGATGTAGTTTCTTCAATTTGTCTTCTTATTTGACTCACTCTTGCCTCTATGTCTTTCTTTTTACCAGAGCCATCGACAATTGTAGTATCATCTTTAGTAATAGATACTTTTTTTGCTGTACCAAGCATATCTAAAGTAACATTTTCAAGTTTAATACCAAGGTCTTCAGAAATCACCTGTCCACCTGTTAAAATGGCGATATCCTCAAGCATTGCTTTTCGTCTGTCACCGAATCCAGGTGCTTTTACAGCTGCAACTTTTAATCCACCTCTAAGCCTGTTAACAACAAGAGTGGCTAGTGCTTCACCTTCAATATCTTCAGCAATTATTAGTAATGGTCTACTTGATTGAGCAACAGACTCTAAAATTGGTAGCATTGATTGAAGGCTAGATAATTTTGACTCATGTAAAAGGATAAGTGGATCCTCTTGCTCTGCAATCATTTTGTCTGCATTTGTTATAAAGTAAGGTGATAAATAACCTCTATCAAACTGCATACCTTCAACAACTTCAAGTTCTGAGTCAAGGCTTTTTGCTTCTTCAACAGTGATTACTCCCTCATTACCAACTTTTTGCATTGCTTCAGCAATCATATCACCAATTTCAGCTTCACCATTTGCTGATATAGTCCCTACTTGAGCAACCTCATCGTTAGTTTTAACTTTCTTTGATCTTTTATTTAGATCCTCGAGAACAACCTGAACAGCTTGGTCAATTCCACGTTTAACATCCATAGGATTCATACCAGCAGCAACAAACTTTGTACCTTCAGTAACAATACTTTGAGCTAAAACTGTCGCAGTAGTAGTTCCATCACCAGCTTCATCATTGGTTTTGGACGCTACCTCTTTAACCATCTGGGCTCCCATATTCTCAAATTTATCTTCTAACTCTATTTCTTTAGCAACAGTTACACCATCTTTAGTAATTCTAGGTGCACCAAATGACTTATCTATAACAACATTACGACCCTTTGGACCTAATGTAACTTTCACTGCATTTGCTAGGATATTTACTCCATTGAGCATTTTTGATCTTGCATCTGCTCCAAAAATAACTTCTTTTGCCATAATTTATTCCTCCAATTAATGACTAATATTAACTAATAATACCAAGAACATCTGACTCTTTCATAATCAGTAATTCTTTACCATCGACAGTCACTTCTGTTCCTGACCATTTACCAAAAAGTATTTTGTCACCTGATTTTACATCAAGAGGTGTAACAGAGCCGTCTTCAGCTTTTGTTCCTGATCCAACAGCAACAACTTTACCTTCAGATGGTTTTTCCTTTGCTGTATCAGGTATAATTATACCACCAGCAGTTTTTTCATCTTCATCAATGCGTTCAACTAAAACACGGTCGTGTAAAGGACGAAATTTCATTTTTTTTTCTCCACTTTAATTTAAAAAAAATAACTAAATCCTTGATCTTTCCCATAATAAGATCTCGGGTCAACCTTAGGTAATTATCGTTTACCTCAGTGTCAAGTACTTAAACTCAATTTTTTGGATATTTTTTGAGTTTTTTACACTTTTTTTGTAAATTACTGATATATTTTGTTAAAAAATATATAAAATTTATTAAAAAACACCTAAATTTTATTAAATTTATACTTTTTTTTTATTTTTTTTCGAATTTTAATAATTATTTACATGTTTAATTAATAGACTATTAATTTTTTGATTGTTAAATAGAGATATGTTTTTTCAAGCTTTACTTTTTCCAGTAGGTATTTTGCTCCTGGCAGTTGGAGGGGATAGATTAGTTATAGGATCAGTTGCTCTTTCAAATAAACTTAATATTCCAGCATTTATAACGGGAATATTTATCATTGGATTTGGTACATCTCTTCCAGAGTTATTTGTGACACTAAGTGCTTTAAGTAAAAATGAAGCTGATATAGCAATTGGAGCTATTATTGGGTCAAATATTATTAATATTCTTCTAATCTTGGGTTTATCACTAGTCCTTTCAAATAAGAAATCCCTAGAGTCCATTTCATATAAAGATATTTTAGTAATGATCTTATGTGCTTTCTTATTTTCATATTTTTTACAAATCGGTCTTATAAATAACCTTTGGTCAATAATTATGATTATTTTATTGCCGATTTATCTATTTGTTTCTTACAAATTTTTTAATAACAATAATCAGTTGACTAACGATAGTTCACAAAATGGATCAATAATTTTTAATCTATTGATTGGATTTATTGCAATAATTTATGGATCAGAGATTTTTATAGAGGGTCTAATTTATATTTCAGAAGTTTTAAATATTCCTGAAGCAATTATTGGAATTAGTCTTGCAGCAATAGGGACATCTCTTCCAGAATTAGCGGTAACAATTGCTTCTTTTATAAGAGGTAAGGGAAGTGTTGCTATTGGTAATGTTGTTGGTTCAAATATATTTAATATATTAGGCGTTTTAGGTTTATCTGCATTTATAAGCGGGCAGATTAGTTTTTCAAAATCCTTCTCAGGTATTGATACAGCTATTTTAATTCTTTCAAGTTTATGGGTTTTTATCCTAGTAAGAAATGGATCCACAAATCCGAAATTATATGGTTCCATTTCATTAATTGGATATTTTAGTTACATGATCTTTTTATATTCTTAAAACTAAAAAGGCTCATAAGGAAATACACTTACAGTAGCCCCTAAATCAGGTGCAATTGAGTCAAATGCTGGAAAAGCAGAATTCAATAGCTTTTCTGGTGTCCAGCCCTCAATATCAGCAATACTTTTTATAGGCCTTGGTTGACTGAATAAAGCAACTTCATTTCCTCTAACTGACAAGATTTGGCCTGATAATTTACAATCAGGGGCCGCTAAAGCTACAGCAGTCTGAGCTACCTGATCGGGACGCATAGCATTTTTCATTCTTTCAACTCTTTGTTTTGATGCCTCGTCTTTGATAGGAATAGTCGCAATCATTCTTGTCCATGCAAAAGGTGCAATAACATTTGACCTTACGTTTTTTATTTCATTTTCCATTGCAATTATTCTTGATAATCCGTGAATACCAAGCTTAGCTGCAGCGTAGTTAGCTTGACCAATATTGCCAATTAAACCTGTTGTTGAAGTAAATAAAACAAAATTACCTTCTTCTTTTTCTCTAAAATAGTTAATTGCAGACCTACAAACATTAAAAGACCCCTTTAGATGAACTGATAAAACTGAGTCCCAGTCTTCTTCATCCATCTTGTGAAACATTTTATCTCTAAGTATCCCTGCAGGATTTATTATCGAGTGAAGTTCACCATATTCATCAAGAGCTTGTTGAATCATATATTCTGTTCCTTTTCTATCGGTTACAGAGTCATTATTCGATACAGCCTGACCACCAGCAGAAATTATCTCTTTTTTTACAAGCTCTATGGGACCTTTATCCCCTTCATCACCCCCTGCTACAGAACCACCTAAATCATTTATGACTAGTTTTGCACCTTCTCTTGCAGCAAGAAGAGCTGTTTCCTTTCCTATACCATTTGCTGCACCAGTGATTAATATAACTTTACCATCAAGAACACCCATAATAATAATCCTCCTAAAATTTTTTAAATTGTTATAAAACAATAATTACAAATCAGGTATATTTTTTTTATGGTTGACTTAAAAAATATTATTAAAAGCGCTGAAACTGCTAATAAAGAATTTCATGATGGTTATCCTCCGGTTGAAAAATGGAATCCTGAACATTGTGGAGAAATAGGTTTAGAAATTAAAAGCGATGGCACTTGGTATTACATGGATTCACCAATTGGTAGAAAAAGATTAGTAAATTTATTTGCAAGAATTTTAAGGAAAGAGAAAGATGGCAGTTATGTTTTAGTAACTCCTGTTGAAAAAATAATTATTAAAGTAGAAGATGCGCCCTTTATAGCCATTGACGTTTCTGTTGAAGGATTAAATAAAAATAAAATTTTAAAATTCACAACCAATACCGGCGATACTGTAATAGCTTCAAAAGATTATCCAATAAGAGTTGAAATAGACAAAAAGACTAAGGAACCATCACCGTACATTTTAGTAAGAAGTAATCTTGAAGCAAAAATATCAAGATCTGTATTTTATGACCTTGTAAATATTGGTGATGATCATAAAGATTATTTTGGTATTTGGTCGGGCGGGTATTTTTTTCCTTTTATGAAGTCTAGTGAATTAAAATTCTAATTATGAATATAAATTATAAATCTCTAATTGAGTCTGCTGTTGAAAAAAATCCACCCTCTGTAGGTGAGTTAGAAAAGTCACCTGGCATTAAAAGTGATTTTGATCTTATCGAGCAATATAATGATAGAATTAGTCCATCTAATTTAAAACCCGCATCGGTTGTAATTGGAATAATTGAGAGAGAAAGACCTTATATTTTTCTTACTAAGCGCTCCACTAATCTTTTACAACATTCAGGACAAATAGCTTTTCCAGGGGGAAAAGTTGAAAATGGCGAAACTTTTACAGAAGCTGCTTTAAGAGAAGCAAAAGAAGAGGTTGGTTTAGACTCTTCAGCGTTTAAAATATATGGATATTTGGACACCTATGAAACAGGTACTGGTTATAGAATTTTACCAGTCGTTGGTTTTATTGATTCAAAATTTGTACCTAGAATTAACAAAGAAGAGGTTGCTGAGACATTTGAAGTACCTTTTGAATTTATTATGAATGAAGACAACCATCAATTACAATCTGGTGAATGGAAGGGTGTTGTAAGAAACTATTATACTATACCATATCAGGGGTATAATATTTGGGGTGCAACTGCTGGAATGATCAGAAATTTATATGAAAGGATAAAAAAAATTGATTAGGATTATTTATTATTTATCTATTTTTCTATCGCCTTTAATAATTTACTTGTTTTGGATTTTTTTATCAAAAGGTAAGATTATTGAATTAAGAATTTTTTGGTCTCTTTTGATTGGATTATTTCTTATGGCTATTACACTATTTTCTACAGCCATTTTTAATAATGTTCCCATTGAAAAAAAATATGTACATCCTGAAGTAATAAATGGTGAACTGAAAGAAGGCCATTTTATTGAATAAATGACTAATGAAATTCAATATAATTTTTTGAAAGATAAAATATGTATGAAAATTTTTTCTCTTTTGAATGAGAAAGAGGATACATCTCGTTTTGTAGGAGGTTGTGTAAGAGACTCTATAATTGGCCTTAAAACAAATGATATAGATATTGCTACCAAATTAAAGCCAGAAGATGTTGTAAAGATTTTAGGTTCTGAATCAATCAAAGTTGTTCCTACAGGAATCGATCATGGTACTGTTTCTGTTTTTTCAAAAGATTTTAACTTTGAAATAACGACATTAAGATCTGATATATCAACTGATGGACGACATGCCGAAGTCATATTCTCTGATAGTTGGGAGGAAGATTCTCTAAGAAGAGATTTTACAATAAATTCTATTTATTTAAAACAAAATGGTGAAATATATGATCCTCATAATGGTATTCAGCACTTAAAGGAAAGAAAAATAATTTTTATTGGAAATCCCGATGAAAGAATTAATGAAGATTATTTGAGGATCTTAAGATTTTTTAGATTCAATGCTTTTTATGGAAATAGTAATTTAAAGTTATCTAGTTATTCAATTAAAGCATGCGCCAAAAATAAGAATAAAATAAAAAAATTATCACCAGAGAGAGTTCAAAATGAATTTTTTAAAATTCTAAATTCATCAAATCCATATTTTATAATTAGTATTATGAAGAAAATAAAAATTCTTGATCTTTTATTTGAACATAAAACTGAAATAAAAATTTTTAAAAAATTACTATTAATTGACAAAGAAAATTCTTTTTCAAAAAATCATATTTTAAGATTTGCATCTTTGGCTTTAAATAATAAGAAAATCAATTCAAATAATTTACAAATGTTTAATTTTTCAAAAAAAGAAAGAAAAGAGTTATGCTTCCTAACGAATCAAGAATTTGAAATTCATAATAAATTGAATAAATCGGATATAAAAAAAATTTTATATTCTATAGATAGAAAAATACTAAAGGATATGGCTAAGCTTTCTTGGGCTTTAAGTAATAATAGAGTAACAAACAAAAATTGGAAAACTGTTCTTACCCAAATAGATAAAGTTGCAATACCTATTTTTCCATTAAAAGCTAAGGATATATTAGATTATGGATTAGAGGAGGGGCCGATTATTGGCGAGATTTTAAAAACAATGGAACAAGATTGGTTAGATTCAAATTTTAAACACAATAAAGAAGATTTACTATTTAAATTAGAAGCAATTATAAATAGAAAAAAACATGATAACTAATAGTGTAGTATTATGTCGCATTATCAAATATTTCCTTTACTTTCTCAAAAAGATATTTCATACACATTATCAAATTAACATATCAAATATTTTTAGATTTATTGGTAAATAAAATGACAGATACTAATGACAATCAAGACCCTTCAAGAAGAGATTTTTTATATATTACAACTGCAGTATTTGGAGCTACCGGAGCTGCAAGTGTTGCTTGGCCACTGATCGATCAGTTAAATCCAAGTGCTTCTGTTTCAGCTCTTTCAAGCATTGAAGCAGATATATCTTCAATTCCAGAAGGTGGGTCAATGAAAGTAGCTTGGAGAGGGAAGCCTATTTTTATAAGAAGGCGAACTAAAGAAGAAATTGAACTTGCAGAGAGGGAGGATTCTCTAAATCTGCCACATCCTGAAAAGGATTTAGATAGAGTTATAAACAAGGAATGGTTAGTTGTTGTAGGTGTATGTACTCATCTAGGATGCGTTCCTATAGCTGATAGCGGTGATTTTGGTGGTTGGTTCTGTCCATGCCATGGATCCCATTATGATATATCGGGGCGAATAAGGAAAGGACCTGCTCCAACAAATCTCGAAATTCCTCCTTATGAATTTGTTAGTGAAAATATTATTAAGATTGGATAATAAAAATGAATCATGATTATCAATACACTCCTAAAAATGGCTTTTCAAAATGGTTAGATAAAAGATTACCATTAATGCGGTTTGCAGATGAAAATCTTTTAAGCTTTCCAACTCCTAAAAATTTAAATTATTTTTATACTTTTGGTTTTATATTAACGATGTGTCTCGTAACTCAGATTATTACTGGTATAGTTTTGGCAATGCATTATGTACCAAATACATCTTTAGCATTTGATAGTATCGAACATATAATGCGTGATGTTAATTATGGTTGGTTAATAAGATATATGCATTCAAATGGTGCATCCATGTTCTTTTTAGCAGTATTTATTCATATGTTTAGAGGTTTGTACTATGGTTCTTATAAGGAGCCGAGAGAAATTATATGGATTTTAGGTGTTGTAATTTTCTTGCTTATGATAATTACTGGTTTTATGGGATATGTCCTTCCATGGGGGCAAATGAGTTTCTGGGGTGCTACTGTTATCACAAATCTTGTTGCGACTATTCCTGTTATAGGAGAACCAGTTTTGACCCTTTTATTAGGAGGTTATAGCGTTGATAATCCAACTTTGAATCGTTTCTTTAGCTTACATTACCTTCTACCATTTGTAATTTTTGGAGTAGTTATTCTTCATATTTGGGCACTGCATGTTACAGGAAATAATAATCCTACAGGTATTGAAGTTAAAGATGATAAAGATACAATTTCTTTCCACCCATATTATACTGTAAAAGATCTTTTTGCTTACGTTGTATTTTTATTAATGTTCTGTTATTTCATCTTTTACAATCCAAATATTTTAGGTCATCCAGATAATTATATTGAGGCTGACCCAATGTTAACTCCTGCTCATATTGTTCCTGAATGGTATCTACTCCCATTTTATGCTATTTTGAGAGCTGTTCCAGACAAGCTAATGGGAGTTTTATTAATGTTTGGTTCAATTGTTGTTTTATTCTTCTTACCTTGGTTAGATACGATGAAAGTTAAATCAGCGCGTTACAGACCACTGTATAAAATATTTTTTCTTTTCTTTGTTATTTTTTGCCTACTTTTGGGTTATTTAGGTGCAAAGCCTCCTGAGGGTATATATTTGTTACTCTCTAGGGTAAGTACTATTTATTATTTTGCTTTTTTCTTAGTAATAATGCCAATTTTAAGCCGAATAGAAAAACCATCACCAATGCCTATTGGTATATCAAATCCAGCCATTAACAATACTTCTGATAGTGATGGTGGAGTTTCAGGTACGCCATCATACGCAATGGATAGTAAATAGGTATCAAGTATGAATATTTTTAGAAATATCTTTAAAAATAATATGTTTATTTTTCTTGTCTTAATTTTTGGCTTTAGTGTGACTGCTAATTCTGCTGAAGGAACAACTTTTAAAAATTTGAAACCTGGTTTTTCTTTTGAAGGCCCATTCGGTAAATTTGACAAAGAAAGTTTAAAAAGAGGTTATCAAGTTTATTCTGAAGTTTGTTCTTCTTGCCATGGGCTGAAACAATTATCTTTTAGAAATTTATCACAACCAGGTGGACCTGAATTTTCTATCGAAAGGGTAAAAGAAATTGCTTCAGGATACTCTATTACTGATGGATTTGATGAGTATGGCGAGCCCTTAGAAAGGTCAATGTTGCCAAGTGACCGTTTTCCAAGACCATATGGCAGTAAGGAAGAGGCAAAAGGTGCAAATAATGGAGCTTATCCTCCTGATTTATCTCTTATTGTTAAAGCCCGTGCTGATGGATATAATTATCTCTATTCTCTTTTAAAAGGATATGAAGAAGAAATTCCTGAAGATTTAGATATTGGTGATTTGAGTTATAATCCCTGGTATCCCGGTGGAGCAATAGCCATGTATCAACCTTTATATGACGAGTCTGTTGAGTATGAGGATGGTACTTTAGCTACTATAGATCAAATGTCATATGATGTTGCAAATTTTCTTACCTGGGCAGCTGAACCTACTATGGAAGAAAGAAAAAGATTGGGTTTTATAGTAATGGGATTTTTAATTATTTTTGTTATTTTGATGTATTTAAGCGTAAGTAGATTATTTAGAGATGTTCATTAATTAATTATTAAATCTAAAGTTCATAATATCCCCATCTTTGACTTCATATTCTTTGCCCTCAAGTCTTATCTTTCCAGAGTCCTTTGCTTCATTGTAACTTGAGTAGTTTATAAGTTCATCGTAATTAATTGTTTCTGCTCTAATAAATCCCTTCTCAAAGTCAGTATGTATTTTACCAGCAGACTCTGGTGCCAATGTATTTCTAGGTATTGTCCATGCTCTTGTTTCTTTTGGTCCAGAAGTAAAATAAGTAACTAGGTCTAATGCGTTATAACCTTCATTAATCAAAGTATTTAATCCTGGTTCAGCTAAGCCTAGAGAATCAATATATTCATTTCTATCCTCATCATTTAAAACAGATATTTGACTCTCAATACTTGCAGAAATTTTTATTACATCAATTTCTTTAGTTGCACCATACTCATCAATTTCTTTTGAGTATTTATTTCCAGAATTAGCGCTTACCTCGTCAACATTACAAACATAAATCATTTTTTTGCTAGTAAGGAGTGAAAATTCTTCAAAATACTTTATATTTTTTTCATCAAGAGATTTGAAATCAAACAAACTATTATTATTTAGTTTTTCTAATATTTCATCGATTAATATTAATTTTTCTTTAGAATCTTTATCATTGCTTTTTGCTTTTTTTTCTAATGATACTTGTCTTTTTTCTAAGTTAGAAATATCAGATAGAAGGAGTTCTGTTTCAATAATCTCAATATCTTTTATTGGATCAATTTGTCCATTAACATGTGTGATATTATCATCTTCAAAACATCTTACAACATGAGCAACTGCATCAACTTCTTTTATGTTAGATAAAAATTGATTACCAAGACCTTCGCCTTGAGATGCACCTTTGACAAGACCAGCAATATCCACGAAGGTCAATCTTGCAGGTATAATTCTCTCAGATTTATTTAATTTTGATAATACTTCCAACCTTTTGTCAGGAACATCAACTTCTCCAATATTTGGTTCAATGGTACAGAAAGGATAATTTTCAGCTTGTGCAGCCGATGTTCGCGTAAGAGCATTAAATAAAGTTGATTTTCCAACATTTGGTAAACCAATTATTCCACAACGAAAGCCCATAATTTATTTTTTAAATTGAAGAATATTCTTCTGAAATTTTTTTTCATCGCCCTCGATAAGGGTAGATATATTTTCAGCAATCGAGGTTAATATTTTTTGAAGTGTTTCAGCATCTTCTTTTGAGAGGTCTCCTAAGACATGACCAGTAACTTTTTCTTTCTCACCAGGGTGACTAATACCTATTCTTATTCGAAAATAATCTGTTCCAATATTCTCATCTATAGATTTTAGACCATTATGGCCAGCATGACCGCCACCTTTTTTAACTCTAACCTGCCCAAAAGGTAAATCAAGTTCATCATGAAAAACAATTATTCTCTCCGGGCCTATTTTATAAAAATTTGACGCTTCTCTTACTGCTCTTCCAGATTCATTCATAAAGGTTTGAGGTTTGAAAGAAATCAACTTTCTTTCATCAAGAGAACCCATTGCGGTTCTACCTAAAAATTTTGTTCTGCTTCTTCCAAATTTATGAAAAGATGAAAGACAGTCTAAAGCCATAAAGCCAACATTGTGTCTGTTATTTTTATGCTTTTCACCAGGGTTGCCAAGCCCAACAAAAAGAATTGTATCGTTTGATAAAGCCAAGGTTTCTAATTATTCCTTTTCTTCTGAATCAGCTGCATCGGTCTCTGCTTCTTCACTTCCCTCTGCTTGATCATCACCTTCGGCAGCCTCTGGTGCTTCAGGAGCTTCCGCATCAGCAGCATCAAGAGCTTCAATTTCTTCTTCACTCTTAGGAGCTGCAATACTTGCAATAGTAATATCTCTATCAGTAATTGCAGAGACGATACCTTCAGGAAGCTTGACATCGGATAAATGAACTGTTCCGCCAATTTCGAGACCAGTGAGATCCACCTCAACCACTTCTGGAATATTTGTAGCTGGGCAGTCGAGCTCTACTGTATAACGACTTACATTAAGAATACCACCTTCTTTTAATCCAGGTGATTCTTCTTCAGCAATAAAACTAACTGAAACTTCAACCGAAATTCTAGCATCGGCACCAAGGCGAAGAAGGTCTACATGAATGATATTGCCTTTGACTGGGTGAAGTTGAACATCTTTTGATATTGCTTTAAATTTTTCACCACTTGATGTTTCAACATCTATTAACTGAGATAACATTTTACCTGAGTTATATAGTTTTAAGGCTTCAATAGCGCTTAGACTTGCTGCCATAGGTTCTTTTTTGTCACCATAAATTATACACGGTATCTGACCGTTTTTTCTAATTAACCTAGCTTGAGACTTACCTGTTTCTTCTCTTTCTTCAGCTTTCAATAAGGTGGTTTCTGCCATCCTTTCTCTCCAAAAAATATAATTAAAATTTTTCCTGTGGCGCGTTATAACCCTGCTTTGGAATCAAATCAAGTTAATCAAACAAACTTGATACAGATTTTTCGTCAGATATTCTTTTAATTGCTTCTCCAAGAAGGGATGAAATTGAAATAACATCAATTTTATCTGATTTTTTTACTGCATCTGACTCTTCAATTGTGTCAGTAATTAATAATTTTGTTAAGGATGAATTATTTACTCTTTCAACTGCTTTTCCCGAGAGCACACCATGTGTTACATATGAATATACTTTTGTAGCCCCTTGTTTAATAAGGGCATCAGATGCATTACAGAGTGTACCTGCAGAGTCAACAATATCATCAATCATAAAGCATTCCCTTCCTTCAACATCACCAATAATATTCATTACCTCAGATTCTCCAGCTCTTTCCCTTCTCTTATCAACTATTGCAAGATCAGCGCCAATTCTTTTAGCTATAATTCTTGCTCTAACAACACCTCCAACATCGGGCGAGACAATTATAGGGGTATCTTTCGTTAATTTACTTTTTATATCTTCAACTAAAACAGGAGCTGCAAATAAATTATCAGTTGGAATATCAAAAAAACCTTGGATTTGACCTGCATGCAGATCCATTGTTAAAACTCTGTTTGCACCAGCTTTATCTATCATATTTGCAACTAGTTTTGAAGTAATGGGTGTTCTTGGCCCTGGCTTTCTGTCTTGTCTTGCATAACCATAATATGGAATAACAGCTGTTATTCTTTTTGCAGATGCTCTTCGAAGGGTATCAATAATAATTAATAGTTCCATTAAATTGTCATTTGCTGGATAAGATGTTGATTGAATAACAAACACATCTTCTCCACGAACATTTTCTTTCATTTCAACAAAGATTTCATTATCAGCAAATCTTTTTACATCACAATTTGATAACTCAAGACCAACATATTTACTAATACCATCAGCTAATTTTAAATTTGAATTCCCAGTTACTAACTTCATTATGTCCCCATTTTATTCGGATTATTATTCTATATTTGTCGTTGTACCACAGGTAAATCCCTCAAGCGAGGGGAAATTTTTTGGTGCAAGAGCAATCACTTTAAACAATTCTCCCATTTCATTATCATTCATTAATCTATTTAAACCATTCCTTAACTCTTGCTTCTGATGATCATTTGCAGTTTTTTCTAGAATATCTAATCTTTCTAAAGCTCCCATGTTTTTTAAGAATAAACCTTGTGTGTTGGGTCCATATACATCAATTTTATTCTCCTTTGCATTTAACTGGATATCTTTGAAATTTACATGACTTGTTAAATCAATAAAACCAGGATCATCTAGTGGATTAGCAAATTTATTATTTTTAACCCCTTGAAAACTATCTCCATTACCTTCTAAATATCCATAATCAAAAAATATTGCTGCACCTGAGTTTTTTTTAATAAAGCTTGAAATATAATTAATTATTTTTCTAATCTTAAAGTTAATTTCGATTATGGATCCTTCTTTTATGTCATTATGATCATTTTTGAATAATTTTTTTGATAGCTCTGTATTTTCGTATGAAAAAAATAGCTTATTATTCTTTGAGCTTATGCAGACTTCCTTCCAACTCTTATCTTTTTTAATAAATTGATGTATGGGCAATGCGTCTAAAAACTCATTTCCTATAAAAATAGTAGTTTTATTTGGTATATCCTCAATTTTTTTAAAGTGTGAGGCATCTTTTAATGCCTTTTTTTGTTGTTTTTTTAACTCATCATTAATATCTACAAAAACAAAATTACTGACTTTACCCTTTAGAACTCTATTAATATCTTTTAGCAAAGTACCTCTACCACCACCTAAATCCACAACTTGAAAATTTTTTGGTTTATTTAATTTAATCCATATATCTAATATCCATATTCCAATTATTTCTCCAAAAATTTGAGATATGTCAGGAGATGTAACAAAATCACCACCAGACCCAAGTGGCATTTTTTTTCTGTAATATCCGTATTTTTTATCCCCTAGAGATATTTCCATAAATTTAGCTAATGAAATGGGACCATTTTCATTAATTAGATTATGTATTTTCTTTTTAAGAATATTCATTTTTTAAAGATTGAAAAATTAGAATTAAACCAGCGATTAAAAAAGGAAGAGATAATATCATACCCATTGTAATATTTAGAAAAATATATCCGATGTGAAAGTCTGGTTCACGAAAGTTTTCTACTAGTATTCTTGATAAAGAATAAAAGAATAGAAAGGTACCACTGATTAATCCTCTTTTCTTGAGTCCATTTGAGAAAACGAGTGCACATAAAATAATAAATAGAGCTAAACCCTCTAAACTAGCTTCATATAATTGACTTGGATGCCTTGGATTAATTCCTGCATTTGGAAATATTACTCCCCAAGATAAATTTGTCTCTTTTCCCCATAATTCTCCATTAATAAAGTTAGCAATTCTTCCAAAAAAAAGACCTATTGGAACAACTGCGCAAACTACATCACCCGTTTCCAAAATTGGAATTTTATGATATTTGGAATAGGAAATTATAGCTATAATAACCCCTAATGCACCCCCATGAAAAGACATACCTCCTTCCCATAAAGACAATATTAGTAGTGGATTGTTAAGATAGAAATCAAAATTATAGAAGATTACATAACCAAATCTTGCACCAAAAATTATACCAAAAACTATCCAAATAAAGATTTCATCAATATTTTTTTTTGTAATTAATAAATTGCAGTTTTCTTTTTTTGCCTCAACTATTTTTAGAGCATAAAAAAGGCCTAAAACCATTCCTGCCATATACGCAAGGCCATACCAATATACATTTATTGGGCCAACTGAGAAGGCTATTGGATTAATATCTAATATATAATTTTTCATATAAGAATTCATACATATTTATATCACTAATTTGAAATTTTTTATCATTATTAGCTATTATCTTTTTTCAATTTGTAGTATGATAAGTCTTTTCAAATACTATATGTGGTAATTTATGGCATTAGCAAAAAATATTGAAATTTTTGAACATCCTCTTGATACTGTTGAAATAGTTGCAAGTTTGAGAGACTGGACTTACGAGAGAAGTGAAACAGAGGTTTCTATACTTGCTAAAGGAAAATGGTCAGATTATCAAATATCAGTTACCTGGGTTGATGATTATGAGGGTATTAATATAGTTTGTGGTTTTGATTTAAAATTTCAAAATATACATAAAGATAAAATACTTGAATTAGTGACATCTATTAATAATCAAATGTGGCTTGGTCATTTTGATGTTTGGGTTGATGATGGTATTGTTTTGTATAGAAACACTTCTTTATTTAATAGAGATAGAGTTTCTCAAGAACAGTTAGATAATGTGATGGTTAGGGCTGTATCAGCTTGCGATCAATTTTTCCCAGCATTTCAATATATTTTATGGGCTGGAAAGAATTCAAAAGAAGCATTGGAGGCTGTTCTTTTTAATACTGAGGGTGAGGCATAAAACTTTAGGGTAATGAATGATTCTCAAAAATTATTGATTATTGGCCTAGGGAAAATGGGAGCTAGTCTTTTAAAAGGATTAATCTCAGAAAAATCACTTAATTTAGGAATATCAGTTGTAGAGCCTAATGCAAATAACATAAATACAGACTTTATTAGTAATAATATTGATCACTACTTATCTATTGATGAAATTAATAATTTTGATTTTGATATAGTCATTTTTGCTATTAAACCGCAAATTGTTAAAGAGGTTTGTGAAGAAATTTTATCAGTTTCTAAGAATAAGACTTTCTCCTTAATATCAATTTTAGCAGGAACAAAAATAAAAACATTTGAGAGGTTTTTTAATAACTATCCAATAATTAGAACAATGCCTAATTTAGCTGCCTCAGAAGGAAGTAGTATAACAGCTCTCTACGGAAACAGTTTTGTGAATAATAATTTGAAGATACTTACAGAAGAAATTTTTTCTAAAATCGGTGATCATTTTTGGATCAAAAATGAAAATGATATGGATATTATAACCGCTATATCTGGTTCGGGGCCAGCATACTTCTTTTATTTAACTGAGTGTTTAAGTACTATTGCTATAGAAATGGGATTAAATGTAAAAGATATAGATAAATTTACAAAAATGGTTGCAAAAGGCTCGTCTGACTTAATGCTGTCCTCAGATAAATCAGTAAGTGAGTTGAGAGAAAATGTTACTTCAAAGGCAGGAACTACAGAAGCTGCTTTCGATGTATTAGATGACTCAGAAAAAACTTTCTATAATCTTCTAAGAAGTGCAATAAAAAATGCAATAAAGAGAAGTAAAGAATTGAGTGATTAAGAAATCTTTGGAAGATTGATTTCAACTTTTAAACCACCCATTTCACTCTTTGAGAGATTAAGATCTCCATCAAGAGTTTTTATGATATCTTGGGAGATTGATAATCCGAGCCCTGATCCGGCTATATTTTGGTTTCTTGATGAGTCCAGCCTCTGAAATGGTTTTAAGGCTTTTTCATAGTCTTTCTCACTTATTCCAGGTCCATTATCCTCTATATTAATATTGATTTCATTATCTGACTCTGAAAGTTTAATAATAATTTTATCACCATATGCTTTAGCATTATTAATAATATTAATAATACATCTTTTGAGTGCAATATATTTACATTTATGATTAATTTCATTTTTTTTCAGAGGCTTGAAAATAATAAACTTGTTCTCATCTTTGCTTGTATCAATAACCTCTTCAATCAATTTATTAATGTTCACTAATGAACTTTCCTCGCTCGAAACGGTTTGTGAAAAATCTAAGTATGTTTCAAGCATATATTGCATCTCATCTACGTCTTTAAGTAGTTCTTCATTTTCTCTATTTTTTGAAAGCATTTCCAGTTGAAGTTTTATTCTTGTAAGAGGCGTTCTTAAATCGTGACTTACACCTGCCAACATTAAGGTTCTTTGCTCAATAAATTTTTCGATTCTTTCTTGCATTTTAATATATGCATCAGCAGCCTTTCTTACTTCAGAAGCACCGGATGGTTTAAAATTCTCAATTTTCTTACCCATTCCAAAAGACTCAGCAGCCTTAGCAAGCTTTTCAATAGGTTTAATTTGTTGTCTCAAAAATAATATGGCGATTGATAAAATTAATATCGAAGATATAACCATCCATACTAAAAAAATATGACTATTTGTAGCATATACATTTCTTCTAGGAATCAAAAACTCAATAATACTTGAACCGAGAGGAATTATTACTTTTACTTTTTTTTCTTCAGGAAAATCCTGGACCCATGTTTTTGTATCCAATCTCTCTCCAATTTCTCTCACAAGAGTTCTTTCAACAATTGTTTTGGGAATATTATTGTCTAAGGATATTTCCTGATTTGAATAGTAATTAATTGAAATATCATAGAATTCTTTAGCATAAGAAGAAATTGTCTCTTGATCAGTTTCTTTCTGCATTTTAATAATCATTCCAATTTCAGAAACAACTGATGAGGATAATTTTTTGGTTACTAACTGCCAATGCCTCTCAAGAAATACAAAAGTTAAGATTGCTTGCAATACAACTATGGGTGCTATTATTATAATTAATGATCTTGTATAAAGACCATTAGGTGAAATTTTTTTTAATTTTTTAAATATTGGTATGTCAATTTTCATGATGAGTTTGGTCTTAAAATATAGCCTTTTCCTCGAACAGTTTGAAGCCATATTGGCATAGTTGGGTCATCTTCAATTTTTTTTCTTAATCTATTAATGCCTACATCTATAGCCCTTCCTGGTTCATCAACCCCAGCTAATTCTTCTCTACTCATTGGTAGACCAGAATTTTTTGCAAGAGATATCAGCAGGTTTAATTCTTGTTCGGTTAAATAAACTCTTTTTCCAGATTTAGTAAAGTTTCTAGTTTCAATGTTTAAAGTGAATTCACCAAAATTAACTTCTGGATTTAAAATTTTATCATTATTTGATCTTCTTAAAATTGAATTTATTCTCAGTAATAATTCTTTTGGGTTAAATGGTTTCGTTACATAATCATCTGCGCCTATTTCTAATCCTTCAATTTTAGAGTCAATTTCAGATTTGGCAGTTAATAAAATTATTGGTGTTTGAGATATTTCTCTTATTTCATTAGTGAATTCAAATCCATCAAAATTAGGCATCATTACATCTAAAATAATAAGGTCAAAATCTAATATTTTCATTTTCTGACGTGCTGTAATAGCTGAGTCAGCTGTCGAAATAATAAAACCTTCATTAACAAGATACTCTTTTAATAATGTTCTTATTCTCTCATCATCATCAACGACAAGAAGATTTTTTAAGTTGTTTTTATTAATATCTATCTCATTCATAATTCATTAATAGTATAATAATTAAGATTATAAAATATTTTAAATTTCTATTTATTTTTTTAATAATCAATTTTATTGACTACATTAAGTCTCAATGATACCGATTTTTACTATATAAATAAATTTTTTTTGGATTGGGAGATTATAATTTGGCTGAATCTATGGAAAATCGTGATGGTTTAATCTGGTTTGATGGAGAATTTGTCGACTGGAAGAGTGCTAATATTCATATTCTCAATCATGGACTTCATTATGCTAGTTCAGTTTTCGAGGGTGAAAGGTCCTATTCTGGTAAAATTTTTAAAGTAAGAGAGCATACAGAAAGACTTTTTAGTTCTGCAGATGCTCTTGATTTAAAAATACCATTTTCTATTGATCAAATTATAGATGCTTCCTATGAGTCAATAAAATTGAATAACTTGGAAGATGCCTATTTAAGACCAATTGTTTGGCGGGGTTCTGAAATGGGTGTTTCTGCACCCGATGCTCCAGTACATTGTGCAATTGCAGTTTGGGAGTGGCCTTCATATTTTACGCCTGAAGAAATTTTGAAAGGTATAAAAGTTACATTATCTGAATGGAAAAGACCTTCGCCTGAAACAATTCCATGTAAAGCCAAAGCTGCAGGTTTATATATGATTTGCACACTTGCCAAACAAAAGGCTGAGTCAAAAGGTTTTTCTGATGCACTGATGCTTGATTATAGAGATCAAATTGCAGAAACAACTGGAGCAAATATCTTTTTTATAAAAGATAGAGAAATACATACACCTGTACCAGATTGTTTTTTAGATGGTATAACAAGGAGAACGGTTATCCAAATTGCAAAAAATCTTGGATTTAAAATAGTTGAAAGAGCAATGTTTCTTGACGATTTAAAGGACTTTGAACAGTGCTTTATAACTGGAACAGCTGCTGAGGTAACACCAGTTTGCGCAATAGATGATCATAATTTTGTTGTTGGAGATGAAATTAAAAAGATTTCTTCATCTTATATAGATTTAGTAAATAATTGGTCTGGTGATTAGAAATTTATCTCTAAATCTCTTCTATTTTGTTTTACCCATTTAGCACCTTTTGGTGAATGCTCTTTTTTCCAAAACGGAGCGTTTATTTTTAAAAAATCTATAATGTATTCATTAGCCTTAAATGCATCTTTCCTATGTTTTGTTTGAGTTATAACTAGGACTATAGGTTCATTAACTTCTAATTCTCCAAATCTATGAATAATTAAGCATTGACTTAGGCTCCATTTTTTAAAAGCTTTCTTAGCTGTTTCTTTTAAAACTTTTTTTGCCATTTTTGGATAATATTCAATTTCTAATTTTTCCAATGTTTCTTTTGGTTCAAGATCCCTTACCGATCCAAGAAAACAAACTACTGCTCCATCTATTTTATTATTTTGAAAATTTTTAACTTCTTGACTGAAATCAAATTCATTTGACTGTATTCTTATATCAATCATTATCCACCTGTAACCGGAGGAAATATTGCAATTTCCTTTGTTTTGTTAATCTCATAATTCATATCCACCAGCTCTTCATCACAGGCAATGAGAAAATCGTAATTTTCAAAGACATTGTGATAAATTTTATTATGATTTTTAAGAAACACTATTAAATCTTCGATTGTTTTTACACTATTGGGAAAAGATATCTCTTCTTCGCTTTTTCCAATTAATTCTCTAATTTTTGCAAAATAAATAATTTTCATCTTATTTTTGTTTAATTAAGTCTAAAGCAGATCTAAAATAATTAAATCCAGTGCTAATGGACATAATAGAGGACAGCCAAAGTAGAATAGAAAATAATAAATAAAAATAATAAACATTATTTTCAATAATAGGAAAAATAATAAAGCCTGAAATTGCAATAAATTGTATTGCGGTTTTCCATTTTGATTGATTAGTGACGTTAACTTTGATTGATTTCTCACCTAAATACTCTCTTAAGCCAGAGACAAAGACCTCTCTATAGATTATTATTAGGGCGGGAATTATGTTTAAATTAGTTATTATAGAATTTACCATAAGTGCTATTAATATAGAAATAACAAGTATTTTATCAGCTATAGGGTCGAGCATTTTTCCTAGTTCACTTACCTCGTTATTTTTTCTTGCATACCACCCATCAAAGAAATCAGTTATTCCGGCTACACAAAAAAGAATAAAACTAACGATATAAATCAGTTTACTTGGAAAAATAATTATTATACCAGTTGTTATTACTGATAGAAGAATTCTGGTTATTGTTAAAAAATTCGGCATCTTTCCAACTTGTATTTTATTCATTAAACCAATCAAAGATCTTATTGGCCATATTTATAGAAACACCATCTACAGATGTTAATTCATCGGCTCTTGCCTGACTAACTGCACGGGCCGATCCAAAGAAATTTAGTAGAGCCTTTTTTCTTTTTAATCCAATTCCAGGTATCTCATCAAGGGGATTCTTTGTAAATTCTTTCTTTCTTTTTGCTTTGTGAGTTCCAATTGCAAATCTATGAGCTTCATCACGAAGTCTTTGAAGATAAAAGAGCATTGGATCATTCGGTTTGAATAAATATGGCTTGTCTCTATCAGTGTAAAATTTTTCTCTACCAGCGTTTCTTTTTTCACCTTTTGCAATTGAAATGATTTTGACATCGCTTATACCTAAATTATCAAGTGCCTTTTTTGTAGAGCTATATTGACCTTTACCTCCATCAATAAGAATAATATCAGGATATTTTAAACTATCATATGGTTTACTTTTTTTAATTTTTTTAAACCTTCTTTCTATGACTTCATTCATCATTGCAAAATCATCATTTGTTTGAGCATTTTTAATATTAAATTTTCTATATTCACTTTTATCTAAACCTTCCTCATTCGCCACAACCATCGCTCCAACGGCATAGGAGCCCTGAATGTGACTATTATCATATATTTCAATTCTCTTTGGTATCTCTTTGAGTTCAAAAGCTTTTTGAAGTAATGAGAGATTTTTCTTATTACTTAACAAATTATTCTGATATCTTTGAAGTGCGTTTTTTGAATTTTCTAAGGCATGGTTAATTATTTTTTGCCTTTCACCTTTTTGTGGTTTGATTATATTTATTTTTCTTTTTTCTTTTTTTGAAAAAGTTTCCGAGAGTAGTTTCTTTTCAATTAAATCATGACTTGTTAGAATTAATTTTGGTATCGGTTTATTTTGGTAAAACTGGGGTATAAATGATTGAAGTATATCTTTTTCAGAAACATCATTTAAATGAATAGGGAAATAAGATTTATTTCCAAGATTCCTCCATGATCTAAAGAAAAAAACTTGAACACATGATTTATTATTAATTTTGCTTACAGCAAAAACATCAGCCTCTTCTAAAAATTGAGGATTAATAGTGTCTGATTTTGTCATATTGGCTAATGCACTAATTCTATCTCTATATTGAGCAGCAGTTTCATATTCTTTATTTTTTGAGGCAATCTGCATCTTAGTAGATAGTTTTTTTTGAATTAAAGTAGATTTACCACTGAAAAAATTTCTTACATCATTGACGAGTTCTTTATAATCCTCCTTACTTATCATACTACCGCATGGACCAGAGCATCTTTTTAGGTGATAATTTAGACATGGTCTGTCACCTGCCTCAACCTCTCTATCTGTACAAGAACGTAATAAAAATACTTTTTGTAAAGTATTTAGCGTTCTATTAACTGCCCCAGTATTTGCAAAAGGGCCATAATAGTAACCTGGTTTTGTTCTTGATCCACGATGCTTCTCTAACCTTGGAAAATCATGTTCTTTAGAGATAAAAATATATGGAAAAGTTTTATCATCTCTTAGCATAATATTATATCTTGGCTTTTTCTCTTTAATTAAATTGAGCTCAAGAAGAAGGGCATCCATTTCTGTTTCGGTAATAGTGATCTCAACATCTTTAATAAGACTTATCATTTTAGTTATACGATTGTTATTACCATTAGGTCTTGTATAACTTAGGAGTCTTTTCTTTAAATTTTTTGCCTTTCCAACATAAAGTACATTTTTTTTAATACCAATCATTCTATAGACACCTGGTTTTTCAGGCATATCTATTATTTTTTTCTGAAGAATTTCTCTTCCTGTAATATTGTTTTTTTCTAAAATTTTATTTTTCATTGCTTTTTATTGATTATATTAAAAATATTACTCAAAGAATAGCCTGTGGATAACTATGTTGACAACTCAACTGCTTAACTACGATTATATAATATATAAGAAATTTTAATTTTTTTTATTAGAATATTATAACTTATTGAATTAATTGAATAATACTGAATTTTCATAAAATTTTAAAAATTTACAATAAATTAATTTTTCTTTCTAATATTGTGTAATTGTAACTGTTAACAAGTTATATTTTTTTTAAATAAAGTGATCTAACTTATTGTTTAATATAGAAACTTAATTAATTTATTAATCTTTAAAATTTTTATTTTCTTTTTTTATCCAGTCTAAGTGCTCACCGCCATCAAGAGTAATCATTTGACCGGTAAAAGAGGGTATATTAATTATAAATTTTACTGCCTGATATATCTCTCCTGGATTTGAACCAACTTTTAGTGGCGTGGATAAACATTGATTTTCAAAATCTTTTTTTGATTGTCTGGCTCCTTGAAGAGTAGGCCCTGGTCCAATTGCGCATACTCTAATTTGAGGGCTAAGTGCTTGGGCTAATGTTTGAGTAAGCCACATAAGAGATTGTTTTGATGAAGTATATGAAATAAAATCTGGATTAGGAAAGAAAATTCTTTGGTCTATAATATTAATAATTAATCCTGGAGTATTTTTTCTTAGCTGATTGTTAAAATCTCTTGATAAAATAAGAGGAGCTTTTAAATTAATGTTATTATGACTCTCCCAAGACTCTAAATTAAGATTTTTGATATCATCGTTTTCAAATTTTGAAGCATTGTTAATTAAAAGTGATATGTTACCAAATTTCTTCTTGGACTTTTCAATTAAATTTTTCACAGAATTGTTATTGTTTAAATCACATTTTATAATTGCTGCCTTACCTTTTCTTTTTATTATTTGATTTTTAAGATTTTTAGCAGCAATGCTATTTGTATTATAATGAATAATTACCTTCCATCCATCATAAGCTAAGTTTTTTGAAATTTCTTTTCCTATCCTTTTTGCACCGCCTGTAATAAGCGCCACTCCTGGTTTTAATTCTTTTGTATGAATTGGAATCATTTTCTCTATTATCTATCTATAATTTCGCCATAGGATTTTCACTTAAAATTAAAGAAATTTCATTAAGCCTATTTATCTCATCTCTAATTTTAGCCGCTTCCTCAAAGTTTAAATCCTCTGCAGCTTTTAACATTTTATCTTCTAATGATTTAAGATGTTTTTCAAGATTATTACCAATAAATAAATCATTATCAGTATGATCAGGCGCCTCAATTTGTACATGATCCTTCTCATAAATACTGCTTAGAATATCCTTTATGTTATTTTTAATACTTGAGGGAGTAATGTTATTTTTCTTATTATATTCTTTTTGTTTTTTTCGTCTTCTTTTTGTTTCATTTAGGGCTCTCTCCATTGAACCAGTAATTTTATCCGCATATAAAATTACTTTTCCATCAACGTTTCTTGCTGCTCTTCCCATAGTTTGTATTAGTGAGGTTTCTGATCTTAGAAAACCCTCCTTATCAGCATCAAGAATTGCAACTAGAGAGCATTCTGGGATATCTAAACCTTCTCTAAGAAGATTTATACCTACTAGAACATCAAATACGCCTGTTCTCAAATCTCTAAGGATTTCTATCCTTTCTAGTGTATCAATATCCGAATGAAGGTATCGAACTTTAATATTTTGTTCATTCATATATTCAGTTAAATCTTCAGCCATTTTTTTTGTTAAAACTGTCACAAGAACTCTTTGCCCTTTTTTTGCTGTTAATTTGCATTCATATATTAAGTCATCAACTTGATTAGATGCCGGACGGATTTCACTTTTAGGATCAATTAAACCTGTTGGTCTAATGATTTGCTCTGAAAAAACACCACCTGACTGATCAAGCTCCCAAGGACCGGGGGTAGCAGAAACAAAAATACTTTTTGGTCTCATCAAATCCCATTCTTCAAATTTTAATGGACGATTATCCTTACATGAAGGTAAACGAAAACCATGCTCTGAAAGAGTTGATTTCCTGTTAAAATCACCTTTATACATTCCTCCAAGTTGAGGGATTGTTACATGACTTTCATCTGCAAAAATAATTGAGTCCTTAGGTAAATATTCAAATAATGTTGGAGGTGGTTCACCTGGCTTCCTACCTGTGAGATACCGGGAGTAGTTTTCAATTCCTGCGCAGCTTCCTGTAGCATCCATCATTTCTAAATCAAAAATTGTTCTTTGTTCTAATCTTTGCATTTCTAAAAGTTTATTTTCTTTTTCAAGCTCTTTGAGCCGCAAAAATAATTCTTTTTTAATTTCTTGTGCTGCTTGTTGAAGTGTTGGTCTAGGAGTTACATAATGAGAATTAGCATATACTTTTATATTTTGTAATTCTCTAATTTTCTCTCCTGTGAGAGGATCAAATTCATTAATTTTTTCTACTTCATTGCCCCAAAGTGAAATTTTCCAGGCCCTGCCTTCTAAGTGTGCTGGCCAAATTTCAACGACATCACCTCTTACCCTAAAAGTACCTCTAACAAATTTTGTATCATTTCTCTTATATTGAAGGGAAACAAGGTTATTCAAAAGGTCCTGTCTTTCAATTATTTGTTCAGTTTCAATAGCTAAAGTCATTGATGAATATGTTTCAACTGATCCAATACCATAAATACATGATACAGATGAAACGATAATAACATCATCTCTTTCCATTAAAGATCTGGTAGCTGAATGTCTTAGTCTATCAATATGTTCATTTATACTTGCATCCTTTTCAATAAAAGTATCAGTTCTTGGAACATATGCTTCAGGTTGATAATAGTCATAGTATGAAACAAAATACTCAACAGCGTTATCAGGAAAGAATTCTTTAAATTCTGAATATAATTGAGCAGCTAGTGTCTTATTTGGAGCAAGAATCAATGAGGGCTTTTGAGTTAATTCAATAATTTTCGCCATTGTGAAAGTTTTACCTGACCCTGTAACACCAAGAAGAACCTGTGATCTCTCATCATTTTTAATTCCTTCAACAAGCTCTTTAATAGCATTAGGTTGATCTCCAGATGGATCAAAATTTGAAACTAACTTTAGAGGAATTCCAGATTCGGTCTTAATATTTTTTTTCGGATGTTCTAATATCGGACCTATTTCATCATTTAAAAAAGAGTCAGCTTTATTCATTCTAGCTCATCGCAGAAATCAATTATTCTTTTACAGGCTTCTTCAAGTTTTTCAATCGATGTTGCGTATGAAATTCTAAAATAGGGTGATAAACCAAATGCTGAGCCATGAACTACTCCTACGGATTTATTTTTAAGTAAATTCATTGCAAAATCCTCATCATTTTTAATTTCTTCGCCACTGGTGAGTTTTTTTCCAATTACACCTTCACATGAGGGATAAATATAAAATGCCCCCTTTGGCTTTAGACAGGACAACCCTTTAGCAGAATTTATCATTTCAACAACTTTATTTCTTCTCATCTCAAAGGAATCTAGCCAATCTTTTAAAAAACTTTGATCACCGTTCAAGGCTTCAACTGCTGCCCATTGACTTATTGATGAAGGGTTTGATGTTGATTGTCCCTGAAGTTTTCTCATAGAGTCTATAATTTTTTTAGGTCCTCCACAGTATCCTATTCTCCAGCCAGTCATTGAGTAAGCTTTTGAAACACCATTCATTGTTATTGTTCTCGAATTTATTTCATCATCAATTTCACCAATTGTTGTAAACTTTTCTTTTTTTTCATATAGAAGATGTTCGTATATATCGTCTGACAAAATATAAATGTTTGGATATTTCTTGAGTACACTAACAAGAGACTGAAGTTCCTCTGATGAATAAACCTCCCCTGTAGGATTAGACGGAGAATTAATAATTATCCATTTTGTATTTTTTGTAATATTTTTTTTAAGATCATCAGCAGTAATTTTAAAATTACTATTTCTTGATGTCTCAATAGTAACTGGAGTTCCTCCGGCTAACTTAACTATATCGGGATAACTTACCCAAAATGGTTTTGGAATAATTACTTCATCCCCAGGATTTAGCGTTGCAACCATTGCGTTGTAAATAATAGTTTTACCACCTGGAGCGACAGAAATATTTTCTTTTAAAAAGTTTAAATTATTGTCCCGGATAAACTTATTTATTATTGCCTCTTTAAGTTCATCAATACCATCAACAGCTGTATATTTTGTTTCACCCCTAGTAATTGCCTCAATAGCAGCCTTTTTAATATTTTCAGGTGTATCAAAATCTGGCTCACCCGCAGATAAACTTATAACATCTTTCCCTTGATTTTTTAGATCTCTTGCAAGTTGTGTCATAGCAACAGTTGCAGAAGGAGCAATTTTTTCTAAATTTTTAGATAACGTTATTGACATAATTTCACCAAATAAAAAGAGCAAGATAAACTATGATGATTTAACAAACAAGCAATATGCTATTCAATCTTTATGATAATTGATGCACATGCTAGAGTTTATATAGTTTGATATAGTGGGAATGAATGGAAGATAAAAATAAATATTATACTTTTTATGTGATTAAAAGAATCTGGAAGAATTATGCATCTGGATCTATGAAATTACTTTTAATAGCTCTTTTTTGTAATGCTATTGTTGCATTAACAACACCTGCTCTTCCTGAATTAATAAGAAGGGTAATTGATGATATTTTTGTGAATTCAAATCGAGAAATGTTAACAATTCTTCCTTTAATAGCAATACTGATAATGTTTATTAGAGCTCTTGGAACTTATGGCGCAAATGTTGCAATTAATTACATAGGCCAAAAAATTGTTGGCTTATTGCAAAAGGATTTATACAAGGCAATTCTTAACTCTGACATGTCTTACATAAACTCTATTCATTCTGCACGATTTATTTCTAGTTTTACTGCTGATACAACAAAGTTAAGAGAGACAATGTCATCAGTTGTTGTTAACTTATCGAGAAACATTCTTATGGTTTTAGGATTAGTTGGATATCTCTTTTATGTAGACCCTACCTTAGCAACAATTTTTTTCCTTGTATTACCGCCTGCAGCAATTGGCTTAAGAATGCTAGGGAAGAGGTTAAGAAAAGCTATTAGAATGAGTCTTGAGGAAATAGGAACTCTATCGGCTTTGGTTTCAGAAACTCTAAAAGGTATGAGAATTATTAGAGCCTTTGGAAAGGAGAGAATTCATTCAGAGAAGGCCTCTTCAATTATTGATCAGGTTGTAAGTTTGTCGATGAAAGGTGTTAAGGCAAGATCTGCCTCAGCACCAATAATGGAAATAGTAACTGGTTTTGCCATTGCAGGCATAATTTATTATGCAGGAAATAAATCTTTAGATGGCCTTATGAGCGTTGGCAGCTTTATGGCATTTACTACAGCAGCAGGTTTACTCTATGATCCGTTAAAGGCTGTTGCTAATTTACAGGCTATGCTTCAGGAAGGTGTTGCCGCTTCACAAAGATTGTTTCCAATTTTAGATAATAAACCAAAAATAATAAGCCCTGATAAACCATTAGAGATTAAGAAATTTAAAGGATCGTTAAAATTTTCTAAGGTTAATTTTTCATATAACAATGATAGACAAGATAAAATTCTTAAAGAGATTTCATTAGATATAAAGCCTGGTCAAACTGCAGCATTAGTTGGACCCTCTGGAGCAGGAAAATCAACCTTATTAAATCTAGTACCAAGATTTTATGATGTCTCAAGCGGTAGCGTGTTGCTTGATGATTATGATTTAAGAGATCTATCTTTGCAAAATGTCAGAAGTGCATCATCTTTGGTTTCTCAAGATGCTCTAATTTTTGATATTTCTATTAAGGAAAATATAATTTTTGGATGTGATGGTATTTCAGATGAAATTTTTCTAAAAGTTTGCAAAGACTCTTTGGTAGATGATTTTGTCAAAGATCTTCCTAATAAGTATCTAACATTAGTTGGTGAGTCTGGGGTTAGATTATCAGGAGGACAAAAGCAAAGAGTTGCAATTGCAAGAGCAATGATTAAGGATGCTCCAATACTTTTATTAGATGAAGCAACATCATCTCTTGATAGCGAGTCAGAAAAAAAGGTTCAAGAAGCTCTAGATAAATTAATGAAAGATAAAACAGCTTTAATTGTTGCTCATAGATTATCAACTATTAAAAATGTTGATGTGATATATGTTATTGATAATGGAGCTATAGTTGAGCAAGGAACTCATAAAGAGTTAGTTAATAAAAATGGCCTCTATGCATTTTTATTTAAAACTCAATTTTTAGGGGATAAAGTTGAGTAAGTTATTAATAGTAAAAATTTTATCATTAATTTTTTTTATTTATTTAAAATTTGTCTCTTACACAATTAGGTGGAATTTAAATCACTATGATATTCCTGAGAGCTTTTGGAAAAGAAAAAAACCTTTTATTTGGGTTCATTGGCATGGCCAAAGTTTAATGCTACCTGGTAAATGGGATCATAATAAACAAAAATTATTTGCTCTAGTTTCAAGGCATGGAGATGGAAACTTTATTGCATCACTTTTATCAAAATATAAAATTCAATTAATTAGAGGAGCTGGAAATCCCAAAAAATTAGGTATAAAGGAAAAGGGTGGTGCAATGGCTCTACGCTCAATGATAAAAACCCTGAAATCTGGTTCATCCGTAGCTCTAACAGCAGATCAACCTCCTGGGCCCGGAAAGATTTGTGGTTTGGGGGTAATTTCTCTAGCAAAAATGTCTGGTGCAGCCATCATACCTGTTGCAGCAGCTACATCAAATCGATATGAATTTAATAATTGGGATAATTTCACATTAAATTTTCCTTTCGGAAGAGGGTCAATAGTTTGGGGGAATCCAATTAAAGTAAAATCAAATGCATCAAGTGATGAAATGGAAGAGATAAGAAAGTTTTTGGAGGATCAATTAAATAGTATTTCTGTGGAAGCTAGAGAAAATATTGATATTTGAAAATGATTATTTTTAAAATTTATAAACTAATAACTAAAATTATTAGACCTCTAATGTACCCATTCTTTATCTATAGACTATTCAAAAATAAAGAAGAAAAAGGAAAATACTCTGAAAGAAGAGGCTTTTCTTCAAATGTAAGACCAAAGGGAAGTCTAGTTTGGATTCATGCCGCTAGCGTAGGTGAGGCTTTATCGTCTATACCATTAATTGAAGAATTAAAGAAACTATCACCAAAAATTAAAATAATTATTACAACTGGAACAAAAACTTCAAAGGAAGTAATAATCAAAAAGAATATAGATGGTGTCATTCATCAATATGCTCCATGGGATATAGAAAGTTTTTGTTCAAATTTTCTAAATTTTTGGCAACCAGATATAGCAATATTTCTAGAATCTGAAATTTGGCCAAATTTATTAAACGAAACCAATAATAAAAGTATTCCCATATGCTTAATTAATGCAAGAATAACTAATAGGACTTTTAAAAACTGGTTGAAATTTCCTAAAACCATACAGTATTTATTATCATTTTTTTCAATAATAATTGCTCAAGATGAATTCAGTAAAGCTAAGCTCGAGAAATTGGGGGCTAAAAATATTTTTGTTTATGGAAATTTAAAAAATGACTCCAAGAAACTACTCTATGATATAGAAGATTTAAAAAAATATGACGATTTTCTCAGAGAAAAAGACGTTTTAGTGTTGGCTTCAACTCATGAAGGTGAGGAAAATAATATAATTAATAAATTTAGTGAACTTTTAAAAGATTTACCAAATTTATTCCTAGTTATAGCACCAAGGCACCCTGATCGAAGAGCTGATATAATCAAGATATTAAAGAAATCAGATTTTACTCATAAAGAATTTATTTTGAGATCAAGTAATAATTATTTAAATGAAAATAAGAAAATATTTATTTTGGATACCATTGGCGAATTGGGTTACTTTTATGAAAAATCAAATGCTGTAATTTTAGGAGGTGCATTTGAGGGTTTTGGTGGTCACAATCCTATTGAACCAGCCCTTTTTGATAATGCCATCTTTACTGGACCTAATTTTTTTAATTTTAAAGACGAATATAGTGGATTATTAAAAGCTGGTGGTGCCAGAATAATATCAGATATGAATGATTTATTTATATTAAAAGACAAAGAGAAAATAACAGAAATGGCTAATAATTCGAAAATATTTACTAAAAATATTGGAGGAACTGCAAATAAAATATCGAAAAAATTAATTGGTATATTGAATGAACATTACTGAACCAAAATTTTGGTGGAATTTTAAACCATCGCTACAAATGAAGTTAATCTCATTTCCTTTTGGGTTAATTATAAAAATTCTTATTTTTTTTCGCTATAAATTATTTAAAAAAACCCATCTGATTAAACCAGTAATATGTGTTGGTAATTTTGTTGTTGGTGGGCAGGGAAAAACACCATTTGTAAGATATTTAAGAAAACTTTTTCAAGATTTTAATTACAAAGCAGTAGTGATTTCTAATGGTTACGGTGGAAAGTTGGATTACCCAAAAATTATTACTTCGAGTGATAGTAGTATTGAGTGTGGAGACGAGGCATTACTTCACGCTAGTGATGGACCAACAATTGTTTCAAAAAATAGAGCTGATGCTATAAAAATCATTAAGCAAAATATTTTTGATTTGGTTATATTAGATGACGGATTTCAAAATCCTTCAATTCATAAAGATTTAAATATTATCATAGTTGATGCCTCAAAGGGTATTGGAAATAATCTTTTAATTCCCTTTGGACCTATGAGAGAGAGTTTAAATTTTGCTTTAAAAAGAATTGATATAATTATTTTAATTAATTCAGTGAATAAAAATCATCAATCAATAGATTATATTTTAAAGTCTTGGAAAGGTCTTGTTATTAACGCAGAATATGAAACTTATGTTAATGAGGATATTAATGAGGATGTTATTGTCTTTTCCGGAATATCTAATCCAGAAAAATTCTCTTACGGGCTTGAAAAAATTGGCGCTAAAATTAATAAGCATTTTATTTTCCCTGACCATAAAAATATCACTGAAGATAATGCAAAAGAAATATATGAATACTCTAAATCTAAAAACCTTAGAGTTATAACTACCGAGAAGGATCATGTTAAATTAAAAGACTCAAAAGAAAATTCATATAGAGAAAGTCTCTATTTGAACTCTATAATAGCTAGGGTGAGAATTAGATTAGATAATAAAATTTTAATAAATTTTTTAAGAGAGAGAAAATTAATTAAATAAAATGAAAATTATTTTCTACTTACTTTTTATTTATAGTTTTTTGATTGGTAATGCTCAATCTTTTGAGACATCAACTGTAGTAATAGAAAATAAGAATTCTTCCAATATTTCTATAATTGCTGAAGTAATGACTACTGAAACTCAACAAGCTCGAGGAATGATGTATAGAAAGTCTTTAGATAGAGATAAGGGTATGTTATTTTTGTTCAAAGAACCAAAAAAAGCAGTTTTTTGGATGAAAAATACCTATGTTTCACTTGATTTAATTTTTATAAGAGAAGGTGGTTTCATTGACTCTATTCATGAAAATCTTGAGCCACTAAGTACAAAAAAAATAAAATCAAAAGAAGAGGTTATAGCTGTTCTTGAAATTCTAGGGGGTGAAGTTAAATTGAATAAAATTGAATTAGACTCAAGAGTTTTGTTTTAAGAGTAATAAAGTTTTTATATATAATCTACCTTAAGTATTTCGTATGACTTTCCTCCTCCTGGAGTATTAACTTCAACAGACTCACCTACAGTTTTACCTATTAATGCTTTTGCCAAAGGGGACTGGATAGATATTTTTCCAGAATTAAAATCAGCCTCTATTTCTCCAACAATTTGATATTTTGACTCAACATCTGTTTCTTCATCAACTATTAATATGGTTGCGCTAAATTTTACTTCATCCCCAGATAGGTCTGATGGATCAATTACTTCAGCTCGACTTAAAATATCTTCCAACTCCATAATTTTAGTCTCATTATGACTTTGCTCCTCTTTAGCTGCATGATATTCTGCATTTTCAGATAAGTCCCCATGAGCTCTTGCTTCAGCAATTGAGTCTATAATTCTTGGCCGTTCAACTGTTTTACAGTTTTTAAGTTCCTCTTCAACTATATTTTTACCATTAGGTGTCAACGGAATTTTATTCATAACTAACTTTAACCCAGTATTTATTTTTTTTTAAGGAAATAATTGAATTTTTAGCTTAATGACTGCCCAAATGATTGAATTGTCTTAATGCTCATCTCATTATTTTTCATTGCTTTTATTGCCATTACAGCTGCATTTGCTCCAGACACAGTAGTATAATAAGGAGTTTCTGACTCTAAAGCAGATCTTCTAATAGATTTAGAGTCTTTTATAGCTTGAGGTGTTTCTGTAGTGTTAAGTACTAGTGATATTTTCTTTTCGCTGATCATTTCGACTATATGGGGTGAGCCTTGGAGAACTTTATTAATTTTTTTTGTTTGGATATTATTATTATTCAAAAATTCAGCCGTTCCGTCAGTCGCATAAATATCAAAACCTAATGAGAAAAGATCTGAAACAGGGTTTAAAATTTTATCTTTGTCACTATCTTTTACGGAAACAAATACAGAACCCTCTGTCGGTATTCTAGATCCACTCCCAATCTGACTTTTAGCAAATGCCATTCCAAAATCTTTATCAATACCCATAACTTCTCCAGTTGATCTCATTTCTGGTCCAAGTATAGTATCAACACCTGTAAATCTTTTAAATGGAAACACTGCTTCTTTTATAGCAAAATGATTAATATTTTTTTCTTTTAAATCAATAGAATTAATTTTATTTCCAAGCATTATTTTTGTAGCTATTTTAGCTAATGGTTTACCTAGAACCTTTGCTATAAATGGAACTGTTCTGCTAGCTCTTGGATTTACCTCAAGAATAAAAATTTTATCACCTTTAATTGCAAATTGTGTATTCATTAATCCAATAACCTTTAAATCTTTTGCTAAAAGTCTTACTTGTCTCTCTAGTTCATCTAAAATTTTCTTTTCTAAAGAAAAAGGCGGTATTGAACACGCAGAGTCTCCTGAATGCACTCCCGCCTCTTCGATATGCTCAAGAATACCAGCAATATAAATATCATCACCATCACAAAGCGCATCTATATCGACTTCAATCGCATCTCTTAAATAAGAGTCTATTAATACGGGGTTATCTCCAGAAACTATTACAGCTTCTTTCATATATTTTTTTAATTGTTCATCAGAATGAACAATTTCCATTGCCCTACCACCTAATACATATGATGGTCTTATGACTACAGGATAACCAATATCATTAACAATGTTTATTGCTTCATCAGAGGAAGTAGCTATACCATTTTTTGGTTGAAGAATATTCAAATTAGATATCAATTTTTGAAACCTATCTCTATCTTCAGCAAGATCAATTGCATCCTGAGAGGTTCCTAAAATTTTAATATCAATCTTATTATTTTCTAATTCTTTTGCTAGCTTTAAAGGTGTTTGTCCACCAAATTGAACAATTATTCCTAATAAATTTCCAGATGATTTTTCTATATTGATAATTTCAATAAGATCTTCAAAGTTAAGAGGTTCAAAATATAATCTATCAGAGGTATCATAATCTGTTGATACAGTTTCAGGATTGCAATTAACCATAATACTTTCAACACCAGATTCTTTCAGTGCATAGGATGCGTGGACACAACAATAGTCAAATTCAATACCTTGTCCTATTCTATTTGGACCGCCTCCGATAATTATAACTTTATCTTTATTGGACGGCTTTGACTCGCAGAATAAAGTTTCAGAAAAAATAGAGTCCCCATAAGTTGAATACATATAAGCAGTTTCTGATTTAAACTCTGCTGCACAAGTATCAACTCTCTTAAAAACAGGTTTAATATTGAAATTTTCTCTAAGTGTTCTAATGTAATTTTCATTACAGCTTGTAAGTTCAGCTAACCTATTATCTGAAAAACCTTGAGTTTTTAGCCAAACAATATTGTCTTTATCACTTGGCATTCCTTTACTGATTAAATTATTTTCTATTTCAATAATTTCACTTATCTGTTGAATGAACCAAGGGTCGTAAAATGTTAACTCATGAATTCTCTCTGGGCTTATTCCCAATCTCAGTGCATCAGCTAAATATAATAATCTATTAGGTGAAGTCTTTTTTAACTCATTTTCAATTTCTTCAATATTATTTGTTTCGGTTATTGAGTTAAAACCATTTAATCCAGTTTCAAGAGATCTTAATGCTTTTTGAATTGACTCTTTAAAATTTTTACCAATAGCCATTGCTTCGCCAACTGATTTCATAGAGGACGATAAAGTTGGTTCAGAGCCCGGAAATTTCTCAAATGCGAATCTTGGTATTTTAGTAACTACATAATCAATGGTTGGCTCAAAAGATGCTGGAGTTGTTCTTGTTATATCATTTTTTAATTCATCAAGAGTGTATCCAACAGCTAATAATGCGGCAATCTTTGCTATTGGAAAACCAGTAGCCTTTGACGCTAAGGCAGATGACCTTGATACCCTTGGATTCATTTCAATAACAACCATATCTCCATTTTTTGGATTTATTGCAAATTGAACATTTGACCCACCAGTATCAACTCCTATCTCTCTTAATATATCAATAGAAGCTATTCTCATTTTTTGATATTCTTTATCTGTTAGCGTAAGTGCAGGTGCAACGGTTATTGAATCGCCTGTATGAACACCCATTGGATCAACATTTTCTATTGAACATATAATTATACAATTATCAGACTTATCTCTAACAACCTCCATTTCATATTCTTTCCATCCAGCAACTGACTCCTCTACAAGGATTTCATTTGTCGGTGAGCTATCAATTCCATTTGATGCAATTTCTATAAATTCTTCAATAGTAGAGGCAATTCCTCCACCTGTTCCACCGAGTGTAAATGAGGGTCGTATAATGACTGGTAAACCAATTTCATCTAATTTTTTTACGGAGTCATCTAAGTTTTGTGAGGTAAAAGATTTTGGAGTTTTGAGTCCAATTTTTTTCATTGCTTCTCTAAACTTACTTCTATCTTCAGCTTTAGATATAGCTTCTTCATCTGCACCAATTAATTCTACATTATTTTCTTTTAAAAAGCCTGATTCAGAAACTTCTAGTGATACATTTAAACCAGTTTGACCACCCATTGTTGGAAGAATTGCATCAGGTTTTTCTTTTTTAATTATTTTTTTTAAAATTTCTGGGGTTATAGGTTCAATATATGTTTTATCTGCAACATCTGGATCAGTCATAATTGTTGCAGGATTAGAATTTACTAAAATTATTTTATAACCTTCATTTTTTAGAGCTTTGCAAGCCTGTGTTCCCGAGTAGTCAAATTCACATGCTTGTCCGATAACTATAGGTCCTGCACCAACAATAAGTATACTCTTTATGTCACTTCTTTTTGGCAATTTAAATTTTTCCTACAAGGTTTTGAAATTTATTAAAAAGATAAAAACTATCGTGAGGACCTGGCGATGCCTCTGGGTGATGTTGAACAGAGAAAATAGGTTTATCCTTAACCGATAATCCAGAATTACTTCCATCAAATAAACTTACATGAGTTTCATTTATACTTTGATCAAGAGATTCAAATTTTACAGCAAAGCCATGATTCATAGATGTAATTTCTACTTTTTCATTAGTTATATTTTTTACTGGATGATTTGCTCCATGATGACCTTGGTGCATTTTAAAAGTTTCGCCGCCCAGAGCTAATGCAAGAATTTGGTGCCCTAAGCAAATACCAAAAATTGGAATGTTTTTTTCTAAAAGATCTTTAATAATTGGTACTGAATATTTACCTGTAGCATATGGATCCCCAGGCCCGTTTGAAAGAAATATTCCATCAGGTTTTAAGCTTAATATTTTTTCAGAAATAGTATCGCAGGGGACTATTGTTAATTTATTAAACCTTGAGGCTAAGCATCTAAGAATATTATTTTTAACTCCATAATCAATTACGACAATATGCTTATTAATTGATTGTATTTTATCACTTAAAAAACCTACTTCTCTTTCAGTCCAATTATATATCTCTTTAGTTGATACAATTTTAGCAAGATCTTGACCAACTATTCCCTGCCATTTACTTAATTTATTTTTATAGGACTCACTTTCTTTAAACCCATTTTGATCATTAACTATAATACCGTTCATAAACCCCTTTTCTCTGATATGAGTAGTTATTGATCTGGTGTCAACTCCATAAAGAGCTGTAATTTTATTATCAATAAGCCATTGATTAAGATTTTTTTTAGAACGCCAATTAGATGGAGATGTTATAGGGCTATTAAAAATTGCACCTTTAATTTTTGGTCCACTCTCACTTTCCATATCTTCAAAGTTTGTTCCAACATTACCAATATGTGGAAATGTAAAAGTTATTATTTGAGATGCATATGATGGATCAGTCATAATTTCCTGGTAACCTGTCATAGCAGTATTAAAACAAATTTCTCCAATTGCAGATCCTTCATAGCCACATCCATAACCCTTAAAAATATTTCCATCATCAAGAATTAGAGCACCGGTTGGTTTTTTGCTTGACCAGTCAGACATTAAAGGACCTAATAAAACTTAAAAAAAATATATTTTTGAATTTTTGCAATGAATTTAAATAAAAATTAATTCCTATTCTTAAATTCATAATTTTTGACACCTCTAACGAAACATTAAAGTAAGAAAAAGTTTTAACGAATCGTTTTTTTTAATTTCAAATTGACGAAAAATATTCATACTATAAACGTACGTCAAGTGACATTTTATATTAATTGTTTTTTTTTGTTTTTTTGGTGCTTGATTGGGAAAAAATAATTATCTGTCTTACGATATTAAAAATTATTATGGAGTAAATTATGTTATTAGATTCTATAAAAAAAGATCTTAAAATAGCGATGAAAGCCAAAGAAACTCTTAAAATATCAACTTTAAGAATGATTACTTCATCAATAAAGAATATAGAAATTAATAATAGAACTTCATCTAAAGATGAGTCATCAAGTGAATCTTTAAGCGATAATGAAATAATTCAATTATTATCAAAAATGATTAAACAAAGAAAAGAATCAGCAGAGATTTACAAAGAAAGTGATAGAGCCGACCTTGAAAAAAAAGAAAATGATGAAATTGAAATCATTGAGCAATATATGCCCAGTCAAATTAATGATGATGAGATTGACAAGTTAATAAATGAAATAATTGATGAAACAGGATCCTCAAATATTAAAGATATGGGAAGAGTTATGACTATTCTCAAAGAAAAATATTCAGGACAAATGGACTTTGGTAAGGCATCATTAATTGTTAAAGAAAAACTAAATAGCTAATAAATGAAATTTTCAATAGAAACTTTAAATGAGATTAAAGACAAAATAAGTGTATCTCAAGTTGTAGAGAAAACAGTACAACTTAAGAAGAGAGGAAAAGAGTTTGTTGGTTTGTCGCCTTTTACAAAAGAGAGAACCCCGTCTTTCACTGTTAATGATGAAAAACAATTTTATCATTGTTTTTCAACCAATAAACACGGTGATATTTTTACTTTTTTAGTAGAAGTTGGAGGCTTAAGTTTTCCAGAGGCTGTTGAAAAATTAGCAGATGAAGCTGGGGTTCAGCTAAGGACATTTTCACCTGCAGAAGAAGAAAAATTTAATAAAAGCAAAAAACTTTATGAAGCCCTAGAGATATCAAAGTCTTTTTTTTCATCTCAAATATTCGATAACGACAATTCATTAGCCTTAAAATATTTAAAAAATAGGGGCTTAAGTAATGATATAATAAATTCTTATGAAATTGGATATGCCCCAAAAGGAAATAAATTAGAGAAATTTTTGATTTCAAAAGGAGTTTCTCATGAAATCATGACTTTAGCTGGAATGACTATCAAGGATGAGAATAAAAAAGATAATTTTTATGATAGATTTCGAAATAGAATTATTTTTCCAATAAGAGATATTAGAAATAGGGTTGTTGGTTTTGGTGGAAGAGTAATAAATGCTGAAGATCAACCTAAATACCTTAATTCTCCTGAAACACCTGTATTTCACAAAGGTGGATTATTGTATAATTTTTCAAAAATACGACCAAATATAAAAAATAATGATAATTTAATTGTTGTCGAGGGCTATATGGACGTTGTAAGTTTGGCTTCAAAAGGCCTTCATAATTCAGTAGCACCTCTTGGCACAGCCTTAACTGAAACTCAATTAAATCTTCTTTGGAAAGAGACTGATAGTCCAATAATATGTTTTGATGGAGATAAGGCCGGAAAACAGGCTTCATTTAGAGCATCTGAAATAGCTCTTAAATTGCTCAAACCAAATAAAACTTTGAGGTTTATAAATTTACCAGATAATTTAGATCCAGATGATTATATAAAAAATAATGGTTTAGAGAATTTCAATAAATATATTAAAAATGCTTCACCCTTAACAGTTATGATTTGGGATTCATGTTTACAAGAATCAAATATTGAAACGCCTGAGGGAAAAGCAGGTTTCGAAACTCTTTTAAGGAGAAAACTAAATCTTATTAGTGATAAAAGTATCAAGAAACATTATGGATTACTTTTTAAGGAAATGCTCGAAAAATTTTTTTATTCAAAAAAGTTTGATAAAAAAATATCTAAATTTGATTACAATGAGAAAGGTTCAAGAAAATTCAATAATCCATTAAAAATAAAAAATAGTATTTTAGGTTCAGGAGGACAGTTACCATCTGATCTTGAGGCATTGGTTATTTCAGGTATATTAATTTTTCCAGGGTTAATAAAAAATCATTTTGAGATCTTGGAATCTTTTCAAATTGAAAATTTGCGGTTAAGGGATATTAGGGATAACCTCCTTGTTTTTATTAAAAAAGATTATAGCGAACTTAACATTGATCTGATAAAAGAATTTGTTCAAAAAAATTATCAGACTTTTTTTGAAAAAGATTTGAGGTTTGCGAATATTTTTTGGCAAAAAAAAGAGGGGATTAATTTTGATCAAATTTCAGAAGTTTGGCTTGAAATTTTGAAGGATGATCAACATATAAAGAGTCTAATAAAAGATATTGAGACAAGTAAAGATGAAATTAAAAATGAAGAGGATGAAAGGCGTTTTATTGACCTAATTAAAAATAAAGATAAGGCAATAAAATTAATTACTGAGAAATATGGCTAAAAAGAAATCAACTAAGAAAAGCGTTGAAGATAAAAATCAAGAAGACTCACTTATTGATATGTCTAATGCTGCAGTTAAAAAAATGTTAAAAGCCGCAAAAGCTGAAGGATTTGTTAACTACAAAGATATAAATAAAGTTGTTAACGCTGAGAAATATACTTCAGAACAAATTGAAGATCTTATGTCTTTAATTTCAGAGATGGGAATATCAATTATTGAGGCTGATGCTGATGATCAAGAGGAGTCCCAATTAGAGTTAAAAACCGAGGAAAAAGGTAAGAAAAAAGCATCCACTGATAGAACAGATGATCCTGTCAGAATGTATTTAAGGGAAATGGGTACTGTTGATCTTCTCTCTAGAGAGGGTGAAATTGCTATTGCCAAACGTATTGAGGCTGGTAAAGAGGCTATGATAGAGGGTCTTTGCGAAAGTCCATTGACATTTCAAGCGATTATTATTTGGCGTGATGAATTAAATGAGGGTCAGGTTCTTTTAAGAGATATTATTGATCTTGAAGCATCATACATCGGTCCTGATGCAAAGAATAAAAAAATTGCCAAAAGCAAAATTGACAGTGATTTAGATGATAAAAAAGATGAAGAGGGTGAATCATCTGATGATAGTGAAACTGATGATTACAACGAATATGAGAATAATGTTTCATTAGCAGCTATGGAGGCTGATTTAAAGCCAGAGGTTTTTATAATTTTTGATGAAATTTCTGTGAAATATAAAAAATTAAGAGCACTTCAAGATAAGAGAAATGCTTTAAAAGCTAAAAACTCTGATTTAAGTGATAGCCAAATTAAAAAATATGATGAATATACCTCAGAGCTTAAAGAGCTTATGAAAGGATTATCTCTTAACAATAATAGAATAGAGTCATTGTTAGATCATTTATATGACATCAATAAAAGATTAGTTAGTTCTGAACTATCTTTATGGAGAATGGCTAACTCAGCTGGAGTGGAAAGACAAGATTTTTTAGAAGAATATTATGGAAATGAATTGGACACTGGTTGGGTAGGAAGAATTGTACGCTTAAAAAGAAAAGGCTGGAAAGAATTTGTACAATCAAATAGAAAAGATATTAAGAGTTTGCTCTCAGAAATAACTGAATTATCAGAAGAAACTGGCCTTGAAATTGGTGATTTTAGAAAAATTGTTCTTAAGGTTCAAAAGGGTGAAAGAGAAGCTGCCGTTGCAAAAAAGGAAATGGTAGAAGCCAATCTTAGATTAGTTATTTCTATTGCAAAAAAATATACCAATAGAGGGTTACAGTTTTTAGATCTTATTCAAGAAGGTAATATTGGTTTGATGAAAGCCGTTGATAAGTTTGAATACAGAAGAGGCTATAAATTTTCCACATATGCAACTTGGTGGATTAGGCAGGCTATAACTAGATCAATTGCTGACCAGGCAAGGACTATAAGAATACCTGTTCATATGATTGAAACAATTAATAAACTTGTTAGAACTTCCAGGCAACTTCTTCATGAAATCGGTAGAGAGCCAACACCCGAAGAGTTATCGGAAAAACTTAAGATGCCTCTTGATAAAGTCCGTAAAGTTTTAAAAATTGCTAAGGAGCCAATTTCATTAGAAACACCAATAGGAGATGAAGAAGATAGCTATTTAGGTGACTTTATAGAAGATAAGAATGTTTTATTGCCAGTAGATGCTGCCGTACAATCAAACTTAAGAGAGACAACTACTAAAGTTTTAGCAATGTTAACTCCTAGGGAGGAGAGAGTTTTAAGGATGCGTTTTGGTATAGGAATGAATACAGATCATACTTTAGAGGAGGTTGGCCAGCAATTTTCTGTTACTAGAGAGAGAATAAGACAAATAGAAGCTAAAGCACTTAGGAAATTAAAACATCCTACTAGATCAAAAAAACTTAGAAGTTTTCTTGATAGTTAAATTTTAGGGCCCGTAGCTCAGTTGGTTAGAGCAAACCGCTCATAACGGTTTGGTCGCAGGTTCGAATCCTGCCGGGCCCACCATTTATTAATGAGAAATTATGGCTAGTTATCAGTATACATTCGTAATTGAGCAATTATCTAAATCTTGGCCAGGTGGTAAAGAGTTATTTTCTAATATTAATTTATCTTTTTTACCAAATGCAAAAATAGGCATTGTTGGAGTAAATGGAGCTGGCAAATCAACTTTTTTAAAAATAATGGCTGGTATTGAAAAAGATTATACCGGAGAAGCATGGGCAGCTGATGGAATATCTGTAGGATACTTGCCTCAAGAACCAGTTTTAGATGAGGCCTTAAATGTTTATGAAAATGTTACTCTTGGTTTAAAAGATCAGAAAGATCTTTTAGATAGGTATAATCAACTTGCAGTTAATTACTCTGATGAAAATGCAGATGAACTTGCAGAGCTTCAAAATGAAATTGAAAGTAAAGATTTATGGGATCTAGACTCTAAAGTTAATCAAGCTTTAGAAGCATTGCGATGCCCAGAGCCCGATAAAAATGTATCAAATTTATCTGGAGGCGAAAAAAGAAGAATAGCTATTTGTCAGTTATTATTAAAGCATCCCGATATTCTTCTTTTAGATGAGCCCACTAATCATCTAGATGCTGAAACTGTTGCTTGGCTTGAGAGTTATTTAAAAAATTATCAAGGTACTATTGTTTTGATCACCCATGATAGATATTTTTTAAATAATATTACAGAGTGGATACTTGAGCTTGATAGAGGTAAGGGTATTCCCTATGAAGGTAACTACACTTCATGGTTAGGTCAAAAACAAAAAAGAATTGCACTTGAAAGTAAACAAGATAATTCAAGATTAAAAAGATTAAAAAGTGAACTTGATTGGATTTCATCATCGCCAAAAGCAAGACAGGCTAAATCAAAAGCAAGAATCAAAAGCTATAATGAGCTTAAGGACTCGGAAGTTAAACAAAGTAATGGAGAGCCTCAAATAATTATACCTAAAGCCCCTAGACTTGGGGATATGGTAATTGATGTTAAAAATCTTTCAAAGTCATATGATGAAAGTTTACTAATTGAAGACATAAGCTTTAGATTACCTCCTGGAGGTATAGTAGGTATAATAGGTGCAAATGGAGCAGGTAAAACTACATTATTTAATATTTTGTCTGGCATTGAGAAATCATATGAAGGTGAAGTTAATATAGGTGAAACAGTATCCTTAGGCTATGTAGATCAATCAAGAGATGATTTGAACAGTAAGAAAACAGTTTGGGAAGAAATTTCTGAAGGTAATGATATTCTTGAGGTTAATTCAACAATTATTAATTCAAGGGCATATGTTAGTGCTTTTAATTTTAAAGGTACAGATCAACAAAAAGTTGTTGGTCAACTTTCTGGGGGAGAGAGAAACAGAGTACACTTAGCTAAAGTTTTAAAATCTGGAGCAAACTTATTATTATTAGACGAACCTACAAATGATCTTGATGTAGAAACTCTTTATGCACTCGAATATGCTTTAGAAGAATTTTCTGGAAGCGCTCTAATAATAAGTCATGATAGATGGTTTTTGGATAGAATGGCTACTCACATTCTTGCTTTTGAAGGTAATAGCCACCTTGAGTGGTTTGAAGGTAATTATTCCGACTATCTTATTGACTATAAAAGAAGATATGGTGAAAGTGCTGAAATACCTAGTAGAATTAAATATAAAAAATTTTCACGTTAGATAATTAACGTGACTCAGAGTTTAACCTATTAATAAGCTTATTAATATCACCGTTATTCTTACTCAAAAAACTTGTAAAGGTAGATCTTTGCTCTTGTGCCATCCAAATACCTGATATTCTCATATCAAAAACTTTATTTATACCAACTTTATTTTTTATTACCCACCAATCTATTGATATAGGTTTAGGTCTGTCATTAAATTTGACTAATGAATAAACAATATTACCTCTTTTTCCTTTATCTTCATTTTTTATTATTTGAATTTTTCCAGAAGGGTACGAAAGAAGTCTTTTTGCATAAACTTCAGAAATAAAATCCTCAATTGATTGAAAGTATTTTAAAGAATCTTGCTTATCTAAACTTTTTCTGTAAGGGCCTAATACAAAAAGGGATACCCTTTTAATATCTAAATTGTTAATAAAGATTTCTTCCAAAAAAATTTCTTTTTTATCATTTGTAATATTAGGGTTTCCTAAGATTGATAACGCACTATTCCCAAGATTTTCAATCCATAAAGATGTTTCATTATCATTTCCATAGAGAGGGTTAAAATTAAAAACAAAAATTAAAATTAATATTGCTATCTTTATAAATACTTTACTTTTTATCATTTTCATTCTCATAAAAATCTTCAAAATCATCTTGGAAGATAGCTTCATCTTCTTCAAAATCACTAATAATATTTATTCCTCTACTTTGTAAGTAAATTGACTTTAGGGTAGAATAATAGTCAATGGAGGTCTCTCTTAAATTATCAATTGTATCTCCATTTCGTGATCTTTCTGATAAGGCATAAATAATAGAAGGAGAGAAACTTACTATCGTATCTTCATCTTTTATTGCATATCTAACTGGATTTAAACCAACATCAACAATTGTTCCAAACAAGTGTCTTGATGTCCTAGGTCCAAGAAAAGGCACAACTAAGAATTGTCCTTCACCAACACCCCATATTTTAAGTGTTTTACCAAAGTCAGTATTAATTTTTTCTATACCTATATAGTTTGCAACATCAAATAATCCTATCAGACCAACTGTTGAGTTTATAAATAACCGTGTTGTTGAAAAGGTAGCTAAAGATATATTTCCTTGCGCCAAATAATTTAAAATATTAGACGGTTCATTAATATTGGATAGTACATTAGAAATACCTATTTCAATAAAATTTGGAAGTATTCCATAAACTTTTGATGTTGGTTTTAGTAAGTTTTGATCAACTTTATCATTAAAATTATGAATAGATCTGTTAGTTTTTTCATACTCATCACTAATATCAGCAAAAACTGTAGAATTATTTAAAAATAAAACTAAAAGAAAAAAACTTATATATTTAAGAAAATATTTCATTAATTTTTAATACCCTCATGAATTTATTATATTAAAATTACATTTTTTTCTAGAGTTCCAATGATTTAACTCTTCTAATTATTTTTTCATGAATAGTTTTATTTGACCCTATTACAGAAGGTTTTTTTGTATTTTCTTGATTATAAATTATTTTTTTGTTGGTATGAAGGGATACATTTCCTCCAGATTCTGAAATTAATAAATCTCCTGCGGCAATATCCCAATCATTTTTTGAATTTAAAGCCATCATTGCATCAAATTCACCTGAAGCTACAAGAGCCATCCTATAAGCAATTGAATTTCTATTTTCTACATTCATTTTTGGCCAAGGCTTACTCCATGCTGGATGACTAAACATCGGTTTAAATGCCATCATTTTACATTCCTCTAATTTTTTATATTTTGAAATTAGAACTTTCTTTTTATTTTTCCAGGATCCTTTATCTTTTTCAGCTTCAAACATTTCATCGGTTGATGGACTAAAAACAATACCGGATATTGGTAAACCATTCTCGACAATTGCTACAGAGATTGAAAACTCTCTCTTTCCCTCTAAAAAAGCCTGTGTCCCATCTAAGGGATCAACAACAAACGTTATTTCTTTATTTAATCTTGATTTATCATCTTCATTTTCTTCGGAAAGCCATCCAAATTCTGGATTTTCATCCTTCAAAAGTTTATTTAATAAATCGTTTATTTCAATATCTGCTTTTGATACAAGTGTTCCATCATCCTTTTTCCATTGCTCAGGATCTTTTTTAAACCATTTTAACGCTAATTTACCGGCCTTTATTATACTTTCTTTAACAAGGTTATGTTCCGATGAAGGGTTAAACTCCTGCAATGGTCATTCCTTCAATTGCCAATGTTGGGGAGTTAATTGAGTATAAAAACTCTAAATCATTAGAGATTAATATTTTTTTAAACATATTATTTAAATTATCAGCAATTGTTACCTCATTTATTGGGAATGATATTTTTCCATTCTCAATTTTAAAGCCTGAGGCTCCTCTACTATAATCTCCTGTAATCAAATTTACACCTTGTCCAATTAAATCGGTTACATAAAAACCATTATTTACTTCACTAAGGATTTGCTCAGTAGATTTATTTCCATTATCGATAAATAAATTTGTATGACTTGGTGTTGGTGGTGATGAAACCCCTCTAGATGCTCTAGAATTGGAGGTCATGCCAAGTTGTTTTGATGTTGTAGTATCTAGCAGCCAATTTTTTAAAACTCCATTTTTAACAAGACTTAGTTCGTTCATGGAACAACCCTCATCATCAAATGGCTTTGATGATAAACCTTTTATTATTAGTGGGTTATCTATGATATTAATTTCTTTATGAAAAATTTTATGATTTAGTTTTTCTTTTAAGAAACTCGACCCTCTCACTATTGAAGATCCATTAACTAGAGAAGCAAAATGCGCAAGTATTGTTCTAGCTACTCTTGGGTGAAAAACCACATCTAACTTGCACGTTTTAATTTTTTTTGGATTACATTTAGATAGGGTATTTTCTGCAGCTTTTTTTCCAATTTCTGAAGGTCTTTTTAGATCACTGAAAAATACTTTTGAGTCAAAATCATAATCAGTTTGCATATTACTATCACTACCAGCAATAACTGAACAAGATGCAGAAAAATTACTTTTTTTATAACCATTTGAAAAACCCGCAGAGGTTGCTAGATAAATTGATGATTTGCTTTGTGATGCTGACGCCCCATTTGAGTTATTTATTCCCTTAACTTCTAGAGAATTATTCTCAATATCGAGTGCAATCTCTTTTAATTTGTCAGCATTTAAATCAGTATTATCATATAAATCTAGATCAGGAATTTTTGTAGATGTTTCATGAGCTAGCTCTGGAAGAGGGTCTTCAGGAGTTAATTTTGTCATTTCAATAACTCGATCAATTGTTTCACTAATTGAGTCCTTGTTGAAATTATTAGTTGAAGTTATAGCATTTTTTTTCCCAATAAATGTTCTTAAACCAAGGACTTGGGTCTCAGATTGTTCTATTTCTTCTATTTTACCTAGCCTACAGCTAATATTCCTAGAAGTATTTTCAAAAATAACCACATCAGAAAAATCAACTCCTTTTATTAGAGCTTTTTCAATGACCTCTTCAGCTAGTAGTTGATTGTTTTCTTTCTTCATTTTCTGAGAATTTTATTTTTCCATTACTTTTTGATAAACTTTTTTCATTAGAGTAGGTAATCCTAAATTTTTAATCTCACTCATACTAACCCACATACCATCTAAATTACTTTTATTGAATTTATTTTTTTCATATATAGTTAGTATAAGTTTAAAATGAGAAAACTCATGAGTTACTTTTTTTTTCAATTTTTTAGCATTTTTTATAGATAGAATTTTTTTATCATTTTCATTTATTCGATGTTTTGACCAATTATAGGAAGGAAATTCTAGCATTCCAGCAAGAAGACCATTATCCTCTCTTCTTTTTAACAAAACTTGATTATTTGTATTTTTTATCCAAAATACAATTCCCTCTCTTATTGGCTTATTAATTTTTTTAATTTTTTTAGGAATTTTATTAACTGCATTTTTCTTTTTTGTATTACAGAATTTTTCTATTGGACAAATACTACAAAGAGGATCTTTTGGTATGCATATTAAGGATCCTATATCCATCAATGCTTGAATATAATCACCGTTATTTAATTCCGGGGTAAGTTTTTCTGCATTCTTTTTTATTTCTTTTTTTATCTCCTTAATAGGCTTTTTTAGATAAAAAATTCTTGCAATTACTCTTTCAATATTAGAATCAACTACGGTATCTTGCTCATTTTTTGTAATAGCTCTTATTGCAGATGCTGTATACTCGCCAATTCCTGGGAGTTTAATTATTTCATCCTTCTTTAAAGGAAAAACTCCACCAAATTGTTCGCTTACAATTTTAGAGGTTAAGTGAAGGTTTCTTGCTCTTCTATAGTAACCAAGCCCAGACCAAAAATCCAAAACTTCATTAATATTGGTAGAAGCTAGTTTTTTAATATTCGGCCATTTTTTTATAAATTTTTCATAATATGGAATTACTGTTTGAACAGTTGTTTGTTGAAGCATAACTTCCGAAATCCATATTTTGTAAGGATCTTTTTTTTCATTTTTTTTATATCTCCATGGAAGATCCCTTTTATTTAGGCTATACCAATTAAGAACATTTTTAGAAAAATCTGTGTAATCCATTGAAACCTTTTTGAGATATATACAAATTGAATAAACATAATAAACAATTAAAAGCTGCAACGCAATTAGGCTGGTATGTAAACAAAATTACAAAGTCTTTTTTTAATAAACAGGGTTTTGCTCAAAATTATATAATTGAAAACTGGGAATCTATTGTTGGCAAAGCCTTTTCTGAAAAATCATTACCAATTAAGTTACATATTGAAAAAGTTGGAGGATATCTTGTTATAGCATGCGATGGATCTACAGCTTTAGAATTAGAGTATTTGAAAGAAGAAATAATTAAAAAAATTAATTCATATTATGGTTTTGCAGCTGTTAGTCGGATAAAATTTCAGAATATACCGATTCAAGACATTAAAAAAAATGACAATCTAAAGACTGATAAAATTGATCAATTTAATACAAATAATGAAAATATGGAGGACGATTCCCTGTCAAATTTTGAAAAGGCTATCTTAAAATTACAAAAATCCATTATTAATAAAAAAAATGATTTATAATAAGTAAACGACTCACTTTTAGGATATTAATAATATGAATAAAAAAAATATTTTTTTAATAACATCAGCATCTGCCATAGTAATTATTCTAGTTATGCTGTTTTCCAGTCTAAATAACGACTCTCAACTGATAGAAAAAAATTTTCAGAATATTCAAAATATACCTAGCTCATCTTTTGGGGTTGAAAGAGATTTAGAGGGGGATCATATAATTAGTGTCGGTAACCCCAAGAATACAATTATTGAATATGCATCAATGACATGTCCTCATTGTTCAGATTTTCACGGAACTGTTTTTCCAAAGATAAAAAAGGAATTAATTGATACAGGTAAAGTAAAATATACTTTCAGAGATTTTCCTCTCGATCCTTTTGCTATGGCCGGTACTTTGATTGCTAACTGTGTGTCAGAAGATAAGTATTTTGATGTAATAAATGTCCTTTTGAGGACCCAACAAAAATGGATTGAAAGAGGCTATGAAGGACTAATATCTATAGCAAAGAATTTTGGCCTTTCACTTGATGAAACCGAACAATGTTTGAGGAATAAGGAATTAATTAATCTAATAGAAGCTAATATGAGCTTAGCGAGTAATAGTTTTGGTATAACCGGGACACCTTCAGTTTTTGTTAATGGTAAAAAAATTCAGCCTTTAGAATATGAAAATATTCTTAATGAAATAAGATAAAGGAAAAAAATTGGATTTTAAGAAATTACGTATTTCAAATTTTAAATCGTTTGTAGATCCTGTTGAGATTAATATAAATGATGGATTGACTGGTGTTGTCGGTCCAAATGGTTGTGGGAAATCAAATCTTGTAGAAGCATTAAGATGGGTTATGGGTGAAACCTCATATAAGTCAATGCGAACAGATACTATGGATGATGTTATTTTTTCTGGAACTGAGAATAGGCCAGCGAGAAATTTTGCAGAAGTTTCCTTATTTCTCGATAATAAAGAGAGAAGTGCCCCAAAAGATTATAATACTGAAGATAACATAGAAATAATTAGGAGGATTGAGAGGGAATCTGGGTCTGCCTATAAGGTTAATGGAAAGGATATTAGAGCAAGAGATATACAAATGTTTTTTGCTGATGTGTCTACTGGGGCAAGATCACCATCGCTTGTTCGTCAAGGTCAAATTGATGAGTTAATTAGTCAAAAACCTGAACAAAGAAGAAAAATATTAGAAGAAGCTGCCGGAATTTCAGGATTTCATGTTAGACGACATGAAGCAGAATTGAGACTAAATGCTGCAAATAATAATATTGATCGATTAGATGACGTTTTGAAAGAATTATCTTCTCAAATAAGGTCTTTAAGAAAACAGGCTAGGGAAGCTGCAAGATACAAATCATTATCTGATGAGATTCGTAATGCTCAGGCTATTGTTTTAGCAGTAAAGTTAGAACTTATTAGCGAAGAATTGGAAGACTCAAATAAAAAATTTAATGAAGCAAAACAAAATCATCAAGAAACTATTAATTCTCTGTCAAAAATTAATACTGAAGAAATTAAATTAGTTGATGAATTAACACCTCTAAAAGAAAAATCTTCTTCAGATGCTGCTAAATTTCAAAGACTGATAATTGAGATGGAGGGATTAGATAAAGAGTTGCTGAGACAAGAACAGAGAGTAATTGAGCTAGATGAGTTTATATTATCGACCACTTCTCAACTAGAAAGAGAGAATGAAATTTTAAGAGATTTAAAAAATTCTCTTTCAACACATGTCAATACTGAAGAAAAAATTAAGAGAAAAAATGAAATTCAGTTTCAAATCGATGAAAACCTATCCTTACTTAAATTGAATAATGAAAAAATTAGCAATTATTCTTCTAATTACTCTCAAAAAGATAATTTAGAAAAAATTATAGAGTCTGATAAAGGAACCATAGACTCTATTTTATCACAAATTAAAAGGGAAAAAGATTATCTCGATAATTTTAATAACTCACCGAAAAGTGAAAATAATCCAGAAAAGTTGTCAGAAAGAATAAATGAAATTAAAGATTTAATTAATACTAAAAAAGATGAGTTTGATCATAATGAAGATCTTATTAGCAATATGGTTGATCTTTATTCCCAAAGAAATGCATTACAAAAATTACTTGGGTCTAGTTTAGAGGTTAAAAATTCATTAATTGATAAATTAGAAGTTGCACCAGGGTATGAAAATGCATTGGATGCTTTATTGGGTGATGAATTGTATTACTCAGTTGATGATGATCAGCCTATTCATTGGAGATTTTTAGAAGATTTTCATGAAGAATTACCGTTACCGAATAATTCTGAACCTCTTTCAAACTTTATCAAAGGCTCTAGCGTAGTAAACAGAAGGTTGAAGCAAACAGGACTTGTAAAAAAAGAGGACGGACCTAGATTAATGGTGGATTTAAATTTTGGACAAAGACTGGTTTCTAAAGATGGTGATTTATGGCGATGGGATGGCTTAGTTGTTTCATCAACTTCATCAAGCTCAGCAGCAAAAAGACTTCAACAAAGGAATAAATTAGATGAAATTAGTCAGTCTATCAAAGATTTTGAGATTAAATATGAGGGTATTGAAAAGCTTCGTAAAACAAGTAAAGACATTCAGGAGTCAATTACAAATTTAAAAATAGATTTGGACAGGATAAATACTCTAATTAATACAAAAGAGAATAACGAAAAAAAAATAATCAAATCTAGGAGCGAATTATTATCATTAAACAAAAGACTCGACGATTTTAATGCTAAAAATGAGGATAATTATAAACAACTAGAAGAAATTAATAGTTCTATTAATAGTCTTGAGGTTGAGTGCGGAGGTATTGAAAATCTTCGTAAAATTAGTGAGGAAAATCAAGAAATAATTACTTCTCTTAAAATTGAGTTAGATAGAATTAACAATGAAATTGAAAATAAAGGTGATATTGAAAAAAAAATTCCTCGCACAATTGCCCTTATATCTTCTCTTGAAGAACGCATTAAGAATTTCCAAAATGAGAAGAGTAATTACATTAATCCTCCAGAGGAAATTGAGAAAAAGAAAAATACCTTAAGTTCTCTCATTGAGGAAGCAAGGGTAAATAAATTAAATTCTGAGGATAAACTTAGTAATTTAGAAAAAAAAATTAACAACATTAGAACACAACAAAGAGAAGTTACTGAGCAAGAAGCACAACATAGGGAGACTGAAGCAAGGCTTGAAACTTTGCTTCAAAATAATCAGGAAAAAAAAGAGGAAATAACGATCCAGATTGAAAGAGATTTAAAATTAAATAATAGCCAGTTACTAAAATTGGTTAATTTTAGTGATGATAACCCAAGACCTGATGAGATAACAGCTGAACAAAATTTTGAGAAGTTTAAGAATGAAAGAGAAGTATTGGGTGGTGTAAATTTAAGAGCTGATGATGAACTCAAAGAGGTTCAAGATAGATTTGATGAAACTAAATCTGAAAAAGAGGATTTAGATGCTGCAATATCGAAATTAAAAAAAGGAATTTCAGGATTAAATCAGGAAAGTAGAGACAGGATGAAATTAGCCTTCAATGAAGTTAATGATAAATTTCAAAATGTTTTCAAGAAACTCTTTGGTGGAGGTCATGCAGAATTGAATTTTGTTGACTCTGACGACCCATTGGAGGCTGGCCTGGAGATGTTAGCTCAACCGCCAGGCAAAAAACTAAAATCCATGGAGTCATTATCTGGAGGTGAAAAAGCTCTTACAGCTATATCCCTGATTTTCGCAGTTTTTCTGACAAACCCTTCCCCTATTTGTGTTTTAGATGAGGTTGATGCACCATTAGATGATGCTAATGTTGAGAGATTTTGCGATCTTATTGAGGAGATGTCCAAGAGTGTTAATACAAGATTTCTTATTATTACTCATCATGCATTGACAATGTCACGTATGGACCGCCTTTTCGGTGTAACTATGCAAGAAAAGGGAATAAGTAAGCTAGTTTCAGTTGATTTAAAAACTGCAGAAAAATTTCGAAAATTAGCTTAAAGTTGAAAAAGATTATTTAAGGTAAAAGTTTTGGGCAATAATAATTTAAATTCCAAAGATAAGGAAAAATCAGATGCATCTGATTTAATTAAGAAAATAGATGAATTAAAAGAAAAAGAAAGACTTATAAAAACATCAAATAATATTGAAAAGCGAGGAAATTCAATAGGTTTAGCCTTTAGATTAAGCACTGAGCTTGTATCAGGTATTGTAGTTGGATCTGTCATGGGTTGGTCATTGGACAAGTGGTTGGGATCTCAGCCATGGTTTTTTTTAATTTTTTTTATTTTAGGTATTGCAGCTGGTATAATAAATGTTATTAAGACAGCTAAGAATATGAATAATGAGTCTTAAATTTAAGGAATATAATTTAAATGGCCTCAGCTGATAATATAGACGATCATCACTCTGCAGGATCTTTCCCTGCTGATCCAATGCATCAGTTTGAAATTGCAAGATATTTTGAATTAAATATAGGTGGTTTAGATATTTCTTTCACAAACTCTGCATTATTTATGGTTATTTCCGTTATCCTTATAAGCTTTTTCTCAATTTTCTTTGTTAGAAAACAAGCTTTGGTTCCATCCAGAATGCAATCTTTGGTAGAATTATCATACGAGTTTGTATCAAATATGGTTAGGCAAAATGTTGGGCAAGAGGGGAAGAAATATTTCCCCTTTATCTTTACAATTTTTATGTTTGTACTCTTTCTAAATATGTTAGGGATGATGCCTTATAGTTTTACAGTTACAAGCCATATTGCTGTTACATTTGCTTTAGCATTTTTAATTTTTTTACTTGTAACAATTGTAGGATTTGTTAAGCATGGGTTTGGTTTTTTTGGTTACTTTGCGCCTAAGGGTGTACCTGTTTTTATGCTTCCTCTTTTGGTTGTAATTGAAGTTATTTCTTATTTTACAAGACCAATCAGCTTATCTGTAAGATTATTTGCAAATATGATGGCTGGTCATACTATGCTTAAAGTATTCTCAGGTTTTGTACTTTCTCTAGGTTTTGTAGGTGGATGGTTACCACTAGGTGTAATGGTTGCGTTTACAGGCTTAGAAATTTTAATTGCTTTTTTACAAGCATATGTTTTTACAATTTTAACTTGTATTTATTTGAATGACTCATTGCATATGCACTAGATTTATTTATAACAATATTATTAATTTTTAAACAAGGAGATTAAAATGGAAGCAGAAGCAGCAAAATATATAGGTGCTGGAATAGCATGTATGGCTCTAGCTGGAGCAGGTATAGGAATAGGGCTTATTTTTAGCAGTTACCTTCAGGGGGCTCTAAGGAATCCAAGTGCTGCGCAAGCTCAATTTCCAAATCTACTATTAGGTTTTGCTTTAGCAGAAGCTACTGGTCTATTTGGATTATTAGTTGCATTGATTCTTTTATTTGTTCTTTAATAATAAGAAGATTTTATGCCTCAATTAGATTTTACAACATTTATACCCCAGCTTTTCTGGTTATTTTTGTCTCTTAGCTTTCTATATGTCATTTTATCTAGAATAGCTTTACCAAGAATTTCTGATGTAATTGAAGAGAGGAATGATACAATTACTGATGATCTTGACGAGGCGAAAGCTTTATCAATAGAGGCTGAGAAAGTTGTTAATGAGTTAAAGTCTAAATTAGAGGTTGCAAGATCCTCATCACAAAAAACACTTACGGATGAAAGACAAAAAAATTTAGATAAAATTTCTTCTGAAAGAAAAAAATTTGAAGAAACTATATCTAAAGAGATTTCCTCATCCGAAGAAAAAATTAATAAAGGTAAATCTGAGGCACTTAAAGAAGCCTCAGATCTAGCTGTTGATATTGCTGAAGAAATTATTAATAATCTTTTTGTTAAAAAAGTTGATAAGAAAGATTTAAATAAATTTTCTAAAGATTTGAATTAAGATAGGTGGTTTTCTATGTTTGATGCAACTTTTTTTGTCGCTTTATCTTTTATATTGTTTGTTATTTTTGTTTTATGGGCAGGACTTCCATCTACTATAATTAAATCATTAGATGATAGATCTGAAAAAATTAAAAAAGAACTTGATGATGCTAGAATTCTTCATGAAGAGGCTCAAAAACTTCTTGCTACAGAAAAAAGAAAGTTAGAGCAATGCGATGCAGAGGTAGAGGAAATTTTAAAGCAGGCCTCAGATCAAGCTGCATTAATAACTGAAAAATCAAAAAAATTATTGAAAGAAGAAATTCAACGAAAGCAGAAGCAGGCTGATCTTAAAATTGCTCAAGCTAGAGATGAAGCAATTAGAGAAGTTAAAGCAAAAGCTTCCGAGTTATCACTAATAATTGCAAAAGAATATTTAAGAGAGAATATTGATGACAAAGTATCCTCTGAGTTAATAGATAAAAGCATTTCTGAACTTAAAAATAATCTTTAGTTAACAATTTCTGTTAGCCTTGGCATTATATCCACAAAATTACATGGTTGGTGTCTGCTATCGAGTTGAAATTTTAAGATTTCATCCCAACCATCTGCAACAGCATTAGGAGAACCAGGTAAGGCGAAAATAAATTTACCATTATATATTCCTGCGGTTGCTCTAGATTGAACAGTAGAGGTTTTAATTTTTTTATATGATATTTGATGAAAAATAATTGAAAAACCATCAATAGTTTTTTCAAAAATTTCTTCCAAAGCCTCTGGTGTTACATCACTTCCAGTTAATCCTGTTCCACCAGTAGTTATTATGACATCGATATTACTATCATTACCCCAATTAATTACAATCTTTTGAATTTCACTTTTATTGTCTTTGACAATCTTTCTATCATAAATAGTGTGACCAAATTCAGAAATTTTCTTTTCTAAAACATTACCTGATTTATCGTCAGCCAAGGTCCTCGAGCTTGAAATAGTTAAAATACATATATTTAGTTTTATGAACTTTGAAACACTTTTTGTCATAATAAATTTAATTCCTTAATCTTTTCTAAAAACATTAACAAATCATTCCATGTTTCTCTTTTATATTCTGGTCTTCTTATTAGAAAATCAGGAGCAAGAATGGGTAGGCATATTATATTTATTTTATCATTCTTATATTCTATGAAATTTCCCCTCAAGCTTAAAATACCTTCATCTTTTTTTAGAAGATATTTGATTGGATCAGCTCCTAAAAGAATTAGAATTTTTGGTTTTATTATTTCAATTTGTTTCTCAACAAGAGGTATTAATAATTCAATTTCATCTTCTTTTAACTCTCTTTCCCCTGGAGTTTTCCAGGGAATAATTGGAGCAATACATAAATCATTCAGAGATAAATTTATTGATGATAAAATATTAATAAATAAATCATAATTTTCATCAACTAAAACTTTTCCTTCCTTATCTTCTTCAGGTGATGGGATATTAGTAATTATCATTATTTTAGAATCTAAATTACCTTGAATGCTAATTGAATTTTTAGAAATATCTTTCAATTCACATTCTATAGAATTTTTAAGATAATTATTTAAATCATTAATGTTTTGAAATTGATCTAAACTTTTAGAAGAAACGTTTTTTATCTTTTTATTTTCCTTACTATTTTTTTCATTAGAAAATATTATTGGTTCATCTGAAATTACCTCATCAATACCTGCTTCAATTTGCCATTTGAGATCATTTAGGATTTTATGCATATTTGATTGTATCATTGTTTATATGAATCGCTTAAAAGGTACTTTTATATAAGTAAAACTCATGATAATTCAAATTATATCAGTTTTATTAATATATTTAAATATGATAGAGGATAGAATATGGATAATTTACCTGTAAACGAACTAAATGCAAGACAAGGTCAGGTTTTGAATCCTGCTGCTCGTGAATCAATGGAGTATGATGTTTTAATAGTTGGTGCAGGACCAGCAGGTTTATCTGCAGCTATACAATTAAAGCAGTTAGCTCAAAAAAATGATCTAGAGCTTTCAGTCTGTGTTTTAGAGAAAGCTAGTGAGGTTGGTGCTCATATTTTATCTGGGGCTGTTATAGAAACTGTAGCTCTTGATAAATTACTTCCTAATTGGCAAGAAATGGATAGCCCAATAAAAACAAAAGTGAAAAAAGATAAACTTTCATATTTTGGTAAAGATTGGTCTTTTTCTATACCTCAAATTTTATTACCTCCTCTTATGAAAAACCATGGTAATTACATTGTAAGTCTTGGAAGTGTTTGTAAGTGGTTAGGTGAAGTTGCGGAAGGTTTGGGTGTTGAGATTTACCCAGGATTTAGTGCTGCTGAAGTTCTATTTAATGATGATGGAAGTGTTAAGGGTGTTGCAACAGGTGATATGGGTGTTTCTAGAGAGATGGAAGCTAAAGATTCGTGGGAAGCGGGTATGGAGCTGCATGCTAAATTTACTCTATTTTCCGAAGGAACTAGAGGATCTTTATCTAAGTTCTTAATCGATAATTTTAATCTTTCAGAAGGAAAGGATTTTCAAAAATATGCTATTGGCCTTAAAGAGGTTTGGGAAATTAAGGAAGAAAATTTTTCTGAAGGCCTTGTTGAACACTCAATGGGATGGCCATTAAGTGATGGAACAAATGGTGGTTCATTTTTATATCACTTTGATAAAAACCTTGTTTCAATTGGGTACGTAATCCATTTAAATTATACAAATCCATATGCATCTCCTTTTGACGAGTTTCAGCAATTTAAGACACATCCTTCTGTTAAAAAAACTCTTATTGGAGGAAAAAGGTTATCTTATGGAGCTAGAGCAATTACTACTGGTGGTTATCAGTCAGTTCCTAAACTTAACTTTCCAGGAGGTGCGTTAATTGGATGTTCAGCTGGTTTCTTAAATTATCCAAAAATTAAAGGCACTCATAATGCTATGGAATCAGGAATGTTGGCTGCAGAGGCCATAATAGAAAAAAAATTGTCTCAAGATGAAAATAATGATCTTGAAAATTACCAGCTAAAATATGAAAAGAGCAGAATTTTTAAGGAACTAAAGAAGGTAAGAAATGTAAAACCATATCAATCGAAATATGGCCCTTTATTAGGAACATTACTTAGTGGTCTCGATATGTGGTTAAGTACTTTTGGTATTACAATGCCTTTTACACTTAATCATAAAAAACCTGATCACAAAACTTTGAGAAAAGCATCCGAGTGTGAAGAAATAGAATATCCTAAACCAGATGGAGAATTTTCTTTTGATAAATTATCTTCTGTTTTTCTATCAAATACTAATCATGAGGAAGATCAGCCTTGTCATTTAACTCTAAAAGATTCATCACTTCCAATAAGCTTTAATTTACCTGAATATGCAGAGCCAGCCCAAAGATATTGCCCTGCTGGTGTTTATGAAATTATAAAATCAAGTGAAAATGGTGAAAATTGTCTTCAGATTAATGCTCAGAATTGTGTTCATTGTAAAACTTGCGATATTAAAGATCCTTCTCAGAATATAAATTGGGTTGCTCCTCAAGGTGGTGAAGGCCCTCTATATGGAGGTATGTAGGTATTTAAATATTTATGAAAATAATTGAGGAAGCAAAATCAAAAATAAATATATCTTTAAACCTTACTGGAAAAAAAGAAAACAATTTTCACCAGCTTTTAAGCTTCATTTGCTTTAGTAATTTTTCAGACCAATTAATATTAACTAAATCTGATTTTTTTGATTATGAAACTCACTCACCATTTCAAAAGATTCCTAGAAAAGATGACCTTGTATTAAAGACTATTGATACTATAAAAAAGTATTTAAAAATAACTGATCTTCCGCCATTTAAATTAGTATTAAAAAAGAATATTCCTTTAGGTTCTGGCTTAGGGGGTGGTTCAGCTGACTCTGCTGCTCTAATACGTTTATTAAACAATTTTCTAGATTTAAATCTTTCAACTCAAGATATGATTAATTTAGGTGCTGAAATAGGATCAGATGTTCCTGCTTGTATTATTTCCAAACCACTTATTGCCCATGGAAGAGGCGAAAAAATAATAGAATTAAATTATAAAAATACTTACGATTTATTGATTATTTATCCCCAAATAAATATTTCTACCAAAGAAATTTTTGACTCAATAAATGCCAGAGATTTTAGTGATAAAAATTTAGTTGAAATTAAGGATTGGATAGAGAGTAATTCAGATATAAATAGTGATGATTTCTATAAAAAATTTAGTAATGATCTACAAAATATAGCAGTAAAAAAGTATCCAGTAATTTCCGATATTCTATACACCTTGAATAAAAAAAATGCTATTTTCTCAGCTATGACCGGATCAGGTTCTGCATGTTTTGGAGTTTTCAACCAGAAAGAAATTGATTTAGCAGCAAATTATTTCAAAAAAAATTTTTCAGATTGGATTATTAAAAAGACAAAACTTAATGATTTCTAATTAAAGAAAAATCAACCAAATCTATCAAGGCATCTCTTATTGGATTATTTTCAAAACCTTCCATTATTTGCTTTGCCTCTTCACCATATTGATTGGCTAGTTTAAGGGTTTTATTAATTGTATCTTTTTCTTTAATTATTTTTTTTGCAATTTTTAAATCAGTTTTATTTCTTGTTTTTTTATTAAATACTTTTTTCCAAAATTCCTTTTCTTTTTTGTTCGCACTATTTATTGCTAAAATTACTGGAAGAGTAACTTTTCCCTCAAAAAAGTCATCACCATTATTTTTACCCATTTTAACTGATGAGCCATCATAATCTAATGCATCATCAATTAACTGAAATGCTGTACCGAGATTTTTTCCAAAATTAAAAAGTTTCTTTTTTTGAGACTTATTTGCTCCTGAAACAACTCCTCCAACCTCACATGCGCTTGAAAAAAGAGCTGCAGTTTTAGATTCTATTATTTTTAAATAATTAGTCTTTCTAATATTTATATTGTTTGTTTCGACTAGTTGTAAAACTTCACCTTCAGCAATTATAGATGCAGCTTTTGATAATATATTTAGACACTCTAAGGAATTTGTCTCAACCATGAGTTGGAAGGCTTTACCTAACAAGAAATCACCAACCAAGATACTTGATTTATTATCCCATAGAGTGTGTGATGTCTTTTCACCTCTTCTATAATTACTTTCATCTACAACATCATCATGCAAAAGAGTGGCTGTATGCAATAATTCAACTGCTGCTGCTAGTTTTATATGATTTTTATTCCTAACTTTAAGCATTTTCGCACATGAAATTGTTAGCATAGGCCTTAGCCTTTTACCTCCAAGATTAATTATATGTTTTGATAATTTTGGTATCCTATTAACATCACTATTAATTTGATTTTTAATTAATTTATCAGTCTCGTTAAATTCTTTTTTAATTAATTTTTTGAGATTACGAAGTGATAGATCTGCTTTACTTATTTTTCTCATAATGTTTACCTTAAACATATTTTGGTATCTATGTAACATAGATTATATGGGTAGTCTTTAAACAAATAAAAATGGAAATTTGGATAATTTATAATTTATAATTATGGGCAAAATACAAACATTAGACAACTTCTTAGGAGGAAAACTTAAGATTTACCAGTTTAAAGAAGGCTATCGAGCTGGACATGACTCTGTCTTATTGGCTTCTTCAATAAAAGCTAGAGAAGGGGACCTATGTCTTGAGCTAGGTTTCGGCACTGGTGTCGTTTCTCTTTGTCTTGCAAAAAGAGTTCCAAATATAAAGATTATTGGATTTGAAAACGACTCTGAAATGCTAAAAATTTCAAAAAAGAATATTAAATTAAATAATTTTAATAAAACAATTAAAGTTTTTAATATTGATGTTGAGAAGAAAATAGAAAATTCTAAATTTTTAGAAAGACATTCATTTGACCACGTTTATGCAAACCCTCCATATTTTATTGAAGAAAATTTCTCTCAACCAATTAATAAAAATAAAAGAGTAGCAAATATAGGTAGTAAAAAGACTATTGAAAAATGGTTAAAAAAAGCTCTGACTTTTTCCAAATCAGGAGGGACAATAACTTTTATAAATCATATACAAAACCTCCCTGAACTTTTATTTCTTTTTTCAAAGAAATTGGGTGATATTAAAATTACTCCAATTTTTTCAAAAAAAGGTAAAAAAGCATCAAGAGTTCTTATTAGTGGAGTGAGGGACTCAAAAAAACCTTTGGTGTATAATGAAGGTATAGTTTTTACTAATAGAGATAATAAGATTCCCAAAAAGATTGATAAATTGTTAAGAGATGGAATTGGCTTCAATCAATAGGCCTTTAGTGCTATTTTTTAAAATCGAAATAATATAAAAGAAAATAAGTTTAATTTTTTATAGTTATTTGTGGAGGTTGGCTGTGGCTGCTGAAAATATGGATGAGTTAGTCTCTTTATGTAAAAGAAGAGGTTTTATTTACCAAACCAATGAGATCTATGGCGGCCTTCAAGGTTTATATGATTATGGACCCCTTGGTGTGGAACTCAAAAATAATTTAAAGAATTCATGGTGGAGTTCTATGGTGTATGAGAGAGATGATGTTGAAGGACTTGACTCCTCTATATTAACTCACCAACATGTTCTTAAGTATTCTGGACACGAAGAAACTTTTACTGATCCCTTAATAGATTGTAGGGATTGCAAGTCAAGATGGAGAGCTGATCACATTAAAGATAATATATGCCCATCATGTAGTTCAAAAAATCTTACTGAACCAAGACCATTTAACCTTATGTTTAAAACCAATGTTGGGCCAGTTGATGATGGATCAAATTTTGCTTATTTAAGGCCTGAAACTGCTCAACAAATTTTTACTAATTTTAAAAATGTAATTGACTCAACATCAAGAGTTTTACCCTTTGGCATAGCTCAAATTGGAAAAGCATTTAGAAATGAAATAACACCTAGGAATTTTATCTTTAGAGTCAGAGAATTTGAGCAGATGGAGTTAGAATTTTTTGTTGAGCCTGGTACTGATGAAGATTGGCACGATAAATGGGTTAAAAAGAGAATTGAATGGTGGGAGAACCAAGGGATAAGCATAGAAAATATTCAATTAATTGATGTTCCTAAAGAAGATCTTTCCCATTATTCTAAAAAAACAATAGATATTATGTATAAATTTCCTCATGGAGTTGAAGAACTTGAAGGAATTGCTAATAGAACTGACTTTGATATTGGTTCACATACAAGACATCAAAAAGATTTTAAAATTGAATCTAAGGTTATTGAAAATGAACATTCGGTTACTAAATTAGCAATTCAAAACAAAAAAAATAATGAATGGGTTATACCTTTTGTAATAGAGCCATCAGCTGGTGTTGATAGAGGTGTTCTGGCCGTATTAAATGAGGCTTATAAAACTGAAAAATTTGCTGATGGCAAGGAAAGAACTCTTCTTGCTCTTAAACCTCATCTTTCTCCAATAAAAGCTGCAATTATTCCTTTAAAAAGGAATAACGAAGAAATTGTATCAAAAGCATTGGATATAAAGAGATTACTCCAAAGTTTAAAATTAGGTAGAGTCTTATTAGATAATTCAGGTAACATTGGTAAAAGTTACAGAAGGCATGATGAAATAGGTACTCCAATGTGTGTTACTGTTGATTTTCAAAGTTTAGAAGACGATACAATTACCGTTAGAGATAGAGATTCAATGGAACAAGTTAGAATAAGTTACAATGAAGTATCTGAGTATTTTCAAAAAAATCTTTTATAGGCATAGCTTATTAAATGGAAAAATGGATTTATAGTTTTAACAAGAGTATTGATGAAATAGAAAATCCATCTGAATTATTGGGGAATAAAGGCGCAAGCTTAAATTTAATGACAGGTTTAGATTTGCCTGTTCCTCAGGGTTTTACAATACTTACAAAACTAAATCATTATTTTCAAAGAAATAAATCCTTTCCAAATGAATTTGAGAATGAATTAATTAATAATATTTTTAATTTAGAAAAAATATCAAACTGTAAATTTGGTTCTAGTACAAATCCTTTGTTGCTCTCTGTAAGGTCTGGATCACAAAAATCTATGCCTGGTATGCTTGATACAATTCTAAATATTGGATTTAACAGAAAAGTATTAGAGTTTTACGAAAAACAAAATAAACCTCTATTTGCTTGGGATACATGGCGACGTTTTCTTCATATGTTTTCACATGTGGTATATAAGATTGAACATTTTTATTTCGATGAGATTTTAGATAGCTACCTTTTGGGCGCAGGTCTTCAATTTGAGAAAGATTTGGAGGTAAATGATATCCAGGAAATTTGTAGTCAGTATTTAACCTTGATCGAGGATAGGATTGGTAAACCTTTTCCAGAGGATGTCAATGAACAACTTATGCTTGGTATCAAAGCAGTTATGGAGTCATGGTTTAATGAGAGAGCAATCGACTATAGAAGAATAAACGATATTCCTGAAGATTTTGGTACAGCTGTAAATATTCAAAGAATGGTTTTTGGTAATTTAGATGATGAAAGTGCAACAGGTGTTGTATTCTCCAGGAATCCTCAGGATGGAAAGAAAAGGTTAAAAGGTGAGTATATTATTAGATCTCAGGGTGAAGATATTGTATCTGGCTTTAAGACGCCTTGGGCTATAAGTAATATTGACAAAGGCGAGTCCTCATCAACAATTTTATCATTAGAGGAAAAATTTCCTATTTGTTATAAAGAGTTAGAGAAATTTTCTCAAAAATTAGAAAATTATTTTTCATGCGTTCAAGATATTGAATTTACTATTGAAGCAGGAAAATTATGGATTTTACAATCAAGAAGAGCGGAATCAAATATTGAGGCCTCTCTAGTAATTTTTTGTGATATGGTTAAAGAGGGGTTAATTACAAAACAGGAAGTAATTTTATCCTTAGATATAGAGAAAATTGAAAAATTATTATCACCTATTATTGATCCAAAAAATAAAAATGAAATATTAACTAGAGGTCTTCCAGCTTCTCTAGGTGTGGTATCAGGGATGGTGGTATTTGACTTTGAAACTTTAATAAAATTTAAGAATAAAAAACAGAAAACAATCCTAGTTTTAAAAGAGACAAATGCAAATGATATTAAAGCGATGCATGCCTCATCTGGTATTTTAACTTCTCAAGGTGGCATGACAAGCCATGCTGCGGTAGTAGCAAGAGGTCTTGGCAAAACATGTGTTACTGGTGCAAGAGATATAAAAATTGATACAGACAATAAGAGATTTCATTGTGGAGGTAAATTCATAACCGAGGGACAAATTATTACTATCAATGGCGAAAATGGTGAGGTATTACTTGGAGAAACCCCAACAATTATTCCTGATTTACCTAAATCACTGAATAAAATTTTGATTTGGTGTAAGGAAATTAATAAAAATCAAACTGATAATATTTTTGTTTTTCTTAGTAAGACCAAGGAAATTATTAATCAATAATTTTTATTAATCATTACTTAAAGGCCCTGATGTTTTTAGTATTTCTCGAGCATTTAGAGGATTTTTTGCAACTTCCTTTTCAAGATCCTCTAATTCTTTAGGAACATACCAATGAATTTTATCAGAGTTATAGGCATTCCAAACAGTTTTTGCAATTTCGTCAGATGAAATTAATCTCCAAATACCATCTTTTGGTAAATTTTCTCTAATTTCCTCACTTATCATAGGTGTATCAATTACTCCAGGAAGTATATCTGCCGCTCTAGAGTTAAATCTTTGAAATTCTGATGAAAGTGACTCGGTTAAACCTTTTACAGCATGTTTTGAGGCAGAATATGAAGCAATCATCTCCATTCCCATTATTCCAGAGCTAGAAGAAGTTGTAATGCAAAGAGAATTGGACGTATTCTTTAATAAATTTGATGCAGAATATATTCCATTTATAACTCCAATAATATTTATGTTAATAATTTCCATATGAGTTTCATAAGGTATTTCATCAAAAAATCCCCCTTGAGTAATTCCTGCATTGTTGAAAAGTATATCTAGTTTCCCTCCAGATTTTGATGAAAAATTGTTTATACATTCTTGAAAATTTTCTTTATTTGTTACGTCTAATACTTCGTAGATTATATTTTCATTACCAAGTTCACCTTCCAATTCTAATAGATTTTCTTTATTATTGTCATAACAACCCACAAACCAATTTTTATTCAGAAATAATTTTGCTGTTGAGCGTCCCATTCCACCTGCTGCACCAGTTATAAAAATTGATTTTGAATTATTCATTTTGAATACCCTAAGAAAAATCTAGACCTATATCTAGAGATGGTGATGAGTGAGTTATCCAACCGGATGAAATTAAATTTACACCAGTCTTTGCAATTTCAAGAATAGAGCTTTTTGTTATTTTACCAGATGCCTCTAATATTTTATTTTTTTTATTTAAGCTAACTGCCTTTATAAGGTCTTCTAATTCAAAATTATCTAAAAGAATTGCATCAGCTGTGGTTTCTAGCGCCTCTTTGTATTGATCAAGATTATCAACCTCAACCTCTATATTAACCATATGACCACATTTTGATCTTGCTAAAGATACTGAATTACTTAAAGAGCCTGAAAGGGCTAGATGATTATCTTTTATTAATATTCCATCATAAAGGCCAAAACGATGATTCATACCACCACCATCTTTCACAGCAAATTTTTCCAATATTCTAAGATTTGGAGTAGTTTTTCTTGTTGAAACAATTTTTGTATTTGTTTTCGAAATTAAATTTACCATTTCATTTGTTGCTGATGCTATTCCTGATAAATGACTTAGAAAATTTAAAGCAGTTCTTTCGGCACTTAGTATCGAGGAAGCAGTCCCTCTTACAGTTGCAATAATATCGCCTTCTTTTACAGGTGAGCCATTAGTTAATTTTTTTTCAAAAACCAAACTATTATCAAGAAGATTAAACGATAATTCAGCAACTTTTATTCCAGAAACAATTCCTTTTGATCTAGATTTTAAAACAAAGCTACTTTCAATGCTCTTATCAATAATTGAACTACTAGTAATATCACCTTGTTGACCTAAGTCTTCATATAATGCATTTTTTACAATTTTCTCTAACGAAAATCCTAATGGATTGCTTTCAATCATAATTCAATCATTTTAACAATTGCTTGCTTTGCTTTAATTGCAATTTCTGGATTAATTTTTATTTCTGTCTTTTTGTTCCAGAGTGATTCAAGAATATTTTCTAAATTTATTGTTTTCATATGAGGACATAAATTACATGGTCTTACAAAATTTACATTTGGATTTTCAACAGAAATATTATCACTCATTGAGCATTCCGTAACCATTAAAACTTTTTTTGGTTGGTTGTCTTTAACCCAATTAATCATAGCTGATGTTGAGCCTGAAAAATCTGATTGAGCTACAACTTCCGGAGAACACTCAGGGTGGGCTATAACTTTAACACCAGGTTCATTTTCTCTAAACTCAACTATTTCTTCAGGAGTAAATTCTTCATGAACTTCACATCTACCTTTCCACATAATGATTTTCTTTTTTGTTTCTTTTGCAATATTCATTGCAAGATATTCATCAGGTAAAAATATAATTTCCTTAGATTCTAGAGAATTAACTATATCAAGTGCATTTGATGATGTGCAGCAAATATCTGACTCAGCCTTGACTTCGGCTGATGTATTAACATAAGTAACAACAGGGATATTTGGATTTTCCTTTTTTATTTTTCTAACATCTTCCCCAGTTATTGACTCTGCTAAAGAACATCCTGCCTCCATACTAGGTATAAGCACAGTTTTATCCATATTTAAAAGTTTTGAGGTTTCTGCCATGAAGTGAACACCACATTGTAAAATTATATCTGCATTTACATTTCCCGCTTCTTTGGCTAACTGCAAAGAGTCACCTCTGATATCACTAATGCAATGAAATATTTCTGGAGTTTGATAATTGTGTGCTAAAATAACTGCATTCATATCTTTTTTAAGAATATTAATTGCTTTTATATATGGTGCAAAAAAAGGCCACTCAATTTCAGGAATAACTCTAGAAACTTTGCTATATTGATCTGCAGTTTCTTCAAGCATTTTTCCTGACCAAGAAATATTCATTTCTTTTAGTATTTCAGGACCTGATAAAAAATCTTTATTTTTTGTATTTTGTTCTTTCATTTTTTCTAATATCTAAACTGGGAAGAATTTTGGCAGATTAATCTCAATATTCTTTTTTTCTGTTTTACTTGTAATTGTGATTTTCTCTCTTTCGGGATTAATAAGTTTATCTATTTTGATTAGAGCTATACCATAATCTTCTATTTTCTTTATCACCGTACCAATTGTTCGATCATTATAAACTAATTCATCATTGTTAGTAAAGTTGTCGTTACTTTTAAAACTAACAATTCTTTTCTTAACTTTCCCTTTTCTATACATTCTAGAGCAAACTTCTTGGCCTATAAAACATCCCTTTTGAAAATCAATTCCATTTAAGTAGTCTAAATTCGCTTCAATAGGAAAAATTTCGCCAGGTTTTATTTCATTACCAATTTCAGCAACCCCTAATTTAACTAGTTTCTTTTCATATATATTTATATCATTTGAATAATTTTTATAGCTAGAGTTTAGAATTTTTCTTAAACCTAGAGCAGCTAATCTTGGATCACTATTTTCATTATTTTCATCTTCTTTATCTAAATCAACAAAAACTGATAAATCCTCATTTTTAATTAACTTCACATCCGACCTTAATTTATACATATTTAATAACTTAATAAAATTATCGATATTTGATTTAGAAACATCAATTAAAAAATTATTATTTTTTTTTGAAATAATAAAATCGTAAAGTAATTTACCTTGGGGTGTTAGAATTGATCCATAAGCTAATTTATTGTTAATATTATCAATATTACAGGTAACTATTCCTTGAAGAAATTTTTCGCTATCTTTACCCTCAATCGAGAGAATTGAACGATTAGGTAATTTTATTAACTCTCTATTCATAATGATATTAGTCTTTCATAATTATAGTTATCAATTATAATAAATTAGGGTAAAAGAAACAATGTCGTTTGATACAATCTATAAAGGGTCATCAATTGTGACCCATGATAAAACATATATTTCAGATATTGCTGTTAAAGACGGAAAGATTGTCAAGCTAGGTAATTTATCTAAAGAAAATGCAAATCAAATCATTGATCTTACAAACCTTCATTTATTACCTGGTGTGATAGATACCCAAGTTCATTTTAGAGAACCAGGTTTAGAGCATAAGGAAGATTTAAATACTGGTACAAAAGGCGCTGTTCTAGGTGGTATAACTGGTGTATTTGAAATGCCTAATACTAATCCAGCAACAACTAATGAAAGTGCTTTAAAAGAGAAATTAAGAAGAGCTGAAGGAAGACTTTTTTGTGATTATGCTTTCTACGCCGGTGGAACTGAAGAAAATTATAGAGAATTGCCTGAGTTAGAAAAAATTCCTGGTTGTTGTGGGGTGAAGGTTTTTATGGGTTTAAGCGTTGGTTCTTTATTGGTAACCGATGAAAGTGATTTAAATAATATTGTCTCAAGTATTAATAATAGAGCCTCTTTTCATTGCGAAGATCAAGATCTCTTGGAGGAAAGAATAGAGTTTCAAATTCCTGGTAATATAAATTCTCATGAAGTTTGGAGAAATGATGAGCAATGCTTTAAGGCAACAAAAAGAATAGTAGATATTGCTAGAAAGAATAAAAAAAATATTCATATACTTCATGTCTCAACTGGGCAGGAGATTGAATTTTTATCAAAAAATAAAGATGTTGCTTCAGTTGAAATCACACCACAACATTTAACTCTAAATGCACCTGATTGTTATGATAATCTTGGTAGTTATGCTCAAATGAATCCACCCATAAGAGACTTAAATCATCAAAAAAAATTATGGGAAGGAATTAATAACGGAACAGCAGATATAATTGGATCTGATCATGCTCCTCACACAGTTGAAGAAAAAAGTGCTGATTACCCAAATTCACCATCAGGCATGCCAGGTGTTCAAACCCTTGTTCCGATAATGTTAAATCATGTTAATAATGGGAAGTTAACATTAGAGAGATTTGTTGAATTAACTAGCTACAATCCTTCTGAATTATTTAAAATAAAAGGAAAAGGTAGAATAGCAATTGGATATGATGCTGATTTTACTATTGTAGATATGAATAAAGAGAGAGTAATTACTAACGATTGGATAGCTAGTAAATGTGGTTGGACACCATATAATAATATGAAAGTTAAAGGCTGGCCTATAATGACTGTTATACGAGATAACATTGTTATGAAGGATGATATTATTTTTGAACCTTTAGGCGAACCAATGAATTTTTTTAGATGAGGATGATACTATGACAGAATTATTTAAAGCATTAAAAATTGAAAAAAATGAAGAGCACCAAGAAATTAACCTTGTTGAGATCTCAGAGGATGATCTCATGGAGGGAAATGTTGTTGTTGATGTTACTCACTCTACATTGAACTACAAGGACGGTCTTGCAATGACAGGATCTTCTCCAATAGTGAGAAACTTCCCTATGATTCCAGGAATTGATTTTAGCGGAGTTGTAAGGTCTTCAGAGGATTTAGAATTTTCTAAAGGTGATAGAGTTGTATTAAATGGTTATGGTTTGTCTGAAAGTCATTATGGTGGATACTCTGAGAGAGCGCGTGTAAATTCAAAACATTTATTAAAATTACCTGAAAATATATCTAATCATCAAGCTATGCAAATTGGTACAGCAGGTTATACAGCTATGTTATGCGTTCTTGGTCTTGAAGATTTTGGGATCACACCAAAGAGCGGAGAAATTCTTGTAACAGGAGCTTCAGGAGGTGTCGGATCTGTAGCTATTTCTATCCTTTCAGGTCTTGGTTTTTCTGTAATTGCTTCAACTGGTAGATTATCTGAAAGTGATTATTTGAAAAGTTTGGGAGCAGATACAGTGATTGATAGGAATGAACTATCTGAACCATCAAGACCTCTTGGCAAAGAAAGATGGTCAGGTGCAGTAGACTCTGTTGGAAGTCAAACTTTATCAAATGTTATTGCTCAAACAAAATATGGTGGTGCGGTTTCAGCATGTGGTCTTGCACAAGGTATGGATTTACCTTCTACTGTTTTACCTTTTATTTTAAGGGGTGTTTCATTAATTGGTATAGATTCTGTAATGGCACCAATGTCAAAAAGAGAAAGAGCTTGGGATCGTTTGAGTAAAGATTTAGATATGGAAAAGTTAGCTCAAATGGTTGTTGAAACTGATCTTGATAAAGTTCAAGATTTTGCTCAACCTATTTTGGATGGAAAAGTAAGGGGAAGGGTGGTGGTTAATATTTCTTAAATCTTAAGATCTAACTTCTTTGAGTCTCTCCGAAATTAAAAAAGCCAAGTCAAGAGATTGGTTGGCATTTAGTCTAGGGTCGCAGTGAGTATGATATCTATCAGATAAATCTTCTTCAGAAATCTTTTGAGTTCCACCTGTACACTCAGTTACATTCTGACCAGTCATTTCAACATGAATTCCTCCAGCATATGTACCTTCTGAATTATGAATATCAATGAAATCTTTTACTTCACTAATAATTTTATCAAGTGGTCTAGTTTTGTAACCATTTGATGATGTTATTGTATTTCCATGCATTGGGTCACAAGACCATACAACATTTTTACCCTCTGATTTAATTAGTTTAATTAAACCTGGTAAGTGTTTTTCAACATTATTTTCTCCAAATCTTGTGATTAAGGTTAATCTACCTTCTTCATTTTCTGGATTAATAATATCGATTAATTTTATTAACTCATCTGGTTCCAAAGAGGGACCACATTTTAAACCTATAGGATTTTTCACTCCTCTAACAAATTCAATATGTGCTCCATCAGGCTGACGTGTTCTATCTCCAATCCATAACATATGAGCTGAAGTGTCATACCACTCACCTGATGTTGAATCTAACCTCGTTAATGATTCCTCATAACCCAGTAAAAGTGACTCGTGACTTGTATAAAAATCTACTGATCTTAGTTTTGCCGTAGTTGTCGAATTAATTCCAACTGCATTCATAAAATCAAGGGATTCCGAAATTCTCTCAGCTAGAGCTTCATATTCTTCACCTTGCTTACTTTCTTTTACAAAATCTAGGTTCCATTGATGAACATGATCAAGATTAGCATATCCACCTTGAGCGAAAGCTCTTAAAAGATTTAATGTAGAGGCTGCTTGCCTATAGGCCATTATTTGGCGTTCAGGATCAGGTTTTCTTTCTTCTAAATCAAACTCTATATTATTTATTATATCACCACGATAACTTGGTAGTTCTAGATCTCCTTTTTTTTCTACAGATGAAGATCTTGGTTTGGCAAATTGTCCAGCCATTCTTCCAACTTTTACTACTGGTCTTCCTGCCCCATAAGTTAAGACAACTGCCATTTGTAATATTACTCGGAATGTATCTCTAATGTTATCAGGAAGATGTTCTGCGAAGCTTTCTGCACAATCACCGCCTTGAAGAAGAAAAGCCTCGCCTCTACAAACTTTTGCTAAATCCTCTTTTAGATTTCTAGCTTCTCCAGCAAATACAAGAGGTGGATAAGAAGAAAGACGAGTTTCTACTTCATTCAAATGCTTTTGATCATCATAATCAGGAACCTGAATGATAGGTTTTTTTCTCCAGCTATCTTTTGTCCAATTATTCTTCACGCCAAACTCCATAACATAGGAAAATCTATATAAATCATAAATCTATACATTAATAGTTTTTTATGAATTTTTTATATAGTTGCTAAAAATCAAAATTGAATAATTATTTGACAAAATTTAGAAGAAAATTAGCCAATTAAAAAGGTCTTCAATTATGAAGACCTTTAAATTTGTTATTATATAGCTTCTTTTAAGGCAGATTCTAGTTCTTCTTTATACTTTTTAAATTCTAATCTTGCTATTGTTCTGTTATGAACTTCATCTGGTCCATCAACTAATCTTAAAACTCTTGCAGATGCATATGTTTTACCAAGACCAAAATCAGTAGTTACACCACCACCACCATGAGCTTGAATAGCATCATCAACAATACTACAAAGCATTTTTGGTGCTAAAACTTTAATCATAGCTATTTCAGCACGAGCGACTTTGTTTCCAACAGTATCCATCATATACGCAGCCTTCATAGTAAGTAATCTTGAACTTTCTATCTCAATTCTAGCCCTTGCAATTCTCTCTTCCCAAACAGAATGATCTGCAACTTTTTTACCAAAAGTTTCCCTGCTTAAAAGTCTTTTTGCCATTTTTTCAAGAGTTCTCTCTGCAACTCCTATTGCTCTCATACAATGGTGAATTCTGCCGGGGCCTAGCCTACCTTGACTAATCTCAAATCCACGTCCTTCACCTAAGAATAGATTTTCAATTGGAACTCTTACGTTCTCAAGAAGCACTTCCGAATGACCGTGCGGGGCATCATCAAAACCAAAAACTGGTAAGTGTCTTTTAATTGTTACTCCTGGTGTTTCCAATGGAACCAAAATTTGACTCTGTTGTTGGTGCCTTGGTGCATCAGGGTTGGTTTTACCCATAAGTATAGCAATTTTACATCTTGGATCCATAACTCCTGATGACCACCATTTTCTTCCATTGATGACATATTCATCACCATCTCGTTTGATTGTTGTTGAAATATTAGTAGCGTCTGATGATGCTACGTCTGGTTCTGTCATTAAGTATGCTGATCTAATTTCACCAGCAAGAAGTGGTTTTAACCATTTCTCTTTTTGTTCTTCATTGCCATATCTATCAATTACTTCCATATTTCCAGTATCTGGAGCTGAACAATTAAAGACCTCTCCAGCAAAACCAACTCTTCCCATAATCTCACAAAGTGGTGCATATTCAACATTTGTTAGACCTGCACCTCTATCAGATTCAGGAAGGAATAAATTCCATAACCCTTCAGCTTTTGCTTTCTCTTTTAAATCTTCAAGTATTTGAGGTATTTGCCATCTGTTTTCACCAAATGCTTGCATTTGCTCTTCGTAAACACTTTCATTAGGATAAACATTTTCATCCATAAATTTCTCTACTCGAGCTATCAATTCTTTTGTTTTGTCACTATGATCAAAATTCATTTTTTCCTCTTTAATTTATATACTTCATAATTTTAAAATATTATCTAAAATATATAGTTACGATTTTAAACTTTTGTATTAAATTTTTAGCCTTCAGAGACCCAAAAAGCAATCTTAAATATTAGACTCTTTTCATTTTAAAATATGACTTAAGTATCAACTCAGACTCTTTTTCTTTAAAACCACCATAGAATTCTGGTCTATGGTTACATGATGAGGTTTTAAAATATTTAACACCACTTTCAACTGCGCCTGTTTTATGATCATATGCTCCAAAGAAAAGCTTTTTAATTCTTGCATAAGAAATTGCAGAAGCACACATAACACAAGGCTCTAAAGAAGAAAAAATAGTACAGTTAGCCAATCTCTCATTTTTTAATTTCTTTGAAGCCTCCCTAATGCATAAGATTTCCGCATGAGCAGTAGGGTCTGACAATTCAATAACTCTATTACCATTTGATGCTAGAATATTGTTATTTTTATCAATAATAACTGCACCGACTGGTACTTCATCTCTTTCTTTAGCCAGCTTTGCTTCTTTTAAAGCTATTTCCATAAATTGATTAGTTATTTTCAAAGTATCGCTCAATTACTTTTCTCCATTAACTATTTTATAATCAAATAATAAGATAATATAAAACATGTTATGACAAATGAATCTAAAAAATATCCATTAAGAGTAGCAAAATTTATTGCTCAAAGTGGAATAGCCTCAAGACGACAGGCTGAAAAGATGATCATTGAGAAAAGGGTTCAGGTTGATGGTAAAATAATTGAGTCCGCTGCTCTTAACATTGATAAAGACTCAAAAGTTAAGGTCGATGGCAAAGAAATTTTCAAACAAAATAAATTACGCGTATGGTCACTTTTTAAACCTAATGGAATAATAGTAACTAATACTGATAGCAAGAAAAGAAAAACTATATATGACATTTTACCTAATAATCTTAAAAAAATAATTTCTATAGGTCGATTGGATATTAATAGTGAGGGTTTAATTCTCTTAACAAATAGCGGGGAGTTTTCAAGATATTTAGAATTACCTGTTAATAATTTTGAGAGGCAATATAAAGTTCGTGTTCGTGGTAATATTGATATAAAAAAAATAAAATTAATTGAAAATGGAATTACAATTGATGGTGTAAATTATTCAAAAAATAAAATTACTATCGGTAAAAAAACTGGAGTAAATTCATGGCTTTCAATTACTTTAAAGGAAGGAAAAAACAGAGAAATTAGAAAGTTATTTAGTTACATTGATTTGAGCGTGAATAGGTTGATAAGAATTTCATACGGTCCTTTTAAATTAGATGATATGAAAAAAGGCGAATTAAGGGAAATACCTAGTAATTTTTTAAAGAAAAATTTTGAAAATCATTTTTATTTATAATAAATGGAATTCTTATGAAAATTATCTCAGGAAGTTTATCTGGTAGAAGAATTAAATCACCAAAAGGAAAAATTACAAGACCTACAAGCTCACGGGCGAAAGAGTCTTTATTTAATTTTTTAACTCATGGACTTAATTTAAATTTTAATCAATCTCAGGTTTTAGACCTTTTTGCAGGATCGGGTGCTTTAGGCATTGAATCATTATCAAGAGGAGCAGAATTTTGTTCTTTTGTAGATAATGAAATTAATTCAATAATGGCTATTAAGGAGAACTTAGCAAACTTAGGTCTCGAAAGACAAGCCTATGTAAAGAAATGTGATGCTACTAAAATTAATTTTAAATTTAAAAAATCGCTAGATTTAATTTTTTCAGATCCACCATATAAAAATTTTTCTTTAACAAAAATTGCTATAGAGAAAATAAATAAAAAAAAATTAATTAATGACAAAGGAATTATTGTAACTGAATTATCCTCAAAAGATGAGATTGAAGCTATTGAGGGTTTCAATCTCAGGGAGAAAAAGATTATTGGAGATACTCAGTTTTGTATTTATAGTTTAAATTAATTGAAAACATACAAATTCTGAATATTATATTCGCACTAAAGAAAAAAGGGGAAGTTTATGAAAGGTTTAATGCAAGATTGGCCATTGTTGGTCCATACTTTTATTGATCATGCTAGCATTCACCATGGCGATAGAGAGATTGTTACCAGAAAGGTAGAGGGTGATATTCACAGAACAAATTACAGTGAAATTCATTCACGTTCTAGAAAATTTTCAAAAGCACTTATAAGGCTAGGCGTTAAAAAGTCAGATGTTATAGGAACATTAGCATGGAATACACATCGGCATCTTGAATCATGGTATGGAATTACTGGTGTTGGAGCGGTTTATCACACACTTAACCCTAGACTTTTTTTAGAGCAATTAGAATACATAATTAATCATGCTGAAAATAAATTTATCGTTTCAGATACTAGCTTTGTTCAGATTCTTGAAAATTTAGAGGAAAAAATACCAAATGTTAAAGGTATAATTTTTCTGACTGATAAAGATAATATGCCAGAAACATCTTTAAAAAATGTTTTTTGTTACGAGGATATGATTAACGCTGAAGACGATAATTTTAGCTGGATAAAGCTTGATGAAGGAGATGCTTGTGGTCTTTGCTATACCTCTGGAACTACAGGTAATCCAAAAGGAGTACTATATTCTCATAAATCAAATGTATTACATACATTAGTAGCTAATAATGCTGATGCTATGGGTATAAAGTCTACAGATTCAGTCATGCCAGTGGTTCCAATGTTTCATGCTAATGCATGGGGTCTATCTTTTACGGCACCAATGTCAGGTTGCAAAATTGTTATGCCGGGAATGAATATGGATGGAGAGAGTATTTATCAACTTTTAACAGAAGAAAAAGTAACTTTTACGGCTGCAGTCCCAACAGTTTGGTTAATGTTATTGCAATATTTAGAAGCAAATAATTTAAAGTTACCTTACTTAGAGCGGGTTGCTATCGGAGGATCAGCTGTTCCTAGAGTAATGTTAGAGAAATTTGAAAGAGATTATGAAGTTTCAGTTATGCATGCTTGGGGTATGACAGAGATGTCGCCTTTGGGAACAATTGGAGCATTTAAATATGGAATGGAAGAACTTAGCTTCGAAGACAAGGTAGACATTAAATTAAAACAAGGAAGAGCTTCTTATATGGTAGAGATGAAGATTACCGATGACGAAAATAATGAAATTCCCTGGAATGGTAAAGATTTTGGAAACTTAAAAGTAAGAGGCCCATTTATTGCTAGCGAATACATGAAAGGTGATGGTGGAGAAATCCTTGATGAAGATGGTTTTTTTGATACAGGAGATGTCGCAACTATCGATGAAATGGGCTTTATGCAAATAACTGATAGATCTAAAGATGTAATAAAGTCAGGTGGAGAGTGGATTTCCTCAATTGAACTTGAGAATGTAGCTGTAGGCCACCCTGATATTGCTGAAGCAGCTGTAATTGGCGTCGTTCATCCTAAATGGGATGAAAGACCTTTACTTATATGTGTGGCAAATGAGGGAGCGAGTCCTTCCGGGAAAGATGTTTTAGATTTTCTAGATGGAAAGCTTGCAAAATGGTGGATGCCTGATGATGTTGTTTTTGTAGATGAAATACCTCACACAGCGACAGGTAAAATTCAGAAATTAACTCTTAGAGATCAGTTTAAGGACTATGTCCTTCCATCATTAAAGTAACTATTGAACAGCTCTATTTAATCTATCATTAATAGCAACACCAATACCAATATTTGGTATTGGTGCAATTGCTATTTTATTACCCTTTGCTTCATATTTTTCTAAGAAATAAAATAAATTGGCAGCTGCTTCATCTAGATCACCAGATTTACTTAAATTTGGCTCTTTATATTTTTTTCCAAAGCCAATAAGAATTTCATCACTTCTTGGATTTGTAATATTAATTCTAAGTGGCACTGTTGGTGAGTAATGTTTTTTTAACATCCCAGGTGATATATTTGATTTTTCTGAAAAATCAGCGTGTTTTAAATCGATAATTTTTTCATTTACTTTCTTTTCAAGTCTTTCTTTTGTTATACCACCATGTCTATAAATTATTATATTATTATTTTTTATTCCAATTACTGTACTTTCGACTCCTATTTTAGTTTTTCCTCCATCTAAAATTAGAGGTATATCAATATTATTTTTAAACTGTTTTTCAACATGAGCAGCGGAAGTAGGACTTAACATTCCGGATTTATTTGCGCTAGGTGCTGCAATTGGATTGCCTAATTTTTTTATAATAGCTAAAATAGTTTTATTACTTGATACTCTTATTGCGATAGTATCATTACCAGCACATAATTCTTTACAAATATTTGAATTCTCTCTTTTTTTAACAATTACTGTTAAAGGACCAGGCCAAATATCTTTTGCAATTTTTTCAATCTTGCTATTAAACACCCCAATTGAACTTGCTTGTTCAATTGTTTCAGTATGTACGATTAAGGGATTGGACTTAGGTCTTTTTTTATTTTTATAAATTTTTAGAATTGCTTTTTGGTTAGTAGCATCGGCACCTAATCCATAAACAGTTTCTGTTGGAAAACCTATAAGTTTGCCTTCTTGAAGTAATTCGACAGCTTCGTTTATAGTTTTATTATTAATCTTTTTAATTTTTGTCATTTTAATTTAAATAATCATATAGTTTTATAAATTTGTGTATAATAAGTTTTGTTTTTTATTACAAATTTAGAGGTTAAATATGGCATTTGCATCACCAGTCAAGCAAATGATTTTTGCTTTGAAAGAAATGGCAAATTATTCAGATCTTGTTAGTTCAAAATTATGGCCTGATTTAGACGATAGTTTTGTTGAAACATTACTAAATGAAGCTGCAAAACTTGCTGATACATCGATCGCCCCTTTAAATCAATCTGCTGATAAAGCTGGTTCAATTTTGAAAAATGGACATGTTTCTACTGCTCCTGGTTTTAAAGAGGCATACAAAGAATTAGTTAATTCATCATGGGGAACTGTCTCAGGTTTAAAAGATTATGGCGGTCAAGGTTTACCAAAAACATTAGCTGTAATGATACAGGAATTATGGAACACATCATGCATGAGCTTCTCTTTATGTCCAATGTTAACTCAAGGAGCTATCGAAGCTATTAGTCATCATGGTACAGATACTCAAAAAAACGAGTATCTTCCAAAATTACTTACAGGAGAATGGTCTGGAACAATGAATCTAACAGAGCCTCAAGCTGGATCTGATGTCGGGGCTCTTAAGACTAGTGCAAAAAGGAATACTGATGGCTCTTATAGTGTAAAGGGAACAAAAATATACATTACTTTTGGTGAACACGATATGGCCGAAAATATTATTCATTTGGTCTTAGCAAGAATTGAAGGTGCCCCAGAGGGAAATAATGGTATCTCATTATTTATAGTTCCTAAATATATTAAAAATGAAAAATCTAAAGAATTAGAGAAAAATGATCTTATATGTATCGGTTTAGAGGATAAGTTGGGTATCCATGCTTCACCAACTTGCGTTATGTCTTTTGGTGAAAAAAGTGGGGCTAAAGGATTTCTTCTTGGCGAAGAAAATAGAGGATTGGCATGCATGTTCACAATGATGAATAATGCGCGTCTAAATGTTGGAATGCAAGGCGTCGGTATAGCTGAAAGATCATTGCAACAATCTTTTGCATACTCAAAGGAAAGAAAACAGGGCCGTCATTATGATGGTAGTTCAAATAATAGTGTTAATATTATAGAGCATCCCGATGTATTGAAAATGATTTTAAAAATGGAAAGCCTTACCCAAGCTTCAAGAGCTATTTGTTATGATAATGCAATAGCAATTGATCTAGCACAAAATCATTCAGATAAAAAAATTAGAGAAAAATATCAATTAAAGGCGGATCTTTTAACACCTATTTCAAAATCCTGGGCTACAAATGTTGGGGTTGAAGTTTCATCACTAGGTATTCAGGTGCATGGTGGAATGGGTTTTATTGAAGATACTGGTGTAGCACAATATTATAGGGACTCAAGAATAGCGCCAATTTATGAGGGAACTAATGGAATTCAAGCAATTGATCTTGTAACTAGGAAATTAAAAATATCTGATGGATTGGCTGTTAAAAATTTTCTTAACGAAATAAAAGAAACATCAAAGAAGTGCTCTGAAAAAAATGATAATGATTTTATAACAATTTCTAATAATTTAAATGATGCAATTAGTGAAATTGAAACTTGTACTGAAAAACTACTAGAATGGACTAAACAAAATAAAATGCGTTCAGTTTTATTTTCTGCTTCTGATTATTTGGAATTATTTGGTATAACAGCTGGCTCACATTATCTTTCAAGAGGTGCTTTATCTGAAAGTAGTATTGATTTTAAATCTTTATCTGCAAGAAAAGATTTGGCATTGTTTTTTTCTACTCAAATACTTGTTAATACAAAAGCTTTGTCCAACTCAATTTGTTCAACTAACCAAAATTTAGAGAATTTTTTAGAGGATTTTTAATGGAAAAATTAAAAGAAAAAATTAATAAAGGGGCTCATAACTTAATATACCCTTTTGATCAAATTCCAAATCCTGGAAAAATGTTGAAAGTTGCCGATGGCGTTTACTGGGTAAGAATGAGTCTACCATTTGCTCTAAATCATATAAATTTGTGGGTTTTGGAGGATGGTGATGAATGGGTTATAGTTGATACGGGAGTTGCTTCTGCTGAAATTAAGTCAAATTGGAGAAAATGTTTCAGTGAAGATATGAAATCCAGAAAGGTAAATAAAGTAATTGTAACACATCTTCACCCTGATCATGTTGGATTAGCAGGATGGATTTCAAGAAAATTTTCTGCTCCACTTTATATGTCTAGGTCAGAATATCTTATGTGTAGAGTTCTTGTTGGAGATACAGGTAGAGAGGCACCTGATGAAGGTATGGACTTATACAGAGGTGCTGGTTTTAACAAAGTTCAACTCGACTCTTATGCTGAGAGATTTGGTGGTTTTGGAAGAGCTGTTTCTAAATTACCGGATAATTATAGGCGGTTAAGAGATAAAGAAATTATTAAAATAGGTAAGTATGATTGGGAAGTAGTTGTTGGTAGCGGACATTGTCCAGAGCATGTATGTTTGTACAGTAAGCAATTAAAGCTTTTAATTTCTGGTGATCAAGTATTGCCTAAAATTTCATCAAATGTGAGTGTTTTTCCTACAGAACCTCTTTCTAATCCATTAGAGGATTGGTTGGATAGTTGTCATTATATTAAAGAACGTGTACCTAATGATGTTCTAATACTACCCGCACACAATGAACCCTTTAGAGGTCTTCATGAAAGATTAAATAGTTTAATAAACGGACATGAAAAAAATTTAGAAAGGTTATTAGACTTATGTAAGGAACCTAAAAGAGCTATAGATGTTTTCTCTGTATTGTTTAAGAGAACTATATCAGATGATGTATTACTTATGGCCACAGGTGAAAGTATTGCTCATTTAAATTGTTTATTAATGAGGAATTTAATAAATTCTGACAAAGATGAAAATGGTGTAATATATTATAAAAAAGTCTAATAAATGTGATTAACTATGAATAAAAAAATAAAAATAACTGATGAAATTAAAAAACTATCTTTTGAAGAAGCTTTATCTGAGCTTGAGCAAATTGTAGAAGATTTAGAAAGAGGGGATATTGAATTAGAGGACTCAATATCTATTTATGAAAAAGGAGTAATCCTAAAAGCACATTGTGAAGCTAAATTAAAGACTGCAAAAATGAAAATTGACAAAATTATTTCTCATCCCGATGGTGATTTTAGTTCTGAGCCTTTAGATGAAATATAGTAAATGAGTGAAATTTTTGAAAAATCTCTAAGAGATTCATCCTTAAAAATAGAAGAAGTTTTATCAAACAGTTTAAAAAAAAGGTCTAGCACAAACAAAAATTTGAATGATGCAATGCGCTATTCTGTTTTAGGGGGCGGTAAGAGAATAAGACCTTTTTTAGTAACAGAATGTTCAAAGTTTTTTGACGTTGATGACAATGATATTTTTCAAATAGCTGCTGCTGTTGAATTATTACATGTTTATTCTCTTGTTCACGATGATTTACCATCAATTGATAATGATGATCTCAGAAGAGGAAAACCATCAACACATAAATATTTTGATGAAGCAACTGCTGTTTTAGTTGGTGATGCACTCCAGGCATTATCATTTGAAATTTTATCTAGAAGTTACAGAAAAATTAGAAAAACCGATCAAATTAATTTGATTAATTCTTTTGCCCATTGTGTTGGTCAATCAGGAATGGTTGGAGGGCAAGCAATAGATATTGATGAAAGCAAGGACGATTTAAATATTAAAGAACTAATCGAGATGTATAAATTAAAAACTTCAAATTTAATAAGTTTTTCTTGCCAAGCAGGAGGCATTGCAAGTGGTGCTGATTGTAATAAAATAAATGCATTGAAAGAGTTTGGTGACAATATCGGTATTGCCTTTCAAATTTCTGATGATATCCTTGATGTAATTGGTGATGAGGAAGTTATTGGAAAAAGAGTTGGTAGTGACTTAAAAAATAATAAAAAAACCTTTTTAAATTTTTTTAATATTGATGAATCAAGAAGAGAAATTAAAAAATATTGCGATTTATCTATTTCTTCTCTAAAGATATTTGGCCCAGTGCCCGAAACTTTGTTAGGACTAGTAAACTTTATTAGAGAAAGAGAATTTTAGTAGATATTCATGAATATAATAAAAACACCTTTATTGGATAATATTAATTCACCTGATGATTTAAAAAATTTATCGGACGTTGAATTAAAAGAACTTGCCGATGAATTAAGGCAAGAAACAATTCATTCTGTTTCAAAAACAGGAGGACATTTAGGAGCTGGTCTTGGTGTTGTAGAGTTAACTGTTGCCCTTCATAGTATTTTTGATGCCCCAAAGGATAAAATAATTTGGGATGTTGGGCATCAGAGTTATCCTCATAAGATTCTAACCGGTAGACGAAGTAAAATGGATACTTTGAGACAAAAAGATGGTTTATCTGGTTTTGCAAAAATCGATGAAAGTAAGTATGATGCCTTTGGAGCTGGTCACAGTTCAACTTCTATATCCTCAGGCTTGGGAATGTCTATAGCCAGAGACCTAAAAGATAAAAAATAATAATATCATATGTGTTGTTGGTGATGGAGCAATAAGTGCTGGGCAAGCTTATGAAGCGATGAATAATGCTGGAGCTCTTAAATCTCGTTTAGTAGTTATTCTTAATGATAATGATATGTCTATAGCGCCTCCTACTGGAGCAATGAGTGCGTATTTAGCAAAGTTAATTTCAGGTGAGAAATATCTAGGCTTTAGAAATTTTGCTAAACAGATTATTGAGAAACTTCCAAAATCAATTGAAAAAAGTGCAAAAAAAGCAGATGAAGTTTCAAGAACTATTTCTGGTGAAGGTACATTATTTGAAGCATTAGGTTTTTATTATGTTGGACCAATAGATGGTCATAATCTAGATCATTTATTACCTATTCTAAGAAATATAAAAGATACCAATCAAGGACCGATATTACTTCATGTAGTTACAAAAAAAGGTAAAGGCTATTTACCAGCTGAAAATTCAAACGAAAAGTTTCATGGTGTTTCAAAATTTAATATAGCAACAGGAGAGCAGCAAAAATCAAAAAGTAATAATCCCTCATTTACCAATATTTTCTCTAATGCCCTAATTAAAGAGGCTGAAATTGACAAAAATATTGTCGCTATTTCTGCTGCAATGCCATCAGGTACTGGTTTAAATAATTTTCAAGAAAAATTTCCAGATAGATTTTTTGATGTTGGTATAGCTGAGCAACATGCCGTAACATTTGCAGCAGGTCTTGCAATTGAGGGAATGAATCCATTTGTTGCAATATATTCAACATTTTTACAAAGGGCTTATGATCAAATAGTTCATGATGTAGCAATTCAAAATTTGCCAGTAAAATTTGCGATTGATAGAGCAGGTCTCGTCGGTGCGGATGGACCAACTCATGCAGGTAGTTTTGATATTTCATTTCTTTCTACATTACCTAATTTTACTATTATGGCAGCTTCAGATGAAATAGAATTAGCAAGAATGGTTAAAACTGCATCAATTTTTAACCAAGGTCCAATTTCTTTCAGATATCCTAGAGGCTCAGGAGAAGGTCTAGCTGTTCCCGAGAAATATGAACCTTTAGAAATTGGAAAAGCAAGAGTAATTTCCGAAGGAAGTAAAATAGCTATTCTTAGTTTAGGAGCTAGGCTTGGAGAGGTAAAAAAAGCTTCTCATATATTAGAAACATTTGGTTTATCTACCACAATTGTAGATGCACGTTTTGCTAAACCTCTTGATGAAGATTTGATTATTAAATTATCTGAAAATCATGAAGTAATTATAACCATTGAAGAAGGTTCATCAGGTGGTTTTGGATCTTCAGTACTAAATTTACTATCAAATAGTGCAAGGTTAGACAGTGGCTTGAAGATAAGAACACTAACTCTACCAGATAGATTTATTGCACATGCGACACCTGAAGAAATGTATGCTGAAGCAGAATTAGTAAAGGATAAAATAGTTGAAAAGGTTTTGGATACTTTAAATATTAAGTCTCCTGATTTAAAAATTGTAGATCCAAAAAAATAATTTTAACTATTTTGAGCTCTATCTCTCAAGAAGTGATCTGCTAAAACACAAGCAATCATTGCCTCTCCAACAGGTACGGCTCGAATACCTACACAAGGATCATGTCTTCCTTTTGTTGAAATTTCAGTATTTTTTCCTGATTTGTTAACTGTTTTTTGATTACTTCTTATTGATGAGGTTGGTTTAATAGCAAATCTCACAACAATATCTTGACCAGACGAAATTCCCCCAAGTATTCCCCCAGAGTTGTTGGTCTCAAAGGAAGGTTGATCACCTTTCATAAACATTTGGTCGGAATTCTCACTTCCTTTAATTGTTGCTGCTTCAAAACCATTCCCGATCTCAACTCCTTTAACAGCATTTATACTCATAATACCATTTGCTATTTCAGCATCAAGCTTTCCATATACTGGAGCACCTAATCCAATAGGCACATTTTTGGCTATAATTTCAATTATAGCACCACAGCTATCCCCATTTTTAATAAGATCCTCAATATATTTTTCCCAAATTTCAATAGTGGTAGGATCAGGTGACCAGAATGCATTTTTTTCAATAAAACTATCATCCCAGTTTTCTCTATTTATTTTATGTTCGCCAAGTTGAACAAGAGCTCCTTTAATTTCAACTTTAGGTAATATTTTTCTTGCAATTGCTCCAGCAGCGACACGCATAGCTGTTTCTCGAGCAGATTGCCTACCACCTCCTCTGACATCTCTTATTCCGTATTTTGAAAAATATGTATAATCCGCATGACCAGGTCTAAATTTTTCTTCAATATCAGAATAGTCTTTTGATCTTTGATCTGTATTTTCAATTAATAATGAAATTGGAGTACCTGTAGTAAGCTTCTTTCCATCTTCCTCAATTATTCCTGAAAGTATTTTAATTTCATCACTCTCTTTTCTTGGACTTGTAAATTTACTTTGACCTGGCTTTCTTTTGTCTAAAAATTTTTGAATATCATTTTCATTTAGCTCAATTCTTGGAGGAGTTCCATCCACAACACATCCAATAGATGGACCGTGGGATTCTCCCCATGTAGTAAATCTAAAAAGATGGCCAAATGAATTATGAGACATATTTTTTTACCCTAAACAGTTGATATATCTGGAGCATCTTCAGATTTCATTCCAATAACATTATAACCTGAGTCAACGTGATGTATCTCACCAGTTACCCCTGATGATAAATCTGATAAAAGATATAGTGCGGAATTTCCGACCTCATCAATTGATACAGTTCTTTTCAAAGGAGAATTATACTCATTCCATTTTAAAATATATCTAAAATCACCTATTCCAGATGCCGCCAATGTTTTGATTGGACCTGCTGAAATTGCATTAACTCTTATATTCTGTGAACCTAAATCTTTTGCAAGATATTTTACACTAGTTTCTAAACCAGCCTTTGCAATTCCCATAACATTATAATGTGGCATAACCTTTTCGGCTCCATAATAAGTTAATGTTAGGAGTGAACCACCGTTTTTCATAAGTTTTTCTGCTCTTTGAGCAATAGATGTAAAGGAAAAACAAGAAATATTTAATGTCTGTAAAAAATTTTTCTCTGATGTATCCAAATATCTTCCATCTAATTCATTTTTATCAGAAAAACCTATTGCGTGGACTACAAAATCTAAATTCCCCCAAAGAGAATTTAATGAGTCAAATGTTTTATCAATACTCTCTTGATTTGCAACATCACATTCGAAAACATTTGAAGAGCTCAGTTCTTCTGCGAGAGGCACGACTCTTTTTTTGATGGCATCACCTTGATAAGTAAAAGCTAATTCCGCTCCATTATTAGCACATGCTTTTGCTATTCCCCATGCTATTGATCTATTATTGGCAACACCCATAATAAGACCTTTTTTTCCTGATAAGATATTTGTTTTAATTTCCATTTTTTCTTTTGAATAAATATATATTATTATTGTTAGTGATTTTTATTAAAAAATCAAATTTAAGGAATACAGCCTTAATACCGAATTGTATAATTAAAAATATAATTAATAAAAGGTATCAATTATGAAAATTGGATTATCAAAAATTAGAGAGAGAAATCCCTATATTTTATTTAATAAATGGTTTGAATCAGCTTCAAAAAAAGAGATTTCTGACCCTAATGCTATTTCTTTATCAACGGTAGATTCAAAAGGACAACCTAATGTTAGAATAGTGTTGATGAAAAGTTTTAATGAAGATGGTCTTACTTTTTTTACAAATTCAAATAGTTCAAAAGGAAAAGAAATCGAATCAAATACCAATATTGCAGCCTGTTTTTATTGGAAGTCCATTGAAAAGCAGGTAAGAATTCGCGGTAAAGTTAGAAAAATTTCAGCAAAAGATTCTGATGAATATTTTTCCTCTAGAGATAGGAATTCGAGAATTGGAGCATGGGCATCGCTTCAATCCAAAGCATTGAAGAATAGGAGTGAACTTGAAAAAAGATTTAATTCAATTTCTAAAAAATATAAGAATAAAGAAATTCCTCGACCATCTCATTGGGGTGGATTTTTAATTAAACCAGTTGAAATTGAATTTTGGCATAATAAACCATATAGGTTGCATGAAAGAGCAGTATTTAAATTTAAAAAAGGAAAATGGGTTAAATCTTTTTTATATCCTTAAAAAATACTGTAATTTCCTTTTAAACCTGTTCCTTCAACTTTAATAATTTTATTTTTTACCATCCTGTTTAAGTGAGCTAAAGTTGACATTGAAGCGGCGGGGTGAAGTCCAGGATCAACATCAGAGTAGATGATTTTAACCATTTCGCTAATCATAGAACTACCTGACTTTATGACTTTTATAATCTGATCTTCTCTATTATTTCTATGTTCAATATATTTATTTACTAAGTCATGTGGATCATCGATTTGAGTGCCATGAGTTGGTAAATACATCTGATGATTTCTATCTAATAATTTTTCTAAAGATTTTAAGTACTCATCCATATCGCCATCTGGAGGAACAATTACTGTCGTTGACCAACCCATTACATGATCTCCTGAAAAAAGAATACTTTCCTCAGCTAATGAATAACACATATGATTTGATGTATGTCCTGGAGTATGAATTGCCTCTAAAGTCCAATCATATCCTTTAATTAAATCACCATCTTTTATTACAACATCTGGTTTAAAAGAATTATCATAACCTTCTTCAAATTGATTATTTGTTTTAGTATCCATCTTTTCATTAAGAAAAGCATATATTGGTGCGCCTGTTTTTTTTTGAAGAGGTTTTGATAAAGGTGAGTGATCATTATGAGTATGGGTGATAATTATATGTGAAATTTTACTTTTTCCACATGCTTTTATTATTGCATTAAGATGATTATTATCAATTGGACCAGGATCAATTACCGCCAATTCTTTTGTTCCTACAATAAAAGTTCCAGTTCCTGTATAAGTAAATGGTCCAGGATTTTTTGCAATTACTCTCTTTACTAGAGGAGTAATTTGTTCGCTTGCGCCATATTCAAAGGAAAAATTTTCAAAAGAATTCATTTACGAGGTCCCACCTACTGTGATTTCATCAATTCTTAAAGTAGGCTGACCAACTCCAACAGGAACGCTTTGACCAGCTTTTCCGCAAGTTCCTATTCCGTCATCAAGACATGTATCATTTCCAACCATTTTAATTTTTTTTAATGCTTGAGGTCCATCTCCGATTAAGGTTGCACCTTTAATTGGGTGTCCAATTTTACCATTTTCAATTTGATAACCTTCTGTACATGAGAAAACAAATTTTCCTGATGTTATATCAACCTGCCCACCACCAAAGTTAACCATATAGAGACCTTTCTTTACAGATTGTATAATCTCACTTGGGTCGTATTTTCCATTTGTCATAAAAGTATTAGTCATTCTAGGCATTGGTAAATGCATAAAGCTCTCTCTTCTACCATTTCCTGTAGGATTTTCATTCATTAACCTAGCATTCATTTTATCTTGCAAATAACCCTTTAAAATTCCGTTTTCGATAAGCACGGTTTCACTTGTAGGTGTGCCTTCATCGTCAATATTTAATGATCCTCTTCTATCAGGTATACTTCCATCATCTATTACAGTAACTTGTTCATCTGCAACTTTTTGACCAACCATATTTGTAAACGCTGATGTTTCTTTTCTATTAAAATCTCCCTCTAAACCATGCCCTACTGCTTCATGAAGAAGAACTCCAGGCCATCCTGCACCTAAAACTACTGTCATTTCACCAGCTGGCGTATCTACTGAGTCGAGATTGGTAATTGCTTGTTTAAGAGCTTTTTTTGATGCATTTTCATAAAAATCTTTTGAAATTAATTTTTTATAATCCCATCTTCCGCCTGTTCCGTATGAACCAGACTCTTGTCTTTTTCCATTGTTTACTATTACTGATATATTTAGTCTTACTAGAGGTCTTTCATCAGTATTAATTGATCCATCTTTGTTGAAAATAACGATTGATTGGAAGCTACCAGATAAACTTACACTTACTTGCTGAACTCTATTGTCATAAGATCTTAAAAAGGAGTCAATATTTTTTACTAGTTCGATTTTTTCATCGAAAGAAACACTATTTAAAGGATTTTGGTTTGAGTATAATTTATTATTTAATTTATTATTTATTTGATTTTTAGATTTATCTGAAAAATTAATATTATTACCCATTTTTGCTGCTTTAGCAGTTTCCATTGCTTTTTTGATAGAGTTTTTATTTAAAATGGTTGAATTTGCGAAACCAGTAGTCTCCTCTGATACCATTCTGATACCAAAACCACTGTTAATATCAAAATTTGAATTTTTAAGTCTTCCATCATCAAAAATAAATGACTCACTAGGTGTTTGTTCGAAAAAAAGCTCTCCTTCATCAGATTCATGTAGGCCTTTTTCTATCAATAGTGCTACATCATTTTTATCGATATCATCAAAAATATTTTGCATAAATAATATTCCTAGAAAATTGTTAAAAGATTTTAATAATAAAATATTCCATTTGGTATGAATACGATATATTTACTAACTATGGAATATATTTCTACACGAGGAAAATCTAAAAATCTTCAATTTGAGGATGTTTTATTAACCGGGCTTGCGCCTGATGGAGGGTTATATGTTCCGAAAGAGTGGCCTCTTTTAAATTATAACGAACTTAAAAATACCGATTATCATAAAATTGCTGCAGAAATTTTACATCCTTTTTTAAGTAGTTTTGTTAGCTATAACGATCTAATTAAATTAACTGAGAATGCCTATAGGTCTTTTGAGACTAAAGAAATGGCTCCTTTAGTTCAACTAGAGGAAAATAGGTATATTTTAGAATTATTTCATGGGCCAACCTTAGCTTTTAAAGATTTTGCCATGCTTTTATTAGCTGAATTATTTGACCTTTCATTGAAAAAAAGAAATGAAAAAATTACAATTATTGGTGCAACCTCAGGCGATACAGGAAGTGCTGCCATTGAAGCATTTAAGAATAGTCAAAATGTAAATGTTTTTATTTTTTTTCCTAAAGGAAGAGTATCTGAGGTTCAAAGAAAACAAATGACTACTACTGATGGATCTAATATCTTTCCTATAGAAATAGATGGAACATTCGACGACTGTCAAAATATTGTTAAAGATCTTTTTAAAGATAATATTTTTAATACTGAAGTAAAGCTTGGGGCTATAAACTCAATTAATTGGGGAAGAATAGCTGCTCAAATTGTCTACTATTTTACATCATTTAAATTATTAAAAAATGATCTAGTTTCTTATTCTGTTCCAACCGGAAATTTCGGAGATATTTTAGCTGGCTGGGTTGCAAAGCAAATGGGACTACCAATTAAAAATCTTATGATTGCAACAAATGAAAATGATATCCTTTCAAGGGCATTAAAAACAGGTATTTATTCTATTGATAGAGCCAAAGCTACGATTTCACCAAGTATGGATATTCAAATCTCTAGTAATTTCGAGAGATTGCTTTTTGAAGCTTATGATAGGAATTCTTTAAGTATTGATAATTTAATGGATAATCTTAAAAATTCAAAAGAGTTTAAAATAGAAAAAAATGCTCTAAATTTTATCAGGAATGATTTTTTGGCAACAAGCATTACTGAGCAAGAAACAAAAGAATGTATTTCAGATGTATATAGGAAAACTGGTTACATTCTTGATCCACATACTGCTGTTGGTTATGCCGCATCAAGGTCACTAGATGATAAAAATGGAGTCATTGTTACACTTGGTACTGCTCACCCCTCTAAATTTCCAATAGCTGTTGAAGATAGTATTAAAATAAAACCAGATATACCTGATAGGTTAAAAAAAGTTTTAAACAAAACAGAAAATTTTTCTAAAATGGAAATTGATTTAAAAAAAATAAAAAATTTTATTAGCACCAGTATTTAACAGGAGTCATAATCTTGAAGTTTCTTTTTAGATTTTTATTAATTGTTTTTTGTATTTTTTATTCATCCAAAATAAAAGCTGATTTTTTAACCTTGGACTCACATATAGATATTCCTTTTGATTATATGACAAATCCAGAACATGACCCAGGAAATAAAACTGACATGCAGGTTGATTTTCAGAAAATGTTGGAGGGTAATTTAGACGGAGGATTTTTTATTGTCTATGTTGGTCAATCTGAATTAGATAAAAATGGTTTTCAGGATGCCAAGAAAAAGGCCATTATAAAATTTAATGCGATTAAGAAGATGGTTGAAAAATACCCCGAAAGAATTGTCTTAGTAAAAAATCCTAGTGAAGTTTATCAGGCAAAGAGAGAGGAAAAATTGTTTGCTGCAATAGGTATTGAGAATGGCTATGTAATTGGAGAGGATATTGAATTATTAGAATATTTCTATGACTTAGGCGCCAGATATATGACTCTATCACATATCGGTCATAATCAAATTTCGGATAGTTCGTTACCGAAAAAATCTCTCAAAAATGATATCGAAATGCATGGTGGATTATCTGATTTTGGTAAAATTGTAATTAAAAAAATGAATGAATTAGGGATGATGATAGATATTAGTCATGTTTCAGATAAATCTGCTTTACAGGCAGTTGCACTTTCAAAGCACCCCGTAATTGCGTCTCATTCAGGCGTAAGGTCTGTTGCCGATCATCCTAGGAATATTCCAGATAACATCATAAAAGAGGTTGCAAAAAAAGGAGGCGTTATTCAGGTTGTTGCTTTTTCATCATATGTAAAGGTTAATAAAGATAGGACAAATTCTATTATTAAATTAAGAGATTCTATTTTGAAAATGACTGGCGATATGAATTTCCTTCCAGAGAAACATATGAAATTAGCTGAATACAAAAATGGTATGGATGAAATTAATAAAGATTTTCCAATTCCTGACATTGATAATTTTATCGACCATATTGATTATATAGTTGACTTAGTAGGTATTGATTATGTCGGAATATCATCTGATTTTGGAGGTGGAGGAGGAATAAATGGTTGGTCTGATGCGTCTCAAACTTATAATATTACTAATTCATTATTGATGAGGGGTTACTCTAATGAAGAAATTAATAAAATTTGGTCAGAGAATTTTTTAAGAGTTTGGAAAACTGTATCCAAAAATATCTCATAAGTTAATTTAAAAAATTAAATAATTTTCTTTTTTTGTATAAATTACTATAATTATTTCTTAATAAATTTTCAATCGGGAGACTAATATGACTATTAAAGAAGGCGATACATTACCAGAGGTTACTTTACACCATATGACCGAAAAAGGACCAACTCCAATTACTTCAAGTGAATTATTTGGGGGTAAAAAAACTGTTCTTTTTGCAGTTCCTGGTGCATTTACACCAGGTTGCTCAATGCAACATTTGCCTGGGTTTGTTACTAATTCACAAGAAATTTTAGACAAAGGTGCTGATCAAATAGTTTGTTTATCAGTAAATGATGCGTTTGTAATGGATGCTTGGGGCAAGGATAAGGGTGCTGAACAAATACTAATGCTTGGTGATGGTAATGGAGATTTTACAGAAGCTACAGGATTAACTATGGATGGTTCAGGTTTTGGTTTGGGTTCAAGATCTCTTAGATATTCAATGATTATTGAGGATAATACTATTTCAAAATTAAATTTAGAATCTAATCCTGGTGAAATATCTGAATCAAGTGCTGAAACTATTTTAAATCAATTATAGAAAATTATATTTTTTCTATACCCATACGAGCGAGTTCATCAGCTCGCTCGTTTCCTAAATTTCCAGCGTGACCTTTCACCCAGTTCCATTTGACGTTTCTATTATTTTGAAGGTCATCAAGTTGTATCCACAAATCACTATTTTTAACTACTTTTTTAGCTGAAGTTTTCCAATTATTTTTTTTCCAATTAAAAATCCACTTTGTTATCCCATCTTTTACATAATTGGAGTCAGTATATAGTATTATTTTGTGGTTTTCGTTTAAATATTCCAATGCTTTTATGGCTGCAATTAGTTCCATTCTATTATTAGTTGTATTATTTTCTCCACCATAAATTTCAACAGTTTCCTCTTCAAGTTTGATGGTTGCACCCCATCCACCGGGGCCTGGATTTCCGGAGCATGCTCCATCCGTATAAACTACAACTTCTTTATTCATTTAAATTATAATATCCTTTATCAGCATTCAATTCATGAAATTTTATTATTTCCAGGAATTCCATTGGGTCTTGATAGTTAACAATATCGAGATCATTTTTATTTTTCCAGTTATCAATTCTAGTTAAAAAGAATCTTAGAGATGATGCATGGCAAAGAAAAGGAATTAATATAATTTCCTCTTTTTCTAATTTTCTTATGGATTGGTAACCTCTAATTAAGTTATGAAAAAAATCTTTTTTGAGTTCATTATTTTCATTAAAACACCAAGCGTTTATACAGATACATAAATCGTATATAAAGAAATCGTTACACGAGAAATAGAAATCAATTAATCCTGAAACTTTTTCCTCCTTAAAAAGAACATTATCTGGAAATAAATCTCCATGAATAATGCCAGAGGGTAAATTTTTAGGCCATTTTTCTTTTATTTTAATAATTTTATTTTTAATTTTCTCAAATAGATTACTTTCAAATTTATTAATCTTATCTTTATTTTTTATTAGAAGTTTTTCCCAACCATTTATTGAGAGATCATTTTTTTTCTTCATTGGAAAATCTTTTGTACTGATATGCATTTCAGCAAGAACTTTTCCAATTTCAAAGGTATGATTTTTTTTGATATTTAATGTAGATTTTCCATTTAAGAAAGTTAATAAGGCTGCTGGTTTTGATTTAATTTTACCAATATAATTTAAGGAAGAATTTTTAATAGGTGTTGGACATTTAATTCCTTGGGAAGATAAATAATTCATTAAACTTAAGAAAAAATCTAAGTCATTATTTTCATCTATATTTTCATAAATTGTTAAAATAAAATCTTTTGAATCAATTCTAGTTTTATAATTAGTATTTTGTATACCTTCATTAATGCCAATAAATGATTCAACATTTTTAAGATTATAATCATTAAGAAAAAAGCTTAATTCTTCTTCTGAAATATGTGTAAATACTCCCATATTTTATTCCCTAAGCTCTTTAGGTAACTTAAAGGTAATATTTTCATTTGCTATAGTATTTTTTCTAATTTCAACTTTAAATTTTTTATTTATTATTTTTAGAAATTCATTAATCAAAATTTCAGGTGCGCTTGCGCTAGCGGTTAATCCTATTGATCTGAATTTTTCCATTTCCTTCCAGTCTACAGAATTAATATCAGAAACTAGGAAATTATTTCTACATCCTGATTTTTTTGCAACTTCAACCAATCTTATAGAGTTTGATGAATTCTCACCTCCAATAACATAAATAGCATCACATTTATTTGCGATACTTTTTACCGCCATTTGCCGATTAGTTGTAGCATAACAAATATCTTCACGAGGTGGTTCGATTATATCTGGAAACTTTTTTTTAAGTAATTTAATTAATTTTGCCGTATCATCTACAGATAATGTCGTTTGAGTAATAAGCGCAACTTTATCATATTTATCTTTGTCTAGACTGTTTATATCATTTTCATTTTCAAGAAGGGTAATTGAATTTTTAGGTATTTGGCCCATTGTACCATCGACCTCTGGATGACCTTTGTGGCCAATTAAAAAAATATGAAAACCATTATCAAAATGTCTTTTTGCTTCAAAATGAACTTTTAAAACTAATGGACAGGTTGCGTCTGTAAAATCCATTTTTTTTGTACTTGCCTCTTTTTTTACCTCAGATGAAACTCCATGTGCTGAAAAAATAACTCTTTGACCATCAGGAATATCATCTAATTCATCAACAAAAATAACACCTTTTTCCTCTAGATCATTAACTACCCAAGGATTGTGAACAATTTCATGCCTTACATAAATTGGCGGTCCATATTTTTCTAAGCTTAGTTCAACAATATTTATTGCTCTTTCTACACCTGCACAAAAACCTCTTGGATTTGGTAAATATAATATTTTTTCAATTTTTTTATTCATTTTATAGATATGATCAACTACGGTACATATTAATTAAATATAAACGTTTTCTTTATAGTTTGTTATTAGGTTTGGGAAAAGTTAATTATGCTAAAATTTATTTATACAATACTTATTGTTGTTTTAATTACATCATGTAGTTCTTCTGATTTTGAATTTGACCCTGGTGCATGCCCAAGAGCTGCTATTATGTCTGGGTCAGAAACAAGCATGTTTAATGGATTAAAGATAGAATTAAATAGAACAGTAATGATTTGTGAATATAACGTTAAAAGAAAAAAGATAGATTTTAATGTAGGAATTATAGGTGATATTATCAATCAGGATCAATTATCAGTTAGTACAATACAAATTCCTTTGTTTATTGCTTTTGTTGGACCTAATGATGTTGTTATAGATAAATGGTCAAAAAATAATATTATTAAAATTAATAATAAAAAGATAACATCTTTCAGTATTGGAATAGAGAATCTTAGATCAGATATTATGGAGGGAAGAACTGGATCTTCCTACAAAGTATTGATAGGAATTCAAAAATAATATAAAAATGACATTGAAAAGAATCAATATAATATAAAAGTATCTCTGCGGGAGAGACTATCTTTAGCGCCGAAGGAGCAACCGCCCTCGGAAACTCTCAGGCAAAAGGACCGCAGAAATATTTGACTCTGGAAAGAAAATCATATGATTTCACCCACGGGGTAAGTATTTAATTATACGAAATCTCTCAGGTTCCAACGACAGAGGAGGGCAGGCTTAAAAGCCTTATTTCTGTCAAGGAGTCTAAATGTCTGAATTAATAAATGAAAATATTTCTATTGAGAAAACCTCTCTTTTTGATTTTCATAACAAAAATAATGCAAAAATAGTTCCATTCGGCGGTTATTATCTTCCTATAAATTATCCTTCAGGAATTATTGCTGAGCATAATCATACTAGATTAAAAGCGAGCTTATTTGATGTTTCTCATATGGGGCAAATTGAGATAAATGGCCCTTTTGTTATGGAGGCCATGGAGAAAATTCTTCCAATATCATTTTCAAAGTTAGCACCTGGAAAGATTAAATATACTCAACTCTTAAACCATGAGGGAAAAATAATAGATGATTTAATGATTCATAAAACTAGGGATGATAATAGTGTTTGGCTTGTTGTAAATGCTGCTTGTAAACAAAAAGATATCAATCATCTTAGAGATAATTTAAATAAAAAATTTAACATTAACCTAAGAAATGATCTTTCCTTAATAGCCTTGCAAGGTCCTAAGTCAGAAAAAATATTAGTAGATTTAATTCCTGAAATTAAAGGGATGGAATTTATGTCTAGTAGTTGGTTTAGATACAAAAATTATGAAATTTTAATATCAAGATGTGGTTACACTGGAGAGGATGGTTTTGAAATTTCGATCCCTAATAAGCACGTTGTTACATTTACTGAAAAACTTTTAAAAAATAACGATGTTAAATTAGCAGGGCTTGGAGCAAGAGACTCGCTTAGATTAGAGGCGGGTCTTTGTTTATATGGGCACGATATAGATATAGAAAAAAATCCTATCGAGGCTGGCCTAAAATGGTCGATATGTAAGGATAGAGTTGATAAACAAGATTTTATTGGCGGCCAAGCTATTGCAGGTGAGTATAAAAAAGGACCTCAAAGAAATTTATTAGGTTTTCTTCCTAAAGGAAGGGCTCCTGCTAGAGAGGGTACTCTAATATACGATTCTAGTAATAAGTTGATTGGTGAAGTAACAAGCGGAGGTTTTTCTCCTTCTTTAGGGGTACCAATATCTATGGGTTATATAATTTCTTCTTTTAATAATAAAAAAGAAGTTTTTTTAGATGTTCGTGGAAAAAAAATACCAGCAGATATTATAAAGCTCCCATTTGTTCCTCATAATTATTTTAAAAGGAAAAAGTGAATGACAGATATTTTTTATACCAAAGATCATGAATGGATAAAAGTTAATGGCGATGAGGGTGTTGTTGGGATTACATCTTATGCAAGTGAGCAATTAGGAGATATTGTTTTTGTTGAATTACCAGAAAAAGGAAACTCTTTTGATCAAGGAAAAGATGTTGCAGTAATTGAGTCTGTCAAAGCGGCAAGTGAAATCTATTCTCCTGCTTCTGGAGAAATTTTTGAAACTAATTCTTCATTGGAAGAAAAACCTGAAATTATTAATGAAGATCCTTTAGATAGTGGATGGCTCTATAAGATAATTATCAAAAACAAAGATGAGCTTAAAAATTTAATGAGTGAAGAAGAATACAAGAAATTAATTGGAGCATAAATCAATGAGATATTTACCTTTAACAAATGATGACAGAAAGAATATGAAAAAGATCATTGGCATAAATGACATTAATGAAATGTTTACCAATGTTCCAAAAGAAGTTTCATTGGATCCCAAATTTAATTTACCAAACCATAAAACTGAAATGGAAGTAGGAAAAATTTTATCTGAAATTGCTAATAAAAATATTAACTCCAACCAAGTACCATTTTTTTTAGGAGCAGGAGCTTATAAGCACCATATTCCTGCTACTGTTGATCACATAATCCAGCGTTCTGAATTTTTAACATCATATACCCCTTATCAACCTGAGATCTCTCAAGGCACTCTTCAATATCTCTTTGAATTTCAAACCCAGGTCTCTCTTATTACAGGAATGGATGTCTCTAACGCATCTATGTATGACGGGTCTACCTCAACAGCTGAAGCAGTATCAATGGCAAAAAGAATTACTAAAAGAAATAAAGTAGTGCTATCTCCAACACTACACCCTCAATATGCAGAGGTAATCAATACATTAATTAGCTCCAATGAAGATGAGATTGACTATGAGTTTTCAGAAAATTTTGAAGTTGAAAAATTAATTTCTAAAATTGATGATAGTGTTTCCTGTATAGTTGTTCAAAATCCTGATTTCTTTGGTTCTTGTCATTCTCTAGAGCAATTAGCAGAGTATGCTCACTCTAAGGGTACTCTTTTAATTGTGGTTGTTAATGAAATTATATCGCTTGGGATGATGAAAAGCCCTGGAGAGATGGGTGCTGATATTGTGGCATGCGAGGGTCAATCTCTTGGAAATCCACTCAATTTTGGTGGTCCATACATTGGCTTAATGTCGACCAAGGATAAATATGTTAGACAGCTTCCAGGACGAATAGTTGGCGAAACAATAGATATGAATGGAGAAAAAGGTTTTGTTTTAACTTTAGCTACAAGAGAACAACATATTAGAAGAGAAAAAGCTACATCAAACATTTGTACTAATTCTGGTTTATGTAGCTTAGCTTTTACAATCCATTTAAGTCTATTAGGAGAAATGGGCTTTAAGAAGTTATCCAAATTAAACCACGAAGCAGCAATTAAACTTTATAATAAATTAAAAAATTTAGAAGGTTTTGAAGTTAAAAATAATTCTTTCTTTAATGAGTTTACAGTTAAGGTTCCTATTAATGCATCAGTTTTTGTTGAAAAAATGGCTGAAAAAAGGAATTTTAGCAGGAGTTCCAGTATCTAGACTGTCAAACCAAGAGGGTGATTTTTCAAATCTATTACTTGTTGCTTCCTCAGAAATTAATTCAGATTCTGATAGAGAAAATTTTATTAAATTAGCCAAGGAGGTTTGTTATGAATAAAAACAAAGGACTTGATCATGATGAGCAACTTCTTTTTGAGGTTGGAGATATAAATAAAACAGGTGTTGATTTAGATGATATCGACAATTTAGATCAAATGATTGGTGATAGTTTTTCTGAAAATGAGATAGGTTTGGCAGGCTTAAGTGAGCCAGAAACTATTAGGCATTATGTTAGGCTTTCAAGAAAAAATTATTCGATTGATGCAGGCTTGTATCCTCTAGGCTCATGTACAATGAAACATAACCCTAGGCTTAATGAAAAGATGGCTAGACTAGAGGGATTCTCTGATATTCATCCGTTGCAACCAATATCTACGTGTCAGGGCGCATTAGAATTAATTGATTTAATTTCATCATGGTTGAAAGAGCTTACAGGAATGGCTGCCGTAACTATGACGCCTAAAGCAGGTGCTCAAGGCGAATTGTGCGGGATGATGGCTATCAAGCAAGCATTATTAGATAGAAATGAACTAAATAGAAAAGTTGTCTTGGTACCTGATTCAGCGCATGGAACTAATCCTGCTACAGCTGCCTTTCTAGGGTTTGAAGTTAAGACGATAAAATCAAATGACAAGGGTCTTATAGATTTTAGTGATTTTAAGGATAATATTGACGAGAATTTTGCAGGTGTAATGATTACCAATCCAAATACCTGTGGATTGTTCGAAACTGACATTGTTAAAATTTCAGAATTAACACATAAATCAGGTGGTTATTTATACTGTGATGGAGCAAATTTTAATGCTGTTGTTGGTAAATTAAAGCCAGGTGATCTTGGAATTGATGCAATGCATATTAACCTGCATAAAACTTTTTCAACACCTCATGGAGGAGGAGGACCAGGTTCTGGTCCTGTAGTTTTCTCTGATAGGTTAGAAAAATTTTGTCCAACTCCATTAGTTAAAAATATAAAAGGTGATTTTATTTTAGTAGAGGACTCAAGCGAAAAAGATCTTGCAAAGTCTTTTGGAAGATTGAATGTATTTCATGGCCAAATGGGAATGTTTGTAAGAGCAATGTCTTATATGTTAAGCCATGGCGCTGATGGTTTAAAACAAGTTTCTGAGGATGCTGTTTTAAATGCAAATTACTTAAGAGCTTCTCTTAGTTCACATTTGACTCCCGCATTTGATGGATTTTGTATGCATGAAATACTGTTCAGTGATGATTTTCTCAAAGATACAGGAGTGGAAACACTAGACTTTGCAAAAGCTATGATTGATGAAGGTTATCATCCTATGACAATATATTTTCCATTGGTTATTCATGGAGCACTATTAGTTGAACCAACCGAAACTGAATCCAAACAATCATTAGATCATTTTATTAATACATTGTGTGATTTGGTTGAAAGATTAAAAAAAGACTCTGATTCATTTAAGGCGGCGCCTGTATTTACACCAATAAGAAGATTGGACGAGACACAGGCTGCAAGAAAGCCAGTTTTAAGGTGGAAAGAAGAGCCGCTTATAGCAGTTTAGTGCCAAATCTTTTAATTGAAGAAGATTTTGGTTGGCCATACAAATCTATTGCAGGTGTAGATGAAGCTGGAAGAGGTCCTTGGGCCGGTCCAGTTGTTTCAGCAGCTGTAGTTTTAAATAAAAAGAACATTCCTAGTGATCTAGATGATTCAAAAAAAGTTTCTGAGAAAAGAAGACAATCACTTTATTCGTCAATTTACGACTCTCATTTTGTAGGTGTGGGTATTTCAAGCATTGAGGAAATTGATAATTTAAATATTTTACAGGCGACATTTCTTTCTATGAAAAGGGCATTAAATAATTTAGATTGTTCGGTAGATGTTATTTTAGTTGATGGTAATTTAAATCCAGGCCTTGATCATCATACAGAATGTATAGTCAAGGGTGATAGTATTTCTCTTTCTATAGCGGCAGCATCAATTATTGCAAAAGTTACTAGGGATAATTTAATGTCAAAAATAGATGAGGAATTTCCAAATTATAATTGGAAGAAGAATAAAGGTTATGGAACTAAAGAGCATCGTAATGCTCTTGAAATTCACGGACCATGTAAATATCACAGAAAGTCATTTTCACCCATCAACAAGATGTTGGGGTTAAATTAGTCTTCAAGACTCTATATTTTGTATGAAAAATAAATCTTTAAAAATTTATTGACGTTGTGACTCCTCAGGATGAGGATGCTTTTGTAATGTCAAAAAAATCTATTAACAAAAAAATTAAATTACCTTTAAATAGGATTATCAATGGAAATTGTATCGATATCATGATGTCTTTTCCATCTAATTCAATAGATGTTATATTTGCTGATCCTCCATACAACCTTCAGTTAAAAAATGAGTTATCAAGACCAGACTCATCAAAAGTTAATGGTGTAATAGAGGACTGGGATAGATTTAAAAGTTTTAAAGAATACGATCAATTTACAAAAGAATGGATGGCTGAGGCTCAGAGAATACTTAAACCTGAGGGAACAATATGGGTTATTGGTTCTTACCATAATATTTTTCGAGTTGGTAATATTATGCAAAATCTTGGTTATTGGATACTTAATGATATTATTTGGCATAAATCTAACCCCATGCCTAATTTTAAGGGAACGCGATTTACCAATGCTCATGAAACAATAATATGGGCATCAAAAAATCATGATAGTAAATATAATTTTAATTATCATGCTATGAAATCATTAAATGAAGGAACTCAAATGCGGTCAGATTGGCATCTTCCAATTTGCTCAGGTAATGAAAGATTAAAAGATATAGATGGAAATAAAATTCATTCAACACAAAAGCCTGAAGCACTTTTGTATAGAGTTTTACTATCCTCATCTAAAAAAGATGATATTGTCCTCGACCCTTTTTTTGGTACAGGAACAACTGGTGCAGTAGCAAAAAAATTAGGAAGAAATTTTATTGGTATTGAGAGAGAAGTTTCTTATATCAATGCTGCAAAAAAAAGAATTAGAGAAATTATTTCTACTGAAGATGAATTCTTATCAACAACAGTTTCGAAGAAAGCTCAAAAGAGAGTTCCTTTTGGAAGCTTGGTTGAAAATGGCCTAATTAAACCAGGGTCAGTTTTAAGAGGTCCAAAAAATCTTAAATCAAGAAAATTTATGGCGACTGTAAGGGCGGATGGCAGTCTTTTAATGAATGGTGATAGTGGATCAATTCATCAAATGAGTGCAAAAATACAAGGCAAGGAATCATCTAATGGCTGGACCTTTTGGCATGTTGAGAGAAAAGGTAAGTATGAGCTTATAGATAATTTACGTTCTGAGTTTTTGGAAGTTGATAAAATTAAAAATAATTAGATAACAAAAGCATAAATATAATTATTCCAAGAGAATTGTTGGATTTGAATATTTTTAAACAATTATCAGGGTTGTTAATATTTAGAAAAAATATTTGAGAAAAAAGATGTATAAAAATAAAAAAAAGAAATAAAGAATTTATATATAAATTTTTAATTACAATAATATTTATCGTTATAGCAATGGTGGTAATAAAAATTAAATAAAAAAAATAGAGTGCAAACTTTGTTTTGGAACCAAATAAAATAGCAGTAGATTTTAACCCTAAAAAATTATCATCAATTTTATCTTGATGGGCATAAATTGTGTCATACCCAATAGTCCAAAAAATGCATCCAATGTATAATATTATACAATGATATGATATCTCCCCTGTTGCAGCAGTCCACCCCATTATAGCTCCCCAATTAAATGTTATTCCTAAGAAAAGTTGAGGCCACCAGGTAATTCTTTTCATCAATGGATATATAATTATTGGTATGATTGATAAAAGACCTACAATTATTGTTAGCTTATTAAACTGTATTAAAATTAATAAGCTTATCAAAAGTTGAAAAATTAAAAAAATTATTGCACTTGCTGGACTGATTTTATTTGATGCAAGTGGTCTATCTTTAGTTCTTTTTACTTTAGCATCATATTTTCTGTCTAGCAGGTCATTCCAGGTGCATCCTGCACCTCTCATCAATATTGATCCTAAAATAAAATAAATGATATATTTAATTTCCATACTATAAGAAAATATTGTCAACCCATAAGTATACGACCATAAACAAGGCCACATTAGCAAAAAAAATCCTATAGGCTTATCTAGTCTTGCCAATTGATAAAAAGGCTTAATACTATTAGTCCAATAATTATTAATCTTTATGTGATCTAACATGTTTTTCCTGTTTATATCTGTTAACATGCAAATTTTTTAAGAGGAATACATTTTATCGTATAAAAAATTTAATGAGAAAAAATATTAGAATATATGTGGATCAAAAAATAGAGGAAGGCATTATTTTATTGAATAAAAAAACATCTCATTATTTAAAAAATGTTATGAGGCTAAGCGAAAGAGATAACATTAATATTTTTAATGAAATTGATGGCGAATGGCTTGTTGAAATTAATTCTTTTAAAAAAATCGAAACTGAAGTCCTTATAAAAAAATTTTTAAAACCTTCATGCGAATTTTTTGACGTAAGTCTTTTATTTGCCCCTATTAAGCAAGCAAGGTTAGATTATTTTGCTCAAAAAACATGTGAAATGGGGGTAAAGACTCTATGGCCAATATATACTGAATATACTCAATCAAAAAAATTTAACTCAAAACGATTTAAGGCCAATCTTATAGAGGCTGCAGAACAATGTGATTTTAATAATATTCCCGAGATAAGAGAGCCTGAAAACTTTAAAAATATTTTAACTAACTGGGATAATTTACTTGGTGATAATCAAGTAATTTTTTGCGATGAAAAATCAACCATAAATGCTTTTGATTTATTGCAAAACCATAAATATAAGGGAAAAAAGTGGAGTATTATTATTGGACCTGAAGGGGGTTTTAGCGAGAAAGAGAGAGAACTTATAAATAAAAAAAATAATTCTTTAAATATATCTCTTGGTCCAAGAGTATTAAGGTCTGATACAGCTTTAGTTTCTGTATTATCAATTTTTCAATCAATAATTGGTGACTGGAAAAATTAGTAAGAATCTTTTTTTTAATGTATTAAATATCTGTTCAATACTGGAATGTTGAGATGAATAAAAGTATGCAAATAATTGAATCAAAGGATGATTTAATTAAACCATTTATAGATGGGGAAAAAGATCCTAAAGATTTTAAAATAGGCACTGAACATGAAAAATTTGCCTTTTATTTTAGAAATAATAAACCAGTACCTTTTGAAGGTAATAATGGAATTGAGGCCTTATTATTATCACTTAAAAAATTTGGTTGGGAGAGCATACTTGAGGATAAAAAAACTATTGGTCTAAAAAGAGCAAAAAACCTCGGGGGAGGAACTATTACTCTTGAACCAGCTGGTCAAATTGAATTATCTGGAGCTCCTTTAAAAAATATTCATGAAACTTATGAAGAATTATTTGAGCATAAAAGACAAGTTGATGAGATTGGCAATGAATTGGGAATTGGATTTCTTGGGGCGGGTTTAACACCTGATTGGTCACTTGAGGAAATGCCTATAATGCCAAAAAATCGATATCAAATTATGAAAAATTATATGCCAAAAAAGGGTAATCTTGGTCACAATATGATGTTTAGATCTACCACAATTCAGGTTAATTTAGATTATTCAAGTGAAGCTGACATGGTTAAAAAGTTTAGAACTTCTATGGCTCTTCAACCAATAGCTACGGCTATTTTTTCAAATTCTCCATTTCTTGATGGCAATCTAAATGGTTTTAAATCATATCGTAGTGAGATTTGGACAGATACAGACCCGGATAGAACGGGTTTCCTGCCTTTTGTTTTTGAGGATAGTATGGGTTATGAGCAATATATTGATTATGCATTAAAAGTTCCTATGTATTTTATATATAGGGATGGAAAATATATTGATGTTGCAGGTAAATCTTTTGAAACTTTTTTAGAAGGGAATCTTGATGAAATCAGAGAAAAACCTACATACCTGGATTGGGAAAATCACTTAACAACAATTTTTCCTGAAGTTAGGCTTAAAAGCTTCTTAGAAATGAGGGGTGCTGATGGAGGAACTTTCGAAAATGTCTGTTCTTTATCAGCATTTTGGGTTGGATTGCTATATGATGAAGTCTCCCTAAATACTGCTAGTGATTTAATAAAGGATTGGGGTTTAGATAAACTTTATTCTTTGAGATTCAATGCAGCTAAATATGGTCTAGAAGCAAAAATAGATGGAGTAGATCTCTTGAATTTATCAAGAAAAGTTTTTGAAATTTCAAGAGATGGTTTAAAAAGAAGAAATATATTAAATAGTGACTCAAAAAGTGAGGATATTTATCTTAATCCAGTGAAAAGTTTTTTAGAAAATGGAAAAAGTCCAAGTGATGAACTAATTGAAAAGTTTTCAAATAATTGGGATAAAAAAGTTGTAAATATGTATAAAGAATATACATTTTAGAAATAATCAATTATCAATAATTTAATACTTATGTGAGGAAAAAATGAATTTTGATTTTTCTGAGGATCAGAAGCTTCTAAAAGAGCAAGTATCTCGTTTTTTAGCGGATAATTGTCCTATAGAAATTGTACGAGAGGTTTTAGAGGGTGATGACTTCTATTCTGAAAAAGTTTGGAAAGGCCTTATTGATTTGGGGTTAACAGGGACAACTATTCCAGAAGAATATGGAGGTCTTGGATTAAGTCCTTTAGAGCTATGTGTTATTGCAGAAGAGCTTGGCAGAGCATCGGCTCCAGTACCTTTTTCATCTTCTGTGTATCTAGCAACTGAGGCAATTAAATTATTTGGTACTAATGAACAAAAAGAAAATTACCTTCCAAAGCTTGCTTCAGGTGAAATAATTGCAACCTTTGCATTACCTGAGAGCGCTATGGAACCTAATCCTGACAATATTCAAAGTACTTTTTCCTCAGGAAAATTAACTGGAATAAAAATGCCAGTTCCTGATGGAAGTTATGCAGATGTATGTGTAGTGGTTGTAAGAGATAAAACTTCAGATTCAATAAGAATGGCTATTGTTGATTTATCTGCAGAGGGGATTGAAAAAAAATCTCTATCCACTTTAGATCAAACAAGAGATCACGCTGAAATTATTTTTAATAATACCCCAAGTGAGATTATGAATTCATCAGGTGATGGATGGAGCGATGTTCAACAAATACTTGATATTGCAGCAGTTTTAATCTCTTTTGAACAAATTGGTGGAGCTGAAGCCTCCCTTAATATGGCAAAAGAATATGCCTTAGATAGATTTGCTTTTGGAAGACAAATTGGCTCATATCAAGCTGTGAAGCATAAACTTGCTGATATGTATATAAAAATTGAATTAGCTAAATCTAATAGTTATTATGGCGCAATGATGTTGAACGATAATGGAGCAGATTTGAAAATTGCTGCTGCTGCTTCACGAGTAGCTGCAACTGATGCATTTAATTTTGCTGCTCAAGAAAATATTCAAACTCATGGAGGTATTGGTTTTACCTGGGAAGCTGATACACAATTTTATTATAGAAGAAGTCAAGTTCTTGGTCTTTCTCTTGGAAGTATAGCTTCTTGGAAAAATAAATTAGTTACGCAATTAGAAGAAAAAAATAATTAATTAAGGAGATAAAAATTGGATTTTAATGATACACCCGAAGAAAATGATTTTCGATTAGAGGTAAGAGATTGGCTTAAAAATAATGCACCCAAAGAGAAAAAAGCGGGAGGTTATGACTCAATTGATGTTCAGGAAAGTGCTCTATCAAGAGCTAGAGATTGGCAAGCAAAAAAAGCTGAAGCTGGTTATGCTGCCATTACTTGGCCAAAAGAGTATGGTGGTCTAGGAGGATCCTCCATTCAATCAGTTATTTATTCTCAGGAAGAGTCTAAATATAATGTCCCAACAGGCTTCTTTGATATTGGCTTAGGTATGTGCATTCCTACTATGATGGCTTGGGCAACTAAAGAGCAAAACGAAAGGTATGTTGAGCCTGCTCTTTATGGAAAAGAAATTTGGTGTCAATTATTCTCAGAGCCTTCAGCAGGCTCAGATGTTGCGGGTGTTAGAACAAAAGCTGAGAAAGATGGCGATGACTGGATTATAAATGGTCAAAAAGTATGGACCTCTGGTGCTCATTTTTGTGATTACGGGATTATCGTTGTAAGGACGGATCCAACAGTTCCAAAACATAAAGGTCTATCATTTTTCTTTTTAGATATGAAATCCCCAGGAATAGAAATTAAACCAATAAGACAGATTTCAGGTGGTTCTAATTTTAATGAAGTATTTTTTACTGACGTTAGAGTTCCTGACACACAACGCCTTGGAGAGGTTGGTGAGGGTTGGAAAGTTGCATTAACAACTTTAATGAATGAGAGATTGGCGATTGGTGTTCCAAAATCAGCTGATTATTCATCTCTAACTCATTTAGCAAAGGATGTAATACTTAATAATAAACCTGCAATTAAAAATGACCATGTGAGAGCAAAAATTGCTGATTGGTATGTTCAATCTGAAGGTTTAAAATATACTAAAATGAGATCATTAACTTCCTTGTCAAAAGGTGAAACTCCTGGTCCTGAAAGTTCAATTGGAAAAGTTGTGTCAGCTCCTAAAATGCAAGATTTAGCAAGTTTTGCTATGGACCTTCAAGGTGCAGCTGGAATTTTAAATGATCCAGATATGTCCCTAATGCATTCTATTTTTCAAAATCAATGGATGAGTGCTGCTGGCTATAGAATCGCTGGCGGAACAGATGAGATTTTAAGAAATATTGTTGCTGAAAGAGTTTTAGGTCTTCCTCAGGATATAAGAGTAGACAAAAATGTTCCTTTTAATGAACTAGCAGATTCAAGATAAATTTACATTAATTTTGTTCTGAGTTTGTTGGTTCAAGTCTTTAATAGATAATAAAACGTTTTTATTACTATTAATTTCAAGTGTTCCGTAATTTTCCATTAAGTATGTCGGCCCAATTCTATTTGGGCCTGCTTCTTCTTTAGCTTTAAATATTTTTCCTGCTGCTAGATTTAAAGAGCTGGAGGTTAGCTCAAATAATTCATTACCATTTTCTGTTTTATCCTTATAAATACCCGCTCGGTGTCTATCACCAGATAAAATAATAAGTTTTTTTATATTATTTTCATCAACTAAATCATAGAGACGTTTTTTTTCTAAAGGAAGGTTTCCCCATTTCTCAAATCCATGTCCCTCAGCTAACACTTGAATGCTTGATATTAAAATTTTTATATCTGCTTTTTCCTTTATAACTTTTTTAAGCCAACTCCATTGTTCATTTCCAAGGTATGTTTTTTTTGAGTCATAATCGGCAATATATTTTTCTTTTTTAGGTACCCATTTTTTATCTGTTGGCTTAAGGGCAGATCTAAAATATCTTGTATCAAGGAAAATAAATTGAACTACACCAATTTCAGTATCTCTTTTTTCACTAAAGTATAAACCTTCACGATTTCTTCTTTTATCATCGACTGGTATATTCCAGAATTTTAAGAACAATTCTTTTGCTTCTTTTTTATTTTTAAATTCTTCCCCACCATCATTTTTTCCGTAATCATGATCATCCCATATTGAAAAAATTTCATTAGTTTCTCTAAGTTTTTCGAAGGGTATTTTCATTTTTTGTTTTCTATAAGCTTTTTTTAATAATTTTAAGTCATTACTATTTTTATCGTCACCATAAACATTGTCTCCCATGAAAATAAAAACATCTGATTTTTCTTTTAAAATACTTTTCCAGATAGGTTGTTTTTTTTCTTGTGTTAGGCATGATCCACAGGAGATCTTATAAATACTTTTTAAAGACGCATCTAATTTATTAAAAAAAGGTAGAAACGATAAAAGAGTAATACCACTTCCATAAACAAACATTCTACGACTTATTTTTTTTAAGCTACTTTCAAACATAATTATATTATATAAAAAAAGGGCGCCAGTAGATAGCGCCCTTATTCTTATTATCTACAAATTTAGAATTGATACTTAAGACCAAGTTTAATTTGATAAACTGACTTTCCAATGTTTTGAGTTGGCTGACCATCAACTTTAAATGTTTTATATACATATCGACCTTGATCATCAACATCAGCTTCAACAATACCTCTGGAATTAGTTGTGGAGCCGCTATAATTTTCAAAACCACCCCAATCAGAATTTAAAAGATTTAGAACATTCTCTATATCAATGAAGAAAATAGCCTTTCCAGGAACTCCTCCCGAAGGTATCTCTTGAGCAATTCTTAAATCAAAGGTTCCCGCCCAAGGACTATTAAAACTATTTCTAGGTACTGCAGAACCCCTGTAGGCTGATAAACCAGAATCTTGAAGAAATTGTTCAAAAGCTGCTACATCAAATCCATCAGAGTAAATTACATTTGGATCATCAATAGATGGAACATATAGTAATTCAATGTTCTCTCCATCTGTTCTATATCCACTTAAATCTCCTCTAAATGTATAACTAAAAGGATTTCCTGATTGTCTAAATCCATTTAATCCGATTCTAGTTTCTAAATTACCGAAAATATTTCCTTTCCATGTAAGTGCATAATCGAAGGAATGTTCGATTTCATAATGAGAAGGACTGTTAACAGGGGTAAGGTGATCAAATATTGGCATTCTTACAGCACTTGAAAAAATAATAGAACTTGTCATCATATGTGCCATTTCTCTATCTGTATGGGCATAACCAAGATATAGATCTAACCCATTATCAAAAGATTTCTCCATAGATATACCAAAAATGCTTGTTTCTGGTTGGATATTTTTAAAAGTTGTTAAATATCCTACATAACTACAACCACCATATAATGGTCTTCTATCAGCTAAGGCATTTCCTTTTGGATCGCAACCACCAATATACGCGCCAACAGGATCTTCTTCTTCCATGTAAATATAGTTAGCTCTAATTGTAATACCTGAGTCTAAATCTGCAACAACACCTAAACTCATTTTAGTTATTGATGGAATACCGAAATCCTTATCCATCATAGCAGTATATCCACCTGTATCGCCTATTTGATTTTGAACAAGCGCAAGGGCAGCCTCACCAGGATAGCTTGCAGGAGATCCCGGAGTAGGTAAGTTATTACTCTTAGCTCTAAGTTTATTTCCTGGAAGACCTAATCCTGTATCAATGTATGGTCCACCAAACCAAACAGGAGGAAGGTTACCGCTAAATTCACCGTAACCAAAAGTAACTAAAATATTATCTTTTGCTTGCCAGTCTAGAGAGAAACGAGGCATTAGAATGTCTTCACCATCAAGATTTACGTCATTTCTAGGTGCCGGTATAAATTCATCTCCAGTCCAATTATACCAAAAAGAATTGTATTCAGGTGTAGTATCTTGGTTAATTTCTTCATAACGAAAACCAATTCTTGCAGTTAAATCAGATGTAATACTCCAAGTATCTTGTAGATAAATTATTGTATAATCCATGTTAAAACGACCTGCAGCATCTCTTGGATTATTTGTATCAGCATTTCTATAATCTAGTTCCTTCAGATTTCCTGCAATAAAATCCTCAAGAGAGTTATAATCATACTCCCCTAAACTATTTCTTGAAAACATATTGAACATATCATTTTCAATAGATTTGTACCCCAATGTAATTGCATGATTACCTACGTCATAATATCCAGCTACTTCAAATTGTTTTCTGTTAGTTTGTATCTCATTTGCATGTCTATATTGATCAGGACCAAAAAATACAGTACCTCCGGAGGCAACCTTAACGCCAACTTCACCGATTGTTGTTGAGCCAACAGGTGTATTTGGATTCATTACATCAGTATCAGAGTACATTATTTTAGTTGAAAAGTTATCTGACCAATCTGAATTTAGTTCAAGCTTTATAGTTTCATATTCCTTATTAATTTTATACCAACTACTAGAAAGTGGGAGACCAAAAGATCTATTCCAATAAGCACTTTCAGTAAATCCATCTACATGTATATACTCAAGTATTAAGGCTTGATTATCTGTAAGGTTTGCATCAAAACGTAAAAATGTTTTTTCGTCTTCCTCTTCAAGACCTTTATTGTATGATCCTGCATCATATCCGATAACATCTTTTGCAGCCATTATAACTGCATCAGCTTCCTCTTTGCTGACTAAACCTGATTGAAATGCCTGCATTTGAATTGGATCAGAAGCCTCATATTTTTCATATCCAAAAGAGAAGAAAAGTTTATCTTCTATAATTGGTCCTTGAAGAGCGACTGAAAATAATTCTGTATCTGGATCAGCGTTATCTGCTTTTTTACCAAAAGGCTCATTACCACTTGTTTGGGAAGACTCAATCGTTAATGATCCGTGAAATTCATTCGTACCTGCTTTTGTTGTAAGAACGATATTACCGCTCGATGCTTCTCCAAGTTCAGCATCAAAATTAGCAATTTTAACTGAGACTTGATCAATTACATCCATTGATAATGGCATTCTGTTTGTTGGATATGCGTTTGAACTTAATCCATAAGAGTCATTTGCGCTCACACCATCAATTATAAAGCCTATTAGTCTAGGCATTCCACCAGCAAAAGAAAGCTGATCATTGTTATTCACAGTTACAAAAGGATCAAGTTTAGCAATATCCTTTATGTCACGATCTATTGAAGGTAATGTTGATATATCTTCAGCGTCAAAGGTTGAACCAGGACCAACTCCTAAACCCTTAAAGTCTAAAGCTTGAGCTGTAACAACAATTTCTTCTACTCCAGATGAACCAAGTGTAAATGATAAATTTGCTTCACTACCTAATCTAGTAAAAATATTATTTTTTATTGAAGTTTGTCCAGATTTAGTAACTGTTATTTTGAATGGGCCACCTAATCTCAAGCCTCTTGAAAAGAATGCACCTGAATTACCTGTAGATGTGGATGACTTACTTCCTGATGGAGAATGAATAATTTGAACAGATGCCCCAGAAACAGGATTCCCCGATTCATCAATAACAGAACCTCTAATAACACCTGTGGTTTGTTCAGCAAATAGGTCAGAAATATTTATAGATGAGATAAAGATAGCAAAAATAGCAAAAGCTAGGATCTTCATTAGTTTATTTGTGTAAATCATTTAAAGCCTCATGGAGTAGCGGTAATTTAAAATTAAATTTTATTATTCAATCATTTCAAATATATTAAATTTATATTAATTTTATATTACAATAAAACTATTATACTTAATTAATACTATAAATTATTGTTATTAACCAAAGAAATACAGTATAGAGACTTTAATTTTCAAATTTTTTGAATTATGAGCTATTTATTATTAATTAGGGATTAGGGAAGCTTTAAAAATGTCGCATAATTTCTGCATTGCACCAATGATTGATGTCACGAATCGACATTGTCGTTTCTTTTTTCGGAAGTTTAGTAAGTATGCTCGACTTTATACTGAGATGGTTGTTGCTGATTCAATAATTTTTGGAAATAAAGACTTTTTATTGGGGTTTGATGAAGTTGAACATCCCGTAGCTCTTCAAATTGCTGGATCAGATCCTAAAACTTTATCTCAAGCTGCAGTAATTGGAGAACAATATGGTTATGACGAAATTAACTTAAATATTGGTTGTCCTTCAAAGAGAGTTCAAGCAGGAAATTTTGGAGCTTGTTTAATGGCCGATCCTAAATTGGTTTCAGAATGTGTTGAAAGCATAAAAGAAAAGGTAAAAATACCAGTAACTATCAAATGTAGAATTGCTATTGACGATTATAATCCAGATGAAATGCTAACAGAATTTGTAGAAACGACAAAAAAAACAGGTGTTTCTACTTTCATTATTCACGCAAGAAAAGCTATGCTCGATGGATTAGATCCTAAACAAAATAGAGAAATTCCTCCTTTAGATTATGATATTGTTAGAATGATAAAAAGAAAATGGCCTGAATTAAATATAATTTTAAATGGCGGTATATTAAGTCCCTATGAAGGAAAAAAAGAAATATCGAAATCTAAAGGAATTGAACTTGATGGCGTTATGCTGGGGCGAGCTGTTCAAGAAAATCCTTATTGCCTCACCGATGTAGATAAAATTTTCTTTAATGATAATAGCAAAATACCATCAAGAATTCAGATTGCTGAAGAAATGATTTCTTATTTAGAAATTTGTGTGAAAAAAAATGTTCCCATCAATATAGTAACTCAAAATATGTTTGGATTATTTCATGGCTGCAGGGGAGCAAAACTTTGGAGAAGTTATTTAAGTCATGAGGCTCCGAGAAGGAGAGATGATCCAAATGTTTTAAAGGAAGCATTAAATCAAATTATTTCTTTTCAAAATCAGGCTGCTTAATGAGTAATGATATTCTATCATTAATTCCTTTTGCATTAGTGATTTCATTATCGGGTTTTGTTTCTGGTTTTATAGCTGGCTTATTAGGCGTTGGTGGAGGAATAATAATTGTACCTGTGCTTTACCATTTTTTATCTTTAGTTGGTGTTCCGCAAGACGTTGTGATGCATATTTCTGTGGCAACATCACTTGCTGTTATAATTCCTACTGGTTGGCGTTCATACAAATCTCACCAAGAAAATGATAATATTGATTATACTGTTTTAAAATCTTGGCTTTTACCTACAATTTTTGGTTCAATTATTGGGGCAATAATAGCCGGGTTAATTTCCGGTTTTTGGTTAACTTTTATTTTTGCTTTTATAGCTTTTTTTGTTTCAATCAATTTATTTATAAACAAGGAAGAATTTAAGATAGGTAATAATATTCCAAAAGGTTTTTTTGGAAGCTTTCTTCCTTTATCAGTTGGCACGCTATCCTCTATGTTAGGAATTGGAGGTGGCACATTTAATGTTAGTTTAATGACAATGTTTGGCAAGACAATTCATAAAGCAGTTGGAACTGCGTCTGGTCTAGGTTTTTATCTGGCAATTCCAGGTACTATTTTTTTCATAATAACAGGATGGAATATTGAAAACTTACCACTTGGATCATTAGGTTATGTAAATATAATAGGGTTACTTTTAATTGCGCCAATTTCTTCATATGCAGCGCCAATAGGTGCAAAATCAGCAAGTAAATTAGATAATAAAGTTTTAACTAATATTTTTGCTATTTTTTTGTTGATTACTTCAGCTAGAATGTTCTTAGAAATTTTTTAAATTGATTGGTCATAAGGACCAACTTCTTTAAATTGTTTCAAGAGGTTATCAATGAAATAAAAAATTTCCTTCATTACATCATAGGAAGTGGTGCTCTCGCATACTATAACAAGGTTTGGTTTATTTGATGATGCCCTAATTAATCCCCAGCTCCCATCTTCAAGAGTAAACCTTATTCCATTAATTGTTAGGATAGATGAAATTTCTAGATCTGCAATTTTAATTTTATTCTTATACCCATCATCTATCATATCTATGACTTTCTCTATTACTTCATATTTTACATTATCTGGACATTCTGGAGACATTGTTGGTGAATTAAATGTATGGGGAAGATTTTTAATTAAATCTGAAATACTACTTCCTGGATTTTCATCTAAAAGCTTGCAAACTTCAACAGCAGACAAACATGCATCATCATAACCTCTTCCGATGGGTTTGTTAAAAAAGTAATGACCTGATCTTTCAAAACCGGCTAAAGCTGATATTTCTGATGTTTTTTGTTTAATATAACTATGACCTGTTTTCCAATAATGAACACTAGCATCATTAGATTTTAAAATTTTATCTGAACCAAATAATCCAGTTGATTTTACATCAACAACAAATTTTGAAGATTTATATTTTTCTGAAAAATTTCTTGCGAGTAGTAGACCCATAATATCTGAAAAAATTTCATTACCATTATCATCAACATAACCGCATCTATCTCCATCTCCATCAAAAGCAAAACCAATATCAGCATTATTTCTGATAACTTCTTGGCTTAAATGTTTAAGCATTTTTAAATCTTCAGGATTAGGATTGTAGTTAGGAAAACTATAATCAAGATCACAGTGAATTTTAATTACCTCAATACCAATTTTTTCTAAAATTTCAGGAGAAAAAATACTTGATGTTCCATTTCCGCAAGCAACTACTGCTTTTAACTTACGTTTAATATTATTTTTATTAGTAATATCATTAATGTACTTAGCATTCATTCCTTCAATAAATTTATACTCACCATGATTTTTTTTAGGATTTAAATCATTAAGACATATTTCTTTAAGTTTATTCATTAAATCTGGGCCAAATGTTAAAGGTCGATTGACTCCCATTTTAAAACCGGTCCATCCGTTTTCGTTATGGCTTGCTGTAACCATGGCAACAGATTTACAATTTAAGTCATATTGAGCAAAATAAGCACCGGGTGATATAGTTAAACCAATATCAAAAACAGTTATTCCGTATGATAATAATCCAGAGATAAGAGCATTTTTAACTTCTTCAGAATAGGATCTATAATCATGACCTATAACTATTTCTTTTTTGATATTTTCTTCGATCATTAATTGGCCAAGACCATAACCAATTTTTTTTATACCACTCAAATTAATTTGTTTTGGATAAATCCATCGAGCATCATATTCTCTAAAACCTAATTCATTAATAATTGGTTTGTCGTCATAATGGTTAATATTAAAAGAATTATTATTCATAAAAAAATTTTATCAATTATTTTTCAATTGTCTCCATCGCTTTTTCAAAAACCTTACCGGTTTGCTCTCCACCCATATTATATGCTTTTGCATCATCAAAATTAGAAATTTTTTCCCAATTATTAACAATATCTTCAGCGGTGGCATTAAGTCCAAGGCTTAATCCATCAGATTCCATAATTTTTGAAACAGAATAGACACCAGCCCCAGCGCACAAAATAACTCCATTAGGAGCTTCATCCGAAACCAAATAAATTGCTGCAGGTGTAACACTTTCAGGTGTTAATAAATTTTCAGCTTCTGGTGGCATCAAATTAGCCGTCATTCTTGTATAGGCCACTGGAGTTAGTGCATTAACATGAACATTATATTTTTGACCCTCAAGTTTAAGCGTATTCATAAAACCAACTAGGCCTAATTTAGCAGCTCCATAATTAGTTTGTCCGAAATTTCCATATAAACCTGATGATGAGGAGGTTACTATTATTCTTCCATAGTTTTGCTCTTTCATTATTTCCCAAACAGCTTTTGTTGGTTTAACACTTCCAAGTAGATGAACATTTAAAACTTTTTCAAAATCATTAATTTCCATTTTAGAAAATGACTTATCAATTAATATTCCTGCATTATTTATTAGTATATCAATTTTTCCATACTCATTAATTGTTTGATCAATCATTAGTTTTACACCTTTGTCGTCTGTAACAGATGAACCATTTGATATAGCCTGACCACCAGAGCTAATGATTTCTTTTACAACTTTCTCTGCTGCTTCAGATGATCCTCCAGAACCATCAACAGATCCTCCAAGATCATTCACAACAACTTTAGCGCCTCTTTTTGACAATTCGAGAGCATGAGATCTGCCTAATCCACCACCTGCTCCCGTAACGATTGCAACTTTATCTTTAAAATCAATTGTCATTTTTGTTCTCCATAGTATTTTTTATAAATTAATGGTTAAATTAACTAATACAGATAGAATGTCATCAAATATTTTAATTGTTTTAAAAGAGGTATAAAAAATGATTTTTTATGATGGTGGTGCGGCACCAAATGCAAGAAGGGTTAGAGTATTTCTTTCTGAGAAGAATATAGATATTCCGATTAAATCTATAGATATTATGAAAGGTGACCATAAAAAAGATGACTACAAGAAAATAAGCCCTTTATCACAAGTGCCTGCTCTTGAACTTGATGATGGAACTTTTATTACTGAGTCTATAGCGATATGCAGATATATTGAGGCATTAAACCCTGAGCCAAACTTATTCGGAGTAAGTCCTATAGAAATTGCCCAAATTGAAATGTGGCAAAGACGCTTAGAGTTATTATTGATGGTACCAATTTCATCTGTCTTTAGACACGGACATCCAGCAATGGCACATCTAGAAAAACAAGTACCAGAGTGGTCGGACGCAAATAAGCCAAGGGTTTTAAATTTTTTTAAATGGTTAGATAATCAATTAGAAGGTAAACATTTTATTTGTTTAGATAGATATACAGTTGCTGATACAACTGCTTTTACATGTTTTGAGTTTGCTAAATGGCCAAAAATTTTTATTCCTGATGAGCTTCAAAATTTAAAAGACTATGAAAAGAGGTTATCTGAAAGACCCAGCTCAAAAGCTTAAAATTTATAATTATTGACCAAAACTTGTTTTTTTTATAATACAAAATTGTCAGATGGTTGGATGATCGCTTTTTAAAGAGGAAAGTCCGGGCTCCATGAGAGACAGTGCCGGGTAATACCCGGCGAGGGTGACCTTAGGGAAAGTGCCACAGAAAAAATACCGCCTTAGGGTAAGGGTGAAAAGGTGCGGTAAGAGCGCACCGCTTATATGGTAACATATTTGGCAGGGCAAACCCCACTGGGAGCAAGACCAAATAGGAATAACGTTGGCTTAGCCAGAGAATTTCTCATTCTAGTTGTTCGGGTAGGTTGCTAGAAATATGCGGTAACGTATATTCAAGATGAATGATCATCGCTTTTTTAAAGTACAGAACCCGGCTTATAAATCATCTGACATTCATTTTCAGCTTATAAAAAAATCTTTTAGAACTTTTAAAAATAAGTAAAATTTAATTTTTTTTTAATTTAATCCCATTGACTCCCATAATATCCCATGATAATCCATATTTAAGTCTTTAATTTATAAGATTAGGTTATTCTTTTGCTTAAAAAAACTGGAGGGTTTTTTGAAAATTTTTTTATCAAGCGCAGTTAATAAAATTGATGCTAAAGGTAGGATTTCAATTCCCGCTTCTTTTCGAAATGTTCTAGAATTTCAAGGATATTCAGGTGTTTATTTATTTCCTTCTTTTACTTCCAATGCAATTGATGGAGGAGGTTTAGAGCTAATAAATCAAATTTCAGAAAGTGTTGAGAGAATGCAGTTATTTGCTGAAGAAACAGACGCTTTATCAACAGCGCTTTTTGCTGATACTTATAATCTTTCATACGATCAAGATGGAAGAATATCTCTTCCAGAGAGTTTAATAGAGCATGCAAACTTAAAAGATAAAGCTATCTTTGTTGGTCAAGGTAGAAAGTTTCAAGTTTGGAATCCTTATCATTTTGAAGAATTTAAGGAAAAAGTAAGGGCTAAAGCTCTTGAGCATAGAAACCTCATAGGACCTGTTGAAAATAATAGAATGAAAGCTGAGGAAATAGATTGATGGATAATAATGTTCCTGCTCATAAATCTGTTATGATGAATGAAGTTTTAGAAATATTAAATCCAAAATCAAATGAAACCTATATTGATTGCACTTTAGGTGCAGGAGGACATACTAGAGCAATTCTTGAAAGTGCCAAATGTCATGTAATTGGAATAGATAGAGACCCAACAGTCTTTTCGCTGAATGAAGATCTCTACAAGCATTATGGCGATAGATTAACTCTTATTAAAGGAAGGTTTGGAGAATTAAAAAATCATATTTTTAATATTGGTATAAAAAAAGTTGATGCAATTTTTATAGATTTGGGGGTTTCATCAATGCAGCTTGATACTCCTGAGAGAGGATTTTCTTTTCGCTTTGATGCTCCACTAGATATGAGAATGGACGACAGTAAGACAACCGTATTTGATATAGTGAATAAATACAAAGAGGAAGATTTAGCAAAAATTATTTATTTATTTGGAGAAGAAAGAAAATCAAGAAGGATTGCTAAGAATATAATAGAGTATAGAAAGAATAAAAAAATTGAAACTACATTTGAGTTGTCAAATATCATCAAAAATTCAATTGGAGGAAAATATAAAAAAATTCATCCATCTACAAAAACTTTCCAAGGTTTAAGAATTTACTTAAATGATGAATTAAAAGAATTATATCAAGCCCTGATATCATCTGAAAGTATTCTGAATGAAGGTGGAAGATTGATAGTAATATCATTCCATTCTTTAGAGGATAGAATTGTTAAAAATTTTATAAAATATAACTCGATTTCAGAAAAGAAATATAAATTAGAAAAAACAGAATTACCTTTTTATTATAAGAAAAAAAGAGTCACAAAACCCTCGGAAATCGAGATTAATGAAAACCCAAGATCTCGATCAGCTCACTTACGATATGCATACAGAACATCTGCAAAGGCAGTGTTAGAAAATAATTTACATAATTTTATAAGATATGGAGGGGTAAGTGTTTAAGTTATTTGTTTATAGCCTCTTTTTTACCTTTATTTCATTAATAGTTTTTAACCAGATAATTAGTCATGAAATTAAGGATAAAGTTAGAGAGCTTAACAATATTAATTATTCATTAAAGAAGGCGAAAAATGAAGAAATTCTTCTCAAAACAGATTGGATTGTAAGAACAAGTCCAGAGAGGCTTCAGGCAATGTCTGAGAAATACTACCCTCAGCTCAGGCTATCACCTTCAAAAGGCGAAAACATTGAATTTATTAATCGAGAAATAGAAAAAAACTAAATGGGTGATTTAAAAAAAAATAATTATAATAATGCTAAAGTTACCGCAGGTAATGATTTAAGTTTTTTATTTGATGATGACAATAAAAACTCAAGTACTAATCAAAATGATCTTAATAAAATATCCGTGAGCATGGAAAGAGTTCATTTAGCAAAGTTTTTATTTATCTTTATCTTTGCAGTTTTCATTATTAGAAGTACATCATTAGCAATATTTCCAGGTGAAATATTAAGTAAGCCAAATAAAATTATTTCAAATTCTATAAAAAATCCCTTACCAGAAATTTATGATAGAAATGATAAATTATTAGCAACAACCATAGAGACAAAAAGAGCTTCGATAAGAAATCCAGTTAATCCAGAGGAAACTGCTAGAATGATAAAGGCGGTTATTCCTAATCTTGATAAAGATATACTTTTAAATAAGCTTGAAAATAAAAAATATGTGGAGATTGCAGATAATATTAATGATATTCAGTATTATGATATCTTAAACTCTGGTGTAGCTGAGGTAGAGTTTCATTCTGTTTGGCGAAGAATTTATATTAATAAACAACTAGCGTCTCATATCATAGGATATTCAGGAAGAGATTTAATTGGCCTTTCTGGAATAGAAAAAACAATACCAAAATCAAAGATACTTCATGAAGATATCAAGCTTAGTATTGATATAGCTGTTCAATTTCATCTAGAAGATCAAATTGCAAAAGGAATGGATCTATATAATGCTGAAAGTGGATTTGGTATAGTATTAAACGCTAATAATGGACAAATAATTGCTTCAGCTTCACTACCAACATTTGATCCAAATGTGATTAGTAAAAATTATACAGATAGTACAGTAAAAAAATCTACATTTAATCAAGTTTTACAGGGTAGTTACGAGCTTGGTTCTGTTATGAAAATAATGACTTTAGCAATGGGGCTTGAAAGTTCGAAAATAGATCTCAGCGACAAATTTAATGATAATATCTGTATAAAAATAGCAGCAAATAGGTGTTTAAATAATTATAGAAATCAGAGTTCAGAGAATTTAATTAACTCTGTTGATTGTCTAGTTAGGTCCTCCAATCGTTGTATGGCACAAATAGCGATGAGGGTCGGAAAAGAAAATCAGAAATCTTTTTTACAAAAAGTCGGACTTTTAGATGAATATTTACTTGAAGTTCATGAAACAGGGTCACCTATTTTACCCGAAAGATGGACTAATAATTCAATGATAACTATTTCGTTTGGTCAAGGCTTGAGTGTTGTACCTCTCTCTTTTTCCTCCTCAGTAGCTACGATGGTCAACGGTGGCTATAGAATTCAACCTTCATTAAATTATTATAATAATCCAATTAAAGAGAATAGAGTAATATCTGAAATCACAAGTAAGAAATTAGTCTATGCTATGCGCCAAGTCGTAAAGCATGGGTCTGGAAAAAAAGCTGATGTAGAGGGTTATGCAGTTATTGGGAAAACGGGAACGGCTGATATTCCCTGTAATGGATCTTATGAAGGATGTGGTAATAGGACATCATTTGTAGGTGCTTTTCCAGGTTGGGATCCAAAGTATGTAATTTTAATTAGTTACGAAAAACCCAAGGAAAATCATGCAAGAGGCATTATGGGTGGAAGCTCATATCACAATGCTGGACCTACAGCTGGTGAGGTTATTCGATTAATAGCTCCAATTTTAAATGTTGAGCATAATCCTGGTAAAGAGGTAAAATATCCAATTCAGGGTAGTCTAAATAATGTATTAATTGAGGAAGATTCATTATGATTCCTCTTAAGTTGATAGATGATAAGGCTAATGCTGATATAAATTTATCAGGTGTTCAAACCAATAGCAAAATGATTCAAAATGGTAACCTTTTTGTTGCTATAAATGGTAATAATCACAATGGTGAAGATTATATTGATGAGGCTGTTGGCAAAGGAGCGGTAGCAATATTAACTTCAAATAAAGAAATTGAGAAAGAAAATATCCCAATTATTTTTCACCAAAATCCAAGACAAAAACTATCTGAATTATCTAAATTATTTTTTCCAAGCTCCCCAAATATAATTTGTGCGGTTACTGGAACAAATGGTAAAACATCAACTGTAGATTTTTTATATCAAATATGGAAATTACTTGGTTACAATTCTGCGACAATTGGAACGTTAGGTGTTAGATCTAGAAAATTTAATATTGAAACGGATACTACAACTCCTTGCCCAATCAGACTTCACCAAATATTAGATAAACTCTCACAATTAAAAGTATCGAATCTAGCTTTAGAGGTTTCTAGTCATGGTATTGACCAGCATCGCATAACTTCAGTTGATTTGGAATCTGCTTGCTTTACTAACTTGAGCTTAGATCATTTAGATTATCACAAGTCTTTAAACGAATATTCCAATACTAAATTTAAACTTTTTAACGATATTCTTCCTTCAGATAAAACTTCAGTTATTTGTGTTGATAATGATGAGGGTTTAAAATTTTTTAATAAATTAAACAAAAATAATAAAGAAGTTTTTGATGTAGGTGTTAATGCTGAAAAATTGAAAATTCTTTCCTCGGAAAGTATACCTTCAGGTCATAAGGTAGAAATAAAGTACAATAATGAATTTTTTTCACTTAATTTTAACCTATATGCTTATTTTCAAGTATTAAATGTACTTTGTGCTGCAGGTTTAGCAATCACATCTGGAGCTGATTATAAAGAAGTTTTTTCAGTAATAGAAAATATTAAACCTGTTTGTGGAAGAATGAATATTTTGGAAACAGAAAATAATTCAAAAGTAATAATTGATTATGCTCATACTCCTGATGCTCTATTAAAAGTATTAAAATATGCAAATTCTTTTTCAGGAAAAGTTATTTTAGCATTTGGTTGTGGTGGTGATAGAGATTTTTCAAAAAGAAAAATGATGGGAGAAATTGCAGAGAAATACTCTGATAAAGTTATTATAACTAATGATAACCCTAGGGATGAAGATCCTAAAAATATAGCAAAAATGATAAGCCATGGGTGTCCTAGCGCTCAAATAATTTTTGATAGAAAAAAAGCTATTGAGTATGGTTTATCCAAGTTAAATTCAGGGGATATTTTTATTATTGCCGGAAAAGGACATGAAAATTATCAATTAGAAAAAGGTGAAAAGTCTTTTTTTAATGATTTAGATATTGTTAAAAATTTTCTGGAGAATGTTAATGAGTAAAGTTCTCTGGAAAGGAAAAGATGTTCTTAGAATTATAAAAGGTCACGGCCCCTCAGATTGGAATGCTTATGGTATTTCTATAGATACTAGGACGCTTAGAAAGGGAGATATTTTTTTTGCTTTAGCAGGACCTAATTATGATGGTCATCAATTTATAAATGAGGCTATTAAAAAAGGAGCTTGTGTAGTAATTTCTAATGCTCCAGTGCTTAACTATGAAAAAAAAGTTATTGTTGTAAATGATGTTTTAAAAGCTTTAATAGCCCTTGGAAAATCTTCAAGAAACAGAAATAAAGGAAAAATTATTGCTGTTACAGGAAGTTCTGGTAAGACAACTGTCAAAGAAATGCTTGCATTATCTTTAAGTAATATTGGTAAAATCCATTATTCACAATCATCATATAATAATAAAATAGGGGTTTCATTATCACTGGCGAGAATGCCCTCAGATACAGATTTTTCTATTTTTGAAGTAGGTATGAATAATTATGGGGAAATTTCTTATCTTAGTAAAATGATAAAGCCAGACATTGGATTGATTAATAATGCTGGAAGTGCCCATATAAAATATTTCAAATCTAAAAAAGAAATTGAGAAAGAAAAACTTGAAATAATTCATGGATTAAATTCAGGTGGTTCTTTGGTGTTAAATGAAGATATATCAATTAATAAGTCGATAAAAAATTTTAGTAAAAAAAATAATATTGAGTTAATTAAATTTGGACAAAAAGATAAGAGTAATAATTTTTTAATTAACTATAGATATTTTCCAGACGGTTCGTTAATTGAAGCTAATTTTGATACTATCTCATTATCTTTTAAAATGTTTGCTCCTGGATTGCATATGGCTTTAAATGCAATAGCAGTTTTATCTGTATGCAACATTTTGGATTTACCTCTGGGTTCCATAATTAAAAAATTAACAAATTTTAATCCAATTGAGGGAAGAGGTTTGGCTTATGATTTATCCTTTCAAAATAAAAAAATTAAAATCATTGATGAAAGTTTTAATGCAAATCCTGAATCTATGATCTCATCAATTAATTTACTAAATGATATGGATTTTTTTGAGAATAAGAGAAAAATCTTAATTCTTGGAGATATGCTTGAACTTGGAAAATTTTCTAAAGAATCTCATATAAAAATTGCAAGATTTATTAATAAAACGAATATTAATCTTGTTTTTTGTTCTGGGAAAAGAATGAAATATTTGTGGGATAATTTATCAAAAAGTAAAAAAGGAGCTTTTGTAGAAAATCCTGAAGAATTAATCAAACCATTGACCGAAAAAATTATAAATAAAGATATTTTATTAGTAAAAGGTTCCTCTAATAGTAAAATTAAAATAATCCTTAGTTATTTAAATAATGAAAATTTAATTAGGGAGATTGCTTAATGATTTTATATCTTCTTGAAAATTTTTTTTCGAGTTACAACAGTTTAAACATTTTTAACTATCTAACTGTACGATCTGCATTCGCAGTATTAACCTCATTATTTATATGTTTATTTTTTGGTCCAAAATTTATTCTTTATATGGAGAAGAAACAAAAAAAAGGTCAACCTATAAGAAAAGATGGACCTCCATCGCATTTATTAACTAAAGTTGGAACACCAACTATGGGCGGACTTTTAATAATTTTTTCTTTGATATCTAGTTCATTTATTTGGTCTGATTTAAGTAATGCATTTATTTGGATCGTTTTGTATTCAACCTTGGGGTTTGGTGCTTTAGGTTTTGCAGATGATTATATAAAAATTAAGAAATCATCATCAGAAGGAATAAATTGGAAAATTAAATTTATAGTACAAATATTATTGTCGCTATCTATAGTTATTTTAATTTTAAAAAATTTTCCTGATGGAAATAATTATTCAATTTTTATACCACTTTTTAAAACTCCATTTTTTGTTCCAGGTTGGTTTTTTATTCTTTTTTCACTATGTGTACTTGTTGGCACAACCAATGCTGTAAATTTAACAGATGGTTTAGATGGCTTAGCAATTATACCAGTTATGATAACTGCGTCATCAATGGGTATAATTGCATATTTAGTAGGCAACTATATCTTTTCAAATTATCTGTATATTCAATTTATTCCAAATGTAGGCGAAATAGTTGTCATTTGCGCAGCATTATTCGGTTCTGGTTTAGGATTTTTATGGTTTAATGCACCTCCAGCAATGATTTTTATGGGAGATACTGGTTCATTATCTCTCGGCGGTTTGATTGCATCTATTGCCATATCTGTAAAACATGAGATTGTTTTATTTATAATTGGTGGCCTATTTGTTCTTGAGGCCTCCTCTGTGATTATTCAAGTTACTTCATATAAATTAATAGGCAAAAGAGTATTTATGATGGCCCCTCTTCATCATCATTTTGAACAAAAAGGCTGGTCTGAGTCTACAATAGTAATAAGGTTTTGGATTATTTCACTTATTTTGGCAATTATTGGTCTCGCGACCTTAAAATTGAGGTAGTATGTTAAATTTAAATCAATTTAAATCTCAAAATATTGGAATATATGGCTTAGGTATTACCGGCTCTTCTATTGCAGAGACACTAAAATTTAATGGTGCTAACGTTTATATTTGGGATGATAATCCTGAAATAAGAAGAAAATTTATAAAAAAGAATTTCATTTTAATGGAAATTGAGGAGTGGCCTTGGTCGGATTTATATTCATTTTTTCCTTCACCAGGAATTGATTTAAAAAAGAAGAAAAAATTAAAAAACCTAATTAAAAAAGATACTAAAATTTTAAGTGATATTTCCCTTTTTGAGATTGCTCGAGGAATAGAGTTTCCTAGAGGAACTTTAATAGCAATTACCGGAACAAACGGTAAGACATCTGCTGCATCAATTATATATGAAGTTCTAAAAAAAGAGGGTTTTGATGTTAGATTAGCCGGTAATATTGGTTATCCTATTCTAAAACTAAAAAAAGGTCATAAAAAAACCATTTACGTCATTGAAATTTCTTCCTTTCAGCTTGAAATTAAAAGTTATTTAAAGCCTGAAATAGCTGTATTATTAAATATATCCGAAGATCATCTTGATAGACATACCTCTATGGCAGAATACAGGGATATTAAATCAAATATTTTTAAAAACCAAAACGAAGATGACTATTCGGTCATATCTACTGATGATAAATATTCTAAATATATTGCTGATAAAAAATTGAAATCTAAAAAAGTTCTTTTTGCAAGAAGCGACTTATCTTTCAATAAAAATTTACCTCATAATTTTGAGGCTATTGAAAAAGTTTTGTCTATTCTGAAACTAGATGAGAGTATTATAAGAAAAAGAATTAGTGAGTTTAAAGGCTTAAAACATAGGATGGAATTAATTTACGATGATGGCCTAATAAAATTTATTAATGACTCTAAGGCTACAAATGTTTCAGCAACAAATTTAGCAATTAAATCTCTAAAAGATATTTTTTGGATAGGTGGCGGCTATTCAAAAAATAGTGATCTTTCAAAGATAAATCTATCTTCTAAAGAAATTAAAGGAATTTTTTTAATAGGTTCATCTGCGAGCGAAATAAAAAAATTATCTCCAAAAGAAAAGATGCCATCGATTTATCAAAACTTATTCGAAGCAACAAAAGCAGCATTTAAAGCAGCAAAAAAAAATGGAAAAGGTTCAATACTTTTATCACCCGGATGTAGCTCTCATGACCAATTTAAAAATTTTGAAGATAGAGGAAATGTATTTGTTAAGGCTATTACCTCTTTATTAGATGAGGAAAAAAATGCTGAGAATTTCTAGAACAAATATGAGCGCACTTGGTGCTTGGTGGTATACTGTTGATAGGTGGATGTTATTTTCAATAATTTTTTTGGGATTTATAGGATTATTTTTCTCTCTAGCTATTAGTCCAGCTGAAGCAATTAGCATCAAAACTAATACTTATTTTTTTCTTACAAGGCATTTTATCTACTTCTCCATATCCTTATTTCTTTTGATATCAATTTCAATTTTACCATCTAATTTGATAAGAAAACTATCCTTAGTAATTTTCATCTTCAGTTTTATTGGAATATTCTTAACATTATTTATTGGAGTAAATAGCGGTGGTGCTTCAAGGTGGTTATCAGCCTTTGGCTTTACAATTCAACCCTCAGAATTTCTAAAGCCATCACTAATTGTTATTGTTTCATGGTTTTTTGCAAGATCAAGACTAGAGGGTGACAGTAATCTTCAGGTTGTACCTTTAATAATTACTTTGGTAATAATATCTCTTTTATTGCTTCAACCAGATGTTGGTCAATCAATTTTGATAATTTTGACAATTATGGGCTTATTGTTTTTCAATGGGCTGTCTTGGAGGATAATTAGTGCCCTAATTTCTATATCTATTTTAGGTTTTACTTTATTATATTTAAATTTTTCACACGTAGCCTTGCGAATAAATAATTGGCTGGCTGGTTGGTTTTTTCCGGACTCTCTAGATAACAGACCTACACAAATTTCTGCAGCAATAGATGCATTCGAGAATGGAGGATTGTTTGGTCAAGGAATAGGTGAAGGTTGGATGAAGTATAATCTTCCAGATGCTTATACTGATTTTATTTTTGCAGCTGTTGCTGAGGAGGGTGGGTTACTTTTAATTATAATAATTATTTTAATTTATGGATTTCTAATCATAAGAGGTTTTTCTAGAATTACACTTATTTCGGATTATTCTAATCAATTATCAGCATCAGGTTTATTATTAATATTTGGACTTCAAACATTATTTCATATGGCTGTAAATTTAAGTTTAGCCCCTGCCAAAGGAATGACTCTTCCCTTCATTTCATATGGTGGATCATCAATTCTTTCATTAGGAATTTGTATGGGCATGTTTTTATCTTTAACGAAAAAAGATGATCCCAGAGTAAAAAAAGTAACAAAAGAATACAGCTTGTCTGGGGTAAATTTTTAAGATGGTAAAATCTAAAAATAGAATTATTTTAGCTGCAGGAGGTACTGGTGGTCATTTATATGGTGCGTTAAGTCTCTCGGAAGAATTAAAAATGAATGGTTACGAAGTTTTTTTATTTACAGATAAAAGGATTGAGAACTTAATAAAAGGTTTTGATTTAAATAATATAAGAGTTGTTCCATCTGGAACTTTTACAAATACAAGGTGGCCTAAATGGCCTATCATTTTTTTAAAAATATTAAGTGGTATAGCTCTATCTCTAATTTACAGTCTAAGAATTAGTCCTAAATTGATTATTGGATTTGGAGGTTATCCTACAATTCCAATTATTTTCGCAGGAAAATTTTTAAATACTAAAATAGTGATTCATGAACAAAATAGAGTTATTGGAAGAGCAAATAAGTTAATGTTAAATTTTTGCGATAAAATAACAACTGGTCATTTAAAAGTAAAAGGTATTAAAGAAAAATATAATGATAAAATACTCTATACAGGCAACCCTATTAGACCAGAAATTTTTAAGTATATAAAAGATTATAAATCATATGATAAGGATGGATTTTTTAATTTATTGATTTTTGGCGGAAGCCAGGGAGCATCATTTTTTTCAAAAATTATACCTCATAGTATAAATAAATTAGATGATAAAAAGAAATCTTTATTAAGAGTTTTTCATCAGGTTAGAGAAAATGAACTTGAAAAAGTAAAAAAATATTATAAATCAATTAATGTTAAATCAGAGGTTAAAATTTTTTTTTATAATTTACCTCAATTACTTAATAACTCTCATCTATTAATTTCAAGATCAGGAGCCTCAACTGTTGCTGAGGTTACAGCTACAAAAACTCCAGCAATATTTATTCCTTTGCCACATTCTATTGACGATGATCAGAAATTAAATACTTCTGAATTAGAAAATATTGGTCAAGTAATAGTTAAAAATCAAAAAAATTTAGACTCATATAAATTACATAAAGTTTTGAATGAATTTATGGAAAAGCCTCAAATGCTAAAATCTATGGCAAAAGCCAACAAGGAAATAGTAATTAATAATTCCTCAAAAAAGATTAGTTCAATAATTGATGACCTTTTATTAAATAAGGATTTTTGAGTTGAAAAAAATTAAAAATATTTATTTTATTGGTATCGGCGGTATCGGAATGAGCGGTATTGCTGAGATTATGAAAAATCTTGGTTATAAAGTAACTGGCTCAGATCAACAAAAAAATTCAAATGTTTTAAGACTAAAAAAATTAGGTATTAAAATATTTATTGGTCATAATTCAAGCAATGTAGAGAATGCGTCTTTGGTTGTCTTTTCTTCTGCTATTTCGAAAAATAACCCTGAAATCAAAAGAGCAATAAAACTTAATATTCCAGTTATAAGTCGTTCAGAAATGCTTAAAGAATTAATGAGGGTAAAAAGTACAATTACTGTTGCTGGTAGTCATGGCAAGACAACAACAGTTTCCCTAATTGCAGAAATTTTAGACAAAGCAAAATTAGACCCTACAGTAATTAATGGTGGTATTATAAATTCGTATGGGTCAAATACAAAATTAGGTAAAAGTGACCTTATGTTAGTTGAAACTGACGAGTCAGATGGAAGTTTTTCTTTACTACCATCTTTTGGTGGTGTCATTACTTCTATTGATAATGAGCACATAGACTTTTATGGAAGTAAAGAAAAATTAATTGATTCATTTCATTCTTACATTAGGAATATTTCACCATTTGGTTTTTTAGCAGTATCTGAAAAAGATAGGAATATTCAGGCAATATTAAAAAATTATAAATCTTTAAATATTTATAAATATGGTTTTAGTAATAATTCGGATATTCAAGCTAAGATTGTCAAGAAAAATAAAGATGGAATTATTTTTGATGTTGAGATTAAAAATTTAAATAAAAAAAATTCATTTATTAGAAACATAAATTTTCCTCTAATAGGTAATCATAATGTAGAAAATGCATTAGCGGCTATATCGGTTTGCATTAATTTTAAAATAAATAAAAGTATTATTAAGAATTCATTAGAGACATTTCATGGAGTCAAAAGAAGGCTTACAAAGATATATGATAACGATGAGGTCATTTTCTTTGATGATTATGCTCATCATCCTACAGAAATAAGAGAAACTCTTAGCGCCTTAAAGAGTAAAAGCGGTAGATTAATTTCTGTTATTCAGCCGCATAGATATTCTAGGCTGAATGAGAATTACGGTAATTTTATAAAATCATTAAGAGATGCTGATATATCAATAATATTACCAGTATTCAGCGCAGGAGAAATAAAAATAAGGGATATAAATTCATTAAATTTGACAAGAGATATAAATAGAAAAAAATATACAAAAGCTTACTATGCAAGCAATTTCTTAAAAGCTAAAAATAAATTAAATCATATATTAAAACCAAAAGATACTGTTGTCTTCATGGGGGCAGGATCAATATCTTCTTGGTGCAATGATTATGCAAAGCAATTCAAACTTAAGGACTTGAATGTTAAATAACATAGATACTATTTTAAAAACACCTTCAGTTGCCAAGGAGCTTAATGGTAAATTTTTTTATAATAAATCAATTAAAAATTTATCATGGCTTAAAGCTGGAGGAATTTTGGAGTATTTGTACATACCAAAAAATGAAAACGATTTATCTATTCTTCTTCAAGAATTAATTCCTGGATTAGAATTAAATGTATTTGGAAAACTTTCAAATATACTAATTCGAGACGGTGGTTTGTCAGGTTTATCTATTTTAATCCCTCCAGAATTTAAGAAAATAACTTATCAAAAACAAAATATTTTAAATGTTGGTTCTGGTATTTTAGATAAGGAAGTAGCAAAAAAATGTATTGATCTTCAAATAGGCGGATTGGAGTTTTTATCAGGCATACCTGGAACAATTGGTGGAGGAATTATTATGAATGCAGGTTGTTATGGTTCTGAATTTAAAGATATTCTTCTAGATATAAATTTTTTGGATAAAAAAGGAAAAAAAATTAAATTAAAAGCTGCAGAAATAGATTTTAAATATAGGGCCTCAAATATCTCTAAAGATTTAATAATAACCTCAGCAAATTTAAAAGGTTTCAAAAAAGATAGCGAAGAAATTAAAAGAAAAATTAATAAAATTACCAAAAAAAGAATATCATCTCAGCCTCAAGGATATCCGACAGGAGGAAGTACTTTTAAAAATGATAAGAAATATAAAGCATGGCAGTTAATTAATAAATTAGGATTAAAGGAGTTGCGATGTGGTGATGCAGTTATTTCTGATCAACATAATAACTTTATGATAAATATAGGAAAAGCAAAAGCCTCAGATTTTGAAAATTTGGGTGAAATGATCATAGAAAAAGTTCTAAATGAATTTGGTATTAGGCTTGAGTGGGAAATTCAAATCCTTGGTCAAAATGGTTAAAATTGATAAAAATACTAAAATTGTTGTACTTTTAGGAGGAAACTCTTCAGAGAGAGAAATAAGTATTTCTTCAGGAGAGAATGTTATAAAATCTCTGATTTCAAAAGGTTTAAATATAATACCTTTTGATTGTAAGGGTGATTACATAAATAAATTAATTAAAATTCAGCCGGACGTTTGTTTTAATGCTCTTCACGGATCAGGTGGTGAAGATGGGTTAGTGCAATCTTTATTAGAAAAAAATAATATTCCATATACACATTCAGGTATTGCTTCATCTAAGTTATGTATGAACAAAGCTTCATCGAAAAAGATATTTGTAAAAAATAATATTAATACTCCAGAATATGAAATTTTAAAAATTGATAATATTTATGATTTAAAAAGAACAATACCCTTTGTAATAAAGCCAATTCAAGAGGGTTCTAGTAATGGAGTTTATGTAATTTTTAATGAATCAGATAGAAATAGACTATTAGAAATTCAGAAATCTTGGATATACGGGGAAGAAGTTTTGGTTGAGGACTATATTGAAGGAGTAGAATTATCCTGTGCTGTTTTTGATAACGAACCTACCGAAGTCGTAGAGATCAAAACAAAAAATACCTTTTACGACTATAATGCAAAATATGAATCTGGGGGATCTGATCATATAATTCCTGCAAATATCCCAAATAAAATATATAACTTAGTCAAGAAGACGGCATATGACTGTCACAATCTATTTGGCTGCAGAGGTATTTCTAGAACTGATTTTAGGTGGAGTGGTGGAAATAATAAAGAATCTCTTTTTGTTTTAGAAATAAATACTCAGCCAGGGATGACATCTACTTCCCTTGTTCCTGAATTATTAGAAAATAAAGGGATCTCGTATAATGACCTAATACTCTATTTATTGGAGGATGCGTCTTGCAGAAGATAAAAAAATATAAATATCTATTAATTTTGTTATCATTTGTAGTTTCTTTAATTTTTATTAATTTTTTTAATGATGGTAAAATAAGAAGAGATATAACTTCAGAGTTTATTGAATTATTTTCTATAAGTAATATTGAAATTATTGGCAGAGACCGTTCATCAAAAAATACTCTATCTAGACTTTTAAAACCCTATGAAAATCAGTCATTAGTGACATTAAATCTTAAAAATATTCAACATGAAATAGAAAAAATAACATGGGTAAAAGATGTCACTGTTAGAAGGGTTTACCCTCAAACTCTAAGTATAAGTATTGAGGAGTATTTTCCTTCAGCAGTTTGGAGAAGAGGTTCTGAACAATATATTTTAGATGAATATGGATATAGAATTGAGAAAATTAAATCTAATGAATTCCAGAATTATTTTCAAATTAAGGGAATGGGCGCTGATAAAAAATTAAAAAATCTTTTGGACAAGCTAATTAATTATCCTGATATTTTTAATCAAATTGATCATGCTAATTTTGTTAGTAGAAGAAGATGGGATCTTCATTATAAGAATGGGGTAAGAATACTGTTACCAGAAAATAATATCTCTGAGTCCCTTTCATTATTAGATACATATATAAAGGAAACTAAGTTAATTGAAAAAGGTCATAAAAAGATTGATTTGAGAGTTGAAGGTAAAATAACCACTGATAGGATTAGTGGAAATGGCTAAAAAAAATAATAATCAACAAGATTTTTTTATTAATAATAAATCAACCTATCAATCTGAAAAAGTTATTACATCAATTGATATAGGCTCTGATAAGGTGATTTGCTTTATTGGTAAAATTGATAATATTTTAGATAGAAAAAAAATTAGGTTAATCGGATGTGGTTATTCACAATCAAAAGGAATTAAAAACGGAGGTATTACAAATATTAACGATCTTGAAGAATCCATTAGGAAGGCTGTAGATCTTGCTGAAAATCAAGCAAATTATGAAGTTGAGAATGTTTCTGTAAATGTCTCAGGAAATTATATTAGAACAGAGAGAGTTTTTGGGGAATTTTCTATTGGTAATCAGATTATAAATCAAAACCACATTAAAGAAGTAATAGAAATTGCAAAGCGAAAATTTAATAAAGAAAATAAAAAAATCCTTCATGTCATCCCTTCAAATTATATTGTCGATAACATAAAAAATATTGTCAATCCGTCAGGTATGAGTGCATCAAAATTAGGCGTTAAATTACTTTTTATTTATGCAAACCCTAACCATATAAGTAATTTAGAAAATATTATTAATAGTTGTTTTTTAAATGTAACTAACTTTACTGCAAAACCATATACATCTGCTTTATCTGCGCTTACTGATGAAGAAAAAAATCAAGGATCTGTATGTATTGATATTGGAGCGGGAACTACTTCAATTTCAGTTTTTATTGATGGTTCAATAGTTTATGCAAAATCTCTTAATTTAGGTGGATGGTATATTACAAACGATATATCAAAAGAGTTAAATACACCATTTGATCAAGCTGAGGCTCTAAAAACTCTATACGGAAGTGCTCTTAGGGGGGCAAATGATGGAGAAGAGATCTTTCAAATACCATTAATAGGTGGAAATGATGAAAATAGACTTTCGTTCTCCAGATCAAAGCTGATTTCAATTATTAAGCCAAGATTTTGGGAAATACTTATGCATTCAAAAAAATGTATCGAGCAATCTGGTTACAAAGATATATCAAATAAGAATACCATAATAACTGGCGGTACAATGGAGTTACCAGGCAGTATTGAGTTTGCTGAGAGAATTTTAGAAACGCGAGTAAGAATTGGGTTACCGTCTGGGATAAATAATTTAGTTGAAGATATATCAGGCCCAGCATTCACATCGTGCACTGGTATGCTTTTACATTCAATATTAATGCAAGAAAATGAAATTAAAAACAAAACAAAAAATCATAATTTTGCTATTAAATTTATCGAGAAAATAATGGGTTCTGGTTTTTAATCAATAACTTAAGCTTGTTTTAATGTTAGAATCAGTAGAAATTTACATTGTAATGTTTTGAGGTCTTAAAATGACTACTTATGATGATGAAAATTTTGTATCAAATAGCAGTATTTCTTTAGAAACACCTGAAATTGAAAAATTACGACCAAGACTTGCTTTAATTGGTGTTGGTGGAGGTGGCGGTAATGCTCTTAAAACAATGGTTGAACAAGGCCTGGATGGAGTAGAATTATTTGCAGCAAATACCGATGTTCAAGATCTTGAAAATCTAAAAGGAGTTACACCTATTTCTATTGGTTCTCATTCAACTGAAGGTCTTGGTGCAGGAGCTGATCCAAAAGTTGGTAAAAAAGCAGCAGAAGAATCCCAAGAAGAAATCAGGAGGTATTTAGAAGGTACTCATATGTTGTTTATTACAGCATGCCTTGGCGGTGGAACCGGTACAGGTGCTGCTCCCGTTATAGCTCAGTTAGCAAAAGATATGGGTATTCTAACAGTTGCAATAGTTACAACCCCATGGAGTTTTGAAGGTAAAAAAAGAATGTTGTCTGCTAAAAATGGAATTGATGAGTTATGTTCAATTCTTGATACCGTGATAGTAATACCTAATCAAAATATCTTCAGAATTATTAATGAAAAAACTCCGATGAAAGAATGCGAGGACCTTGTAAATAAGACACTTTACGATGGTGTGTCGGCAATAAGCGCACTTATAATGAAAAATGGCTCAATTAATATTGATTTTGCTGACGTAAAAACAATTATGCAACATAAAGGTAAAGCTGTATTTGGAGTAGGGATCTCCTCAGGCGAAGATAGAGCTATTCTCTCTGCAGAAGATGCGATTTCAAATCCTATGTTAGATGATTTGTCATTAAAGGGAACAAAAGGCCTATTGGTATCCTTAACAGCTGGTGCAGACATTAACCCTTTTGAAATACAAGGTGCTCTATCAGTCATTCAAAAAGACGTTGGGGAGGAGTGCGAAGTTATTTTTGGTATCTTCCAGGATGAAGAAATGGGGGATAATTTTAAAACCGCAGTTATTGCGACTGGTATGGATCAAACAGTTGAAGAAAAAGTTGTAGATATTAATTCTGAAAATGACTCATCTGAAAGTAATTTTGTTGATGTTATTGATGATAATGAACTAGAAAATGTTGAGCTAGAAGTTATAAAAACTTCTCCTGAAGAGCCTCACAATATTGACCCAGATGATTATAATGATTTTGATGATGATTTTTCAGAGTCACTATCTGAAGAGAATATTTCTAACTTACCTGAGCCTGAGGATTGGGAGAAAGATGACGGAGTTCCTTTATTTAATAGCGACAGATTTGATTCCACGGAAGATGATATTGAGTCAGATTCTCAATTAGAGATTCCAGCATTACAAAGATTTTTTGGTAAAATTAAGGGCCAATAAATTATAATCTACTTGAGTTACATTAAGTCACAATCATTTATTAGTTTTCTAAAGCTTTAAATGTTATCTCTTTACCAATAAATATAAATAATTTTTAGTGTCTAAAAATAAACTAATTAAAGATAATTTTATGAATAATTTTGTTTCACCATCAATAGCTTCAGGAAGTTTTCCCTGGCAAACAACTATTTCAAAACCAAAAAGTTTTAGCGGCATTGGTCTTCACTCAGGAAATTTAATTAATGTTAAATTAAAGCCTAATAAAGAAAATAGTGGCATTATTTTTGTAAGAACAGATATAGATAAAAAAACAAAGGATTGTTCAATTAAAGCAACATACAAAAACGTATCCGATACAAGTTTATGCACAACAATAGAGAATGAATATGGTGTTAAAGTATCAACTATTGAACATTTAATGGCTGCTTTTAACGGAATAGGTATTGATAATATAATTGTTGAATTAAATGGCCCTGAAGTACCCATTATGGATGGCAGTTCATTACCCTTTATAGAAATTATTGAGGGTTGTGGAATAAAGTCACTTAAAGCAAAAAGAAAAATCTTAAAAATTCTAAAAAAAATTGAAGTAATGGTTGATGATAAATATTGCTCTTTTACTCCCAGTAAGAACCAAAAATTTTCTGTTGAAATTGATTTTGATGCCGAAGTTGTTGGCAAACAAAGTGCATCAACATCACTTGATAATTATAATTTTAAAAGCTTTGCCTCAAATGCAAGGACTTTTGGATTTATGAAAGATGTTGAGTATATGCGTTCGCAAGGTTTAGGCCTTGGTGGAAGTATCGATAACTGTATAATTGTTGATAACAATGAAGTAATTAACCCTGAAGGTTTGAGACATGAAAATGAATTTTCAAGGCATAAGTTATTGGATGCAATTGGAGATGTATATACCAGCGGTTTTCGAATTGAAGGAAGTTATAAAGGATTAAAGTGCGGTCATTATATAAATAATCTTTTATTACATGAGTTATTCAAGTCGAGTGAAAATTACGATATTATCGAGTATCCTGACACATTATTTAAAGGAATAAATGTAGTCGTTGAATCTAATTACCTTGCTAGTTAATTTTATAAAGACATTTTAATTATACATGTTTATACTAATAATTTATTTTAATTCTTACGTTGAAATCAATTGAGAATATTACATTTGCATAATTATTTTATACCTCTGTTGTTAATTTTTCTTATAGGGTGTTCTAGTACTAATGAGAGACCTGAGTATAGAGAGAGGTCTTTAGCAGCAATATATAACAATGCAGTATACAACCTTGATAGAGGCAGGCTTCAACAGGCAGCATTTGAATTTGATGAAGTTGAGAGACAGCATCCATATTCTTCATGGGCAAGGAGATCTATGCTAATGTCTGCATATGCTTATTATCTTCAAAATCAATATGATCAAGCTATATCAACTGCTCAAAGATTTATATCTCTACACCCTGGAAATAAACATGCTGTTTACGCTTATTACCTTATCGGACAATCTTATTATGAGAGAATTCAAGATGTTGCAAGAGATCAGAGAATTACTGAACTTGCATTAGAATCTTTTGTTGAGGTTGTTAGAAGGTACCCAGGAACAGATTATGCAAAAGACTCTCAATTAAAAATTGATCTTACATTAGACCATTTGGCTGGTAAGGAAATGTATATTGGAAGATATTATCTTCAGAAAAAAGCTTTTTTAGCGGCAATTAATAGATTCAGAACTGTAACTGTTGATTATCAGACTACAAGTCACGTTCCTGAAGCCCTTCATAGAACTGTAGAGGCATATTTATCAATGGGTTTGCTTGAGGAAGCCTATAATACCGCATCAGTACTGGGTCATAATTTTCCTGACAGTTCATGGTATAAAGATAGTTATGAATTGATTAGGGATAATGTCGAGTAAAAAACAAAAAGATCAATCTTCATTAATTAATACTAAAAACTCTTTAGAGAAAAAAGTAAAAATTAAGCTTGAAAAACTATATGAAACTATAAAAAAGCATGACTTTGCTTATTACGAAAATCATAATCCAACAATTTCTGATGCAGAGTATGATGAAATCAGAAGGTTGATTTTAGAAATTGAAAAAGATTATCCGTCTCTAATTACTTCTAATTCTCCATCTTTGAGAGTAGGTGCAGAACCTTCTGAAAAATTTAAGAAAGTAAAACATTCTACACCTATGCTTTCAATTCAAAATGCAAAAAATAAAGAAGAGGTTATTGCATGGAGTGATAGTTTAAGAAATTTTCTAAGAATAGACGAAAATAATATAATTGAATATGTTGCTGAACCAAAAATTGATGGCCTTTCTGCCAGTTTAATTTATGAAGATGGTGTCCTAAAAGTAGGTGCAACAAGAGGAAATGGTAAGATAGGAGAAGATATTACAGAGAATATTAAAACTATAAAAGGCATCCCTCATACAATAGATAAAAAAAGAGCACCAAAGTTTTTAGAAATTAGAGGTGAGGTATATATGTCTCATGATAATTTTAATCTCCTAAATGAAATTCAAGATAAACAGGGTAAGGAACTTTTTAAAAATCCTAGAAATGCTGCTGCTGGATCATTAAAGCAATTAGATCCAAAAGAAACAGCTAAAAGGTCTCTAGAGTTTTTTGCTTATGCATGGGGAAGTGCATCTTCACTACCATATGATAATCATTATGATTTAATTAATTTTTTTAAGGATTTAGGATTTCCTACTAATGATAACTTTGGTTTATTTAAATCCATAGATGAATTAATTATTTTCTATGAGGATATATTAGAACGCAGAGGAAGTCTTGGTTATGATATAGACGGAATAGTATATAAAATTAATAGACTTGATTGGCGAGAAAGACTTCAATCAACAGAACATCATCCAAGATGGGCAATAGCACATAAATTTCCAGCTGAAAAAGCAGTAACTAAAATTTTAGATATTGAAATACAAGTCGGGCGCACAGGGGTTTTAACACCAGTTGCGAGGCTTTCACCAGTAAATATTGGTGGTGCATTGGTTTCAAACTCTAGCCTCCATAATTTTGAAGAGATTAAAAGGAAAGATATTAGGATTGGTGATATGGTTTGGGTACAAAGAGCTGGAGATGTTATTCCACAAGTTATTAAAGTTATTAAGGAAAAAAGGAAAAATGATTTAACATCAATTAATCCTCCCGATAATTGTCCAGTTTGCGGCTCTAAAGTTGTTAGAGATAAAATTAAGTTAGGTAAAAAAGAAAAAGAAGAAAAATATATAAGGTGTACTGGAGAATTTAAATGTTCTTCTCAAGTTATTGAAAGAATCAAACATTTCTCATCAAAGTCCGCCTTTGATATTGATGGACTTGGTGAAAAACAAATTAATGAGTATTATTCAGAGAAATTAATTAAATCACCAGTCGATATCTTTTATTTAGAAAAGAAATACAAGGATAACCCCCCACCTTTTTGGAGATATACTTCTGGATCAAAGACAAAAATTGGAACAATTAAGGATAGTGCTTTAAAGTTATTTGAAGCTATTAATAGAAAAAGAGAAATTGATTTAGATCGCTTTTTATTTTCTCTTGGGATAAGGCATTTAGGTTTGTCCTCAGCAGATTTGATTGCAAATTATTATAAATCTATTGATGCTATGTTAGAAAATATTTCAAGTAATAGCATAAATCAATCAATGCAGGAGCTTTTATCTTTGGATGGTGTTGGCGAAAAAGTAGCCATTTCAATTATAGATTTCTTTCAAAATAGTGATACTAGACAATTAATTATAGAATTAATTGAGTCAGGAATAACTGTAAAAAATTATAACAAAGAAATTAAGGAAACTAAAATATCTGATAAAACGATCTTAATTACTGGCACACTTAAAACTATGAGTCGTGCTGAGGCAAAGGTAAAAATTGAACTTTTAGGCGCTAAACTTTCATCATCACTTTCAAAAAAGACTAATTACTTAATTGCTGGAGATAAACCAACTGTATCGAAAGTTGATAAAGCAAATAATTTTGGAATAAGAGTCTTTTCAGAAGAGGAATGGAATGATTTCATTGAAGAATAGATTTACAACTTTCCTTTAACCAGATTAATTCTTTATCTCGCATAAATTTTGATAAAGTTTCAAAAACTTTTTCATGATAAGAGTTTACCCAAGTTATTTCTTCTTTATTAAGCATATTTATACATATTAAATTTTTATCGATTGGTGCTAAAGTAAGTGTTTCAAAGTACAAATGATTATCGTTTTTATCCATTTCTTGAGTAACTATTAGATTTTCAATTCTAATTCCGTATTCATTTTCTTTATAATATCCAGGTTCATTTGAAATTATCATACCTTTTTTAATTTCTTGAATACCAAGAGGGGATATACTCTGCGGACCTTCGTGAACACCTAGAAATGAACCTACGCCATGACCTGTTCCATGATTATAATTTAAACCTTCTTCAATTAGAAATTTTCTTGCCAAAGGGTCCAAATCTTTTCCAGTAGTACCTTTCTTGAAGGTAGAACATGCTATAGCTATATGACCTTTTAATACTCTAGTAAATCTATCTTTCTTTTCTTGATTTACTTTTTTCTCATTTGGAAATAATGCAATAGTTCTGGTTACATCGGTAGTGCCATCAAGATATTGTCCTCCTGAGTCAACGAGCAAAAGATTGCCGGCCTTAAGCTTTTTACAATTGTTCTCATCAGCTTTATAATGAACAATTGCTCCATTACCACCTGTTCCTGCAATTGTACTAAAAGAAGGAGAAATAAAATTTTCTTCTTTATTTCTTAAATGTAATAATTTTTTTTCAATATCAATTTCATTTAATTCGTCTTTTTCAGATTTATTGTCCAACCAAAATAAAAACTTAGTTAAAGCTACTCCATCTCTAATATGTGCATTTATTGCACCTTTAATTTCAGTACTGTTCTTGCATGCCTTAAAAAGACTACAGGGATTTTGGATATTTCTATATTTAATTGAATATTTAAAAATAACATCTGCCAGCTCATATGGAGTAGTTTTAAAATCAAATATAGTTCTTTTAAAATTTTTATTTTTAAAAAAATCTTTAATTTTATCTATTGGAAGATGTTTGATATCATTTTGTTTGAAATATTTTTCTATATTACTTGAAATTTTGTGGTTTGAAAAAATATAAACTTCTCCATTCCTTTCAATCAACGAATAACATCTAACCAATGGAGTAAAATCTAAATCGTTTCCCCTTATATTGAGAAACCAGCAAGTATTTTCTGGTTCACTTATAAAGAGAGAATCACAATTATTTTTGATTATTTCTTTTATTATTAGTTCTTTTTTTTCTTTATGGGATACCCCTGTAAATTTTTTATTATGTTTATAAATTAAACTATTATTTTGTTTAGGTTTCTTTAACCACAACTTATCAACTAAATTATCAATTTTTTTAAATTTAATTTTTGTGTCAGAGATAGAGTTTTTAAATGAATTAAATTTTTCAAGTGATATTGTCATTGGACAAAAACCAATTTTACTTGTTTCTTTAAGATTTAATTTAATCCATTTCTCTATATCAGAATAATTTAAATTTTCATGATCAAATATTTTTCCAGAGGTTTGTATTTTAACTTGAGTTGTGTATCTCCCATCTACAAAAATAGCTGCTTTATTTTTTGTAATAATTGCTAGACCAGCAGACCCAGTAAATCCTGTAATAAATGCTAATCTTTCTGAATGATCTGGCACATATTCAGTTAAAAATTCATCTTCATGCGGGATTATGTAGGCATCAATCAATTCCTTCTCAAAAAGTTCACGAATTTTTTTAATATTTTGTTCGATATTTGCCGTCATAATATAATTATTATAATTGGTTAAATGAATTAATGTATAGACTTTTAATTCAAAGACTCTACAAAATTTTCCATTACTTTCCTGGTACCACTCTCACCGAAATCAATTGTTAATTTTTTTCCGTCTACACTTTCAACTTTTCCTTGACCAAATTTTTTATGTATTACGATTGATCCTTTTGAGTACTTCGCATTTGAGTTTTTAATTATTTTTGGTTGATTATTTTCCAAATTTTTAATGCTTGATTCTATTTTTGCTCTTTCCCAACCAGGTGTACTATAATCTGATTGATCGAAAGTATCTTCTTCAATGTCGGTAAAACTTTTTTGATTACCTGAAAAGTGTGATAAATTAATTTCTAAATTATCTTCCGGCATTTCATTAATAAATCTTGAGGGTATGCTAGAAAGCCATTGATTATGCATTTTTCTATTTGCGGCATAAAAGATTGATGATTTAATTTTTGCCCTAGTTATTCCAACATATGCAAGCCTTCTTTCCTCCTCAAGAGACTCTATACCTCCTTCATCAAGAGATCTTTGGTTAGGAAATACGCCTTCTTCCCACCCAGGGAGATAAACATAATCAAACTCAAGTCCTTTAGCGGCATGTAATGTCATAAGGCTTACTTTGTTACCATCAGGATTTTTATCTATTTCCATGACAAGCGCTATATGCTCTAGGTAAGCATTTAAGCTCTCAAAGGGCTCAATAGATCTAAATAATTCTTTTATATTCTCTAACCTTCCCGCTGCCGTAATTGAATCATCGTTTCTTAACATTTCTAAATATCCAGAATCTTCAAGAATTATTTCAGCTAGCTCATAATGACTTCTTTCATTTAATAGGCTGTGCCATCGATCTGTTAATTCAACAAAGTTTTTTAGAGAAATTTTTGTTTTTGGTTTTATTTCTGATGTTTTTATAAGGTCTTTGATGGCCTCAATGGTCGAAATATTATTATTTTTAGAATAATCCTTAATTTTTTTTATCGTTGTTTCGCCAATTCCTCTTCTAGGTGTATTTAGAATTCTCTCAAGTGCTAAGCTGTCATTTGGCTGAATTGCAATTCTAAAATAGGCATTTGCATCTCTTATTTCTTTTCTCTCATAAAATCTTGGACCCCCAATTACCTTGTAAGGTAAACCAACTGATATAAATCTATCTTCAAATTCCCTCATTTGAAAACTTGCCCTTACTAATATTGCGATTTCGTCAAGGTTTTTATTATTTAGAGAATACCTTTCTATTTCATCAGTAATTATTCTTGCTTCTTCTTCACCGTCCCAAGTGGAGGTTATAGATACTTTTTCTCCCTCAGAGGAAGAGGTCCATAAAGTTTTTCCGAATCTTGATTCGTTTGACTCAATTAATCTCGAGGCAGCTGCTAAAATATTTCCTGTTGATCTATAATTTTGCTCTAATCTAATAACTTTTGCGTTTGGAAAGTCTTTTTCAAACCTTAAAATATTACTTACTTCTGCTCCTCTCCAAGAATAAATGGATTGGTCATCATCACCGACACAGCAAATATTCATCCATTTATTTGATAGTAATTTTAAAAGAGAATACTGAGATGAATTAGTGTCTTGATATTCATCAACTAGCATAAATTTAAAACGATTTTGATATTGTTCTAAAATATCCTGATTTTCATTAAAAAGTCTTATACATTCAAGAATTAGATCTCCAAAATCTGCAGCATTAAAAAACTTTAATTGATCTTGATACTTTCTATATAAAATTGCACCTTTGCCATTTGCAAAATAATCTCCATCATCTCGTGAAATATTTCCGGGAAGAATTCCCTTATTTTTCCATTTATCAATTAGGTTTAAAAGCCCCTTTGGTGACCACTTTTTATCATCGATATTCTCATCTCTAATTAATTGTTTAAGGAGTCTTGTCTGGTCATCAGTATCAAGAATTATAAAATCATTTTTTAATCCAATTTTTTCTGGATATGTTCTTAATATTTGAGCGCCAATAGAATGAAAAGTTCCTAACCATTTTAGACCTGATGCTTTATCACCTATTTGATCACTAACCCTTGACCTCATTTCATTTGCAGCTTTATTGGTAAAAGTTACTGAGAGGATTTCTCCAGGTAACGCAATATTCTCAATTAATAATCTTGATAGTCTTGTGGTCAAAACACCAGTTTTACCTGTACCAGCACCGGCTAAAACCAATAATGGTCCTTTATCATGAAGAACAGCCTCTTTTTGAACTTCATTTAATCTCTTAAAGTTATCAAGGGTTTTGAAGTTTGTCATTTAATACTATCTTGAGGTAACATTTGGTGCATAATTTAAAATGATTATTTATAAAACATTATAAGCATACAATGATTCATTTTTAATTAAGCTTCATAAATTTTTTTAGAATAAAAACCCTTATTGCAGAAGCCAAACTACCATTTCTCTCTTTTTTATCAATTTTTTCAATTAATTTATCAATACCAATATTTTTATTTTCAGAGATAATCTCTAAAGCTTTCCAAAATTCTTTCTCTAGGGCGATACTGGTCTTATGACCAGATAATATTAGTGACTTTTTAATTTGATTCATAATTTTATGAGGGGGAAATCATTTTTTCTGGTTTAACAATTTTAAAATATTCCTCTTCAGTCACAAAACCCTGCTTAATTGCTTCCTCTTTTAATGTTGTACCATTCTTATGAGCTGATTTTGCAATAATTGATGCATTATCATATCCAATAACTGGTGCAAGAGATGTAACAAGCATTAGAGAGCTATTTAATAATTCTTTTATCCTGGTTTTATTTGGCTTGATTCCCGCTATACAATTCTTCATAAAACTCTCTGATCCATCTGAAAGTAATTTTATTGATTGTAAAATATTATATGCAATTAAAGGTTTAAAAACATTAAGCTCGAAATGGCCTTGACTACCAGCGGTACTTATTGTTGTGTGATTTCCAATAATTTGTAAACAAAGCATTGTCATTGCTTCACATTGAGTTGGATTGACTTTTCCAGGCATAATAGATGACCCTGGTTCATTTTCAGGTAATTGTAATTCACCTAAACCAGATCTAGGACCAGAACCAAGCAATCTTATATCATTGGCAATTTTAAATAATGAAGCGGCTATAGTATTTAAACTACCAGAAACCTCAACAAGTGTATCATGTGTTGCTAGGGCTTCAAATTTATTTTCAGAGGTTTTAAAAGGCAATTTAGTAATTTTTTTACATTCTGAGGCAAATTTTTTATCAAAGCCTTTTTTTGAATTTAAACCAGTCCCAACAGCAGTTCCCCCTTGCGCTAGAACATAAAGCTCTTCAGATGACTTTTGTATTCTTTTAATCCCATTATCAATTTGTGCTTTATATCCTGAAAATTCTTGTCCTAGGGTTACTGGAGTGGCATCTTGAAGATGGGTTCGCCCTATTTTGATAATTTTTTTAAATTCATTTTCTTTTTTCCCTATTGAAGCAGACAGTTTTTTAAGAGAGGGAATAAGTTCTTTATTAATCTCTATTGCCGCTGCTATATGCATTGCAGTAGGAAATGTATCATTTGAAGATTGAGACATATTACAATGATCATTCGGGTGAACTGGTTCTTTTGATCCAAGTTTACCTCCAAGAATTTCAATAGCTCTGTTTGATATAACTTCATTTGCATTCATATTAGATTGAGTTCCTGAACCAGTTTGCCAGACAACTAAAGGAAAGTGATTGTCAAATTTACCATTAACAACTTCTTTTGATGCTTTAATTATCGCATTAGCAATTTTTGGTTTAAGAGCACCCATATTTTTATTCACTGTGGCGGCAGATAATTTTACTATTCCTAGAGCTCTAATAAGAGGAATAGGCATTTTTTCTCCACCGATTTTAAAATTTTTAAGAGACCTTTGGGTTTGAGCACCCCAGTATTTATCGCTTTCTACTTTAATTTGACCAAAAGCATCTGATTCTTGTCTTTCTTTCTTCACAGTAAATCTCCAAGTTTATTTGTTTAGAATTAAACAAGGAGCTTCTGTTGCCAGGTGCCCCTCAAACCCCGCCTAATTATGCAAATAATTAGGAGTTAAGTTGAGTAACTCACACATTAAGCTGCGAGAGAATACTCTGCATAGTCGCTTTTTGCTTCTATAAAATAGCCCGATAACGGCGGAACAATGCCGAGTGAAAAGAAGATTTTTACGCTCTCGTCGATCCTATTTCACCCCCATAATTATGGTGGAGGTGCCGGGTACCGCCCCCGGGTCCGAACAGTTTATTACATCAACCGTTTATCACTATATCTGGTAAACCAGCATTTCTTTTATACAATCGATTAAATAAAATTTGAAGAGACAAAAAAGTAGTTTAGAATTAATATTAGTTTAGGAGTTTTCTTTGAGACAATATCATAAATTATTAAAACACGTTTTAGAAAATGGTACCGATAAAAATGATAGAACAGGTACTGGTACTCGATCAGTATTTGGTTATCAAATGCGATTTGATTTATCAAAAGGCTTTCCATTATTAACAACAAAAAAAATTCATTTAAAATCAATTATTTATGAGCTTTTGTGGTTTTTAAAAGGCGAAACTAATATATCTTATTTGAAGGAAAATGGCGTCAGTATTTGGGATGAGTGGGCTGACGAAAGTGGTGAATTGGGGCCTGTTTATGGTCATCAATGGAGATCATGGCCAGGTCGAAATGGAGAGACAATAGATCAAATATCTGGCTTAATTAACCAAATTAAAACTAATCCTGATTCGAGAAGACTTATTGTTACCGCATGGAATCCGTCAGATGTTGAAAAAATGGCTCTTCCTCCATGTCATTGTTTATTTCAATTTTATGTTTCAAATGGAAAAATTTCTTGTCAACTTTATCAAAGATCAGCCGATATTTTTCTTGGTGTTCCTTTTAATATTGCATCATACGCTCTTTTGACAATGATGATTGCAAAAATTTTAAAATTAGAACTTGGAGAATTTGTTCACACATTTGGTGATGCTCATTTATACTCTAATCATTTTGATCAAGCGAAAGAACAATTAGGAAGGGACTTTAAAGAATTACCTAAAATGAAAATTATTTCTAATCCTAAGAGTATTTTTGATTTTGAGTTTGAAGATTTTATTTTAGAGGACTATCTATTTCACCCTCATATTCCTGCACCAGTTGCGGTATAATAATGTTTAATTTTAGTTTAATTGTTGCAGTAGCCGAAAATGGAGTTATTGGTAATAATGGATCTATGCCATGGGATTTACCATCTGACTTATCTAATTTTAAAAAATTAACAATGAATAAACCAATGATAATGGGAAGAAAAACATGGGACTCTATTGGTCGCCCATTACCTGGAAGAGATAATATTGTTGTTACAAAGCAAACAACACTAAAAAAAGATGGTGTTATTTTTTGTACAACTATTGAAGACTCAATTTTAAGAGCTAAGGAATACGCAAAAGATAGAAATACAAATGAAATAATGATTATAGGTGGAGAATATCTTTTTAAATATTTTTTAAAAATTGCTTCAAAAATTTATTATACCGAAGTTTATTCATCCCCTGAAGGTGACGTTTTTTTTCCATCTTTTGATAGAAATCTTTATAATGAGGTTTTTAAGGGTAAAACTACAAAAGAAGATTGGGATAGTTGCTCTCACCGTTTAATAGTTTATGAAAAAAAATAAATTTTTAAATTATTTTTTCTATTTTTTCTGCTGCTTTTAAAAATATATCTTTAGTGATTCCGTCAGGTTTTTCAAAAATATATGGATTTCCCTTATCTGAACTTTCGCGAATTTCTTTGTCTAAAGGTATTTCTTCAATAAAGAATATTTTTTCTTTTTCTGACATATTTTTGGCACCATCTGTTCCGAAAATATCCTCTTTCTTTCCATCTTCTAAAAGGAGATAAGACATATTTTCTATAACGCCAATGATTGGAATATCTACCTTTCTGAACATTCCTATAGCTTTAACTGCATCATTCAAAGCAACCGGTTGTGGTGTTGAAACTATAACTGCTCCATCAAGAGGTAAATGTTGTGATACCGTTATTTGAGCATCACCTGTGCCAGGTGGCATATCAATTATTAATAAATCTAACTCACCCCAATCAGTTTCTGTTGCCATTTGTTTTATGGCTGAATGAACCATTGGTCCTCTCCATACCACAGGTTGTTCTTCATTTAACAAAAATCCAATCGACATTACCTTCATAGAATTAAATTCAAAAGGAATAATTTTTTTATCGCTATTAACCTCAGGTTTTCCTTTTAAACCAAGCATATGTGGAACTGACGGTCCATGAATATCTGCATCAAGAATACCGACATTTTTACCCATTAAAGAGAATGCAGAGGCTAAATTAATTGAAATTGTAGATTTTCCTACCCCACCTTTACCACTTGCAATTGCTATGATTTTTTTAACATTATTAATTTTTTGAATTGTTTGTTTTTTATCTTCTTTTGTACTGGAGGTACTTTTTTTAACAGGTTCATTTGTTAAAACAGTTGTAACGCTTATAACGCCTTCAATATTTTGAAGTTCTTTTTTTAATAATTTTCCAACAACCTCTATTTCCTCAATATTATCTTTATTTGCAAAGAGAGAAATTTGAATATGACCATCTTTATAGCTAATACCTTCAATTATTTCTTCTTCAATAAGATTTTTTTTATTCGGAAGTAAGATTTTTGATAGCTTTTCTTCTATTATTTTTTTTATATTTTCAGTCATCTATATAATTAAATTTCGTTAATGTTGTTGAATTTGATTTACTCCATAGCTCAAGATGTCATATAAGGACATATTGAGTAAATAGAAAGTTTAAAAATGAAACAAAAAATAATTAATGAAAGCAATAATGGTTGGAATGGTAATAATCAAAATCCATGGGGCCAGAATAATAATCGGCAGGATTTTGAAAATCCTTTTAATGGTCTTCAAAAAATTATTTCTAGATTTTTACCTGGAGGCGGTAAAGGTTGGAAAGGCTTGTTTGCATTATTATTAATTTTATTTGGTTTATGGTCTTTAAGTGGAATTTATAGAGTTAATGCCGATGAGCAGGGCGTTGTTCTGAGGTTTGGTAAATTCACAAGTCAGACAGGTCCCGGTTTACATTATCATCTTCCTTTTCCGATTGAGACTGCAATTACACCGAAGGTAACAACTGTTAATAGAATTGATATAGGCATGAGAGGACCCTCTGGATCTGGTTTCTCAAATCCATCTAGATCTCTTAGAGATGTTCCTGAAGAAAGCTTAATGCTGACTGGTGACGAAAATATAGTTGATATTGATTTTTCAGTTTTTTGGGTCATTAAAGAAGCGAGTTCGTTTTTATTTAAAATTCAGTATCCTGAAAGAACCATAAAAGCTGTTTCTGAGAGTGCAATGAGAGAAGTTGTTGGTAATTCTGATATTCAGCCAATTTTAACTGGGGCACGTCAAAAAACTGAAAATGATGTTAGAGCTCTCATGCAATCAACATTAGATTCTTATGGTTCAGGAATTGAAATCAGAGAAGTTAAAATGCAAAAAGTTGACCCACCTTCTGCTGTTATTGACGCTTTTAGAGATGTTCAAGCTGCTAGAGCTGACCAAGAGAGAGCCAGAAATGAAGCAAATGCTTATGCTAATAAAATTGTTCCTGAGGCACAAGGTGAAGCCTCAAAAATTCTTAGAGAATCAGAAGCCTATCAATCACAAACTGTTGCTGAAGCTGAAGGTCAGGCAACAAGATTTGTATCAATTTACTCTGAATATATTCAAGCTAAAGATGTTACAAGACAGAGGATGTTCTTAGAGACTATGGAGAAGGTTTTTGGGAGCATGAATAAAATTATAGTTGATAGTGACTCAGTTGGAGGTCAAGGTGTCGTTCCTTACCTTCCCTTGAATGAAATAAATAAGAAAGGCCAAAGATAATGAGTGTCAAACAAACCATTTCAGTAGTTTTTCTTGGAATTTTTGTATTGTTAATTTTTAATACATTTTTCTCGGTTCATGAAACTCGTCAAGCAATCGTTCTTCAATTTGGAAGACCTGTTGGCGCACCAATTACTGAGCCAGGGTTAAAAATTAAAATGCCATTTATTCAACAAGTTCAATATTTAGATAAAAGAATTTTAGCTTTAGATTCTCCTGCAGAAGAGGTAATAGCTGCAGATCAAAAAAGATTGGTTGTAGACTCTTTTACAAGATGGAGGATTTCAGATCCATTGCAATTTTATATCAGCGTAAGGGATGAAAGAATAGCTCGTTCAAGGCTTCAGGCTATTGTGTCTTCAAGTTTAAGATCTATCTTAGGTGCAGAGGAATTTGTCACTGTTGTAAGAGATAATAGAGATGATCTTATGAAGAAAATTACTGAGAGAGCAAATGAACAGGCTCTTAATTTAGGTATTAATATCGTAGATGTTAAAATAAAAAGAGCTGATTTACCAGATGCAAATAGCCAGGCAATTTACAGAAGAATGCAAACTGAAAGACAACAGGAGGCGGCAGAGTTTAGAGGTAAAGGGCAAGAGATATCAAGAGGTATTAGGGCTGAAGCTGAAAAAACAGTTACTGTTTTATTATCAGAAGCAACCCGCGATGCAGAAATTAATAGAGGTATTGGGGATGCATGCAGAAATAGGATATTTGCATCAGCTTATGGGCTTGATAAGGACTTTTTTGCATTTTATAGATCAATGATGTCGTATGAAAATTCATTAGATGATGAAACTACAATTGTTTTATCACCTGATAGTGAGTTTTTTAAGTTTTTGAATAATCCAAACTCGTCTTCAATAGTAACGAATTCAACTGATAAGTTAAGCGATGAAAGTAAAAAATTAATTAACTTAATCAATAATAATAGTAGGCTCAGGGACGCTTTATGCCCTGACTTAGCCTCAGAATAATAGCTCTAACAAATGATGAAATTAACTTTAAAAAATTTAATAATATCTTTTATTGCTGTAATTTTTTTAAATACATCAGTAAATTCATCTTTACCTGACTTTACAACCCTTGCAGAAGAATATTCATCTTCTGTGGTAAATGTATCAGTAGAAAGAAAGCAAAAAGAAAGAGAAAATCAATCAAGTCAAATGCGTCAGAATCCTCCTGGTTCTCCCTTTGACTTTTTTAATGATGAAAGGTTTAGAGATTTTTTTAGAAATCAACCTCAAAAAAGAATGCCACAAAAAACAGCTGGTTCAGGTTTTATTATTTCTGAGGATGGATATATTGTTACCAATAATCATGTTGTTGAAGAAGCTGAGACAATAAAAATAACTTTAAGCAACGATGAAGTTTATGATGCTGAGATTATAGGTTTAGATCCGCGTATGGACCTTGCATTATTAAAAATTGATCCTGAGAAAGATCTTCCTTTTGTTAGTTTTGGTGATAGTGAAAATTCCAAGGTTGGTGAGTGGGTTGTTGCTATAGGAAACCCTTTTGGTCTAGGAGGAACAGTAACTGCAGGAATTATCTCTGCTTTAGGTAGGAATATTGGATCAGGTCCTTATGATCACTTTATTCAAACTGATGCACCAATAAATAAAGGAAACTCAGGCGGTCCTCTTTTTAATATGGATGGAGAAGTTATTGGTGTAAATACAATGATTTATTCTCAGACCGGAGGATCCGTTGGTATAGGTTTTTCAATACCTTCTGATCTAGTCAAGCCAGTTATTGATCAACTTAAAGAATACGGTGAAACGCGAAGAGGGTGGCTAGGGGTAATGATACAAAATGTTACTGAAGAGTTAGCTAAGGATATGGATCTTGATGAGGCAAAAGGTGCATTAGTTCAGCAAGTAGTTAAAGATGGTCCTGCTGATAAAGCTGGCATAGAAGAAGGTGATGTAATCATTGGTTATAATAAAGAAGATATTAATGATATGAGAGATCTCACCACTAAAGTAGCTAATACTGATATTGGAAAAAAAGTGAAAATACAACTTATTCGCTTTGGTAAAGAAGTAGAACTCAAAGTTAAAATAGGTAGGCTTGAAGGCAATGAGGATAAAGTAAATGAAGACCCCTCTGGTGATATTGATACAATATTGGGACTTGGACTCGGCGATCTCACTGAGAATTTTCGAAGAGATAATCAAATTCCACAATCTATAAAAGGAGTTGCAGTAATTACTGTTGATGAGGACTCTGAGGCATTTTCTAAAAAAATTACAAGTGGAAGTGTGATAATAAGTTTAACTCATCAAAGAATATCTGGAAATATTACTCTTCAATCAACTGTAAAGGCGCAAAGTTCTGAACAAGTTTATAATCTTTTAACTGAACGTCAAAAAGAAGGCGATGAAAGAATTCTTTTAAGGGTCTGGAGACCTGAATTAAGATTAGTTTCTCTGGTTGCTCTGTCTTTTAATCAATAATAGATAATTAATTTATAAGATGAGACAATAATCCATCAAGTAATTTTGGTTCAAACCATGTTGATTTCGGTGGCATAACCTTATTAGAGTCTGCAACATTTATAAGAGCTTCAAAAGGTGTAGGAAAAAGAGCAAAAGCAATATCAAAGCTGTTATGGTTAACTCTATTTTCAAGTTCTTTAAGGCCTCTCGCACCTCCAACAAAATCTATTCTTGGATCAGTTCTTTCATCTTTAATACCAAGTAAGGGTTCAATAATTAAATCATGCAATATAGACACATCAAGTGATTTTACAGGATCAATTAAATCTATATTTTCTTTTTTAGCCATTAACTCATACCAGTTATTATCTAAGTACATACCAAAGGTATTTTTGTTTAAAGGTTTAAATTCTTTTTTATGTTTTTTTATTAAGAAATTTTTTTCTATATTAGATAGTAAGGCATCAATTGAATGTCCGTTTAATCCTTTTATAATTCTATTATAGTCTAAAATAGTCATTTCTGAATGGGGAAAGGCAACAGCGAGAAAAAAATTATAGTTTTCATTACCAGTATGATTAGGATTCTTCTTTGAGAATTCTTTTTTTACTCTTGCTGCTGCAGCTGACCTATGATGCCCGTCTGCAATAAAAAGAGAGTCCATAGAATTAATTTGGCTAAGTATTTTTTCAATTTGTTTTTTGTCTTCTACAATCCAAATCTTATGATTTGATTTATCATGAGCAAAAACATTATATGTTGGATTTTCACTTTTCACTTCGTGCAAAAACTTAGAAATTTTATTATTATTTCTATAGGCTAAAAGAACAGGACCAGTTTGAGCATTTAATTTTTTAATATTTTTTACCCTGTCATCCTCTTTCTCTGGTTTGGTATATTCATGTTTTTTTATAATGTTTTTTTCATAAGCTTCTACAGAAGCGATGCAACCAATCCCAGTCTGGGATATCCCATTTAATATTATTTCATAAATATATAAACACTCTTTATCATCCTGAATTAAAACTTTATTTTTAATTAAGTTTTTTAAGTTTTCTTTACCTTTCTTATAAACACTAGGATTGTTATATTTAATTTCTGGATCTAGATCTATTTCAGGTTTTGAAACATGAAGAAAACTAAATGGTTTTTTTTTCGCCATTTCTCTTGCTTCTGATGAACTTAACACATCGTATGGAGGAGCTATTACGTCATTTTCTTTACCTTTATTTGGTCTCAAGGCCTTAAATGATTTTATTAGTTTCATGAATATACCGTTTAAGAAAATTAATTATTTTTAATTAACATATATATCTAATAATGTTTGAAAATAATTAAAATTATTTATTAACTAGGGATAAAATTAAAAAGATTATTAAAATGATTGATAAAATAATTTTACTATCTGGTCCAACAGCTACAGGAAAGTCTTCCTTAGCTCTAAAAATTGCAGAAAGTATTGATGCTGAAATTATAAATGCTGATTCAATTCAGCTTTATAAAGATCTTTCTATTTTAACAGCTAGACCAAATACTAAAAAAGAAAAAGTTAAACATCATTGTTATGGCTTTTTAGATGGAGATATTAGTTGGTCGGTTGGAAAATGGATTAATGAAATTAACAAAATCATAAAAGAAGTTATTAAAAGAAAAAAGATTCCCTTGCTTGTTGGTGGAACAGGTTTTTATTTTAAAGCAATTACTGATGGATTATCTCCTATTCCAGATATTAATAAATCAATAAGGCTAGAAATAGAGGGTGAGTTAGAAAAAAACGGTCTTAAGAAATTATATGAGAGATTAACTGAAATTGATCCTATTGCGTCAGAAAAAATCAACCCAAATGATAAGCAGAGAGTTATGAGGGCTTTAGAGGTATATTTGGGAACTAATAAAAGGATTTCAGATTATTGGCTTATGAATAGAGAGAAAATAATCAATCATGACTCAATAAATTTTAAAATAGATGCAAATAGGGAATGGATTTATAAAAATTGTGACTCAAGAGTTGATAACATGTTTGAAAATGGTGTTATTGAAGAAGTAGAGTGTTTGTTAAATAAGAATTACTCAATAGATTCACCAATTATGAAAGCAATAGGGGTAAATGAAATTAAATCATTTTTAAATAATGATATTACTATTGATAGAGCTTCAGAGTTGATAAAGTTTAAAACTCATCATTATGCAAAAAGACAAATAACCTGGATGAATCATCAGATGATTTCGTGGAATAGCATAAATACGCAATATTCAAATAAAATTATTAACGAAATTATAAAAAAATTATAAAATAATATTGACCTTTATTGTTATATTTATTAATTTCCTGCAAGATTAGTAGGTTAAAAAGTAATTTAAGGAATTTATAAATGACTAAAATGACTGGTGCAGAGGTAATAATAAAAGCTTTGAATGAGCAGGGCGTGGATCATATTTTTGGGTATCCTGGCGGTGCTGTATTACCTCTTTATGATGAGCTATTTAAAAGTAATAAAGCTCCTGCTCATGTTTTAGTTCGGCATGAACAAGGAGCTGTTCATGCAGCAGAGGGATACGCTCGTTCGTCAGGAAAACCTGGTGTAGTTCTAGTTACCTCTGGGCCAGGGGCAACAAATGCGGTTACGGGTCTTACTGATGCTTTAATGGACTCTATTCCGTTGGTTTGTATATCTGGTCAGGTTCCAAGTCATTTAATCGGAACAGATGCTTTTCAAGAGTGTGATACAGTAGGAATAACAAGACCATGTACTAAACATAACTGGTTAGTAAAGAGGCCAGAGGATTTAGCAAAAACTATTCACCTTGCTTTTTTAGTAGCTACAACTGGAAGACCTGGACCTGTACTTATTGATATTCCAAAGGATGTTCAATTTGCTGATGCAGAGTATTGTTCAATGTCTGAAGTTGAGCATTCAAGTTATAAACCAAAAATAAAGCCGGAAATTTCAGAAATTGAACAGGCTATAGAATTAATGTCAAAAGCTAAGAAACCTGTTTTTTATACAGGTGGTGGAGTTATTAATTCTGGGCCTGAGGCTAGTTACCTTTTAAGAGAGTTAGTAGCCTTAACTGGGTTTCCTGTTACATCGACATTAATGGGTTTAGGCGCCTATCCTGCTAATGGTGATCAGTGGCTTGGAATGCTCGGCATGCATGGAACTTATGAAGCAAACATGACTATGCATGATAGTGATTTAATTATTAATATAGGTGCTAGGTTTGATGATAGGGTTACTGGACGATTAGATGCTTTTTCACCAAATTCAAAAAAAATTCATGTTGATATTGATCCCTCTTCTATCAATAAGACTATTGAAGTTGATATTTCAGTGATTGGTGATTGTGCTCATGTGATTGAAAATATGCTTATTTTATGGAGATCAAAGGGTTACAAAACTGATACCTCAAAGTGGTGGGATCAAATTAATAAATGGAGAGATATTAAATCTTTAAATTATGTTAAATCTGAAAAAACGATTAAACCTCAATATGCTATTGAGAGGTTGTATGAACTAACAAAAGATAAGGACACCTTTATAAGTACAGAAGTGGGTCAACATCAAATGTGGGCTGCTCAACATTATCATTTTAATGAGCCAAATAGGTGGATGACTTCAGGAGGATTGGGCACAATGGGATATGGACTTCCTGCTGCAATAGGTACTCAAGTTGCTTTTCCAAAATCAACTGTTATTGATATTGCCGGTGAAGCGTCAATTTTAATGAATATGCAAGAATTATCAACAGCTGTTCAGCACAAATTACCTGTTAAAATATTTATTTTGAATAATCAATATATGGGTATGGTTAGGCAATGGCAAGAATTGCTTCATGGCGGCAGATATTCTCACTCTTATACAGACTCTTTACCTGATTTTGTAAAATTAGCTGAAGCTTATGGCGCTCATGGTATTCGAGCTCAAAACCCTAAAGAGCTTGATGATAAGATTAAAGAAATGCTTGATACTGATTTACCGGTAATTTTTGACTGTGTTGTTGATAAAGATGAAAATTGTTATCCAATGATTCCTTCTGGTGCTGGGCACAATGAGATGCTTTTGAATGATGAGGGCATATCAATAGAGGTTGGTGATGAAGGAAAGGTTTTGATATGATTACAATCAAAGAAGATATTCAAGAAACTCATACTTTTTCCTTGCTTGTGGATAATGAAGCTGGGGTATTGGCAAGAGTAATAGGCCTTTTTTCTGGAAGGGGATATAACATTGAAAGCCTTACTGTTGCTGAAGTGGATAAAGACTCCCATACTTCTAGAATTACAATTGTTTCAAAAGGAAGTCCAAAAACAATTGATCAGATAAAACGTCATTTAGAAAGACTTGTTCCAGTTCATAAAGTAACAGATCTTACTGTTGAAGGACCTTCAGTAGAGAGAGAAATGGCGTTAATAAAAGTATTATACACTAATGAGAATAAAGAAGAAATTCTTAGGTTAGTAGAAATTTACAGAGCAAAAATTGTTGATACAACTGATAGATCATTTGTTTTTGAATTGACAGGTGCAATGGATAAAATTAATTCATTTATTGACCTTTTGCGTCCTTTAGGGTTGAACGATATATCAAGAACTGGTTTAGCCGCAATTGCTCGTGGTTCAAAAAATTAAAATTCATTATACGGAGATTATAAATGGAAGTTTATTATGACAAAGATGCTGATTTAAGCTTAATTCAATCAAAAAAAGTTGCCATTATTGGTTATGGTAGTCAAGGTCATGCTCATGCACTTAATCTTAAGGATAGTGGTGTTTCTGAAATTTGCGTAGCATTAAGAGATGGATCATCCTCAATAGAAAAGGCTAAGAATGCAGGATTTGAAGTAATGAATGTTGCAGATGCTGCTGCATGGGCTGATGTTATGATGATGCTTACCCCTGACGAATTACAAGCAGATATTTATAATGATGACATAAAAAATAATCTTAAAGAGGGTTCTGCCCTATTATTCGCACATGGTTTAAATATTCATTTTAATTTAATTGACCCTAGGCCTGATTTAGATATTTTTATGGTGGCTCCAAAAGGACCAGGACACACTGTTCGTTCAGAATATGAGAGAAATGCCGGTGTACCCTGTTTAATAGCTGTTCATCAAGATGCAACTAATACAGCAAAAGATCTTGGGCTTTCTTATGCTTCAGCAATTGGAGGGGGAAGAGCTGCAATAATAGAAACTAGCTTTAAAGAAGAATGTGAAACTGATTTATTTGGTGAGCAAGCTGTTCTATGTGGCGGAGTTGTTGAGTTAATAAGAAATGGCTTTGATACTTTAGTTGAGGCCGGTTATGCACCTGAAATGGCATACTTTGAATGTCTTCATGAAATGAAACTTATTGTTGATTTGATGTATGAGGGTGGAATTAAGAATATGAATTATTCAATTTCAAATACTGCTGAATATGGTGAATATGTTTCTGGACCGGTAGTTGTCGGAGAAGAGTCAAAAAAGGCTATGAAAAAAGTATTAGAGAATATTCAGTCTGGAAAATTTGTAAGGGACTGGATGACAGAAAATAAAACAGGCTCTAATAAAGAATTTCATTCCATGAGAGAGAGATCTAATTCTCATCAAATCGAAGAAGTTGGTGGTGAACTGAGAAATATGATGTCATGGCTTGGAGAAAATAAATTAGTTGATAAAGATAAAAACTAATTTTTACTTGATCCAATCAAAAATTTAAGGCATTAGCTTATCTATGAATATAGATAGTCAGCATAATTTGTTTTTAAATAGCAACACAAGCTTGCTTGAGACTGTCTTATTGTCTTTAGTTCTTTTATCTCTTCTGCTTATTAGCCTCTAGGACTAATCTTTTGGCGAGATGTCTTAGGGGATAATTTTAAAAAGCCAAAAATAAATTTTTTTGGAGATAAAAATGAACAAAACAAATAATTATATTAAAATTTTTGATACAACCCTTAGGGATGGAGAGCAGTCTCCTGGGGCTTCAATGTCGTTGAGTGAAAAAATTCAAATAGCCGAAATTTTTGATACAATGGGTATTGATATTATTGAGGCAGGTTTTCCGATTGCTTCTGAGGGTGACTTTGAGTCTGTATCAGAAGTTTCTAAAGTTGTTAAAAACGTTCAAGTTTGCGGTTTAGCTAGAGCTGGGGATAAAGATGTTGATAGAGCAGGAGCAGCGGTAAAACACGCAGTTAACCCTCGTATTCATACATTTATAGCAACAAGTCCAATACATATGAAATATAAATTACAAATGGATGAGGACCAGGTTATTGATGCCATTCATCGATCAGTTTCAAGGGCTAGAAATTTAGTTGAGGATGTTCAGTGGTCTGCTGAAGATGCAACTAGAACTGATAGAGGTTTTCTTTATAAATGTGTCGAGACCGCTATTTCATCAGGAGCTTCAACTATAAATATTCCCGATACTGTTGGCTACACAACTCCTGAGGAGTATTTTGAAATTATTGACTCATTGATTAACAACGTACCCTCAGCTGATAAGGTTACATTTTCAACTCATTGTCATAATGACCTTGGTTTAGCAGTTGCTAATTCTTTATCTGGTGTAAGGGCTGGTGCAAGACAAATTGAATGTACTATGAATGGAATTGGAGAACGTGCAGGTAATGCTGCTCTTGAAGAATTGGTTATGTCAATGAAAGTAAGAAAAGACATATTAAATTATGAATCTAAAGTAGATACTACTCTTTTTACAAGGGCTTCTAGGTTAGTTTCATCAGTAACGTCATTTCCAGTTCAATATAACAAAGCTATTGTTGGAAAGAATGCTTTTGCCCATGAATCTGGTATTCATCAGGATGGTATGCTTAAAAATAATGAAACATATGAGATTATGACTCCTGAGAGTATTGGATTAAGTGAATCAACTCTTGTTATGGGTAAACATTCTGGTCGCCATGCTTTTAAAGAAAAAGCTTTTGAACTCGGATATGAGCTTGCTGATAATCAATTAAATGATGCATTTTATAGATTTAAAGATTTAGCAGATAAAAAGAAGGAAATATTTGATGATGATATCATAGCAATTATTGATGATGAGTTTTCTACGAGTTTAGATCATATAAAATTAATTTCACTAAAAATTGAAGCTGGTACCTTTGGACCTCAAATTGCAGATTTATCGCTTGAAATAGATAATAAAGAGATATCAAGCGTATCAGAAGGGTCTGGTCCAGTTGATGCCATATTTAATGCAATTAAAAATCTTTTTCCTCATAATGCTGACCTTCAGCTATATCAAGTTCATGCAGTAACTCAGGGCACTGATGCCCAGGCAGAAGTGAGCGTTCGTTTGCATGAGGATGGTAAAACAGTTGTAGGTAGAGGTGCTGATACAGATACTCTAGTAGCTTCTGCAAGGGCTTATATTGCTGCTTTAAATAGGTTAATTATAAAGAGAGAAAAAAATAATCCTAATTAAATAAATTATGGATAGACAATTTTATGCATCCTATTGATGAAATTATGGAAGAAAGGTGCCCAAATCTTATGAAAAATAAGATTTTGTGGTCATTTATTAAGCCATCTATCTTTAAGGTTTTTAAATATTATGACGCAAAAAGAATTGTTGATGATATTTCTGAAAAGTCAGGATTTGAGTGTTTTACATACTTAACTAATTTTCTTCAATCAGATCATTTTGTTAAAGACATCAATAATGTTCCTAAAAGTGGGCCAATAATACTAGCTGGTAATCATCCAACTGGTTTAACTGATGGTATTGTAATGTTTGATGTATTAAAGGATCATAGACCTGACTATACTCTTTACGCGAATTCAGATATGATTAAAATTGCCAAAGGGTTTCAGGATATAATTATTCCAGTTGATTGGAATGAAAAGAATAAATCATCTGAAAAAAGCCGTATGATTTTGAAATCAACAAAGGATGCCCTTCTAGGAAATAAAGCTTTGCTAGTTTTTCCTTCTTCACGTCTCTCTAAAAGAAAAGGTGCATACTTATATGAAAGACCTTGGTTAACAACCATAATAAAACTCTCTAAGAAATATAATGCACCAATTGTTCCATTTCACATGACTGGATCAAATTCCCTTTTATTTTATTTTTTAGAAATAGTTAATACAGAATTAAAAGATGTAAGCCTATTTAGAGAGCTATTTAATAAAAAAAATTTTAACTATAAAATAAAATTTGGGAAAAAAATCCATCCATCATCTTTGGCTGATAATGTTGAGAAGGAAATAGCAAATATTCAAAATTATGTAGAGTATTCACTTGGAAAACCGCCATCAATCTTATAAAAAATTAAGAATTTTTACTGTAAAGCCTTCGATATAATTTATCTTCGAGATTTAAGCCCACTCCAGATTGTAACTGATCCATAGCATCACCAAGATCACTTACCTCAGATGTAAAATTATAATCCAAAATATATTCACTTCTAGACATCAACCAATCCTGGTTAGTTTTCTTGAAGCTATTATGATATCTCCCACCAAAGAAATTTAAATTTTTACCATCATGAGTTGATGTTGCTATTCCATAGCACTCAACCTCAGCATTTTCTCCATCTATTTCAATGGCTACATTTGATAGAAAATGATATCTATGCATAGACTGTCTTTCGACTTCCATTACAACAGGATAGAAACCTTGGACATCTCCTTTATAAAATCCATAATCTATGTAAGCATCTTGTGTATAACAAGTGCGTAAAAGTTCTTCGTCTAACCAATCTAGAGATCGACAATATCTCGTTATTGTCTGATTAATAGATAAATGAGCTTCTATATTATTTAACCTTTTTTCTATGTCTGACATTTATTACTCCTATTTCCATAAATATTTATAATTAAATTAGAATAAATATAGTTTATTTCTATTGAAACATATTTCAAAAACTACTTATATAATATTTTGATATTTTTAGGATGTATTTATGCGCTTTTTAATCTTTCTTGTTTTTATTTTTTATATTAACCCTTCCTATTCCGCGACTGATGATTGGACATCATACGGAAAAGGCTCTGGTGGAGGTCATTTTTCTAAAGCTGATGAAATTACCCCTGAAAATGTTAGAAAACTAGAAAGGGTGTGGGTTCATAGATCGGGAGATTATAAAGGTGGGGCAAACTCTGCTGGAGTAAAAGGAGGAGAGTATCAGACATCTTTTCAAGCAACACCGTTGCTTGTCGATGACACTCTATTTTATTGTACTTCATTTAATAGAGTTTTTGCTCTAGACCCCGAAACTGGAAAAGAAAAGTGGGTATTTGATCCAAAACTTAAAAAAGATGGTAGAGCGATTTTAGCTTGCAGAGGTCTAAGTAGTTGGAAAGACAAAACAAAATCTTCCTTTGAAAAATGTCATCACAGAATAATGGGTGTTACAATTGATGCGGAACTCTTTTCTATTGATGGAAAAAGCGGAGAACTTTGTAATGATTTTGGTGATAATGGAAGGGTAAATCTTAGAGAGGGACTTGGAGATCATCCTGCCTTGTACTACTGGAGTACCTCTCCTCCAGCAATTATAAATGAAAAAATTGTAGTAGGAGGAAGTGTTATTGATAACTTGTCAACAGATATACCAGGAGGAGTGGTAAGAGCATTTGACATAAGATCAGGGGAACTATCATGGTACTGGGATCCAATTCCTCAAGAAGAAGCAACAATAATGGATGAAAATGGCAATCCTTTGTACCGAAGAGGTACTGCAAATGTTTGGTCAATCATATCAGCTGACCCTGATTTAAATATGGTTTATCTCCCAACTGGTAATGCTTCTCCAGACTATTATGGCGGTCATAGAGAAGGTCTTGAGGAGTATTCAAGTTCAATTGTTGCATTAAATGCTGATACTGGAGAATTAATTTGGAGCTTTCAAACAGTTCATCATGATATTTGGGATTATGATGTTCCTTCTCAACCAACTTTTTATGAATTTGAAAGAAATGGAAAAGTAATAAAAGCACTTGCTCAAACAACAAAGACTGGTCTTACTTTTTTATTAAATAGAGAGACTGGTAAGCCTATATTCCCTATTGAAGAAAAAGAAGTTCCTCAAGGAGCGATCGAAGGAGATTATGTAAGTAAAACTCAACCTTTTCCTACTAAACCAGCACCTCTAAATCCAATATATTTTGATCCTGAAAAAGCTTTTGGATTTACTTTTTGGGATCGAGGTCATTGCAAGAGAACTGCAAAGAAATTAAGGAATGAGGGTTTATTTACGCCCCCCTCTCTTCAAGGAAGCATTCACTATCCCAGCGCTGTTGGTGGAAATAATTGGGGAGGACCTGCTGTAGATCCGGAAAGAAATATCATGGTTGTTAATACAAACAATATGGCCAGTTTAATAGTTATGATCCCTAGAGAGGATTGTAATAAACCTCTTGAAGAGCTCTCAGTTAATAAAAACCAAGTTAGATATACTAATATTGAGACAAATGAAGGCGCTCCATATTGTAATCTTCGTTCAATGGGTTTCTTTTCTCCATTAGGTGTACCATGTACTGAGCCTCCTTGGGGAACATTAACTGCTATTGATCTTAATAATGGTGAACATTTATGGAATGTTCCATTGGGAACTTCTAAGGATTTAGCACCTTTTCCTTTTTGGTGGATTAAAGGAGCCCCTAATATAGGCGGTCCAACAGTTACTGCATCTGGTGTAACCTTCATTGGTGCAACAAGTGATCATTATTTAAGAGCCTTCAATACTGAAACAGGTGAAGAGATAGCAAAGTTCAGACTTCCTACAGGCGCACATGCAACCCCTATGACTTATACAAATAAAGAAGGTAAGCAATTTGTTGTAATCGCTGCGGGAGGGCATTGGGCTATTGGAACACCAGCTTCAGATCACTTGATTGCCTTTGCGCTTCCCGAAAATAAATAGGATATTTTATGATTAGAGTACTTTTAATATTAATTTTTATTATCTCTTACCAATCACTTAATGCAAAAAACGATGATTGGTCTTCATATGGAAAAGATTCTGGTGGTGGTCACTATTCTGAAGCAGATGAAATTACACCTGAAAATGTAAAAAATTTAAAAAAGATTTGGGAGCACAGATCCGGTGATTTTCATGCTGGATTAAATTGGACTGAGGATGTTACACCAAATAGTAGTCAGCAAACTTCATTTCAAGCAACTCCAATTTTAGTTAATGACACTTTATTTTATTGCACACCTTATAATAGAGTTTTTGCTCTAGATCCTGAGACTGGGGAAGAAAAATGGGTATTTGATCCCAAAATTGAAATTGAACAAAAAGCACTTCTTCATTGTAGAGGGGTTGGTAGTTGGATAGATATAAATAAAACTGAAAATGAAGAGTGTTATCATCGTATTATTACTGGAACGATTGACGCCGAACTTTTTGCTATAGATGGGAAAACTGGAAAACTTTGTTCTGACTTTGGAGACTATGGAAAGGTAAATTTAAGAGATGGTCTTGGTGAGCATAATCCTGCTTATTATTATAGTGTTTCCCCTCCAGCAATTATTGGTGATATTATTGTTGTTGGAGGAGGTATTGCTGATAATGTTAGTACATCTGTTCCTGGGGGAGTTGTTCGCGCTTATAACATTAGAACTGGTGATTTAATATGGTATTGGGATCCTATACCTCCAGGCCAAGAGCCAATAATTGACGAAGAGGGACAACAATTATATCAAAGAGGGACAACAAATGTATGGTCGATTATATCGACTGATCCTGAACTAAACTTAATATACCTTCCAACAGGCAATACTGCTGCAGATAATTACGGTGGTCATAGAAATGGTTCAGATTATTATTCGAGTTCTGTAGTAGCTTTAGATGCTTCAAGTGGAGAAGTTGTTTGGCATTTCCAAACGGTTTATCATGATATTTGGGATTATGATGTTCCCTCTCAACCAACTTTTTATGAATTTGAAAGGAATGGAGAAGTTATAAAAGCATTAGCACAGACAACCAAAATGGGTTTTGTTTTCCTATTAAACAGAGAGACAGGTGAGCCTATTTTTCCTATAGAAGAGCGAGAGGTTCCACAAGGTGCTGTCGAGGGTGACTATGTTACTAAAACTCAGCCCTTTCCATCAAAACCAGCTCCTTTGACACCTACTTATTTAGATCCTGAAGAAGTTTTTGGTTTTACTCCTTGGGATAAAGGTTATTGTAAAAAAGCTGCTAAAGATTTGAGAAATGAGGGTCTTTATACACCTCCATCTTTGGAAGGTAGTGTTCACTATCCGAGTGCAATAGGGGGTGCAAATTGGGGAGGCCCTGCAGTTGATGCTTCCAGGAATATTCTTATTGCCAATACAATGAATTTATCAAGCACAATAGTAATGGTTCCAAGGAAGGACTGTGATAAAGCCCTTAAGGAATTAGCAAGAGATAACGTTCAATCAAGATTTTCAGCATTACAACAAAATGAGGGAACACCTTATTGCACTATAAGAGCTTATGGATTTATGTCTCCGTTAGGAGTTCCATGTACTAAACCCCCATGGGGAAATCTTACTGCTATTGACTTAAATACTGGTGATCATTTATGGCAAATTCCATTAGGAACATCCAAAGATTTAGCACCTTTTCCTTTTTGGTGGATAAAAGGAGCACCAAATATTGGTGGTCCAACAGTAACTACTACAGGTTTAACATTTATAGCTGCAACTAGTGACTATTACTTAAGAGCATTTAAGACCGAAACAGGTGAAGAGTTAGCTAAATTTAGATTACCAACAGCTGGTCATGCAACACCAATGACTTATACCAATAAGATTGGTAAACAATTTGTTGTAATTGCTGCAGGAGGACACTGGGCAGTTGGTTCCCCAGCCTCAGATCATTTAATTGCATTTGCTTTAGAGGATAAATAAAAATGAAAAAAGGTAGTATTAAATTATCTGATATTAATTTTTTAGATCCTGGTTTACAAGAGGATCCTTATGAAGCTTATGAAGTCTTAAGAAGAGAGGCTCCTGTTTATTTAAGCTCTGATACTGGTTTTTTCGTTGTCTCTAAATATAATGATTTAAAAAGGGTGTTAACTGACTATGAGTTCTTTTCTAGAGATTTATCAGGGTATTGGGATAAAGAAATTAAAGAAGAAAATAAAAAAAATGGTTACTGGAAGAATGGAGAAAAAGTTAAAAAAGTTTTTATGGAAAAGGGTTGGAGACAGATAGCAACTTTTGATTCTGAACCACCAAATCATACAAAATACAGAAAAGCATCAAATCCAAGTTTTACAGCAAGTAAAATAAGAAAAATGGAACCTTACATAGAGATTCTAATTAATGAACTAATTGATGAATTTATTAATGATGGTGAGGTCGAATTTATTTCACAATTCTGCATTCCTTTACCCATGAATATTATTCAAGATAGATTAGGTTTTCCAAAAAAAGATTTATCAAAGTTAAAGGCTTGGTCTTTTGATACATCAGAGGGTTTAAGTCAAAGATTAACTGAAGATGAAGAAATCGCTTGCGCAGAGAGATTAGTGAAGTTTCAGCACTATATGAATGACACATTTGAGGAAAAAAGAAAAAACCCACAAGAAGATATTATCTCAGATTTGGTTAATTTTAGATTTGAAGATGGAAGTCAATTAATAACTGAAGAGCTTTTATCAATGGTAAGCGCTCTTAATATTGGAGGTAATGAAACTACAACTAATTCAATTGCTGGTGGAATGTTAATTCTGATGCAACAAAAAGAAAAACTAAATGATTTAATAACTGGAAAAGCTAAGCTTAAAAATTTTGTAGAGGAAATTATTAGGCTTGAAACGCCAGTTCAAAGTCTTTTTAGAAGAGTTCGAAAAGATGTAACATTAGGTGATGTAACTATTCCAGAAGGTTCAATAATTGATATGAGGTTTGGTTCTGCAAATCGAGATGAGGATATATTCAGTTGTCCTATGCAAATGGACTTAGAAAGAAAAAATCCAGGAAAACACCTTGCTTACGGCATATCCCATCATCATTGTATTGGTGCCCCGCTAGCTAGACAAGAAATGAGAATGGCCTTCGATATATTGCTTAAACGTCTTAAAAATATAAATCTAGCCGAAAATAAGAATGATTTTCTTCATCACCCTCACTTTGCTTTGAGAGGTTTAAAAGAGCTTCATTTAACTTTTGAAAAAGGTTAATATAGGACCTCTATGAATAAAACAGCGCTTATAACAGGAGCCTCTTCTGGTCTTGGAAAAGATTTTGCAACCTTATTTGCTGAGAAAGGCTATGATTTAGTTCTTACTGCTAGAAGAAAAAAAAATTTAGAAGAAATAAGCAGTAATCTAACCAATCAATTTGGAGTAAAAGTCTTTTTCATTTCTTACGATCTTAGTGATTTAAAATCGACTGAAGAAATTTATAATTTTTGTGAAGAAAACAAAATTCAAATTGATCTTTTAGTTAATAATGCCGGTTATGGGTTAACTGATAGTTTTGAAGAGATTTCTCTAAAGGATCATATCGATTTTATAAATGTATTATCGACTTCAGCAATTGCATTAACAAGATTATTTTTACCTGGAATGATAAAAAGAAAATTTGGAAGAATAATAAATATTTCTTCTGTTGCTGCCTTCGCTCCTTATACAAATTCTGGTGGTATGTATATTGCCACAAAATTAATGCTCCTAAAATTTTCAGAAATGATTCATAATGATTATAAGAGTAAGAATATTTTTTCTTGTTCTGTATGTCCTGGTTTTACCCACACCGAATTTCATAAAGATATGAAAGAGTTTAAAAGTTCTATCCCTTCTTTCATGTGGATGGACTCAAGAACTGTAGTTGAACAAGCATACGAAGCCTCAATGTCTGGCAAAGAAATAATTATAAATGGTTGGGGCTATAAAATTTTAGTTTTTTTAATGAAAATAACGCCAAAATGGCTTATTAAAGCACTTTCAGGTCAATAGGCGATAATACAAATAAGTTTAATTAAATAAGGGGATTTCTATGACATTAGTAACAGTTTTTGGTGCTTCAGGGAGAATGGGGCAGGCACAAGTTCGTCAATTATTACTAGCCGGTTATCAAGTAAGAGCTATCACCAGAAAAAAAGGTGTTTTTAAAGATGAAAATGTTACCGAGGTCTCAGCAGATTATAATGATCCTGAAAGTTTAGATAATGCAATAGAGGGAGCTGATGCTGCCTTTTATAATAAACCTTCCTTTGAACAAGTTACAAAAATGATTGATTTTTGTGCCGCTGTTGGAGCAGCTGCAGCAAGAGCGGATGTAAGACTGATATATCAAACAGCTGCATACGCACCTGATGACGAGATTGGTCAGTATAATTATGATAGAGTTTTAGCTACTGAAAGAGCTCTAAAACAAGGTGGAGCAAGAACAACTATTTTTAGACCAGTATTATTTATGGATAATACTTTAACCAAGTGGGCTAGAAACGATATTATTGAAAATGACGAATTTGCTTATCCTCATAAAGAAGGGCTTCAAGCTAATTGGATATGTTTAGATGATGTTGCTAAATTTATGATTGCTGCTTTAGAGAGAGATGATCTTATAGGTAGAGCAATGGTAATAGGTGGTCCAGAAGTTTTAACTCCTCAAAGAATTGCTGATACATTGTCCGGACACCTCGGAAGGTCTATAAAGCCAAAAACTTTAACTCCAAAAGAGTTTGCTATTCGTATGGCAGATATTTTTGAAGGTGTGAGCGATATTGGTAGAGAAGATTATATAGCAGCAATGCAGGGTTTTTATGAATATAATAATGAAAATGAAGATAACCTAAATCCTTTTAAGGTTGATATGGAAGATGTGTTAGAGGAAATCCCAATAAAATTAACAACTTTTAGTGAATGGGTAAAACAACAAGATTGGGTTCCTATTGATGATGATGATGTAACTACTCCATCAGGTGGGTAATTATAAAATTTTCGGAATTATTGCTTTTCGATCTTTTGGATAATTATCAAATTTATCTTTATACCAAGAGTGATGTTTTAAAGCTCTTGGAAGAAGATTAAAGATTGTCCAAAGAGCAAAAACAAACCCTGATAAACTCCAGGTCATTATTGCCCAACCTATCCATTCAATAATTTCTCCAAAGTAGTTTGGGCTTGATACCCATTTATAAAAACCGCCATATGGAATTTGATATCCTTTTTCCTCTTTTGATATATTTAATAATATTCTGTCAGAATGAATATTTATTGCCATTCCCAAAATAAAGATGCAAAGGCCAATTAAGAAGTTTGAATTTAAAAGCCATGAAATATCATATTGATTATCCATAAAGAAAAACCAAAAACCATGAAAAGAAGCATTAAAAACATTAAAAATAAAAGCTAGAATAGCCACAACTAAAGGCATAGAACCATTTTTATCAATTAAAAAAGGCCAAATAATACTTCGATTAATATAATGAATAGACCAAATAAATAAAAATATTATGAGAACAATATTGGTAAAATCAGCATAAAGAAAATAAAACAACCACATAACATAAAGAGCCGGTGTTTCCATCAAAATCCACCCAAATCTTTTTTGTAAATTTGGACCCCAGCCCGATCTTATATGACGACCATATGGGGCAGTTATAAAAAGAAGAATAAGAAATGTTATTATTCCAATACCAATCCAAGAATTTATAAGAATTTGAAACATTATTTTTTTAGGTTAAATTAAAATTTGATTCTTAGCTAAAGGATAATCATTTGCAAAGAAAAATTTGGATAAACGGAGATTATGTTAATTGGGAAGATGCTCAAGTTCATATTTTATCGCATTCACATCAACGTGGTTCGCTAATTTTCGGATTCATACCTATTTTTGAAAACGATGGAGCTGTCTCTCTATTTAGACTAAATGATCATGTAGACAGGCTTTTTAACTCATGTATTTCAGCTGGGATTCCTATATCTTATTCACCTATGGATATTAAATTAGCGATTAAAGATACAGTCAGAAAAAATCCGGGGAGTAAATTTGCAAAAATTAGTGTTTATATTTCATCTGTTGAGGTTGACGTAGTTCCTCAAGACCCCTTTTCTAGTATTGCTATTGCAGCTTATGACCCTGAAGCAGATATAATCTCTAAAAATACTCAACCTTTTCACTCATCAAAAGAGCTAAGTGTATGGCTAGAAAAAGAGAAACACCAAAGAAGATCTGATATTATACCTCCCCAAATCAAAATTGCTGGAAATTATACATCATCAATGATGGCCAAATGGAAAGCTAGGAAAAATGGATATGATGAAATTATCCTTACTGATCAAGATGGTTTTATAACTGAAGCACCAACATCAAATGTTTTTTTGATAGACAAATATGATACCTTGTTAACTGCACCTGAAGAAGATGTTCTTTATGGTATAACTAGAAAAAGTATTTTAGAGATTGCTGATGATGAGGGTATAAAAACTAAAATAGAAAAAATACCCCTCTTAGAATTAGAAAATGCTAAAGAGATTTTTGTAAGCTCCTCCTCTCATTTGTTAACACCTGTAATTAAAATTGATAATAAAAAAGTTGGTAATGGTAAAATCGGTGATCTTACAAATAAATTAAAGAATAGATTTTCTAAAATTATACAATCTAATGATAAATTTTCCCAAGATTGGCTAGAAAATATATAAAATGATGGAGTAAAAATGAAAAAATTTTTATTAGCATTACTAATTTTTATAATTATGGCTGTTTGTTTGTCACCGATCTTTTTTTTAGCCCTAAGCTTTTTTCAATAATTGGTTTGATTAAAAATTTGCATAATTTGTCAAATTATGCGGTTATGTGACAAATAATAATAATTTGGGGGAAAATTATGAGGAATAATTTCAAATTTCTTGTTCTGAGCTTATCTTTATTTTCTATCTTATTGTTCAATAATGATAAGATTGCTGTTGCTCAAGAAACAAGTTTAGGTCTTGAAGAAATCATTGTTACTGCAAGAAAGAGGGAGGAAAGTCTTTTAGATATCCCTGAGACAGTTGTAGCATTATCTGGAGAGACTATTTCAAGGCATAATATTAAAAATTTAGATAAAATTGGAATGTCTGTTCCTAATCTTAACCTAAACACAAGAACTGACGGATGGCCAAATGTTACTATGCGAGGTATGGGTGCCTTCAGTCTTACACAAGGTGTTGGTTTTTATTTGGATGATGTTCAGCTATTTGGTGATGCCTCCTCTAGATTCGGTGATTTAGATAGAATTGAAGTCTTAAAAGGCCCTCAAGGTGTTCTTTATGGTGGAAGTAATATTGGTGGTGCTGTTAAGTTTATTAGCACAAGACCTTCTCCTGATGAAACAACTGGCCATATTAAACTTATGGCTGGAGAACAGAGCTCAACTGATGTTGAAGGCTCTATAAATTTACCAATTGGTAATGAATGGGCAGTCCGTCTTTTTGCTTTTACAAGAGAAGATGATGGTTTTATGTACAATCCAACAACCGATGACGATAGTGTGGCGGGTTACGAGGAAAGTGGTGGCAGAATATCTATCGCCGGACCTTTATCAGATAATTTATCTCTTTATGCTTCATTAAGATCTAATCAATATGATGGACCGAATAATAATTGGGCTCTTGAAAGAGGAACTGCACCAAATTTTGATTATCCATATATTAATGATATTGAAACACCTTCAAATAATGATAAAGAGACTTATGGTGCAAGTGTAGAGCTTGTTTGGGAACTTGATGGCTTTGATGTAACAAGCATAACATCTTATACTGATACAGAAGCTAAAAGACTTACTGATGTCGATCTGCAACCTGAATTATGGCTTAATGCTCAACAAAATGAAACTTTCGAAGCAACTATTCAAGAGATAAGATTTGCGTCTAATACAGGTAATAATCTTCAGTGGCAAGCAGGATTATATTCCTCAAAAATGGAATGGGTTGAAAGATCAACCACAAGGTTTGGACCTCAAATTTTTGGAATAGATCTTACTATTCCTGCAAAGCATGATGACACTGAAACTACTCATTTAGCAGCTTTTGGTAACCTTACATATACTTCAGGGCCATGGGAAATTGGTTTTGGTTTAAGGGTTGATTCTTGGGAAAGAAAGAAACTTGTACCTGCTGAAGTTACTGAAAGTGGTTTAGATCATGCAAATTCAATTGATGGAACTGAGGTTCTTCCTAGACTATCTATTTCTAGAGAGATTGATGATGATACTATGTTTTATGTTACTATATCAAAAGGCTATGAGCCTGGTGGCCTAAGACATGAACCAGTTACTTTTGATTCTCAAGGTAACCCATCCTTATCAACTTATGGTAAAGAAGAAGCCTTGCAAACTGAAATTGGATTAAAAGGTTCGTTTATGGATGGAAGAGGTAATTTCTCTGCCGCGGCATTTTTGATAGACTATGAGGATAGGTTGTTTACTACTATTGTTCAGTCAGCAACAGGTCCTTTTGAATCAGTTGGTAATTCAGGAAACTCTGAAAATGTAGGTTTTGAGCTTGAGCTTGCATATCAAGCGACTGAAAACTTATCTTTGGCTGCAGCTTTTGGTACTTTAAGTGCTGAATGGGATAGAGGAACTATCATTAATGGTGTTGATATGAGTGGTAGAACTCCATCAGGGTCTATAGATAATGGTATGGCTTTGGCAGCGAATTATGAAAAACCATTAAATAATGGTATGGAATTCATTGCTGATTTTCAATATAATAGACGTGGTACAAGTGCTAGTATGCCAGCTCATAATTCAATAAAAAATCCTAAATATTATACTCTAAACCTTACTACAGGTATTAGATCTGGTAATTGGGAATTTATGATACATGGTGAAAATCTAACCGATGAGCAATATTATACCGATCTTGAGAATTGGGTTAATTTAGGAGCAGGTGGTGCTTTAGACCCTGTTAATAATATGACAGACCCTTTCTATATTATTGGTACACACGGACATCCTAGAATGATTTCCGGAAGTATATCTTATAGGTTTTAATAGCTTATATTATAAATAAATTTAAAGGCCCTTGTTTAAGGGCCTTTTTTTTATCTAGATCCGAATTCTTTTTTAATATCAGTTGACATTTTTCTAGACCCATCATGACTCCAACCAGGGGGTGCAAATAGATAGAAAAATTTTTGTTTTATGGAAATATCTTTCCTTAGCATATCCTTTAAGATATTCCAGTATTCGTGGAAGGCTATTTTAATTGGATTAAAGGTTTCCAAATCTTTTACTAGGCCATAATCTGGAAACTTATCTTTATCTTCTTCAGCAAAAGTATTAAATAATTTATCCCATATGATAAGGGTACCTGCGTAATTTTTATCAAGAAACTTTGGGTTTTTTCCATGATGAACTCTATGATGTGAAGGAGTATTAAAAATTGCTTCTACCCAATTAGGAAGTTTTCTTATTGTTTCTGTATGAATAAAAAATTGATATATGGCATTCATTGCCCCACAAAAAATAACTAAAACTGGGTCAAAACCAATTAAAATTAAAGGAATTTTTAAATACATTGTCCCTGTAAAATGTTTTGTCCAACCTTGTCGAAGAGCTACCGCTAGGGAAATTCTGTTACTGGAATGATGAGTTACATGCATTGCCCATCCCCACCTACACCTGTGTACTATTCTGTGGTGAGTATAGTATCTGAGATCATCAAGAATGAAGCAGATTATAACTGTCCATATTGTAAGGGGGAGTTTAGTTATTTGATATTGTTCAAACCAAAATAAAACATTCAATGTAATAAAAGCAGATAAACCGTTTGTAACAACGCTTGTTAAACCCATAAATATAGATACTGAATTGTCTTTTGTATCAATAGTCCCATTAGTTTTTAAGAATTTAATAGCTAAAATCTCTAATAAAATTGCTAAAAAAAAGAAAGGGATAGCTATTAAGGTAACTTCTAGATTTATTATTTTCTCTAAACTCACTTTTATTCTCTTATCTTATTTTTGGTGGGCCCGTGGGGATTCGAACCCCAGACCCGCTGATTAAGAGTCAGCTGCTCTACCAACTGAGCTACAGGCCCTTAAAATATATGTTGCTAGAATATACGGATATTATTAATACAGTAAATAAACTTTTATAATGAGAGAAAAGAAAATGACTCCTGAGCTTTACAAACTTTTTTTACAAATGGCGATTATTGGTGCGATAACAGGTGTTCTGGGATTTTTATCAGAAAAATATCAAGAAACAATATATAGTCGTATTTTAATGTCTTTAACTATAATGTTTTCATTAATAATGTTTTATAAAGTTTATCAAACTCTTAGGATATGGATCTCTATTTAAATATTTATCTAATATTTAATCGTTTATAAGTTTTTCTCTAAGAAATCTGGATAATTTATCAATTAATGCAACCATGATAAGTATTATTATTATTATGAAAAATGCTTGATCCCAGTATTGCGCCTTCATTCTCTCTGATAATTGAAGTCCTATACCGCCAGCACCAACTATTCCTAATATAACAGCTGATCGAGAGTTAGATTCAAAGAAATAAAGGCTCTGAGAAATAAAAATTGGCACAACTTGCGGCATCAATCCAAATCTAATAGTAGATAATTTTGTTGATCCTGATGAAACTAGCCCTTCAATTTGTTTGTTATCACTATTATCTGCAGCTTCTGAATATAGTTTTGATAAAGTTCCTGTATCAGCTACAAAAATTGCTAATACTCCTGAGAGAGGGCCTAAACCAAAAGCTCGAACAAAAATTAAAGCCCAAATAAGAATATCAACTCCGCGAATAAAATCTAGAATCCTCCTTACAATAAACCTAAATAAGTTTATTTTTGTAACTTGTCTTGATGCAAGTAACCCTAAAGGAATAGATATTACAGAGGCAGCAAAAGTTCCCAGAAAAGCCATAGCTAAAGTCTGTAAAATACCAACCAAGATTGAATTAAAATTCCATGATAGAAAATCATTCCAAGTGACCATTGAAAGTAATATTGGTTTCATTTTGTTCAGACCGTTTAAAAGTTCGGTAACTGAAATATTAAAATATTTTATTGAAAAAATTAGGTATGAAAAAATTAGTAAGGAAAAGAAAATTTTTAAAGGTGAACGTTTCCATAATGGAGAAAATATTTTTGGATAAAGCGTCACTATCTCTTGATTAGTCATTTTCAATCCTGGTAATATTTTTTCTCAGATAGCCTGATAATAAATCAATCGATATGACGGTTAAAATTATCAATAATATAATTGCACTAACTTCTTCATAATAATTAAAATTAATTACAAGATATAACTCTTGACCTATTCCGCCTGCGCCAACAAAGCCTAAAATTGTTGAAGCCCTTATATTAATCTCAAATCTAAGTAGTGCGTATGAAATTAAATTTGGAAGAACTTGTGGTAATAATCCAAATTTCATTTCTGATAACCAGTTTCCTCCTGATGCCTTAAGAGCCTCTATTGGTTTATTGTTCGAGTTTTCATGAACTTCAGAAAATAATTTACCCAGGGACCCAGTTGTATGAAGTGTCATTGCTATAATCCCTGCAAGTGGACCAATTCCCAATACCCAAACAAATAGAATTGCAAAAATTATTTCTGGAACTCCTCTAAAAAATTCAAGTATTCTTCTAATAGAAAAAAAGAGTAGAGAATTAGGGGAAGTATTTTTTGCTGCTAAAAAACTTAAAAAAAGTGCTAATGTTGAACCTACAATGGTTGCAAGAAGAGCCATGTTAAAAGTTTCAAAAAGTAATTTTAAGTATTTAGGTAGATTAAAATACCAATAAGCAATAGATCCTTGATCTTTAGAGCCAAGAAATAACTTATTTGATTCTATTGAAGGAAGAATTTGTGAAACGTAATCACCTAGTCTTGGCATTCCATTTAATAGATTTGAGACATTAATATCTATTATTTTAGAGGAAAGTATTACTCCAATAAATATTAAAATAATAAGGGATAAATTCCAAAAACGTTTTTTTCCTATTAAATTTTTATAATGATTATCGGAAGTTATTTTATTCATCGTCTAAATCATAGAGCTTCTTTGCAATATCAGCTGTTAACTGGTTTGGCTTTCCATCAAAAACAACTTCTCCTTCAGATAAACCAATTAAGCGGTCACAATATTTTTTTGCTATCTCTAAAGAGTGAAGATTACATATAATAGTTATTCCATCTTCTCGATTAATTTTAAGCATATCGTCCATAACTTTTTTTGAATTTTTTGGGTCTAAAGATGAGATTGGTTCATCAGCTAATAGGATTTTTGGTTTTTGCATTAAAGCTCTTGCAATAGCAACTCTTTGTTGTTGTCCTCCCGATAATGTTCCAGATCTCTGAAGAGATTTTTCGGCAAGTTCAAACCTGTCTAGATTTTTTAATGCATTAATTTTTTCTTCCTTTGAAAAATATCCAAATAAATTTAAAAAACTATAACTCCTGCCTAAACTCCCTATTAAAACATTTGTTAACACATCTAATCGATCAACTAAGTTAAATTGTTGAAAAATCATAGCGCATTCTGAACGCCACCTTCTTAGTGCTTTTCCTCTGATATCTGTAATAATTATACCATTAAATTCGATTGAGCCTTCAGTTGGTTCAATCAATCTATTTATCATTCTTAGAAGAGTTGATTTACCGGATCCAGATCGACCAATAATCCCAGTAATTTTACCTTGTTCGACCTCAAGGTTTATATTGTTAATCGCAACTGTATCCTTGAACTTTTTTTTAAGATTTTTTATTCTGAGTGGTTTCATAATATCTCATCAATGATTTGTGGATTTACAGACTCATTATAATGATTAAACTAATCTTATATTTGCTATATTCAAGCTTGGATCAAAAAAAAATGAAACTCTTTTATTTAAAAGCCATAATAATTATATTTCTAGTTTTCTATTCAAGCAACGCTTTTGCAAGTGTTGATCAAAGCATTAACGATTTTTTAGAACCTATTGCCTCGCTTATTTCAGGGATTGTTTTTTATTCACTTCCAATTGGAAGTGCTAATGTTGAGTTAATTGTTATTTGGCTTATAGCTGGAGGCTTATTTTCAACTTTTTATTTTAAATTCATTAATTTTAGAGGTTTTAAACATGCCTTAGAATTAGTTTCTGGAAAATTTTCAAAAAAAGAATCAAAGGGTGAGGTTTCACACTTTAAAGCTTTAGCAACTGCTTTATCTGGAACCGTTGGTTTAGGAAATATCGGTGGAGTAGCTGTAGCCATTTCTCTTGGGGGTCCCGGTGCAACTTTTTGGATGATACTATCTGGCTTAATCGGTATGTCTTTGAAATTTTGTGAGTGCACTTTAGGAGTGAAATACAGAAATATTAATCCTGACGGAACTGTTTCAGGTGGACCTATGTATTATTTATCGAAAGGTCTTCAAGAGAAGGGTTTTAAGTTTTTAGGTAGTATTCTTGCCTATATGTTTGCAATTTTTTGCATTTTTGCATCACTAGGTGGTGGAAATATGTTTCAGGTTAATCAATCTTTAGACCTATTAATTTATGTTACAGGAGGTAGTGGAAGTTTCTTGGACCTACACTCCTGGGTTTATGGATCTTTTATAGCTATTCTTGTTGGTTTGGTAATTATTGGAGGAATTAAAAGAATTGGTTCAGTTACCTCAAAATTAGTTCCTTCAATGGCAGTAATTTATTTAGTTTCATCTTTGATTATTATTTTTTCAAATTATGACCAAATACCATCAGCAATTTCATCAATTTTTATAGGCGCATTTTCTCCCGAAGGAGTAACAGGTGGTTTCCTTGGTGTATTGATTCTTGGCTTTAGAAGAGCTGTGTTTTCCAATGAGGCAGGAATTGGGTCTGCACCTATCGCACATTCCGCAGTAAAAACAGATGATCCCACAACCGAAGGGTTGGTTTCTCTATTGGAACCATTTGTTGATACAGTTATTATTTGTACTTTAACAGCATTAGTAATTATTACGTCTGGTGTTTATATAACAGGCCAAGAAATTGAAGGTGCAAGAATGACATCCCAGGCATTTGGAACGGTATTACCAACATTTCCTTATTTACTTGCTCTTGTTGCAACTCTATTTGCCTTTTCCACTATGATTTCTTGGTCATATTACGGTGTAAAGGCTGTTACCTTTATTTTTGGTGAGTCTAAAAATATTGAAACTCTATATAAAGTTATATTTTGTCTTTTTGCTATTGTTGGATCTTCACTTGATTTGGTTAAAGTAATCGATTTATCTGATGCAGCGTTATTTCTGATGGCAATTCCAAATTTAATCGGAGTTTATATTTTAGCTGGAATTGTTAAAAAAGAATCTCTTAATTATTTTTCTAAATTGAAGAAAATTGAAAAAGTTTAGTATTTTAAAATCAATTAAAGGCTTTATGGATCCAGATGAGGGAGAGTGTCTTTATAGATATTCCTTAGAAGCATCAAAAAAAGGACCAATTTTAGAAATAGGATCATATTGCGGAAAATCAACAATTTATATTGGAACAGCATGTAAAGAAAATAATTCGCTCCTATATGCAATTGATCATCACACTGGATCTGAAGAAAATCAAATCGGCTGGGAATACCATGATGAAGAACTATTTGATAGCGAGACTGGAAAAATTAATACTTTTCCGGAATTTAGAAAAAATATAAGAAGTTTTGATTTAGAAAAATTTGTTATTCCTATTGTTTCTGATTCTGTGTTAGTGGCTAAATACTGGACAATTAATCTATCAATGGTTTTTATAGATGGCGGGCATAGTGAAGAAGCAGCTTTTAATGATTTTGATAATTGGAATGATAAAATTATAAATGACGGATTTTTAGCCATTCACGATGTTTTTCCGAACCCTGATGACGGTGGAAGGCCTCCTTATGAAATTTTTCTCAAAGCAATAAATTCTGGAAAATTTAAAGAGTATAAAACTGTTAAGTCTCTAAAAATACTTAAAAAAGTTTTATAAAAGATCATCTAAAAATAATGATGACCCATTACTTAATTCATAAATTGCATCATATGCCAAAATTACCGCAGCAGAAGTCCAAGGCGGTCTCTCTTTTGGCCAAAAAACTTCAAGCTCATACTGTCGTCCCATCCAGTAGGCTCCTTCATCATCCCTCCACTGGTGAGTATATGAAATCATTTCTTTAGCTAATTTATTTTCACCAATTTTTTTTAGAGCAATTGCTAACTCTGCCGTTTCAGCTATTGTCACCCATGGTTGATCTTCGACACATTTACAACCAACCCCATCAACTACAAACGTTTCCCATTTACTGAATAATTTTTCTTTAGCATCTTGTTTTGAAATTAAGCCACATAGAACAGGATAATACCAATCCATTGAAAAACGTTGTTTTGAGTCCCAAGTTCTATCAAATAATTCAGGTTTATTTTTAATGGCATAACCTAATTTCTCCAAAGACTGCTTCCATTCATCAACATTTATATCTAAAATTTTCGCACATTTTATTGCACTTATAAGACTTTTATAAATTGAACAACAGCCTGTAATCAACGCATCATCATTTGGGGCAGACTCATCTTTCGCCGCCCACCTTATTTCACCTTCTAAAGATTGATTTCCAATAACAAAATTAATTGCGTTAAATATAGTAGGCCATAATTTGATAAGATCTTCTTTTGACTTATTTACTAGATAATCGTGCCAAGAGGCGGTAGCAATATATGCTGCAAAGTTTGTATCTCTAATTAAACTTCCTGCATCACTTTCTTCTCCAGTAAAGGCTCCACTATCTTCATCAAATTCAACAGTACTTCCCAGTTGTCCATACCATGATCCGTCTTTGAGTTGATAATTTTTTAAATAATCAAATCCTAAATCTTTTTCTTTTTTATAACCTAGTAAATTTAAAGCCATAACAGACTCAAGATGATTCCATGCATCAAAAACACCTTCTTTAAACCATGTTATTGATCCATTATTTTTTTGAAGTTCAATTATCCTGTTTGATGAGCCTTTAAAGAATTTAATTTTATCTTTGTTTACTATTTTTTCTGTCATTTTATTTTTTTTTGAAATATAGGACTATTGATTTACCCATTACTGGATCAAAAAATTTTTCTAAAACTCTAGTAAGGATTGGTCTTTTTAAAATATCCCATTCTAGAAACTTTTTATATAAATTTACAAAAATATTTTTTTCATTTTTAACACCTACATAACATTTTAACCACCAGTATGGCGAATGAAGACCATGTTTATAGGACTTTGATAAATAAAAAAAATTATTACTCCTGAAGCTGTTAATAAGTTGTTTTTTGTTAAAAATATGAATGTGCCCACCTGGTTCATTATGATATTCATCAGATAGGTACCAACATATTTTCTCAGGAATCTGATTAGGAACTGATATTCCAATATATGAATTCTTTTTTGAAACTCTATGAATTTCATCGATTACTTTTTCATAATTTGGAATGTGCTCAAGAACTTCAGAGCATATTACTTGATCGAAAGTTTCATCTTTAAAAGGAAGTGAGAGAGCATTTCCGGTCATTAAATTGAAATGTCTGTTTGGATCATTTGTGATATCTGGATAGGTTTCAAAACCTTGATAAGTAATTTTTATGTCCTCTAAAGAAAGGTCGAGACCAATTACATGACACTTCTTATAATAATAAAGCTTATGGATATGTCTTCCTTTTCCACATCCAAGGTCTAAAATTGTGTCACCATCCTTAATTTTAATTTTATCTAGATCTATTGTCAGCATTTGAAATTGCCTCTCTATAAACTTCAACTAATTCTTTAGCAGCTCTTTTCCAGGTAAATTTTTCTAAAACTCTTTTTCTTCCTTTTTCACCAAGCTCTTTTCTTTTTTCAGGCGATAATAAGAGTTCTTTTATTGCTTTCCTTAATTCATTTGGGTTTGAATGAGGCACAATTATACCTGAATCACCTACGACTTCTGGGAGAGAACCTCCATTTGTTGAAATTAATGGAATACCACAAGACATTGCTTCACCTGCTGGAAATCCAAAACCCTCATAAACGGATGGTGAAATAGCAATTGTTGATTCAGCATATAATTCTGCAATTTCCCTACTTGTTAAATCGGAGATAAATTTAACTTTATTTTTAATATCTTTTTTATCTAATTCATTACTGGTTGGGCCATCCCTTAACTTTCCTATAACAACTAAAGATAGGTCAGGAAACTCATCTAGAAGTTCTGAATATGCTCTAATTAGATAAATTAAACCCTTTAGAGGTACATCAGCACTTGCTGTAGTAATTAATTGATTTTTTTTTCTTTTAATAGATGGAATTGGTTCAAAAGTTTTATGATCAATCCCATGAAGTACTTTTCTTGTTTTTTTTGGATCTATTTTAAAATCTTTTACTACATCTTTTCTAGTATTTTCAGACACCACAATTATAGGGTCTAGCTTTCTAGCAACTTTAATCTGCATTTTTAAGAAGCTGTACCATCTCCATTTAAGTAATTTAAGTGATAAAGTTTCAGCGTGTTTGATATCTATTCTTTTATCCATAGTAATAGGGTGATGAATTGTTCCTACAACCGGAACACCCATATCTCTTAATTTTATTAATCCATAAGCTAAAGTCTGGTTATCATGTACAACATCGAATCTTTCATAATTTTCTTTACCCCAAATTGCCATTCTTTCGCCAAAAGTATATGGCTCAGAAAAACCACCACTCAAATGACTTAGCCATTCATAAAGGTTAATAGGTTCTTTAAGAAGATTTAATCTAAAAGCTTTAAGAGGACTATCGAAAGAATAAAGATCAAGTGATGGTAATTTGGTTAATTTAACCCCTTTATCTAGAATTGGGTAAGGTTGTCCCGATACAACTTCAACAGTATGTCCTAATTCAACCATAGCTTTAGTCACTAAACGCATGTAAATACCCTGACCACCTGTAAAAGGGTGGCTTCTATAGCTAGGCATCAAAATTCTTAGGGGTTTATCGTTTATTTTACTCATGGAGACTTGTATCATAATTTGTTGGTTAGTAATAAATTTTAAATACTCTTTAGTTTTTAAAAATAATGATTTGAATAAATTTAAAGAACATTTATAAACGTTTTATCTATTTATCTAAATAAAGGAAGTAATTAAGTTATGGTTAAAATAAATTTTATCGAATTTGATGGAACCGAGCACTCTGTAGAGGCAGATGATGGAAATACAGTAATGGAGTGTGCTATTAAAAATAGTGTTCCAGGAATAGACGCCGACTGCGGAGGAGCCTGTGCATGTGCTACTTGTCATGTTTATATTGATAAGGACTGGCTTGGGAAAACTGGCGAGGCAACTGATATGGAAAATGATATGTTAGATTTTGCTTTTGATGTAGAAGACAATAGTAGGCTATCCTGTCAAATAAAAGTTACTGACGAACTTGACGGCCTAGTGGTAAAACTTCCTGAAAAACAATTTTAATTATTTTACTCCAAGTTTTTTTTGTAACTTTGAGCTGGAAGTTGTGTATTGAAATATAACTTTTTTATCTGGATATATATATTGATGGGCTTTTTGAGCCATAAGAGCACCTTCATGAAAACCACACAAAATTAATTTTAGTTTTCCTGGATAGTAATTAATATCGCCAATCGCAAAAATACCCTTTTGATTTGTCTCAAAAGTCTCTGTATTTACTTTAATAAGATTTTGTTCAAGATTTAAACCCCAGTTAGCTACAGGACCTAATTTCATGGTTAAGCCAAAAAAAGGAAGCATTGTTTCACATTTAATTTCTTTTTCCTTTTCTTTATCCTTACATATAATTTTATTTAATTGACCATCACTTCCAACTAATTCTTTTACTTGACCTAATTCAAAATTAATGGATCCATCATCAATTAATTTCATGATTTTATTAACTGTATCTGGAGCAGCTCTAAATTCTTTTCTTCTGTGTATTAGAGTCAAATTTTTTGATTTTTTATGAAGAGTTAAAGCCCAGTCTAAGGCTGAGTCACCTCCACCAACAATAGAAATTTCTTTATTATAGAAGCTTTCAATATTCTTGATAGAATAGAAAACAGATTTACCTTCATAATCATCAATACCATTAATAGGAGGTTTTTTTGGTTGAAAGCTTCCTCCTCCGGCGGCAATAACAATTACTTTCGTGTGAAAAATTTTATCTGAGTCAGTTACTACTTCCCATAAGTCATTATTAATTTGTTTCAACTCACTTACAATTGTTGATAAATGAAATTCCGGATTAAAAGGTTTGATTTGCTCTAAAAGAGATTTCGTTAACTCACCACCTGATATTTCAGGTATACCTGGAATATCATATATAGGTTTATCGGGGTACAATTCCGCACATTGGCCACCTGGTTTATCGAGAATATCAATGACATCACACTTCATGTCTAACAAGCCTAGCTCAAAAACAGCGAAAAGACCTACTGGACCAGCACCGATAATAACTACATCAGTTTCTATTACTTTGTTGCTCATAGAATTTTACCAGCAATAGTACCTATTACAAAATCTGTTATCTAAACCATTTCTTCTTATTGCATCTGTATTTTTATCCTGAGCTCTAATTGATTTTAAGGTCAATCTACAGGTACCATAAGCTTCGGTTCCTTCAATAAAAGATAATTTTATACATTCTTCATGATCAATTTTATCTCTTAATGCAGCTCTTTCCTCAAGTGCTTGTTGAGAAACGCAAGAAGAAAGAAAAATTATTAATGTTAATATTATAGTTTTTTTCATTTTTTCCTCATTTGTTTCGACTTAACTCTTTCATACCTTTATCCAAACCGTCTAATGTTAATGGATACATTCTGTCAGATATAATCTGACTAATTATTTGAGTGGAAGGTGTGAATTCCCAATGTTTTGTTTCAACTGGATTTATCCATATTACATTTTGATAAATATCAGTAATTCTTTGTAACCACTCTGCGCCTGCTTCTTCATTCCAATGTTCAACACTACCACCTGGGTAGGTGATTTCATATGGACTCATTGACGCATCTCCTACAAAAATAACTTTATAATCTGATGAATATTTATGTAAGATATCCCAAGTATCAATTTTTTCGGTATGCCTTCTTCTATTGTCTTTCCAAACACTTTCATACAAGCAATTGTGAAAATAAAAACTTTCCATATTCTTAAATTCTGTTTTAGCTGCTGAAAAAAGTTCTTCACATAGCTTAACATGCATATCCATTGAGCCACCAATATCAAAAAATAATAGAACTTTAACTTTATTTCTTCTTTCGGGTACTAAAGATATATCTAAATAACCTTTATCTGCAGTATTTTTAATAGTTCCGGGTAGATCAAGTGTGTCCGCTGCACCATCTCTCGCAAATTTTCTAAGCCTTCTAAGTGCAACTTTTATATTTCTAGTACCAATTTCAACATCTTTATCTAAATTTTTGAACTCTCTCTTGTCCCATACCTTAACAGCTTTATAATTTTTATTTTCTTTTTGTCCTATTCTAATACCCTCTGGATTATAACCATCAGATCCATAAGGAGATGTACCACCAGTCCCAATCCATTTAGAGCCTCCTTCATGCCTTTTCTCTTGTTCTTCAAGCCGTTTTTTTAATTCTTCCATTAATTTATCCCAGCCACCCATAGACTCAATTTTTTGTTTTTCTTCTTCGGTAAGGAATTTTTCATTAAGTGTTTTTAACCACTCTTCAGGGATTTCAGTAATTTCATCTGACTCTAAAGACTCAAGACCTTTAAAGACATGACCAAAAACACGATCAAATTTATCGAGATTTTTTTCATCTTTAACAAGAGTTGATCTTGATAAATAATAGAATTCCTCAATCTTTCTATTAGGTATGTCCTTATCCATTGCTTCCAATAGAGTTAAATACTCCCTCAAAGAAACTGGCAGATTAGCATTTTTTAATTCATGAAAAAAATTAACGAACATTGAAAATTACTACCCATTCTCTCTTCTAGCTAAGAAAGCCAATCTTTCAAAAAGATGAACATCCTGTTCATTTTTTAATAAGGCACCATGTAACGGTGGAATTAAGTTATTAGCATTTTTTTCTCTTAACATTTCTGGTTTAATGTCCTCATTCATAAGTAATTTAAGCCAATCTAAAAGTTCGGAGGTTGAAGGTTTTTTCTTAATTCCTGGAACATCCCGAAGTTCGTAAAAAACTTTAAGAGACTCAGATACTAATTTTGATTTAATTTTTGGATAATGAACATCTACAATTTTTTCCATTGTATCTGCATCAGGAAAAGAAATATAATGAAAAAAGCATCTTCTTAAAAATGCATCTGGTAATTCTTTTTCATTATTTGAGGTAATTATAACAACTGGTCTTTTTGCAGCTTTTATTGTTTCGTTAGTTTCGTAAACAAAAAATTCCATTCTATCTAGTTCTTGAAGTAAATCATTTGGGAATTCAATATCAGCTTTATCAATTTCATCAATTAATAAAATTGGCCTTTCATTGGACTCGAATGCCTCCCATAATTTACCTTGTTTGATATAGTTTTTTATATCTTTAACTTTTTCATCGCCTAATTGAGAGTCCCTTAGTCTCGTTATTGCGTCATATTCATAGAGACCTTGCTGAGCTTTTGTTGTTGATTTTATATGCCATGTTATTAAAGGCATTTTAAGAGCTTTTGAAACTTCTTCCGCCAATACGGTTTTACCTGTTCCAGGTTCACCTTTAATGAGCAATGGTCTTTCAAGTGTAACTGCAGCATTTACAGCGATACGAAGATCTTCTGTTGCTATATAATCTTTTGTTCCTTCGAACTTCATTTTTCACCTCTAATATATTTTATAATAAATAAAAAAGATAATCTAATGATCAAAATATCTAATATCAACTATCATTATTACGAATCTTACTTGAGATTTTAATTTATTTGCTTTAAAAACTTTTTTCTTAGTAAAGAGGATTAAAATGGCTACTCGTTTACCAAAAGGATACACACCTTCTGAAAAAGAACCTTTTATGAACGCTAAGCAAAAAGAATTTTTTAGACGAAAATTACTTGCTTGGCGAAATGATATTATTCAGGAGACTAAGGAAACATTAAACAACTTACAAAAAGAAGTCGTTAATTTTTCAGATTTAGCCGATAGGGCCTCTTCTGAAACTGATCGATCTCTTGAACTACGAGCACGAGATCGTCAAAGAAAGTTAATCTCTAAAATCGATGAAGCTCTCTCTCGTATTGACGATGGCTCTTATGGTTATTGTGAAGAAACAGGGGAAAATATTGGATTAAAACGCTTGATAGCAAGACCAATTGCAACTTTGTCTATAGATTCGCAAGAAAGACATGAAAGAAAAGAAAAAGTTTACCGAGACGATTAATATTTACTCCGAATCGATATCTCCTTTTTTTATCTAAAAAATAGATCATAATAAGAACATATTTAATTTTATACAATAAATTCAGTTATTTAATTGTTATTGCAAAAATAGAACAAAAGTAGTACAAACTTAAATATAATTCTTCTTAAAAAATTGGAGTAACAAAAATGAAAGAATCACTTAAAGCTATAGAAACTAAAGGAAATAAAGATATGGATAAATCAAAATCGCTAGATGCTGCTCTTGGACAAATAGAAAAGCAGTTTGGAAAAGGCTCCATCATGAAATTGGGTGGTGATAAGGCGATAACTGAAATAGAGGGGGTTTCATCAGGTTCTCTTGGGCTTGATATTGCTCTTGGAATAGGTGGTTTTCCAAAAGGAAGAGTGATTGAAATTTATGGCCCAGAAAGCTCAGGTAAAACAACTTTGGCATTACATGCTATAGCCGAGGCTCAAAAAGCTGGAGGTGTTTGTGGTTTCATTGATGCAGAACATGCCCTAGACCCAATCTATGCTCGAAATCTTGGTGTAGAAATTGAAGATTTATTAATTTCACAACCTGACCATGGTGAACAAGCTCTCGAAATCGCTGATACCTTAATTCGATCTGCTGCAGTTGACGTTATTGTTATAGACTCTGTCGCAGCCTTAACTCCAAAGGCTGAACTTGACGGTGAAATGGGTGATAGTCTTCCTGGTCTTCAAGCACGTCTAATGAGTCAAGCTTTAAGAAAATTAACAGCATCAATCTCTAAAACCAACTGTATGATTATTTTTATTAATCAAATTAGAATGAAGATAGGTGTTATGTTTGGAAGTCCGGAAACAACAACTGGAGGAAATGCATTAAAGTTCTATTCAACTGTTAGGTTGGATATCCGGCGCATTGGAGCCCTTAAGGACCGTGAAGACATTGTTGGAAATCAGACTCGGGTAAAGGTTGTAAAAAATAAAGTTGCGCCGCCATTTAAAACAATTGAATTTGATATTCTTTACGGAAAGGGTATCTCAAAAAAAGGTGAAATAATTGATATTGGTGTTGAAGCAGGAATAATCGAAAAATCTGGAACTTGGTATTCATACGAAGGAGAGCGTATGGGTCAGGGAAGAGAAAATGTTAAAACATTTCTTGAAGAAAATCCTGATATTTCAGCGGCAATAGAAATCTCCATACGTGAGAGCGCTGGTTTGAAAATCGATCCTTCATTGATCAAGGATAAAGCAGCCTCTAAGCCTCAAATTACCGAAGACAGTAAAAGTAATGAAGAGGAGAGTGTTTCGGTCACGAAGTAAATTATTGCAAGAAATAACAAATAGTCTAAATATTGTGCTAAGCTAGTATTAATCTATTATCTTGGCACAATATGACAAATTTGAATGAAATAAGGACTGAATTTTTAGATTTTTTTGAAAAAAATAATCACACCGTTTTACCCTCAAGTCCTGTAATACCTCAAAATGATCCAACCCTGATGTTTGTTAATGCTGGGATGGTTCCCTTTAAAGATTATTTCATAGGAAATCAAAAGCCTGAAACTAAAAGAGCTGCTAGCTCTCAGAAATGCGTAAGGGCTGGTGGTAAACATAATGACTTAGATAATGTAGGTCATACAGCAAGGCATTTAACTTTCTTTGAAATGTTAGGAAATTTCTCTTTTGGAGATTACTTTAAAGAGGAGGCGATAAGCTTAGCATGGCAGCTTTTAACAAATCAGTTTGATATTCCAAAAGATCGTTTGTTAATTACAGTGTTTCATGAAGATGAAGAGGCTTTGAAAATATGGAAAAAAATATCAGGTTTTTCAGATGAAAAAATTATAAGAATCTCAACTAATGATAATTTTTGGTCAATGGGGTCTGAAGGTCCTTGTGGACCTTGCTCGGAAATATTTTATGATCATGGAGATAGTGTCGATGGAGGGCCTCCAGGCTCTAAAGACGAAGATGGTGATAGATTTGTAGAAATTTGGAATCTTGTTTTTATGCAATATTTAAAAAAAGAAAACCAAGAGCAAACCTTACTTCCAAAACCCTCAATTGACACAGGTATGGGCCTTGAGAGGATTTCTGCTGTACTTCAAGGCAAGACAAGTAGTTTTGAAATAGATATTTTTAAATCACTAATAGGCAGTATCGAAGAACTAATTAAAGTTAAGTCTAATGATGAAAATATTGCTAGTTTTAGAATAATAGCTGATCACTTAAGATCTATTTCTTTTCTTATCGCAGATGGAGTCATTCCTTCAAATGAGGGTAGGGGTTATGTATTGAGAAGAATAATGCGAAGGGCAATGCGTCATTCTCATAAGCTAGGCTTTAATAAGCCAGTATTATTTGATCTATCTAAACTTATTATAAATCTTATGGATAACCCCTATAATGAACTTAAAAGAGCAGAGAAATTAATTAATATAACTTTGCATAACGAGGAAGATAAATTTCTATCAACTTTATCTAGAGGTTTAAAAATTCTTGAAGAGGAGTCTAGGTTATTAGGTCCAGGTGATATTTTTGACGGTAAAACTGCTTTTAAATTATACGATACTTATGGATTTCCAATTGATTTAACCGAGGATTTATTAAGAGATAAAGAATTATCGCTAAATAAAGACCAATTCGACCTTGCAATGGAAAAACAAAAAGAAGATGCAAAGAAATCTTGGCTTGGCTCTGGTGAGAAAAAGACTGAAGAAATATGGTTTAAAGTTTCTGAAATCAATAAAGAAACTGAATTCCTTGGTTATGAAAAAAATCAAATATCTGCAGAAGTTGTTTCAATAATTTCAGATAATAAACTCGTTGATAATATTGAAGAGGGTGATGAAGCAATTTTAATTTTTAACCAAACTCCTTTTTATGCTGAAAGCGGAGGTCAGGTTGGAGATATAGGGTTAATTTCTGGTAAAGAAATTGAATTTACAGTTACTGATACTAAGAAAAAAATTAATAATATTCATGCACATATTGGAGTTTTAAAAAGAGGTAAAATTTTTAAAAATGATGTTTTAGACTTATCCATTGATGAAACTCATAGAAATGAGATAAAGCTTAATCATTCCTCAACACACCTTCTTCATGAAGCGCTGAGGCAAGTTCTTGGAGAGCATGTAACACAAAAAGGGTCACAGGTTACCGCAAAAAAATTGCGTTTTGATTTTAGTCACAATAATCCAATTGAATATGATGATTTATTCAAAGTTGAAAAAATTATTAATGAGCAAATAAAAAGTAATTCAAAAGTAAAAACGGAAATTTTATCATATGATAAGGCTGTTGAAAAAGGAGCTTTAGCATTATTTGGTGAAAAGTATGATGAAACAGTAAGAGTTCTATCCATGGGTAAAAATAATTTTTCAACTGAGTTATGTGGTGGTACTCACGTTGATACCCTTGAGGAAATTGGTTCATTTAAGTTAATAGCCCAAAGCTCTGTTGCATCTGGAGTAAGAAGATTGGAAGCAGTAACAGGTAATATGGTGAATTCAACAGAGACACTTCTTGAAAAAATATTAAATCAAAAGAAAATCAAAGAGGATAAAAAATCAAATAAAAAGACAGAAGAAACTATTTCTAAAAAAATCTTAGATGGTGAAATTATAAAATTAGGTGAAGTCAGTTTATTTTTTGATTCTTTAAAAAATGTTAATGGTAAAAACTTAAGAAGTTTAATTGATGAATGTAAAAAGGATTATGAAAAATCGATTATTTGTCTAATTAGCTCTGAAGAAAAAAAAGTAACAATAGCTGTAGGTGTTACTAATGATATTATAAATGAATATGACTCTGTTGAGTTGGTGAATATTGTTTCAGAAATAATGAAGGGTAAAGGTGGTGGAGGAAGAAGAGATATGGCTCTTGCAGGGGGAACAGATATAAATAAGATTGATGATGCAAAGAAAATTTTAATTAATAAGATAAAAGATTAAAATTAATTTTTTTCCATCTCATCTTGTAAGTTGCTATCAACTTTATCTAGAAATTGCTCTGTTGTAAGCCAATCCTGTTGAGGACCAACTAACAAAGCAAGATCTTTTGTCATCGATCCTTTTTCAACAGTCTTGATACAAACTTTTTCTAATTTTAATGCAAATTCTTTTAATTTTGCATTGTCATCTAACTTTGCCCTGTGCTGTAAACCTCGTGTCCATGCAAAAATTGAAGCAATAGAGTTAGTTGAGGTTTCTTTCCCTTCTTGATGTAAGCGATAATGACGTGTGACCGTTCCATGTGCAGCCTCTGCCTCAACAGTTTTACCATCGGGAGTCATTAATACACTTGTCATTAATCCTAATGAACCAAAACCTTGTGCAACTGTATCTGATTGAACATCTCCGTCATAATTTTTTGTAGCCCATACAAATGCACCTGACCATTTTAGAGCACAAGCTACCATGTCATCAATTAATCTATGTTCATATATTATATTTTTTTCTTTAAATTGATCTTCATATTCTTCTTCGAAGACTTTTTGAAACAAATCTTTAAAACGTCCATCGTACGCTTTCAAAATTGTATTTTTTGTTGATAAATATACAGGCCACTCTCTAATAAGACCATAATTCATACAGGCTCTAGCAAAATTCTTAATAGATTCGTCTGTGTTATACATTCCTAAAGCAATACCACCACCTGGAAAATTATACACATCCTCTTCAATTAATTGCTTTCCATCTTCAGACTCCCATTTTATAGAAAGTTTTCCTTTAGAAGGAACAACAAAATCTGTAGCTCTATACTGATCACCAAATGCATGTCGGCCAACTACAATTGGCTGGGTCCACCCTGGAACTAATCGAGGAATATTTTGACAGAGAATTGGCTCTCTAAATACTGTACCATCTAATATATTTCTTATGGTACCATTAGGAGACTTCCACATTTTTTTTAGATTAAATTCTTCAACCCTATCCTCATCAGGAGTAATTGTTGCACACTTGATTCCAACACCACATTTTTTTATTGCTTCAGCAGAATCTATTGTGATTTGATCATCTGTTTCATCACGACTTTGTATGCCTAAATCATAATATTGAATATCTATATCTAAATATGGAAGAATTAATTTTTCTTTTATTAGCTTCCATATAATTCTTGTCATTTCATCGCCGTCTAAATCAACTACGGGATTTTCTACTTTTATTTTAGACATTCACATTTCCACTAGATAAATTTTTAAATAATGTTACTCAATAACACATAGATTTGTTATTTCAACATCATTAACAAAATAATAATATAAAAATTAGATAATGGAAAAAAATATTTTAAAAAATAATATAGCAATAATCCTTGTAGAACCGCAACTCGGAGAAAATATTGGTACCACGGCTAGGGCGATGCTCAATTTTGGGTTTGAAAACCTTATTTTAGTTAATCCAAGAGATGATTGGCCAAATGATTATGCTATAAAAGCAGCTGCTGGGGCAATTAAAGTTATTGATAGGGCAAAGATCTTTAAAAATCTTGAGGAAGCGCTTTCTGATTTTAATTTTGCTTTTTCAACAACCATTCGACCAAGGGATATGGTTAAGCCAGTGAATGGGTTAGAAAAAATGGCTCAAAAAACCTTTAAAAAACTAGAAATGCATCAAAAAATAGCATTTATTTTTGGTAGAGAGAAATCAGGTTTAACTAATCATCAAATTTCTTTGACTGACGAAATTATTGAAATTCCTACCAATAAAGATTTTTCCTCCTTGAATCTTGCTCAAGCAGTTATTTTAATTGTTTCGGAATTAAATCGTATGGAAGTGAGTTATTTTAAAGAGGAAATGGTTATCCCTGATAGCTTTCCAGCTAATAAGAAAGATTTAATATCTTTCTTTAATCATTTGGAGAGAGCATTAGACGAGTCTGGTTTTTTAAAACCTAAAGAAAAAAAACCTACAATGATGATGAATATAAGAAATATCTTTAATCGTTCAAATCTAACAGACCAAGAGGTAAAAACTTTGAGAGGTATTATTACTGCGTTATTAAGATGGCCAAGTTATGAAAAAGATGAAGAAAAAACCAAAAAAATTAAAAAAATTGCTGATGGAAGTTTAAATAAACATAATAAAGAACATTGACTTAATGTTATATTATCTTTACTAAATCCCGTTTAAATAAAGATTTAATTTTCTTTTAAAAATTTGAGGTATTAATGACTAAAAGAATACAAGCTAAGTATAAGATCGATAGACGTATGGGGGAGAATATTTGGGGACGTCCAAAAAGCCCTATAAATTTAAGATCTTATGGACCAGGACAACACGGTCAAGGTAGAAAAGGGAAGCTTTCAGATTTTGGACTTCAAATGAGAGCTAAACAAAAGCTTAAAGGTTATTATGGTAATATCACTGAAAAACAGTTTAAAAGAATTTTTAAAGAAGCTGAGAGAATTAAAGGTGATACATCTGAAAATTTAATTGGTCTTCTAGAAAGACGTTTAGATGCAATTGTTTACAGAGCTAAATTTGTTCCAACTGTTTTTTCAGCTAGACAGTTTATTAACCATGGTCATGTAAAAGTAAATGGAAGAAGAGTTAATATCCCATCTTATAGAGTTAAGACAACTGACATAATTGAAATCAAAGATAAATCGAAAGGTTTGGAGGTTGTTTTAAGAGGAACTGAGAGCTCTGAAAGAGATATACCTGACTATATAGAGGTTGATGGTAAAAAAATGTCAGCAAAGATTACTAGGATACCAAATCTTTCTGAGGTTCCTTATCCCGTTCAAATGGAACCAAATCTTGTAGTTGAGTTTTATTCAAGAAACTAAATTTTCAACTTAATAAATTTTCGTTTTCAAAAATCTCTTTAAGTTCACCATTCTCAAACATTTCTTTAATAATATCACATCCCCCCATTAATTCGCCTTTAACATAAAGTTGAGGGATTGTTGGCCAATTAGAAAATTCTTTTATTCCTTCTCTTATACCTTCATTATCAAGAACATTTGTAGTAGTAAAAGGTACTTCTAAATAAGTTAAAATCTGAACAACTGTACTTGAGAAACCACATTGTGGAAATAAAGGCGTCCCCTTCATAAATAAATGAACATCATTTGAGTTAATTTCTTGCTCAATTGATTCTTTGATTTTTTTATCCATTAATTATTCCTTTGGTACCTCTGTTTTTATTGATAGAGCATGAAGGGTATAGCCCATCTTTTTTCCTAATACATCATATACTAGCTTATGCTGATTAATTTTACTTAATCCTCTAAATTTATTTGATATAATTTTTACTGCATAATGATCATTATCTCCAGCTAAATCTTGAATTTCAATTACTGATTCAGATAGCCCATTATTTAAAACCTCAAATAATTCATCTTTTGTCATGCCCATTTTAATTACTCTTTAGGTAGCTTTTAAACCAATTCTCATAGAGATCTCTTAGTTCCTCAATATCTATTTCATTATCTCTATCGATTTTAATTTTTTTTCCGTTTGTTTTTCCAATATTTAAATAAGATATGTTACTTTTTTTAATATATTCAATAGCATCATTTAAATTTTTATCTTCAACTGAAATAATATATCTCCCCTGATCTTCTCCAAAAAGAAAGCTGTAATTAAGATTACTTTTGTCTATGTTTAATTGAAAACCAATTTCCCCTGATATTGACATTTCTGTCAGCGCAATAAGAAGCCCTCCATCAGAAATATCATGGACAGTATCAATTTTAAGTTTTGTAACTAAATTTCTTACCAGGTCTCCAGTTTTTTTCTCCAAAATAAGGTCTACTTTTGGCGGTAAACCCTGACTATCTCCAAAAATTTCATAGGCAAAAACTGATTGACATAAATGCCCTTTTGTATCCCCTAATATAATAATATTTTCATTTGTTCTTTTAAAATTTGGTGTAGAAAAATGATCAAGACTTTCTAATAATCCAACACCTCCAATCGCTGGAGTGGGATTAATTCCTTTTCCATTTGTTTCATTATATAAAGATACATTTCCTGAAACGACAGGATAGTCGAGTATCTCACAAGCCTCAACCATTCCATTAATTACACCAGCAAATTGACCCATTATTTCCTCTTTTTCAGGGTTACCAAAATTCATACAGTCAGTAATTGCAATTGGTTTTGCTCCTACGGATGTTATATTTCTCCACGATTCAGCAACTGCTTGTTTTCCACCCTCTGTTGGATCTGCCGCACAATACCTCGGGGTAGAGTCAGAGCAAACAGCAAGTGCTTTATTTGTTCCGTGAACTCTTATAATTGCCGAATCACCCCCTGGCCTTAAAATAGTATCATTCATAACCATGTGATCATATTGCTCCCAAACCCATCTTCTACTACATAGATTTGGCGAGGATATTAATTTCTTTAGTATATCAATTATTTTTTTATCTGATTTTAGCAGGTAAGATTGATCTACTTCAGGATTAGTAACAATTTTATAAGGTCTATTGTAAGAAGGAGCTCCACTTTCTAAAATATTAAGAGGTATATCAGCTTTTTTTTCACTTTCATGTTTTATTACAATGTGATTAGTATCCGTTAATACCCCTATAGTTGCAAAGTCTAAGCCCCATTTATCAAAAACAGATTTTGCTTCCTTCTCTTTTTCTGGTTCGATAATCATGAGCATTCTTTCCTGACTTTCTGAAAGCATCATTTCATACGCAGTCATTAAAGCCTCTCTACAAGGAAGTTTATCTAGATTTAAATCAATGCCAACATTTCCCTTGCTAGCCATTTCTACTGCAGATGATGTTAATCCTGCAGCACCCATATCTTGGATTGCAATTATAATATCTTCTTTCATTAACTCTAGGCATGCCTCAAGGAGAAGTTTTTCAGCAAAAGGATCACCAACTTGAACTGTTGGTCTTTTTTCGTCAGAAGAGTCATCGAATTCAGCAGATGCCATTGTTGCACCGTGAATTCCATCTCTTCCAGTTTTAGACCCTACATAAACAACAGAATTTCCAATTCCAGATGCTTTAGAATAAAAAATCTTGTTAATTTTAGCAATTCCAACACACATGGCGTTGACTAGGATATTATCATTATAACAAGCATTAAACTCAACTTCTCCTCCTACAGTTGGGACACCCATGCAATTACCATAACCACCAATACCTGAAACAACCCCAGTAAGTAGATGTTTTGTTTTAGAATGATTTATATCACCAAACCTTAGTGAATTAAGAAGAGCAACTGGTCTTGCACCCATTGTAAAGACGTCGCGCATAATTCCACCAACTCCAGTTGCAGCCCCCTGATAGGGTTCTATATAAGATGGATGATTATGACTTTCCATTTTAAAAACAGCTGCATCACCATCACCTAAATCTATGACACCTGCATTTTCACCTGGTCCTTGAATAACCTTATCGTTACTAGTAGGTAATTTTTTTAACCATGTTTTTGAAGATTTATATGAACAGTGTTCCGACCACATCGCAGAGAAAATTCCTAGTTCTGTTATAGTTGGCTCTCTACCAAGAGACTCAAGAATGAAACTATACTCTTTATCATTTATGCCGTGTTCATCTATAAGCTCTTTGGTTATTTTGATCATTGAATTGACTCTAAGACTGAAATGAAGAATTTTTCTCCATCAATTAAACCAGCTACTTTATCTGTAGCTCTCTCAGGATGAGGCATCATTCCAAGAATATTCCCTTGTTCATTTATTATTCCTGCAATGTTATTTTTTGAACCATTAGGATTTGTTTCATCATTTACAATTCCATCTTTGTTGCAATATCTAAAGGCAACAAGATCTTTATCTTCAATATTATTAATAGTCTTTTGATCTGCGAAATAATTACCTTCATTATGTGCAACTGGGATCTCAATTATTTCATTAGCTGAGTATTTATGAGTAAATCTTGATTTAGAGTTTTCTACCTTTAATGGTAAATTCTTACAAATAAATGATAAGTCTCTATTCCTGATTAGAGTGCCAGGTAATAAATTTGTTTCTGTCAAAATTTGGAAACCATTACATATACCAATTATAAATGTTCCGTTTTCACCACATTTAATTATTTCAGACATTATTGGGCTATTAGCAGCCATTGACCCACATCTCAAATAGTCACCATATGAGAAACCTCCTGGCAAAACAATCAAATCGCTTTTTGGTAAAGTTTGTTCCTTATGCCATACCATTTTAGGGTTACTTTTGAAGACTTTTTTTAGAGAAACAGCAATATCTCTATCGCAATTAGAGCCAGGAAAAACAATTACTGATATTTCCATTATTCTTCCTTTGTGATAGTAATTTCATAATCTTCAATTACTAAGTTAGCCAGTAGTTGTTTGCTTGCATCCTCCACAATTTTTTGCGCATCATTCTCATTAATGGAATCTATTTCAATTTCAATTAGTTTTCCTTGAATAACACTATTTATTTGAGAAAATCCTAGTTGGTTTAATGATTTTTCTATTGCCTTTCCTTGGGGATCTAGGACACCTTTTTTTGGCATTATTTTTACAAGTGCTTTCATAAAGTCTCTTAATAATTATTTATATATTTGAGAGATCTATTTCTAAACGAGTCGCTACTTCTTTGTAAGCCTCAATTAATCCACCAATATTTCTTCTAAATCTATCTTTGTCTAATTTTTCATTTGAACTCATATCCCAAAGACGACAAGAATCCGGACTAATTTCATCAGCAAGTATAATTTCAGAAACATTCTTAGAGTGAAATCTTCCAAATTCAATTTTAAAATCAACAAGAGTAATATTTATTTTTTTAAAAAGATCAGAGAGGAGCATGTTTATTTGAAGTGCATTTTTTTTCATTATTTCGATCTCATCTGACTTAGCCCATCCAAAAACTTTCATATGTTCTTCGGAAACAAGAGGATCATCATTCTCATCATCCTTCAAATTAAACTCTATTAAAGTCTTTGGGAGGTGTTTTCCTTCATCAATTCCAAATCTTTGTGAAAAAGTACCTGCAGCAATATTTCTTACAACTACTTCAATTGGAATTATTTCTACTCGTTTAATTAGTTGCTCTCGTGGACTTAGTCTTTTTATGAAATGATTAGAAATATTATTCTTATCAAGATAAATAAAAATATATTCGCTAATGAGATTATTTAAGACACCTTTGCTATCGATTATCTCGTGTTTCTTTTTATTAAAGGCTGTTGCATCATCTTTAAAGAATTGAATCAATTCAGAAGGCTTCTCTGTTTCATACAGTTGCTTTGCCTTGCCTTCATATAAAATTTTTTTTGACATTATTACCTTCTAACTAATTGTAATTAAATGAATTTTTTGATAAATAAATTTTGAATTTCTCTTCGGTAAGAGTTAAAAACTCTTTATCAAGTGACTTTATAACTACGTTTACACCAAAATCCTTTTCTGAGTTAAAAAAAGGATAGCTTCCAATTTTGATATTTTCGTTTTCATCATTTAGAGATTTTAATACAGGAGCAATATCGCCTTCAACAGCATCAACTTTTACTGTTATAGTATGAATTAGATTACCTTTATTCAAAAAACCTAAAGAATTATCCAGCATAGATTTCATAATTTTTGGAATACCTGCAAACACAAAAACATTATTTATTTTAAAGCCTGGCGCTGCAGAAATAGGGTTTTCTATTAATGTTGCACCTTTAGGTATTCTTGCCATTCTTTGACGTACTTCATTAAATTCTGATCCAATTGATTTATAATATTTTTTTAAAATATCATAAGCTTCTGAATTTACTTCTAAATCAACTCCAAAAGCTTCAGCAACACTATCTGCGGTAATATCGTCATGCGTTGGGCCTATTCCGCCAGTTGTAAACAAATAATTATTTTTATTTCTCAATTCATTTACACTGTTAATAATTATATTTTTTTTATCTGGGATTACTCTTATTTCACTGGTGGTTATTCCCATCATTTCTAACTCTTTGGCTATATAATTAGAGTTTGTATCTTGGGTTCTTCCAGATAAAATTTCATCTCCAATAACAAGAATAGCAGCAGAATATTTTTCTTTTTTAATCATATAATTTTATATCAGGATAGGTTAATTACAACAATAGCTTCATAGACTAGCTGTATAAAATTTTATAATATATAAATACAATATGAAACGATGGGGAAATTAAAATTAACACAAATTCTATAAAAATTCATAATGAAGAGGCATTCTGTGGAATGAGAAAAGTTGGAAAGCTTGCTGCAGAATTATTGGATTTATTTGTTGATAAGGTAAAGCCTGGAGTAACAACAGAATCTTTAGATTGCTTTGCGTATGAATTTATAAAAGATAATGGAGCAATTCCAGCGCCATTGAATTATAGGGGTTTTAAGAAATCAATATGTACATCTATAAACCACGTTATATGTCACGGTATACCAAGTGAAAGAGTTTTAGATGAAGGTGATATAGTTAATATTGATGTAACGCTTATACTTGATGGATGGCATGGTGATACATCAAGAATGTATTCTGCAGGGAATCCTTCTGTTAAAGCTCGAAATTTAATAAATAATACCTATGAAGCTATGATGAAGGGAATTAATCTTATCAAGCCAGGGGTAAAATTAGGTGACTTAGGTTTTGTCATTCAGAATCATGCTGAAACTAATAATTATTCTGTTGTTAGAGAGTTTTGTGGACATGGCTTAGGTGAAGTTTTTCATGATGAACCAAATATTTTGCATTATGGAGTTGAGGATACTGGACTGTCTCTTCAGGAGGGTATGTTTTTTACAGTAGAGCCAATGGTTAATATTGGAAAACCTGAAAGTAAAATTTTGTCTGATGGTTGGACTGCTGTTACAAGAGATAGAAGTTTATCTGCACAATTTGAGCATTCTGTAGGTGTAACATCTGATGGAGTTGAAATTTTCACGAGATCCCTAAATAAAAGGGCTAATCCAATAGAAAATTAATTCCATAATTGATTATTTGGTTAAAATAGTTAAAAGGTTAGAAATGGTTCCAAGATATTCAAGAAAAGAAATGGTTGAAATATGGAGTGATATTTCGAAATACTCAATTTGGTTAGATATTGAAATTCATGCTCTTGAGGGTATGGAAAAAGTTGGCATTGTTCCGGCTGGTACTGCTGAAACAGTTAGAAGAAAAGCAAAGTTTGACTCTAAAAGAATTGATGAAATTGAAGCCGAGATTAAACATGATGTTTTAGCATTTTTAACAAATATATCAGAAACTGTTGGACCTGAGGCAAGGTTTATTCACCAAGGAATGACATCTTCAGATGTTTTAGACACTTGCCTTAACATTCAATTAAAGAGAGCTGGAGAGCTTCTTTTAAAAGATATGGATTTATTATTATCTTCTATAAAATCTCAAGCTTTAAAACATAAGAAAACAATTTGCGTAGGAAGAAGTCATGGAATTCATGCAGAGCCAACAACATTTGGATTAAAAATGTTACAAGCTTATGCTGAATTTTCCAGAAACAGAAAAAGACTTGAGTTGTCCGTTGAGGAAATAAGCTCTTGTGCTATTTCAGGATCTGTAGGTACATTTGCAAATATTGATCCAAGTGTTGAGGAACATGTAGCAAAAGCCCTAGGATTAAATGTTGAGCCTGTATCGACTCAAATAATTCCTAGAGATAGACATGCAGCTTTCTTCTCAACTATGGGAATTATTGCTAGTTCAATTGAGAGGCTTGCTACCGAAATTAGACACCTTCAGCGTTCAGAAGTCTTGGAAGTAGAAGAATATTTTTCTTCAAAACAAAAGGGATCTTCATCAATGCCGCATAAACGCAATCCTGTTTTAACAGAAAATTTAACAGGTCTTGCAAGGGTTGTAAGAAGTTCAGTTATGCCAGCGCTCGAGAATATTTCTTTGTGGCATGAAAGAGATATTTCACATTCTAGCGTTGAAAGATTTATTGGTCCAGACACCACTATTACACTTGATTTTGCATTAAACCGTTTAAATAATGTTGTAGAAAATATGGTTGTATACCCAGATAATATGATGAGGAATCTTGAAAAATTTAATGGTCTTGTTTTTTCTCAAAGAGTTTTACTCTCTCTTACTCAAAAAAATATAAGTAGGGAGGATTCTTATTTAATGGTTCAAAGAAATTCCATGAAAGTTTGGAATGATGAAGGATCGTTTTATGAATTAATAAAAAAAGATAAAGAAATTTGTTCGATTTTATCTAATGATGAAATTGACGATATCTTTGATTTGAATTATCACTTGAAACACATTGAAGAAATTTTTCAGAGAGTCTTGGAGTAATATTTATGCGGCCATGGTGGAACAGGTAGACACAAGGGACTTAAAATCCCTCGGCAGATAATGCCGTCCCGGTTCGACTCCGGGTGGCCGCACCATCTTAACCAGAGTATTTGTATAAAGTTCCGCAGTAGGGGCATACAATTTCTTTTTTTCTTCCAAAGTTAAGAAAAATATGAGGATGATCATGCGGTGGCTTTGCTCCCAAACAATTAAATTCTTTAAACTTAATTTTAATTGATTTCTGGCCTTTATCATTTGTTACTTTTGGTATCTCAGTACTTATCATAATTGGATTCCTTATTGTTTAGGTAAAGACAAATGCATACCAGCATCAGAAATTAATGTCTCACCAGTTATATGCTCTCCACCCTCTAAACAAAAGAAGATAACTGACTTTGCAATATCGTCAGGTGTTCCAGCTCTTTTTAAAGGAGTTATATCCTCTTGATCTTTAACAATTCTGTTAAATGTTTCTTCTCCAAATCTATCTAAAAACCAACCAGTACCAATAAAACCAGGACATACAGTATTTACTCTAATTTCTGGTCCCAAGGCTTTAGCTAAAGAGAGTGTCATTGTATTTAATGCACCTTTAGACGCTGCATAGGCAATTGATGATCCAATACCAGTTTTACCTGCTATTGAAGATACATTAACGACGCTTCCAAATTTTTGCTTTTTCATATGAGGCTCAACAGCTCTTATCATTTGGTATGGACCAACAACATTTACTTTGTAAATATTTATAAAATCTTGATCAGTTAATGCATCAAGTTTTTGATGATTGGCAAATTTAGTAGTTCCAGCATTATTTACTAATATATCAACTTTTTTAAATTTTTTTATTGTTTCATTAACAAGATTTACACAATTATCATCTGCAGCAACATCACCTTTAACACATAAGGTTTCGACTTGATATTCTTTACAAATTTTTTCTATTTCTTCAGCTTTTTCCTTATTTTTAGAATAATTTATAACAACATTAACTCCTTTCTGAGCAAGCCCTATTGCTACTGAAGCTCCTAGACCAGCTGATGATCCAGTAATTATTGCCACTTTATCTTTATTTTCCATGTGCATCCTTTAAATTTTTGTTATATACGAAATTATATTATTTAATTTAAACTATTTATAAAAAACTAAAAAATAATAACAAATCATTTTTTATTTTTTTAAAATAATTATGTGGGGTCAAATGTCTTCGATAGAAAAAATTAACAGAGATTGCCCTGTTTGGGAAAAGCTTTTAGCTGAGGTTAATGATACTGTTAAACATGAACCAGATCTTGAAGAGTTTTTTGCAAAATCGATTTTAAACTTTTCTGATATTGAATCTTCAATTTCATATGTTTTAGCTAATCAACTTCAGCAAAATGGCTTTGATTTAGAAAAAACACAATCAATAATTTATAATGCATTTATTTCGGAAGAAAATGCTTATGAAAAAATTATAACAGATATCAATACTGTATTCGATAGAGATCCAGCATGTATTACTTATTATCAACCAATATTGTTCTTCAAAGGTTTTCAATCCCTTCAAGTCTACAGAGCAGCAAATCATTATTGGAAAAAGGGTAATAAAGCTACTGCTTTTTATCTTCAATCAAGAGCTTCTCAAATATTTGATATAGATATTCATCCTGCTGCTGTTATTGGAAAAGGTGTTTTAATGGATCATGCGACTGGCTTGGTAATTGGCGAAACAGCAACTGTTGGTGATGGCTGTTCAATTTTTCATGATGTAACATTGGGTGCAACAGGTAGCCAAACTGGAGACAGACATCCAAAAGTAGGAAAAAATGTAACTATATCTGCTAATGTTTCAATTTTAGGAAATATTAAGATTGGGGATAATGTAAAAATTGGGGCTAGTTCACTTGTTCTTGAAGATTTACCTGCAAATTGTACAGCTGTGGGTGTTCCAGCAAAAATTAAGAAATAATAAAGCGAGTTTAAATGAAAAATGATGAAATTTTAATTGTTCAGGATTATTTAAGAATAACTTTTGGCAATGAAGAAATTCAAATTAGAAAGTCCGAAAATGATGATAACTTAAACAGTATTTTCATTAATAACTCCCGTATTGGTAACATTTTTAGAGATATTGATCCAGATGATAAGGAAGTAACTTATACAGTTAGCATCCCTATATCTTTATCAGGAGAAAATAATATATCTCATCAACAATATTTGATAGATCTTTTAGGTACGGATAAAATTTTTCTAACAGGCAGGGGGTCTATTGATGATTCTCAAGAGGTTTATTTAAAAAGAGCCGAGGATGATGAATATATTGGTATTATTTATAAAAATGATGACGCATCATACACCTTTACAATGTCTATCTTAGATTTTGATTTATAATATAGAAAAAATGGCAATATACGAATTAGATAATAAAAAACCAAAATTACCGAAGAAAGGATCTTATTGGGTCGCTTCAAATGCTTCTGTTATTGGAGATGTTGAGGTTCATGAGGGTGCAAGTATATGGTTTAATACTGTTGTGAGAGGTGATTGTGAAAAAATAATAATCGGTAAAAATTCTAATATTCAAGATAGTAGTGTTCTTCATAATGATTATGGATATCCTTTAATTATTGGAAAAGATGTAACTGTAGGTCATCAAGTAATGCTTCATGGTTGTGATATTGGTGATAATTCACTGATTGGAATTGGAGCGGTGATTCTAAATGGTGCAAAAATTGGTAAAAACTGTTTAATAGGATCAAAAGCTCTTATTCCTGAAGGTAAGATTATTCCAGATAATTCTATGGTTGTGGGAATTCCAGGAAGAGTGATTAAATCAATTGATAAAGATATGGAGCTTTTTTTGAAAGCATCAGCTGATCATTATAACGAAAATTGGAATCGTTTTTCAAAAACACTAAAATTAATAGATGAGGATTAAAATGGATTATGAATTTTCAAAATTAGAGAAAAAAGAAAAATTATGGATTATTACTTTAAATAGGCCTGAGAGAATGAACGCTCTTCATTCACCTGCTCATTTTGAGTTAGAAAATATTTTCAATGATTTTTCAAATGACGAAAATGCATGGGTAGCAATAATTACTGGAGAAGGTGAAAGAGCTTTTTGTGCAGGTAATGATCTTAGGTATCAGGCAGAAGGCGGAAAAATGGAAAGAAACGACACTGGTTTTGCAGGCTTAACATCACGATTTAACTTAAATAAACCACTTATTGCTGCAGTTAATGGGGTTGCAATGGGAGGAGGATTTGAAATTGCTTTGGCTTGTGATTTAATAATAGCCTCCGAAAATGCTACATTTGCATTACCCGAACCAAAAGTAGGTCTTGCTGCTTTAGCCGGTGGAATGCACCGATTACCCAGACAAATTGGAATGAAAAGAGCAATGAGTATGATGCTTACTGGAAGAACTGTAGGTGCTGAAGAAGGCTTAAATTTAGGTTTTGTTAATGAGGTTACAAAAATCGAAGAATTAATGAAAACTGCTGAAAATTGGGCACAATTAATTTTAGATTGTTCCCCAACATCAATTAGGACAACTAAAGATGTAGCAATGTCAGGTTTATCACATGCCAATATAGAAGATGCTATGTCTGCAAAATATGAGTCAGTTATAAATTTATTTAAAAGTGAGGATTTTATTGAAGGACCTTTGGCTTTTTCTGAAAAAAGGAAACCAAATTGGACTGGCAAGTAACCACTTATGAGTAAAATAGAATTCTTTTTTGATTGTTCCTCTCCATGGACTTATTTAGCTTTTCATGGTTTTCAAGAAATTATTAAAAATAATAAAATTCAAGTAGAGTGGAAACCTATTCTTGTTGGTGGTGTTTTTAATTCCGTAAATCAAGATATATACGAAACAAGAAAAAACCCCAATCCTTTAAAATTTAAATATTCCAGAAAAGACTTAAAAGATTGGTCGGCTCTTTACAATATTACAATTAATTGGCCAGATTTATTTCCTTTGAACGCAGTGAATGTAATGCGAGGCGTAATAGTAGCTGATAAGTATAATAAACTTGTTCCTTTTAGTTATTCCTGTTTTGAATTGTATTGGTCAAAAGGAAAGGATATTTCTGATTTAGATATTTTATCTGAAATAGCCGTTGCTAATGGTATTGAAAAAGATATTTTTATTAATGAAATTAAAACTCAAGCTATTAAGGACCAGTTAAGAAAAAATACAGATAATTTAATGGAAAGAGGAGGGTTTGGCTCTCCTACAATTTTTATTAATGAAAATGACATGTATTTTGGTAATGACCGTTTACAATTAGTAAAAGAAAAAATTTTGGGGAATTTTTGATATGAAAATTAAGCTAAGTTATTGGAGTGCAAATATACTGATAGTTATTTTTCTTCTTTCTATTTGGTTTCTTTCTTCTTTCGGTGCAGGGATATTATTTACGGAATATCTTGATAAATTTCAAATTGGTGGTTTTAAGGTTGGATTTTGGTTTTCTCAACAAGGCTCTATCATAACTTTTGTTTTAATAATTGTTCTTTATTGCTTTCTTATGAATAGATTAGATAAAATATATAATTCTGAGGGGGAATAATTGGATCTTCAGTTTCTTACATATTTGATAGCAGGTGCATCTTTTGCTTTGTATATTGGTATTGCCTTATGGTCTAAAGCATCTTCTACAAATGAATTTTATATAGCTGGGGGAGGAGTACATCCTGTAGCAAATGGTATGGCTACTGCAGCCGACTGGATGTCAGCAGCATCATTTATTTCTATGGCAGGGATTATATCTTTTATGGGAAGGGATGGAGCTGTTTATCTTATGGGTTGGACTGGTGGCTATGTTTTACTCGCTCTTTTATTGGCTCCATATTTAAGAAAGTTTGGCAAATATACAGTACCTGATTTTATTGGCGAGAGGTATTATTCAAAGATTGCTAGGTTTGTCGCAGTCCTTTGCCTAATATTTGTTTCATTTACCTATATAGCTGGTCAAATGAGAGGGGTAGGAATTGTTTTTTCTAGATTCTTAGAGGTTGATATAAATACCGGTGTGATAGTTGGAATGGTGATTGTTTTTATTTATGCTGTTTTAGGAGGTATGAAAGGAATCACCTATACCCAGGTTGCACAATATTGTGTTTTAATTTTTGCATATATGGTTCCAGCAATTTTTATTTCTATTTTAATTACTGGAAATCCAGTTCCTCAATTGGGTTTTGGTTCAAAAATTTTAAATGAAGATATATATCTACTTGATAAGTTAAACCTCGTTTTAAATGATTTAGGCTTTAATGATTACACTGAGTCAATTAGATCAAAAATAGATGTTTTTTGCATTACAGCAGCCCTTATGGCAGGCACTGCAGGATTGCCTCATGTAATAGTTAGATTTTTTACTGTACCAAGGGTAAGAGATGCAAGAACATCTGCTGGTTGGGCTTTAATGTTTATTGCAATTTTGTATACGACTGCTCCAGCAGTTTCTTCTTTTTCAAGGTTAAATTTTATTGATACTATTCATAATTCTGAATATCAAACAACCCCACAATGGTTCAAAAATTGGGAAAATATTGGATTAATTTCATGGTCAGATAAAAATAATGATGGAATTATTCAATATGGGCCTGGAAAAGCTCTAGAAAATACTAAACCAATTTTTTCTAATCAAAGGGGAGAGAGTGGCGAGAGAGTTGTTTTGAATAAACCCTCAGATAATAATAATGAAATTTATATTGATAGAGATATTATGGTTCTTGCTAATCCAGAAATCGCAGCTTTACCTAATTGGGTCATTGCTCTTGTAGCTGCTGGAGCATTGGCAGCAGCTTTGTCAACTGCAGCTGGTTTATTATTAGTAATTTCTTCTGCGATAAGTCATGATTTGATGAAAAAAATATTTCGTCCGTCAATTAATGATAAGCAGGAATTATTCTATGCAAGACTGTCTGCCGCTATTGCTATAGCTATCGCTGGTATTTTTGGAATTTATCCACCAGCATTTGTTGCTCAGGTTGTAGCCTTTGCATTTGGTCTAGCCGCTTCATCAATTTTTCCAGTTTTAATAATGGGAATTTTCTCAAAAAGAATTAATTCAGTTGGTGCAATATCTGGGATGGTTTCAGGATTAATCTTTACTTTGAGTTATATTGTATTTTTTAAATTTATTTCCCCAGAACTTAATTCCCCAGATCATTGGATTTTAGGTATTTCGCCAGAGGGTATTGGTGTAGTGGGGATGCTAATTAATTTTTTCTTTGCGATTATAATATCCTCTATAACTAAACCACCTCCAGAAGAAATAAGAACTTTAGTTAATAAAATTAGACAACCTAGTTAATTTTATTGCTAAATAAAGTTATTTCATTTATCTAAGTGATTGTTATGGTAGAAAAAAATACTACAAGAAAAAATAAAGTTTCTAAAGTTAATATAGAGTCTTCTGATGATAAGATTGCTTTAATTATTATGAGTTTCATAGTTGATATTCTCTACAGTATTTTCTTTATTGTCTTGGCTTATTTAGCTTTTTGGATAATTGTAGTTCTTGCTATACTAGGTTTTATTGTAAGGGCGGTCGGATCAGATCATCCTGATGACCTCAAGAACTTTACTAAAAGATTATCAGTTTATATGTCAGAGTGCTTAGATTTTTCCTCTCAGGTGGATAAAGAAAAACCATTTCCTTTTGGAAAGTTTCCTAATTAATTATAATTTTGTAGGGTTTGGTGTATCGCCATAAATCTCAACAGGGTCAAAAACTTTTTCTTTTTCTTCCCACTTTAATTCTAAATCTAAATTTATTTGATTTTCTGATGGAATAGACCTGTAAAAGCATGATTTATAACCTACATGACAACTTGCACCTGAACCACCTACATCTACTATAAGCCAAATTGAGTCTTGGTCATCGTCAATTCTTATTTCTTTAACTTTTTGAGTAAGGCCAGAGGTTTGCCCCTTGTGCCACACAGTCTGCCTACTTCTGCTAAAATAAAATGCTTCTCCAGACTCAATTGTTTTAACCAATGCTTCCGCATTCATATATCCAACCATAAGTACTTCATTTGTTTTACTGTCAGTAGTTACACATGGAATAAGACCGTTTTCATCGAATTTTGGAGAAAGTGTATTTCCTTCTTCAACTTCTTCAACCGATAATCTTTTATGAAATTTTTTTTGATAATCTTCTGACAAATTTATTCCTTGATTAACTGCATAAATCTATTTCTTAGCTCAGGATCCTCAGAAAATAAGCCTGAAAATTTAGTAGTAACGGTTGAAACATTTGGTTTGTTAATACCTCTTGTTGTCATGCATTGATGTTTTGCATCAATCATTACTGCTGTACCATATGGTTCAAGAACATTATCAATAGTATTGATAACTTGCATTGTCATTGTTTCTTGGGTTTGAAGACGTTTAGCAAAAATTTCTACAACTCTTGCTAGTTTTGAAATACCCACAACTTTCTTATTTGGAAGATATGCTACGTGGGCCTTTCCTAAAATTGGAACCATGTGATGTTCGCAATGAGTTTCAATATTTATATCTCTAAGGAAAACTATATCATCATATCCATTAACATCTTCAAATGTTTTACCTAAAACTTTTGATGCATCTAGTTCATACCCTGCAAAAAACTCTTCATAGGCGTTAACAACTCTTTTGGGTGTCTCAATTAAACCCTCTCTCGAAGGATCATCTCCAGCCCATGATATTAAGGTTTTAACCGCTTCCATTGCTTCTTCTCTGGAGGGTTTATTTTCATTTAGTTTTGTTGATTCAGTATGAATAATTTCATCAGAAACTTTTTTATCCATCAGTAATCTCCTTTCTAAGTAATATACATGTACAATTCTAGCGGCATTAGAGCAATATTTTTTTGTTTTTATTTAATTATTTAGTTTTTTCAATATATAAACTATCAATTAATTAATAGAATTAATTAGAAATGGAATTAACTTTATATAACTCTTACACTCGTAAAAAAGAACTCTTTACTCCTATAAATGATAAAAGAGTTACGATTTATGCTTGTGGACCAACTGTTTATGGTCCAGGCCATATCGGCAATGGAAGGTCTGCAATTGTTTTTGATACATTAACAAGATTACTTAGGTATAAATATGAAAAAGTTATTTATGCAAGAAATATTACAGATGTTGACGATAAAATAATAAAATCATCAAAGGATGAGGGTATCTCTGTATCAGAGATTACAGATAAATATACAAAACAATATCATAAAGATTTTGAACAATTAAATGTTCTTCCTCCTGATATTGAACCATTTGCAACTGACCATATTAATGAAATGATAAGCTTTATTAATGAGCTTATTTCAAATAAAAATGCATACATTTCTGATTCTAATGTTCTTTTTGATGTTTCTACTTTTTCTGAATATGGGTCCTTATCTGGAAGAAAGGTTGAGGATATGATACCTGGGTCAAGAATACAGGTAGCAAGCTATAAAAAAGGATCATCAGATTTTATTTTATGGAAGCCATCTAAAGAGAATGAAATAGGTTGGGAAAGTCCTTGGGGTAGAGGAAGACCAGGTTGGCATTTAGAGTGCTCAACTATGATAAAAAAACACTTAGGAGAAACAATTGATATTCATGGAGGGGGAGAAGATTTAACATTCCCTCATCACGAAAATGAATTGGCTCAGTCAAAATGCTGTAATAAAAAGAATCTCTCTAACTTTTGGGTTCATAATGGTCTTTTAAGGATTGATAATAATAAAATGTCTAAATCTTTGAAAAACTTTGTTCTTATGAAGGATCTTTTGAAAGATTATGATGGAGAGATTATACGCCTTGCAATGTTGGGCTCTCATTATAGACAGCCCTTAATATGGAGTGATGATTTAATTTCTCAATCAAAAAAAACGATTAATAATTTATATAATTCTATTAAAGATTTAGACAGCAATATAGATGTAAATAATTGTAAACCTGACGATAAAGTTTTAGAGGCGCTTCATGATGATTTAAATACTCCAAAAGCCCTTGCTGAAATTTTTTCGATTTCAAAAAATATTTCAAAATCAAAAAATAAAGATGATTTAGTTAAGTCTTTAATCGGATCTGCAAATTTAATAGGATTATTAAAACACAAATCAACAGATAAAATGCCCAAACAAAAATTAACAAAAGAAATTAAAAGTCTTATTAAACAAAGAGAAATTGCGCGTCAAAACAAAGACTATAAAGAGTCAGATAAGCTCAGAGAGATTCTTTTGGGTTTAGGTGTAGAAATAAATGATACTTAAGTGATAATAATATAATTATGGTTGAAAACTTATATAATGAAAGAATTTTAGAATTGGCTGCTACTTTATCAAAAGTAGGAAGATTGGAGAATGCTGAATTTTCCTCTGAGGCTGTAAGTAGATTATGTGGTTCAAAGGTTACAGTAGATATTGGAATTTCTGGAAATAAAATTAATGACTTTTCGCATGTTGTAAAAGCATGTGCCCTAGGTCAGGCATCTTCATCAGTAATGGCAAAAAAAATAATAGGCACTGATATAAATGAGTTATTAGACCTTAAAATTAGAATGAAAGAAATGCTAAAAGATGATGGTCCACCACCATCAGGTAAGTGGTCTGATTTAGAGGTTTTACAACCAGTTAAAGATTACAAAGGGAGACACTCATCAGTTTTATTAACTTTTGATGCTGTAGAGGATTGTATAAATCAATATTTATCGAAATCCCAAAAACCAAGTGGTGAATTAATTTGAATCCTCTTGTAAAATTTTCTATATTTTTGATAAATTTATATAAAAAATTAATTTCTCCATTTTTGATGAAATCTTGTCGATTTGAACCCACTTGCTCGTCATACTCATTAGAGGCTTTTAAGAGATTTGGATTTATGATTGGTTTGAAATTAACCGTGAAAAGGATTATACGTTGTCATCCATGGGGTGGTCATGGTTATGATCCAGTGCCAAATTTTGAAGAGATAAAAAAATAAAAAAGGATTATTAAGGTTATGCCAATAGTTACACTACCAGATGGGTCAAAAAAAGAATTTGAAAAATCTATAACTATTGATGAACTATCTAACTCAATAGGTGCAGGTCTTGCAAAAGCAACAGTTGCTGGAAAAATAAATGGAATTCTTGTTGATGCATCAGAAAAGATTACTGAGGATTCAGATGTAATTATTGTAACAAATTCTGATCCTGAGGGTTTAGAAATAATTAGACACTCATGCGCTCATTTATTTGGTCATGCTATAAAGCAAATGTATCCTGAAGCAAAAATGGCTATAGGTCCTACTATTGATAATGGATTTTACTATGATATTGATTTGGATGTTTCTCTTAACGATAAGGATCTTGAGTTAATAGAAGCCAGAATGAAAGAATTAGCAAATACTGATTATGATGTTGTCAGGAACGTGGTTGATAGAGAGCAAGCTTTAAAGGCATTTAAAGATAGAAGTGAAGATTATAAAATTGAGATTATTAATGAAATTCCGGATAATGAAATAATTGCTTTGTATCATCACAATGAATACACGGACATGTGTCGCGGACCTCATGTAACATCAACAAGACATCTTCGTTCATTTAAATTAATGAAAATAGCTGGGGCTTATTGGAGAGGTAATTCTGAAAATAAAATGCTTCAAAGAATTTATGGTACAGCTTGGTCTAATGATAAAGATTTAAAAAAACATCTTATTTTATTAGAAGAGGCTGAAAAGAGAGACCATAGGAAGCTTGGGAGAGAATTAGATTTATTTCATTTTCAAGATGAGGCTGTAGGTATGGTGTTTTGGCACCCAAAAGGCTGGAGTATATATAGAGAGTTAGAGGAATATATAAGAAGAAAAATTACGAAAGGTGGTTATCAGGAAATTAAAACACCTCAGTTAATTGATAAAAAGCTTTGGGAGCAGTCTGGTCATTGGGATAAATACTCGGAGCATATGTATACCTCTGAAGCTGACGAAAGAGAACTGGCGTTGAAACCTATGAATTGCCCGGGTCATATTCAAGTTTTTAATCAAGGAATAAAAAGCTATAGAGACCTTCCTTTAAGAATGTCTGAATTTGGTTCGTGTCATAGATATGAACCATCAGGTGCTCTTCATGGTTTAATGAGGGTGCGAAATTTTGTACAAGATGATGCTCATATTTTTTGTACTGAAGATCAAATTGAATCTGAAACAATTTTATTTTGTAACCTTTTAAAGGAAGTTTATGAAGAACTGGGTTTTGATAAGGTTTCTATTATGTTTGCTGATAGACCTGAGAAAAGAGTTGGCGATGATTCTATTTGGGACAAAGCTGAAGGCGCTCTATTAAAGGCTACTAAAGCAACTGGCCTACCTTTTGAAGAGAATAAAGGTGATGGAGCATTTTATGGTCCAAAACTAGATTTTTACCTTCATGATGCAATTGGTAGGGTTTGGCAGTGTGGAACTCTGCAAGTTGATTTTAATTTACCCAATCGTTTAGGAGCATCTTATATTGGAGAGGATAATAATAAACATATCCCAATTATGCTTCATAGGGCAATACTTGGAAGCTTGGAAAGGTTTTTAGGTATTTTAATTGAAAATTATGAAGGAAAATTTCCTCTTTGGCTTTCGCCTATTCAAGCTGCAATAACAACAATAACATCTGGATCAAATCAAGCAGCAGAGAGAATCATAGAAAAGCTTCGTGATAATGGTATTAGGTCTGTAATTGATTTAAGAAATGAAAAAATTAATTATAAAGTCAGAGAACATTCAGTTAATAAAGTACCCTTCATTCTTGTTTTAGGTGATAGAGAAGTTGAAGAAAATACAATTACTATTCGTCGCCTAGGCTCCAAAGAGCAAAAAACTATGAATGTTGACGAATGTATTGAGCAAATAAGATTAGAGTCTCTTCCGCCCGATATTAAATAATTTATTTTTGAGAGTTTCCAATAATCCCTCTATCAATCAGCTCATTTATTTGATCTTCGTTAATTCCAATACTCTTAAGAACTTCAAAATTATCTTGCCCAAGTTTTGGAGCTGGTCCTTTTGGACCATCATCTGAATTATGAAACCTAACAGGAGAAGAAACTGTGGTATAATTTTCTTCACAGTCTTGGTCCTCAACCTTTGAAAAGGCACCGCTATCAATAGCTTGCTTATCTTTTGACACCTCTTTAAGGTTTTGAACAGGGGACCAAATTAAATCCTGCTCATCAAGTTTTTCACCCCACTCAGACATTGTATATTGGCTAAATGCTTTATCCATTTCGTCGATAAACTCTTTTGCATTTTCTCTTCTTGCTTGATTTGTATTGAATTTTTCGTTTTCTAGCCACTCCTCTTTTCCAAGAGCTCTTACAACTTTAGGTAAATCATAATCTCCACCGGCTCTTGGACTAAGACAAATCCATCTATCATCTTTAGTTTTGAAAAAATTAAATATAGGATTAATTTGTTCATCTCTCTTTTTAGTAGAGGGTACTCTTCCAAATTTTAATTGCAAAGCCATATCCGAGCTGAGAGAGTATATGCCTGTTCTCAAAAGAGATGTCTCAACAACTTTTCCTTTTCCTGTTTTTGTTCTTTCATAAACTGCAGCTAAAATTCCGCTAACAGTAGAAATTGCTGTTATATGATCACCAGAAGCTGTTCTTATAGGAAGAGGTTCTTCTCCTTTTCTTTGAGTTAAATGTGCCATCCCTGATCTCGACCAATAAGCTGCGACATCAAAGCCAGGTCTATTTTTCTCTTCACCATCAAGACCATAACCAGTTAATGAGCAATATATTAATTTAGGGTTTACTTTAAGTAGGGATTCATGATCAAGTTTTGCACTTTCAAGAGATTGCGGTCTTACATTTGTTAAGAAAATATCTGCATCTTTTATTAATTCTCTTACAATATCAGCACCCTTTTCATCGCTAGTATTTATTGAGATACCTTTTTTTCCTCTATTATCTAATGTGAATATAGGGTTACCCTCAATAGGAACATTTGACTTCATTCCTTCAAAGAATCTTCTCATTGGACAACCATTCAAAGGTTCTACTTTTATAACTTCAGCACCCCAATCCCTTAACATAGCCCCAGCTGCCGGTGCTGCAACATAAGTAGCCATTTCAATAACTTTTAGTCCTTCAAGCATTTCAACCCCATTGAAAATTATTTTAGATAATAAACTGTGATTATTATTATTATGATATATCATTATTACATGAACGATAGTGAAAATAAATTAATTCCTGCATCAACTGTTTTAATAATTCGAGATGGTAAAATAGGCTTAGAAGTTTTCATGGTAGTAAGACATCATGAAATTGATTTTGCCTCAGGGGCTCTTGTATTCCCTGGAGGCAAGCTAGATAAAAATGATTATGATAAGAAATTAAAAAATTTATCTTATGTTGATGAAATTGATAACTCTGAAACCCTTCCATTTAAAATTGCTGCAATTAGAGAAAGTTTTGAAGAAGCAAATGTTTTGTTTGCTAATGATAAGAGTAGTAAATCTCATATAAGCATAAAAAGACTTAAAAGTTTATCCAATTGGAGAGAAAAATTTAATAACAACCATGCATCAATGATAGATTTTGCTTCAAATGAAGATTTAATTTTTTCTACAAAAAATCTTATACCATTTGCTCATTGGATTACCCCTGAAAAAATGCCAAAAAGATTTGATACTAGATTCTATATTGCAGAAGCCCCCAAAGATCATGAAGGTAAGCATGATGGAACTGAATCCGTTGATTCTATATGGATAAGTCCTCAACAAGCTTTAGATGATTGCTATTCAAAAAAAAGAACAATTATTTTTCCAACAAGACTAAATCTAGAAAAGCTTAGTAAATCAAATACAGTTGAAGAAGCCCTAGAAAATGCAAGAAATTCAAAAATAGTTACAGTTATCCCATCAATAAGTAAGATTGAAGGAGAGGCTTTTTTAACAATTCCAGAAAAAGCTGGATATGGCTTAATAAAAGAACCTCTAAAAAATCTATAAAATTAATAAATAAATTGTTCGTTAATTATTCTTTCTTCAAGATTTGTTTTAGGATCAAATAACATTTTTAATTGAATATCTTTATCTTCTGAAATTTCTACATATTCAATATCTCTAAATTCTGAGTTATCAGCAACAACACTAACTGGTCTTTTCTTTTTCTCTAAAATATTAATTCTTACTTTTACGTTTCTCGGCAAAAGAGCTCCTTTCCACCTTCTTGGTCTAAATGCAGAGATAGGTGTTAAGGCCAATAAGTTAGAAGTTAATGGAAGAATGGGACCATGGGCTGATAGGTTATAAGCAGTACTACCTGCAGGTGTACATAAAAGTAAACCATCACATATTAACTCTTTAAGTCTCTCTTTTCCATCAACATAAATTTTAACTTTCGCAGCTTGATATGTTTCTCGAAGAAGAGAAACTTCGTTAATAGCCTTTGCTGTAAAAATTTTATTCTTACTTTTAGTCTTCATTTTAAGAGGATGAAGTTCAGCCGATATAGATTTCTCAATTCTCTTTAAAAGGTTTTTTTCATTATATTTATTCATTAAGAAACCAATAGATCCTTTATTCATTCCGTAAATTGGTAAATCCCTATTTATATTATCATGAAGAGTTTGGAGCATTAGTCCGTCACCACCTAATGCAACAATAGTGTTAGCTTTATTTATTGGATAATTCTTATATAATTTAGCTAAATCTCTTTTTGCTTTTTTTGCTTCAGCATTGTTACTTGATACTAAATGTATTTTTATTTCACTCATAAAAAAATTCTTCCATAATAATTGTTATTTGTCATTTGTTTTACTATGAATAGTTATATTTATCTATGGGGGTTTTTTTGTTTCTTTCAATTGATCAGGGCACTTCATCAAGTAGAGCATTATTATTTGATGAAAAATTTAATGTTATTGATGTTTTTCAAAAAAAATTTAAACAAATTTATTTAAATGAATCATGGGTAGAACATAATCCAAATGAAATTTTTGAGAGCGTAGTTTCATGCTGTGAAAAAATTTTAAAAGGCAAAAACTCTAAAAAAATACTGTCAGTTGGCATAACCAATCAAAGAGAAACAATTTTAGTTTGGGATAATAAAACAGGAAAACCTCTTTATAACGCAATAGTTTGGCAAGATAAAAGAACATCAGAATTATGTAATAATTTAAAAAATGATGGGCTTGAAGATATTATAAATAAAAAAACAGGGCTGCTTCTTGATCCATATTTCTCGGCTACAAAAATTGCTTGGATTTTGGATAATGTCGATGGTGTTAGAGAAAAAGCTAAAAACGGACAGGTTTGCTTTGGAACAATAGATACTTGGTTAATCTGGAAGTTAACAAATGGTAAAACTTTTGCAACAGATGTAACAAATGCTTCGAGAACAAGTTTATTTAATATTAAGGAAATGCAATGGGATAACGAACTTTTAGACATATTTAAAATTCCATTTCATTGTTTACCAGAGGTAAAAGCTTGTGATGATTATTATGGTGATACAGAAATTTTAAGTAGATCTATAAAAATTACGGGTGTAATTGGTGATCAGCAGTCCTCAGCTATAGGACAATTTTGTTTTGAAGAGGGTGACTTGAAGTCAACATATGGAACTGGCTGCTTTGTTTTAGCAAATACTGGGGATAAAATAATTTATTCAAATAAAAAATTACTAACAACTATTTCCTGCAAAATTAATAATGATGTAAGTTATGCTCTAGAAGGTTCAATTTTTATGGCTGGAGGATTAATGAATTGGATGCAGTCCAATTTAAAGTTATTTAAAAATATTTCAGAAACATCAAAGTTAGCCTCATCTGTAAACCCGTCATCAAATGTAATAATAGTACCAGCATTTTCTGGATTAGGAGCACCTCATTGGTCCCCTAATTCAAGGGGGGCAATTTATGGACTTACTCAAGATACAGGTAGAAGTGAATTAATACATTCTTCTTTGCAAGCAATTTCCCTTCAAACATATGATTTATTAGAAGCTTTTAGAGAAGATTTTGAAAGCAATAGTATCTCTTTATCTAATTTTCTAAGCATTGATGGTGGAATGATAGAGAACGATTGGTTTGTAAAAAATTTAGCAGATATTACAAACTTTAATATCCTTAAAGCTTACACAAAAGAATCTACAGCATTAGGCGCCTCATTGGTTTCAGGTATAGGTATTGGGTATTATAAAGGGTTTGATAATATAAAGTCTTTAACTAATATGGGTAATAAATTGCAATCAACCATTGATAAAAATTTAAGAAAAAAAATTATTGAAAATTGGCATAATGCAGTTCAAAAGACTATAGAAATAGCTGATTAAATTTATTAATAAAGACAATATTTGATTATTTGATATATTAATATTAAATAATTCTAGAAAGGTTATTAAGCATGGGTAATGCAGTTAAGGATTCAGTCTCTACTGAAGAGTGGCAAACAAGAGTTGATCTAGCTGCTTTATATCGACTTGTTGCACTCTATGGTTGGGATGATTTAGTTTTTACTCATATTTCTGCAAGGGTTCCTGGCGAGGATAATCATTTTTTGCTAAATCCTTATGGCCTTCTCTTTGAGGAAATAAAAGCTTCTGATTTGGTAAAAATAGATCTTGATGGAAACATAGTTTCTGAAACAGAACATTTTGTTAATGCTGCAGGATTTACTATACACTCAGCTGTTCATGGAAATGGGCAACATAACCATGCGGTAATTCATACTCATTCAAATGACGGAGTTGCCGTTTCTGCTCAGGAACATGGGCTTTTACCAATTTCACAAACCGCAATGGTTATTAGAAATGAATGTGCCTATCATGATTACGAGGGAATAGCTCTTAATCATGATGAAAGAGATAGATTACTCAATGATTTGGGTGATAAACATTGTATGATTTTAAGGAATCATGGATTACTAGCCACAGGCGCAACCTGTGCCGATGCATGGTTGAGGTTATTTTTTCTTGAGAGAGCATGCACAATGCAAATAAAAGCTCTATCCGGTGGTTCAAAATTAAATATGGTCCCTGATGATGTTATTGAGCTTGTTACAGATCAAGGACAAATGGCCTCTGAACAAGGAATAGGTAACTTGGCATGGCCAGCACTTATAAGAAAACTTGATAAGATTGATATTAGTTATAAAGAATAAAAAAGGAGATTTTTATGAAATTTGCGGTTGGACAGCCAGTAACTAGAATTGAAGATACGAGACTTATTACGGGTCAGGGTAAGTTTACTGATGATCAAAAGTTACCAGGAATGGTACATGGTGTTTTTGCAAGATCTCCTTATGCTCATGCAAAAATTATTTCAATTAATATTGATGAAGCAAAAAAAATGCCTGGTGTTATAGATATTTTTACTGGAGAAAGATTGCAAGAAGAAGGCTTATCTCATATGTCTGTAATAGATTTTTTACAAAATAAAGACGGATCACCTATGAATGCAAGCAAAAGACCTATTCTTGCTGTAGGCAAAGTTAGACATGTTGGTGACCCGGTTGCCTTTATTGTTGCTGAAACTACAAATCAGGCACTTGATGCTTCTGAATTTATTGAGGTTGATTATGAGGAGCTTCCTTGCGTAACAGATACTGCAAAAGCATTGGATCCACAATCACCATTACTTTTTGATGAATTTGGTTCAAATTCTGCTGTGGATTGGGAGCTTGGTTCTGAGCAAGAGTGGAATGGTGTAAAAGATAAAGCTGAGCACGTCTCAGAAGTAACTCTGGTTAATAATAGAATTGTTGTAAATCCAATTGAACCAAGGTCTGCTACATCAGATTTTAATAAAGATGATGATCACTTTACTGTTTATGTTGAAAGCCAAGGACCTCATGCTATGAGAGAGAGGCTCGCTGCCTCTCTTGGAGTAGAGGAAAAGCAGGTTAAGGTTGTAACTAATGATGTTGGCGGAGGGTTTGGATTAAAAATGATGTGTTTTCCTGAATACATCGCCACCATGTTTGCTAGCAGATCTTTGAATAGACCTGTGAAGTGGACCTCTACAAGATCTGAGGCTTTTTTGAGTGACTCTCACGGAAGAGACCATGTAACGAAAGCTTCTATAGCTATGGATAAAGATGGTCATTTTTTGGGAGTAAAAGTTGATACAGTTGCAGCTGTAGGGGCTTATTTATCTCAGTATGGGATTTTTATACCTACACTTGCTGGCGCTGGAATGCATGTTGGCGTTTATAAAATACCCACCTTATATAATAAAGTTAATGTTGTTTATACAAATACTGTTCCAGTGGATGCCTACAGAGGAGCTGGACGGCCTGAGGCAAGTTATGTTATTGAGCGATTAGTTGATAAAGCTGCAGATGACTTAGGAATTGATCCTTTGGAGTTGCGAATGAAAAATTTTGTTCAACCAGATGAAATTGGTAAAAATGAAGGATCCATTCTTCCATTTGATAGCTGTGATTTCCAAAAAACTACAGAAATGTCGATCGTAAATTCATCATATAGTGATTTTATTAATAGAAAAAAATCTTCTGATAAGAATAAATATTTGAAGGGTATTGGTGTTTCTTATTATGTTGAAAGGACTCAAGGAGAAGGTTCTGAAAATTCTAGAGTAGTGGTTTCTAGTGATGGATCTGTAAAGGTTTATGCCGGTACTATGGCCACTGGACAAGGACATGAAACAGCATGGACGCAAATTTTGGTCGAAAAATTAGGTGTAAATCCTGAAGATGTTTCCGTTCATTTTGGTGACAGTGATGACTTACCTGGAGGAGGTGGTACAGGTGGATCAAAGTCATTGTATATGGCTGCAGGAGCCATCAATGATGCTTCTGAGGTTATGTTAAAAAAAGGTATTGAGATAGCTGCCAATGAGCTTGAGGCATCTGTTGACGATATAGAATATACTACAAATGCTGGTCCTTTATTTGAGGTAAAAGGAACAAATAGAAATATTGATTTATTCTCAGTTGCTAGATTGGCAGAAGGTCAATCTAATACTCAGATTCTTGATGGTGAGAGTGCTTATGAACATAAAGATCCTACCTTTCCAAATGGCTGTCATGTTTGCGAGGTATCTATTGATAAAGAAACTGGAAGAATAGAGATTGATAATTATTCTGCAACTGATGACTTTGGAAAAATAATTAATCCTCTTCTTGTAGCGGGCCAAGTTCATGGAGGTATCGTTCAAGGTTTAGGACAGGCTATGGGAGAGCATGCTATTTTTGAAGAAGAATCTGGGCAGTTAATTAATGGTTCATATATGGATTATCATATGCCAAGAGCAGATGAATTTCCTCATCTTGATTTAGATTTTAATGAGGAAGCAGAATGTACAACGAATATGTTAGGGGCTAAAGGATGTGGTGAAGCTGGAACTGTAGCTTCAACTACTGCTTATGTTAATGCTGTATATGATGCTTTATCAGAATATGATTTTAAAGAGCTTGATATGCCAATTACCCCAATGAAGGTCTGGAAAATTATTAATAATAATTAATATACATAGACGAAATTTTTTTTTTATGTATTGTTAAGTAACTGTTTTAAATAAAGAGTTAATATGGATAAAAAAATAGAAATACCTGACGCATATTCTGTTCCTTTGGATAAGATTCACCCTGCTGAACCAGCTCTTTTTAAGAATAACGTAATGTGGTCTTATTTTGAACGCTTAAGAAAAGAGGACCCTGTTCATTATTGTAAAAGACCATTTGATTTGGGCATGGGCGAATTTCTTGATGAAGAGATTGGTCCTTATTGGTCAATTACTAAATATAATGATATTATGGATGTTGATACAAATCACAAAATTTTCTCTTCTGAACCTGCTATAACTCTCTTTGATCCACGCGAAGAATTTACCACACCGATGTTTATTGCCATGGATCCTCCAAAACATGATATTCAACGAAAAGCAGTAAACCCAGTTGTTGCACCGAGCAATTTAAAAAACATGGAAGGTCTAATTCGAGAAAGAACACAAAACGTTCTTGATAGTTTGCCTAAAAATGAGTCTTTTGATTGGGTGAAAAGTGTTTCTATTGAATTAACAACACAAATGCTTGCTACATTATTCGATTTTCCATTTGAGGATAGGTATAAATTAACAAGGTGGTCAGACGTTGCTACGGCTAGACCAGGAGACGGCGTTATCGAAACTGATGAGCAAAGGTATGGTGAATTATATGAATGCTTAGAGTACTTTACTAAATTATGGAATGAAAGAGTGAATTCCGAACCCAAAACTGATTTAATTTCAATGCTTGCGCATAATCCGTTGACTAGAAATATGGAGCCAATGGAGTATCTTGGTAATCTAATTCTTTTAATTGTGGGAGGTAATGATACCACTAGAAATTCAATGACAGGTGGTATAGTTGCTTTAAATGAAAACCCTGACCAGTATGATAAATTAAGAAATAACCATGACTTAATTTACTCAATGGTGCCAGAAATTATTCGTTGGCAAACACCTCTAGCTTATATGCGAAGAACTGCTCTTGAGGATACAGAAATTAGAGGAAAAAAAATTAAAAAAGGTGATAAGGTTGTAATGTGGTATGTATCTGGAAACAGAGATGAAGAGGTTATTGATAACCCTAATGCATTTATAATAGATAGAGAAAGGCCAAGAACTCATCTTTCTTTTGGTTTTGGAATTCATAGGTGTGTTGGTAACCGTTTAGCTGATATGCAACTAGAGATATTATGGGAAGAAATTATGAAAAGATTTAATAATATTGAGGTATTAGCTGAACCTGAACGCGTAAACTCTTCGTTTGTAAAAGGTTATCTCTCTCTTCCAGTTAAGATAACTGATTAAGTCAGTATAATTTTTATCTATAAGATACACAATGAAATCTGAAAATCCTCAAAATCGTAACTTAAGAGATATTTTTGGAAAATTTGCTACTGGTGTTTGTGCGATTTCTTTTTATGGTAAGGATAAAAAACCGAGAGGAATTACTGTAAATTCATTTGCTTCAGTTTCTCTTAATCCACCTTTAACATTATGGTGTATTGATAATAGTTCAGATGTTTATGAGGAAATTATTGATAAAGATAAATATATTTTTAATTTTCTCTCTGAAGATCAATTAGGTATTGCTAAACTCTTATCAATGAAAAGTAATCATTCTTTAGATGGTGAAGAATTTATTGATCATGAATTTGGTCTTATCCTTAAAAACTCTTTAGGCTGGATAGCGTGCTCAAGAAAAGAAATTATTCCATCCGGAGATCATTCAATTATAATAGGTAATGTAGATAATTTTGAAATTTTGAGTAAAAATAAAAAACCACTTCTTTTTTGGTCAGGCGAGTTTAAGAATAAAATTAGCTAAATGCTAGTTCTGGAAAACCTTTATCGACAGACTCTCTCAACCTGTCATAATAAACCCCTGCACCACCAAAATAAATTAAAACTCTTGCATTTTTATTCTCGATGTTAGCTCCCATCATCCAAGAGTGAACTTGATCACCAACATCCATTAATGTTTGTTTGTGAATTTCGGAGACATGAGCAGACCATTCATTCTCTGCTTCTTGAAGAGGTTGGCACAATGTGTGTCCTTCTTCTTCCATTTTTTTTATACAATCAGAAATCCAAAGTGCATTTTGTTCAATTGAAGTAGGTAGATTAGCAAAAGGGGCCTGTGGCCCAGTAATAGTAAACAAATTTGGAAAATCTGAGATACATACACCCATGATTGATTTGGACTCTTTTTCCCATTTATCTCTAATAGTTGAACCACTGCTTCCCTTGATGTCAAAAGCTTCAAGAGCACCTGTGTATGCTTGAAAACCTGTTGCTAAAATAATAATATCAAAAGAGTAATTATTTTTAGTTGTTTTAACTCCTTTTTTAGTAATTTCTGATATTGGTTCATTATTTTTTATATCGACAAGATTAACATTTTCTCTATTGAACGCTTCATAAAACCCATGATCTAATGGAGGTCTTTTAGCAAATAGAGGATAGCCTTTTGGGGTAAGAAGGTCAGCAATAATTGGATCTTTGACTTTTTCTTTCATTTTTTTGATAACAAAATCAGCTGCCATTTTATTGGCCTCTGGATCCGCTAAAAGATCATCGAATGTTTCAAAAACCCATCGGAAACTTCCTTTCCAGTTCTCTTCAAATATTTTTTCACGTTCTTCGGGGGGTGTATCAACCGCATTACGTCCTACAGGGCTATCGAAAGCCATACCAAAAACATGGTTTCTGCACTTTTGAATAATTTCATCATAATTATCTTTAATTTCTTTTTCCCATTCTGGTGTCATTGGTCTTTGCATTGCTGGTAATACAAAATTTGGAGTTCTTTGAAAAACTGTAACACTTTCTGCGGTTTTAGCCATTACAGGTAACATTTGAACAGTTGATGCACCACACCCAATTATACCAATTTTTTTACCTTCATAATTAAGTCCTTCTTGTGGCCATCTAGATGAGTGAAAACAAGGACCCTCAAATTTTTCCCTACCCTTTATGTTCGGAATTACTGGTTGAGATATCATTCCCATAGCGCTTATAAAGTATTTACAGTTTAATTTTTCACCGTTCCCTGTAGTTACTGTCCAAATTTTTTCATCATTATTGAATTCAGCACTTATAATTTCAGTATTGAGTTGAATATCTGGCCACATATTACATTTATCAGCTACAAAATGAAGATATCGATTTGTTTCTTCCCATCCTGGATATCTCTCCGACCAAGTCCATTCTTGCATAATTTCTTTTGAAAAGGATAGGCAGTAATAATAACCCTCACTATCAGTAGCTGCTCCTGGATACTTATTCCAATTCCAAGTCCCGCCAATTCCAGATGCTTTGTCAAAAACCTTTAATGAAATACCTAATTTTTTAAGATGATGAATTAATGCTAATCCTGCAAAACCTGCGCCAACAACAATTGCATCATAATCGACTTTTGTACCCAATTTATCATCCCCAAAAATTTTATTATTATGATTTTTTCTAATTAATAAATAACATATCATGGGTATTATAACTTGCAATATTGAAAAAAATTTAAAAATTATTCTTCACTAACTATCTTTTTTTTAATTTTTAAATATTATTTTATTTTCAAAGGGGGAAAATTGAGCGGTAATTTAAATAATAAAGGAAGAAATAACTTACTTCCAATTGCTCGTGATGTCATTAAACATGCCAAAGCTGGAACAATGAGACAGGCAAAAGATGTTATGCGTTTACCAGCATCTAACTATACAGACAATAATCGATTTGCTGCTGAATTAGAGAAAGTTATAAAGAGAGTCCCGATAATTTTAGGACCATCTTGCGAAATTCCTAATCCTGGAGATTTTAAAACTATTAATGTTGCAGAAACATCTTTAATTCTCTCGAGAGATAAAAGTGGCAAAGCTAATGCTTTGATAAATGTTTGTTCTCATAGAGGGGCTTGTCTTACAAAAAAAGAAAAAGGTAATAGTAATCGTTTTACCTGCCCTTATCATGGTTGGAATTTTTCAAATTCTGGAGAATTAATTGCTATTAGCTCAGAGGATGATTTTGGAAAAATTGATAAAAATAATTACGGACTTAAGTCCTTGCCCGTTTATGAATCTGCAGGATTAATTTGGGCTATTATTAATCCAGAATCTAAAGTTGATATACCAAGTTTTTTATCTGGGTATGATAAGATGTTAGAAACATTTTCTTTTTCTGATTGGATTTTTGTCTCAAAGCGAACATTTAAAGGACCTAACTGGAAAATAGCATATGACGGTTATTTAGAATACTATCATGTACCAGTTTTACATCGAGAGACCTTTGGAGTTGATGCGACTAATCGTGGACTTTATTATAGCTGGGGGCCTCATCAACACATAAAGTCTCCAGCTGTGGAAAAAGGTCATATTGCAACTGAAACACTTGGTTATTTGGCGGAATTAATTGATAAATCTGAGGATGAGTGGGATTTAGAAACATTGACTTATGGTGTTTGGACTGTTTTTCCAACAACTTCAATTGCATCATTTGATGCAGGAGGGCGCGGCGTACTGATATCTCAAATATTACCAGGTAAGAAAGTTGATGAGAGTATTACAACACAATATTATATAATGGAGAAACCTCCTTCCGATCCTGAAGCAGCAGAGGAACAATTTGATTTTTTTCAGCAAGTAGTTATGAATGAAGATTACGCAACAGGTGCTTCATCACAACCCGGTCTAAAAGAAGGAATAATTGATCATGTTTTATTTGGAAGAAATGAACAAGGTAATCAACATTTTCATTTATGGGTTGAAAAGGTTTTAAATGCAAAAAATGATGAAGATCTTAATTCCATATTTTTAAATGGAGCTTTATGACTATGATTGTTAAATCCGCAAATCACAAAAGAATTGTTAATGTTCCTAAAAGTTATTTATGGAAAAGAATGTCTGATTTTAAAAATGTTGGCTCTCTTCTTCCTCCTCCAATAATTGATGAAGTAAAATGTGAGAGCAACGATATAGGTTCATTGCGATATTTAACTCTTGGAAAAAAACAAAAGTATCCTGGAGAGGTTATAGAGAGACTTGAAGCAATGTATAAGGAAAGTTTTTTTGTATATTCTATTGTAGATACTTCATGCCTTCCTGTTAAAAATTATATAGCTAACATTGAATTTAGAGAAGTTTCTCAAAAACAGACCGAAGCTTCTATTTCAAGTAATTGGATCGATAAGAGTTCTTCCCCTGAAGAAATGATTCAGATGTTTGAGAGTCTTTATGAATTAATGTTTTTAAATGCTGAAAATCAATATTTAGAGATAAATAATAATGGATCTTGATCAAAGTGACTTTGAAAAAATTATTGAATTTTTATCATTAGAGAATTTTTTTGTAGATAAAAATTTTAGTCCCAAGTCAATAGGCGATGGACAATCTAACCCTACCTTTTTGATAAGAGATAATGAAAATAATTTTAAGGTATTAAGAACTCAACCAATAGGTAATTTAGCGAGAGGTGCGCATAGAGTTGATCGAGAATATTTTGTCCTAAAGGCATTATCAAATAAAAGTTTTGAGGCTCCAGAACCCTTTGCTTTATGTGATAATTCAGAATTAATTGGAAGAATGTTTTACGTAATGAACTTCGAAGATGGCGATATTAACTTTGATCCTTTTCTACCGAATGAAAAACTTGAAAATAAAAAGAAAATATACAAATCTCTAGCTGAAGTTTTAGGAAAACTTCATAGTTATGATATTAACGAATTGAACCTTCCTTTTAAAAAAAATCATGGATTTATGAAAAGAAATTTATCACTTTGGTATGATCAAATTTTTCATGATGAGTCTAAAAAAGATAAAGAAATTGAAAAAATTTATAAAAATATTTTAACAAAATTACCTTCAGATGGTTGCCTATCACTTTTACATGGCGACTTTAAGTTAGATAATACCGTTATTAGTGATGATAAGAAATGTAAGGCTGTACTTGATTGGGAGCTATCGTCGTTTGGTGAACCTCTAGTTGATATTAGTTTTCAAATTATAAACTGGTTGATACCATCTGGAGTTTTGTATGGGATAGGTGGAGACTGGAAGGAAAATGGTCTGCCATCGGCAAGTGATTTTTTATTATGGTATGAGAATTCATATAAAAAAGAAGTAGATATTCATTCTCTAAGAAATGCATGTATATTTTCACTAATAAAGCTTTTCTGCATTCTCAAAGGTATAGAAAATAGGTTTCATCAAGGTAATGCTGTTTCAAAAGATGCAGAAGAAAAAATTTTAGCCGCTCCAGCAATAAAAGAGGTTTTAATGAATTCATTTGAGACTAATCCAAACGATATAATTGTTTCTTAGATTTAATGCTTTTAAGCATTAGTTTTTTATGATTTTATTACATTGTGAAAAGGGAGAAATAAATGACTAAATATAGATTTTCTGATGGGGCTGCATTAGTTTTTGGAGGCTCTGGTGGCCTTGGTACAGGGATTGTAAACCTGCTTGCTGAGAGCGGAAGTGATGTCGCATTTACATATTTTAAAAATAAAGAAAGTGCCGAAAGTAATTTAACTAATATACAAAAAATAGGAAGAGATGGATTAATTGGAAGCGTTGATCTTCTTGATTTAAAAGCTGTTGAAAAATTCTCTAATCAAGCAAAAGATAAATTTGGTAAAATTCATTCAGTAATTTTTGCCACAGGACCTTTTTTACATATTATGCCAGTTTTAGAAGCAAAACCTGAGGATGTTTATTATACTTTAGATGCTGATATCAAAGGTTTTTATCATGTTCTTAAAGCAGTAGTTCCAATCCTAAAAGAAGGCGGAGGCGGATCTATAACAGCTTTAACAACAGCAGCAATTCATAGATATATTAGTACAGATGGCCTATCTTCCATTCCTAAATCTGGAGTACAACATTTATGTACAGCAATAGCCAGAGAAGAAGGTCACCATGGTATAAGGGCTAATTGTGTAGCCGTTGGGTTAATAGCTGTTGGGCTTTCTCAGGAAATTGACTCTCCTCCTGGTGGAATTCTAGATCAATGGATGAATCAAGTCCCTCTTGGAAGAGCTGGTGCTCCAGAAGAACTATTTGATACAGTAGTGTTCTTAGCATCTGAAAATGCTGGGTATATTAGCGGTCAATCCTTACCAGTTGATGGCGGTTATTCGGCGTAATGGATATAAAATGAATTATAAGAATAAAAATATAATTGTCATCGGAGGAAGCAGCGGAATAGGAAGGGGTATAGCTTCTTCTTATATCGAAAAAGGTGCAAATGTATGTATTACTGGTACAAGAAATAACATAAATGATTATGATGAGGAAATATCTGAAAATATTAATAAATGTATCTATAAAAAATTGGATTTATCTGAACTTAAAAATTTAGAAAAACTATCTTTACCTTTCAATGATATAAATACTTTAGTCTGTTCACAGGGAATTGTCGCTTATGATCAAAAGGAATTTGAAATGGATACTTTTAAAAAAGTTGTTGATCTTAATTTAAATTCAGTGATGGCATCATGCACATTTTTTCATAAAAATTTATCAAAAAATAATGGCTCAATTGTTATTATAGGTTCTGGTGCAAGCTTTCATGCTGTTAGAGGAAATCCCGCATATTCTGCTTCAAAGGGCGGGCTTTTGACTCTTATCAAAACACTAGCTGAAGCATGGGCTAGGGATGGAATTAGAGTAAATGGTATTGCCCCTGGTTATGTTGCAACAAAACTTACTGAGGTTACTTTTGGCAATGAGAAAAGGTATGAGAATTCTCTAAAAAGTATACCACTTCGAAGATGGGGTTCTCCAGAAGATATGGGAGAAGTGTGTTGTTTTCTTAGTAGTGAAGAGGCTTCTTATGTAACAGGTCAAATGTTAACAGTAGATGGCGGAATGAGTCTTTCTTAATTTTAATAAGAGGTAAAAATGAGTTCTATAGAAAATCAAACGGTTTTAAAACATCAAGAAAATCTTGTGAAAACCTTTTTTTCAATAACGGATGAAAGCATCGGTATGAAACATTTTCGTTATACTAATGATGATTATTTTTCTGCTGATGATAGCATTAAACCAATTGGAAAAACTTCGCCAATTGTTGCTGATGGTATTTATGCTCAATGGGTTACAACTGAAAACTCAGATCCAGATAAAAGAATTTTATATTTACATGGCGGTGGCTATGCGATTGGCTCAATAAGAGGTTATCTATCTTTAACTAGTCATATAGCCAAGGCCACAGGTTGCTCTGTTTTAGTTATAGACTATGGTTTAGCTCCAGAGAATAAGTTTCCAGCAGCGATTGAGGACTCAAAAAAGGCATTTAATTGGATGTTAGAAAATGGTCCTGAAGGTAAACAAAATGCGAATAAATCTTTTATATGTGGTGACTCTGCTGGTGGTGGTTTGGCTTTAGGAGTTACTTTAGCATTGAAAGACAGTAACATGGCGCTCCCAAATGCTGTAATTCCTCTATCTCCATGGGCAGAATTAGACCCTGTGTCTGGTTCATATGATATTAATCAATCCCTGGATCCGTACATAACAAAAGATGCTATATCAGCTTTTAAAGATATCTATATTAATGATGAGTCAGAATTAAAAAATCCTTATGCATCACCTGTTTATGGAAATTTTGAGGGATTTCCTCCTATTTTGATTCAGGTTGGCTCTAGAGAAGTTTTACTAGACGATTCTAAAAAAATAGAAGAGAGAGCAAAATCTTCTGGTTGTGACGTAACCTTAGAAATATGGGATGACATGGTGCATGTTTTTCATGGTTATGCACCATTTTTACCCGAGGCTAATGAGGCAATTGATAAAATTGCTTTATTTATATCAGATAAATGAATGATTTATTTACCAGCAAAAATAAATGAGTAATGTTTACACATATAGCCCCTTAGACCGAGTAATTTGGGATACCCCATCTTTAGAAGCAATTGAAAGCGAGATAAAAAGATTAAACGTTAAAAAAGTCTTTATTGTTTCTTCATCTACGCTATCAAAAAAAACTAACGAAATTAATAAAGTAATAGATAATTTGGGTAAAAAATTTGTTGGTCTATTTGATAATTGCATTGAGCACTCTCCTCTAGAAAATGTTATTGAATGCGCAAATGAAGTACAAAAACATTCACCCGATATAATAATTACTATTGGCGGAGGTACGCCGATAGATACAGTAAAAGTTGTTCAATTATGTTATTCACTTGGAATAAATTCCGTAGATGAATTAAAAAAAATATCTAATAAGCATCAAAAAATTGAATCAAAAATTAGACAAATTGCTATTCCAACAACCTTGTCTGGAGGAGAATACTCTATTATTGGTGGCGCAATGGATACTAAAATTCAGCTTAAAGAGAGGTATACAGGTGATGATATATGCCCTCAAGTAGTTATACTTGACCCTGAAATAACCCTTCATACACCTGACTGGCTTTGGTTATCAACAGCTATTAGATCTGTGGATCATGCTGTTGAGGGACTTTGTTCAAACTCTACGAATCCTCTAATACCACCAATGGCTCTTAACTCACTTCAATTATTTGGAAGTTCATTAAGAGGTACTTATAAAGATAGAGAGGATATTGTTTCTAGGTCTTTATCACAAAAAGCAGTGTGGATGATTGCAAAAAATTTAGGAAATACTCCTATGGGAGCCAGCCATGGAATTGGTTATCTTCTTGGCTCAATTGGATCTGTACCTCATGGACACACATCTTGTGTAATGTTGCCTGCAGTTTTAAAATGGAACGAAAGCCATAATAAAGAAAAACAAAAATGGATTGCAAATGCTCTTGGTAGGCCAAATCTCTCAGCTTCTGAGGCTGTAAGTGAATTGATTTCGGATCTTGGCTTACCAAAAACGCTTGAAGAAGTTGGTATCAAGGAAAGTCACTGGGATAAAATAGCGGAATATGGTCTTAATCATCCTACAGTTCAGTCCAACCCAAAGCCTATTAATAAAAAGGATGACATAATTCAAATACTAAAATTAGCTAGTTAAACATTTGATATGATAAAACTTCTCTAGTAATCTTAATTTTAGGAGATTTTTTTGGTTGGTTTTTTACTATCGATGTTTGGTGTTTTAGTTGCAATAGGTATTCTTTTTGCAGTGGTAAAGGTTTTAGATAAATTGGATGGAAAATGAGTCGTCTGTCAAAGTTCTCTCGATCAATTAAAGGAAAAATCGTTTTGCTTACTGGTGCTGCAAGTGGAATGGGTAGGGCAACAGCTGAGCTTTTTTCGGATGAGGGGGCGGTCGTAATAGTCTCTGATCTTAATCAACATTCAGTAAATAATGTTGTAGAAAAAATTAAAAAAAATGGAAGTGATGCAGAGGGTTATGTTTTAGATATTTCCGATAAAAAAAATATTCAGGATGTTGTTAAAAAAATAACTGATAAATATGGTCTAATTGATATTTTAATTAACAACGCTGGAATAGCTCTTCCAACCTCAATTGATAATGATGATTTTGAGGTATATTGGGATAAAACTCATAATGTTTTACTTAAAGGTCAAGCAATTCTAATTAGAGAGTGCCTTCCGTTTATAGAAAAGTCTAACACGCCAAGAATTGTAAATATTTCCTCAACAGAGGGTTTAGGTGCTTCACCTATGCACTCTCCATACACATCTGCGAAGCATGGTGTTATAGGCTTAACTCGCTCGTTAGCAGTTGAATTAGGTAAAAAAGGCATAACAGTTAATTGTATTTGCCCTGGTCCAATTAATACAGCTATGACAGAAAAAATACCTGATAAAGATAAAGAAATTTATTCAAAAAGAAGAGTTCCGTTAAGAAGATATGGTGACCCTGAAGAGGTTGCGCATGCTACATTAAATTTTTGTCTTCCTTCATCATCATTTATCACTGGAGCTGTTTTAGCTGTTGATGGAGGTTTAACGATAAAAAGGGCATAAAATTATTATTATAAATTTTTTAACATTGATTATGTTGTTATTTTTGTATTTATTATTATTTGTGGAGAGTTAAATGAGTAAAGAAAAACTTTTAGATATGGCCTTAAATAATAAAAGGCATGCCGAAGCTGGTACAATGGAGTTAGTCGAAAATATCGTTAAAATACCTGCATCTAATTATTTTGATCAAGAAAGATGGAATAAAGAGGTTGATCTTATTTTTAAAAGATTACCCTTAGTTTTAGGGGTTTCACAAGAAATACCAAATGCTGGCGATTATAAAGCTATAGAAGCATTAGGTGTCCCAGTTTTAATTGTTAGGAATTCAAAAAATGAAGTTAAAGCTTACCTCAATGCATGTGTTCACAGAGGAGCTGCTTTAGTTGAGGAAGGAATTGGTAACAAAAAAAGATTCAGCTGTCCTTACCATGGATGGACGTATAATCAAGATGGCTCTTTAATGGGTATTACATCTCAAGAAGACTTTGGTAATTTAGAAAAGGATTGTAATAGCTTAGTATCTCTTCCAGTTTTAGAGAAAGCTGGAATTATTTGGGTTATCTTAAATTCTGAATCAAATGTAAATATGGAAAAATTTCTATCCGGTTACGATGAAATGTTAGAACTATTTGATTTAAAGAATTGGCATGTTTTTAGTACACGTGTTTTAAAAGGACCTAACTGGAAAGTTGCCTATGATGGGTATTTAGATTTATATCACCTTCCTATTTTACATAGCGAAACTTTCGGTAAAGAGATTTCAAATCAAGCAAATTATTATGAATGGGGGCCTCATCAAAGAGTAGTCTCACCGCTTGCGAGAATATCATCTTCAGAAGAAGGAGGCGTTCTTGAGGCTGATCCAGAATTACCTATTGAAGATTGGCCGATGGATATGCTTATGGCAGGGGTTTGGACAATATTTCCAAATGTATCAATTGCCTCATTTAGAGGGGGAGGTCGTTCAATCATGCTATCCCAGCTTATGCCTGGAGAAACACCAGAAGATTCATACACAACGCAATATTATTTAATGGAAAAAAAACCAACAAAAGAACAGGAAGTTGAAGCAGAAAAACAATTTGATCTTCTTGAATATGTTGTAAGAGAGGAAGATTACTCAACTGGAATTAAATTACAAAAATCACTTAAAACAGGTATGATTAAGGATGTAATGTTTGGAAAAAATGAAGGCGGAGGTCAATGTTTCCATGGCTGGGTTGATAAAATTTTGAATACATCTGATAAAGATCTTCCATCACTATTTGATTAATTAAGGAAAAAACAATGAAAACACGTATCACAGAGCTTTTTGAGATTGAACACCCAATTATACAAGGTGGAATGCATTTTGTTGGATTAGCAGAAATGGCTGCTGCGGTATCAAATGCAGGTGGACTGGGAATAATTACAGGATTAACTCAGGGGACTCCAGAAAAATTAGCTGCAGAAATCGCTAGATGTAAGGAAATGACTGATAAACCAATTGGTGTAAATATGACTTTTCTTCCTACACTTAATCCACCCGATTATCCTGCTTTATTTGAGGTAATAATTGATGCCGGCATCAAAGTTGTGGAAACAGCTGGAAATAATCCAGCACAATATCTACCAATGCTTAAAGACGCTGGTATTAAAGTTATTCATAAATGTACTTCTGTTCGACACTCTCTAAAGGCTCAGTCGATTGGTTGTGACGCTGTTTCTGTAGATGGTTTTGAATGCGGTGGACACCCAGGTGAGGATGATGTTCCGAATTTTATTCTTCTTCCTAGGGCTGCTGAAGAGTTGGAAATACCCTTTGTAGCATCAGGTGGAATGGCTGATGCAAGAAGTTTGGTTGGAGCTTTATCAATGGGTGCAGAAGGTATGAATATGGGTACTAGATTTATTGCTACAAAAGAAGCCCCTGTTCATGAAAATGTAAAGCAGGCAATTCTAAATGCAAGTGAACTGGATACTAGGTTGGTTATGAGACCGCTAAGAAATACCGAACGTGTATTAAATAATCCAGCTGTTGAGAAATTACTTCAAAAAGAGAAAGATTTAGGTGCTGATTTAAAATTTGAAGATATTATTGATGAGGTTGCTGGTGTTTATCCAAAGGTTATGAATGATGGCGAACCAGAATCTGGTGCTTGGTCATGCGGAATGGTCGCTGGGTTAATTAATGATATTCCAACATGTAAAGAATTAATTGATCAGATTATGTCAGAATCTGAGGAAATCATTAACAATAGACTAGGTGGATTTTTAAATAATTAACTTTTTCTACTTTTAGCGATCGAGATTAATACTCTTGTCATTTTTAATCTTTTAATAAAATAAGGAAAAATAAGAAGATTTAAAAATGGTATTAATTTCATGAAGTGAGAAGGTGTTATTCTTTGGGCAATTTCCATAACTTTTGCATCCAAGCCTACAAAAATTCTTTTTTTATTTCTTTTTACTCCTTTTAAAATAATTTTTGCAGCTTTATTAGGATTCATGCCTGTATCTTTAAAAGTTGAACCAAACTCTTGAAGTGTTATTTGATTGCTATCAGGATTGTTTTTATTTTCATTTTCTACTGTCAAAAAATCTTTATCAAACTTTGCATCTAAAACGATATTAGTTCCAATATGACCTGGATAAACTGAGTGAATCTGAATTTTTTCATCTCTTAATTCCATTGCTAGACTTTCGGTAAAACCTCTAACTGCAAATTTCGAAGAGTGATAAACTGTATTGTTTGGAGTAGTTATAATACCAAAAATGGAAGAGGTATTTATTAGCGCGCCTTCATCACTTTTCATTAGATATGGTAAAAAAACCCTGGATAGTTTTACAAGTGCATTATAATTTATATCGTTACACCAATCCCAATCCTCTTCCGATAAATTTAGAAAAGATGATGGAGCAACTACACCTGCATTATTAAATAATAAATCGACCTTGTTATAATTTTTAAGTGTTGTTTCTAAAAGAGTTTTGATATTTTTATAATCTCTTAAATCTAAATTTAATGCGGTACATGAGACATTATAATTTCTTATAATTTCCTCAGTTTCTTGGATTGTTTTTTTATTGATATCGCAAATAACAATATTACAATTTTCTTTTGCAAGATTAATAGCCAGTTGTTGACCCATTCCTGATCCAGCCCCTGTTATGACTGCGACTTTGTCTTTAAATGATTGCATATGATTGATACCAAAATTTTAAAAGCAAAATATTTATGGTGCCGACGGAGGGACTTGAACCCCCAACCCCCTGATTACAAATCAGGTGCTCTACCAGTTGAGCTACGTCGGCAATTTTATCAGAGGTTTATACAATTATTTATCCTAATTTCAAAGGCTTTATCTAGAGTTTTTATTATTAAATTTTTTATACTTCTATTAACTCATTTAAATATATTATTTCCTTTACTTAATGTAGTAAACTTCATATACAAAATTGTAAAAAAATCACAATAAGATGTTGTATTTTTTAAAAGAATCATACGACTGTGTTGTGCTTTAAATGGGGAAAAATAATATGCTTAAAAATATAAATTTAATTAAAGGTATATCATTTCTTTTATTAGCCTCCTTCTTATCTTTTAATGTAATTGCTGATGAAGCAGTTGCCCAAGAAACAGAGGTAAATAGT
>QCGV01000002.1 GCA_003278145.1 OCS116 cluster bacterium AG-390-A19
CAATCATATTTCGTATTATTTGACCGGGAAGAATTCCTGAAAGAGAAATCTTTTGACCAGGAGCACCTTTAAATTCAGCTTCATCAGAATTACTATCTAAAAATAAGTCGGGTGATTTTTTTTTGCTCATAGTTTTAAATATCTCAAAGTAAAAAAATATCCAAAAGAATATATTATCTAATCTAATATAAGATCATAAGTTCGTATATAATGATATTAAATAGGTATATAATAAAAAAATGAAAACAGCATCTATTATTATACAGCCAATAGTATCAGTAATTGGAATTTTCCTTTTATGGCTATCTTTTGCTATGCTTATACCAGGTCTATTAGATTTCTTCGAAGGAAATCAAAATTGGACTGGTTTTTTTGTAAGCAGTGTTTTTACTTTCTTTATGGGCATGTCTTTTATTTTAATGAATAGAGGGAATAGTATTAAGATTGAGGTAAAAAGTGCTTTTATGTTGGTAGTATTAAGTTGGTTTTCTTTATCAATCTTTGCATCACTACCCTTCATAACATCAACTCAAAATTTTAGTATTACAGATGCTTTTTTTGAGTCAGTTTCTGGACTAACAACAACTGGTTCAACAATAATTAATGATATCGAGAATTCATCAAGAGGAATAATTCTTTGGAGAGCGATTCTTCAATGGCTGGGAGGAATAGGAATTATTGTAAGTGCTATATCAATTCTTCCAAGACTTGGGGTTGGTGGAATGCAATTATTCAGATTAGAAAGTTCTGATACATCAGAGAAAATATTACCCAAAGCTGCAAGAATAGCAGCAGAAATATCTGTTCTATATATTACCCTATCAGTTATCTGTGCTATTGCATTTATTTTTTCAGGACTTACTTTCTTTGATTCTGTGGTTCACGCGATGTCTACTATTGCAACAGGTGGCTTTTCATCAAAATCAGGATCTATTGGAAGCTATAACAATGTTAATCTTGAAGCTTTAACTATTTTATTTATGATTTTAGCAAGCCTTCCATTTGTTTTGTATCTAAAGGCAATAAGAGGTAAGCCAAAAGATTTAATAAGAGATCAACAAGTTCAAGGATTTTTTAAGATATTAGTAATTTCCATTCTAATTGTTGTTTTTTACCTTTTTCTCACAAGCAATTTTACCTTTTCAGAGATTTTGAGATACTCGTTATTCAATGTTACCTCAATCTTAACAGGGACTGGATTTACAAGTACTAATTATAATGACTGGGGAACACCAATAATTCTTCTTTTTCTCTTTATTACCTTTATCGGTGGGTGTGCAGGATCAACAACCTGTGGTGTAAAAATTTTTAGACTACAAATAGTATTTAACAACTCGAAAGAGATGATTTCAAAACTTATTAGCCCCAACAGAGTAGTCAATAAGAGATATAACGGTGAGCATTTAAGTCCTGAAATCACTCAATCTGTCATAACTTTTCTTTTCATTTTTATACTTACTTTTATAGTTCTATCTATTCTTTTAAGTTTTACAGGGCTAGATCTTTTGACTGCGTTTTCTGCAGCTGCAACATCAATATCAAATGTTGGGCCTGGTCTTGGTCAAGTAATCGGTCCAGCTTATAGTTTTAGTCAAATTCCTGAAATAGCAAAATGGTTACTCTCTTTTGGAATGCTTGCTGGTAGGCTTGAGTTCCTTACATTAATTGTGATTTTTAATAAGTCTTTTTGGAGATAGATTAATTACTCTTTAAGCACCAATCAATTATGCCCTTTTGAGCATGTAATCTGTTTTCAGCCTCATCCCACACATATGAATGTGGTCCATCAATTACTTCAGAATCAACCTCCTCACCTCGATGCGCTGGAAGGCAGTGAAGAAAAATTACTTTGTCATCAGCCAATGAAATTAATTTATTTGTAACTTGAAATTCACTCAAAACTTTTCTTTTAGAACTATCTTCCTTGTCTCCCATTGAAAACCAAGTATCGGTTACAATACAATTAGAACCAATAGCTGCTTCTTTAGGATCGCCAATTTCTATAATCTTAGCGCCCTCATTTTTAGCTTTTTCAACAATACTTGAATTAGGTAAATAATCCCCTGGAGCACAGATCCTTAATTCAAAATCAAGCAATGAGGCAGCATGAATCCAGCTATGCGTCATATTGTTGCCGGGACCAAACCAGGTAACCACTTTACTCTCTATTGGGCCTAAAATTTCTTCAAAAGTCATCAAATCTGCAACAACCTGACATGGGTGAGAAAGATCAGATAAACCGTTAATGACAGGCACAGATGAAGATTCAGAAAAGTCTAATATAGATGAATGCTCATTTGTTCTTAACATTACAATATCCACATATCTTGATAAAACTTTGGCAGTATCTGAAATAGTCTCTCCCCTGTTTAGTTGCATGTCATTTGAATTTACAACAATTGATTTGCCTCCTAATTGATACATAGCTGTTTCAAAAGAAAACCTAGTTCTTGTTGATGGTTTTTCAAAAATCATGGCGAGTATTTTATCTTGTGCGCAAGCATCATCATCAATCTCCGCCTTTCCATTTCTTGTTTTAGAATTTTTTCTTTGATGACAACTATTCAGGAGATTTCTAAAGTCAGTTTTAGAAAAATAATCTAGATCAATAAAATGTCGAATTTTTTCGGTCATGTTAAACCATATACTATATATCTAAATTTGATAATGTTTCGTCGAATTTTTTTACAGCTTCCATGACTTCATTTTCAGATATATTTAAAGGTGGTAAAAATCTGATAACATTATTAGCAGCATTTACAAGTAGTAAGCCGTTTTGAAAAGCTTGGTCAGTTATAACAGAATTCTTTTCAATGCACTCTACACCAATCATTAGCCCCTTACCTCTAACACCAGAAATTTTATTATGATACTTCTCAACCAACTTTTCTAACTCGCTAATAAGAATCCCTGAAAGTCTTGTTACATTGTATAAAATTTCTTCTTTTTCAATAAGTTCTATAACTTTTAGAGCAATCGAACATCCTACTGGATTACCTCCAAAAGTCGAACCATGACTTCCGTGTCGCATTCCTTTTGAGGCTTCCTCAGAAGCTAATACTGCACCAATTGGAAAACCTGCACCCAAACCTTTTGCAAGAGTAATTATATCTGGTTCAATGCCTGACCATTCATGGGAAAATAATTTACCAGTTCGACCCATCCCGCACTGAACCTGATCAAGGATCATCAAAATATTATTCTCGTCACATAATTTTCTTATAAAGACCAAAAATTCATTTGAAACAGGATTTATTCCTCCCTCACCCTGTACAGGCTCAATTAAAATTCCAGCCGTCTTATCTGAAATAGTTTTTTTTAAGATGTTTTCATCTAGGGGTATATTCACAAAACCTTCAGGTATAGGATTAAAGCCCTCTGTATGAAGTGAATTAGAAGCAGCGGCAAGTGTTGCTAATGTCCTACCATGAAAAGAGTTCTTAAAAGTAATAATTTCATTTCTCTCAATATTACCTTTAAAAGATTGGAATTTTCTTGCTATTTTAATAGCACCCTCAACTGCTTCTGCGCCAGAATTACAAAAGAAAATTTTTTCAGCAAAACTTAATTCACATAATTTTTTTGCTAGCAATTCTTGCTCGGGAATTGTGTACAAATTTGAAACATGCCAAATTTTATTTGCCTGCATTTCAAAGGTCTTATTAATCTCAGGATGATTATGACCAAGAATATTAACAGCAATACCTGAAGAAAAATCTAAAAATTTTTTATTATCCAAGGAAGTTAGCCATGCTCCATTTCCTTCCTTAAAAGAAACTGGATAACGATTATAAGTATTCATTACTGAACTATTCATGTCATTCTCAAATTTAAAAAAAATAAATAATTTTTTCCTACTACTATCTTTTAACTAAGTCTTCAACCTCCAACCTTTTTTTAATAAAAATAAGCTTAAAACCCAAAGAAAAATATTCAGAATAAGAATAAATATGACACCAAAGAAAATAGAACTATCGGATGAACCTATAAAGCCATATCGGAAGCCATCGATTATGTAAAAAAATGGATTATAGTCTATTAATATCCTTGCAAACTCAGGCATTCTATCTACTGAATAAAATGTTCCCGATAAGAATGATAGAGGTACAATAATAAAATTAGTTATAGTTCCTAAGTGATCAAATTTTTCCGACCAAATACCAGTGATTATACCAAGCAATGATAAAAATAAGGAACCCGCAACTGAATAGTATATTATCGCCCAGGTATGAAAAATGCTAAGCTCCACAAATAGAAAATGAATACAAGGTAAAGAAACTAGTGCAACTACAATACCCCTAGTTACACCTCCAAGTGAAATTGCAACATTCATTTCGCCTGCAGATATGGGTGGCATGAGAATATCAACTATATTCCCTTGAATTTTTGATATAAGCAAAGATGAAGATGTATGATTAAAAGCTTGCTGTAGGATTGACATCATTATTAAGCCAGGCGCTAAAAATTCAATAAATGGTACACCTTTAATATCTGGCCTCAAATTACCCAAAGCTAAAGTAAAAATTGCCATAAATAAGATAGTTGTTGCTATTGGCGCAGCTACTGTTTGTAAAAAAATTTTAAAGAATCTTTGGACTTCTTTCTTATATAAAGTCCACAGACCATACCAATTTACTCTACCGGGGTCTCTTGGTTGTATCCATTGAAATTTAGAATTATCAGACATGAGCTTATTCTGAACAATAATGACAATAAATAAAGTTATTTCTTAAAAATATGCAATTTTTTTATCTTTTTTAACAACTACATCTTGTATACGATGAAAAAATGTATACCATATATTTTATATTTGATGGGAGAAGATAAAATGGCATGGACTGATGACAGGGTAGAAATTCTTACAAAATTATGGGGTGAAGGTCTTAGTGCAAGTCAAATAGCAAGAGAATTAGGTGATGTAACTAGAAACGCCGTAATTGGTAAAGTGCATAGACTGGGCCTAGCTGGAAGAGCTAGTCCAACAAGACCTAAAAGTAGGGTAAGACACAGAGAACCTTCAAATTTTTCTTCAAATTTTTCTTCAAAAGATAGATATAATGAAAATTTAAAGCCACTTTCTCTGCCCGAGCCTGCTGTTAACTCAGATGGGAAACCAATTAATATTTTAATGTTAACAGAAAAAATTTGTAAGTGGCCAATTGGTGAGCCATCAGATGAAAATTTTAGGTTTTGTGGATTAAATAGAGTTCAAGGTTCTGTTTATTGTGAAGAACATACGAAAGTTGCTTATCAACCGCTTGAAACTAGAAGAAAAAAGAAAGTTAAATTTTCTGCAAAAAGAAATACTAAGACTAATGTAGGTAATTACTAAAAGTTTTGTTCAAGTGAATAACCGGCGGACCTAACAGTTCTAATAGGGTCTTTTTTTCCTTCAATTGAAAGAGCTTTTCTTAACCTTCCTATATGAACATCCACAGTTCTTATTTCAACATTAATATTATCCACACCCCATACATTGTCTAATAGCTTTTCTCTACTAAAAACCATATTTGGATGCTCAATTAAACAATTTAGTAATCTAAATTCTGTTGGACCTAAGCTTAAAGAAATACCATCCCTTAAAACACGGTACTCATCTCTGTTAATTGTAATATCACCAACCTTAATAATATTTTGCCCCTTAGACAAATTTGATCTTCTTAAAACAGCTTGAATCCTGGCTAACAATTCAGGAAATGAAAATGGTTTGGTTATATAATCATCAGCACCAGTCTCCAAGCCCCTTATTTTGTCACCTTCTTCACCCATAGCAGTAATCATAATGATTGGAACATTATTATATTTTTTTTGGGTTCTTAATCGGCGACATAATTCTATTCCTGAGATATTGGGCAACATCCAATCTAATAAAATTAAGTCTGGGTTAAAACTTTGGCACTCTGATAGAACAAGTTCACCATCTTTAACTATATTTGTTTGATAGCCATCCTTAATGAGATTATAATCAATCAACATTGCTAAACTTTCTTCATCTTCAGCTATCAAAATTTTATAATTTTTTTTAGTGTTCATCTTTTATTTCTTTTATAATAAATCTAAAAAACCGTCTCATCTTCAACTTTCATTTTTCTATCATCTCCCAGTTTCTCTCCAGTAACTATAAAGTGAGCGACTTCAGCAATATTTGTTGCTTGATCACCAATTCTTTCTAAATATCGGGCAATGAAAAAAAGTGGTACAAGGGCTTCAATTGCCTCTGGCTTTTCTTTAATATCGTTCAGGATAGCAGTCAAAATATTTGCATATGATGAGTCAATTTTTATATCAGACCTCCAAACATCTAATGCATGGTCTGCTTTACCTTGAGCATAATCCTCTAAAACAAGATCTAAACTTTGTTGAACATCTTTTGTTAAATTTACAAGTGCGTCTATAGTATTGGGCGATTTAGCATTCAATAGATCACCTTTTATGATACGCTTACAGACTCCTTTGCACATATCTCCAATTCTTTCCAAATAAAGAGAAACTTTTACTGCTGAAAAAACCAGCCTTAAGTCATTGGCCATTGGTTGTCTTTTAGCTAATATATTAAAAGTTAGATCCTCTAAAGAAACTTGCAGAGCATTTATTTGTTTATCCGCTTCAATTGTCTGTTTAGCAAGATTATGGTCATTCATTCTCAGAGATTGCTCAACATTCCTCAATGCTAACTGAGCTAAACCTCCTAAACTTACAAGACCATCTGTTAAATCTTTTAATTCCTCATCAAATGAAGTTACTATATGCTGATCATCCATTTTTACCTCTAACCATACCTTCCTGTTACATAAGCTTCTGTTTGTTCGTGATCTGGACTTCTAAAAATTTTTTCTGTATCACCAACCTCAATTAATTTTCCTAAATGAAAAAAAGCAGTTCTTTGAGATACTCTTGCTGCTTGTTGCATAGAGTGTGTTACAATAGTAATTGTAAAATTATCTTTTAATTCGTCAATTAATTCTTCAATCTTTGCAGTAGCAATTGGGTCTAAAGCAGAACATGGTTCATCCATTAAGATTATTGATGGATCAATAGCGATAGCTCTTGCAATACATAGGCGCTGTTGTTGGCCACCAGATAAACTAGTTCCTGGTTCTGAAAGTCTATCTTTAACTTCAGACCAAAGACCTGCTCTTTCTAAACTCTTTTCCACTTTCTCATCAAGATCATCTTTATGCAATATTCTACCATGAAGTTTAGGGCCATAAGCAACATTATCATAAACAGACTTTGGAAAAGGATTTGGCTTTTGAAAGACCATTCCTATTCTTGACCTTAACTCAACAACATCAATATCTGGATGGTATATATCTTCATTACTGATTTTAATGGAACCTTCTACTCTACATATATCGATAACATCATTCATCCTATTAATGCATCTCAAAAAAGTTGATTTTCCACACCCTGATGGACCAATCAAAGAAGTAACCTCTTTTTCACCAATATTAAGATTGATACCAAATAAAGCCTGTTGATTTGCATAAAAAACGTCCACATTTTTGCATTCAATTAAAGCCTTATTTTCAATTATATTATTATTTTCTAATTCTTTATCCATAATTAAATCACCATTTAACTTCGTAACGTTTCCTCAATAATACTGCAGCAAGATTTATTAATATAAGAAGGCTTATAAGGATTAAAGTGGCAGCACTAGTTTTTGCAACAAATGCTCTTTCTGGGCTATCAGCCCATATATATATTTGAACTGGAAGAGCAGTTGCGGGATCTGTAAATGTAGCGGGTATGTCGACAATAAAAGCAACCATTCCGATTAATAATAATGGTGCAGATTCGCCAAAAGCCCTAGCTAAACCAATAATTGTTCCAGTGAAAATTCCAGGCATAGCCGAAGGGAGTAGATGTTGAAATACCACCTGCATCTCTGATGCTCCCATTGCCAGGGCGGCTTCTCTAATAGAAGGGGGAACAGATTGAAGCGATGATCTTGTAGCTATAATTATTGTTGGTAGAGTCATTAAAGATAACACAAGACCCCCAACTAAAGGAACAGACCTAGGCATCCCAAAAAAGTTTATAAAAACGGCTAAACCTAATAAACCAAAAATTATTGACGGCACTGCTGCAAGATTATTTATATTAACCTCAATAAAATCAGTTATACGATTTTTTACAGCAAAGTTTTCTAAATATATGGCGGTTAAAACTCCTATAGGGAAACTTAATAATAATGTAACAGTTATGGTAATTAAAGAGCCAATTGTAGCCCCCCAAAATCCTGCAACTTCTGGCTCTCTACTATCACCATTTAAAAATAAATTTCTAGATATTTTATTTTTTACACGACCGGTTCCATCTAATTGATTTAACCAAGTAATTTCTTTATTATCCAATCTTCTTTCATCTTCTGGAAGAGATATATCAACGTAGCCTTTATAAAAAAGATCAGAATCATCAGTGAATAAAACATTAAAATAAAATTTCTTACCTATATATGAAGGATTCTCTCTAACAAAATCTCTAAGAGTATAGGTTGCGCTTGAAGAAATTAACTTGAATAATTTTCTTTTATCAGAACGACTCTGAACCTCAGGAAAAAAGGAAAAAAGAGAAGATCTTAGGATGCCTCTATAATTAATATCATCTATTCCATCCTCTAAAGAAATTTCAGTCATATTTATTTCAAGGTCAATTGTATAATTTGTATAGGCTGGGATTGATCTATAAATCATAGAGCCAATTATTATGGCAAGCATTGTTGCAGCTGCAATTAATGAGAAAAATCCATATGCCTTAAAACGACTTTCTGCCTTGTGTCTTTTTGAAAAATTTTTATTCATATCGCTCTCTATATCTTCGAACAATTATCATAGCAAATACGTTGAGAGCTAGTGTGATCACAAATAACATCAATCCTAATGCAAAAGCTGCTAGGGTTTTAGCGCTATCAAATTCTTGGTCTCCGACCAAAAGAGTAACAATCTGAACAGTTACTGTTGTTACAGCAGAGAGTGGATTTGCTGTTAGATTTGCAGCCAAACCTGCAGCCATTACAACTATCATTGTTTCTCCAATTGCTCTTGAAATAGCTAAAAGAAGGGCACTAACTATTCCTGGCAACGCTGCAGGAATTATGACTTTTTTAACTGTCTCAGCTTGCGTTGCGCCCAATGCAAGTGATCCATCCCGCAGGGATAAAGGTACAGCCGTCATAACATCATCAGATAATGATGAAACATAAGGAATAATCATTATACCCATTACCAAACCAGCAGCTAATGCTGATTCTGTTGCAACTGTTAAACCGATATATTCTCCGCAAGATCTTACAAATGGCCCTACTGTTAAAGCAGCAAAAAATCCATAAACAACTGTCGGAATACCAGCTAATATTTCTAATATAGGTTTTAAGAAATCTCTAGTTTTTGGTTTAGCATATTGAGATAAGAAAATAGCTGAATATAAACCTAGTGGAGCTGCAATAGACATCGCTACGGCAGTAATTAAGAGTGTTCCAGTAAATAATGGAATGGCCCCAAAACTTCCTGATGATCCAACCTGATCTTCTCTGATGGCAGTTTGAGGTGACCAGTGTGTACCAAAGACAAAATCAAAGAAACCCACCTGGGAAAAAAATCTTAAAGTTTCAAAGATTAAAGAAAGGATAATTCCTATGGTTGTTAAAACAGCTATTGTTGAAAAAATAAAAAATATAAATTTCAAAATGCTTTCTACTCTTCTTCTTGCATCAAATCGAACTGATAATTTTCTATACGATACAAAACTTAAAACAATTGATAATACAATTACAAAGATAAAAGAAATCAATCTTGAATTTTGGTATTTCTCAATTAATGAATTTGAATCAGCCTCAGAAATAAAACCGCTATTAATAAGATTATTTAAATTTGAAATATTATTAATTAAAAAATTTTTAACATACATTATTTCTTCAGATCCAAGGCTTATTGTTTCCTCGGAAAGATAAGGGGTGACAAGATAATTTAAATAATTGGCCTTAAAAGTGAGAAATAGAATAATAAGGAAAAATGGAATTAAAAAAGCCCATAATGATACATAAAGCCCGTGATAAACTGGCATTGATCTTAAGGGTTCGTTATTTTGAAGGTAAAGTAACGCTCTTTGTTTAGCAATTGTGAAGGATAGTAATCCTAAGACAATTATCAAAGTTAAACTTATTAAAAGATCGGTATTGATAACTATCCTCCACCATTGAATAGACTAAATTACTTTATCTTTGTTAAAGCTCCAATTCAATTAAATTTTTACCAGCTTTTTTATACTTTTTATATTCATCAGATGGTAATGGAATTAGACCTTTTTCTACTAAATATCCATCAGGACCCATAGCACTTTTGCTAGTAAATTCTTTAACGAAATCATTAATAGAAGGTTTCATTCTTATATGATTCTTTTTTACATAAAAGAATAAAGATCTTGATATAGGGTATTCTCCTACAAGAATATTATCAAAAGTTGGTTCTGCACCATTAACAACAGAGCCTTGAACCTTATCAGCATTTTGGTCAAGAAAACTAAAGCCAAATATACCTATAGCATCTGGATTTTGATCAAGCTTTTGAATAATAAGATTATCATTCTCACCTGCTTCAATAAAGGCTCCATCTTCACGAATAGTACGAGCAATTTTCTTGAATTCTTTTTTTCCAGCTTTAGAGCTTCCTCTTAATTCCTTTAAAGCAGGAAAGGTTTTTGCTCCAGCATCCATTGCTAATTCAACAAAAGCATCTCTTGTACCTGATGTAGGAGGAGGACCAAGGACTTCTATTTTAACATTAGGAAGGCTTGGGTTAACATCGTTCCATGTTTCATAAGGATTTTCTTGTAATTCAGATCCATCGGCATTTGCAGGAACTTTTTCTGCAAGTGCCAAGTATATGTCACGAGTAGTGAGTTCAACAACATCTGCTTTCTTTGAATTTGCTAAAACAATACCATCGTAACCAACTTTGATCTCAACAATTTTAATACCAGCTTTAGAGCAATTCTTGAACTCTTTACTTTTGATACGTCTAGAAGCATTGGTAATGTCAGGATGCTGTTCACCATTGCCAGCACAAAAGAGTTTCATGCCGCCACCTGAACCAGTTGACTCAACGATAGGTGTTTTATATTTTGTTTTCCTACCAAATTCTTCTGCAACGGCAGTAGAAAAAGGGAATACCGTTGATGAACCAACAATTTTAATTTGTTCCTCAGCATTTACTGAAATGCCTGGGATTAAAACAATTGAAAGAGCAACGATAAATGATTTAAATGTATTTCTCATTTTTTTCTCCAATTTTTTTTATATTAAAACATGTCAAAGCTGAATTTGTATTGAATACCAGCCATAATATGTTCTGATTCTTTAGAAGAGTCTGCAAAGGATTTGTCGACATAATTAAGATATAATTTTAATGGTTTAGCAACTTTATAATCAAAACCAATACCTGTAAGCTCACCTCCAGCTTTAACCATATCTGATTCACCATACATGACTTTAAAGGCAGCTTTTTTTGACATTTTCATTTTTAAAGAAACTACATACCCATCGTCATCATATTTTCCTGTAGTGTCTTCAGATTCTTGCCAAATAAAACCAAGTGTTACAGGTTTACCAAGAGGAATTGTTCCAGCGAATCTTGTTGTATCAAAGAAGTAACCCTTTTGAGGAACCTCTGAGTCAAAAGCTAAAGCAAAAAATGCTTTATTACCGGCAATTTTACCTTTCCACTCAGCTGAAACAGAAAAACCTTCTTCATCTGCTTTTTCCATTATGGCCATCACATTAACAGTAAAACCATTAGCTTTTGGAGAAGACCACTGAATAACCTTTTTACTTCTATTTTCGCCCCAGATAATATTTTTTATATCACCTGCTGTATCATTGAATAAATCAACTTTACCTTGAGCTTTTTTCGTTGGTGTGTCGTGCATACCCATAAATACTTTACCAAAAGCACCTTTAAGGCCTACATAACTGTTTCTTTGTTTAAAGGTTGGATCACCATCAATTGGATCTGTTTGATATTCATATTTATAAATAGCTGCAAGACCATTATCAAAAGTTTGTGAACCTTTTACACCCACGCGTGAAGCATGGGATTTTACATCAGTGTAAGAACCACTTGAGGTATCTTCACTGCTTAAAGCAATATCTAAACGCCCATAAATTGATGATTTTGCAATTGCTTCAGTTGAATTTATTACAAGACCAAAAAAAAGTGCGAAAAGAATTATTTTAATAGAATTTAACTTAGTCATAAGCTCTCCCTTTTTTTATATGTGAAAGCTCATTTAAATAACTTTTAGATGAAGTTCTTATAGAAATTATATGACAGTTTTATGAAATATCTCTTATGTAAACTACAAGTTATATTTTGTTAAAAATGATAGAAAAAGATGAACCAACACCCAACTTACTTTCAATTTCTAATTGAGCTTTGTGACGAGAAACAATATTTTTTACTATAGATAATCCAAGACCAGTACCTGTATTTCTAATGTCTGAATTTACTCTATAAAATCTCTCAGTAAGCCTGGATATGTGGTCTTCATGAATACCAGGCCCGTCATCTTTGACTTCAAAAATAATTTTAAAGTCATTTTCAAAAATCTTAATATTAACACTTTGACCAGTGTTATTATATTTTACTGCATTTTCTATTAAATTTACAAATGCTATCCTAATATCATTTTCATCGCCATGTATTAAATATTCCTTCTTTTCAAGTTCTTTTGAAAGTTTGATTTTATTTTTTTTGGCCAATTCATTTAATCCATCAAAAACATTATCAAGTACTTTCATCAAGTTAACTTCATTTTCAGGCAAAATATGTTGGCGCATTTCCGCTTGATTTAGGGATAACAAATCTTCAATTAAAAGTTGAGCTCTATTTGATTGATCAATTAGTTTTTTTAAAAAATCTTTAGAAGCCTCTTTATCTTCATCTCCATATTTTTCAAGGGTTTCAGCGATTCCCTTTATTACGCTAATTGGAGTTTTTAATTCATGACTTGCATTGGCGATAAATTCACTACGTAATGTCAATATTTTTTTTACTTCTGTAGTTTCTCTAAACATTAATAAATAATTAAATTCATCTTTTGAGAAATTAGGCACTCTTGAAATATCAACCTCATAAGATCTATCTATTTCACCTGGTAAAATAATTTCTATTTTTTCAATACTATTTTTTTGACTATTTTTATAGAGATTTAAAGTTTCTAATAATAGAGTTGACCTAATAATAGTTTGAATTCTTAGTCCTGTTGGAATTTCATTTTCAGAATTTAAAACAGAGTCTCTTGCAATTGATGAAAAAAAAGTCTTATCAGCACTTTGATTAAAAATTAATATAACATCATTTTCATTAATCAAAATTGTAGGTTCTTTAATAGCTTCAATAATTGTTTTAAGTTTATTAAGGCCTTCACTAATATCCTTAAATTTTGACTCTTCTTGATTTTTATAAAATTCGAGTGCCTTCCTATCGTCACTTGACATTGCTAATAAAACTACTGTGAAAATCACGATAAAGAAAATTGCTGTAAAAAAAGTCAAGAAACCCAACAAGAAAAAAGCAAAACAGAGAACTATTAATAAAAAAATAATCGGAATTTTAGGGCGAATTATTTCACTCAAAACAGATCCTATTTTATAATCTGTAGTTTCAATTTTTTTATTCATGGTTGATTATAAGAATAAAAAGAAAAGTAAATCAATATTGTATGTATAAATATTATATATGAGATTATTAATACAAATGAATTTTATAGTGATAAAATAAGAAGAATGAAAAAAACGCTAATATTGTGGAGACATGCTCAAGCAGAGATTGGTAACGATGATTTTAATCGTGCTATCGATGAAAGGGGAATAAAAGAATCTAAAATAATGTCGAAATTTCTTTTATCCAATGCATCTCCTGACCTTATCTTATCTTCCCCTGCTCGCAGAGCTCAAGAAACATTGGAATCATTTAGCGATCTATTCCCTCTAAAAAAAAATAATATAGATAAAAATCTATATCTCGCAGAACCTGAAAAGATTGTACAATCAATAATTGAAAATGCAGATAAAGAAGATACGATTTTAATCGTTGGTCATAATCCAGGTATTCATGAATTATCACTATTACTAACAAACAATAATCCAGATTTAATGGTTGAATTTTCTACATGTTCTATGAGTTTTATTTCTTTTAATAATGATAATTGGTATGATTTTGATACAAAAAAATGTCTTTTAGAGAGATTTATCCGACCAAAAGATTTAAAAACTAATTATTAAAGTGAAGAATAATACTAGCAAAAGACATTACTGAAATTAATAGAAAAGTTCCTTGAGCACCAATTAATCTTGGATAATTCGCACCTTCATTTTTACTCATACCCCATGCATGAAGAAGTCTAAATAAAACAAGAAGGATACCAAAAATATGTATTAAGTTATTAGATGAAGAAGAATATTCAAAAATAAAAAGTATAATTAAAGCCAAAGGAACATTTTCTACAAAGTTTGCCTGCACTCTCTCCGTGGCATTAGACCTCCATTTCTCTTCTTTACCACCCCTTAAACGAACATAAAGAACTTGATTAGCAAGTAATACCGATAGAAGACCTAAAATAGCTGCATAAAGAAGAGTTATCATATCAAACCTCTAATCAGAGAAAGAATTCCTATTACAATAATTATTAAACCTATCCAAGAATATTGATCTAGCCAAAAAAGCATAAAGGATCGTTGACTATCTACTTCACCATTTTCTGGTTTAGTTTTCTTTAATTGTCTTGGTAATCCAGCAACCCAAAAAATTTGCAACCCATGCCACAAAAAGCCTAGACCAAATGCTAAAATAAAATTTGAAATTTCCATAATTAATAATGCAACATTTATTAATCTTTTTAAACTATTTTAATTAAATTTAGATGAGATTAGTGGAAGATCTAAAAAAGACTTAAATCCTGGACTTGCTTCACAAACTAGGGGTATTGCATGAATACCGTGCAAGGCAGTTGATACCAATGGATCATCATTCCAGTCATGTGAAAAATCAATTTTCATATTTGGCTTTCCTTTTACTTCAACACACATCCCAACTGGCTCTTCCCACTCAGGAGCTGCATCAGGGTGTGCTCTCCAAATTGTTTCTTGTATGATTTTAGTTCCATCTTCACAATTACCTGTCCACTTTCTTCTTTGACCGGAAATTTTTCCTTTTTCAACTACACCAGCAGCAATTTTATAATCTTTTTCAGCAGTAATTAAGTCTATACTTTCATCTACGTTAATAATTTTTGATCCTATACCATCAGCAATTAAATATATCGCTTCTTTAAAAAGACCGCCCAACCAATTTTCATATCGACCAGCTTCTTGATTATATTGATCAAGAGATTTTCCCATTAACATTGTATCAAAAACAATTTCCTCAGAAGGATAGTATGAAAATTCAGAACTCTCTGTTACAACTACCTCATTTACCTCCTCGGACATTCCACTCATAGTTAAAGGCATTAAATCAGAGAGCCAACCGGGAGCAATACCAGTACCATGAAGGCTTACACCCCCCTCAATACAAGCATCCTCTATTTCATTTGCAAAATCTTCTCCAAAAGCCTTAGGATATAAAAAACCAACAGTGGTTACGACATTAAAACCGTTTTTTAAAAGCATAATTATATTTTTTTTATCTAAATCAGGATCTTCACCCAATCTTAGGGAGGCAAGCGGAGTATAATTTACACAATCAGCTTCAGTAGATAAGACTTTCTCAATATCAGTAGAGGCTTCAACACCTATTGGATCAATCCCAGCAATAGTTCCAGCATCTAATCCATTTTTATTTTTGTCTGAGACTATAAGTCCAACAAGATCAAGATCACTCCTATTTTTAATACCCCTAATAGAAGCTTTACCAACATTACCAGAAGACCATTGTATAACCTTGTATATTTTTTTAGGCATTTATTACTCCCATAACTTTATATAAATTACTTAATATTAGAACTTATTTAACGATAAATAAAATTAAATTGATTATAAAGAAATGGCCGCTGTAAAATTCTATCTCACAGCGGCCTAACAATAAACTGGGGAGGTTAATTGTTTGTACAACAATCTAAGGGTTAAATATGACAATTTAATAAATAAAATATTAACTTTTTATTTTTTCTTAACTAAAGAATAAGCAATACCCTCAACTAAACCCCAAGGTATTACTGATATTTTTTTTATATTAAGTTCATTGGCAATATTAGAATAAATCATTCCAGATTTTGAAATTAACTTCGCTCTATCTGGTCTAATATTATATTTTTTTATAATTTCACTTTTAGTCAGTCCATTTATTTTTTTTAAAATCAAATCAAATTCTTTTAGGGGAAGAGATTTTTCTTTTTTAACTTTAAATAGGCTTCTAATACCACCGCCGGTTCCAATTATTTGTGAAATATCATTACCTTTAAACTTATTTAACCAATCAACAATATTAGACCATTCTTTTGAAAAACCTTTTTTCCCTAAGTAGTGAATTGATAATGCTCCAACAGGAAATGATTTTGAGTCAATACATTCATTTTTTTTCTTTAACAGAACTTCTGTGCTTCCACCGCCAACGTCAACAATAAAATAATTCATATCTGGATTAAATTGACTTATATCCAAGTTTGAAATTAATTTTACTTCCTCAACACCATCAATAATTTCAATTGGAATACTTGAATAATCTGAAAGTTGATCAAGAATCAATTCTTGATTTGAAGCTTGTCTGAATGCTGCAGTAGCACATGCTCTAACATAATCAACATCGTAAAGGTTAATAGTCTTCTCAAACTTTTTCAGAATTTTTCCAAGTCGCCTTATTGATTTCTGTCTAATCTTTTTATGTTTTTTTGAATATATATCCCTTCCAAGACCAAGGGCGTAACGCATTCTTAAATGAGAAATTTCATTTAAATTATTACTTTTATTATCATATTCAAACATTCTATGTTTGACAGAGTTTGTTCCGATATCTATTGCAGAAATTTTTTTCAATTTAACCTAAATTTTCAGATAAAATTTTATATTGATTATATGTAAGACCATCAAAGACCTCACCTTGATAACTATAAGAATAACTTTTAATTTCTTTACTCCATTTTTTAGGCTTTAGAACTTTTTTATTTTTATACTCAGTAGAATTTAAAAGATAATGCATTGCCGTGATTCTTGCTAACCTTTTATTTGATGAGTCAATAACAATCCAAGGACAAATTTTTGTTGAAGTTTGTTTAAACATTTGTTCTTTATAAAGAGTTAAAACGTCAAATTTATCAATTATCATTTTATCAATATGAGAAAATTTCCAGTGTTTTATTGGACTGTTTTTTCTAGCATTAAGTCTATTTCTTTGGATAGTCTTATCTATAGAAAGATAAAATTTTATTATTTCTGTTCCATTGTTTATATATTCCAATTCCCAATCATTTACATTTTTCATAAAATTTTTATATTGACGCTGAGTACAAAAACCCAAAGCGGGCTCTATTAAAGCTCGATTATACCAGGACCTATCAAAAAAAATCATTTCGCCATTTTTAGGCATCAATTTTTCATACCTTTTAAACCAGTGCTTTGATTCCCACTCTGTTGGAATACCAAGATTTATATACTTAACTTGTTCAGGAATTAAATATTTAGAAAACTGTTTTGCAGTATCTGTTTTACCTGCAGAATCTCTTCCTTCGAAGATAACTGCAACTTTTCTATTCTCTTTTATCACAGATTTTTGAAATTTTATTAACTCAACACGTAATCTAAATTTCTCCTTTTGATATTGTTTTTGAGTTAACTTTTCATAGCCTTGAAGATTAAATGTTCGTTCACCAATAACTTGGTTATTAACTTTGCTATTTTTCATTAAAAAATCTCATTACTACCATAGCTGAAATTCCCCCCAGAAACTGAGCTGTAACAAAATAAAGCACCGAATTTGGCGAAATTCCTGTAAAGTTCTCAGTGAAAACTCTTGCAATAGTTACCGCAGGGTTAGCAAGGGACGTTGAAGATGTAAACCAATAAGCCGAAGTAATATAAAGCCCTACAGCGATACCAGTGTTAAATTTATTTTTTTTAGTCGATAAAATAAAAATTATTAAAATTAATCCAAAAGTTGCAATGATCTCACTCAAAAATAAGTTAAAGCCAAGACGGTCAACTGAGGAAACACTAATATATTTATTTTTAAACATTATATTAGCAATTATAGTTCCAAAAAATCCTCCTATAATTTGCGAAATCCATAAGAAAAGCATTTCAATAAAACTTATTGATTTTTTTAAAAAGAAACAAAATGATACAACAGGGTTAAAATGGGAGTCAGATAATTCATTAAAAACATTGATTAAGACAACTAAAATAGCGCCTGTAGCTATTGTATTAGCAAGTAACATTCCTCCTAAAGATTCAGAGTATAAATTCTGAGCCATAAAACCTGAACCAACAACAGTGCATACTAAAAAAAAAGTTCCTAAAAATTCCGAAAAATATTTGCTTAAATTATTCATTATTATTGACTGCCTCCAAGAAAAGATTTGAAATCAAATCAATCCTATTTTCCCTTTTCTTAAATTTTTCTAATTGTGAATTCTTTATTTTAAAAGCTTCAAATTCAGATGATTTTAAATAATCTTTAATGTAATTAAATCTAAGGCTAAGTATGACAAATAAATCTGAAAAACCTTTCATTGATAGTGAATGAGAATCTTTATGAATTGATGGATCTTCAAGATCCCATTTTATTTTTGGTATATCCTCCAACCAGATTGGACAAGGTTCACTTCCAGCATTTGAGCATAAAGTTACAATAATTTCTGGTTTCCAGGAATTTGTTTTAGAAAATTCATTCCATGATTTACTCTCAAGATTACTTGTACACACTGACATTTTTTCAAGAGTTAAAAGACAATAAGGGTTTATTTCGCCTATTGGATTACTGCCAGCAGATTTAAATTGAATATAGTCAAACAAATAATTATTGCCAATTGCCTCAGCCATTATAGATCTTGCTGAATTTCCTGTGCATAACATAAGAGCTCTAATTGGTTTCATTTATTTTCTCTTTATAGATTAAAAGATAAGATTTTATAATTTTCTTATTTTTATATTTGAAAAATATTACAGAATTATTACAAATAACTATTCGAAAAGGTTGTTCAAATGAAGCTATCGATAGAAATTACAATGTACCCTTTAGAGGATAAATACCTTCCTATTATAGAAAATTTTATTGAGCATTTAAAAAGCTACAATGATATTAAGCTAGAAGTTTTTCCAACCAGCACAGTTATCTATGGTGATTTTGATAATGTTATGGAAGTTTTATCGAGTTCAATAAAATGGAACGTTAACAATAAAAATAAAGCTGTTTTCGTTACAAAATTTTTACCTAATTATGAAGCAATCTAAAAAAGTTTAAGGATTCGATCCAACAACAGAATATCTATTTTCAGGGTCAGTATAATAATGATCAACATAATCCCCATCTAGTCCAAAGTTTTTTTCTTGTATTTTATATAATTTTCCAAGCATCCATGCATGTGCAGCATCATTTTCTGATCGTTTATTCCAAAATAAACGTACAGAATATTCATTGGTATCAAATGGCATGGGAGAAACAATAAAATTATTAGCCTTATTAAAATAAGATGCAAGGTGGCCTGATAAAGTTATTAAATAATCAGATGCTCGTATAATTTCTTTTGCTACTGAAACATAATTTACTGACATACTAATATTTCTTTTTCTTCCTATTTCCTGCAAATAGTCATTTACAGGACTATCGATTGTTCCGTCATAGCTGACATGTACATGATTTGCTGCTGTATAATTATCGAGACTTATTTCACCATTTTCATCAAAGAAAGGGTTTCCTTTTCTTCCAACACATAGGGGACGATCTTTATAAATTAGAAAACTATTAAAATACTCATCAAATTTATCGTTGGAATAGGATTTTAATTCAGATCGAAGACCTTCATCAGAGGAAATTATAAAATCTAACTCTTGATTTTTTAATTTCTCCAAATCTCCTTTTGAAGTTGATACTGATGATATTTGAATATTAGGTGCCTCTTCTTGGAAAACTTTTGCAAGTTGAGGAAAAATTCTTCCTGCAGCAATATCAGGTAAACAAAACTTAAAAAGTCTATCTGATTTTGAAGGGTTAAATTCTTCATCACTTAATGATGATTGAATTGAATCAAGAGCATTTTGAATTGGATATATTAAATCTTCAGCTTTCTTTGTAGGTTTCATCATATCTGACGACCTAAAAAATAAATCATCATCTAATGTATATCTTAACCTATTTAGAGCATTACTAACAGCAGACTGCGATAAATTTAGTTTCTCTGCTGCTTTCGTTATAGTTTTCTCATTATAGATTGATGTAAAAACTAACAAAAGATTTAAGTCTATTCTTGATAAATTCATAATATAAATACCTTTTCATTTATTTTGTTAATAATATAACATTCATTAAATAAATAGTAAACATTTATATAATTGATTTGCTAAATATAATAGAAATACCATATAAGATTAATCAAGATTATGGAGTTGATTATGTCTTTGTTAAAAAATATTTTAATTGCTGGATTATTTCTTTCAGTTTTCGTTGCCGTTTCCCCTGCTTTTGCAGATACGGATAACAAAAATGAAGTAATTGTAACTGGTGGTAAAATTCTCTCTTACAAGACAACGGCAAAGTATAGAAACGCTGATAATTGTTTAACTGCTTGTAAAAGTAAGTCCAGTTGTGAAGCTTATAGCTTAAATTCTAACGGTGCTTACTGCGTTCTATATGAAAGTGTCAGATCAATTCAAAGAAAAGATGGTGCATTCACCGCGTTTAAAGCCGATTTTAAGTAATTTAGTTTCAACCTAACGGTTGCAACATAATGGACAACCTCTTCCTTCCCCCCCTCCCATTCCCTTGAAGAGGTTGTCCACAAAAGAAAGTGTTGATTGAAGATGGTAAAAGATAGTGTAGTAAATTTTAAAGATCCTAAGCTAACTAAAGAGCTTAATCTTATAGAAAATAATAGAGTAAATTCTTTAGCTTCTCTCGATAGAATCCTTACAAAAGTTCTCTCAATAATTTTTTAATTATTCGTTAAATTTTATTATTGAACCTGGCTTCATTGTTACAAAAAAATCTTCTTCAAAATTACCCTTCTGTATTAGTTCATTAAGAATAATTTCAGGCTCTTTAATTGGCTCTGTTGTAAGTATAAATGTACCCCAATGCATTCCAATAGATTTTTTTGCACCCAGATCTAAAGCTGCATCTAAAGCCTCTCTTGGATTCATATGACTTTTCTTCATAATTCTTCTTGGTGAGTAAGCGCCAATAGGTATAAATGCTACATCAGGACTACCAAGCCTTTTATTAATCTCTATAAAATCTTTTGAGTAACCTGTATCACCTAAATGAACTAATTTAATGTTTGAATTCTCAATCCACCATCCGCCCCATAAACTTTTATTTTTATCGAAAAGACCTCTTCTTGACCAATGCTGAACAGGAACAAATGTAAAAGTAGTATTTTCAATAATTTTTGACTCCCACCACTCAAATTCATAAACATTTTTAATACCCTTACTTAAAAACCAATTTTTAAGTTTTAAAGGTACTAGAAAAATTGTATCTGGATTAAGTTTATTTAACCTTTTTACACTTTTTAAGTCCAAATGATCGTAATGATTATGACTAATCACAACTACATCTATTTTAGGTAAATTTTTATAGCCTATTGCAGGTTCAATTAATCTCTTAGGTCCCAGAAACTGAAGTGGTGACGCCCTATCTGAAAACATTGGATCTGAAATAATATTGAGATCGTAATTATTAATTACAAAAGATGAGTGACCAACCCAAGCAGCGTAGCCAAGAGGCTTTGTGATAAGATTATTATATTCATCTGAGACTTCAATCTCCTCTCTTTCAACAGATTGTAAGGCCTTAAAAAAACTAAAAGGTGGAGATTTTTCTTTTATAATATCTTCTTCAGACATTAAGTTATTATCAGTATTTTCAAATACTTCATCCTCAAAAATTGAACATGATGAAAATATCATTAGGGAAAGACAAAGATAAAGAATTTTCATTATAATTTCTGTTCGGGAATACCATGTTTGATTGATTTAATATTGTTATCCTTATCAAAATAAACCAGCGTTGGTTCATGAGTTTTTGCTTCAGATTCTTCGTATAAACCATATGCACAAATAATTATTATATCATTTGGTGAAGCTTTATGGGCTGCAGCACCATTAATAGATACAGTTTTAGAACCTGCTTCAGCTGACATTAAGTATGTAGAAAACCTCTCGCCATTGGTTACATTATAAATGTCAATTTTTTCATATTCTTGTAAATTACCTTTCGCCAAAATATCGGTATCAACCGCACAAGATCCCTCATAATCTAATTCAACCTGCGTAACATTTATGCGGTGTAACTTGGATCTTAATAAAGTTTTCTGCATTTTAACCTCAAAATTCTATTTTAATTAATCAATATATTATCAATCAACCTGACATTACCTAATTTTACTGCAATAGCAATCAATACTGAAACATCATTATCTTTTGCATCATCTAATGTGTCTGGGTTAAGTATAGATAAATATTCTGGATGAATATTACTCTCTTTAAAAGTTTCAATAGAGTTCAAAATTAAATCACTATGACTTTGATTATCTATATTATCCCTAATCCAAGATAGTTGCTTATAAATTTTTGGAGCAATTTTTCTATTCTCACTAGTCAATAAATTATTCCTTGAAGACATAGCCAGTCCATCGCTCTCTCGTATAATAGGACTTCCAATAATTTCCGTATGAAAATTCATTTCATTAAAAAATTTTTTAATAATCAAAAATTGTTGATAATCCTTTAACCCAAAGATTGCATAATCAGGGTTTAAAACCTCAAATAATTTCCTAACAATTGTAACAACACCATCAAAATGAGTAGGTCTGCTTTTTCCACAAAGTTTTTTACTTATATCCGGTGCTTTATAATTTTTTATATTTTCTAAAATATCTTCCGAAGGGCAGAAAACAAAATCACATCCAGCCTTTTCAAGTTTAAGCAAATCATCATCAAGAGTTCTTGGATAATTATCAAAATCTTCATTTACACCAAACTGAAGTGGGTTGATATATATTGAGGCTAAAATTGTTTCTCCAACTTCTTTTGCCTTACTCAAGAGACTTAAGTGACCATCATGTAAATTACCCATTGTGGGAACAAGTGCGGTTTCACTGAAATCTTTCAAAACTTCTTTTGCTTGTTTTTCGTTGGTAATAATTTCCATTTTAGTAGAAAGTATGAGCTCTTGAAGGAAACTTTTTTGTTTTCACACTTTTAACATATTTTTTTAAAGCTACTTCCACAGATGATGAGCCCTTTAAAAAATCTTTTACAAATTTTGGTGGCTTTTCTAAACATGAAATTCCTAATAAATCATGTATCACCATAATTTGACCATCAGTTTCTGGGCCAGCACCAATACCAATAACTGGTATTTTAAGTAAACTTGTAATTTCCTTCGATAAATCATTAGGGACACATTCGAGAAGTAACATTTCGGCACCCGCATTTTCTAATGACTGAGCCTCCTCTATAAGTTTTTGTCTTTTCTTTGTATCTCTTCCTTGAACGAAGTAGCCACCAATTCTATTTATTGATTGTGGTGTTAAACCCATATGAGCACATACTGGTATACCCCTTTCAGCTAGAGTGCTTGTCATTTTACATATCCACGAACCACCTTCAATTTTTACTGAATGAGCTCCATTTTGCATTAGCCTTGTAGCATTTTCCAAAGCTAACTCATCTGTCGAGTAACTCATAAATGGCATATCAGCCATTATATGAGAATTAACGTTACCCCTTGCGACACATTCAAGATGATAAATTAACTGATCCATAGTTACTGGCAGGGTACTATCATGACCTTGAATAACCATTCCAAGGCTATCGCCAACAAGAATAACTTCTACACCAGCCTCGCTTATCTTTTGAGCTATAGTAGCTTCATAAGCAGTTAAACAACTAAACTTTTCAGAAGTTTTTTTTAGCTTACGTAATGTTGAAATAGTTATTGGTTTATTTTTATGAGTAGACATTTATTAAATAGATCTAGTTATAAAATACTTAATAGATAGTTTTTATAAATCCCCTTATTTGATTTTCGACATCATATTTATCTAGTTTTATAAATACAAACTAATTTTTTACAAAATATAACTCATATTATTTATTAATCTTTTTGATTTTAATAAAATTTTTTTTATTTTTCTGTTTCAATACTTTTTCTTTTTCCAAACTTCTTATACCACGCCATTGTTTTTGAAAAACCATTCTGATCCTCTACGCCAATACTTTCAGCAAAAGTAAAAGTTGAAAATAATGTACAATCAGCAACCGTTGGACGATCAAAAATTAAAAACTCATCTCCCGTTATTGAATCTTCTAAAATTTGCAGATTTTTTTTATAACAATTAAGAGCCATTTCAGCTGCCTCTTTTGATTGAGGACCTTTGTCAGCAAAAAAAGGTGATATATTGTGAACATAATGTGCAAGCTCAATCATTAACCCAAGCTCCGCTAATCTATCAACTTCTTGAATCCTAGCTTTTTCAAGCGGTGATTTTCCTAACATATTTGGAGACTCTTTTATTCCCTCCAAATATTCTATTATAGCTCTAGATTCACGAATTATCTCACCATCCTCTAACTCTAAAAAAGGCACAGTTCCCATTGGATTCTTATTTAACATTTCAGGAGTTCTCAATTCATGATTAATTAAATCAACAGGAATATATTCAATAGAAATTTCTTTTTCGTGCGCAAAAATTTTAACTTTTTGAGCATTTGGAGCGGGATAATCATACATTTTCATGGTCGTACCTAGATTTTGTTTATGCCCCATTTTATACCACGTCTTAGCAGTTCATAAAATACTTCACTTTCCCAGCCACCCCTATCGACTGGACATTCATCCATAAAAGGTCGCATATCATATTTACCTCTACAGTGACCAAGCATCAGATATAATACACTCCCTTTGCCTACTTTATGTAAATACATCTGAGGTCTTGGAATATCCTCCTTCCAGGATGAGCTAACATAGGCATCTGCATCATCTGTATATCTAGATTCTAAGAGAATTTTTATACCATCTGAAAATTCACAATAATAAGGTTCATCAAAAATTTCAAAATCCTCTAAATCTTTTGTTACAGGGTGAGACCTATCATTAACTGTTACTTTAATATTCATATTTGGAGGATGAGCTATAAAACGACTTCCTAATAATTTCATTAATTGAGGATTTTTGTTTGGAGTGTCAGTTTTACCTGGAATTTCAAGACCATCAACTATTTGCATCTCTCCAACAAATTCAATAAGTGCGTTAGTACCGTGCAAACCAAACCATTTTCCACCATTATTAAGGAATTCCCTTAGTGTATCTACTTCTTCTTGCGCTGGAGAGAGATCGCAAGTATACGTAATTAATAAATCCGAGTCCTTATATTTACAAAAATCACTATAGTCTTGCGATATTGAAACCCCTAAATCATCATGTTCAGAAAATAAATTAACCAATTCAGAACGTGCAAAATCTGTATCATGGTATTTAGCATTACAAATCAAGTGAACATGATGTGGCTTAATTTTTGCCATTTTAACCCCCCCTATAATTAACAAAAAAAGCCAAGAAATCAGAAGATTTTTTGGCCTTTTTTTGCTTTTTTAAAAACGTCTAAAAGTTTTTATCAAATGATACACCTAAAGTTCTTGGAAAAGGTATAATATGTTGACCACCAGCCATTCCTGACGGGCCTTCTTCTTGAAGTAAGTTGCGACCAAATATTCCTACTTTCCAACTATCTCTTGCAACACTTATGCTTCCAGATAGTAATTCAATATCCTCAGAAACGCGACCATCGAATACACTAGTAACTTTGTCACGATAACTGAATAATGCATTTGCATTAAATATCATTCCGTTTTCCATTTCAGTTGAATAGTTAGATCTTATAGAATATGTCGTTTTAGCTGTACCTGGAAGTTGGCTGCCATTTGCCATAAATGGATTTTTAACTTGGATGGCATCGTCAACATTATCAAGTTCAACCTCATTCGTATTTCCTGAGAAATAAAGTGATAATCCATCGATTGGAGTATCCCAAGCAATAGTCAAATCAATACCTCTACCTTCTATATCCCCAATTGGAATAACAATAGTTTGAAGAGCAGGTGAAATTTCTATTTGAGCATCACCCCAATCATAGAAAAAAGCAGCAAGATCAATTTGAACAGATCCTAAATCCCACTTTCCACCTAAAGTATAATTCCACAATGTATCAGGTTCAGATGCGTTATCATAATTTGTACCGCCAAGAGTTGCGTTTGAGGCTGTCATAATAGATGTAGAACTAATTGAACCACTTCTAAAACCTTTGGCAGCTTCAAAATAAACCATAGAATTATCATTGGGGTAGTAGGCTATATTTAAACGAGGATTAAAAGTATCATTCGTTGCACTATCAACACCAACCGTATTAGTTATTATTGGTTCAGGCGCACCTGTGATTGCAGGTAATAACTCAACAGCACTGTTTTCATTAAAACTTCTTTTTTCCTCATAGAATCTTCCACCAATTGTAACAACCCATTTTTCATCAGAAGAGGTTCTGCTTGCTTCACCATAAACAGCCCATGATTCACTTGATAGTAAATTTGATGCATTAATTGAATTAAAACCAAAGTCTGGTAGAAGAACATCTTGGCCACCAAAAGTTTCACCATCTTGATAAAAAAGACCAACAATCCAGCTCCATGCACCATCACCATTTGAAATTAATCTTAAGTCCTCGTTAAAGTTCTCAGACTCTAAAGGCCATAGAGAGGAAAAATTTCCAATACCTGGAATAAAACCACCATTATTTGAAATAACAGTATTTTCCATATAACCAGTAGTACTTTGCAATGTCGCAAAACCTAGGTCATATTCTATGTCTGCAACATAAATAGTAAAATCAGAATAGGTTTCACCAAATGTATTATCTATTGCAGGAGGGTTTGGATAAGTCAGTCTATTAGCAAATTTCTGTTCTGAATCTTGATGCCAATATGTAAGTTTAATACTTAAATCTTCACTTGGTTCTACTAGTAATTTCAAGCGACCAGTAATTCCATCGTATGGATTACCATTTGTTTGATTAGAAGGAATAATTTCAGCCCAACCACCTATATCTTTAATACTTAAAACCCCTCTTAAAGCGGCATTTTCAGATAAAGGGATGTTTAACATTAGATCGCCAGTATGACTGCTATCACCGTCATCAATATCTGCTAAAGTTGCTTTGAAAGATCCTTCAAATTCTCCTATTACAGGATCCTTCGTTATAACTTTTATAGTTCCACCAAGTGAGCCTAATCCATAAAGAGTACCTGATGGACCACGCAGAACCTCAACTCTCTCAGTATCATAAATGTCGGTTACTGGAGCATAGGGACGTCCAGGTAAAGAAAAGGCAAAATTATCCAAATAATAACCAATGGTTGCATCACCGTCAGTCTCAGCTGAAGCAACACCTCTAATAGAATAAACATTACTTCCCTGACTAATTGATGAATTTTGAACAGCGCCTGGTATAAGATCAATCATTTGCTCAAAATCGGTTATTTGAAGATCTTGTAAATCATCACCAGATAAAGCCTGAACAGCCTGTGATACGTCACTTATCGATTGCTCTGTCCTATTAGCTGTTACTAATATCTCTTCAATATCAGCTTCAGTTTCTTCAGATGCACTAACATTTTCATCTGCAAAAACTTTGATTGAAGAAAAAATAAGTAAAAAAACTGATAATGATAAAATTAATATTGAATTATTTATTTTTAACAACATTTAAATCCTCCCTCTATACTTACTAATAAAAATTATATTTGTAATTCTATGAAAGTAAAATAAAAACGGCATAAATAATTTATTCAACCGTATCCTTATGGATTGATATAATTATTATAGGGTATCTTTATTTAATATTTTTTATGATAATTTCTTTAGCATCATCAGGAAGAAGTTGAATAATATCAATAATTGCATTTAAGAATTTATCTAATGGCGCAGCTTTAGCAACTGTATATTCTCCAGTTTCATGAATTTTATTTACCTTAGATGATATTTTATAAACAAATTTGAAGGTTTTATTATGAGCAATTTTTTTTAATTCTTCATCTGATAAATCTTTAACATTCACTTTTTCAAGCTCGCCAGTATTACATAATGATGCCACTCTTCTTTCAAACGTATCTCTGCTTAAAAGAGAAAACTTACCTCCTTTTGATTTAAAATAATGAATAATTTGATGGAGACTTAACCATGGAGAATTTTCAAAAGACTGAAGAGTCATTTTTATAATAATCATAGAGCTTATTTCATCTCTATCTCTCTGAGGTCTTGAAAGACCTTCATCATAATCTTTAGTAGAATTTTGATCGATAACTCCTTTCTTACGAACACTTCTGTGAAAATTTTTCGATAAAAGAGCGATATCTACAATAGACTCTGTGATAGCTGATTTTTCATAAAGGGATAAATCCTCCCAGCCGAGATCTTTAATATATTTAAGTCTTTGATTTATTTGATAAAATTCAGTCAATAATAACCCCCTCAAATATAGCTTATAAAACTATCAAAAAAGAAACAAGTTTATTATTCTGCCCCTAGACTAAAAAAAGTATGTTTGGTTATCTTCCAGCAATCCTTATCTTTTAGCATATATGTTTCGTAATAACCCCATAAACTCACAGATCCTCCTTCCTCTCCTTTATAGTAACCTCTAGAGTTTAAGTTTGATCTTACTTTGACTAACTCGCCATCATATGAAATAAGCGAATTTGCAATTAAATGTTGCGATGTCTTAAATAAAGCTCCAGACTCTTTAATATAGCTCACCCACTTGTCTAAGCCGTTAATAATAATTTCCTCACCACCAAAAAAGCTAGGGTCAAAAACCAACCGAGCCTCAACATCATCAAAAAATAGTGATCTAAACAAGTCATAATCTTTATTATCGACAGCTAAACCATAATTATTGATAACATCAATAATATCCAGTCTATCAGCAGTTGTTAATGACCTCTCACTTGCTAATAAATTAAAGGAAAAAAGAAATAACATTAAATATAAAGCAAATTTTTTCATAAGGATCCTTTAAATAAAATAAAACCCTGGCAATATTATTGCCAAGGCTTCAAAATTTAAAATTTTCAAATTCAATTAAAAATCTCTACTTACAGATATACCATAAGTTCTTGGCATTCCTGTCCAACGCATAAGTGTATCATTTGTGCTTTGTGCTTGCGTCCAATAATACTCATCCGTTATATTTCTACCCCATATTTGAGCTTGCCATTCTCCAAAGTCCATGCCTGCTCTAATATCAATTAAAGTACGAGAATTTATTCGAAGATCAGTAAGATTACCACGTATATCAACTAAATCACTTGTGCAAGGAACACCAGGCTCTTGGCAAGTATCAACAAAACCTGCGGTTGTATCATCTTGGTAGTCCATATTAGCGCCAACATACATAGTTGACCCATTCTCAAGGTCCCATGAATATTGCACATCAATTTTTCCAAAAACCTCAGGTGTATGCGGGAATGGTTGTCCTGTAAAATTTTTTGATCCTGAATTGGCACCACCAGCAAAAGTATCCCAATTCCTATACTGGCCTACTTCTGAGTCAACATAAGTAAATGCTGGTGCAATTCGTAATCCCTCTATTGGATACCATTCTATAGATACATCGATACCTGTAACTTCTGCATCAGGAACATTAATAAGTGTAGGTAAAGGCCCTAAAATAGGATCTGGTGTTGAGCCAACTACTTGTTTGTCTTTATAATCATAATAGAAAACTGCAGCGTTTAATTGCATACGGTTGTCCAGCATACTTATTTTACCACCAAGTTCATAAGCTAAGATTTCTTCTTGAACTACTGGATTATATTGAAGTGTTGTTGTGGCTCCTATTGTAGGAAATGATCCTGATTTAAATCCTTTAGTCAAATTAAACCAAAATAAAGCATCCTCAATTCCACTATATGTTGTTCCAAGTTTCCAAGAAAAATTATCTTCATTTAGTTCACGAGCAAAACCCTTCTCAGATGTGTAGAAAGGGTATTCTTGAGAAGCAACCCATGAACCTCCGGCAACAGCATTACCGCCAATAACAGGTTGACCACTTAATATCTGATTATAGGTAATGATTTGATTACCAAAAGTAGCATTTACACCATCGCCATTATCTTGATTACTCATAACTGATTCTCTTTCTTGTTCAGTATAACGAGCACCCAAAGTAACAGCCCAATTATCGTTTACGGAAAAATCTACGCTACTAAAGAATGAGGTAGTATCTGTTTCTTGATTATTAAAAGTGACTGTCGGTCCAAAAGGAATAACAGTAAAAAATGTATATGGTACTACAGTTGCATAACCGAATGATGCAAGGAAGTCATCCTTTGACTCAGTACTCTCGTAGTTGGTTCCAATCACCCAGTTTCCTGTTTGACCAAATGTTCCTGATAGCCTTAACTCTTGGAATTGTGATTCAACTTCACCGAGTAGATGAACTTCATAATTTTGATAAATAGTACCATCAGCTTCAAGACCCTCTTCACGATCATAATCACTAATACTAGTCAAGGAAGTAAGGGTCATATTGTTACCTAAGTCCCAATCCATTCTTAAACTTACAGCAGTGTATTCGTTATCTTTTTCATTTTGAGTACACTCATTCCAATTTTGATTACTCAGATTTTCAGGATTGCCAAAAACATCTAGATTGCCTGTTTCATTATTTTCATTACCTGTTCTCTTAGAATTAACACATGGTCCCCAATCTGATGCACGATTATCATTTGGAGGTAGTGGATAATTTTTAATTAGAGGTGGGAATTCACCTGGTCCTCTAGCCCACGAAGCTTGATATTGTGGCATTGGGGAGTCACCACCATCAGACCAATTATCAATTCTTAATAAAGCCGTGAAGCTCTCACTTGGCTCCCATAAAAGAGATAATCTTGCATTTAGAAAATCTTTAGCACCTTTTTCATCGTCCCAAGTATAATTATCACCTCTTGATGCCCACATTGGATTAGGACCAGCGCCTTTATTTTCAGTATATGAATAGTAATGACCATCAGAAGTAATTGACCTTACCGCAACTCTTGCACTTAGTGTTTCACTTAAAGGTCCACTTAAATAACCAGATACATCAATTTCACCAAAACTAGCTGCACCAATTGAAAAACCACCTTCAAATTCTCTTGTTGGCTTATTCGCGATATAATTGATAGCACCACCTGTTGTATTCATTCCAAAAAGAGTACCTTGAGGACCTTTAAGAACTTCTACTCTTTCAACATCTAAGATTGCTCCACTTGCCATGGGTGCAAATGGAATTGGCATTTGGTCAATACTTACACTTACTGTTTGTGGTGAAGCTAGAGCTGTATCTTGGAAACCAATACCTCTAATTGTATATATAGGTGAGCCGTAATAATTCAAATTTGCAGAAAAACCACTTACTAATTTACCAATATCAAATGTATCAGTTACACCAGCTGTTTTAAGAGCATCTCCAGTTGCAACGTCAATTGTCATGCCAACATCATTGATATTTTGCTCTCTTTTCTGAGCTGTGACAACGATCTCTTCAAGGCCAAAAGATTCTACTTTATCTTGAGCATGTAAGTATGTTGGGATAGATCCTAACAACAAAGAAAATGAAAAAATTAATAATAAATTATATTTAAAAAAACGCATATTACGGCTCCCCTTTCGATTATTATTATCTAAGTACCTGGGGAAATTCAGATAAAATAACCAGTTAATTTAAGTGTATTATTATTCATGAATTATAAATTACAATGATATAACTTATATTCATCCGCACTGGTGAGAATGATAACCGTCCGCTAATATGAGCATCTAATTCAAAAGCGATATTGACAGTTTATAATTTATAAATTGTAATTAGTTGATAAATTTTAGGTTTTTATAATGGCGAAAATTGAAAAAGATTTTTTAGAAAGAAAGAATCCAACAAAAAGAGATTTTAAAGCTGAACCTTTTATTCCTAGAAAACCAATTCCGGACTTAGGTCATGAAAAACTAGATGGTGAAAGGTTTTACTCTAGAGAGTTTATGCAAAAAGAGTGGGATTCTGTTTGGACTAAAACTTGGCAAGTAGTTCACAGAGAGTCAGAATTAGAATTTGATGGTTCTTTTATTACACATTCAATAGGTAAGGAGTCATTTCTTATTGTTAGAGGAAATGATAGTAAAATAAGAGCATTTTATAATGTTTGCCAACATCGAGGAAATCAACTATGCACCCTCGAGTCTGGGGAACTTGATACTTTTTCCTGCCCATTTCATGGCTGGAAATGGAATAATGACGGAACACTAAATTCTGTTTTTGCGCCAGAATTATATAAACAGTTTAAGGATGGAGTACCTACAGAAGAATTAGGCCTAACTGAGGTAAAAATTGATACCTGGGGAGGATGGCTCTGGATCAATATGGATCCAGATTGCATACCGCTAAAAGATTATTTATCAGACTATGGTGAACATTTAGAGAGTTATAATTTTGAAAATTGGGCTCTTATAGACTATCAAACATTCGAATGGAACGGTAATTGGAAACATGCTGTAGATGCATTCAATGAAAGTTATCATTTTACAGCACTACATCCGGATATGATTCAATTTGGAGAAGGTCATGATATCCCAATTGAAATTTCTGGGAATCATTCCCGTATGATTAATTTTAATGAAACTGTAAGTGAGGTCGTCGAAGATAGAGAAACCTTTACCCCTTTACGGTCTGAAATGATGGGGGATCGTTCAGTAGGTAAAATGCAAGATATTGATGACGGTTATAAGGGTTTAGCTAAAGATTTACATCTTTATTACATAGATAAAAGAAGATCTGAGGAAGATACAATAACGTATTATCAGGATATGAACGATGAGCAATTAGTCCATCAATATCATTATTTTTTCTTCCCGAGCGCAGTTTTTACTAATAAGCCAGAAGCTGGGAATGTTTTTAGATATAGACCACACCCAACTGATCCAGATAAGTGTTATTATGATTTTTTTATACTTATAAATAATACGGATAATAAAGAATTACCGCCTCGAAGACCTCACAAAATATACAAAGGTAATGGACCTGAGCTTTATGATGAAGCTTTTGAAGGAACTTTTCCTCCTGTCTTTAATAATGTTTTAGCGCAAGACGGTTCTAATATGGAAACTATGCAATGGGGTTCTAAATCAGATAGTTTCAAAGGAGGAATTTTGTGTGAGCAGGAGATAAGAGTAAGACACTTTCATCAAACTATTGATAAGTTTATCGAAAAATACAAAAAATAATTTTTAAGAATTATTTAAGTTATTCATAATCAAAAAGGACTAAAAAATGAATGAGTTTACATTTCTAAAAGATAAGCTTGTACTTGTTACGGGTGTTAGCAGCACTGATTTACGTTACAAAAATATTGGTCAAGCATTAGCTGAGTTATTGGCAAGAAACGGCTCTCAAGTTATTGCTGTTTCAAGAGATTTAGAAAAATGTGAAAAAGCAATTAGTCACCTTAAGGAAGAAGGATTATCAATTGATTCTAAGCAATGTGATATAACTGATTATTCTCAAGTGGAATCTCTCTTCAATTGGATTAAAGAGACTTATGGTTGTTTAAATTATTTAATAAACAATGCTGGTACTGAAGGAAAATTAGAGCCCTTGGATGAGCTTAGTCTTGATAATATAGATACTGTCATAGCAACAAATGGTAAAGGAACATTATATTGCCTAAAAGAGGCTATTAAATTGATGAAGGATCGACTTAAAGAAAATAATAAAGAGGATTGTTCAATTATTAATATTTCAAGTATTGCTGCAGAAATAGGCATGCCTAATACAAGTGTATATGCATACGCTAAAGCCGGTATTGCATCCATAGGTAGAGTAGCAACTATTGAGCTTAATGAATATGCTCTTAAAACCAATACCTCGCCAATAAGAGTTAATACTATTCTTCCTGGTGTAATTAGAACTCCAATGCATGGAAGATTTTTGGATGATAATGGTCTAGAAGGAATACCTCCATCTGAGTCTACTTCACCTGAAGAATTGGCTAAATGCATCATTACTCGATTAAATGAAAAATTTTTAATGGGTAGCGTTTCTATAATTGATGGTGGTTATACAGCTCAATAGAAAGTTATTAAAAATTCATTGAACCTAATTGGCCAGAATGTCCATTTAATTTATTATTATCGAATAGTCTTTCGCCTTGTGCAGTATCAAAAAATTCATGCACCTCAATAATTTGAGTCTCATTAAATTTTAAAATATGGCAGTAAGTCATATCTAGTTTTTTACCATTATGCGTTTCTGCTCTTGCGCTCATAAGACCTGTAGCTCTATTTTCGTCAACACACATGACATTCCAATTTTCAGCAAATTTTACACTACCTTCTTTAAAATTTGAAACTACTGCAGGAACTAAAATACCATAAATATTATCTCTTCCTTCCCACTTACCAGCATAAGGAGTTTCCCCTACTATATTGAAAACTACATCCTCATGCATGAGGGACATAACAGTTTCAAAATCACCGCTAGAAATTGATTTATAATATGTTTCAATTATTTTTCTGTTATTTTCAGCTTTACTCATGAAAATCTCCTAAGAATTTAATTATAATTTAGGTGGCTCTTTAATATTATCGTGAACGTAGTAATCAACATATTTGTGAAAAAATTGATTCCCTTTTTCATTTCGACCAAATAATACAGAATCATTTGAATGAGAATTAAGTCCTTTTTGAATTTCTATACCAAGTAAATAGTCTTCGTCATTAACGACATTTCTCAAAAATTCCATATTTTGATCAAGTTCAGCTATTTCTTCATCATTCTTCGGGGGCTGAGGTGCGATATAATGAAGAACTGTTATATTATCATTAGGTGTTTTACCAGGAAGAATTTGAGCTATTTGACCAATACCAAGGCCCAAAGAAATTGCAATATTAGGAAAAATTGTTCTTACGAAATCTACACCACTACCTTCTTTTTTCCACCACTCTTCTTTAGGTAATTCAAAGATTTCTTCAATATTAGTCGAGGCAAATGCAATTCTTAAATGGGGCCCAAAAGCTGTAAAGTCCATTATATCATTCATCGTCATATTGGCTATCGTATCTTTATGAGCAGTGGTAAAATGATATCCCTCTAAATAACCATCAAAGGCAATTTTCCAATTTGCCCCTTCAATAACTTTAAAACCATGATAGTACCAATTTTCAAGTTTAAAATGTTCTATTTCGGGAAGCATTCCATCTAAAAAATCTTCGAAATTTATTTTTTCATCTTTAGATAAAGAGACAAAAATCATTCCCCCTAACTCTTTACAAGGTAATTTTGATAATCCATGACAGCTTGGATCAAAATCACCAAACTTTTCTTTATCTGTTACCCCAATCAAATCTCCATTATTTGAATAAGTCCAACCATGATACGGGCATGAAAATCTACTTTTATTGCCTATTCCAGGTTCAGTAATTATTGCTCCTCTATGAGTACAAACATTTCTAAAAGCATTAACTTTACCATCCTTACCCCTAGCTACCAGTATTGGAACTCCGGTAATTTCAAGAGATTTGTAATCACCTGGATTTGGTATCTCAATTGTCATCGCCGCCATTAAAGGTAAAGTCTGGAAAATATTTTTTATTTCTAAATCCCAGCGCTCTTTACATGTGTAATCTGATGTTGGAATAGAGATAACATCCTCAGCCTGATCAGTTGTACCATTCTTTACATGGCCCACAATTTTTTCAGCTATCTTATTATACTCTTCTTTACGATCCATCTTTATCCCCTAATAAATAAAAATTATCTTATATAAAAAAGTTTCCTTTTTAAATGATAATTAAAAAATTAATATTATAAAAACTCATAAAAAAACCCCGTTAAAAACGGGGTTTTAATAGTTTATTAGTAAGAACTAATTTTTACCAACGATATCCTGCTTCGATACCGTATTCCATAGGTTCACCGTAAAGAGTAAAATTCCATAAACCAGCTACACTATTAGAGCCAACTCTATAAGTTTCGTCGGTTAAATTTTTACCATAAACAGTTACCCAGTAAGTATCATCAACATTTCTCCAAGTAATATTAGCATCAACTAAAGTTCTATCTTCTAATTGACTATATATTGGATTAGTTGGTTGAGTTTGTGCTTCGTCCTGATAATTACCTAGTACATTGTAGGTAAGAGAACCATTTGCACCCAAATCTTGATCATAAGTAAGTGATAAGCCCCAGCTCAGTTCAGGTGAGAATGGTAGCTCGAAACCACTAAAGTCAGTAGGGTTATCAACACCATCATTAGGAGACTCATCCCAAAGGAAGACATCATATTTATGATCTTGAGTAGCAATATTTGCATCGATACGGAAATTATCTGTGACTAGATAATTTAATTCAATTTCGATACCTTGGTTAGTTGATTTACCAGCATTAACCTTAATTGTTTCTTGGTAAGGCGGTATTGGTAAAGGAAGAACCTGATTTCTTTGAAGATCCTCAAATTCAGTATTAAAGATTGAAACGTTTAATCTTAGACGACCATCCATGAAATCACCTTTCATGCCTAACTCAATGTTAGTATTTGTTTCAGGATCATAAGGATATGCACATGAATAAGTTGTTGAGCAAGTCTCTGTATAACCACCAGCCATAAAGCCTGTAGCCAGTGAAGCATAGAACATAACATCTTCATTCATTGTATAATCAACAACCAATCTATAAGTTGTTTCACTCCAATCATCTGTATTATTGACACAAATTTCTCTTAGATCACAACTTAACCAATCAGTATGGAATTGAGGAACATCATCATCACGAGTAAAACCACCTGTACTGATGTTATTGTTAGCTCTTCCAAGAGCATTAAGACCTTTAGTACCAGTTTCACGAACAAATGTTTTCTCATCTTGAGTTTCACGAACACCTGCAGAAATTCTCCAAGCTTCATTTAACTCATAGGTGAAATCAAAATAGAAAGCTTTACTAGTTCTGTTTTGATGAGTAGCAGTTGAAGAATAATCAGTATGAATATATCCAGGAACACCTAAGAACCACTGAAGACCAACTGCAGCATATGCAGCAAAATTTAAATTATCCTCTGCATAACTTACACCGGCAGTAAAGTTAAACGGTCCGTCATACTCACTGGTTAAACGAAATTCTTGTTGCATTTGATCTCTATCTGTATTTCTAGAAGCATCATAAAGACTTGCAAATGCTTCACCAGTATAGGTACTAGCATTAAGTTCTTTATGATTTCTATAACCAGTAATAGATTTTAAAGTTAGACTATCACCAATAGCAAATGTTTGATTTAGGTATACACCTCTACTATCCATTCTATGACCTCTACAAGTTGATAGAACAGAATTACAATGGAAGCTTTCACCTGTTTCAAATACATTAGTCCATTTTTCACCACCCCAATTAGGAGATGGAGTATGAATTCCACTGAAACCTAAAAGACAGAATAACATACTACTTGGACACTCTGTTTCATTGACTGCTGCGGGAGTACCAGAGTCATCTTTACTTAACTCAAATGTCAAAAGAGCAGAATATGTAGGAGAAGCTTCATATAAAAATTTAATTTTAGCAGCTAATACATCTTTACCGCCTAGGTCTCCACCATCACCTCTATTTGCAAGAGAAGTACCATCATCAGGCCAATTTCCTGTTGGATTAAAGAAAGTTGGTCCAGGGAAATCACTTGCAGGTTTAGAATTTCTGTAAAACCCTTGGTCTTTATCCCATATTGCAGCAATTCTCATTGCGAGTTTGCCTTCAACAATTGGAACATTTAAAGCAAGTTTAAATTTATTAATACTTCCTTCATTCCAGTCATATTGACCTTGTAAAGCACTAAACTCACCAGAATATTCATCAAGGACAGGTTTTTTGGTTGTAACTGAAATAACACCACCTGTTGAGTTTTTACCAAACAAAGTTCCTTGAGGACCACGATAAACTTCAATTTGTTCTATGTCGAACATTTCAACAAATTGAGACTGAACGTGATTTAATCCAAAATCATCAACTAAGAAAGCCACGGAAGGATCTTCTGTAACTAGGATTGAAACACTACCAGTTCCTCTAATACCACCAGAAACAGCATTAAAACCTGGTTGAGTTGTTAAAGTAAGATTTGGAACTAATGAACCTAAATTTGTAACTTCATTAGCAAAAGTATTTCTGAAAGCTTGTTCAGTAATAGCAGAAACAGCAATAGCTGCATCTTGTTGACCAATATCTCTTTTTGTACCTGTAACGACAATCTCTTCAATATCTAAACGACTGCTTTGAGCAGAAACGTTCTGGGAATAAAAAGAAATGATTACAAATAAAAATAATGTAAAAATTGAAATTAATTTTTTCATAAATTACCCTCCCCGGAAACAATAATAAGTTATACTAATTTAATATCAAATTAACTCTAAAAACAAGAATTTTTAGTAATTTTAGCAAAATTAATTAATTAATTAAATTTGGTATCAATTTCATAAAAAAACCCCGCTCTGGGCGGGGTTTTAAATTAAAGGCTTTAATTTTTAATTTAGAAATTAAAGTCCGCTTTTACGCCAACTGACATTGGGGCGCCATAACGTCCAAAATTCCATAAAGTAGCAACAGGATTTGCTGAAACTCTATAAACTTCATCAGTTAAATTCTTACCCCAAAGAGTTAGGGCAATATTATCATTTATATCCCAAGTGATATATGCATTTACTAAAGTACGCTCTTCGGCTTGAGTATTTCTTTTTTGCATAATAACTGGGTTTTCAGCTGTTCCCCCTGCAGCATTCGCTGGTAAAGGATTAACTTCAAACTCATCACGATAATGGACATTAACATTATAAGTTAATGAACCACCTGACTGAAGATCTTGGAAATATGTAGCAGATAAACCAGCAGTTGTTTCAGGAGAAAAAGGTACGCTTAAACCTGAAAGATCTGGATTTATAGTTACACCAGATGGAGCGCCTACTGTTAAGGTACCAGCATCAAGACCAGGTGAATATGAGTCATATTCATGATCCAATAATCCAAGGAAACCGTCGAAACGAAGATTTTCATTTGCAACATAAGATACTTCAATTTCAAATCCTGTTGCTGTTGACTCACCTTCATTAACAGATGCTGTTTCTTGGAATTGAGTATCTCCAACTAAACGAACTTTAACTGAGTCTCTTTGAAGACTATCGTATTCAGTTTGGAAGATAGCACCATTAATTCTGAGTCTTCCATCCATTCTGTCAGCTTTAAAACCAAACTCAACATTAATGTTTTCTTCATCATTGTAAGGTTGACATGTAAATACTGAACCACAAGTTTCAGTAAACCCACCAGCTACATAGCCAGTTGCGATACTACCATAAACCATTGTGTCTTCATCAACTTGATAATCTAAAACAACACGCCAAGTTGTTGCTTCAAAATCTTTACTATCATTATAATTTAAACCAAAGCTCTCTTTAGGTAATGGATTTGTCCATGGACCTAGATATTGGTCAGGCGTAAAAATCAAAGCAAAACCAGCACCATCAGATGCGTACTGTTGACGACTAAATTTCTTTTCATCTTCAGAACGTCTTACACCAAGAGTAAGCTTAACCTGATCAGTAAAATCAAAAGTGGTATCTAAATAAATAGCTCTACTCTCTCTATCTTGAGAAGTTGCTTGAATTTCAGCTACATTTGCGAATTGTAGAGCAGCAGATGTTCCAGCTGGAGAGATTAGATCAACAAAGCCTAAATTACCGAATACAACAAAATCAAGATTATCTTCATAATATGCAGCACCTGCTACAAAATTAAAGAAACCATCAAACTCAGATGTAAGTCTAAATTCTTGTTGAAATTGTTCTCTAGATGTATTTCTAGCTGCATCATACAAAGATGTATATGACTCACCTGTGTATGTACTATTTAAGATTTCGTCTTGATCACGAGAACCGGTGATTGATTTTAATGAAAAATTATCAAAATTAAATGTTTGAGTTAAATAAAAACCCTCTACTTCAATAGCATGACCTCTGCCAATACATGTAAAAGTGTTACAAGTAGCAGATTCACCAGTGATAAATGGATCACCAGGATATGGACCATCTTGGAAGCCTGGGAATCCAATAATTGGCCATAGATATGCTTCGGCACCACCGCCAGGTGTATCATTAGCTGTTGCTGGGGCATCACTGCTGTCATCGACATACTCATAAGTAAAGTCTGCACGATAAAAGTCACTAGGCTCATAACGAACTTTTACTTTAGCAGCTAATACATCTTTGCCACCAATTTTTGCACCATTACCAACAGATACAAATGAACCGTCTGCCTGTTGTGAAGCGCCGGCATCATTAATTTGTCCACCTTGACTATAAAGTGCAGTAGAACCTGGGCCACCAACTGAAATTATGCTTCCTGAAGGTTTACTATTGGTATAAAAACCTTCTTCCTCATCCTGTATAACAGATATTCTAACTGCCATTGTATCTCCAATTGGGAAATTAACAGCTGCATTAATCTTCTCTATTGAAGCATCATTAGAACTATATTGACCATATGTTGTTTCAAGATCAAAAAATGTTTCACCGAGTACAGGTTTCTTCGTTGTAAAACTTAAAGCACCGCCAGTGGTATTTTTACCAAAAAGTGTTCCTTGAGGACCACGAAAAATTTCAACTTGTTCCATGTCAAACATTTCAATTGCTTGAGCTTGAACATGATTAAATGCAAAGTCATCAACAACTACACCAACTGATGGGTCTTTAGTAACAAGAATTGATATAAAACCAGTTCCTCTCATACCACCAGCGATAGCATTAAAACCATTTTGTGGAGTAAGTGTTACATTAGGTGCAAGCTGACCCAATGCAAAAACATCATTTCTGAATGTATTATCCAATTGTTTGGCGGTTAAAGTTGAAACCGCAATTGGAACATCTTGTTGAGACACATCTCTTTTAGTACCAGTAACAATAATTTCTTCAATATCTAAACGACCGCCATCATCTGATTGAGCTATAACTAAATTAGATGTAAGAGAAACTGTTATTACAGTTAGAAAAAGAAAAAGTTTATTAAATAATTTCATAGATTTTCCTCCCCAGGAATTATTTTTATTAAAATATGTAAACTTAATATGGTAGTTAATATCTTAAATTAATATCTAAAACAAATTATTAATAAAAAAAAAATATTCAAAATACTAGATTTAGTATTTATAAGACTTACTTAACCATACATATAGGGATTATTAATTTTTCATAAATATGAAAAATTTAAGATTATTATATAAAGAATTTTATTGAATAAATATAATTAGATTGAGATAATAATAATTATGATAATTTTACTTTCACCAGCCAAAACACTTGACTATGAGACACCCCCAATAAATATATCTCATACTATCCCAAATTTATTAACCAATTCCAAAAAGCTTATCAAGAATCTAAAAGAAAAAAAACCTGAAGAGATTTCTAATCTTATGAATATAAGCGATAAGCTAGCCTCTCTTAATAGTGATAGATACAAATCTTGGAAAGGATTAAAAAAGAAATCAGAAAATTCGAAACAAGCAATATTTGTTTTTAAAGGAGACGTATATCAAGGCTTAGATATAGATAGCTTTGGAAAAAAGGATCTTGAATATTCTCAAAATCATCTTCGATTATTATCTGGCCTATATGGTTTGCTTAAACCTTTAGATATTATTGAACCATATAGATTAGAAATGGGCACAAAATTAATGACCGATAAAGGTAAAAATCTATATGAGTTTTGGGGTCAAGAAATTTGTAATGAAATAATCAAAGATCTTAAATCTTTAAAATCAAATACAATTATTAATTTAGCCTCTAATGAATATTTTGACTCAGTCAAGGATATTAAAAGTACAGCCAATGTTATTTCACCTGTATTTAAAGACTTTTCAAAAGGTAAATATAAAATTATTAGTTTTTATGCAAAAAAAGCTAGAGGTTTGATGACTGCATGGATTTTGAAAAATAAAGTAAAAGAAAACGAATTAAAGAATTTTAATGTAGATGGATATTATTTCGCTAAAGAAGAGTCTTCTGAGAATTCTCCTGTTTTCCTAAGAGATTAGTTTATAAAATTGTTAGTAATTTTCAAAAATTTTTTTGCGCACAATACGATAAGATATCTTTTAGTGTTTTCTTTCCTCTCTGGCCTTTTAGTTAATTATTTCGATCTATGGAATAAATGGCCTTTAATGCTTTTAGTTATTTTATTTGCCCCTTTTTATGAGTGGTATGCACATAAATTTATTCTTCATAAAGAGTTAACAATAAAAGATGGTTGGTTTAGAGAATTTCAAATTAAATTACATCACGGACACCATGCAAAACCAGAGGATATCAATCTACAATTTGCTCCTCCTTTAGCTATTATAACTCTATTTATTCAGACATATCTATTTTACTCTTTGTTATGTTTAAGTTTTAAAACTGCATTAGTTCCGATTTTTTCAACCTTTTTGTACTATCTCCTCTATGAATGGATACATCTTGCTCATCATTCGACGCAATACATACCAATAACAAAAATTGGCAAAAGTCTAAAAGAAGCTCACATGCAGCATCATTTTCATAATGAAAATTATAATTGGGGTATTACTAATCTTATGGCTGATTATTTTTTTAAATCATTAAAATCTTCAAAAGAAGTAAATAAAAGCCCAACAACCAAAAAAATTGCAGGCTATATAGAAGATTAACTATTAAATAATAATTTTTGTTGAGGAATTTTCTCTCTTGCCCTATAAGAGTTTATCAGTGGGGCCATAGCTCAGTTGGGAGAGCGTCTGGTTTGCAACCAGAAGGTCGTCGGTTCGATCCCGTCTGGCTCCACCAATCAATTAATGCTGTGATCCTAATTCCTCATTTAATGACTTTCGTCCCAAAAAGAAAATTAGAAATGAAAGTGGACCAAAAATCAAAAATGTATTGCTTAAAGCTATATTAATAGACATATCACTTTCATATATTACACTTGTAAAAAACGGAACGACTGTAGGACCAAGACTTAAGCCAACAATATTCATTATAAAAACATATAAACCTGAAACGGATCCTCTATAATTTTGAGGTGTCATTTTTTGCAAACCAGAAGCAAAACAAGCCATAGGCAGTGTTATAAAAAAGCTTATAACAAACATTCCGGGTAAAACGAACTTCTCATTAACAAATAAAAAGGTAAAAGCAGGAATTATTGCTACCGCGGAGGAGGAAATAAGAAATACAGTGTGAGTAGAATTTTTTATATTTCTTCTCTCTAAAAATTTCTCAACAACTGGTCCAGACAGAACCCCAAGAGAACCAGAAATTAATGTAACAATTCCAAAAAGATAACCAACTCTAGATAAATCCCAACCGTGAATACGAGAAATATATGTTGGAACCCATGCTTGAAATGTATAAAGAAGAACCACAATAAATGACGCGGCTATCATTAGTGTAAAATAAGCAGAAAATTTACTTTTTATGTAGGCAATTACATCAACAAAAGACTCTTCATGCTGTTTTTCTTTATTAATTATTCCCTTTCTTACTGGATCAGTAAGAAACGCAAGACCTAAAGATAGTATAAATCCTGGAATAGCGATAAGAATAAAAATCATTTGCCAAGGCTGAAGAGTAAACCCTAAAAAAACTATAGGATCGGTATAAAGTTGAATTACAAGTCCACCAAAAAGAAGAGCTAATCCCTGTCCAATATATGGACCCATAAGATAAAAACTCATAGGAAAAGCTCTATCTTCAGGTCGGAATAAATCGGCAATTATAGACCATGAAGCTGGGGTCACTGCAGCTTCACCAGCCCCAACACCGGCACGAGAAACAAACAAACTATAATAATCACTTGAAAATCCATGAGCTGCCGTAGCTATACTCCAAAGAATAATACCGCCAATTAAAACAGCAATTCTATTAAATTTATCAACCATTCTCCCAACAGGAAGACTTAATAAAATATAACTAATCATGAAACCAGGGCCAAGAATTTGACCCATTTGTATATCTGAGAGTTTTAAGTCACTTCTTATTGGATCAATAAGAAGATTAATCATGGCTCTATCAATAAATGAAACCGTATAAGTAATTAATAAAAGGGTTGTAAAAAACCAAGCATATTTTTTACTAGGCCAATCAATTTTTTCGTTCATAATTTCCCTCCGAAAGCCTATAAAATATAGCTAGCTTTATACTAACTTCAAGTGGCTAAAATTTTCTTCACATAGAATTAACCCAATAAATTAAATTCATTTTTACATGAATAAAAAAACCCCGTTAAAAAATAACGGGGTTAATTTAAATAAAGTGTGATTAAATTTTTAATCCCAAGTTTTGATATGATACATTAAATTTGTACTTATCACTTTTCTAACACTATTAGCTCTTTTTTGAAATTTTTGACCAGATTCACTATTTAGTGTTGACGAAATACCATCCATAAGGGCGTCTAAAGATGGACCTGACATTACAACATAGTGTGTTCTATTTTCTAATCCAGTAAAAGTATCTTGATAAAGTGTGGCTGAACCAGGCAAATCTGCTGAATTCATAAAATCAGAGAATACTTCACCATATCTTTTCGCATCTTTAACTCTAACATTATATAAAGCTAAATATGGATTTTTCTCAAAATCTACATCACCAAAATTAAGTATAGGAGTACCAACTCCCTCCAAACCACTAACAGCTACGGTAGATAAATCTCTTAAAAAATCTTGTCCTGCTTGTGATTGAAAGATTGCAGATGCTCTCTCAAAAGAAGCGCCATCCGGATGTTGCTGAACCGCACAATGCGTCTCAGGATTTTCTCCATTAAATAACATTGTCCACAAAGTAATAGATGGTAAATCTTTTGCAGCATCACTATTTATAAAATTATCCATTTTTTCTACAACAGCTGCATCTTCAGTTGATGAAAAACAATAATATGCATCCATTGGAGCAGCTTCTAGCCTTACAAAAGATAGAACTCCAAAAATCATCGGCATTAATAAATATTTTCTCATTTCCTTCTCCTTTTTTTATTTTTTATGGACGATATAAAATTTCTTCCTGCATTAATGATGAGCCATTACATTGTGCAAATTCCGTTTCGTAATCACGACGATCTTTCCAGCCACCATTTCTTTCCGCCATCTTATTTTTCATAACCGAGTCAACATCAGGATAAAGCACTATGTGCGCGAAAGTAGGAAGATTTGCACCACCAAGATGAGGAACAAAAGTTAACCAACCAATAATTCCATTTGGACTTTCAGCAATATTATTCGCGATTCTATTATGCTCAATAATCAAGTCCTCAGCTTTTTTTCCTTCACGAATATTACACCAATTCCATTCAGCATATCTCAAATCTCTTTTGTTAAGAACATCCTCATTTGCATATAGGAAATTACCTGAAGCAGCTTTTACATAACAAGTTGCAACATCTGCCCACTCATTACGTAGTGTCTCAGCATCTTTTTTACTTAGCCATTTATCCCATGTTTTACCAACATTTGGACCAATAAGAAATTCAATGAAATCATATTTCACTGGATTATTAAAATTACCATTCGAATAAAACGGAATATGACTTACAACTGTTAGCTCAACATCATGCTTTTTTGTCCACTTATAAAACTTATCATTCAGAGAATGATAATCCTCCATTGTCTTACCCTCATTTAATTTACAAATATTAGCATTAATAGCAAAAGGGGCATTACTAGAAACTCCTCCTCCTAAATTATTATCATCAGCAAATACATTATTATTGCTGAATGGAATTGTTAATAAAGTAAGTATTAGTAGATACTTCTTCATTTATTTCTCCTTTGCAGTAATTAATTTTTAGGACGGTTTAATACTTCTTCAGAATACAACTCTTCGCCTGAACAACTTGCATAATTTTCAGTATATTCGTAATAACCTTCCCATCCCCCGGCAGCGAAAGCTTCTTTATATTTCATGAACGATTCAACATCATCATAAATACCCAAGTGAACAAAATCGCCAGGTGCTTGAGCACCCCCAGTAACGGGTGTTACTATAACCCAACCGCTAAGACCAATATTATCTTTTTTAAGCTCCTCAATCATCATTGCATGCCTTGCTTGTAAATCCTTAATTGATACTCCATCTTTTCTTGAGCACCAATTCCAGCTAACAACACGATCATTTTCAGAATCGAGAGCCTTCTGATCTAAATACTGAGGATAGGCATGACCCCACTTAACATAACAATCGGCAGCTTCTTGCCATTTTTTTGCTAGCTTTTGACCTTCTTTAGTGCCTAGCCACATATCCCATGCCTTACCTGTTGTATTGTGTGGGCCAGCAAGAATTTCTTGAAAATCAATTCCTCTGTCGGATACAAAATTATCATGTGGAAATAAAGGCATTTGTCTTGATACGAAAACCTCTACGTCATTTTTCTTAGACCATTTGATATAATTATTAACGGCATTAGAATAATCTTCCATTGAAGAACCATCATTTAATTTACAAAAATTAACTTGAAAATTAAAATATGATTGTTCAGCATGGTCATCTGCTTTTAAAATTGATGTAAATGAAATAGTAGCTATCAAAGCTATAAAACTAATAATAAAATTTTTCATGATCCACTCCCATAGATATTAATAATAATTCTTAACTAGCGTCTTTCAGTTAAAAACATAATGAAAGGGTGAAAAGTGATAAATTTATAAAAAAATCGAAAACTTATACATAATATTGTGGATAACGGGGATAACTTTTTATTTTATTAATAGCAATAAATTTAATAATGCAAATATAATATTACTTAATAAAGAGTCAAAGGGGTAAAAATGGAGAATTTAAGACGCATTGTTACAGGTCATGATGAAGAGGGTAAATCTATAATCATGATTGATGGAGGACCTTCAAGAACAATAGGTGAAGATGTTGGTGGATTATTTGAGATCTGGAATACGGATGGAAAAAAAATTGATAGTTTGGATAATAGGGATAGAGCTGATATTGAAATAATCTTATCTCCTGAAGCAAATGGAACAAAATTTAGATATTTTCAAATTCAACCTACCCCAGAGAATATACCAAGAGAAAAACTTGAAGAAGCAGCAGCAATTGCTTTTGATAAAATTGGTGCCGCACATGAGAGAATTGATACCTCAAGACATCATGCAATGCATCAAACAAAAACAATAGATTATATAATTCTATTGAAGGGGGATGTTACTCTTTTATTAGATAAAGATGAAGTTAGACTTAAACCTTTTGATACGGTTGTTCAAAGAGGAACTAATCATGCTTGGGTTAATAATGGAAATGAACCTGCATTACTCATTGCTGTTTTAATTGATAGCGATATAAAAAGATAAATAAATTAAGAGGATTTTGAATTATATTCTTTTAATCTTTGTTCAATATCATTTGGATACGTCCAATCATCACCCATAGCCTGTTCTACTCTGAGTTCTTTAGGAATCTTATTTATACCAATAATTTTATCCACTTCTTGATGCCAATGATAAATTCTTGCCTCTTGGTAACTAAGAGGTACACCATCAAAAGCATAAGAGTCGACAGCTTTTTGAATCCAGCCTCCAAACTGAAGATCCTCATCGAGAACATCATTAAATCCTTGAATTTGAGAGTCCCATATCTCAGGTCTTTCTCCTCCACCCCAATCAGGGGCTATCCACATAACCTCAAAAATACACTCGTTAATACTTGTTGGCCACCATTGTAATATAGGAAAGCCTCTCTCTGACATTGGAGAAACTAAATTAGGCATTAAGTTATAGGATTGGGTACACGTTCTAGCGATATATCCAGCCGTCTCTATTTCAGGTCTTGGATCTACAGTACCAATTTCTATTCCTAACTTTTTAGTACCCTTCGGAAGCGGATGATAACTAGTCGAATTTGGGTCTGAAGAATCAGCAACACCATAAACTGGTAAATCTGGATAAGATCTACTTGGTGCTACCATTCTGCCATGGCCATGAGGATAGAAAGTATTTACATTTCCTCGATAATCTAAGCCTACATGAACTGTTTTAGGATGAATTGATTGAACATGGTAAACTTCCATATTTGCTTCCATTGCAATTTTCCAATTACACTTTACATCATAGCTGTACTGATCAACTAAACGCAGAGATCCTAGCTGGAATTCTTTAAGCTCTTCATAAATAGGACCTAAGCTTTCTTTCAAAGTAATTGCATCAAGGTCAAAATTTATAAATATAAGATTCCCCATTAACTCAATATTGATTTTATGAAGACTTCTGCAGCTATCATCAAAATCTACAAAGTCTTGAGGGTCTCTTTTACCTATTAAATCGCCGTCAAAATTATAATTCCAGCCATGGTAGCCGCATAATAAACTTTTTTCTTTTCCATAATCCTCTCTAACAATTGCAGCACCTCTATGACGGCACATATTATAAAAAGCGGTCACTTCATTTTTATTTTTTCTTACAATAATAACAGGCTGGCCTGTTTTTTCCCAAAGTTTATAACAACCAGTTTCTGGAATCTCATCTAGATGACCAGCCAAAAGCCAAGTCTTTTTCCACAAATTTTCTTTTTCTAACTCAAAGAATTCTTTATCAGTATATCTCTTTCCTGGAAGATCTGGTAATTTAGGAAAAGTTGAAGGTGGAGATGTTCTATTCCTCTCGTATTCAATCAAATCTTTTATCTTATCAATTTGTACTTGATCCATTTTTTACCTCATACACTATTCGAAATTATGGTTATCAAAAAATTTAAACTATAGTTCCGCTTTTAATATCAGTATATTCATTATTTTCATAAACAACTGAACCATTAACAATAACTTTTTCATAGCCTTTTGAGTACCGCATATAACGACTAGCCTCGCCAGGAAAATCATTCACGAATGCTTCATCAGAAATTCCTACTTCATTAATATCAAATAGAACTAAATCAGCAGCTTTACCTTCTTTAATCTCTCCTCGATCAAAGAGACCCCAATCATCCGCAACTTCTTTTGTCATTCTATGAACAGCTGTTGATAAAGATATTTTATTAGTATCTCTTACGTAATGTTCTAAAAGGTGAGTAGTGTCTCCCGTGCCACAAAATTGAGTAATGTGGGCGCCAGCATCAGATGCTCCAAAGTGACAGAGTTCATTCATAATAAGATAAGAAACGGACTCTTTATCAGAGTTAATTACATCCATAAGTTGAAATTCAGTCTTTAAGTCATCGGCATTAGCAATATCTAAAATCACTTGTCCAATTTCCTTTTCTTCAGTTTGAGCAATTTCAGCTAAATATTTTCCAGTATATTTTTTATTATCATCCGAATAAACTTGACCAACTTTCAGCATCGGCAATGCAGCGCTCATCCCTTGAGCATTTTTAGCTTCTTCAATAAGTATTTTTTGATTATCTATATTTGAAAATGCCTCTTTTCTATCTTTTACTGATAGATCCATAATGGATTTCCAAGTAGGCATTCCAAATAAAAGCATACTTGTCTCAGATAATCGCATATTCAAGTCAAAACAACGCGGCATGGTTTGACCGAATACTTTTGCTCCCCTATCTCTCTCTTTTTGAAGAGCTTCCATAATTCTCTCTGCTTTAGGAGCATCAGGAGTAGATAATACTGGTTGAAAAGTACACATGATACCTGTCTCTATACTTATATCCCCTAATTCTTGAATATTTTTTAATTGAGTTTCCATATCAATAAAGTATGGAACAACCTGCCAGACACCTCTTCCTGTTATGGTTGCAGCTTTCGCAAGTGCCATTTTTTCTTTTATGCATGAAAAACGACTGGGTACAGGATCAAAATTCTCGTCAACATCAACATATGAAGATGAGACACCTAAGGCTCCATGCTTCATTGCCATTTCAACAATTTCTACCATTTGTTTAATTTCATCGTCTGTTGCTTCTCTTTTCTGGCTATCTTCACCCATTACATATAAACGAACTGCAGAATGACCAATCAAAGCACCAACATTAATGCCTAACCCAGGTTTGATATGATCAAGATACTCTCCAAAACTCTCCCATGAAAAAGGCACCGCTTCTTCAAAAGTAGGTTTTTTGATATCTTCAATTACCTGAAACATTGAGATAATTTTATTTTCACCGCCATTCCTAATTGGCGCAAGAGATAAAGAACAATTTCCTGTTACAACAGTTGTAACCCCGTGTTCAATTGAAGGAGTTGCATAACCATCCCAGCATAACTGTGGATCAAAATGTGTATGGATATCTATAAATCCTGGTGACAGTATTAAGCCCTTAGCATCAATTTGTTTATCACAATCATTGCTAATATTTCCAACCTCTTGAATGATACCATCCTTAATAAATACGTCACCTTCAAAAGGATCTCCTCCAGTTCCATCAACAATGGTTGCATTTCGAATTACCATAGAATTATCTGACATTTATAGCTCCTAAAAATTAATGTATTTTTTCCTAGATAAAAAAAATTGTCTAGGCTTTTCATAAAAAAATTGTAAAGTATTAAAATGTTTACTTCTGAACGTCCAATAATACAAATAGCTTATGCAGTCAGAGATGTAAGAGAAGCCGCAGCATTTTGGTCTAAAAAATATAATATTGGACCATTCTATGTAAATGAACATATAAAAATACAAAATACTCTTGTTAATAGAAAAGAAAGCGAGTTTGACCATTCGTCAGCATACGGGTGGAAAGAAAATACAATGATTGAGTTAATATGTGATCATGAAATTCAAGATATTCCAAAAAATAGTAACTCAAAAGGAATACATCACGTTGCCTGGATTGCTCCTGATTTTGAAAAAGAAAAAGAAATTTTAGAAAAACAAGGTTGTGAGGAGGTATTATCTGCAAACGTAGGGCACCGAAACGGAATGAAATTCGCTTGGTTTTATCCAGGTGATGAAATAAATCACTTCTATGAAATTTATCAAAAAAGCGATGACATTAATAATTTTTATGAATTTTTATATGAGCAATCAAAGGATTGGAACGGAAAAAATCCAGTTAGAGATATATAAGATATTAGCTGAAATTTTTATTCACAAAATCTAAACCACTTGAACCAGGGCATAATTCTTTTTCTGAGAGAATATTGAGGGGCTTATGGTTAGTGTTGATAGTATCATGTAAATCCATTTCATTCTTATCGAGATAAATTAAACCTGTAACTACAGAACCATCGGATTGATGACCGTTAAGAACACTTAATGCATTTGATTTATCATAAGGGTTATGATTATTGTCTAATTTTCGTAAAATCATTTTTGAGCCATCATGAATTTCTACTTCTGTAGTTGTACCCTCATCATATTGAATCTTAATTTCTTCTTTGTCAGGAATAACATCTAAAAAACCAAGAGCTTCATTATGCTCCCTAAAATATTGGTAGCTTTTTGTGGATTGAATATGATTATTAAAAGTTACACATGGCGAAATGACATCAATAAATGAAAAACCTTTATATTTTAAAGCAGCAGTCATTAAAGGAACTAGCTGCTCTTTGTCGCCAGAAAAACTTCTAGCAACAAAACCAGCTCCAAGTTGTATAGCTAATGCAGCAAGATCGATAGATTCAAAAAGGTTATCCTCGCCCTTCTTACTTTTAGATTCTTTATCGTTTGTTGCAGAGAACTGGCCTTTAGTAAGACCGTAGGTCCCATTATTATCCACAACATAGAGCATATTAAGACGGCGCCTTATAATATGACAAAATTGACCAAGACCAATTGAAGCAGTATCACCATCACCTGATACACCCAAATAAAACAAATCCCTATTAGCTAGATTAGCGCCTGTTGCTACAGAGGGCATTCTTCCATGAACTGAATTAAAACCATGAGATTTATTTAAAAAATAAGTAGGAGTTTTAGAAGAACAACCTATTCCAGATAGTTTAGCCAATTTATGAGCTGGTATTGATAAATTAAAACAGGCCTCAATTATTGCCGATGATACAGAGTCATGACCACAGCCTGCACATAATGTTGATAATGCCCCCTCATAATCTCTTCTAGTCAATCCAAGTCTATTCTTGGGTAATCGAGGGTGTTTAGCTGATGGTTTTTTTATATAACTCATTATTTTTTACTCATGCAGCAGTCTTTTTCTTTTTAGAAGCTTTTAACATGGATTCATTCTTCTTCAAAAGATTTAAATATTCTTTGACTATAAAATCTGCAGTCACTGGGCTGCCATCAAAATTTAATATGGAATGTATATTTGAACAATTTTTATTTAATTCGTTAATTAATAAAGATCTCATTTGAGCATCTCTATTTTGTTCCATCACAATTATATGCTCATGCTCATCAATAAAAGATGAAATCCCTCTTCCAAATGGAAAGGATCTTATTCTGAGTAAGTCAATATTATGCCCTTGAGACTCCAAAATATCATTAGCTTCATCTATAGCACATGCTGTAGACCCAAAATATATTATACCTATACTAGTCTCTTCTTTTGCTTTCTTTCTAATTGACCTAGGAAGATATTTAAGAGATTTTTTAAATTTCTTAGTAATCCTCATCATATTATCGGCATTGATTCTACCGTCCTCAGTATAACCAGCGAAAGCATCATGCGATGTACCACGTGTAAAATATGAACCCTTAGTTTCATGAGTGCCTGGCAATGTTCGATATGGAATACCATCTCCGTCAACATCAAGATATCTTCCCCAGTTTACTAAATCATCTAAGTCTTTTTTGTTCAGTACTTTTCCTCTATTATACTTTGTTTTATCATCCCATTTTAATGGATCAATAACCCAATCATTCATTCCAATATCAAGATCACTCATTACAATAATTGGAGTTTGTAATATGTCAGCAAGATCAAAAGATTGCGCAGCCATTTCAAAGCACTCTTTTGGATCAGAGGGAAATAATAAAATATGCTTAGTATCACCATGAGAGGCATAAGCGCATGATAAAATATCGGACTGTTGAGTTCTTGTTGGCATACCAGTAGAAGGTCCACCCCTTTGAATATTGAACAATACCAAAGGAATTTCAGCAAAATATGCTAGACCAAGAAATTCACTCATTAAGGAAACTCCAGGTCCAGATGTCGCGGTAAATGCCCTTGCACCATTCCAGTTAGCTCCAATTGCCATACCAACCGCAGATAATTCATCCTCTGCTTGAACAATACCAGCATTAACCTTATTTTCATCATTAACCCTGAAAATATTCACATATTTTTGGAAGGCTTCAACAAGAGATGTAGATGGGGTAATTGGATACCATCCAGCAACGGTTGCACCACCATAGACACAGCCAAGGCCTGCGGCTTCATTACCTTGAATCAATATTTTTTTCTTTGTAGTCCTTACCTTTTTAACACTTATATCCAAATTAAGGTCTAAATTATTTTTAGCATAATCTATTCCTAAATGAAGAGCCTGAATATTTGGAGGAATAAGCTTAGGTTTCTTTTCAAAGTCTTCCTTAATTAAATTCTCAATAATCTTAATATCAATTTTCAATAAAACTGCTAATGCACCCAGACAAACAATATTTTTAAATAATTGCCTTTGTCTTGGATCTTCATAGTTATCTGAGCAAATTTTGGCCATTGGAATACCAATGTAATTAATATTTTTTCTAGGAAATTTTCTTTCCATTGTATTATCATAAATTAAATAACCACCGGGAAGAATTTCTTTCATATCAGACTGATAAGTCTGAGGATTTAAAGTTATAAAACAATCAATACCATCTCTTCTTGCGGCATAACCATCTTTACTTATCCTTACTTCAAACCAAGTTGGTAAACCTTGAATATTAGAAGGAAAAATATTTTTTGGAGTTACAGGAACACCCATACGAAATATAGATTTTGCAAACATTAAATTTGCACTTGCAGAACCAGATCCGTTAACATTTGCGAACTTGACTACAAAATCATTTACTTTACTCATCCTGAACAACCATCTTTTGATTGAGCACCCATATAGAAGAATTTTTGCATATCCCATGCCCCAGTTGGACAACGCTCTGCGCATAACCCGCAATGCAGACATAAATCCTCATCTTTTACCATGACTCTAGATGTTGGTAGAACATCAGAAACATAAATATCTTCTTCCAAATTTAAAGCTGGAACTCTTAAACTAGCTCTTAATTTATCTTCCTCATCATTCTGAACAAAATTAATACAGTCTTCCGGACATACATCAACACAAGCATCACATTCGATGCATCTATTCTCTTCAAATACTGTTTGGACATCGCAGTTAAGGCAACGACTGGCCTCCTGGAAAGCCATCTCATCATCGTACCCTAGCTCTACTTCTAGTTTTCTATTTTTTAATGATTCTTTTAAATCAGCGTGAGGAACCGATAGACGTTCAACTTCATCATAGCCATTATCGTATGACCATTCATGAAGTCCCATTTTTGAAGATTCAAGAAATACATGAGGTTCCGGTCTTTCATTTAAATCTTTACCATTGCAAAATAAATCTATCGAAATAGCTGCTTGGTGAGCATGCGCAACTGCTGTTATAATATTTTCAGGACCCCAAGCAGCATCACCACCAAAAAAAACTTTAGGAAGAGTTGACTGCATGGTTTTTTTATCAACCACTGGCATATCCCATTCACCGAATTCGATTCCAAGATCTTTCTCCATCCATTCAAAAGCATTGTCCTGTCCAATTGCCATGAGAACATCGTCACATTCAACTTCGACTAAAGGTTCACCTGTTGGAATAAGTTTTCTTTTACCATTTGAATATTCTGCAGTAACTTTCTCGAAAAGCATTCCACATAATTTGCCATCCTTTATAATAAATTCTTTAGGGACATGGTTTTCATAAATAGGAATATTTTCCATTTCAGCCTCTTCAACTTCCCAATCTGAAGCTTTCATATCAACCTTAGGAGATCTAACATAAACACCAACCTCTTTACCACCCAATCTAACTGCAGTTCTGCAGCAATCCATGGCTGTATTACCACCTCCTAAGACAATTACTTTTTTACCAATTTTTGATACATGTTCAAAAGCTACTGAAGCTAAAAAGTCTATTCCTATATGAATATTTTTGGATGCTTCTTGCCTTCCAGGAATATTTAAATCTTTCCCTTTAGGAGCACCAGTACCTATAAAAACAGCATCATGATCAAGTTTTAAAAATTCCTTAAAGCTATTAACTTCATGATTATATTCTACTTTCAAACCCATATTAATTATTTGATTACATTCTTCATCTAAAACTTCTGCAGGCAATCTAAAAGAAGGTATATTAGTTCTCATTAAACCACCTGGAACTGGATCCCTCTCATAAGCAGTACACTCATAACCTAGTGGTAATAAATCTCTAGCAACTGCTAATGAAACAGGTCCTGCACCTAATAGCGCTATCTTTTTACCGTTGGTCTTTTTAGGAGGCTTAGGAATTAATTTACTTACATCGTCTTTGTAATCAGCAGCAACTCTTTTTAATCTACAAATGGCTACAGGTTCATCTTCAACTCGAACTCTTCTACAAGCAGGCTCACAAGGCCTATCACAGGTTCTCCCTAAAACACCAGGAAAGACATTTGACTCCCAATTAAGCATGTATGCATCTGTATACTTACCAGCGGCAATTAATCTTATGTATTCTGGTACTGGTGTATGCGCGGGACAAGCCCACTGGCAATCAACAACTTTGTGAAAGTATTCAGGGTCCGAAATATCCGTCGGCTTCATTGACATTTTAATGCAGGCTCATCTCTAATATTAAATCCCAATAATTTATATTCGAATCAGTCCTTAATTAATTACGAATCAGAAATTAAGATTCACTGACTAACAAGTCAACTTAATAACTAAAAAATAGGGCAGAAAGATGACTTATTATCCTAAAACTCTGGCAGTTTCCTGTTCATAAGCCTTCATATCAAAATAATCTCTCCAATTGCATATGAGACCATCTTTAAATTCCATAACCCCCATTACTAAAATATCCATCCACTGGCCATTTATTTCAAATCTATCGGTTCTCTCTGTAAGAACAATTCCATCAGAATTCTCAGCAATATTATGGACAATCCACTCAATATTTGATGCCATCTGAATAAATGCCTCTAAAGAAGGTCTAATTTCATCCTTACCACGCTGAGGGTCCATTGGAATATTATGATAAAAACAATCATCAGTCATAGAGTCCATGATTCCATCAATATCTCTATTGTTCCAATGTTCGATAAATTTTAAAGCTCTTGTAGTATTACTCATTTCATATCCCCTAAAAATAAAACTTAATCATAATAAAATTTTTTCATATTTAATACGTAAATTTTTCTTTTGTACTTTCCCCATGGCGTTGAGAGGTAACTCATCAATCCAAATAAATAATTTTGGTATTTTATATTTGGCAATTTTTTCATTTAATATTTCAATAATTTCCTTATCAGGAATTTTGTAATCTTCGCTCTCTGAAACTAAAATTGCTATAGGAGACTCGCCCAAATCTGAATGCTTAACACCAATTATTGCACTCTCTCTTATTCCTTTAATAGTATTTAAAATTATTTCAATTTCTTTTGGATAAACATTGTATCCCCCAGAGATAATCATATCACTTGATCTTCCAGATAAAGTTAGCCGTCCATTTTTATCAATCTGACCAATATCACCTGTTATAAAAAAACCATCCTCTGTAAATTCTTCCTTTGTTTTCTCTTCCATTCTCCAATAACCCCTAAAGACGTTAGGCCCTTTTACCTCAATTACACCTTTCTCATTATTAGATAAAATCTTTCCGTCTTTCATAGCTCTAATTGAAACTTTAGGAAGAGGAAAGCCAACTGTCCCCTCCAATCTATTTCCATGAAGAGGGTTAGAAGTGATCATTCCTGTCTCAGTCATTCCGTATCTTTCTAGAATCGAGTGATTTGTTTTTTCTTTAAATTCATTAAAAGTTTTTTCAGTTAATGGCGCGGATCCAGAAATAAATAAACGCATTTTGTTGTATGACTCATGCTTAAATTCCTCTTCATTAACCAATCTATTATAGTAAGTCGGAACACCCATCATAACAGTTGACTTAGAGAGATTTCTTACAACATCTTCGATATTAAATTTTTCCAAAAATATTATTTTTGAGGCACTTAACAAAGCTGTATTTAAGGCAACAAATAAGCCATGAACATGAAAAATCGGCAAGGCGTGTAATAAAACATCTTCACTAGTAAAACCCCATATTTCTCTCAAGGCTAGTGCATTAGATGATAGATTACCGTGAGTAATCATAGCCCCTTTTGATTTACCAGTCGTACCAGATGTAAATAAAATTGCTGCAATATCTTGATCGCTACAATTCTCAAATATATTCAAAGGTTTTGTTGATAAAATTTCATTAAGCACAGGATCGTTCTCTTTTGTTCCAATCGCTATAAATGAAGGCACGTCTAATAGTGAACAAATATTTTCAATGATATCTTTTGATTCTGGTCTACAAACAAATAACTTGGGTTCAATATTGTTTATAAAATATTCAACCTCGTTCTTCGTGTAAGATGTATTCAAAGGTGTATATATTATTCCAGTTCTTAAACAACCTAAGTATAATCCAATCGCTGATAAGGATTTATCAATTTGACAAATCATTCTATCACCTTTTTTTAATCCCAAGTTATTTAAGAATGAAGCAAAATGTGCTGACAGAATATCTAAATCCTTAAAAGATATTTTTTTATAATTTGGAATTTCTAAGCAAGTTCTGTCTAGGTCTGATTTAAAATTTTTATATAAAATTTCATATAAATTTTGATTCATTGAAAAACCATATGATTAGTTAATTGGGATAACTAAACCCTCTCTTCTTGGGTCAGCTGCTCCTATATATCCATTATCTTTTTTTAATGCGACATGAAGACCACTTCTTTTATTCTGAATTTTAATTGGATGACCTAAGGATTCTAATTCAGTTTCTAAATTCTCAAGAACTGAATTTTTCTCTAATTCTGTATAATTACCTCTATTCATATAGTGAGGCAATTCAGTAACTTCAGATGGATCTAAACTCCAGTCAATAAGACCTAAAACTGATTTAGTTACATAATTAATTATACTTGTTCCTCCTGGAGATCCTGTAAGGGCAAATAAATTTTTATCCTTAAAAATAATTGTTGGTGTCATAGAAGACATTGGTCTTTTGTTTGGCTCAACCCTATTAGCTATCTTTCTACCATTTAGTTCAGGCAACATAGAAAAATCAGTTAGTTCATTATTAAGTATAAAACCCCCCGCCATTAAATGACTCCCAAAAGGGCCCTCAACTGTCGAGGTCATAGAAACTGCATTACCATCTTTGTCAACTATGACAAAATGACTTGTTGAGGGTTTTGAAATATCAATATTTTTTTCAAATTCCTCTGCACCTTTAGGATAACCGTGTGTAATATTTTTAGTGTAGCTTTTTGAATTAATGATTTTTTTTCTTTCCTCTAAATAGGATTTATTTAGCAAGCCTTCAACTGGAACATCAATAAAGTCAGAGTCAGCCATATAATAAGCTCTATCAGCATAAGCGATTCTATTAACTTCGGAAAAGAGATGGATCATTTCAATAGAATTAGGTCCCATTGATTTAATATCAAAACTTTCAAAAATTTTAAGCATCATCAACATTGTCAATCCGCCAGATGATGGGGGGCCCATGGCACAAACATTATATGATCTATATTTTCTACATAGAGGCTCTCTCCATACAATTTGATAATTTTTTAAATCTTCGAGGGACATTTTTGAGTTTTCATTATCATTCTTTAGTGAGTCAATAATTAGCCTTGCAGTTTCTCCTTTATAAAAATCATCAGAACCATATTTTGATAATCTTTTCAGTGTTTTTGAGTACTCTATATTTTTTAATGTATAACCAACCGGAACAGGTTTCTTTATACCTTCAGGACTCTCAATAAAATAAAAGGAGGCTGCCGGCTCTATTTCTTTAAGAGGTTTGAGATAACCTAAAATTGAATTTAACGCTGGTGAGACAGAAAAACCATTTTCAGCTAAATTAATTGCATATTCAAAAAGATCTTCCCATGGCAATTTACCAAATTTTTTATGCGTCTCCTCTAGAAGTTTTATAATACCTGGAACACCCACTGACTGAGATCCAACAACGGCATCGGGATAAAATCTTTTTTTATCACCATTCTTATCTAAAAATAAATTCTCATTTACTTTCGATGGAGCTTTCTCTCTACCATCTATCGAATATAACTTTGATGTACTCTCGTCCCAATAAAGCATAAAAGCACCTCCACCAATTCCAGTAGCCTGAGGTTCAGTAAGAGTAAGAACTAATTGAACTGCGACCGAAGCGTCAATTGCATTTCCACCTTTATCAATAATATCTTTTGCTGCTTTAGATGCATGGGGATTTGATGTTGCTATTATTCCCTTAGATGGGGAAGTACTCTCTGCATAAATAGATGAAAGAGAGGTTAAGTATAGAATTATAAAAACAAAAAATTTCATAAAATCTCCAAAGCAATTAATTTTTCATACTATACAATTTTATAAGCTTTGTTTAGTTTCCTTATAATGATTAGTACAGGAAAAAAAAATCTAATTACAGATGTTGATGGTGTTCTAGTTGGAAACTCTCATGATGAGAAAGTTTTTACTGGATGCACAGTTATTACTCCTATTGAAGGTAGTATTGCATCAGCAGATGTTAGAGGGGGTGCTCCTGGTACAAGAGAAGTTGGGGCATTAAACCCATACAATTTAGTTGATACTGTTGACTCAATCGTACTTTCAGGCGGATCAACATGGGGGCTAGAGGCTGCAAGCAGTGTAGGAAATTATATTGGTTCACAAGGAAGAGGTTATAAACCATCTGAAAAGTCAAAACATGTTCCCATGATACCAGGCGCAATTCTTTATGACCTTGCAAATGGCGGTGATAAAGAGTGGAAAGATAATCCTCCTTATTATGACCTAGGACAAGAAGCTGCAAAAAACTTATCTGAAGATATTATTCTTGGTAATAGCGGCGCTGGTTATGGTGCAATGGCTGGTTCACTTAAGGGCGGGCTTGGAAGCGCATCATATATTACAGAGGAAGGATTACAGGTTGGAGGCTTGTTTGCTGTAAATAGTTATGGTTCAGTTGTTAATGATGAAACTGGTCAATTTTGGGCTGCAACCGATGAGTGTAATAAAGAGTTTGGAGCAAAAGGTCCCCCTAATAAAGCTTCATTAAATATTCTTGGTGGAACTTCAACAGCTAGATCTATGCCTAAGCAGAATACAACAATAGGCATTATTGCTACCAATGCAAAACTGGACTCAAAAGGTGCAAAAAGAATAGCTATTATGTCTCACTCAGGAATGTCACGTGCAATTAGACCAATTCATTCTCCTGTTGACGGTGATGTAATATTTGTATTAAGCACTGGTACATTGAGAAAAGAATTAACCCTGAATGATATAAATATAATTGGAGAGTTAGGAGCTAGAGTATGCTCAAGGTCTATAGCAAGAGGAGTTTACGAAGCAAAAAGCTTAGGGGATATGACCTCTTGGAAAGAAAAATATGATTAATTCTTTCTTTCCAATTTTTAGTTTATAATATTTGTATTGCGCCGGTAGCTCAGCTGGATAGAGTACTTGACTACGAATCAAGGGGTCGGGAGTTCGAATCTTCCCCGGCGCGCCATTTAAAATATTATAAAGGTAAATATGGATTATTTAATTTTAATACTATTAATTACTTTGCTAGTTGTAATGGCCTTAATATTTTTTAATATTAATAAACAAAACAAACGAACAAACGATAATAAGAATATTTTTATAGACTTTGAAAAAAATCAAGAAACTCAAAGTGAAACGCTTAATAGACAAGAAAAAGCATTATCAGATTTAAGAATTTCTATTGAAAACTTTCAAGAACCAATTCAGAAATTACGTAACTACTTGTCTGGTGGAACTAAAGCAGGACAGTTTGGTGAATGGTCATTAAAGGCTATCATACAAGATATTTTTCCTGAAAACAGATACAGAGAAAATGAAGAGATAATTGAAGGCAGCGGCAAAAGAGTTGAATTTGTAATTATCCTTCCAGGAGGATTACTACAGCCAATTGATGCTAAATTTCCATCTGGTCTATATGACAATTATATAGAAGCCTCATCAAAAAGTGATAAAGAAAAGGTAAAATCATCAAAAAAAGATATTGAAAGGCACGTTAAGAGCGATGCCGAAGATATAAAAACAAAATATTTACTAACCGGTAAAACTTCAGATCTTGGAATTATGTATATCCCCAGTGAGGCTCTTATTCAATTGATCGATACATTAGATATAAGAGAAGAATTATTCAGAGATTACAGAGTATTAATTCTAGGTCCAAATTCACTTGCAGCTTACCTTCTGAGTATTTCTATGAATTATAGAGTTGAGTCATTTAATGAAAGAGCCTCTGAAATTATGAATGAATTTGGAAAGCTTAAAAAAGAGTTTGAAAAATTTAGCAATTCAACAAATGAATTAAGAAAAAAAGCAGAGGAAATTCTAAATAAGATTGATGAATATGGAACTAGAGAAAGACAAATGTCAAAAGCTATTGATAATATGGAAAATATCAATAAGGAAAAAAGATGATATATTTGATCACTTAATTTGACTTAACAATATGTTGGTTTTATAAACCCTGTAAGTTTAAATTATAAAGGTTAAATTATGAAAAGAACATTCCAGCCTAGTAACTTAGTTAGAAAAAGACGTCATGGTTTTCGTTCAAGATTACAAACTGTAGGTGGCAGAAATGTCTTATCTAACAGAAGAGCTAAAGGTAGAAAGTCTCTATCTGCTTAAATATTTTATGAAATCTGAACAAGATGAAAGTGGCTCTAAAGAACTAGGGTTTATTTTAGGTAAAATTACTAAACGTTCAGATTATGTAAAGGCCTCAAAAGGACAATACATAAAAACCTCAGCCCTGTTTCTTCAAAAAGTCAAAAGAGATGATAAAAAAAATCCAAGATATGGTGTTACAGCTTCAAAAAAAATTGGTAATGCTGTCGAGAGGAATAAAGCTAAAAGAAGAATAAGGCATGCGATTAAAGAAGTTCTTCCAAAGTATGGAAAAAGTGGTTACGACTATGTAGTAATAGCTACAATTAAAACAAATAAAGTTTCTTGGAATACTGTTCTAAATGATTTAGAGAAAGCTTTTAGGGAGATTAAGTAATGAATGATTCATCGAGGTATATAATGGCAATAGTTATAGCCATGATTATTCTCTTTACCTGGCAAATTTTATTTCCTGTCGAACAACCAAACTATCAACAAGAGAATGGTCAAGAAACATTATTAGATGACCCATCTATACCAGAGGTTAGTAATATAATTCCTGTTAAAGCAGTTAGTTGTGAGTCTGAAAAGATAATTATCGATAACGATAGACTAGAAGGGTCAATTGATCTTTGTGGAGCTCAAATTAATGAAATTTACTTAAAAAAATTTAATACTACTGCAAGCATTGATAGCGATTATGTTCAATTATTTAAGAAGGATTCATATTGGGTTGAGTCAGGTTGGTTGGCACCAAGAGGAGCAAATTTTTTATTACCCGATGAAAATACTCTTTGGAAACTAGAATCACAAAATAGTATACTTTCACCAAATACACCCGTGGTTATTTCATGGGAAAATGGTGATGGGTTAAAATTTATTCAAAGATTTTCTATAGATGAAAATTATCTTTTTACTTTTACCCAAGAAGTTGAAAATAATACTCTTGGACTTATAACACTATTTCCCTTTAATAAATTGTCTAGGAAAGATTTGCCAACAAGCCAAACACTTGGTCTTCTTCATGAAGGTCCTGCTGGATGGTTTGACGAAAAATTAGATGAGCAAGATTATGATGATATTTATGAGAAAGATTTTCGAAAAGAATTTAAAAATGGCTGGATAGGAATTAGAGATAAATATTGGGCAACAGCAATAAGTTCACTTGATGAAGGTGAAAAAAAAGCTCACTTTAAAGTATCAAAACAAAATCAAGGCGATATTTATAGAATTGGGTACACTGGTGAGGCTACAAGCGCTTCTCCAGGTTCAACTTTGTCATCCGATGGCTTAATATTCATTGGAGCTAAAGAAGTTGATATAATTCAGGATTATTCAGGTAAAAAAGGTCTCTCAAAATTTGATCTAATTATTGACTGGGGATGGTTTTATTTTATCTCCAAACCCTTATTTTATATTCTAGATTTCTTATACATATATACAGGAAATTTTGGAGTAGCTATTCTCCTTTTAACCGTTCTCATAAAGCTTGTTTTCTTCCCTGTCGTCAATAGATCTTATGTCCAAATGGCTAAAATGAGGAAAGTTCAACCAGAAATACAAAAAATGAAAGAACTTTATGGTGATGATCGCCAAAAAATGGCTCAAGAAATGCAAACCCTATATAAAAAAGAAGAATTAAAACCTCTGTCAGGTTGTTTGCCTGTATTCATTCAAATACCAGTATTCTTTGCGCTATATAATGTTTTACTTGTAACAATTGAAATGAGACATGCACCCTTCTTTGGATGGATTAGAGATTTATCTGCGCCTGACCCATTATCGGTATTTAATTTATTTGGAATAATTGATTGGACCCCACCTCAAATTTTAATGATTGGAATATTTCACTTATTATTTGGACTTACCTTTTTACTTCAAACAAAACTGAATCCAGCTCCTACAGATCAGATTCAAAAAACACTTTTTACTTGGATGCCAATTTTTATGATCTTTATTGCTGCTAATTTCCCAATAGGGCTAGTTATTTATTGGGCATGGAATGGTTTATTATCAATCTTGCAGCAAGCATATATTATGAAAAAACAGGGGATGGAAATAGCATTATTTGCAAATTTTGGTAAAAAAAATTCCAGCGAATAATTCAATGGCAACATATAAAAAAAATAATTTTTTTAAAAACTGTACTTTTGTAAAAGGTGTAGCGAATATCGAGGGCTTAGAGATAAGTAATCTTCCAGAAGTAGCCTTTTTAGGAAGGTCTAATGTTGGAAAATCCTCACTATTAAATGCTGTAACAAAAAGATCGAAATTAGCACATACATCTAAAACACCTGGAAGAACGCAAGAGTTAAATTTTTTTTCTGTAGCCATTGAAAAACCTGTTATGAGCATTGTTGATATGCCAGGTTATGGATTTGCTAGAGCTTCTAAAAAAAAAATAAGAGAATGGTCCAATCTATCAAAATTCTATTTACAAAATAGATCAAACTTGAGAAGAGTTTTTCTATTAATTGATTCAAGACACAATATAAAAGACTCTGATAAAGAAATTATGAGTATGTTGGATGAATGTGCCGTTTCCTATCAGATAGTTTTAACTAAAATTGATAAAGTCATAAATGAGGAGGATGTATTGTTAAAAGCAAAGAATTCAATTCAAAAATTCATTGCTGTCCACCCTGAAATACATTCAACATCTTCACATAAAGGTAAAGGGTTAGAAGATCTAAGGAATACAATATCTTCCATAGTGGAATAGTATTAATGTATTAAATAATATTTAATGTATTATAAAAAAAGGGATTGATTGGGATTGATTATGAGTAAAAAAGAAGGAGCTGTTAAGGACTGGTTGAGTAATGCTGATATGCTGACAGCAGCTCTACCTTATATGCAAAAATATAATGGTTCGATTATTGTTATTAAATATGGTGGTAATGCCATGGCAGATAATGATCTCATTGAATCATTTTGCAATGATATTGTTTTTCTAAAACAAAGCGGCTTAAAACCAGTAATTGTTCATGGAGGTGGGCCACAAATTGGATCAATGCTTGAGCGGTTAGGAATAAAAACAAAATTTGAATCTGGAATGAGAATAACTGATGAAAGTACCCTAGAAGTAGTCGAAATGGTCCTAGCCGGTAAAATAAATAAAGATATTGCATCAAAAATAAATTCTGCTGGAGGAAAAGCTGTAGGCGTTTCGGGTAAGGACGGATCAATGCTTATTGCTGAAAAACTTACAAAACAAAAAAGTTTAGATGAGTCAAATATAGAAAAAATTATTGATTTAGGTTTTGTAGGTGTTCCAAAAAAAATTAATAATGAAATAATTGAAACACTTATTTCTGATGATTTTATTCCAATAATTGCCCCATTAGGAATTAGTGATGATGGCAAGACATATAATATTAATGCTGACACAGCAGCTGGTGCGATTGCATCGTCCTTAAAATCAAAACGTTTACTTATTTTGACAGATGTAAAAGGAGTACTCGATTCTAATCAAAATCTTATTGAAGAAGTTAATGAAGAAAAAATAGAAAAAATGATTGAATCTGGTGAAGTTTCAGGCGGCATGATACCTAAAATCAATACCTGCCTTAAAAGTGTCAAAGAAGGTGTTGATGCTGCAGTTATTGTTGACGGTAGAGTTAAGCATGCGGTCTTATTAGAATTATTTACTGACCATGGTGCTGGGACCTTAATAAGGTAAGGTATTTTTATGAGCCTTTCATTTATTAAAACATGGGTCTTTGATCTTGATAACACTTTATACCCTCCCGAAGAAAATATTTTTAGCCAGATTGATGAAAAAATGACTTCATTTATTGCTGAAAATTTAAAAATTAGCCATGAGGAAGCATTTAATATTCAAAAACAAAATTTTATTGATCATGGAACAACATTAGCCGGATTTATGAATACAGGTAATAATAAAATAAATCCTGATAAATTTTTAGAGTATGTTCATGATATTAATTTAAGCTCATTAAAAGCAGATAATAAACTTAGAAAAATTCTTTTAATGCTACCTGGAGAAAAATATATTTTTACAAATGGCACAAAGAAACACGCTGAAAATGTTATAAAAAGACTAAATTTAGAAAATATCTTTCATTCAATATTTGGAATTAAAGAAGCAAATTATTTACCTAAGCCAAATATTGAAACCTATAATTTATTTTTAAAAATTAATAATATTGATCCAAAAACATCTATAATGTTCGAAGATATGGGAAGAAATTTAATTCCTGCAAAAAAATTAGGTATGACTACAGTTTTATTAGAGAGAAAATTACCTAATAAAAATAATTCTGAACAGAAAGAGAAATATAAAGATTTATGGAATGATGATTATGACGCGGATTATATTATTGACGATATCGTAAAGTTCCTGAATAACGAATATAATTAATATTTAAAAAACGAGATAATTATGGATAAAAAAATAATTGATATAATTGAAAATGCATTTGAGAATATAGAAAATATTAACTCAAATTCTGATGGAGATATTATTTCTGCAATAAATGAAACTATAAATAACCTAGATCAGGGGAATATTAGAGTTGCAGAAAAAGTTAATAATAAATGGATAATTAATCAGTGGGTTAAAAAATCAATACTTCTATATTTTCGTATCAATGATATGAAATTAATCTCAAATAGCCCAGGAAATACTAATTGGTGGGATAAAATAGACTCTAAATTTAGTGATATGAGCGATGAGGAATTTAAAAGAGCAGGATTTAGAGCGGTTCCTGGGTCAATTGTTCGGAGAGGATCATTCATTGATAATGGATGTGTATTAATGCCAAGCTTTATTAATATTGGAGCTTATGTTGGAGCAGGAACTATGGTTGATACATGGGCAACAATTGGATCGTGTGCGCAAATAGGTTCTAATTGTCATATATCAGGCGGAGCAGGAATTGGTGGAGTATTAGAACCATTGCAAGCGAACCCTGTTATTATTGAAGATAATTGTTTTATTGGAGCAAGATCAGAAGTGGCCGAAGGGGTAATTGTTCGTGAAGGAAGTGTTTTATCAATGGGGGTATACCTTTCATCATCAACTCCTATTGTTAATAGAGAAACAGGAGAAATTATCAGGGGTGAGGTTCCACCATATTCAGTTTTAATTCCAGGAACATTTTCACCAAATAATGATAATACAAAGCCATCGCTATATTGTGCGGTGATTGTAAAAATAGTAGATGAGAAAACTAGATCAAAAACATCAATTAATGAGTTATTAAGAGATTAATAAAATGATTAATATTGAAAATGGCGACCCAATAGTTCTGACCAAAGCTCTAATTTCTTGTCGTTCTGTAACACCGCAAAATGATGGAGCTATTGAACAACTTTCACATTGGTTGAAAGAAATGGGTTTTAAGTGTGATATTCTAAATTTTAAAGAAGAAGGAACTGATGATGTTCTTAATCTTTGGGCAAGAATCGGAAATGATGAAGGTCCTGCTTTATGTTTTGCAGGTCATACCGATGTTGTCCCAGAGGGAGATAAAACTAGTTGGTCTACTGATCCATTTGCAGCCAATGAAATAGATGGGAAGATTATAGGTCGTGGTGCAACAGATATGAAAGGTGCCATAGCCTCATTTGTGTCAGCAACAAAGAAGTTTTTAGATGAAAGAAAAAATTTTGCAGGATCAATATCTTTTATTATTACTGGAGACGAAGAAGGTATTGCTATAAATGGAACAAAGAAATTATTAAATTGGATGGATGAAAACAGCATATCTTTTGATGATTGTATTGTAGGAGAGCCAACAAACCCTAAAAGATTAGGTGAAATGATTAAAATAGGTAGGCGAGGAAGTGTTAATGGAATTTTGACTGTTGATGGTCAACAAGGTCATGTTGCTTATCCCCATCTTGCTAAAAATCCAATACCGATACTATTAAACATTCTTAATAACTTAACGTCTGATCAATTAGATCAAGGTAATGAACATTTTCAACCTTCAAATCTTGAAATAACATCTGTAGATGTAGGTAATAAAGCAACAAATGTTATTCCTCAATCTGCATCTGCAAAATTTAACATTAGATACAATGATAATTTTAATAGTGAAACTATTGAAGATGAAATTAATAGAAGATTAGAGAATTTTAAAAATAACTTTTCTTTAAAATTAGAGCATTCAGGTGACTCATTCCTTACTAAGCCAGGTAAACTTGTTAGTGATTTATCAGAGATTATTTTTAACAAAACAGGAATTAATCCCGATCTATCAACTTCAGGAGGTACATCTGATGCAAGGTTTATTAAAAACTATGGAAATGTTGTAGAATTTGGTCTTATAAGCGAGACAATGCATCAAATTGATGAATCAGTTGCTGTTAAGGATATTAATGATTTAAGCGAAATATACTACGAAGTTTTAACCAAATATTTCTAATCATAATCGACTTTCTCTAGACAGAGACCCTCGGCTGGTGCAACAGGGCCACACAATGTTCGATCTTTTTTATCTAAGATTTCTTTAATTTTTTTTGGCTCCCACTTACCTTCTCCTACCAATTTTAATGATCCAACGATAGATCTTACTTGATTATGAAGAAATGATTTAGCTGAAACGCAGATAATAATTTCATTATCAAGTTGTTCAATTTTAATCTCATCAATTGTCTTGGAGGGTGATTTAGACTGACAGTGGGATGATCGAAAAGTTGTAAAATCATGAAAACCTATTAAGTATTTAGAAGCTTTAATCATTGATTCAGAATTAAGTTTTTTTCCTACCCTCCAGTATTTTCCCTTATCGAAAGTTAATGGTGCCCTTCTATTTATTATTCCATATTTATAATGTCTTTTGATTGCAGAAAATCTTGCATGAAAATCATTGTTAACTTCTGAAACTTCAATCACAGCTATAGGGTTTGGTTTTAAATGACTATTTAAGGCCTCTCTTAATTCATTGGCGTTTGTGGTTCTAATTAAATCAAAATGTGACACCTGACCTTTGGCATGAACGCCAGAGTCAGTTCTACCAGCAGTATGTATTTTCACATCTTCCTTTGAAAAATCTATAATTGCCTTGTGCAAATAGTCTTGGACACCACTATTATCTTTTTGACTCTGCCAACCATTAAAAGGTCTACCATCATACTCAATTGTAAGCTTCCATCTTGCCATTTATTCTAAAATTTCTCCTACTGATATAGGATTACCCCTTAAGTAATCTTCAATATCCATAATCTTTTTACCCTCAGGTTGAACAGACAAAATCTCTATAGCATTATTTTTACAACCTACAATTAATCCACCAGTGACTTCGCCAGGTTTAAAATTATTATCGGTAATTGAAATTTTGGCATCTAAAACTTTTACACGTTTATTTTTTTTAGTTAAAAACCAGGCGCCAGGATATGGGCTTAAAGCTCTTACTAATAGTAAAACCTCCTCAGCATTACTTTTCCAGTCTAACCTACAGTCAGTTTTTTGAATTTTCTCAGCATAGGTAACACCTTCCTCTTCTTGATTAAAAGGATTTATTTTACCTGCAATATAACCATCAATGGTCTCAATTAGATTACTTGATGCCAGAGAAGATAATTCATCATGAAGAAATTTTGCATTTTTATCCTTATTAATTTTAATAGGAAACTTTTTAATTATCTTGCCAGTATCGAGACCCTCATCCATTAACATAAATGTAATACCAGTTTCCTTATCACCGCTCATAATAGATCTTTGAATTGGTGCCGCACCTCTCCAACGGGGAAGTATTGAAGCATGAATATTAAGACAGCCAAATTTAGGAATATCTAAAACTTCTCTTGGCAATAATAATCCATATGCTGAAACAATAATAATGTCTGGATTAAGATTTTTAATAAAATTAATGTCGTCAACACTTTTAAAATTTTTGGGCGTATAGACTGGAATTTGTTCCTTATCAGCAAAGCTGTGTACTGGTGTTTTATTTTTTTTCATTCCTCTTCCTGACCTTCGTGGAGGTTGAGAAAAAATAGCAACAATATGGTGATCGCTATTTACTAATGCCTCAAGAGGCTTAATAGAAAAATCAGGGGTTCCCATGAATACGATATTTAGCGATGAGTTAACTTCTGAACTTGCCAAGTCACTTATCATCTTTTGGCTCAGAAGTTCTAGATTTGATAGATTTCTTAATGGCTCTATCTCTTTTTAATTTTGACAAATGATCAACAAAAACAACGCCATTTAAGTGATCCATTTCATGTTGAATTACAGTAGCAAGCATGCCTTGGCAACGAATACTCTGTTCATCTCCATTTTTATCTAAATAGTTAACCGTACATTCATCAGGTCTTTCTATTTCTTCCCAAACTCCCGGCACTGATAAACAACCTTCCTCATATGAGTTTAAAGTATCAGTAGGATCAATTATTTCAGGATTAATAAAAAATAATGGATTCCTTGCTTCATCGTCTCTAGAAATATCAATAACTAAAATTCTTTTTGGCACTCCAACCTGTATGGCAGCCAAACCAATACCCGGAGCTGCGTACATTGTCTCAAACATATCATCAATCAATAATAAGATTTCATCATCAATAATAGTCACTGGTTCCGATATTGTTTTTAATAAAGGATTAGGGACAGTTATAATTTCTCTTATAGCCATTCTTCTTGATAAACTGTGAATAAAAAGAGTTCAAGTAAGATAAATAGGTTTTTAAAAAGGTTGTCTTGACTGAAGCGCTGTCTGCAATGTTCCATCATCCATATAATCAAGTTCTCCACCGACGGGAACCCCATGAGCAAGTCTTGAAACCTTAACATTGCAATCCTTTAATTGGTCTGTAATAAAATATGCTGTAGTTTGTCCATCAATAGTTGCATTTAAAGCTAGAATAATTTCATCTACCTCTGGATCATTTGCTCTTTGAATTAAACTATTTATCCCAAGATCATCAGGACCTACACCATCAATAGCCGATAATGTTCCGCCTAATACATGATATTTACCTTTATGAACTGCAGCTCTTTCCAAAGCCCATAAATCGGCTATTTCCTCCACAACAATTATAGTTGAGATATCTCTTCTTTCATCAACACAAATAGAACAAATCTCTTCTGTATCTAAGTTACCACAAGTGTTGCAATTCCTAATAGAATCTGCAGTTGTAACCAAGGACTCAGCCAGAGGTTTCATTAATGATTCTGGTTGCTTTAAAAGGCTCAAGGCCATTCTTCTTGCAGATCTTGGACCTATTCCCGGAAGACGTGAAAGTAATGAAATTAAATTATCTATTTCTGAATTATTCATTTATCTTTTACTTTATCATTATTTTTATCACTAACTATTGATAATTTCTTTACTTCTTCAATTGAGGTGATTTCGACTTTATCAAATTCCATTTCAGCTTTTTTATAAATTGGGTGCTCTTTAATTAGTGACTGAAGCTCTCGCTCACTATCATCTCTTTTTTCTTTAATGGTTTTTTGCCCTTGGGATGAAGAATTAATAATAATCCACTTTTGAGAAGTCCACTCCTGAAGCTTATTTGATAAAGTGGATAATATTTTTTCATTATTATCTAAAACATTTAATTCTATTTTACCTTTTTCAAAAGATACAAGACTAACGTTATTTTCTAAATCATATTGAAGTCGTATATTTTTCTTTAATCTAGCTAATTCAATAATATCTTCGAAACTTTGGGGAGTAGCATCATTAGTTTCTTCTTCTATTTTTTCTTGCCGGATGTGTTTTACAGATGTAGTTGAAACATTGCTTGAAGAGTGAGCTATTTGAGAATTAGGACTTTTTTTTTCCGTTAACGATAAATTATCTTCTTCAATTTTTTTAATTATTTCGTCTGGGGTTGGAAGATCGGAAATATATGACATTCTTATAATAGCCATTTCAAGAGCAGATAAAGGTTTTGAAAAATTTTTAATTTCTGATGAGGCTTTTAAAATCATTTGCCAATAACGTGACAAGTGCTTGACACTGACTCTCTCTTTCAGTGTCTTTATTCTTTTAAAACCATCAGGCCCTAAAGATAGGTTGTCATCCTCGCTATTAGTTACTTTAAGCCTTGTTAACTCATGAATAAGATCACCTAAGCTTTCAATTAAATTTACAGGATCTGTACCGATGTCTACTTGATCCTTGACTTCAAAGAGTGCTTTTTCTATTTCTGTATTAGAAATATATTCATACAAATCTATTACTCTACTCTGATCAGACATCCCTAGCATTTGACGTATCTTTTCCTCTGAAATATTTCCATCGGTTGATAGCGCCATTGCTTGATCAAGTAAGGATAGGCTATCTCTTGCTGATCCACCGGAGGCTCTAGCAATCAAATCGATTATCGGATCATCAATAGAAACCATTTCTTTTTCACAGACTTTATTAATAAGTGACCGAATCATATCATTGTCAAATCTTCTTAAATCAAATCGCTGGCATCTAGAAAGAATCGTTAATGGTATTTTTTGTACTTCTGTTGTAGCAAAAATAAATTTTACATGTGCCGGAGGTTCTTCGAGGGTTTTTAGTAAGCCATTAAAAGCTGCCTTAGAGAGCATATGGACTTCATCAATTATATATATTTTATAACGCGCTGATGAGGGAGAATAATTAACTGAATCTATTATTTCTCTTATATCTGCGATACCGGTTCGTGATGCTGCATCCATTTCAATGACATCTATGTGTCGAGATTCCATTATCTCTTCACAATGTTTACCAATCTCAGACATCTCTATATTTGGTTCATTTATTAAATCAGTCTCATAGTTAAGAGACCTTGCCAATAATCTTGCGGTTGTAGTTTTCCCTATCCCTCTTACTCCTGTTAAGATATAAGCATGGGCGATTCTATTTGTTTTGAATGCATTTTTAAGTGTTTGAACCATAATTTCTTGGCCCATAAGGTCATCAAAATTTTGCGGACGATACTTTCGGGCAAGAACTTTATAACTATTTTTAAAAGATGATTTTTCATCACCCTTTTTTGCTTCAGATAAAAAATCATCTTGGTTTTCATCACTCATAGTAGGAGTTGTATCCATAGATGAGTCATCAGTTTCTTCTATATTGTCTGATGTAACCAAAATATCCTCTTAAAAAAAATCATATAACAATCTTAAAACAGTTTATACTTTTATAGAAAAAACCCAATACCATATTAGACTAATAAGATTAATTATCATAGAATATAGAGAGGTTTTCATGAATGTTTATCCAAATATATTTAGTAATAATCCATTAGACAGGGTTTCTTATTTAAGATCTAAACCAGAATGGATTAAAGAGACTATTGTAAAGGAAGATACTGTATTTGTTGCATTCTGGAGAGGTAAACCTTTTGTTTCAAATGTTCCAGGTTTAATTTCAGGAAATTCTTTACCAGACCAACATAGCCCAGCATTATTTCCATTAAATTTTTTTGAAGAGAAAATAATAAATGTTTCTATGGTAATTTTCTTGGGTCTTTTAAATGGAAAAGCATATTTTAGTATTGATCTATCAAGGGTCTCTGATCCAGAAAATGAAGCGGGATTGAAAGACTTAGGAACTTTTGAGGATCTAATGGCACTATCCTCACAGGCAATAGATCCAGGTGAATTAGCAATTTTGGGACAAGCTAAAGCCATTTTTGAATGGCACAATAGTCATAAATTTTGTTCGCGATGTGGCTCTGAGAGTTCATTAGCTGAGGCCGGGTATAAAAGAATATGTAATGAATGCAACTCAGAACACTTCCCAAGAACAGATCCAGTTGTGATAATGCTTGCGACATATAATGACAGGGCCTTCCTAGGTAGACAAAAAAGATTTCCGCCAGGAATGTATTCAGCATTAGCAGGATTTGTAGAGCATGGTGAGTCAATTGAAGAAGCTGTAGCAAGAGAACTAAATGAAGAAGCTGGAATTTCTACAAAGGACGTCTATTATCACTCAAGCCAACCCTGGGCTTTCCCTTTTTCTTTAATGATTGGCTGCATTGCAGAAGCTAATTCAGAAAATTTTAAACTAGATGAAATAGAAATTGACGAAGGAAGGTGGTTTTCTCGAGCAGAACTTAAAGACGCAATAGAAGGTGATAAAAATTCTAATTTTTTTGTTCCACCGAGTATGGCCATTGCACATCATTTGATAAAAAACTTTGTATATAATAAATAGAATACCTATGAATAAAAAATTACATAAAATATTATTAAGTTTCATTTTTTTAATTACTCTTTCAGATCAAGTTTGGTCAATAACAATAAAACCTGGGCCGCTATCATATGAAGAAATTCAAACCGCGTTAATTTTCGCAAACCCAGGTGATACTATAAACCTTGATGAAGGGATATTTAATTTTGAAGATGGTCTCTCTTTGAGTATAGATAATGTAACTATTCAAGGTAAGGGAATGGATAAAACGATACTTTCATTTAAAAATCAAAAATCCGGTGCTGAAGGATTAATGGTTACATCTAATAAAGTTATTTTAAAAGATTTTGCCATAGAAGATACGATTGGTGATGCAATTGTTGTAAAAGGAGCTGAAGGAATATCCTTTATAAGAATTCGTACTGAGTGGACAGGTGGCCCTAAAGAAACTAATGGTGCATATGGATTATACCCAGTACAAAGCAAAGATGTTTTAATTAAAGAGTGCATTGCAATAGGTGCCTCGGACGCTGGAATATATGTAGGCCAATCGGAAAGAATAAAAGTAATAGATAGCGTTGCAAAATTTAATGTAGCCGGAATAGAAATTGAAAATAGTTATTATGCCGAAGTAATTGGAAATATAGCAGAGCATAACACAGGAGGTATTTTAGTCTTTGATTTACCTGACCTTCCACAACAAGGAGGTCATAGTGTTTTAATTTCTAAAAATAAAGTCATGAATAATGATACTAAAAATTTTGCTCCAGAAGGAAATATAGTTGGCAAAACACCCAACGGAACTGGGATAATGATTATGGCTAATGAAAATATTGAAGTTAAGGAAAATGATATCAGGAATAATGCAACAGCAGGTATCCTTATAGTAAGTTATCAAGAGGAAACTGACGATAAAAACTACAATCCAATTCCTAATAAAATATATATTCACAACAATACCCTTGTTAATAACGGCTATGATGTTGATAAAAAAAGAGCTGGGCCAATTTCAGATGTAATTCCAGGAAAAGCTCCCGAGATTATCTGGGATGGTGTAACACCTATAAGTGAATGGCTACGAATTAAACCGTCAAAAAGAGTAATACTAGGTAAAAATTTTTCAGATAAGGGTGAAGCAGATTTTGTAAATCTTAAATTAATGACTAAATATTTAATTCCAAGATTCCACAAGATTGATAAAAATCTTCATAATTATTTAGGGGAAATTGAATCATTGGAACCAGTATCTTTTTTGAAGGAAATTAATTGATAAAAATACTTAATTTTTTATTTTTGCTAGTATGTTTTTTGACAGCAATTTCTCTTGAGGCTTCTCCAAAAAAATTGTTATCAGATTATAACTTTTTTAAAGAAATAGAAAAACAAATACCAAATGAAAATGTTATTCCCTATCATCTAGCTAGTCCATTATTTTCTGACTATACATATAAATTTCGTTTCGTATCTATGCCCAATGGAGAATTTGCTCAATACAACTATAATGAGGTTTTTAACTTTCCAGTAGGGACAAAAATTATAAAAACATTCGCATATCCAGTTGATGATCGAGATTTATCTCTAGGATTTCAACTTCTGGAGACAAGACTATTAATCAAAGATAAAAATGGTTGGTACCCGCTTTCATATATTTGGAAAGAAGATCAAGATGATGCAGAACTTAAATATATTGGTAAAACTATTAATGCAAAATGGATAGATAAGAACGGGGTACAACAAGTAAATAGATATAGAGTTCCTAATATTAATCAATGCGGAAGTTGCCATAATTTGAATAAAGTAATAATGCCAATAGGTCCAAAAGGAAGAAATTTAGATGTTGATTTTTTCTATCAACATGGAATGGAAAATCAAATAGATTACTGGGAAAAAATAAATATATTAGAAAATATTCCATCTAACAGAAAAAATCCAACTGCTATTTGGAATCTAGAATCAGAAACAATAGAAAATAGAGCAAGAGCATATTTAGATATTAATTGTGCACATTGTCATAGAGAGGGAGGCTCTGCTGGAAATTCTGGTTTTTATTTATCACATGAAGAAACAAATAATACTAGCCTAGGTATAATGAAAAAACCTGTAGCTGCTGGTAGAGGAAGCGGAGGATTAAAATATGTGATTAAGCCTGGGATCTCGGAGGAATCAATACTATTGTATAGAATGGCATCCACTGATCCAGGTGTTATGATGCCAGAATTAAGTAGAAATATGGAACATAAAGAGGCTATTCCATTAATTAAAGAATGGATAGACTCAATCAACTAGGAGTTAAAAAATGACTGAAAATCATATAGAGACCGGAAGCTGTTTATGCGGGAAAATTAAATATGAATTCAACAGAAAAGACGTTATCTCCGCAGGTCATTGTCATTGCAAGGATTGCCAAAAAATAACTGGGTCTGGAAAAGCAACAATAGTGTTTGTTCATACCAAAAAATTAAAAATTAATGATGATTATAAAGTTTATTCAGTTGTTGGACATGATGGAACAAATGTTCATAGAGGCTTTTGTCCTGAATGTGGTTCTCCAGTTATAAGCTATGTTACTGAGCAGCCAAATCTGAGATTTATTAAGGCTGGTAGCTTGGATAACTCTTCTTGGATAGAGATCGAATCAAGCTTTTGGTCAGTTTCAGCCTGTAAGTGGGATCCAATAAATAACTCAATACCAAGTTTTGAAAAAAACCCTACATAAAATATTTCATTATTATTTAGGTATCTTACCATTTAAATAATCATGAAGAGTTTCATGAAAAAATCTAACCCTTGACTCCTGAGCAGCCAAATAAGGCTCTTGATAACCTCTTGATCTTACTCCACGTCTTAGGCCATCAGTTAGTTGCCAATCTTGATACACAACGTGATCCCATAGATCTTCCACACCTTTGCCTCCGTCATATTCACGGAAATCTAATTCAACCTCTTGAAGTTTTACTGGATTCACCTTTGTGCGGCTAATAAATTCTTGCTCATGGCTATCATCTCTTCCAGTCTTGCCTATACCTTTTGCTGAACCACCTATCGGATAACCCATATCCCAAAGGTCAAAAAAACATTTTTCAGGATCTGTTGGATGAGGAAACCAATTTAAAAGAATACAACCATCAGCTTGAACACCCATTGCTATATTTGGAAAAACAAATTGAAATGGACTTTCTGTTAATTCTTCATCAGATAGATTCTCATAATGAAAATAACCCTTCTCTTTATAATTTTTTCTTTTAGCTTCTTTTAAATCTAACCACCCTTGCTCTGATAAATTCTCATAATCAGAATATTTTGACGTATCAACACCCCAATCTTCTAAAATCATTTTGAAGGGATGGTCCTCTCCTTCAGGTACCTTGTCTCTAAGAGATGGACGACCCATTTGAATAATTCTTGCATGTCCTTTTGGAAACATTTCATACCTAGAGGTAAAATGATCCTGATCTATAACAGAAGGAACTTGAGGGTGTACAAATCTAGTATGATATGACTCATTAAAATTATCACAAAAGAATTTCCAATTTACATCAAGTTCAACCCTTACCCACTGAGCCCTGATTTGATCTTTAAAATTATGATTTTTATAAATTTCAGGAAGAGGATCTAAGTATTCCATAAGATCAGGTGCATCTTCATTCATAGTGTAGAAAATAAAACCATCCCAAGTATCAACCCTTACTTCAACTAGTTTTCTTTTTCCAACAGGGCTTCCTTGAGGATAGTCATCCTCATCTGGGCAGCTAATCACATTGCCATCTAATCCAAATTCCCAATCGTGATATGGACATCTAAATGAATTCTGAAAACTATCGCATTCAACAAGTCTTTGTCCTCTGTGAGCACAGCTATTATAAAAGCCTTTTAGAGATCCATCATTTTGTCTAACAATTATTACAGACTCAGTAACAAGGTCATGAACAATATAATCACCAGCTTCTTTTAGTTGAACTTCTCTACCAGCAATAAGCCAGATTTTTGTCCACATATGCTCCCATTCTTTAGCCATAAATTCTTTACTAAAGTATCTGTCATTAGTAATAGGATCACCTCTAAGATTACTAGGCTCTTTACCATCTATTGCTAATTTATGCGTATCGACTTTACCCACTTAACACCCCTATTAAAAATAAAAATATTATAATGAGATATGTTTAATTGTAAATTATTTACTGTCTGTAATTAGTTTCACCGTGCGATGATATGTCTAAGCCCTCTTCTTCATGAGAATCTTCTACCCTTAAACCAGTTAAAGCTTTTACAATTACTATAATAATTAGTGATGCAATAATGGACCATACAAAAACAGATGCAACTCCAATTAACTGTACATTAAATTGAGATGATGCACTCATACCATCTGCATAACCTGCGCCTCCAATGTTAGAATCTGTTAAGAATGATACCAATAAAATACCTAACACACCTCCAGCGCCATGAACTGCAAAAACATCTAATGAGTCATCAACCTTAAGTGTATTCTTTACAAAGGAAACAAGGACATAACAAATAATACCTGCGGAACCACCAATTATTAAAGCGCCAATTGGACCAACGAATCCAGAAGCAGGTGTAATTGAGGCTAGACCGGCTATTGTTCCTGTCACTAAACCTACTAGAGTAGGTTTTCCAAATTTCAACCAATCTATAAACATCCAAACTAAAGATGCAGTTGCGGCAGAAACATGTGTAACTAACATTGCCATCCCAGCATCTTCATTAGCCGCTAGAGCGCTACCAGCATTAAAGCCAAACCAACCAACCCACAGCATTGATGCTCCAATCATAACTAATGCAGGATTATGAGGGGGATCAACTTGATCCGGAAAACCTTTTCTTGGACCTAGAGCTGCAGCTAATACAAGGGCAGAAATTCCTGCAGTTAAGTGAACAACTAATCCACCTGCATAATCCAAAATACCCATCTCAGCAAGCCAGCCACCGCCCCAAATCCAATGTGTAACTGGGGCATAAACAACAACTAACCATAAACCACTGAATAATAATACAGCACTAAATTTAATTCTTTCAACATATGCTCCAACCATTAGAGCAGGAGTTATAATTGCAAATGTCATTTGAAACATAAAAAATACAGACTCAGGAATATCTCCAGAAAGTGAACTTCTTTCAATTCCTGAGAAGAAGGAATTTTGCAATCCGCCAACCCATTGACTACCCTCAGAAAAAGCTAAGCTATAACCAACAGCAAGCCAAATCAAAGAAGCTAAACAAGCAATGGCTATACACTGCATCAAGACAGATAAAATATTTTTTGATTTAACTAAACCACCATAAAATAAAGCTAATCCTGGTAAAGTCATAAAAAGTACTAAAGCCGTAGAAATTAAAATCCAAGCAGTATTTCCTGTGTCTAACATTATTATTTCCCCCCTTAATATAAAATTTAATACGAAATATTAATATTACAACTATACATAATTAAGAATAAATTAATATCTATTTTTTATACTTTTTTGAGAGAAAACCTATACTTTGAGGCTTAAATAACACAAGTTACACACTATAATTATCTATCCTTTTTCGATGAGTAAACACCTAAAATAGTAACTTCTTCAGAATAATGAGACAATTCATCAAGTGCTAACTTTATCGACTCTTCTTGAAAATGCCCTTCAATATCAACATAAAACTGGGTAGCTAAAAAACTTCCATCAACTTGATAACTTTCCAATTTAAGCATGTTCACACCATTAGTAGCAAAGCCACCTAAGGCCTTATATAATGCTGATGGAACATTCTTAACCTTGAAAACTAATGTTGTAATCATAGGACCATCCAATTCTGTAAATTTATTATCCTCACGGCTTAGAATTAGAAATCTTGTAGTATTAAATCCTTTATCTTCCATATTTTCTTTAAGGATTTTCAAATTATAAATCTCTGCAGCAAGCGGTGAGGCTATTGCTCCAATAGATATATCATTTATTTCAGAAATTTCCCTTGCAGATCCAGCTGTATCTGCTGAAGATTTTGGATCCAATCCCAATTCCTTTATTGAATTACGACACTGGCTTAATGCCATCTCATGACTCCTTACTGTGGAAAGAGTTTTCAATGAGGAACCTTCAACCCCCATTAAGGCATGATGAATTTCAAGAAAAAATTCACCGATTATCTTTAGACCAGATGTTGGCATCAATCTATGAATATCTGCAACGCGACCTGCTATGGAGTTTTCAATAGGGATCATAGCGTAGTCATTTTTTTTATTAATAACATTACTAAAAACTTGATCAAAAGTACCACAAGCAACAGGCGTTAGATCCTTATTATAAAGATCACATGCTATATGTGAGTTAGCTCCAGGCTCTCCTTGATATGCAATTGTTTTTTTCATATTAATTACTCAAGCTCTTTTCTTACATTATGTAAATCATCTTCTGTATCAACACCAATAGGTATATCATCTACGAAATCAATAACTATTTTCATACCATTATCAAGTGCTCTAAGTTGTTCTAATTTAAAATCCTTTTCTCTTGTAGATTGATCTGTACTTATAAATTTTTTTAAGGATGATCTTTTATAACCATAAATACCTAAATGATGATAAAGTTTATCATAATGATAAGACCCTGGCATCCTCACAAAATCATCAGCATATGTTGGTTTTGATGAATTGTTAACATAGGCTTTTACAACATTTGGATTTTCGAATTCCTTATTATTAGAAATTGGGCTACAAAGAGTTGATATATCAGCATCCAAATTTTTTCCTAGCAAAGAACAGGTTAGATTTATAAAAGAAGGATCAATATTGGGAAGATCGCCTTGTAAATTAATTATTTTCTCATATTTATTATCTTGATCATACTTTTCTAATGCCTCAAAAATCCTATCAGAGCCGGACTCATGAGAAAATTTTGTCATAACAGCAATTCCATTATGAGAGTTTACTATGTCAAATATCTCTCTATTGGGAGTAGCAACAATAACATCACCACACTTTGATTGGTTTGCCCTATTCATAACGTGAATAATCATTGGTAAACCAGCAATTTCGGCTAGAGGTTTATTTGGCAACCTGGATGACTCCAAACGAGATGGTATTATTATTAAATTATTCATTTCTTATAGTAATCTCATATCTATTAATAAGGCTATATAAAATAAATTAAAAAAAAGAATTTTTTCTAGCAAAATTTTTAAAAGATGCTATACAGATGCCGCTGGAAATAAACTATGAATCTAAATCAAATAATTAAAATAATTTTTGCTGGTATTTTTACTTTTTTTGTAATTGGATCACTTTCATCAATAAGTAATTCCATTTTTTTAGAAAAGATTGTTGACGACTTATCAATGACTTCTTCTGCCAAATTTAATGAGCTAAGAAAAGAATTTTTTGAAACTCAAACCTCTGTAAATGAAAATAAAAAAATTCTTACACATACAGTTGTTGGAAGAAAAGAATTAATCCAAGAAATAAGTAAGCAAGAGACTAAATTAAATGAACTATCTTACTTTACTTCACCAGAGTCTGCTTCTGAATATCTTCAAAAACTTAATACTAATTTAAAATCAGTAGAAGGAATTCTAACCCACTCAGTAATGGGTAGAGAAGATTTAAAGAAAAAAATTGATCTTGCTAAAGCAGAAATTGCATCATTTAAAAAAATCATGCCTTCATCTGGTAATCAAGATTTAGCTATGGATTTAATTGCAGAGAAAGATAGCTCTATTGAGGTTGTAGAAATAAAAGTTATTGAGAAGCCAAAACTTTCTTTTGAAGAAGAGCTGGCATTAGCATCTGTTGATGCTGGATTAAAGTTATCAAAAAAATGTACAGCTTGTCATAGCTTAAAGAGCGGTGGAGCTAATGGTGTCGGTCCTACACTTTGGAATATCGTAAATGCACCAAAGGCAAATATTGATGGTTATTCTTACTCAAAGGCTTTATCATCAATGGAAGGAAATTGGACTATACAAGATTTAAACTTGTGGCTTAAAAGTCCAAAGAAATATGCACCTGGTAATAAAATGTCTTTTGCAGGATTAAGAAAAACAAAAGATAGGGCAAATATGATTGCTTTTTTGAACTCAATATCTGATGAACCAATACCTAATAATGGCTTGAATTAAGATTTCTCTTAATTTTTTATGACAATATTGACATCTCCTTTTCCCGGCTAATTTAATTATTGACTATTAATGTAATTCTGTGCTGTTTTATATGCAATTGTTTACAAAAAAAGGAAGGTAATAAAATTGTCAAATCAATCTGAAATTAAGCCTTTGGCGAATAAACTATTTAGCAGTGATTGGGGTAAAGAGCCTGAACCAAAGTTAGGGAATAAACCTATACTTGGTGATCGTTATACCTCAAAAGAATTTATGGCCCTTGAATGGGAAAAATTATGGACAAAAGTTTGGCAGGTTGCTGGTCTAGAACAACAAATAAAAGAACCCGGCGATTTTTTTACATTCGAATTTGGCCCTGAATCTATTCTTTGTGCTCGTGGTGAAGATCAAAAAATTAGATGTTTTTATAACGTTTGCCAACATCGAGGTAATCAATTAGTTCAAATTGATGAAGGTAATCTTGATAGTTTTACTTGCGCATATCATGCTTGGAAATTTGGCTTAGATGGAAAATTAAATTGGGTACCAGATGAAGAAGATTTCTCACAGGGTTCGCCATGTGGAAAAAGAAATCTGATTGAAATTAAAACTGAGGTCTGGAAAGGTTTTATATTTTTTAACCTAGACAGTAATAGTAAACCTTTAAGAGATTACTTAAATCCAATTATGGAACATATGGAGGACTATCCAATCTCAGATATGATAAGGACTCACTGGGTGACAGTTGAAGGAGATTGGAATTGGAAATGTGTTCAAGATAATTTTAATGAATCTTATCATACACCTTATGTTCATCCTGGATTGAAATATGTTGCCGAAGAGAAATATCAAGCATGTCAATTTGATATGTACGAAAGTATGCACTCAAGAATGCTTATGCCAGGTTTCATGCCTAGCGTCAGTGTGTATGAAGAAGAAGATAAGGTACTAGAAATGATTGGTCCTCATATTGAATATTGGGATATGAAGCCTGATGATTATAAGGGACGTCTTCTTGATATAAGAGAAGATCTACAAAAACAAAAAAGAAAATTAGATAAAGAAAAAGGTTATGATTTCAGTAAATTTAAGGATACTCAATTAACTGATCACTACCATTATACTATTTTTCCTAATATGTCTTTCAGCGTTAAACCTGATGGAATGCAGTGGTTACGAGGAAGCCCTCACCCTACTGATCCAACAAAATGTATTTTTGATTATTGGTATTTAACACTTTTCCCAAAGGGCGTTGAAAAATATCATTCTCCATCACTTGGAATGGAAACAAATATTAATACTAAAGTTCCTCATATCAAAGGTCATCACGAAGAAGTGGATGTTGGACCTGGAATTAGTGAAGATGTTGCTATATGGAAAAGCCAACAAAAAGGTTTAAGTTCACGTGGTTACATTGGGGACTATATGCCTGAGCAAGAGAATAGAATTCGTTATTTCCATGAAAATATTGACAGATACCTTTTCGGAAATAGCGGAGGAGATGCCTAAAATTAATACTTTAAGGGGGTGTTATGAGTAATTTAGAAATAGCAGCTGATAAAATTGCTATAATGGATGTAGTATATAAATATTGCAGAGCAATTGATAGGTTAGATAGAGAACTCCTTGAATCAGTTTTTCATGATGACTCCATTCATCACCACGGTGAATATAAAGGTCCATCAGCTCAATTCTGTGATTTTGCATTTGATATACTATCTAAAATGGAACACACACAACATCTTGTTGGAAATATTCTAGTAGAAGTTGATGGAAATGTTGCTTGGTCAGAGTCCTACTGGCAAGCATTTCATAGGCTTGCTAAAGGAAAAGATTTTTCTGACTCAGGTGGATTTGTTGCGGATCATGACCCTAGTATTGATGAAGATATTTTTATATCAGGAAGATATATTGATAAATTTGAGAAACGTGAAGGTGAATGGAAAATTGTAAAAAGACAAGGTGTTCATGATTGGGTTAGATTTGAACCTGCAACTGATAAAGGTTGGCGTGAAGGACCTGGTCCAGCACCAGGCAGGGGTGATAGAAAAGATCCTGCATACGAAAGAGATTAATTAGGTCTCTAGGAGCATTCAAATGATTATTATATCAGCAACACTTAATTTTGAAACAAAAGAGCAAAGAGATAAGGCGATAGAAATTACTGCCGATATCCAATTAGCTACACGTCAAGAAGAGGAGGGTTGCATTAGCTATTGTTTTGCTGCAGATCCTTGTGTTGATAATAGAATTCAAGTTTATGAGCTATGGAAAGACGAAGAATCTCTTGTTGCACATTTTAAGCATCATACTTATGCAGCAATGGTTGAAGCTTTGAATTCAGTTGGCATAAGAGATACCGAAAACCAAATGTACTTAATTGATAAACATAAACCTGTTTATGATGAGGATGGAAATCCAAGAGAAGTATTATTTGCTAATGATTAAAAATCAATGACAATAAAAATCATAGATACCCATGCCCACGTTGTACTAGGCAAAGCATTCGGAAAAGCTGGCAAGTATGGGCCTGAGACTGGTATAGATGAAAATGGTTTGCCCTTTTTTAGGATAGGTGAATACAAAATGAAGCCTATGCAATATGAAAATACTATCTTTATGGAAAATAGTTTACGCATCGAAGCAATGGATAAACTAGGTATAGATTTGCAATTATTATCACCTAATCCTCTAACAATGTTTCATAAAATTGAAGGTGAAATCGCCAATGAATTTTGTAAAATTCATAATGACGCAATGGTCGACTCAATTAATGAATACCCCAATAGACTCTTGGGTTCAGCAACTGTTCCGTTACAAGATATAGACCTATCTTGTATAGAGCTTGAGAGATCTATTAAAGATTTAGGTCTTAGTTCTGTATCAGCTGGTACTGATTTACCGTTTGGACTTGACGACCCAAGGCTAGATGAATTTTATCAAACAGTAGTTGATCTAAATATACCATTATTTCTTCACCCAGCCTCTTCAGGCGGTGCTAAAGGACCAGATGATTGGAGAATGGGTAGATATGATATGAGTATAATGCTTGGTTATGCCTATGAAGAAACATTAGCAGTAGCAACCTTAATCATTGGAGGTGTACTAGATCGACATCCTAATCTTGATATATGTATTTCCCATGGTGGGGGAGCTATGCCTTACTTAATTCAGCGTTTCTCTGAAATGTCAGAATTTCGTGATTGGGCACCAGAGGGTGTTAAAAAAAATGGTTTCGTAAGTGAGTTAAAAAAACTATGGTTTGATGCTCATGTTCACGGAGAAAAATCTCAAGCAATGCTATTCGATATCATTGGTGAGGAGAGATTGGTGTATGGAACAAACTTTGGTGGCTGGGATACGCCAAAGAAATTAGAAGACTTTGCACCCAATCTTACTGAAAATGCAAAAAAACTTTTAAGACTCTAAAAGGTATAAAAATGGATAAACAGAAAATTTTTTCAAATCTAAATTTATTTAAGGGTGATAGCGATACCATATGCGAAGATGCTTCAATTTGGATTGATGGAAATATTATTAAATACGCTGGACCATCTTCAGAATTTACAAATACATCGCATAATATTGAGAGAGTCGATTTAGGTGGAAAGACTGTTATACCTGGTATGACCGAATCCCATGCGCATATATCGTATACAAATAATGGTCCTCTTGAATTGGACAAAACCCCCATTGAAGAAGCGATGATTAAAACAGTTGATAATGCTCGCATTATGTTAGGGTCAGGGTTTACATCTGCAATAAGTTTTGGTTCGGTTCACCGAATAGATGTTTTCTTAAGAGATGCAATCAATAGCGGTCAAATTGCAGGTCCTCGACTTCTTGCTGGAGGCAGAGATATTTGTGCTATTGGAGGTAATGCCGATACTTATCCAGATCACGCAAAACCCCAAACTGAAGGATTGGCGATGATAACTGATGGTCCTTGGGAAATAAGGAAAGCCGTTAGAACTCTGTGGAAAAATGGAGTTGATGTAGTAAAAGTTATGATTGATGGAGAGTTAATATCACTACAAGGAAGACCTGGTGATCTTGGCTATAAAGATGAGGAAGTGGAAGCTTTAGTAGATGAAGCTCACCGAAAAAAAATGAAAGTTGCTTGTCATGCTAGATCAGCTGAAGCTGTAAAACAGGCAGTAAGAAGTGGTATCGATTTTATTGGTCATGCAAACTATATAGACAATGAAGCTCTGGATCTTTTAATTGAAAATAAGGATAGAGTTTACGTTGGTCCTGCAATTGCTTGGGAAATGGCTTTTCTAGAAAATGCAGAAAAAATGGGTTTTAAAAGCGACAGTCGTGAAGTTATAGGATACCAAAGAGAAGTCGAGGAAACCATATCATCATATAAAAAAATGAAAGAAGCTGGAATAAAAATTTTAGTCGGTGGGGATTATGGCTTGGATATTGCGCCCCATGGAACCTATGCAAAAGATCTTGAACATTATGTTAATCTATTTGGTTTTTCTAATGCTGAAGCTTTACACTCTGCAACAAGTCTCGGAGGGGAAGCAATGGATAATAATGGTTCATTAGGAACACTTGAGGAAGGTAAGCTTGCTGACTTAGTTATAATCGATGGGAATCCCCTTGAAGATATTACTGTGCTTCAAGATCATAAAAAAATTAAGGCTGTGATGAAAGATGGGCTTATTTACCAAGGGCTTACAAATAAAGCAAATCCTTACTTAAATGAAAATTTATAAATTTTATCTCTTATCAAATTTAATATCTAAACTAGACATTGGCATAAAAAACATACTGAAATTATGTACAGGCTCAGAAATTGGTTTTTCAAGACTAATATTTTTGAGTCTTTTAACTAAAAAATTAAAAGAACTAATCATCTCCTGACGCCCTAATAATGCACCAGGACAATGATGAACTCCCGAACCAAAAGCTAAGTGAGCTCCAACACCTTTTCGATCTAATTCAAATTTATGCGGGCATGTGAATTTCTCCTCATCTCTATTTGCAGGTCCATAACCCATCATTACAATTGAACCCTTTGGTATTAGTGTTCCGGATATTTCAACATCTTTTGTTGCCTGCCTTAATAAAAATTGAACAGGGCTTTCCCATCTAAGAACCTCCTCAATAAAAGGTTTAATTAAATTTTCATCTTCATTTAATTTTTCTAAAACTTCTGGGAATCTTATTAAGGTCCACATTCCATGATTAATTGCACTTTGAGTAGTTTCAAATCCACCAGTGATAAGTTGATGCATTAAATTTTGTAACTCATGCATACTTAGAGCTTCCTCGTCCTCGCCATGTGCATGAACTAAGGCAGACATAAGATCCTCTTTTGGGTTCTTTCGCCTATCTTCAAATACGTCTGCTAAAAAAAGTTGAGCCTCAAGTTCCGTTTCAGAGTCTTTCCTGACATCTTCCTCAGTCGCAATTGCTGAACGTGTTGCACCAAGCATTGAATCAGCCCACTTCTTAAAAGTTGCAACATCTTTTCTGTCTAAACCTAATTGTTCAGCAATTATTATTCCGGGCATAGGCATAGCGAATTCATTATTAAAGTCACATTTACCATTATCAATAAAACTATCTATTAATTGATTTACTACTTCATCTATATAAGGTGTCATTTCTACAACTCTTTTTTTAGTAAACACCCTATCAACTAATTTTCTATAACGAGCATGTACGGGAGGGTCAGTCCTTTGAAGAGTTTGAACATGTTCCCAACCTCCTCCATCAACAAGGATTGATTGATGAAGATCAGCAAATGGTCCTCTTTGTGCCAACTTCACATCTGAGCTAAACGTTTCATAATCCTTAAGAGCTTGCCGAATATCGTCATATTTTGTCATCATAAACATTCCTATTTCAGGAATTTGATAAACAGGCTTTTCTTTATGTAGTAATCTATAAAATTCAAATGGATTACTATTAATAACTGGATCTAAAAAACTATAATTTTCAATATTTTTGTCAGTCATTTCAAAACCTTTCTTTAAACTTTACTCCAGTCATGCTGTTTAATCCAATCTTCAAAATAAGTTGGAGTAATATTAAGTAATTTATAAGCAGGCTCCATATCAATTGCTAATGGTGAAGGGTTTTGCTCATTATACCAAGTATAAAAAGCGGCCATGCCACCATAAATCGATACATCCTCGTATTCTTCAGATCCAGTAACTAACTTACTCATTGCACCTGCAAAATTTTTCGGATCTAAACTTTTAAATTTAATTTCTCTATTGAGAGCTCTAGAAAACCTCTCGGCAACTTCATCGCCTAACAAAATTTCAGGACCACCAACATAAATTTTATCAGCTTTTATTGTACTGTTTGACAATGATGCTACCATAAATTTTGCAACATCATTTAAACAAACCCAAGATATTTTTAAATCAGATGAACATGGATATGCAAATGTATCATTATTTGTGATAGATGGCTTAGACCAAAAACGAGTCAAATTATCCATAAAGACCATTGATCGAATAACGACATAATCCATACCACTATCTTCCATCGCCTTCTCTATAGCACGTCTTCCATCATGAGCCTCTAAGCCATTATCTTTTGGTGCAACATAACAGCTTGTATTAAAAACAATTTTCTTAATACCTTCATCAGCACCAGCTCTAGTAATATTCTCTCCCCATTCCTGAGCAATTTTTTTATCAAAAACAAAGGGTAAATTCATAGCTATACCGTCAATATCCTTTGAGACAGCTCTTAGGGATTCAATATCAAAAAGATCTGCCTTAACAGGCTCGACATCACTTGGATTATAAGCATTAAAGTCATCTGGGTTTCTACTTGCCGCCCTTACTTTATAGCCATGCTTTAATAATTCATCGATTAACGGTAATCCCTGATCACCAGTAGCGCCGTATACAAGTATTTTATTCATTATTTTCCCTTAGAATTTAAAAAGTTATTTCCCGCAGCATGCTTACCTGCTAAAAATCCATATGTGAGAGCAGGTCCCAAAGTGCCACCTGCACCAGCATAAACAGAACCAGTACTTCCAGCCATAGCGTTCCCAACTGTATATAAACCTTCAATAATTTCACCAGATGCGGATAGAACTCTTCCAGAAGCATCTGTGCTCGCACCACCATTTGTTCCTAATGCGCCAATATTAATTTCAACTGCATAATATGGAGGTTTATTTAATTTACCAAGAGTCGAAAAAACTCCTTCTTGGGATCTATCGCCATAAAAAGAGTCATACTCACTTTGACCCCTTGAGAAGTCTTTATCGTTACCTGAGTCAACATATTTATTAAAATTACCAACGGTATCAATAAAATTATTAGTATTTAAATCTAGTTTTTCAGCTAATTCATCAAGTGTTTCAGAACTTATCATCCACTCAGGTGCGTCAGTTCCAGGCATAATGGTTGCAAATGGATATTTATCTTTAAAATTTGAGTCAAAAATTATCCACGCTGGTAGATTTGGGTATCCATATTGATTTGGATCAAAAAAATGAAAAGCGCCAGCTAATGCAGAATAATTAGTTGCTTCATTGCAAAATCTTTTACCGTCTTTATTTACCATAATTGAATGAGGAAGAGTCCTTTCAATTAAAATTGGTGAAGACATTTGTCCACCCTCGGGCCACTCATCATTAGGAATTGACAATACTGGAGACCACCAAGCGCTTGTCATGTTACCCAAGGCTGCTCCAGCTTCTTGAGCGAGTACTAACCCATCACCATTATTGCCGGGAGGTGATGCAGGTGCATTTAAAGGACCTCTTAGAAAAGTACTAACCAAATCTTTATTCCACTCAAAACCACCAGTAGCTATAATAACACCACGACGCGCATTAATTATTTGAACCTTATTATCAACCTCAATTTCTATTCCAGTTATTCTATTACCATCTTTAATCAATCTTTTAGTTTTAGTATTTAATTGTGGTTCGATATCCCTATCAAGGCAGCCCTTCAAAAGCGTTCCAACTAAAGCTTGGCCAAAACCTCTAGAATCTTTTTCTAATCGCTTTGCCATAACATCATCAGGAACTATACCTGTCCCCCCGCCCAGAGGTGTTTCACCAAGAGTCATTGGAAGTGGAGAGCCATTATTACGAATTTTATTAGCCCAGTCGCCTAAAATTGAGTAATCAAATAAATTATTATCAAGAGCTCTTCCTCCACCCTCAATTGCACCTGGACGGTCAAGATAATAGTCTGGATATCCTTCAAGTATTGAAAACTTCGCGTCTGTTTTATTTTCAAGAAAATCAAGCGCTTCTGCACAGTTATCGATGAAAGCTTCTAATAAGTTTAAATTAATATCACCATGCGAAAGGGACATAAAATAATCAATTGCTTTATTTCTATCATCTTCAATACCTTTGGCTTTCATATGACTATTCATTGGTGCCCATATTATACCACCTGAAACACCAGCTGTTCCTCCAACAAGGGACTGTTTCTCGAATAGACCGACAGAGGATCCATTTTCATACGCAGTTATTGCAGACATCATTCCACTAGCGCCTGAACCTAAAATTACAACATCGTACTCTTTATCCATTAAAATCTCCTATGACGACATTAAATAAAATATTGTACTTTATCTAGATAAAAAAATTGAAACAAAAATAAAAAATTAGATATTTATTTTGAAATTAATAATAAATTACTTAATCTAAAATTATAAATATATATATTTTTGGGGTGAGCTATGGATTTGGGTATTAGAGGAAAAAAAGCAATTATTAATGGTGGAAGCGCTGGAATGGGTAAAGGAAGTGCAATTGCTCTTGCAAGAGAAGGTGTTGACTTAGTTATATCGTCTCGTGGAAAAGATAGACTTGAAAATACATGTGAAGAAATAAGAAAAGAGACCGGTGTAAAGGTTATTGGAGTAGCAACTGATCATAGTACTGATGAAGGAAGAAAGAAAATAATAAATGCTTGCCCTGATCCAGATATTTTAGTGGGAACATGCACACCACCAATGACTACTCCTGACTATGAGAAAATCTCCCCTGATGACTGGAGGAAAACATTAGAAGTTTCACTTCTAAGTCCAGTTTCATTTATGAAAGAATTAATTCCTGGAATGGTAAAAAGAAAATGGGGAAGGATAGTCAATATTGGAACTGGGGCGGCAAAAACACCTGCTGAGGTAAGAATTTTATCAGGAGGGCCTAGAGCTGCATTGGTAAATTACTCGGTTGCAGTTTCTAAAAAAGTTGCAAGACACAATGTAGCTATTAATAATATTCTTCCTGGGATGCATCACACAGCCGCAACAAGCGAAACCTATCAAAAGCTAGCAGAAAAAAATGGTACGTCTTACGACGAAGAGGTCTTTGAATTTGCAAAAAAATGGCGAATACCAGCCAGAAAATTTGGTACGTCTCAAGATTTTGGTGATTTTGTAGCAATGTTTTGCAGTGAACAAGCTACTTATGTCATTGGTCAAAGCTTAGTAATCGATGGTGGCATCGATAATACAACTTTTTAAGGAAAATAATAATGTCAGAAAAACCTATACTTCTAGATATTCAAGATAAGATAGCAACAATTACTTTAAATAGACCTGATCGAAAAAATGCTATTAACACAGATATGGTTAATCGCTGGGTAGAAATTTTAGATGAGTGCAGAAATAATGATAGTATCTCGGCAATCATATTAACGGGGTCCGGTGAAGCTTTTTGTGCAGGGGGTGATAAGGCAAATCTTGGTGCAAATAATAAAATAGATCCATTAGAAACAAAAAATCATTTCTGGGATCATTTTCAAAGAATTGCTAAAAAAACAGCACAAATAGAAAAACCAATAGTTGCTGCTGTAAATGGAATGGCAACAGGTGCTGGAATGGATATGAGTCTACATTGTGATATCAGGTTTGCTTCAAAAAATGCCATCTTTAGAGCTTCTTATGCAGCGTTTGGTCTAGTGCCTGGAAACGGAGGTACGTATTTCCTGCCACGCATTGTTGGTACATCAAAAGCGTTAGAACTATTTTGGTCAACTGATGTAATAGATGCTGAGGAAGCCCTCAGGATTGGCTTAATAAATAAAATATTCTCTAAGGAAGAATTAATCGAAAAAACAAGAGAATGGATAAATAATGTTTTAAATCAAGCTCCAATTCCTGTCAGAGTAATTAAAAGATTAATATACCAGAATGTAAATATGGACCTTAATACAAGCTTAGATTTAATTTCTTCTCATATGGCTTTTGCAAGAACAAGCGAAGATCATGCAGAGGCCATTGCAGCATCTGAAGAAAAGAGAAAACCCAAATTTAAAGGCAAATAATTTAAGGATTAGAGATGAGTGCTATAGATAAAAAATTTCAAAGTAAAAATTTCAAAAACTGGAGTAATTCTGATTTAAAAAATACTCCTGTTGATGGAAAAAGATATAATTCTTATGAGTTTATGGAAAAAGAATGGGAATATATGTGGCCAAAAGTATGGTTATTGCTTGGTCGCGAAGAAGAAATTCCAAATGCAGGTGATTATCAAATGGAAGACTTTGGAAAAGAAAGTTTTTTGATGGTAAGACAAGATGATGGTTCAATTAAATCATTTTACAATGTGTGCCAACACAGGGGTGCTCGTTTAACTTTTAACGATCTAGGGACTACTGAAACATTTAATTGTCCATATCATGGTTGGAAGTGGAGAAAAGACGGTAAATTAATTGAAGCACAGGACTCAGAGGACTTTCCACAAGGGGATCCATGTCAGAATTTGAGACTTGAAGAAGTGAAAACAGAAACTTTTGCAGGTTTCATATGGATCAATATGGATAGGGATGCCTGTTCTCTCAAGGAATGGCTTGGACCAATTTGGGATGACTGGCAAGCATATGAAGTTCATAAGTGGAAACGTTATGTTGCCCAAACAGTAAATATGCCTTGTAATTGGAAGATAATTTTAGATAATTTTAATGAATCCTATCATTTAAATACTGTTCATGCTGCAGAAAAAGCTGTAACCAAGAAAAGAATGCCAAGTGGTGTTGATACTAGCTACAAAAATACACAATTTGACTTATCTGATGAAGGTCATAATAGAATGATAATGCAAGCAGGCTATGGACCCGCTGGCTCCTTTGAGGAAGGCGGTATTATTGAAGATCCATTAGCGACAGTAATGAGGGACTGGGAGATTGATCCAAATGAATTTACTGGTAAAGGATTTGATACAAGAGAAGCGATACAAAAAGCAAAAAGAAAATTAGGTCCAGAAAGAGGCTACACTCATTATCAAAATCTTCACGACGAACAGCTCACAGATGCATTTCATTACACTCTTTTTCCGAATTTTGCAGTTTCACTTTGGGCTGATGGATTTCACTTCTTAAGAGCAAGACCACATGCAACCGACCCAGAAAAGTGTGTCTTTGACAACTGGTGGTATGCCAGTAATCCTGAAAATGAAACATCGCCAATTAGAAGCACCGTTGGTATCCATGAGAGAGGCAATTTTGCAATAGAGCCCGATGTTTTTGATCACGGTGAAAAAAGTCTAGGTCAAACAATTGATCAAGATGCTGTTGTTTTTGTATTTCAACAATATGGTTTGCGTTCAAGAGGTTTTAATGGCGCATATTTTGCAGGTCAAGAAAAGCGTGTTCATCGTTTTCATGAAATGATTGAATCTTATTTTAAGGAATAGGTTATGGAAAAAAAATTAGAAAGAATTATAGCAAAATCTGAAATTTATGATCTTGTTTGTAAATATATGCGAGGTTTAGATCGCTTAGATAAAGACCTTTTTAGATCTGTTTTTCATGATGATGCATACTGTGATTATGGATTCATTAAAACTGACTCAGATTCATTTGCAACATTTTGTATGGATGCATTAAAGGATCATATAGCCAATCATCATATGATAGGAAATTCATTAATTGAGTTTGATGACGAAGATGAAAATACAGCATATGGTGAAATTTATTTTAATGCTTATCACAAAACTATTGAGAATGATGTCAATACTGATGTAATTATTGCTGGAAGATATCTTGATCGTTATGAAAGAAGAAATGGGGTTTGGAAAATAGCTTACAGGTCAGAAGTCAATGATTGGTCAAGGACTGAACCAACTAATGACCCATATTTTGATGACTCAGATTGTCATAGAGGAAAAAGACAAGATGATGATGTCTATTACAGGGAAAAAATGTATAAACCTTAAATCTAAATTAAATTTTTAATTATCGATTTTTTAGGCTTGATTTGGTGAATTTTCTTTTTGAGTTTTTATTTCCCCTCGAATCTCTTCTTGTTTTTGTTGGGTAATTGGATAATCGCGAACACAAAAAATTGCAATTATTAAAAATAGTGGTAACCCAAAGCAAAATAAAATTCTTAAACCAAGGATTTGTTCTGGGCTATTTATTGCACCAGGACTGGAATCAAAACCAATTAAATCAAGATATGTAAAAGCAAAGAACGGGGCTATAGCTATTGCCATTTTAGTTACAAATGACCATGCCGCAAAGAACTGAGCAGCTCTATCTTCACCTGTAAGATAAGTATCATAATCAATAACATCTGCTTTCATTGAATGCGGGATAAGGTGAAAAGTTGAGCCAGCTAATCCAGCTATGAAAGTAATTGGAAACATCCAGTAGTAATCACCATCGCCCAAAAAGAAATAACAAGGCTGTAATATTGTAAAAACTAGTAAGCCAATTTTCCAGGCATTATGTTTTCCAACTTTTCTAGAAAGCCAGAGCCAAAAAGGAATACCTATAAGATTTGCAACATAATAAAATACAAAATAGAGTATACCCTGTTCTTCTTCACCGGTTACACCTCTAATAAAAAACATAACAGTTAGTGTTGAGAGGGTAATACCTAAATAATTAAAGAAGTATGCAAAAATAAGTTTTCGAAAAGCACTATTCTGCCACATAGCGATTAAGCCTTTTTTTACAGAACCTTGTTTAACTTGATAGTCCATTCTTTCAGGAACGTTAAGAATTGAAAGACTAATACAAATTGGAATAACCAATAGTAAACAAACGCCAATAATAATAACTGTCTCTTCAGCACCACCAAAGGCAAATAAAAATAATGCAATTGCAGGTAAAAATTTAGAAACTGCATTACCAAATGTACCTATAAACATCCGCCATCCAACAATTGTTGATCGTTCATTATAGTCAGAGGAAAGTTCCGCAGCCCATGAATAGTATGGAATAAATAGCATACTCCATCCAAACCATAAGACTAAAAACCAAAATAAAAGGTAATGTCCGCCTGTACCTAAGTTTAGAGATAAGAAATCTAAACTCAAAGGAACCCATTCCCATGCTTCATTGGGGAAAAATATTTTATATGTTGCTATCATCAGAAGAGGTATAGAAAAAAACATCCATATGCGCCTTCTGCCCCACCTAGTATTGGTCCTATCGCTCAAAAATCCAATTAAGGGATCGGTAACTGCATCAAAAGATCTTGCTAAAAGCATCACTAAAGCTACTGCAGCAAAATCAAGCCCTAAATCAGAAACATAATAATTTGGTATAAAAGCCAGCAAAGGAAGAGAAGCTATAGAAATAGGCATCTCAGACAGACCATAAAAAAATAAAGTTTTCTTTGCTAGAGGCTTATCAGACATTAGTTACTTACCCTATCCTTGACCATAAAGAATCTTTACTTACCCAGTCATCAACCCAATCATGGAAATGTTGTAACCTCTCCTCATCTTTACTGAGTAAAGCACTTTCAAATCCTTTTGAATGCATACCTGCTTGCATATCATTTAGGTAATGAATATCTTGATCAATTGTTATTGTGAATGATTTCCTACCCTCAATAACATCCTCTCTAGTAAATATATCATGTTCAGGTCTCATTCCTGTTTGTTCATAAAAGGATGAACCAGGTAAAAGTTCTAATCCTTTTTTTTCATCACGAACTAGTTGAGAAGGTATTTGGAAAGACCATTTTGTAAAAGAGCATTTATTTGGATCAGACTTATGCGGTTTTGGTCCAAATATCCAAAGTCTTTCAGGATGAATGGTCATAAAAATATTCGGAAAAATATCATATTGCAAAACATCTGAAACCTGATCATCAGAAAACTCAGAGTAATCAAAACCTAACTCATCGCCTATTACTCTTTTTTGTTTTTGAATAGCTTTACGTATTTCTGGAACTTTCCCATAAAATTTTTTAGGATCGAGTCGTAAACCCCTCAGATAATCCTGCATAAATTCTGGGGGTTCTTCTGGCATTGGATATCTAGGGTTAATTACAGGACTAGTGACCATTGTACGAGTATGGCCAAATGGCCACAAATCATTTTCAGCATCACAACAATCTACAAAACTTGCATGTTGCGGGTGAATAAAATCAACATGATATTGCTCTAAAAAATTATCCCGAACTGTTTTCCAATTTGTTTCTAAAACATCAACAGTTTGATGTTTAACAAGATTCATTTCCTCGAATTTATATGGCTTGAGTTGATCAATTATTGGGCCCAGGAAAGTTTCCAAAGATGGAGAATTCTCATCCATGTTGATAAAAATTAAACCTGCCCAGACTGAAACCCTAACTGGTTTAAGCGACTTCTCTTCACAAGGAACACCTCCCTCAAATAACTCCCTATCTGGAACATGCTCAAGCTTTCCGTTTAAAGCATAAGACCACCCGTGATAAGGGCATGAAATTTTATTAAAAGAACCGGATTCAAGAGTTACAATTTTATTACCTCTATGTTGGCATACATTATAAAAAGCAGAAATTTTCTCATTTTCATCTCTAGTAATTACAATTGACTCTCTTCCAATATCGTAAACAAAAAAATCACCTATCTCTGTAATATCAGCCTCAATTCCTGCAAAAAGCCATGTTTTTGTCCATATACCATCCCATTCCATTTCCATAAAACCTCTAGAAATATATCTATCTTTGGATAGAGACGCAGACTTGCTAGGTAAAGATATAATTTCTTTACTAAAATCTATATAATTAAATTTTTGTGGCATTTAGCCTCCCTATTTAATTTCCCACTATTTAATTTAATCAGATTATTAACATAGTAAAGATATGAAATATTTTATATTAATTTTCATGTTCATAAATATTCACTAAAAAAATTTATAAACTTGACCAAATAGATATAGGGGTTTTGAATATGATCTTTATCTGGGGGTGCAAAATGATAGTTGTTAATGCAAAAGCTAAATCAAACAATAATGACATTATAAAATTAAAAAATATTATAAATGACTTAGAACAAGAGACTCTTAAAGAGAGAGGCTGCATTGATTATGCATTCAGTGTTGATCTAAATAATCCAGATGTTCTTAGAATTACAGAGCTATGGGTAGATTTAAAAAGCCTCCAAGATCATTTAAAAACTCCTCATGTAGATATTTTTAGAAATGAGATGTCAAAAAATCCTATAGAAATAGAAGCTCATTTTTATGAGGCTAATGAAATATCTTATCCTGGTTAAAAAAATGACTGAAAAAATTAGCTCTTGGAATATTGGTAAAGTAAAAGTAACGAGAATTGTCGAAGTTGAAAGAACAGGTCCTATGTTTGTTGTTCCAGATGCTATTCCAGAGAACATCATAAAAATGCCATGGCTCAAACCATACTTTGCCGATGAAGAAGGTAATACAATAGTAAGCGTACACGCTTTAGTTATAGAAACATCAGAGAAATGTATAATTGTTGATACATGCCTAGGTAATGACAAAGAAAGACATATACCTGCATGGAATAATCTTCAAACAAAATTCCTAGAGGATCTTGAGAGAGCTGGGTATAAAACAACAGATATTGATATTGTTTTATGTACCCACCTTCATACTGACCATGTTGGATGGAATACAGTTTTAATAAATGATAAATGGGAACCAACGTTTAAAAAAGCTGACTATTTATTTGGAAAAGATGAATGGAATTATACAGAAAAACAAATAAAAATTCCTGCATATGCAGAATTTATTAATGATTCAATTATTCCTATTATAGAATCAGGATTAGTAAAATTTGTTGAAGTCGATGAGAAAATTTGTGAAGAAGTAAAACTTGAGCCAACCATTGGTCATACGCCTGGGCATGTAAGTATCAAAATTGAATCTGAGGGAAAAAAAGCATCAATAACAGGTGATTTTCTTCATCATCCATGTCAAATGGAAAAACTTGACTGGATATCATCTGCGGACTGGAATCCTGAATTAGCTAAAGAAACCAGAAAGAAAAAATTATTAGAATATGCTAACGAAGAAATTCTTGTTTTTGGTACTCATTTTGCAACACCTTCGGCAGGTTTTGTAAGAAAAAAAGATGATCATTTTATTTTTGAAGTTCAACACCCTTTAGAAAAAAGATAAAACAAGCCTCAAAAAACATTTACTAAAATAATTTTTTTGTCTTTAATTAATGAATAGGAGAGATCGAAATGAGTTTAACTGATGATGTAAAACCAGGGGAAGCAAGATGTCCTGGTCATCCTACTACAAAGGAATTAATTAAAGGAGATAAAGGTGGTGCTCCAAAAGCATTACTTGAGGAATCTTATGAATTCATTGGTGATGAAGATATCCCTTATGAAAGATATACATCACAAGAATTTGCAAAAAAAGAAGATGATCGAATGTGGTCGAGGGTTTGGCAATGGGCATGTCGTGAAGAACATATCCCTGAACCAGGTGATTATTATGTATATGATGTAGGTGACAGATCAGCTCTTATAGTAAGAACCCATGATAATGAAGTAAAAGCATATTTTAATTCATGCCTTCATAGAGGCACACAACTTAAACCATCAAATACAAATGGTGTTTGTAAAGAACTTAAATGCCCATTTCATGGTTGGACATGGTCACTAAAAGGTGAATTAGAGTATTTACCCTGTGACTGGGATTTTCCTCATGTAAAAAAGGATGAATTCAGTCTACCTGAATTAAAATTAGAAATATGGGGTGGTTTTATTTTCATAAACTTTGATCAAGACGCAAAACCATTAAGTGACTACTTGGGTGTTCTTCCTGATCACTTTAAAAATTGGAAATTGGAAGACAGATATATTGAAACACATGTAATAAAAAAACTTCCAGCAAATTGGAAGGTTTCTGCAGAAGCATTTTTAGAGGCATACCATGTTTTAGAAACACACTCGGAAGGAGTCTATACAGCAGGTGATGCAAATGCAGATTATGATATTTTTGGTGATCATATATCAAGATTTGTTCATACCATAGGTTATACAAGCCCTCATATTGAAGAAAATAGACCTTCTCAACAGGAAATATACGATATTCTAATGGGCAGAAGGACTGATGAAGGTGCTGGAAAAAAACTACCTGATGGTGTAACCGCTAGAGAAGCTTATGCTGAACATGTTCAAAACAATATGAAAGAAAAATATAAGCAAGATTTCTCAAATCTTACAGTTACTGAAACAATTGACTCTATTGAGTATTTTGTTTTTCCAAATGCGTTCTTCTTTCCAGGTCTACAATTATCTATGGTTTATAGATTTAGACCAAATGGAGTAGATGGAGCGCTTTTCGATTTACTTTTCTTGAGACCAAAACCGATTGATGGTCCATGTCCACCGCCACCAGATGCATTTGAACTTGAGATTGAAGATAGCTATACTAAATGCCCAGGTACTGAATTCCTTGGTGCTGTATATGACCAAGATACAAACAACCTTCTTTCACAAACAAAAGGTTTTAAAACAAGTTTAAAAAAAGGCCAATCTCTTGGTAATTATCAAGAAGCAAGAACAAGGCACTTACATCAAACAATAGATAAATATTTAGAGGAAAAAAATGGCTAGATTAAAAAATAAAGTTGCCGTGGTGCTTGGAGCATCATCAATTGAAGGACTGGGTGGGGTAATAGCGAAAACATATGCTAACGAGGGAGCAAATGTGGTTGTTAGTGGAAGGCGTCAAGAACCTCTTGATCAGTTAGCTAAAGATATTAATGGGACAGCCCAAGTTTGTGATATTACAAGAGATGGTGATGTAGAAAATCTTTTTAAGGTTGCTAAAGATACCTATGGAAAAGTTGATATAGCGATTAATACAACAGGTATATATGAACCAGGACCATTAAATGAATTATCTAGAGATCATTTAAGAAAATATTCAGAAGTTAGCTTTATAGGCCCAGTTATTTTTATAAGAGAGGCAGCTGAAATAATGGAGGAAGGAGGATCAATTATCTCGACTACTTCCGTAACAGTTGAGTTATCGGCTGTTGGTTTAGCTGGATATGTTGGTACTAAGGCAGGGACTGATAAAGTGATCCAAGTAGCAGCAAAAGAATATCAACATAAAAGATTAAAAATTAATTCTTTGTCCCCTGGTTTAGTTGATACACCAATGACAGGTGGATTATTTGAAATGGAAGGACCGATAAAAGCTATGACTAAAGAGTCACCTTTAGGAAGGTTAGCTGATGTTAATGACGTTGCTAAGGCTGCCCTATGGCTTGCTTCAGATGAGTGCTTCACTACAGGTGATTTTATAAGAGTTGGCGCGGGTATTCATTTAAATCGCTTACCTACAGCTGAAGAAATGTATGGTCTATAATTTATTAAAAATGGAGAAATAAAATGACAGGAAGATTAGAGGGAAAAGTAGCAATTATTACTGGAGCAGCAATGGGTTTGGGTGCAGCCGATGCTGAGCTTTTTGCTTCAGAAGGTGCTCAAGTAGTTTTAACAGATATTGCTGAAGATAAAGGACAAGCTCTTGCTGATAAATTAGGTGGTACCTTTTTTAAGCATGATGTTACTGATGAAGATCGTTGGATAGAAATTATTAATGAAACAGAGAAAAAATACGGACGCATAGATGTGCTTGTAAATAATGCCGGTATTGTTAAACCTGGTGACCCTGAAAATCAAACAACTGAAGAATACAAGCTAACAATGTCTGTGCATATGGATAGTACTTTCTTTGGCTGTAAATATGTTATTCCTGTTATGGCAAAAACAGGTGGTGGATCGATTGTCAATATGTGCTCAATTGCATCAGTGCAAGGTGAGTCATATGTTGCAGCATATTGCGCAGCTAAGGGAGCAATAGAAGCTTACAGTAGAGCAGTTGCAGTGCACTGTGGATTAGCAAAAAATGGTGTACGCTGTAACACAATTCATCCTTCTGGAATTGCCACACCAATGGTGGCAAGTGTTCCAGCATTAATGGAGGAGAAATTTGGTCCTTCACCAGTTCAAGAGGCACCAGTTGATACAAATAAAGTTGGAGAGCCAATGGATATTGCAAATGCTGCTCTTTACCTTGCATCAGACGAGTCAAAATTTGTTAATGGAGCACAAATACGTGTTGATAATGCAATGTCTGTTGTATCAGGAAATATGCCTGAGTAATTTTGGAGACACACATGGAAAAAATTATTAATTATTTTGACGATGAAACACGTCTTGAAGGTATCTTCTTTCCTTGCGAAGGAAATGAAAATGCTCCTGTTGTTTTAGTAGTACCTACATACGCCGGAAGAGATCAATTTACTATCGATAAAGCTAAATCTATGAATGCTCTAGGTTATTCAGGATTTGCGGTAGATATGTATGGAGAGGCTAAAATAGGAGAAACTCCAGAAGAGAATATGGAATTAATGAATAATGTTCTTTCCGATAGGCCTATGCTTCAAAAAAGAATGCAATTAGCTATAGATGCTGCAAAAAAAGAGGCTGGAGTAGATAATTCAAAAATAGCAAGTATTGGTTTTTGTTTTGGTGGATTATGTGTTTTAGATACTGCTAGGACAGGACTCGATATAGCTGGAGTTGTTTCTTTTCATGGAATCTTTAATAAACCAGGTAATACCGATGGTAATAAAATAAAAGCCAAAGTTCTAGTTCTTCATGGAAATGATGATCCAATGGTACCTCATTCTGATGTTAATGGTCTAGCAAATGAACTAACTGAAGCTGAAGCTGATTGGCAGATACATGCTTATGGATCAACATCTCATGCTTTTACTAACAAGGAAGCAAATTCTCCTGAAATGGGAATGGCTTATAATCCTGACGCAGATAGACGTTCATGGAAATCAATGACAGACTTTTTAAAAGAAGTTATTGGCTAAATTGAGTTGAAGATATATACAATAAAATATGAGTGATAATAAACAGCTTTCCGTTCATGCATTTGTTGTACCAGTAACACCATTTCAGCAGAACTGTTCTATCATATGGTGTACTGAAACAATGAAAGGCGCCGTTATTGATCCTGGTGGTGATATTCAGTCAATTCTAGATGCAATAAAAAAATATAATATCTCAATTGAAAAAATACTTATCACGCATGCTCATTTAGATCATGCAGGAGCTACAGCTGAACTATCAAGAATTCTTAATGTCCATATTGAAGGTCCGCATAAAGATGATATGTTTTTAATAGAAAGTCTTGAGGAGCAAGGAAAAAAATATAATTTTTCACCTGCAGAATCATTTAAAACTTCAAGATTTTTAGAAGGCGGAGATGAAGTAAAAATTGGCAATCAAATCTTTGGTGTTAGACATTGTCCAGGTCATACACCTGGTCATGTAATCTTTTTTCACGAAGAAACAAAATTAGCCGCTGTTGGTGATGTTTTATTTCAGGGTTCTATTGGTAGGTCAGATCTTCCGAGAGGAAATCATCAACAATTAGTCGATTCTATCGTGAACGAGTTATGGCCACTTGGTGATGAAATGAGATTTATTCCAGGCCACGGACCAATGTCTACTTTTGGTAATGAAAGATTAACAAATCCCTATGTTTCTGATTTTGCTTTGGGGATTGATCGAGAAGTAAATGAAGCTCTAAAAAAACAAGAAGAAAAAAGGGAGTAATTTTTGAATCTCTCCGACAGCCGTTTTCATAGGCGAGCTGGCCTTTCAGGATTATATTTTATACAAGGAATGCCTCAGGGCTTAATATATTTTGCCTTATTAGACTGGTTAGCATCAGTTGGTTTTAGTATTAGTGATATTGCAGTAGTAATGTCGCTAGCTTCTCTTCCTTGGACTTTTAAAATTTTAATTGGTCCATTTGTAGATACAATAAAGTTATCAAAAATGGGGAAAAGGAAGCCGTGGATATTTTTTTCATTACTATCTTCTAGTCTAATTTTTATTATTTCTTCAAATTACATTTCCACTGAACTATCACCCCTAGCGATTGGGCTAAATCTATTTGCTGTTATCCTATTTACTTCAATTTTAGATGTTGCAACGGATGGTTTAGCTATCGATACCTTAAACCAAGATGAAAGAGGTATAAGTAATGGATTAATGTGGGCTAGTAGAACTGTTGGTGTAAGCTCCGCTGCAGTTTTCGCTTCATTTACAATTAATGAAATAGGTTTAAAAGAGACATTTTTATTTTTTGGTTTTTTAAATTTTTTCTTTTCTTTACTTTCGCTCATAATGAAAGAAAACAAAGATGATCAACTTTTATCACTCAAGCTTACAGAAAAAATAGAATTCTCTTATTATAAAGAGACTTTTTTAAACTTATACAACAAGTCTAAAATGCCAATTTTTATTTTACTTATGGGTTTTTGCTTGCTCTCAAATATTGCATTTGGAATGCATTATGTAAGTATTTCAAATTTATTTATAACCTCTAATAATTGGGATAATTCTAATTTAACCGAAATACGTTCAATTGGCTTATATGCGGGAGCTGGAGCAGCTATAATTGGTGGTTATTTATCAGATAAGTTTAATCCATATAGAATTATTGTAGTTTCCCAAGTAATGATTGCCTTGGTCTTTTTGCTAATAGCAATATTTGAAAATAATATTTCAAATTTTTATATTGGTTCTTTATTCATAATTATAATTTCTGTACTTGGATCTTGTCTTATGTCAGCTAGTCTATCGCTATGCATGAGTCTCTCTATGACTGCAGTTGCGGCTTCACAATTTGCACTTTTAATGAGTATCAGACATTTCTCAAGAATAATCGGAGAATGGAGTGCTGGATTACTAGATTATAACGATGTCTCTTTAAGTAATTTATATTTTATTATGTTTTTGGTTTCATTTTTACCAATTATCATTATTTACAGAATGAAAAACTTCACCCACAAAACGTAAATTATTTTTTAGATATTATAAACTTGACACCTTCTCACTCAACGTTATATTTGCGCTCCTAAAGAGTTTTTTAATTCTTTTTATACAAATGGATATTTATTATGTATGCAGTAATTCGAAGTGGTGGAAAACAGTATAAAGTCTCAAAAGATGACGTTATATCAGTTGAAAAGCTAACTGCTGAAGCAGGGGATAAAATTAGCCTTGATGAAGTATTAATGATTAGCGAAAAAGATAACCTTATTATCGGTGATCCAATTATTAAAGGTGCTACAGTTAATGCTGAGGTCGTTGAACAAACAAGAGCTAAGAAAATAATCGTTTTTAAAAAGAAAAGAAGACATAATTATAGAAGAAAAAACGGACATCAACAGAATTTGACCACTTTAAAAATTGTTGATATTAAAGCTACTGCTACAAAAAAAGCAGCAGCCAAAAAAGTAGAAGCGCCTAAGGAAGAAAAGCCGAAAAAAAGTGCATCTGCTAAGAAAACAACTGCAAAAAAGACGGTAAAAACCGCTACAAAAACAAAGTCTGTTAAAAAAGAAAAGGCTAAGGAGTAAGTTATGGCACATAAGAAAGCAGGTGGATCATCTAGAAATGGAAGAGATTCCGCAGGAAGAAGATTAGGTGTTAAAAAATTCGGTGGTGAAAACGTTATTCCTGGTAATATTATAGTTAGACAAAGAGGAACTAAGTGGCAACCTGGACGAAATGTTGGTCTAGGAAAAGATCACACAATTTTTTCTCTTATTGAGGGTACAGTTAGCTTTAAAAAGTTAAGAAATGGAGGTCCGGTAATCTCTGTCGACCCAATTGCTGAGAAAGCTAACTAAATTTAAAACTGCCTAATTTATAGTTCTAAAATTTTTAAAATCTGTTACTTATGAGATAGGTTATGAAATTCCTTGATCAAGCAAAATTATATGTCAGCTCCGGAAAGGGTGGAAACGGTTGCATAAGTTTCCGTAGAGAAAAGTATATTGAGTTCGGTGGACCTAATGGTGGTGATGGTGGAAAAGGCGGAAATGTATCGATTGAATGTGTAGATGGTCTAAATACTTTAATTGATTTTCGTTTCAAACAACACTTTTCAGCTAAAAGTGGTGAAGATGGAAAAGGCAATGAGAAAAAAGGGAGTAACGGAGAGGATATAATTCTCAAAGTGCCTAGGGGTACAATTATTCTTGAAGAAGATAATCAAACTATAATCGCAGATTTAAAAGAGGTGGGTCAAAAATTAGTTTTACTTGAAGGTGGTAATGGAGGTTTTGGAAATAGCCATTTTAAAGGACCAAATAATCAAGCTCCAAGGCATGCAAACCCTGGTTTAGAAGGTGAAGAAAAATGGATATGGCTTAGGCTTAAATTAATTGCAGATGTTGGATTAATAGGGCTTCCTAATGCAGGAAAATCAACCTTCATTTCATCTGTCAGCTCAGCAAAACCAAAGGTTGCAGATTATCCATTTACAACATTAAATCCAGTGCTTGGTATCGCTAGTCATAAATCTAATGAAATAACTATAGCCGATATTCCAGGTTTAATTGAAGGAGCTCATGATGGGAAAGGACTTGGAGATAGGTTTTTAGGGCATGTTGAAAGATGTAGTATCCTTATTCATTTAATAGATTGTCTCTCCGACGATCCTTATCAAGACTGGGAAACAATAAGAAGGGAAATTAAATCATATTCAGAGGATCTAGCAGATAAAAGTGAAATTATAGCTTTATCTAAGACTGATACTATTAGTGTAGATGAGGTAAATAAAAAGATTAAATCGTTAGAAAAAATAACTGGTAAAGAAGTTTTTGCATTATCATCAGTAACAAATAAAGGTCTAGAAGAAATACTAAATAAGGTATTAAATGTTATTAAAAAAAATAAACAAGTAGAAGAAGTAGAGAAATGGTCGCCATAAACAATATATCAGATTGTAAAAGAGTAGTTATCAAAATTGGCTCTTCACTTGTAACTGGTAATTCTAATGATATTGACAAAAAATTTTTAGATTCTATTTCAAGTGATATTCAGAGTCTTCATAAACAAAATAAAGAGGTTATCTTAGTTTCCTCAGGAGCAGTAGCTTTAGGTAATAGAAGTAAAAATAAAAAAAAATTATCACTTTCAGAGAGCCAGGCAGCTTCATCAGTCGGACAAATTAAATTAATTAATGGTTGGGAAAATGCCTTAAAAAATAAAGGGATTCAAATAGCACAAATTTTAATTACTGCTGAAGATACAGAAAATAGAAGAAGATATTTAAACGCTAGGGCGACTTTCGAAGAATTACTTAAAGAAAAATATATCCCAATAATTAATGAAAATGATACTGTTGCAACCTCTGAAATCAGGTATGGCGATAATGACAGACTAGCTGCAAGAGTTGCGGGAATGCTTTCAGCTGATTGTTTAGTATTATTATCTAATATAGACGGTCTTTATACCAAAGATCCAAAAAGTCAGAATGGAAAACTTATTACTGAAATAAAGGAAATTGATGAAGATATAATTTCAATGGCTGGAAAAGAGAGCCATCAGGGTAGTGGTGGAATGATTACAAAAATAGAAGCTGCCAAAATTTGTATGTCAGCTGGCTGTAATATGGTAATTTCTTCTGGTAATCATGATAATCCAATTTTATCTATCGAAAGAGGACAAAATTGTAGTTGGTTCTACCCAAGCCAAATTTCTAAAAATTCTTTAAAAATCTGGTTATCTGGGCAGCTTAAACCAAGTGGTAAAATTTATACAGATGAAGGTGCCAGTAGTGCCCTATTAGCAGGAAAAAGTCTTCTTGCTGCTGGAGTAATTAAAATTGAAGGTACTTTTGATAAAGGTGACACCCTTGTTATTTATAATAATAACAATAAAGAAATTGCTAGAGGACTATCTAATTATAATTCAAAAGAATTAGAAAAAATTATTGGAAAAAAATCTGAAGAAATTGAAAAAATCTTGGGTTATGCTGTTAAAGCTGAAATAATACATAGAAACAATCTATCTTATTCAGGTGAAAAAGAGGTTTAGATGTCTAAAGAATTAGAAAAAGAATTAATTTTAATGGGAAAAAATGCAAGAAAAGCGTCTCAAATCCTAACACTGGCAAATTCTGATCTTAAAAATAGCGCCTTAGAAGCTATGGCGGTTGATATTGAAAAAAATAAAGAAAATATTCTTGAAGCAAATATTAAAGATGTTGAAAAAGCGAAAGCAAATAATATATCAAAATCATTTTTAGATAGGTTAATCTTAAATGATGAAAGGATTAAATCCATATCTGATGGTCTAAGAGAAATTATAAAGATTGAAGATCCTGTTGGTCAAACTATGTCTAAATGGGATAGACCTAATGGTTTAAATATTGAAAGAGTAAGAACTCCTCTTGGTGTTATTGGTGTGATTTACGAAAGCAGACCAAATGTAACAGCTGACGCAGGAGCTTTATGTTTAAAAGCAGGTAATGCAGTTATACTAAGGGGTGGATCAGAAAGTTATTACTCTTCAAACGCTATCTATAATTCTTTAAAAAATGGTCTAATCAAAGCTGGTCTGCCTGAGCACTCAATTCAAATTATACCTACCACAGATAGAAATGCCGTTGGATATCTTTTATCAGGATTAAACGACTCTATTGATGTGGTGGTACCTAGAGGCGGAAAAAGCTTAGTTGAAAGAGTTCAAAATGAAGCAAAAGTACCTGTATTTGGGCATCTAGAAGGTATTTGTCATGTATATATTGATAAAGATGCTGATGTTAAAAAAGCTATTGAAGTAACAGTAAATGCAAAAATGAGAAGAACAGGTATTTGTGGTGCCGCCGAGACGTTATTAATAGATAAAGAAAACGCTGATATTTTCTTGCCTAAATTAGCTGAGGCTCTAGAGGGTTTGGACTGTGAATTAAGAGGATGTAATAATTCGTTGAAAATAATTAAAGATATGATTCCTGCTGAAGAAAATGATTGGAGCACTGAATATTTAGATGCAATAATTAGCATAAAAATTGTTGATGGAATAAGAGGCGCAATTGATCACATAAATAGCTATTCAACTAGTCACACTGACTCCATTATTACAGAGAATATTAAAACTGCAGATATTTTTTTAAAAGAAATTGATAGCGCTATTGTTATGCATAATGCCTCGACTCAATTTGCAGATGGTGGAGAATTTGGTATGGGTGCAGAAATAGGAATAGCAACTGGCAGATTTCATGCAAGAGGTCCTGTTGGAGTTGAACAATTAACCAGTTTTAAATATGTTGTTAGAGGATCAGGACAAGTAAGGCCCTAATGGAAGAAATCCTTAAAAAAGAAATATCACTTGGGGAAAGTTCTAGGATTGGCTTATTTGGAGGCTCCTTTAATCCTGCACATGAATGGCACTTTCAGGTAGCAAAACATGCTTGTGAAATTTTAAAATTAGATAAAATAATTTGGCTAGTATCCCCTCATAATCCACTCAAGGATAAAAAAACTTTGTTTTCGCTAGAAGATAGATTAGAAAGTGCAAAAAAAATTGGAAGGTCGCCAAATTTCATAATTACAGATGTTGAAAAAAAATTAAAAACACAATACTCAATAGATACTATTTCAGTTTTTCAAAAAACTTTCTTATCAAAAAAATTTGTTTGGATTATGGGATCAGATAATGCAGCTCAGATAAAACAATGGAAAGATTGGAAATTAATTTTGGAGAAAATAGCTATTGCTATTTATCCTAGAGCTACTCATCCATTGGATGAAGTAGAAAAAATATTAGTAAAATACTCTAATAAAATTAATGAGGGAAATGCTGAAGATCTAATTAAGCTTGAAACTCCATGTTTTACCTTTATTAATGGGCCAATGAATGATATTTCCTCATCAGAGATTAGGAGAAAAAATAGTTGAGTAAAAAATTAATCAATCAGATATTATCTAATTTAGATGATAATAAAGCTCTTGATATTAATTCACTCTCATTAAAGGGTAAATCCGATATTGCTGATTATCTAATAATTGCCACTGGTACATCTAGTAGGCATGTTTCATCCTTAGCTGAAAAAACAGTTGATGATCTAAAAAAGAATAATATTAAAAATGTAAATACCGAAGGTTTAGATAAAGGTGACTGGGTCTTAATTGACGGCGGAGATATAATAATCCACTTATTTAGAGAAGAAGTTAGAGAATTTTATGATATTGAAAAACTATGGTCATCGTCCATAAAACTTAATTCTTCTAAAATATAAAATGGAATTAAAAATTATTTCAATCGGGCAACTTAAAAACAATCCTATTTTAGAAATACAGAAAGATTATCAAAAAAGAATTTTAAATTTAAGTAAATCCGTTGGGTTTAAGAAACTTTTAATTAAGGAATTACCAATTTCAAAAAAGGTGTCGGTTAAAGAGCGGCAAATAGAAGAAACAGGAATAATTTCTAAATATATTGAAAAAAATAATTATAATATTTTTCTTGATAGCGATGGGGATAATATAGATTCCTTGGATATATCAAAGATTATTTCAAAAAATTCCTTCGATGGAAAAAATTTAATCTTTTTCATCGGTGGGCCAGATGGTTTTAATAAGGATATATTAAAAGCCGCTAATAAAATAATCTCATTTGGAAAAGTAACTTGGCCACACAAGCTTGTTAGAATTATGCTCCTCGAACAATTGTATAGAGGTATAACAATATTAAAAAATCATCCTTATCACAGAAATTAGAAAAAAATTTGCCTTTATTTTATTGTTATATGAGATAAGAATACGTCCAGAGAAAATCTGATGAAAAAAATTTTAAGCCCAACATTACTCCTAATTTTTCTTAAACTAACCTTATGGTCGAATTTATTTGCATCAGAAAAAATTAAAGTAGAAAATGAAGAACTTCTCCAATCCGTTATTAAGCTTGTTCAGGAAGAATATATTGATGAAACTAAGGAAGATGAAATTATTGAATCTGCAATTAACGGAATGCTTCAATCACTTGATCCACACTCTGTATATTTAAATCAAAAAGATTTTAAAGAATTAACAAGCGATACTAAAGGTGAGTTTGGAGGGCTTGGGATTGAAGTTACGATGGAGAAAGGACTAATAAAAGTAATTTCACCAATTGATAAAACACCTGCTGAGAGGGCTGGTATTATCGAAGGTGATTTAATAACCCATATAAATAAAGATCCTATTTTGGGGAAAAGCCTGTCAGAAGCTGTTTCTTTAATGAGGGGAAAACCAAATACAGAAATTGAAATTACTATTGCCAGACAGGGTCTTGAAGAAGGTTTTGATCTAAAGCTGATTAGAGAAATAATTAAGGTTCCCGGTGTACTAGTGAATATTAAAGGTGAGAAAAATGACATTGGATATATCAGAGTTTCTTCCTTCAATGAAAAAACCTCTGATGAACTTTATAAAGAAATAATTAAATTTGAATTTAATCCTAATAATCAAATCAAAAGTTATATTTTAGACCTCAGACGTAACCCAGGTGGCTTATTAAATCAAGCAATACAAGTTACAAATTTTTTTCTTGATGAGGGTAATATTGTTTCAACAAAAAGACCTCGTTTTGATAAGACAATCAATGAATACAAAGCAAAAAAAGGTGATCTAATTTTCGGAAAGCCACTTCTTGTGATAGTAAATGGGGGTTCTGCTTCTGCTTCAGAAATAGTTGCGGGTGCTTTACAAGATAACAAAAGAGCAATTATTTTAGGAACAAAGACATTTGGCAAAGGATCAGTTCAAACTTTATTCCCAATCGAAAAAAATAATCTTTTTTCACCAAATGATCTTTATGGAGCAGTAAAATTAACAACAGCTGAATATTTCACCCCTTCAGGAAAATCTATACAAGCAAAGGGAATAGAGCCTGATATTATTATTACCCAAAATTTTGAGGATGAAAAAAATGACTCAATAACCGTAGGTGAAACAAAATTGAATAAATATATTAAAAATGAGAATGAAAATATTGAATCGGGTTCTTCGGCGTATATACCTAATGAAGAAATAAAAGATATTCAACTTAATGAAGCAATTAAAATTTTATCTAATTTAAATAAAAAATTTAAATGAATAATATTGAAAAAATTAAAAATAAATTAAAAATGCGAAAAGCTGTTGGCATTATTCTTATGAGAGATGATGGTTTAGTTTGGACAGGTAAAAGAAAAGATGGTCCAGGAGTTCGAAGCGGTGAAAGAAACCTTTGGCAAATGCCTCAAGGAGGAATAGATCAAGGAGAAAAGCCTATAGATGCTGCATATAGAGAATTAGAAGAAGAGACTGGTACTAAATCTGCCAGGATTCTGTTTGAGCATGAATCGTGGTTTGAGTACGAATTACCAAATGAATTAATAGGAAAAGTTATAAGTGGCTTTAAAGGACAAAGACAGAAATGGTTTTTAATGAAGTTTACAGGAAATGATAGTGAATTTAATTTAAATAAACATACTCCAGAATTTGATGAATGGATGTGGAGAGATCTAAGTACAATGCCTAACCTTGTTGTCGATTTTAAAAAAAAATTATATGAAGAATTGGTAAAGGAATTTACTGAAGAAATAAGTAAGAATAAAACTATATAAAATTTTCTATAAGGGATTTGCGTTCATCAAGCAAAACTTTTTCATCTTCTTCTGCAGAGGCTAACTTTTCATTGATAATATCAATTTCACTTTTTAAGACCTTGCTGTCTGAGTCAGATAAGTTAAGACTAGTTTCAGCAAGAATGGTCATTTTATCCTGAGTTATATCTGCAAAACCACCCTCAACAAGATATTTTTTTACTTTGCCTTGCTCGAAAGTAACTTCAACTATCCCCTGCCTAAGAGTTGTCATAAAGGGTGAGTGATCTGGAAGTATTCCTGCATCACCATCTATACCTGGTATAAGAACCATATCAACTTCTGAAGAAACAATAGAGGCTTCTGGCGAAACAAAATCAAAGTTAATTTTATTATTCATATTACTATTCTTCTGCTGCTAGTTTCTCTGCTTTAGCTATAGCATCCTCGATAGTGCCAACCATATAAAACGCGGCTTCAGGTAAATGATCATATTCACCTGCGCACAATCCTTTGAAGCCTTTAATAGTATCCTCTATATTTACTAAGATTCCAGGAGAACCTGTAAAAATCTCAGCCACATAGAAAGGTTGAGAAAAGAATCTTTCAATTTTTCTAGCACGAGAAACACTCAGTTTATCTTCTTCACTTAACTCATCCATACCCAAGATAGCAATAATATCTTGGAGAGCCTTATATCTTTGAAGAATTTCTTGTACATTTCTAGCTACATTATAATGTTCTTCACCAATAATTCCCGGTTCCAAAATTCTACTAGTAGAATCTAGTGGGTCAACAGCAGGGTAAATACCTTTTTCAGAAATCGCTCTTGATAAAACAGTTGTTGCATCAAGGTGAGCAAATGAGGCTGCTGGCGCAGGATCAGTAAGATCATCAGCAGGAACATAAATAGCTTGAACGGAGGTAATAGAACCCTTATTTGTTGATGTAATTCTCTCCTGCATTCCACCCATATCAGTTGCTAGGGTTGGTTGATATCCAACAGCAGATGGTATACGACCTAATAAAGCAGAAACCTCTGAACCAGCTTGTGTAAATCTGAAAATATTATCGACAAAGAATAATACATCTTGACCCTCTTCCCTAAAATGTTCAGCAACAGTTAGCCCTGATAGCGCAACACGTGCTCTAGCTCCAGGAGGTTCGTTCATTTGACCATAAACCAGTGAGCATTTTGATCCATCCCCACCACCTTCTTTATTAACGCCGGATTCAATCATTTCCCAATAAAGATCGTTTCCTTCTCTAGTTCTTTCACCTACTCCAGCAAAAACTGAATATCCACCATGAGCTTTAGCAATATTATTAATTAGCTCCATAATTAGGACAGTTTTCCCAACACCAGCACCACCAAAAAGACCAATTTTACCTCCTTTTGAATAAGGGCATAAAAGATCAACCACCTTAATTCCTGTAACAAGCATCTCACTTTCAGTTGACTGCTCGATAAAATCTGGAGCTTGTTGATGGATAGCTCTAACTGATTCTGTCTTAATATCACCTTTTTCATCTACTGGTTCACCGATCACATTCATAATTCTACCTAGAGTTTCATCACCAACAGGAACTGAAATTGGTTGGCCAGTTGATTTTACATCATGTCCTCTCTCTAAACCTTCTGTAGTATCCATGGCAATTGTTCTTACGGCATCCTCTCCAAGATGCTGAGCTACCTCTAATACAAGACGTCTACCATCTGTTTCAATTTCTAAAGCCTCGAGAATTGCCGGCAAGCTATCTTCGAACTTAACGTCAACAACAGCACCCATTACTTGAATAACTTTTCCTTGATTAATTTCACTCATAATATTCCTCATATTCCTCGTTTTTAATTTTTAAAGAGCTTCCGCTCCTGAAATAATTTCAATTAGCTCAGATGTGATTGTTGCTTGTCGCGATCTGTTATATGTAATTGTCAATTTATCAATCATCTCATCTGCATTTCGTGTAGCATTATCCATAGCAGTCATTCGAGCACCTTGTTCACTCGCAAAATTCTCTAAGAGCGCACTAAAAACCTGAATTGATAAGTTCTTTGGCAACAAGTCACTTAAAATTTCAACCTCACCAGGTTCATATTCATAGCATGCCTCCTGTGATGGGTTATCTTCATTATCATCTACTTGAAGATTACATGGAATAATCACTTGTTCAGTAGGAATTTGAGTTAGTACAGACTCAAATTTTGAGAAATAAAGATGGCAAATATCAAATTTATCTTCTTCAAAAAGTGTAATAATTTTTTGAGCTATTTGATCACCCTGCACAAAACTTAGATTACGAACTTCTGAAAAATCAAAAAAGTCTACTATTTTGTTACCAAATTCACTAGATAAAGAAGCTTTTCCTTTTTTGCCAACACAAATAAACTCTACTTCCTTTCCTGCATTTATTAATTCTCTAGCTTTTTGACTTGCTAACCTAGTAATAGATGAATTAAAACCACCACACAGACCACGCTCAGATGTTGCAATGACAAATAAATATCTTTGTGATTTACCATTTCCTACCAAAAGTTTTGGTGCATTATCATCACCTTCCATTTCCCTTGATAAATTACCAACAACTTGAAATAATTTATCAGAATATGGTCTTGTAGACTCAACAGCGTCTTGAGCTTTTCTAAGCTTAGATGCTGCAACCATTTGCATCGCTCTTGTGATCTTTTGTGTTGAGGCAACACTGGATATTCTATTTCTAAGTTCTTTTAAGTTAGCCATAATTAATTAACTATTTTTTTTAAAATTATCCAAAAAACTATCTAATGCTTTTTTAAGAAGTTCTTCACTTTCATCACTTAATGTATTACTAGATTTAATATCATCAAGGATGTTTGCGTAGTCTTTCTTAATAGAATCCATTAGTTGATTTTCAAAATCAGAAATTTGATTTACTTCAATTGTGTCCATATATCCATTTACACCAGCATATAGAAGAACAACTTGTTCTTCAGAAGCTAATGGCGAAAATTGACCCTGTTTTAATAATTCAGTAAGACGTTCACCTCTCGCAAGAAGCTTTTGAGTTGAGGCGTCTAAATCTGATCCAAACTGTGAAAAGGCTGCCATTTCTCTATATTGAGCAAGTTCACCTTTAATGGATCCAGCAACTTTCTTCATTGCTTTTGTCTGTGCAGCAGAACCAACTCGAGAAACTGAAAGTCCAACGTTAACAGCTGGTCTTATTCCTTGAAAGAATAGATCAGTTTCTAAAAAGATTTGACCATCTGTAATTGAAATTACGTTAGTTGGTATGTAAGCAGAAACGTCATTTGCCTGAGTTTCAATAATAGGAAGAGCTGTTAGTGAACCTCCACCATTATCATCATTAAGTTTTGCAGCACGTTCTAGTAAACGCGAATGAAGATAAAAAACATCACCTGGATATGCTTCACGTCCTGGTGGTCTTCTTAATAAAAGAGACATTTGCCTATAAGCAACAGCTTGTTTAGATAAATCATCATATACAACTAGTGCATGCATAGAGTTATCACGGAAGAATTCTCCCATTGCACAACCAGTGAAAGGTGCTAAAAATTGAAGCGGTGCTGGTTCAGAAGCTGTAGCAGCAACAACAATTGAATACTCTAAGGCTCCGTTTTCCTCTAAAGTCTTTACTATTTGTGCAACAGAGGATCTTTTTTGACCAATAGCAACATATATACAATATAGTTTTTCATTCTCATCGCCAGATGCATTCACTTCTTTTTGATTTAGTATTGTATCAACTGCTACGGCAGTTTTACCTGTTTGTCTATCTCCAATAATTAGCTCTCTTTGGCCTCTTCCGATTGGTATCAGAGAGTCAATTGCCTTTAGACCTGTCTGCATTGGCTCATTAACAGACTGTCTTGGAATAATGCCTGGAGCTTTAACATCAACTCTTCGCATTTCAGAAGATTCTATTGGTCCTTTTCCATCAATTGGATTTCCAAGTGAGTCAACAACTCTTCCAAGAAGACCTTTTCCTACAGGTACCTCCACAATAGAACCTGTCCTTTTAACAGTATCACCCTCCTTAATTGATGAGTCATCTCCAAAAATAACGACACCAACATTATCTTCCTCTAGGTTTAATGCCATGCCCTTAATATTGCCTGGAAATTCAACCATTTCACCAGCCTCAACATTATCAAGACCATAAATCCTCGCTATACCATCTCCAACAGATAAAACCTGACCGATTTCAGAAACTTCGGCTTCCTTGCCAAATTCTTTTACTTTCTTTTTTAAAATTGCTGATATCTCAGCTGGTTGTATATCCATTATTAAACCTCATTCATAACATTTTTAATTGATTTTAACCGGGTTAGAAGCGAAGTATCTATCATTTTAGATCCCATTTGTACCACTAAACCGCCCAAAATTTCTTCATCAATAATTACCTCAACATCAATATCTAATGAAAAATGATCAGATAACATCGATTTTATATTTTCCTTTTGCTTGTCGCTCATAGGCTTAGCAGAAGTTACTTTTGCAGTTGCTTGTTTATTTAAATTTAGCAAAAAAGAATGAAAAGCTTTTATTATCTCAGGTAATAAAGATAATCTTCTATTTTCACATAACACACCAATAAAATTTTTAATTATTCCATCAATTTTCATTGTTTCCAAAATATCATTCATTAAAGAAAGTTGCTCATCAGCAGAGAAAATTGGGCTTTTAATAACAGACTTAAAATCATTATTGTTGTCTATTAAGGAAGAAAGCGACATTAGCTGGGTATCAATTTCTTTGATAAAGTTATTATTTTTTTCTTCTTGAGCGATCTCAAAAAGAGATAATGCATACCTACCCGGCAACCCTACTGCAGAATCTGATATTGATTGATTCATAAAATATAACCTATTTTTTATAAGTTATTGAATAATAACGATAATTTATAAATAATGTCTCCAAAAGATATTTTTAAAATCTTTATTAAATGGTGGTAACACAAGCTTTTCATCCATGCAATATCAGAAAGCAATTCTCTTATAAAAAATAATAAGGATCTATATCAATAGACATCCTAATAGAAGAAGGTTTTTTTAAATTATTAGTCCATAAATATAAAAACTTTTGAATATTTATATTTTTATTTGCTTTTACAAGAAATCTATAGCGCAATCTTCCCCTTACTTTTGTAATTGATGCTGGAGCAGGTCCAAGAACAGAAACATCTTTTACAGAAGGCACATTTCTTTTTAAAACTGTACAGAAGGAAATTATCTTTTCCTCATCTTTATCCGATAGAATAATTGACGCTAATTTTCCATATGGAGGTAATTTATTTTTTTTCCTAATATTAAGCTCAGTTTCAATAAATTCATCCCTTGTACCTTTTATAAGCGACTGTATTACTGGGTGATTAGGAAAATATGTTTGCAAAAAGGCTCTTCCTTCACGATCTTCTCTACCGGCCCTTCCTGCAACTTGATGCAATAACTGATAAGTCCTTTCAGCGGCTCTTAAATCTCCATTAGCCATTCCTAAGTCAGCGTCAATGACTCCAACACATGTTAGAGAAGGGAAATGATGACCTTTAGAAATAATCTGAGTACCGACTAAAATATCCACCAAACCATTTTTCATATCAGATAAAATTTTATTGGACTTAGTAGAATTATCTGATGATAAGGACTCAACTCTTGAATTAGGAAAATAGGACTTAATCTCTTCAGTAACTCTTTCTACTCCAGGTCCATAGGCGATGAGAGAGTTTTTTGAATTACAAGAATTACAATCTTTAGTTGACTTAATAGAAAATCCACATTGATGGCAAATTAACTTTAAATTATACTTATGCTCAACTAGATACGAGTCACATTTCGGGCACTCTAAACGACTTCCACATTTCCTACATAAGGTTAAAGGTGCATAGCCTCGTCTATTTAAAAAGATTAGAGCTTGTTCATTGTTTAATAATGATTTTTTTATCTCGCCCTTTAGAGCTTCGGATATCCATTCCTGATTCTTATAATCCTCATCACGCATATCAATAAAATTAATTAAAGGTAATTTAGCTTTACCAATTCTCTTCGGCAAACTTAGCTTTGAATACTTGCCTTTATTAATATTATAAATTGTTTCAAGTGATGGAGTGGCCGATACAAGTACTACAGTGGCCATTTCGTGAAAACCCAACGAAATAGCCATATCTCTTGCATTATAAATTACGCCCTCTTGCTGCTTATACGTTATGTCATGTTCTTCATCCACGACAATTAAGCCTAAATTATTAAAGGGTAGAAACAGAGAAGACCTTGCCCCAATTATTAACTTTGAGTCTCCTGTAAATATATCTTGCCAAATATCCTTTCTTTTACCTTTAGATAAATTTGAATGCCACATTACTGGTTTAATACCAAAACGTGATTCTATTCTTTTAAAGAGATCTGCTGTTAAAGAAATTTCTGGTAATAATATTAATGACTGTTTTTTCTTACTAAGAGATTTTTCAACAGCTTCAAAATACACTTCAGTTTTTCCTGAACCCGTTACACCATCAATTAGAAAACAATTATATTTATTATCACTAATAGATTTATTAATCTTATCTCTAGATTTCTTTTGATGATCATTTAAATCAACCTTAGATATATTTTTAAGATTTATATCTAATGCTCCTCTAAATGATGTAGGTGCTAAACATTTTTTATTAATTAAATCTCTTATTACTGACCGAGAGACTTTTGTTTCATCAACTATTTCTTTTAAAGAAAAGCATTTATCATTAATGAAAACTTTTTTGATCCTATCTCTTGAAGATGTTTTTCTTATTTTTTCATAATTTTTTTCGTCAAATCTGTACTTTAGATATGGTTTCTTTTTTTCTAATAAATATGATTGAGGTATAAATAATTTTAAAATTTTTCCTAAGTTTGAGTAATTATAATTACTCATAAACTTTATAAATTTAATCCTATCATTTGAAAAAATAAACTGAGGATAATAATCAATAATTTCTTTTAATTTAGATTTTTCTATTTTTTCGTCGCTATCATCCCATATTATACCAAAAAGCTCCCTCGATCTAAAAGGAGCCTTAACTATCATTCCTTTTTTTATATTAAATTCCGCAGGCACCAAATATTGATATGCCTTGTCTGAGTTAGTAGCTAAAAGAACAGAAATTTTTTTCATCTTATCAAATTCACATTACATAAAATATGCTACACTTGCATCGAAATATATTGAGTCGCAACTAACAAAAGGAATAATCATTATGAAATTTTTTATAGATAGCGCAGATATTAATGCAATAAAGAAATTTTCAAAAATCGGAATGGTAGATGGTGTAACAACAAACCCTTCAATTATTGCAAAGTCGGGGAGAGATATTAGAGAGGTTATTACAGAAATATGTGGAATTGTTGAGGGCCCAGTCAGTGCAGAAGTAACAGCTACTCAAGCTAAAAAAATGATAGAAGAAGGAGAATACCTAAGTAAAATTGCAAAGAATGTTGCTGTAAAAGTTCCGTTAACCTGGGATGGCCTCGAGACATGTAAGGTGTTATCAGATCAGGGTATAATGGTAAATGTAACTTTATGTTTCTCCTCACAACAGGCATTATTAGCAGCAAAGGCAGGTGCAAGCTTTATCTCTCCTTTTATTGGAAGGCTTGATGACATTGGTGAGGATGGCATGGATTTAATAAAGGATATAAGAGAAATTTATGATAATTACTCCAATCTAAGTACAGAAATTTTAGCTGCATCGATTAGGACAACTGACCACGTCCGAAGAGCTGCAATAATTGGTGCTGATGTTTCTACATTACCTCCTTCTGTTTTAGAGGAATTAGCTATGCATCCATTAACTGATAAAGGGTTGAAAGCATTCTTAGATGATTGGGAAAAAAGTGGTCAGACGATAATGTAATTAAGTATGAAAGAATTAGTAGATTTTTTACCAAAGTCAATAAAGTTCAATTCCGCCTCTGATGATCTTAAGGAGGAATGTTTTAATTTTTTGAAATCGTTTGAGTTACAAGGTAAAAGTCAATTAACCATAGTAGAATATTCTAGAACAATATCTCACTTTATAACGTTTTTAGAGAATTATTTAGGACATCAAGTCAAGTTAGTTGATATAAAAAATTTAGATAAGATATCAATTAGCTCGTATTTGGCATTTTACAGAAATCCAGAAAAAAATAATTTTTTAAAAAATATTAAAAATAATTTCCAAAGTCAGAAATATTTTTTTGTAACAAAAACTCCAAAGAAAATTTTAGATGAAGATAAAGTATTTTTTTCTAAAAAAGATACTTTAAAACTGCTTGAGGATTTAGAGATATTCTTTGGTGGCCAAATAAAAAAAGGAATAGAAATTGAAAAATCTATAAAAATTAAAAATGTTTACAGCAAAGTTGAGAGACTAAGAAGAAACGGTTGTATTAAATTAGATAAAGTTAAGAAAGAAAAATCATCGAGAAGTGTTGCTAGAAATATATCAGTATTAAGAACTTTCATAGATTTTTTAAGTAAGTCCAATAAGTGGGAAAATCATGCAATTAATAAAATTGAATCTTCAAAATATATTTCTAGAACAGATGATAAAGTATTTGAGGAACAAGATATTATAGAGTTTCTAAATTTTATTGATCCAGATATTCAATCAAAAAATATTAATGATAAATTTTTTAGCTGGGAGCATAGAAGGGATTTAGCTATTTTGTATTTTTTATATTCATCAGGACTAAGAGTTTCAGAAATTCTTCAATTTAAGATGAAGGATTATCCTTTTAAAGAATATACAAAAATCATAGGTAAAGGTAAAAAAGAGAGATATGTAATAATTTTAGATGTGGTAAATGAAAAAATTAAACATTATTTAAATAATCTCTTGGAAAGCGAGACAAGTATTACATTAGAAAAAAATGATCCTCTTTTCCTTAAGTATATAAATGGATTAAAAAAAAATTTATCGTCAAGAGATATTCAAAGAACAATGAAAAAATTAATCAATGGATTTGAAGGTAATTATCCCATTCATTCTACACCTCACTCTTTAAGGCACAGCTTTGCATCGCATATATTAAGGGGTGGAACAGATATAAGAGCAATACAAGAATTATTAGGACACAGTAGCCTAACAAGTACACAAATTTACACCGAACTAAATGAAAAAACCCTACTCGATGTTTATGATAAATCTCATCCCCACACAGGGAAAAAAGAATAATTACATATGTAATGCTCTATTGTCAGAAGCCAACGCTGCTTCTTTAATTGCCTCTGATAAAGTTGGATGTGCATGACATATATGAGCTAAATCCTCTGCCGTAGCTTCAAACTCCATAGCCACTGCAACTTCTGCAATCATTGTTCCTGCCTGAGATCCAATTATATGAACACCTAAAATTTGATCTGTTTCATCAGATGATAATATTTTCACAAAACCATCAGTTGCCTTATTTACCTTTGCTCTGCCGTTAGCCAAAAATGGAAATTTACCAACTTTATAGCCTGTGCCGCTTTCATTTAATTGCTCTTCAGTAAGACCAACAGATGCAACTTCTGGGTTAGTATAAACAACGCTTGGTATAATATTATAATTAACATGACCTGGCTTACCCTTAATTAATTCCGCAACAGCAACGCCTTCTTCTTCGGCTTTATGAGCTAGCATTGGACCTTCTATTACATCGCCAATTGCCCAAACTCCTTCGACATCAGTACGGTAATTTTTATCGGTTTTAATAAAACCTTTTTCATTTAATTGAATACCAAGATCATCATCAAAAAGACCTTTGGTATTTGGTACTCTTCCAGTTGAGACTAGAACAACAGATGAATCTAATGTGCTTATCTCGCCAGAAGATACATTCTCTATTTGAACTGATAATCCATCTGGTTTTTCTTCAACGCCAGTAACCTTTGCTTCAACAATAAATTCTATTCCTTGTCTTTTTAGAATTTTTTGAAATTCACTTGATAACTCCCCATCTAACCCAGGGGCAATCCTATCTAGATACTCGATAACAGTAACCTTAGACCCTAGACGACTCCAGACGGATCCAAGTTCAAGACCAATATAACCTCCGCCAATAATTGTTAAGTGCTCAGGTATTTTCTCTAGCGAAAGTGCTCCTGTAGAGGAAACTATTTTTTTCTCATCAACTTCTATTCCGTTTAAAGATGCGGACTCTGATCCAGTCGCAATAACAATATTTTTAGCCTCAATTAATTTCTCACTTCCGTCGTTTAGTTTAATATTAATTTGATTAGAAGATAAGATTTTTGCTAGCCCATAGATGCTTTCTACTTTATTTTTTTTAAAGAGAAAATCTATACCTTTGACATTACCATTAATACCCTCTTCTTTATAATTCATCATTTCCTGAAGGTTGATAGAGACATTATCAACATTTATTCCCATTGAAGATGAAGATTTAGTCTCATGATATACTTCGGAAGCATGAAGAAGAGCTTTTGAGGGAATGCAGCCTACATTTAGACAAGTACCACCATGGGCCCCTCTCTTATCAATACAAACAACATTTAAACCCAATTGAGCTGCTCTTATCGCACAGACATAACCTCCTGGTCCTGATCCTATAACTGCTAAATCATAATTTTCTGACATACTATCCTCTTAAGACATTTAAAAGTGTTTTACCTAATGATGCAGGTGAGTCTGCTAGTGTAACTCCAGCTTTCTCTAATGCAGCTATCTTATCTTCTGCACCGCCTTTACCACCAGAAATTATAGCACCTGCATGGCCCATTCTCCTTCCCGGGGGCGCCGTCAGACCAGCAATAAAACCAACTGTTGGTTTTTTTATAGAGGACGACATTAAAAACTCTGCAGCCTCTTCCTCGGCTGAACCACCAATTTCACCTATCATTATTATTGACTCTGTTTGATCATCATTAAGAAATAAATCAAGACAGTCTATAAAATTAGTACCATTTACAGGGTCTCCACCAATGCCTATGCAAGTAGACTGACCCAACCCACATGCGGTTGTTTGTCCAACTGCTTCATAAGTTAAGGTTCCTGATCTAGATACAATACCAACATTCCCCTTTTGATGAATATGACCAGGCATAATACCAATTTTACATTCCCCAGGGGTAATTATTCCTGGGCAATTTGGTCCAATAAGACGTGTACTAGAATTTATTAGAGCTTCTTTTACCTTAACCATATCCAAAACTGGAATACCCTCGGTAATGCAAACAACCAATTCTATATTGGCTTCAATTGCCTCCAATATTGCTGCAGCCGCAAAGGGTGGAGGGACATATATAACGGAAACATTTGCACCAGTCTCATTCACGGCCTCTGAAACATTATTAAAAACAGGTAGATTGAGATGGGTTGTACCACCCTTACCAGGTGTAACACCACCGACCATCTTTGTACCATATTCTATTGCTTGTTCAGTATGAAAAGTACCTTGGCTTCCTGTTATTCCCTGGCAAATGACTTTTGTTTCTTTATTTATTAATACTGACATTACTTTACCTCTGATATTGCTTTAGTGATCTTTTGGGCAGCATCATCTAAATCTGAACCACTTATCACTTCCAGTTCAGACTCTTCGATAATCCTTTTACCTTCTTCAACATTTGTCCCTTCAAGTCTTACAACAAGTGGTACAGAAATATTAATTTCTCTAGCTGCATCTAAAACACCTTCTGCAACTACATCACAGCGCATTATTCCTCCAAAAATATTAACTAAAATACCTTTAACATTCTTATCGGATAAAATTATTTTAAATGCTTCTGTTACTTTATCTTTTGTAGCTGAGCCTCCAACATCCAAAAAGTTAGCAGGTTCCTCACCATATAACTTAATTATATCCATTGTAGCCATTGCTAACCCAGCACCATTTACTAAGCATCCAATATTTCCATCCAACTTAATATAGGTTAATCCAATTTTATTAGCAGCTAATTCTGATGGATCCTCTTCATCAGGATCTCTAAGCTCTTCAATATCTGGGTGACGAAAGAGTGCATTACCATCAAAATTTACTTTTGCATCTAAACATATCAGATCATCTTCACCAGTTAATACTAATGGATTAATTTCTAATAGACTCATATCAGTCTCAGTAAACGCTGAGTAAAGATTCTTCAATAAATCTGCACTTTTTGCATAAAGAGATTCTCCAAGCCCCAAGGCTTTTGAAATAGATATGATATCTTTTTCTTCTAATCCTTTTGAAGGATTTACATCAACAGTTATTATTTTCTCAGGAGTTTCAGCTGCAACCTCTTCAATATCCATTCCTCCTTCAGTAGAGGCTATAAAGTTTACGCGTGAATTTGCTCTATCAACAACAATTGATAGATAAAGTTCATCAGCAATATTTGTACCTTTTTCTATATAAACTTTTCTGACTTCTTGACCTTCAGGGCCTGTTTGATGAGTGACTAAATTCATACCTAAAATTTCATCAGATACAGATTTAACTTCATCCAAAGATTTAACAACCTTAACTCCGCCTCCTTTGCCTCTTCCACCAGCATGGATTTGAGCTTTAACGACCCAAACATCACCACCTATTTTTTCAGCGGCGTTAATTGCTTCATCAGGACTTAAGGCTAAAAAACCGGGTACAGTTGGTACGTTATAACCTTTTAATAATTCTTTTGCTTGATATTCATGGATATTCATTTTTTTTCACCATCTTTTAAATATTAATTTTTTATTTTTTAAGGACTAATCTTTTATCAATTTTGGAGCAAGCTTTTAACAAACCCCTAACAGATGCTACAGATTGATTGAACATTTTCTTTTCAGAGGCATTCATTGAAATTTCAACAACTTTTTCTACTCCCTTTGAGCCAATAACCACAGGTACTCCAACATAAAGATCTTTTATTCCATATTCTCCAGATAGGTTTGCTGCACACGGTAAAACTCTTTTCTTATCTTTTAAATACGAGTCAGCCATTTCAATCGCAGAGGCTGCAGGAGCATAGAAAGCTGAACCAGTTTTTAATAAACCAACGATCTCAGCTCCGCCATCTCTAGTTCTTTGGATAATATCATTAACTCTTTTTTGAGTTGTCCATTTCATTTTAATAAGATCTGGCAATGGTATACCAGCAACTGTAGAATATCTTGGTAGAGGTACCATAGTATCACCATGTCCACCTAAGACAAAGGCAGTTACATCTTGTACAGAAACCTTAAACTCTTCAGCTAAAAAGTACCTAAATCTTGCACTATCTAAAACACCAGCCATACCAACTACTTTTTTTGCTGGAAGACCTGAAAATTTTCTTAATGCCCATACCATTGCGTCTAGAGGATTTGTAATACAAATAACAAATGCATTTGGAGCATACTTCTTTATACCTTTACCAACATCTGACATAACTTTTAGATTAATTGATAGTAAATCATCTCTACTCATTCCAGGTTTTCTTGGCACACCGGCTGTAACTATTACAACATCCGAACCCTTAATGGCAGAATAACTATTTGATCCTTTCATTTGAGAATTAAAGGAACTTACAGGAGAAGATTCTGCTAAATCAAGTGACTTACCTTGAGGAATACCTTTAACAATATCAAATATTACTACATCGCCCAGCTCTTTTAAACCAGCAAGATGGGCAAGAGTACCACCTATTTGCCCTCCGCCTATTAAAGCTATTTTATTTCTTCTCATATTTTCCCTCTTATTTAATTTAATAAAAATTTATTGATACTTTTAGCAATCGTTTTAGAAAAAACCAATCATTATTACAAATATTCTTTTGATCTCATTTCGTGCAATCTAGAGACACATCTTTTAAATTCAAATTGGCTGTCACCCTTCTTATAAATTTCTTCAGGTTGACCTTCTGCCGAGATAAAAACCCTCTTTCTGTTATCATATAAAGCGTCAATTAATGATACGAATCTTTTTGCTTCATTTCTTTTTTCAGAAGGAAGGATAGGTATTTTTTCTATAAATATAATATCGAATTCCTTTGAAATTGCTAAATAGTCTTCAGCCCCAAGGGGCTTTACACAAAGTTCTTCAAAATCAAACCTTGCACAACCCAGTGCTTGCCTTTCAACTCTTATTTCTCTTCCCTTAACAAAAAGAATTTTCTCCTCATACGATGATCCATTTGTAATGTTATTAAATATTTTATCCATTGCCTCTTCGGTTAAGTCATTGAGAGGTGAATAGTAAATTTCTGCGTCTATGATTCTATTCTTTCTATAATCTTTTCCACTGTCGATATTTATTACCAAACAATCATTCTCTATATAATCAATAAATGGAACAAATCGATCCCTATGCAGACCCTCAAGATATAAGTTTGAAGGCTTAATATTTGAAGTAGAAAAAATAATAGTTCCTTGATCAAATAAAATTGTAAAAAGTTTCTTTAAAATAGAGGCATCAGCAATATCAGTAACCTGAAACTCATCAAAGCATAAAAATTTTATTTCTGATGCAACTTCTTCAGCAACTGTTGCTAGCGGATCTTTAATTTGTTTACTATTTCTAATTTTGTGCAGTCTATTATGTATATCTATCATAAATTCCTGAAAGTGAATTCTCTTTTTTCTCTTAATTTTTATCGATGAAAAACATATATCCATTAACATAGTTTTACCAACCCCAGCTTCACCATATAGATAGATGCCATTTTTTGATTTACCTGGGTTCAGGAGTTTTTTATAAATTTTTGATTTTAATGAAAATTCATTTGAAAGAAATTGATCGATAGCAGTCATTGCTAATTCTTGATTTGGATCAAATTTTATAAGATTCTTTTTTATATAATTTTTATATGTTGAGAGAGAACTCTTCATTCATATTGATTAGAAAGAAAATTTATTTTCTTGTGGCTAATTCCTTTTTTATATCGGCAATCGCTTTTGCTGGCGAAAGGCCTTTTGGACATGATTTTGCACAATTCATAATTGTTCTGCAACTATATACTTTAAAAGCATCATCGAGTTCATCTAATCTTTCTTCTTTGTACTCATCTCTACTATCTTTGATCCACCTATTAGCCTGTAAAAGTGCAGCTGGGCCGAGATACTTATCAGGGTTCCACCAATAACTCGGGCAAGATGTAGAACAACAAGCACACATAATGCATTCGTACATACCATCAACTTTTTCCCTATCTTCTTTTGATTGGTACCATTCTTTTTCTGGTTGATCTGACTTTGTTTTTAACCATGGTTGAACAGATTTATGTTGCTCATAAAAGTTTGTTAAGTCTGGAACCAAATCTTTTATAACAGGTTGATGGGGCAATGGACTGATTTTAATGTCACCCTTAACATCATCAATTGATTTGGTACATGCTAGAGTATTTACACCGTCAATATTCATTGCACATGATCCACATATACCCTCTCTACATGATCTTCTAAAAGTTAATGTAGGATCAATTTCATTTTTAATTTTGATTATTGCATCGAGAACCATTGGTCCACATTTTGATAAATCTATTTCATAATAATCAGTTCTTGGATTTTCGTCGTTATCAGGACTCCATCTATATATAGAAAATCCTTTTTTATTTTCACAATCGTCCTCTAAAGGATATTCCTTTCCTTTCTGAACTTTAGAATTTTGTGGAAGTGTTAATTCAGCCATTAATTACTCCTAATAAACCCTTTCTTTTGGAGGGATGTAAGCTATATCGTTACTTAATGTATATTCGTGAACTTTTCTATATGAAATATCAACTTGACCATTATCGTCAACCCAGGCCAAAGTATGTTTCATCCAATCTTCATCATTTCTATCAGGGAAATCCTCTCTTGCATGGCTACCTCTGGATTCTTTTCTTTCATCAGCTCCAGCAATAGTTGCAATAGCTTGAACTATCATATTATCAAATTCTAAGGTTTCAATTAAGTCAGAGTTCCAGACTAATGATCGATCTTTAATTCCTATATCGGCCATGCCTTCATAAACTTCACTAATCACAGCCCTTCCTTCTCTAAGAACTTCATCAGTTCTAAATACGGCACAATTATTCTGCATAGTTTTCTGCATTTTCAGTCTCAACTCAGCTGTAGACGTAGAGCCTTTAGAATTCCTAAACTTATCCAATCTATCAACTGAATTTTGGCCAGCATTTTGAGGAAAATCTGTTTCATAAACTCCTGGTTTTACAGTTTCAGTACACCTTATAGCTGCAGCTCTTCCTAAAACAACTAAATCAATTAAAGAATTTGATCCTAAACGATTTGCACCATGAACTGATGCACAAGCGGACTCGCCAACTGCCATAAGACCAGGTACTATATTATCTTCATTTTCAGGTGTGGGATTAAGAACTTCACCCATATAGTTTGTTGGTATACCTCCCATATTATAATGAACGGTTGGTAAAACAGGAATAGGTTCTTTAGTAACATCAACACCAGCAAATACTTTTGCCGATTCAGATATTCCTGGTAATCTCTCAGCTAAAATATCTGGATCAATGTGGTCAAGATGAAGATAAATATGATCTTTCTCCTCACCTACACCTCTGCCTTCAATAATTTCAACAGTCATCGCGCGAGAAACTACATCTCTTGAAGCTAAATCTTTTGCTTTTGGAGCATATCTCTCCATAAAGCGTTCACCCTCTGAATTCACTAGATAGCCACCTTCTCCTCTGGAGCCCTCAGTAATTAAACAGCCTGCACCATAGATTCCCGTTGGGTGAAACTGAACAAATTCCATATCTTGCAAAGGAAGACCTGCACGAAGTACCATAGCAGATCCATCTCCGGTACATGTATGTGCTGAAGTAGCAGAGAAATATGCTCTTCCATATCCACCAGTAGCCAAAATTGTTTGAGAAGATCTAAATCTATGTAGTTTTCCATCCTCCATACATAAAGCTACTACACCAACACATTCACCGCTTGGCGCCATAATCAAATCTATTGCAAAATATTCAATAAAAAAATCTGCAGACGCACTTATTGATTTACCGTATAATGTGTGAAGTATAGCATGACCGGTTCTATCAGCTGCTGCACAAGTTCTTTGAGCAGGCGGACCTTCTCCATATTGAGTAGTCATTCCGCCAAAGGGTCTTTGATAAATCTTACCATCTTCTGTTCTTGAGAATGGAACACCAAAATGTTCGAGCTCATAAACGGCTTCAGGAGAATTTTTACATAGATACTCTATGGCATCCTGATCGCCCAACCAGTCGGCACCCTTAACAGTATCATACATGTGCCATCGCCAGTCATCTTCGCCTAAATTTCCTAGAGCTGCGGAAATTCCTCCTTGAGCGGCAACAGTATGGCTTCGAGTGGGAAATACTTTAGAAATACATGCAGTCTTTAGCCCACCCTCTGCAGCACCAAGAGTGGCTCTTAAGCCAGCTCCGCCAGCACCTACTACTACTACATCGTACTCATGGTCTATAAATTCATAATCTGACATTTATCAATCTCTTATATTTAAAAAACAAAACTTTATATAACAAATGCATTATCTTTATTAATTAATACTATAAATTATTGTTATTAACCAAAGAAATACAGTCTTACTAAACTAAAACAAACCTATATTAATCATTAACAATGATGTTGCCAATGCGACAATAGTTACCATAATCAAATTTAACTTTCCTAAAAATGATCTGGCTTTTATGCCATCTACATAATCATCTAAAATATGATTAAGACCTATCCACATATGAAATGACATCGATAAAGTAAAAAGTATAACGATTAACCACATTAAATTATTTGATAGGCCCTCAAGAACAAGATCGTGCGATTTATTAATATTATTAATAAAAAAATTAAAAACAATTACACCCAGAATAATATTAAGAATTGCAGTTATTCGCTGCTGTATGAAATGTTTTGTTCCCTCTTTTTGATGCTGCATAATTAAACCTATAAAATCCAAAGCAAAGAAGCGGAAATAAAAGAAAACAAAATCGTTAAGCGAGCCAACCATTCAATTGAGTTTAAATCAAAACCCAAACCAACATCCCATATAAAATGTCTTATACCACCAAAAAGATGATGAAAAAATATCCACGTAAATAAAAAAAGAGCTAGTTTTACAATTGATAAAGAAAATAACTGATTAACATAATTATAGGCATCTTGGCCAAAAAATATTGATAAATACCATGTTAAAAACAAGAAACTACCTAGATACAATATAAAACCTGAAATTCTATGCATCATAGACATAATCATAGTGAATGATATTTTATACACCTGTAAATGAGGTGACATAGGTCTTTCAATGGTATCTATTTTGTTTTTATTGGCCATTATAGATATTGCTCATAAGATTAATCTAAATTTAATGATTTATTAAGGTGTTAAATCTATAGTGTAAACATAATTTTAAAAGAAAATAATTTTATGAAAAAAATTGCAGGAATCGATGGTGCTAAAGGAGGATGGGTGTGTGTAAGTGGTTATGAGGACAACCATAAAGAATTGCACTTAGAAAAATTTGAGTACTTTAGTGATATAGAATCAAGAGACTTTGATTTAATCCTCGTTGATATTCCTATAGGTTTAGATATTGATCTTAAAAAAGGTGGAAGAATTGTAGATAATTTAGCCCGTAAGACACTTCTAGCAAATAAATCGAGTATATTTAATGCTCCATCAAGATTAGTTCTAAATGCAAAAAATTATGAAGAAGCCAATAAAATAAATAAAAGCAAAGGCATGGGGCTCTCAAAACAAAGTTGGAATTTAGTTAAAAAAATAAAAGAAGTTGATAGTTATATAAAAAAAAATAACGAGACAATTATTTTTGAGTCCCACCCAGAGATAATTTTTCAAACAATGAAAAAGGGTAAAGTTTACTCAAAGAAAAAGGATGAAGATGGGATAATTGAAAGAAAAAATTTATTAGAAAAAAATGGCTTCAGTAGAACCTTTATAGAAAAAAATTTATTTAAAAAAGATAACTTCTACAAACAGGACGACTTTTTAGATGCGTGTTCATTGTTTTGGACAGCCAATAGGGTTGCTCTAAACAAAGAAATTAGAATTCCAAATGATAAGATAGTTGATATTGATGGAATAATAATGCAGATAAGAGTTTAATATAAAAACTCATCATTCAAGGCTTCAGCAATTTGTATAGTATTCAAAGCTGCACCTTTTCTTAAATTATCAGAAACAACCCAAATATTTAAGCCATACTCTACAGTATCGTCTTTTCTTATTCGAGAAATATATGTTTCATCTGTTCCTGAACATTCGACTGGGGTTGAGTAACCACCATCATCCCTTTCATCTATTACTTTACAACCACTTGAATTTTCTAATACTTCTCTCGCCTCCTCCTCAGAAATATATGAATCAAATTCAATATTAATTGACTCAGCATGGCCAATAAAAGTTGGAACCCTAACACAAGTCGCATTTATTAAAATATCTGGCCTCATAATCTTTTTTGTTTCATTTATCATTTTTTGTTCTTCTTCGGTATTTCCATTTTCTAAGAAAGGACCAATATGCGGTATGACATTAAACGAAATTTGTTTAGTAAAACTGTCTGGCTCTACTTCCTGATTAGAAAAAATTCCTTTTGTCTGATTAAATAATTCATCCATCGCATTTTTACCTGCGCCAGAAGTTGATTGATATGTAGACACGGTAATACGATTTATAGATGCAATATCATCTAATGGCTTTAAAGCTACAACCATTTGTATTGTCGAACAGTTAGGATTGGCAATGATATTTCTTGTCCTATATTGATCTAACATTTCAATATTAACTTCAGGCACTATCAAAGGGACATCGTGATCCATTCTAAATTTTGAGGAATTATCAATTACAACGCAACCTTGTTCAGCAGCTATTGGTGCGTATATTTCTGCAGTCTTACCACCTGCAGAAAATAAAGCAATTTCAGTATCAGAAAAATCATAATTTGCTAAATTTTCTACAATTAAATCTTTGTTACCAAAAGAAATTGTATCACCTTCACTTCTCTCTGAGGCCAAGGCTACAACATTTTCACAAGGGAAATTTCTTTCAGAGAGAATATTTAGCATTTCTCTTCCAACATTTCCTGTAGCACCAACTACTGCTATCTTATTAATACTCATATCTTGCCCTAAATAAGTTCATTAAGTTTAGAAATAACAGCATCACCCATTTCTGAAGTTGATATTACTTTGCTATCATTTGTTGATATATCTTTTGTTCTTAAGCCAGCTTCTAAAACATTGGAAATAGCCTTCTCCAATAAATTAGCGTCATCAATTCTTGAAAAACTATATCTCAAAGCCATTGCAAAAGATAGAATAGAGGCAAGAGGATTTGCAATCCCTTGTCCTTCAATATCTGGAGCTGAACCATGAACTGGTTCATATAAAGCATTAGTAAAAATTCCGTCACTTGCTTTACCTAGTGAAGCTGATGGAAGCATACCAAGAGACCCTGTTAGCATAGCGGCAACATCAGACAACATATCACCAAATAAATTATCGGTGACAATTACATCAAACTGTTTTGGCCACCTAACTAACTGCATACCGCAATTATCAGCCAACATATGCTCAAGCTCTACATCAGAATATTTTTCATTGTGTAGTTTGGTAACCTCTTCATTCCAAAGTAATCCAGATTCCATCACGTTACGCTTTTCAGAAGAGGTAACCTTATTATTCCTTTTTCTTGCTAATTCAAAAGCTACTTCAGCTATTCTTTGGATTTCCCATGATTCATATACTTGAGTATTAATACCTCTTCTATTTCCAGAACCAAGGTCTTCAATTCCTCTAGGCTCACCAAAATATATGCCACCTGTTAATTCTCTAACAATAATTATATCAAGACCTTCTATAATCTCTTTCTTTAAAGCAGAGGCGTCAACTAGAGCTGGAAAGCATAATGCAGGCCTTAGATTTGCAAATAAATCTAAATCTTTTCTTAATCTTAAAAGACCAGCTTCCGGTCTATTCTCATACTCAACATTATCCCACTTTGGTCCACCAACAGCACCAAAAAGTACCGCATCTGACTCTTTGGCTAGTGACATTGCTTCTTCGGAGATAGCAGTCTTATTCAGATCATAAGATGTTCCACCAACACTTTCGTATTCTATTTCGGCTGATAAATTAACTTCTTTATTAAACCAATTTATAACGCGATCGACCTCTTTCATAACCTCAGGGCCAATTCCATCACCTGGTAAAATTAAAATTTTATAAGACATATCTCTAATCCTTTACAGGATTCCTCCAAACAAAATTATCAAGAGTTATCTTTTCGTATTCATCTATAAAAGAAGACCTTTCAAGGGTTGAGCCAATATCATCCAATCCTTTTACGAGGCAATCTTTATTGATCTCATCAACCTCAAAAGGCAATTCTTTGTCTTTAATAATAATTAATTGATCAATCAAATTTACTTCGAATTCAATTCCCTTCATTGAGTCATCTACTAATAAATTTATTTTATCCTCACTCAGCTTTATTGGTAAAATTCCATTTTTAAAACAGTTATTGAAAAATATATCAGCAAATGATGGAGCTATAATTACTTTTATACCAAAATCCAATATAGACCATGGGGCATGCTCCCTACTAGAGCCACAACCAAAATTTTTTCCAGCGATTAGAATTTTAGCCTTAGTAAAAGGATGTTTATTTAAAATAAAACTCTCTATTTCATTACCATTCATATCGTAACGCATTTCATCGAATAAATTTTTACCTAAACCAGAACGCTTAATGGTTTTAAGAAATTGTTTTGGTATAATCATATCAGTATCGATATTCATCATAAGGCTTAATTGATTACCCGACTTATTAAGCATTGTTGCCGCTATACCTTTTATAGATGTAAATTTTTCCATGACTAATTAGTTAGCTCCCTGACATCAGTTAAACAACCCTTTATTGCTGCAGCTGCTGCCATACTAGGACTTACGAGATGTGTCCTTCCTTCTCTTCCCTGCCTCCCTTCAAAATTTCTATTTGATGTTGATGCACATCTTTCTTTAGGAGATAGCTTATCGGCATTCATAGCTAAACACATAGAACACCCTGGCTCACGCCATTCAAATCCAGCGTTTAAAAATATTTTATCAAGACCTTCTTTTTCCGCCTGCTCTTTAACTAAACCTGATCCTGGAACAACCATTGCAACAACATTACTTGATACCTTTTTTCCTTCAACTACCGATGCTGCCTCTCTTAAATCTTCTATTCTGCCATTTGTACATGAACCAATAAAAACTCTATCTATCTCAACCCCTTTAATTGGGGATCCAGGTATCAAATCCATATAATCAAGAGATCTTTTTACTGCACTTCTTTTTGAGTCGTCCTCTATATCTTCTAGTTTAGGAATATTACCATCTATTGATATAACGTCCTCCGGACTTGTGCCCCATGTAACCAGGGGTGATAAATTCGTTGCATCAATCTCAATTGATTTATCGTATTTTGCACCTTCGTCACTAGGGAGGGTTTTCCAATACTCGACAGCTCTGTCCCAATCTTCACCTTTTGGTGCCATAGGCCTGTCTTTAAGATATTCAAATGTTTTCTCGTCAGGAGCAATTAAACCTGCTCTAGCACCTGCCTCAATAGTTAAATTACACAAGGTCATCCTTCCTTCAATACTAAGTGACCTTACTGCTTCACCAGCATACTCAATGACATATCCTGTTCCTCCAGCTGTTCCTATTGCGCCGATAACAGATAAAGCTAAATCTTTTGCAGTAACATTCTCATTACATTTTCCATTAATAGTTACTTTAAAGTTTTTTGCTTTTTTTTGAATTAATGTCTGTGTCGCAAGAACATGCTCAACCTCTGATGTTCCTATCCCATGCGCCAAAGCACCGAAGGCTCCATGTGTAGACGTATGACTATCGCCACAAACTATTGTTAGCCCTGGAAGAGTAAAGCCTTGTTCAGGACCAATTATATGAACTATTCCTTGACGCTTATCGCTGGTTTTTATGTATTGGATTCCAAATTCGTTACAATTATCCTCAAGAGTTTGAATCTGTAGCTCAGACTCTTGATCTCCAATTCCTTTTGACCTATCTGTTGTTGGAATATTATGATCAGCCACAGCAAGAGCATTTAAAGGTTTCCTAACTGTACGATTGGACATTCTCAATCCTTCAAAAGCTTGAGGACTAGTCACCTCATGTATAAGGTGTCTATCAATATACAATAGGCAGTCATTGTTATCCTCATAGACTAGATGAGATTCCCATATTTTATTATAAATTGTTTTTGGCTCAGACATAATGCCCCCTCTCATTAAGGAGAGTATATCCTAGGTTTCTTGCGGAGCTTCGGTCTCATCGGATTTAGCCTCGGAAACTTTAGTAGCTTTTTTTGATATATCGCCTTTACGTTCAGTAATTCTAGCTGATTTACCTCTTCTAGACCTAAGATAATATAATTTTGATCTTCGAACACTACCCAATCTCACAACCTCTATAGAGTCAACTAGAGGGCTGTAAAGAGAAAATACTCTCTCCACACCCTCACCATAAGAAATTTTTCTTACAGTAAAGTTTTGATTAAGGCCTTTTCCAGAGCGAGCTATACAAACTCCTTCATAAGCTTGCAATCTTTCTCGTTGTCCTTCCTTAATACGAACATTAACCTTAACGGTATCACCTGAACGAAATTCAGGTATTTTTTTGTCCTTCATTAATTCTTCAATATGTTTAGCTTCTAATGATTCTACTATATTCATAACAATCAACTTTAAATAATTTTAATTTTTTTAACTGAGGTAGGTCAATTAGCACAGACATTACCTATAAGTCACCCTATTTTTACTATATTTTATCTTTTTTCTTGTCAATTAAGTCAGGCCTTCTCAATTTTGTTAAACTTAATGCTTGATTTTTCTGCCATTCCTTAATTACTTTATGATTTCCTGATAACAAAATATCAGGGATTTTCATGCCCTTAAATTCATTTGGCTTTGTATATTGAGGATATTCCAATAGCCCATCAGTAAAAGTCTCTATTTTTTTTGAGTTGTTATTACCCAAAACATCAGGCAATAATCTAACTAAAGAATCTAAAAATACTATTGTTGCTATTTCACCACCTGATAAAATATAATCTCCTATAGAAATTTCTTCAATGTCATGTAAATCAATTACCCTTTGATCAATCCCTTCAAAATGGCCGCATATTATTGAAACACCTTTAGTCGATGAAAATTTTTCAATTGTATCCTGATTTAAAGGTCTTCCTTTTGGTGAAAAATATATTAAAGGTCTATCTTTCTTGAAACAATTATTGATAGCAGTATCAATAACATCAGCTCTTAAAACCATTCCAGGACCTCCACCTGAAGGTTTCTCGTCTACAGATCTATGAGGACCAAGCCCATACTCTTTCAAATCATATATATTTAAACTCCAAATACCTTTTTTAAGAGCTTTTCCAGATAAACTTTTGCCAAGTGGACCAGGAAACATTTCAGGGTATAAGGTTAAAACATCAGCAGACCAAGTCATTCATCTATCCTATTAATCCATTTCCCTAATTATTAATTTACTGTTAATTTTTACATCTTTAACAAAATCTTTTGTAAAAGGGATCATTTCAATCTTACCGCTAATGAGTTTAATTTCAATAACATCACCTGCACCAAAATTATATATTGCTTCAATTTCTCCAATCAAATCACCTTTTGGTGTCTCTACGCTCAACCCAATAAGATCGGAATGATACCAATTCTCACCATCTAATTTATTTAATTGATTAGAATCAATAAATACGTCTCTATTCTTAAGAACTTCAGCTTCTTCTCTAGAATTTATATCGAAAAATTTTAGAGAAAAACTCTCACCTGAAATGAAATGTTTCTGTACTTTATGTTTCTCTTTCTTTTCGCCTAAATAAAAATACTCATATGATTTAAATTTTTCTAAATCTTTAGAAAAGTAGTTTATTTTGACATTGCCCTTTAGTCCCTTAGCATTACCAACAACACCAATAAAAATCAGATTGTTTTCTTCATCTACCACAAAAGACTAGATAACATTATTTATCTTCTTTGTCAGCTGGAGCTTCTTCAGCTGGGGCTTCCTCGGCTGGAGCTTCTTCAGCTTTAGCTTCCTCGGCTGGGGCTTCTTCAGCTTTAGTTTCCTCGGCTACGGCCTCTTCAGCTTTAGCTTCCTCGGCTGGGGCTTCCTCGGCTACGGCCTCTTCTTTAGGCTCTGGTTCTTTTTTTGGTTTAGCCTTTTGAGGATTATTCCTTGGTTCTCTTTTTAAAATACCTGCTTCATCTAAAAAACGCGCCACTCTGTCAGTCGGTTTTGCACCTTTTGAAAGCCAGTCAATTATTCTTTCTTTATCTAGAGAAACTCTATCCTCATGATCTCTTGGTAAAAGAGGATTATAAGATCCAACCCTTTCAATGTATCTTCCGTCTCTGGGCATTCTTATATCTGCAACCACAATTCTATAATATGGTCTTTTTTTAGCGCCACCTCTAGCTAATCGAATCTTAACTGACATTTTATATCCTTTTTTTAATCATTTTAATCCAACAAGTATCGCGTTCGTGTACGAAGCCTCGTTGACGAACGGCGATCTTTAGGACCGAAAAATTTATTATTTAATTAATAATAGCCCCATATAGTCTAAATAATAAAGATAAGTCAAGACAATCAATTAAGTAGAATAAATATAAATTCAGGACTATAAAAGATCATCATGACAAAGATTTTGAATAATGAAGATAAAATTTTTATCAAGCTCATAAGAATGAATGGAGCAGGTAATACTTTTGTTATTCATGACTCAAGAGAAAATAATGTCAATATTAACAAGGAATTCATAAGTTATTTACTGGATAATAAAAAAATAAATAAATTTGATCAATTTATTGAAATTAATAAATCAAAAAATACTGATGCTAAGGTAACATTTTGGAATATAGATGGAAGTGAAGCAGAAATGTGTGGGAATGCACTTCGATGCATCTCATCGTTAATATTAAATGAGAGCAATACAAAGGAATGCCATATTGAGACAATCAAAAGAAATGTTAAGTGTTGGAAAAATAATGAAAAAATATTTGTTGATATTGGAGAACCAATTCTCACCTGGAATGAAATACCTCTAAAAAAAAGTACTGGAGATTTATCAACAAAGAAGATTGAATTGATAAACTCACCTTATGACCTTCCAAAATTTAGTGCTATAAATGTTGGTAATCCTCATGCGGTTTTTTTCTTCGAGAACGAAACTCCAGATCTTCAAGAAATTGGGCATCTAATAGAAAAGAATGATATGTTTCCAGAAAAAATAAACGTATCATTTGCAAAAATTATAGATGAGAAAAATATAAAGCTTGATGTATGGGAAAGAGGTGCTGGAATTACTCTAGCCTGTGGATCAGCTGCTTGTGCTACTGTCGTTGCCTCAGTAAATTTAGGCTATACTGGAAGAGATGTTAAAGTTTTGCTTCCAGGTGGTAATATAGAAATTAACTGGAAAAATGATAATCATATTGTTATGACAGGTCCTTATGAATTTGATGGAGAAGATATAGTAAATATATCAGATTATAAATGAATAGAGATGCAGAAATAATTACATTTGGATGTAGATTAAATATCTATGAATCCGAAATTCTTAAACAAGGGGTTAAGAAAGGTAATATTAAAAATACATCAGTTTTTAATAGTTGCGCTGTCACATCTGAAACAGTAAGACAGGTCAAGCAATCTATAAGAAAAAGAAAAAGGGAATTCCCAGGTGATAAAATTATTGTAACTGGTTGCGCTGCTCAAATCGATCCAAAGACTTTTTCAGAAATGGAAGAAGTAGATATCGTTTCAGGAAATCTAGAAAAGAGAGATATAAATAATCTGATAAAAAAGGATAAGCCCAAGGCTAAAATAAATGTTAGTAATATTTTAGAAAATAAGCAAAATCTTAATAGTTTGACTGATGGTTATGATAATAGATCAAGAGCTTTTGTTGAAATTCAAAACGGGTGTAATCATAGATGCACTTTTTGCATAATTCCATATGGTAGAGGTAACTCATCCTCTAAATCAGTTAAAAATATAATAAATGAAATCAATCTAATGTTAGAAAAGGGACATAAAGAAATAGTTCTGACAGGTGTTGATATTGCATCTTGGGGGCATGATCTAGAAAATAAAACTAATCTTGGATTCTTAATTGATAAAATTCTTAAAGGCTGTCCTGATTTAAAAAGACTAAAATTATCCTCTATGGATGTAATTGGTTTTGATGATCAATTATTAGAGATTGTATCAAGTGAAAAAAGAATATTGCCTCACCTTCATTTATCTTTACAGGCTGGTGACAACATGATCTTGAAAAGAATGAAAAGAAGACATCTTCGTGAAGATGCAATAAATTTATGTTCAAAAATTAGAGAAAAAAGAAGTGATATGGCTTTTGGAGCAGACTTAATTACAGGCTTCCCTACTGAGACAGATGAAATGTTTTTAAATACCATAAAAATTGTTGATGAATGTAACCTAGATTGGCTTCATGTTTTTCCATTTTCACCTAGGCCTGGAACACCTGCTGCCAAGATGCCACAAAATAAAAAAGAGACCTCTAAAAAGAGAGCTAAAATTCTAAGAGAAAAAGGTGAGAAAATTAAAAAAGCTCATTTAAAAAACTTAGTTGGCAAAGAGATTGAGGTATTTGTAGAAAAAAATAACAGCGGACATACAAACCAATTTGCACCCGTAAAATTGGAAGATGAGTTTTTACCTGGTACATCTGTTATTGCAAAAATATTTAAGTCAGATAATAATTTTGTTTATGGCAAATCTGTTAATTAAGGCTCTACTAAATTGTTACCTAAATCTATAGGGCCAACGTGTCTAATTACTACCTTCCCATTCTCATCAATAATAAAGGTTTCAGGAACTCCAGTTATACCCATCTCGATCCCAAATAAACCATCCTTATCGACTCCTATATAGTCATAAGGATCTCCATGCTCCCTGAGAAACTCAGCTGCATCATTATCTTTATCTTTATAATTAATACCTATTATTGTTAAATTTTCTTTACCTTTTAAAGCCATCAAAATTGGATGCTCAACCAAGCATGGTAAACACCAAGATGCCCAAAAATTAATAATTTTAAAACCTGGTTCATTCATTAAATCATATAAAGATTTATTATCTGATTTAACAAACTCTATATCATACTCCGGTATGGACTTACCTATCAGAGGACTTCTGTTTTCATTTGATCCACCAATTATTAACCAAAATAAAAATAGGGATAAAAGAAAGATAAAGAAAAATAATGGCAAAAATCTATTCATGGTATCTATTTATCTTAAATTTTTATGTTATATAAGGGCATAAATTTTTATTGGGTGATGTTATGAGCTTATTTGAGTCTTATTTAGGGGAAATAGAAGAAAGAAATGCAATGGGTTTACATCCAAAGCCAATAGATAATGAAGCACTCACAGTTGAAATAATTTCCCAGATAAAAGATAAAAATAATATTCATCGTGAAGATTCTCTAAAATATTTTATTTATAATGTTTTGCCTGGGACGACTGGAGCAGCAAAAGCAAAAGCGCAATTTCTTAAAGAAATTATTCTTGAAGAAGTTTCTTTAAAAGAGATTTCTAAAGACTTCGCCCTAGAATTACTCTCTCATATGAAGGGCGGACCATCCATAAAAGTTTTACTCGATCTAATCTTAGAGTCAGATGAAGCAATTGCAAAAAAAGCAGGTGAAGTTCTTAAAACACAAGTATTTTTATATGAAGCAGATACCGAACGACTTAAAAATGGTTTTGCTTCTGGAAATAAAGTTGTAAAAGACGTTTTAGAGAGTTATTCCAGAGCAGAATTTTTTACTAAACTTCCAGATGTTGAAAAAGAAATTAAAATCGTAACCTATATAGCTGCGGAGGGTGACATCTCAACAGATTTACTTTCACCAGGTGGAGAAGCTCATTCAAGATCAGATAGAGAATTACATGGTAAATGTATGATTTCAGCACAAGCACAGGCTGAAATTCAAGAAATGCAAAAAAATCATCCTGACAAAAGGATAATGTTAATAGCTGAAAAAGGAACTATGGGTGTTGGTTCTTCGAGAATGTCAGGGGTAAATAATGTTGCATTATGGACTGGTAAACCTGGAAGCCCATATGTCCCATTTGTTAATATTGCTCCAATAGTTGCAGGAACGAATGGGATTTCACCAATATTCTTAACAACGGTAGATGTTACAGGAGGAATTGGTATTGATTTAAGAAATTGGACAAAAAAACTAGGTAATACAGGAGATCCTGTTCTTGGTGAAGACGGAAATCCTATTCTTGAACAGGTTTATTCAGTTGAAACAGGGACTGTTTTAGTAATAAATACAGAAAAGAAGAAACTTTATAATGAAAAGGGCGAAGAACTGGTCGATATTTCCTCTTCTTTTACTCCACAAAAATTAGAATTTATTAAAGCTGGTGGCTCTTATGCTATTGTCTTTGGAAAAAAACTTCAGGGGTTTGCTTGCGATACTTTGGGTATAGAATTGAAATCTGTTTATGCACCATCAGGGATAGTATCACATGAAGGTCAAGGCCTTACAGCTGTTGAAAAAATCTTTAACAAAAATGCTGTTGGCGTTCCAAATGATACAATTTTACATAGCGGATCAGATGTTAGGGTAAAAGTTAATATTGTTGGCTCACAAGATACTACTGGGTTAATGACAACCCAAGAACTTGAGGCTATGGCAGCCACCTTAATTTCTCCAACCTTAGACGGAGCTTATCAGTCAGGCTGTCACACAGCTTCAGTTTGGGACTCTAAAGCTAAAGCAAATATTCCAAAACTTATGAACTTTATGAATAAATTTGGTCTTATAACGGCTCGAGACCCTAAAGATGTTTACCATCCTATGACAGATGTTATTCATAAAGTCTTGAATGATATTACTGTTGATGATCATGCAATTATCATTGGCGGGGATTCTCATACACGCATGTCAAAAGGAGTTGCTTTTGGCGCTGACTCAGGGACTGTTGCATTAGCTTTAGCTACAGGTGAAGTAACCATGCCAATACCGGAGTCTGTAAAAGTAACCTTTAAAGGTAGCATGAAAAATTATATGGACTTTAGAGATGTAGTGCATGCTACTCAGGCTCAAATGCTAGATCAATGTGATGAAAATGTTTTCCAAGGACGAATCATAGAAGTTCATATTGGCACACTACTAGCCGATCAGGCTTTTACATTTACTGATTGGACTGCTGAGATGAAAGCTAAAGCCTCAATTTGCATTTCTGAAGATGAAACTCTTATTGAGTCTTTAGAAATAGCAAAATCTCGTATTCAAACTATGATTAATAAAGGAATGGATAATCAAGAAAATACTTTAAGAGGTCTAATTAGTATAGCTGATCAAAGAATAAAACAAATTAAGTCTGGCGAGAAACCTGCCTTAGCTCCAGATGAGAATGCAAAATACTATGCTGAAGTTATAGTTGATCTAGATAAAATAGACGAACCTATGATTGCAGATCCAGATGTTCATAATGCTGATATCTCAAAACGTTATACTCACGACACAATTAGGCCTATCTCCTATTATTCTTCAGAAAAGAAAGTAGACCTTGGTTTTGTTGGGTCATGCATGGTTCACAAAGGGGATATGAAAATATTGGCAAGAATTCTTAAAAATATCGAAAGTAAAAATGGAACAGTAGATTTCAAAGCACCTCTTGTAGTTGCGCCTCCAACCTATAATATTGTTGATGAACTTAAGGAAGAAGGAGACTGGGATGTTTTACAAAAATATGCAGGCTTTGAATTTGATGACAATTCCCCTAAAAGCTCCGCTCGTACAGAATATGAAAATATTTTATACCTAGAGAGGCCAGGCTGTAATCTTTGCATGGGTAATCAGGAAAAAGCTGAAAAAGGTGATACAGTAATGGCTACATCTACACGCCTTTTCCAAGGAAGAGTAGTTGCTGACGCAGAAGATAAAAAAGGTGAATCACTTCTAGCATCAACTCCAGTTGTTGTTCTGTCCACTATTCTTGGAAGAACTCCATCTATTGAAGAATATAAAGATGCAGTTGAAGGAATAGACTTAACTAAATTTGCTCCACCGACTGAAAGTTTAAGATCGCCACAATTATAAAAGTAATTAGATAATAAAAAAGCGACTCCAGAAGGGTTAGGAGTCGCTTTTTAGAAAACCATTTTGATTTTCATGAACAAGTTACCATAAAGAGGGTATATGATGGGTAACTTGAATAATTACTTAACTTGACAAATTGTTTTGGCAACATGATGTTATAAATATGTCAAAATTTAGAAATTATTATTCCTGAAAAATAATGAAAAAAACTAAAATACTATCTGGTAATGCTTATATTTATGAAGCAAAACTCAAAGAGGAAGAAAAATTTTTTTCAAAAAAAGAATTAAATAAAATTCTTTCTTTTTATGGAATGAGAGTTGCTTCAGGTGATTGGAAAGACTATGCAATTGATAGAGATAAAGATAAGTCGTCTTTTTCAATTTACAGACACGCCAGTGAAATGCCTATTTATAAAATTATAAAAAATCATAAAATAAAAAACCTGGATGATAAGTGGAAAATATTATCAATGTCAGGCCAAGAAATAAAAAAGAATAGAAGTCTAGAAAAAATTTTGAAATTTTTAGATAGTAAGCGCCTAATATTATTAAAGAAGTAAATGAAAATTAAGAAGATAATTGATTATTGTTTCTCACTACCTGAGGTTAGAGAAGATTATCCTTTTGGTCCTGATGTGCAAGTTTTTAAAATAAAAAATAAGCTTTTTGCAATACTTACAAAGCGACAAGATATTTATAGAATAAACTTAAAATGCCATCCTGAAGAAGCTTTAATACTTAGAGAAATTTTTGAGGATGTTATACCTGGCTATCATATGAATAAGATGCACTGGAATACAATATTATTAAATGACTCAATACCTGATGAAGAAATTAAACGAATGATAGACAGATCATATTGCCTAGTAGTTAAAAAATTAAAGAAAAAGATTAGAGAATTTCTTGAAATCAAGCACGGTCATAAAAAGGTTTTTAAATCTATCTCATCCCCTTGGGTTTGAATATTTAAATTATATTAGATTGTAAGTCCCTAGGGGAATCGAACCCCTTGTATGAAAGAAAATTATTGAGCTGTGAAGCCGCCATCAACACTCAATACGGAACCTTGGCAAAGACTTGAATCAGGTGAAGCAAAGAAATAAATTGCACCAGCAACTTCATCAGCTGTGCCCATTCTACCTATTGGCATTGTACCCTTTAGCATTTCTTGAGCTTCTGCCTTATCTGGCATTAAATCTGTCCATCTATCCATCATGCCTGTTTCAATTACACCAGGACAAACACAATTTATTCTTACTCCTGTATTCGCTAACTCAATAGCCATATCACGAGTAAAAACTACTAGGCCTCCTTTTGCACTTCCATAGGCAGTAGAGAGTGGAAAGCCAACCAGTCCATTTAATGAAGAAATATTGATAACACTTCCTGACCCTGCATCAACCATACCTGGGACAATATATTTACACATTAACCAAGGTCCCTTTAGATCTGTATCGAGCACTCTATCCCATTCTTCTAGTGTTGTTTTGTCATAGGTTTGATTAAGTTCGGAACCAGCATTGTTAACAAGAACGTCTACTTTATCCCAGGTCTTGTAAGCATGATCTGAAACTGCTTTGACGTCAGTTTCAATTCTTACATCACATTTAATTGCCTCAACAGAGGATCCCATCTCATCTGCGAATGAATTAGCTGAATCAATATCTATATCTGCAATAAGAACTTTTGCGCCTTCTTCAACAAAGCGTTTAACTGTTGCAGCACCAATACCACTTGAGCCGCCAGTCACTATACAATTCAAGCCTTTAAGGCGCACGATAAATTCTTCTAGTCTCTTCTTCCCATAAACTGAAGAATGAAAAGGAATAAGTTAATAAAATCTAAATAAAGAGTTAAGGAACCCATTATAGCTGATTTTTCAGCAGCCTCAGCACCGCTATATTGAACTCTATTTAACCAATCTCTTTTAATTTTCTGTGTATCCCAAGCGGTTAGTCCTGCAAAGATTAAAACACCCAAAACACTTATTATGAATGACATCTGACCACTGCCAACAAAAAGATTAACTATTGAAGCAATAATTAAACCAAATAGGCCCATCATTAAGAATGCTCCCATCGCTGATAGATCTTTTTTAGTTGTATATCCCCAAAGACTAAGACTTGCAAATGCCCCCGCTGTTACAAAAAATGCCTGAAAAACAGCTGTTCCAGTATAAGCAAGAAAAATATAGGATAAAGATAAACCCATTAATCCAGCAAAAACCCAAAATACTGATTGTGCTCTAGAGGCAGTCATTGAATTAATTTTTGAAGCAAAATAAAAGACAACACCAAGTGGAGCAAACATAACAACGTAAATCAGCATTGTATTAGCTATAGCCACATAAAGTCCTGATGTAGCAGAAAACCATGCAACTATTCCAGTCAAAGCAAGGGCTGCAGACATATAATTATAAACGCGAAGCATGTGCGATCTTAAACCTTCATCAATCTGAGCTTGGCTTAAATTTGCTATGCTTGATTGCGCATTATTAAAATTGTTCATTTTAAACTCCGTTTAATTCGTTATATTGAATAATAATTATATTGTTATAACAATGATTTTATTCAAGCCCAAATATAAAATTATTAAATTATTGAAAGGTAACTATAAATGGCAAAAAAAATATCAGTAAAACAAAGAAATGAAAGTCTAAAAAAACTGAATGGATGGAAAAAAACTAGAGGAAAAGACTCAATTGAGAAAGATTTTATATTTAATGATTTTCAATCAGCCTTTTCCTGGATGACAAAAATGGCATTTGTTGCCGAAAAAATGGATCACCATCCTGAATGGTTTAATGTTTACAATAAAGTAAAAGTGACGCTTACAACACATGATGCGAACGGCATTACTCAGCTTGACATTGATTTGGCAAAAGTTATGAACAAAACTTTTAAAATTTAACTATTTTGGAGCCATCCTTATTGCACCATCAAGTCTAATACTCTCACCATTAAGCATTTCGTTTTCACAAATATGTCTTGCTAACTCTCCATATTCTTTTGGATAACCTAATCTAGAAGGAAATGGAATTTGTGCTCCTAATGACTGTTTTAATTCATCAGGTGCTCCTGCAAATAAAGGAGTGTCAAAAAGTCCAGGAAGAATAGTATTAACTCTAATTCCTTCTCTTGAAAGGTCTCTAGCAACTGGAAGTGTCATGCCAACAATTCCACCTTTTGAAGCGGAATAAGCGGCTTGTCCAATTTGACCATCTTCAGCAGCAACTGAAGCCGTATTAACTACAACCCCTCTACCGCCATCATCTGTTATTGGATCTAATGTCATCATACCAGCGGAAGAATAAGCAATACATCTAAAAGAACCTATTAAATTTATTTGAATAACGGTATTAAACGGATCTAAAGGATGAGGGACGATATCACCAGTTTTTCTATCCCTGGCCGCGGTTTTAACTGCAATACCTATACCTGCACAGTTGATAAGTATTCTCTCTTGCCCAATCTCACTTCTAGATCTCTCAAAAGCCGCAACAACACTTTCATCACTTGTTACATTGGCTTCACAGAAAACACCGCCTATTTCAGACGCAACTGTCTCACCTTTCTCTGCATTGAGATCAAAAAGTGCGCATTTAACTCCAAACTTTGATAATTCGCGTGCTGTTGCCTCGCCAAGACCAGATGCCCCTCCAGTAATAACAGCACTAATATTTTCATCTAATTTCATTTTTTTTCCTTTAGTTTAAATTTGTTCAAATTCTTGTTTTTTATTTTTTTGAATTTTAGCCTCTCTCCTTACAATATACAATGTAGATAAAATAATAATTGAAGAACCAATTAAAGTATTTAATCCAAAAATTATCCCAAAAATTAAAAAATCTACCGCTGCACTAGCTAATAATCTTACATAATCTATAGGAGCAATAACAGATGCTTCACCAATTGCATATGCTCTTATAAAAAAATTATGGGCTATTGATGCACATATTGCCATCAATAAAATTAGTATCAACTGATCCAGGTTGGGGGTAACCCATACTAAGAGAGCTGGGATGATCATTATCGGTATACTTACGATATTAGAATAAAACATTAATGTTATTGGCTTATCATATTTTGAAACAACTTTAACAAAGATTGCCGCACCGGCAAAAGCTATTGCTGCACCAAGAGCTGATAAGGCTGCAACATTGTAATTCCCAGAAGGATTAAGCATAATTATAACACCCAAAAAACCGATAAGAGCAGCAACGGTTCTTTTTAATCCAACTCGCTCATGTAAAAATATTGCTGCCAGAGGAACAACGAAAAGAGAACTTGAAAACCTTATAGCTTGGGCATCTGCAAGAGGCATATTAACAATCGCATAAAACCCCATCATTATACCTAAAGCGCTAATTACTCCTCTAGTAATTTGTAAAAGAGGGACCTTTGTCTTAATACCTCCTTGGGAAAGACCAGCCTTAATTAAAAATGGTAAAATTACTATTAAGCTAAATGAAGCCCTAAAAAAAGAAATCTGAAATGCATGAAAATCATTACCTAGATATTTTGCCAATGCTGCCATTGTTGTAAAAGCAAAAACTGACATAAAAAGCCAAAAAGCGCCCTGGAGATTATTTGATAAACCTGAAACAAACCCCCTGACTTTATCAATCATTAACTACGGACCCTGACGACAACCTTTCCTTTTGCTTTTCTGTCCGCAAGGTCTCTTATCGCTTTAGCTCCATCTGCTAAATCATAAACTTCAGAAATATGTGGCTTTAAAAAACCATCTTCATACATCTTTAAAAGATCATTAACGTTATCTTTATGTTCATTGGGAAATAAAGATTTGAAAGCTCCCCAAAATACACCAACAATTTGACACCCTTTCAATAAAGTTAAATTTAAAGGTATTTTTGGTATATAGCCTGCAGCAAAACCAACTACTAAATATCTTCCATCCCAGGCAATTGCTCTCAAGGTTGGCTCGGCATAATCAGCACCAACTGGATCATAAATCACATCGACACCTTTTCCATCTGTCATATCTTTAATTTGATTTGAAAGAGCTTTTTGATCATCTCTATCTAGGTCTCCAGACTTATAAACTAAGCCCTCATCAGCTCCATGATCTCGGCAAATATTAACTTTCTCCTCTGATGATGCTGCAGCAATAATACGAGCACCCATAGCTTTGCCAATTTCAACCGCCGCGAGACCAACACCGCCAGCAGCCCCTAACACGAGCATACTTTCATCTTTTTTTAATTTAGCTCTATCTTTCAAGGCATGGTGTGATGTTCCATATGTCATTAAAAATGACGCAGCAGTATCAAAATCCATACTTTCTGGAATGGGAGTTAATGATCCTTGATCGACAGATATTTTTTCAGCAAAAGAGCCCCATCCCGACGATACAATAACTCTGTCACCAATATTAAATCCTTCAACACCCTCACCAATCTCTGATACTATACCCGCAGCCTCACCACCAGGTGAAAATGGCAATGTAGGTTTAAACTGATATTTATCCTCAATAATCAAAACATCTGGAAAATTTACCGAAGCAGAATAAATATCAACTATGACTTTTCCAGGGGCAATGACCGGATCATCAACATCTTCATAAGATAGTGTTTCAGGTGGTCCAAATTCTTTACATAAAAGGGCTTTCATTGGTGTCTCCAAAAAATTACTTTATTATCTTTAAACTGAAAAAAACTATACGCCAAGATATTAAAAATGTTAGATCATTAAGTATTATTTTTTATAGGAATAAAATGCGCGGCTATTTCGGATTTGGAGCAGAAGGAATATCAAAACCTATGAATATGGGTAACCTTGTAAGATCAGCGCATGCATTTGGTGCTCAATTTGTATTTACTGTTTCAGCACACTATTCAGTCAGAGAAGGCAAATCAGATACATCAAAAGCTCCCAATCATTTACCTTGGTACGACTGGGATAGTTGTGAAGAAATGGTTTTGCCAAATAAGTGTAAATTAGTTGGTGTTGAATTAATAGATGACGCTATTGAATTACCTTCTTTTCATCATCCAAAACAAGCGGCCTATGTACTAGGACCAGAAATGGGTTCCTTATCCAAAGAAATGATAAAAAAATGTGACTATACTATAAAAATTCCTACAAAATTTTGTATAAATGTTCAGATTGCAGGTTCAATCGTAATGTATGATCGAATTAGATCCTTAGGAAAGTTTGCACAAAGACCTCAAACCGAAGTTGAGCAAAAAAATGACTGAAGATACAGAAAATAAAGAAGTAAGTTTAGTTGGTCTTACCAAAAAAGAAATCAAAGACTCACTAAGAAAACTCGATATACCTGATCAACAATTAAATATGAGAGTTAATCAAATATGGGGTTGGGTTTATAATAAAGGTATTAACTCAATTGATGAAATGACAACTCTTTCCCTTGATTTAAGAGAAGAATTAAAAAAATATCATAATCTTGAAAGACCTCAAATTTCTGATGAACAAATATCAAAGGATGGAACAAAAAAGTGGTTGTTGAAATTCAATGATGGTTCTGAAGTTGAAACAGTTTTTATCCCTGATGATGAAAGGGGAACGTTATGTGTCTCGAGCCAAGTTGGTTGCACCCTTAACTGTACTTTCTGTCATACAGGCACGCAAAGATTGGTAAGAAACTTAACTTCTCAAGAAATTGTATCTCAGATAATAATCGCAAAAGACTCTCTCAGTGAATGGGGACAGGAGCCGAGGCAAATAACAAATATTGTTATGATGGGTATGGGTGAACCATTGTATAATTTTGAAAGTGTTAGAGATGGAATTCTTACTATGTCTGACGATGCTGGACTCTCTATCTCAAAAAGAAAAATAACCCTCTCAACATCAGGAATAGTTCCTAAAATAAAAATGGCGGGTGATGAGATTGGATCAATGCTTGCAATCTCACTGCATGCTACAAATAATGATCTTAGAAATGAGATAGTTCCTATAAATAAAAAATATCCAATTGAAGAATTACTCGAGGCATGTAGAAATTATCCAGGGTTATCAAATTCAAAAAGAATAACCTTTGAATATGTTATGTTAAAAGGTGTTAATGATTCTGAGGCTGAGGCAAGAGACCTAGTGAAATTAATTTCTGGTATACCAGCAAAAATAAATTTGATACCATTTAACTCTTGGCCGGGGTCTTCATATGAATGCTCAGACTGGGAACAAATAGAAAAATTTGGTGATATTGTTAATAGAGGCGGTTATGCAAGTCCTATTAGAACACCAAGGGGAGAAGATATCTCTGCTGCATGCGGCCAATTAAAAAGTGATACAAAAAAAGTAAGGGCCTCTGAAAAGTATAAAAAAGAACTTGCAAAAATTGAGAGTAAGCGTATAGGACGGCTATAGTTTAATCCGGAGAGTGGAAGATGAGTAAGGACAAAAAAATAAACAAAGTTGTTTTGGCCTATTCAGGAGGTCTTGATACTTCAGTCATTTTAAAATGGCTTGAAGAGAAATATGAATGTGAGGTTGTCACCTTTACAGCTGATCTTGGTCAGGGTGCAGAACTTGATGATGCAAAAGAAAAGGCTAAATCACATGGAGTTAAAGAAATATTCATAGAAGATCTAAGGGAAGATTTTGTTAAAAATTATGTATTTCCTATGTTTAGAGCAAATACATTGTATGAAGGAAAATATCTTCTTGGTACTGCTATAGCCAGGCCCCTAATTGCAAAGAGACAAATAGAAATTGCACATGAAGTTGGAGCTGATGCTGTTTGTCATGGTGCAACAGGCAAAGGCAATGATCAGGTTAGATTTGAGTTAGCTTATTACGGATTAGATTCAAATATTAAAGTTATCGCACCTTGGAGAGAATGGGATTTAAACTCAAGGACAAAACTAATAGATTTTGCTGAAAAGCATCAAATAACAATTATGAAAGATAAAAGAGGAGAAGCCCCTTTTTCTGTTGATGCAAATTTATTACATACATCTTCAGAAGGGAAATTGCTTGAAGACCCATCTATAGAGTGTCCAGAGGATGTTTATCAAAGAACTATCTCTCCCGAGAAGGCTCCTGATAAACCAACATATATTGAAATAGGTTTCCTTGAAGGTGATCCAATTTCAATTGATGGAAAAAAACTATCGCCAGCAGAAATTCTCACTGAACTAAATAGAATTGGGGGAGAAAATGGAGTTGGTAGATTAGATTTCGTTGAGAATAGAAGTGTTGGGATGAAGTCCAGAGGAATTTATGAAACTCCTGGTGGGACAATTTTGCTTGAAGCTCATAGAGGTATCGAGCAGATAACTCTTGATAGAGAAGCCTGTCATCTTAAAGATGAAATAATGCCAAAGTACGCTGAATTAATTTATAATGGTTATTGGTTCTCCTCAGAGAGAAGAATGCTACAAAAATTAATTGATGAAAGTCAAAAAAATGTTTCAGGTGAAGTAAGGGTTAAAATATATAAAGGTAGCGCGGTCGTAGTTGGCAGATCTTCCAAACAGTCACTTTATTCTCTTGAACACGTAACTTTTGAAGAAGATAGTGTTTATGATCAAACTGATGCTGAAGGCTTTATTAAGATTAATGCCCTAAGACTTAGGCTTTCAAATAAAGACTAAAGTTCAAAGTCAGAAAAATCGATATTATTTTGAGAGCAAGTTGCTACCAATGTATTTAATAAAAGGCACGCAATAGTCATTGGGCCAACTCCACCTGGCACTGGTGTGATAGCAGAAGATTTTTTTCCAGCTTCATCAAAATCTACATCACCAACTAACTTGGTTTTACCTTCTCCTTTTTCAGGTGCCGGCAATCTATTTATGCCAACATCTATAACAACGGCACCATCTTTAACCCAATCTCCTTTAACCATTTCAGGTATACCGACAGCTGCAACTAAAATATCTGCTGATAAACATACTTCCTTTAAGTTTTTTGTTCTGGAATGACAAATTGTTACTGTACAATTTTCTTTAAGAAGTAATTGTGCAATTGGTTTTCCAACTAAATTTGATCTACCAACAATTACAGCATGCAAACCAGATAAAGAGGGTAATGAATCCTTGATTAATAGAGATGCACCCTGTGGAGTACAAGGGACTAGGCCTTTCAAGCCGCTTGCTAGATATCCAGAATTTACAGGATGAAGACCATCAACATCTTTAGAAGGCAGTATTCTTTCTATTATTTTTTGCTGCTCCATATGTTTTGGGACAGGAAATTGAACTAAAATACCATTAACAGATTTGTCGGAATTTAATTGCTCAACCTTTGCTAAAAGATCATCTTCAGAAGTACTCTCTGGTAAACGATATTCAAAAGAATTCATTCCAGCTTCTTTTGTTTGTATACCTTTGTTTCTTACATATATTTCACTGGCTGGATCATTACCAACCAATACAACCGCTAAACCAGGCGTTATATTGTACTTATCTTTTAAATCATTTACTGCAATCTTCAATTTCTCTCTAAGACGAGAAGCATAATCCTTTCCATCTATAATAGAAGTTGCCATATCTTGTTACACCATAGGCCAATATTCTCTTAGTAGAGATCTTAAAAAATAAATTATTAAAAGTGCTATTATGGGTGATATATCCAGTCCACCAAAATTAGGTAAAAAAGATCTAATTTTTCTGAAAACTGGATCAGTTAATCTCCATGCAGTTTCATGGAACATCCTAACTATTTGATTTGAGTTATTGATGATATTCAATGATGATAACCAGCTCAAGATAACTGCAATAATAATTACCCAGGAATAAAGATCCAAAATAGCATCAATAAGAAGAAATGTTGAATTCATTATAAATGTTTACTATTTGTCGGAGATGTTTTCAACATACAAATTCAAACTCTAAATATAGAGTTCACCTACTACCAAATTAGTATAATATCATTATCAGATTTATAAAGTTTATCACCTTTTTCAGTGGAAAAGGCTTTATGAAATTCCTTCATATTGATTATAACTCCATCCACTCTAAACCTTGAGGGTGAATGAACACTTGTAGCAACCCTCATCTCATAAATCTCATCTCTAAATTTAACTCTATCTGATTGGGCTGTTCCTATAAAAAATCTTTGCTCACCTGTATAATTATCAATAATTGGAGATGGCTGTCCTTTTAAAGAAATTTTATATGCCCTGAAAGCAGCTTTTGCTCCTCCCAGGTCGGCAATATTTTCTCCAAGGGTAAGCTCACCATTTAATGTTCTTCCAGGCAATACTTCGTATTGAGAGTATTGATTTGCTAATTGGGTAGTTCTTTTATCAAAATTATCTCTATCTTCCTTAGTCCACCAGTTTCTTAAATTACCATCCCCATCAAACTGAGAGCCCTTATCATCAAATGCATGGCTTATTTCATGCCCAATTGTAACGCCTATAGCGCCATAATTTACCGCATCATCTGCCTTAGGATTAAAATTTGGTGGCTGCAAATAAGCTGCTGGAAAAACAATTTCATTTTTTGTTGGGCTAAAATAGGCGTTCACAGTCTGAGGAGACATAGACCATTCACGTCTATCAACTGGACCATTTAGTCTTTCTAAAGCTTTTTTATAACCAAAAATGGCAGAATTATTTAAATTACCATACAAATCGTCTGGGTTAATTTCTAATCCCTCATAATCATCCCAAACCTCGGGGTAACCAATTTTAACTCTCATTTTAGATAGTTTCTCAAGAGCTCTTTTCTTAGTCTCATCGGACATCCATTCTAGTTCTTTTATTCCAATTCTGTATGACTCTAATAAATTATCAACAAGGATTTCCATCTTATCTTTATACTCAGGAGGGAAAAATTCATTTACATAAATTTTACCTAGCGCATCCCCCATAATACCATTTACAAGTCCTACAGCTCTTTTCCAGAGATCAGGTAATTTTTCTCTACCAGTTAAAATCTTTGAAAATTCAAATGATTCTAGAATAAAATCGTCTGATAATGATCCCGCGGATCCTTTTACTAAACGAACTATTAAGTAATCTTTCCACTTATCAATGGGTATCTCATTCATAAGATTAATCAACGCAGTAATATAAACCGGTGACTCAACAATAAACTTATTTTGACTTTCTAATCCAAGCTCCTCCACCCATTCATTCCAGTATTTACCACCCAAATCATATAATCGATCTTTTTTATATGGATTATAAATCCTTTCTGGATCACGCATTTCTAATCTTGATAACTGTACTTTTGCTAATTCATTCTCTATTTCAAAAGCACTTAAAGCTTTCTGCTTAGGGTTTTTTATAGAAGCTAGCCTTAATAGATTTTCAATATGAGTAATATATGCACTACGAATCTCTTTATAATTATCTTCTAAATAATAATCCCTATCAGGAAGACCAAGGCCACCTTGATCAATATAAATTGTATAATTTAGAGGATCCTTTAAATCATCGTAGATAAATATTCTTAAAGGTATAGATGACCCAGACTTAATAGATCGTGAAAAATATTGCCAAAGATCTATAACATTTGATATCTCTGAGATTATTTTTAACTCAGGCAATATTGGATCGTAGCCCAGTCTATTGACTTTATCTCTATCAATGAAACTCTTATACAAATTAGCAATTTTCAATTCTTCATCAGAAATAAATCGATTATTATTTTCTATTCTTTCGATTATTTTTTTTATTAGCATATCCTGATTAGAATAAGACTCCTCTCTTAAAGTCATATATGAACCCCACCCAACTTGGTCGTCAGGTATAGGGGTATTATCCAACCAATTGCTATTAACATGATCGTAAAGACTATCTTGAGGTCTAACTAAATAATTAAACTCATTAGGGTTTATTCCAGATATTAAATCTTCAGCATAAGAAATAATTGAAGAAAATATGATATTTAAAAATAAGACTATATATATAATTGATTTCATCGGCATTCCTTTACATTGCACTTATTCCGCCATCAATTTTCAATTCTGCTCCAGTTACAAATTTAGACTCATCACTCGCTAAGTAAAGAACTGCATAAGCAACATCGTCAGTATCACCAACAACGCCAAGAGGTATTTGCATAGAAAGTTTTTGTAAAAGTTCATCGCGCTCAAGAGGCGGTTTATTTCCTCGTCCACCTGACAACCACCCGTCTAAAATTGGAGTATTAATAAATGTAGGATGAATTGAATTACATCTGATTTGATAACCCTGTCTTGCGCAATGAAGAGCAACTGATTTAGACATCATCCAAACGCCTGCCTTGGCTGTATTGTATGAAACCATATTATGTCCTGCAATTAATCCAGATATAGAAGAAGTATTGACTATTGATCCAGGGGCATAATTCTTCATAATTGGAATAGCATATTTACAGCCCAAGAAAACACTATCTGTATCAATCTTCATGATATTTTGAAATGTCTCATAGTCAGTATCTTCTACGGTAGATCCTCCACCAATTCCGGCATTATTAATCAGAATATTTAATCCGCCCATTGAGTCTTCCGCTTGCTTCAGAGCATTCTGCCACTGAGCTTCGGACGAGACATCCAGAGAAATGGCAAAAGCCGACCCTGAATAATCTTTATTAATTTTTTCAGCTACTTCTTTAGCTCCCTCTTCATTAATATCGGCAACAACAACTTTTGCCCCTTCTTTTGCAAGCATAGTCGCTATTGCCTCGCCAATACCTTGTGCTGCACCGGTAACGAAAGCCATTTTTCCTTCAACTCGTCCAGTCATAATTTCCCCTAAACATATTTATAATTATAAAAAATTTATCTTATCCATCAAATTTAAAATGACTAGAATTATCTTGTATATTCATTAAAAATTTGTTTTGAAAGAATAGCAGGAAGAATTTTAGGATTTTTGGTATCCTTTTTCCAATATAAATATAAAGGTACCCCTCCTCGCTTATATTTTTCAAGTTCTTCAGTTATTTTTGGATCGTAATTTGTCCAATCAGCTACGAGATAAATAATATTGCCGTTTGATACCGACTCTTTAAAAAATTTTGAATTAAATACAACGGCTTCATTTACTTTACATGTTAAACACCAATCAGCAGTAAAGTTTACTAATACATTTTTACCTTCAGATCTATATTGATTAACCTTTGCTTTTTCCCAGCTTTCTCCAATTATTAATTCCTTTGGCGTTGATATCCTTTCAGCGTCATATGAGAAAATAATATAAACAACGCCTAAAATAGCTAATGAAAATGATAAAAATTTATTAATAATTCTTATATGATTCATCTTGTAGATTGATAGAGAAGTAATAATTAAAAATAGCGCTATTAATAAATCCCTGAGACCAATAAAACCTGATTGTCTATGCACAACCCAAGCTAACCATATTGCCGTTAAAAGCATTGGGATTGACATTATTTGTCCTACTTTAACCATCCATTCACCAGGCTTGGGCAATAAATTTAAACTAGAAGGTATCAATGATAAAAACATTGTTGGAAAAGCTACACCAAGACCCAATGATAAAAATATAAATGAAGACACATAGAATGGTTGTGAAAGCCCCCATCCTATAGCAGCTCCCATAAAGGGTCCTGTACAAGGTGTTGCCACAATTACTGTTAGACAACCAAGTAATAAAGAATTTAAATATCCCGTACTCTTTGATCCTAAATTTCCTAACCTAGTAAAAGAGGTGCCTATTTCAATCTTAAAAAGCAGAATGAAAGCTATGCTAAAAAATAATAATGATAATAGGGTTGATACAACACTTGACTGCAATTGCCATCCCCAGCCAACAGCCTGGCCAAGATTTCTAAAAATAAAAGTAAGAGATAAAAGAGCTAGCATACTTAACTCGACTCCCAATCCAAATACTAAACCATGACGCCAAGCATTTTTTTCAGACGACTCTTTTACGAAAGACATTACTTTAAGAGCTATAACAGGAAAAACACATGGCATAATATTTAAAATAATTCCGCCAAAGAAGGCGAGAATTATAGCAACCAGAAAGGATAAATTTGAAGTCTCTGGTATTTCTATTTTGTCAACATAGCTAATTGATTGATCAATTTGATAGGTCTGCTTAATATTAGCAAACTGTATCTCCAAAACGCCAATTGCATTTTTTGCATTGTTAGAATATTTGATTGGGCGTTCAACAATCAGTTTTGTAGAATTTTCTAAATTGTAAAAGTCTTGCTCTGATGAATATTTAATTAAACCTTTGTTTTCAGGAAAAAAGTAGGCCTGAGTTATATCATTATTTTTATTCTCCCATTCTATTGAAAGATAATTATCAGATGCTTCAATTAATAATTTTCTGTCAAAGTTTATGGGTAATTCATTGTACCATGATGACAAAATTTCTCGTGAAACTTGAATGTCATCATCGGAATAACTGCTCAAATCAAAATCAATAACGGCTTTCTCAGGTATACAAATTTTTTCACAAATCAAAAAATTTATTTCAAAAATAGACGGTCCATTTTTAATATAGTTACTATCAACAGAAAAAATTGCTGGTAGCACCACCTCATTATAATAACCATAAGTCATAAGAGGTTCCTCTGGAGTTTTCTGAGGAGAAGGCCATAAGAATTTTTTAAATTCTATTGATTCAGTATTTTTCCATTCAATCTCTGCAGGAAGTCCAGAATCGCCAGGATTTTTCCAATATATATGCCAACCAGGTTCAATCTCGAATTTGATGCCTATAACAAAATCTTCGTTAACAACTATCTCATTGGTCTCAACTAATAATTCAATTTTTGCATGACTTGTATCGACCGAAGCAAGTTTCGCATTTACGAAAAGCGGAAAAATAAAAATTATAAAAAATAATATTAATTTTTTCTTCATAGTGGTTACTTTCTAATTATTCTCTAAACTTGATAATTGAACTTCAAATTTTTAAATCTTCAAAAGATTAACATTCATGCATAAACATATTAAAAGATCATTAAAGCAAAGTTTTAGTTTATGATAGCCTATTTATAAAGAATAAAAAATTTGAAACCTATGAAAAAAGAAAATGTTAAAATTCTTGGTATTGAAAGCAGTTGTGACGAAACGGCTGTTTCTATTGTTGAGGTTAGCAAAAATGATAAAGGTAAAATTTTATCCAATATTGTTTTTAGCCAAATAGATGAGCACTCTCCATTTGGTGGAGTGGTTCCAGAAATAGCATCGAGATCTCATGTAGAGAGCTTAAGTCCATTAATAGATCAAGCGCTTGAAGAGGCTTGTTTAAAAATTGAGGACATTGACGGAGTTGCAGCAACATCAGGGCCGGGACTAATAGGGGGATTAATTGTAGGGTTAACAACGGCAAAGGGGATAGCACTTGGTTTGAATATACCCCTTATAGGGGTTAATCACCTCGAAGGTCATGCTCTTACCCCTATTCTTACAAATGATATTTCACCACCCTACATTTTGTTGCTTGTGTCAGGTGGACATACTCAACTAATTATGGTCAAAAGTATTGGTCAATACTCCCAAATTGGAACAACAATTGATGATGCTGCAGGCGAAGCTTTTGATAAAGCAGCTAAATTTTTAGATATTGGATATCCTGGTGGTCCAGCATTAGAAAATTTAGCAAAGAAAGGTAATAATAAAAAATATAATTTTCCAAGGCCTTTGCAGAACTCTAATGAGTGTAATTTTTCTTTTTCTGGACTAAAAACTTCTTTAATTAGAGAGGCAAAGAAAATTGAACCGATTAATGATGAAACACTTGCTGATTTAGCAGCTTCATATCAAGAGGCAATAATAGATTGTATAAAAATGAAATCAGAAAAAGCTATTAGAAATATTTTGAAGGAAAATCAAAATACTGAAATTCAATATTTTGTAGCTTCCGGTGGTGTTGCATCAAATAAAGCCATTAGAGATAGTTTAACAGTCCTTGCAAATAAGCATAAAATGAAATTCATCGCACCTCCAATTAAATTTTGTACAGATAATGCAGCAATGATAGCATGGGTAGGGGGCTTAAGATTACTAAGAGGTCAAAAAGATAAATTGGATATTCCAGCAAGAGCAAGATGGTCACTTGAAGAGATCAAAATTCGAGAGGTAGTAAATGAATAAGAATAATCAATATTACAAAAAGATCTCTGTCATTGGTGCCGGCGCATGGGGAACAGCCTTGGCTGAAGTAATAAGTCGTCAGGGCAATGAGGTAAATCTATGGGCTAGAGAGGATAATGTAGTAAAGAGTATAAATACTTCAAATACGAATGATCTTTATTTACCCAATATTAAGTTATCTAAACTTATAAGTGCGCATAATAATCTTAATGATGTTTTAAACTGTGATTTAATGTTAATGGTTACTCCTTCGCAATTCATGCGGTCTATTCTTAATGATATAAAAGATAATCTTCATGATTCAGTACCAATTGTTTTATGTTCTAAAGGTATAGAGACAAAAACATTAAACCTAATGAGCGAAATAGCAGAGGCCATTATACCAAATAATCCTCTGGCTGTTTTATCTGGACCAAGTTTTGCAATTGACGTGGTAAACAATAAACCAACTGCTGTTACTTTAGCTTGCAAAGACCCAGATATTGGAAAAAATATTGCCAACAGCATAAGCCTTCCAACATTTAGACCATATTTAAGCGAAGATGTTATAGGTGCCCAAATAGGTGGTGCTACCAAAAATGTTATAGCTATAGCGGCTGGAGTTGTAGAAGGACAAAATCTTGGTGACAGCGCTCGTGCGGCAACTATAGCAAGGGGTTACAGCGAAATAAATCGCTTAGCTGTTGCATTGGGAGGTCAAGAGGAGACATTATCCGGCTTATCTGGAATGGGAGATTTATTGCTAACATGTAACTCTGTAACCTCACGAAATTTTTCGCTAGGAATAAAGCTGGGACAAGGACTAAGTACAGAGGAAGCTACAAATAATTTATCTTCTGTTGCAGAAGGAATGTATTCAGCAAAGTCTATAGATAAATTATCAGATAAACTTGGTATTGAAATGCCAATAACGAATGCTGTTAATGATTTAATAGAGAAAAATAGATCAGTTGATGAAATAATTGATAGTCTTCTCTCACGGCCTATAAAAAAGGAGAAATAATGCTTTACTGTTTAATTTGCCAAGACAAAGAAAATGCTATTGAGACAAGAATGCAAAATAGAGAAGATCATTTAAAGTATGTCGCTGAAACTAATGTGGTAAAATATGCTGGTCCATTTTTATCCGAAGATGATACAATGATAGGAAGTTTAATTGTTATAGATGTCGAAAATAAAGATGAAGCGAATAAATGGTCAGAGAATGATCCCTATAAAAAAGCAGGTCTTTTTAGGAAAGTGGAAATTTTTAAATTCAAACATCTAATCTAAAAATCACTAGTAATACCATTTTTCTCCCAATCATTAAATCTAGTAGGCTCAGGTCCATCTCGTCCATCTAGCTCTTTAGGAAGCCTTACCCTAGCCGATTTATTTTTTCTTGCAGCTGCCTCTTCCAATGCTTTCCGAGCATTAATTTTTTGCTTTTCTTTAATTTTATCTAAGTTTTTGGACATAAAGATATATATAGCCTAACAATAGAAGAAAATAAAAGCTTGATTATGAATAATTTAAAAAAAAATAATATTAATAATGATGGAGCTTATACTAGAAAAAAAGCTATAGAAATTCTGGTAAAAATTCTTGAGAACAATAAACCATTAGATAATGCGTTCGAAGAATCGACAAAAAAAAGCTCACATTTTTCTAAACTTATAAATGAAGACAAATCATTCTGCAGGCTTCTTATTTCCACAACGCTTAGAAATTTAACATCAATTGATTATCTATTAACTAAATTTTTGTCAAAACCACTAAATAAGACACCATTAAAAGTTTTAGCGATTTTAAGGATTAATGTAGCTCAAAGCTTCTTTTTAAAAACTCCAGATCATGCTGTTGTTAATACAGCGGTGGAATTATGTGGAAAAAAATGGAAAGGTTTAGTTAACGGTGTAAGTAGAGAAATTTTAAGAAATAAAGAAAAAGCAAAAAAATATCTCAATGAAAGCGATAAAGTTCCAGATTGGTTATTGAGAAGATGGAAAAGAGATTGGGGTAAAAATTATAATGATATTGTCACAGGGCATCTTAACTTAAATCCACCAATAGATCTTTATGTAAAAAATAATGCAGATTATTGGGCGAGAAAATTAAATGGAAAAAAATTAGGGAATAATTCCGTACGACTTTTTACACCAGGATTAATATCGGATTTAGAAGGGTATGAGCTTGGTGAATGGTGGATTCAAGATTATTCATCTCAGATACCTGTCAGTTTATTAGAAATACAAAATAATGATGATGTGCTTGACTTATGCGCGGCTCCAGGTGGAAAAACTGCACAGTTAATTTCTCTAGGAGCAAAAGTTACATCTATAGATAATAATAAAAAAAGACTGTTTAGACTTGAGCAGAATCTTCAAAGGCTGAACTATCAAGCTATTATAGAAAATAAAGATATTAGAAATTTTTCAACACAAAAAACTTGGCCAAAGATTATCTTAGATGCTCCTTGTTCATCTACTGGGACTCTTAGAAAGAATCCTGAAATAATGCATCAAAAAAAAGAGAGCGATATAGTCTCTCTATCCAAACTTCAATCTGATTTGCTTGATACTGCTTGGGATTTATTAAAAGAAGATGGCACACTACTATATTGTACTTGTTCTCTAGAAAAAGAAGAAGGCGAACATCAAATAGAAAATTTCATAAAAAGAAAAAAAAATTCACTATTAGATAAAATAAATAATAATGAAATTGATAAAAAACTTAATGTGTCTAATCAAAATAAATGGCTTAGAATCTTTCCAAATAGCCTAAATTATGAAGGAGGAAATGATGGTTTTTTTATTGCAAGGATTAAGAAAATTACTTGAGAACTTGCTTCAAAATAAAAGCTCTGTTAATGAGTCTAAATGACCAATGAAATAAAAATTTCCCCCTCTATCTTATCAGCTGACTTTTCTTGCCTAGGAAAAGAAATTGAGGCAATCACAAATGCTGGTGCAGATTATATCCATGTGGATGTTATGGATGGTCACTTTGTACCTAACTTAACAATTGGTCCTGAAGTTATAAAAGATATTAGAAAATCATCCACAAGAACTTTCGATGTTCATTTGATGATTGAACCGGTAGATCCGCTCCTTGAAAGTTTTGCAGATGCTGGATCAGATATAATTACCTTCCACCCTGAGGCGGAAAAAAATCCGAAAGAAACTATTAAAAAAATAAAAAAATTAGGATGCAAAAGTGGTCTCTCTTTAAATCCATCAACAAATGAAAATGTTCTTGAAGACCTAATTATGGATCTAGATTTGATTTTAGTTATGACTGTAGTTCCAGGTTTCGGGGGGCAAAGTTTTATAGAAGATCAGCTTATTAAAATAAAAAAAATAAGAGAAATGATTAATCAATCTGGGAAAAACATTGACCTAGAAGTTGATGGTGGGATTAATTTTGAAACCGCCCCAAAAGTTATTGAAGCGGGCGCTAATGTTTTAGTAGCAGGTACAGCAACGTTTAGTGGTGGACCGGATATGTATGAAAAGAATATTAAAACTTTAAGGGGTTTATAAATGACAGCTATAAAGAGAGCGCTTATCTCAGTTTCTGATAAAAAAGGAATAGTTAAATTTGCAAGCGCCCTTAATAACGCTGGAATTGAAATTATATCTACGGGTGGAACATTTTCTGAGCTTAAGAGTGCTAATATAGATGTTAAGGATGTGTCATCAGTAACAAACTTTCCAGAAATATTAGACGGAAGGGTTAAAACCTTACATCCAAAAATACATGGTGGACTTTTAAATATACGAAGCAATAAAGATCATCAAAAAACAATTAGTGAGCAAGAAATTGAAAATATTGATTTGTTGATTGTTAACTTATACCCCTTTGAAGATACTATTAAAAATAAATCTGATTATAAAACCTGTATTGAAAATATAGATATAGGAGGACCTGCTATGATAAGGGCTGCGGCTAAAAATCATGAAAGTGTAGGCGTTATTGTTGACCCAGACGATTATGATGAGATTATTAATGAAATGAATGATAATGATTTGTCATTAACAAAAGAGACTCTCAAAAAATTAGCATTTAAAGCATTTGCCAGAACAGCAGCCTATGACTCAATTATATCAAATTGGCTATCAAATGAACTGGATATACCATTAGGGAAATATAAGTCTATTGGAGGAATTGAACATCAAAACCTTAGATATGGAGAAAACCCACATCAAAAAGCAAAATTCTATAACGACGGTTCAAATGTTTGTGGGTTAATAACGGCCAATCAAATTCAAGGAAAAGAGCTTAGTTATAATAACATAAATGATACTAACGCAGCATTTGAATTAGTTTCAGAGTTTGATCCCAACTTAAAATCTGCAGTTGCTATAATTAAGCACGCAAATCCATGCGGCGTTGCTACAGGTGATAACTTAAATTCAGCATACAAAAAGGCCTTGAGATGCGACTCCGTATCAGCATTTGGAGGCATTATTGCATTGAACAAAGAATTAGATAGTGAGACAGCCAAGGAAATTTCAGAAATATTTACAGAAGTAATCATTGCCCCATCCATAAGCGATGGAGCAATAAATATTTTATCTAGTAAGAAAAATCTTAGGGTTTTAATCACAGGCGGATTAGCCGATCCAAAAAAATCTGGTGTAATGATAAAGTCTGTTGCAGGAGGATTTCTAGCACAAACAAAAGATAACATTATAGTTGATAAAGAGAATTTAAAAGTTGTCACCAAAAGACAGCCTTCAGAGCAGGAACTTGATGACTTATTGTTTGCTTTCAAAGTTGCTAAGCATGTTAAATCAAATGCAATTGTTTATGCAAAAGATGGTTCAACTGTAGGTATTGGCGCTGGTCAAATGAACCGACTTGATTCTTCGAGAATAGCTGCTCGAAAATCTGATGATGCAGCAAAAATGATAAATTTAGAAGAACCACTGGCTGTTGGTTCGGTTGTTGCATCAGATGCATTTTTTCCATTTGCTGATGGGCTTATGGCAGCCGCCGATGCTGGTGTTACCGCTATAATTCAGCCAGGTGGATCAATTAGAGATGATGAAGTGATCGAGGCAGCGAACAATGCAGGACTTGCAATGTTATTTACTGGGATAAGGCACTTCAATCATTAAAAATTCTTTATGAATCTATTTTATAAATTGCCACTGTTTATACTTGTAAAACCAAGTTTAAAAATGTGGAAGAATAAATATAACAGATAAAACACCTATAACAGATAGAACAACAGTATATGGAAGAGCCATTAAAACCATTCTTAAATAAGAAAGACCAAGTAAAGGCGCAACGGATGATGTTAGTAGGAATAAGAATGCTGCTTGGCCATTTGGTGTTGCTACACTAGGAAGATTTGTTCCACTATTAATAGCAATAGCCAATAAATCAAACTGTTCTCTACCAATAGCACCACTGTCTAAAGCTGCCTTTACTTCGCTAATATAGATTGTTGCAACAAAAACATTATCGCTTATCATTGATAATATTCCATTAACCATAAAAAACATTGGTATTTGCGTCTCTTGCTTAAGAGTCAAAACATAGTTTATTACAAAAGAGAATAAATGTTGATCATGGATTACGGCAACAATTGCGAAGAAAACAACTAGAAGTGCAGTGAAAGGTAGAGCCTCTTCAAAAGCTTTACCTAACTGATGCTCCTCTATAACACCATTAAATGCTGTTAAAAGAACAATTATCATTAAACCAATTAAGCCTACTGCAGCTAGACCAAAGGCGAGAGAAAAAACCAATATAACTGCAACTAAAGCTTGAGTTATAATTTTCATATTTTGAGCCTGAGTTCTTTTTGAGGACTCGCTTTTGTCAAAATCAATGAGAATTTGTCTTATATGGTCTGGCAATTGAATACCATATGAAAATAATGAAAGTCTCTCTAGTAAATAACAAGTTAATAGACCACAAATAAATACTGGAAAAGAAATAGGAAGCATCTTGATAAAAAACTCAACAAATGACCAATCTGCAACACTAGCTATTAAAAGATTCTGAGGTTCTCCAACTGTTGTCGAAACTCCTCCTAAAGCCGTGCCAACGGCACCATGCATAAGAAGATTCCTAAGAAAACCTTTAAATATTGTAAAATCAGCTGAGTCTTCAGAAAATCCATCCTGTTTTTCAGCAACATTTTTATATACATGATAAAAACCTACAGCCACAGCAATCAAGACCGCCATAACTGTTAATGCATCTAAAAAAGCAGATAAAAAAGCAGCAGAAAAGACAAATAATAATGATAAGGTTCTTTTATTTTTTATACTTATTAATAATTTAGTAAAGATGAACAGAAGAAAATCTTTCATGAAATAAATACCTGCCACCATAAAAACCAAAAGTAAAATAACTTTGAGATTAGCGTCTACTTCATAATAAATTTGTTTAGTATCTGTTAGCCCCATAATAACAGACTCAATTGCTATCAAACCTCCAGGCTGGAGAGGATAACATTTTAGCGCCATGGCAAGAGTAAATATAAACTGGATTAGGATAATCCAACCAAGTATAAACCCAGCTGGAAGACCCATTGATTTCAAAACTACTAAAATAATCGGATTGGCAATTAGAAAGGAAATAATAGTATTCTTATACCAATTTGGCGCCGCGCCCAAAAAATTACTGTAAATAGAATTAATCATAATAGAAACTCCCAATTTATAATAAATTTAATATCCAAGCACTGAATTAACATAATTTCATAAAAGAAAACAAGCTAAACAAAGAAGTTATATTAAAAATTAACTTTCACTCCAACCAAACCAGATCTATCGGGCGTTCCATAACCAAAAACCTGCTGGTAATTTTTATCAAGTAAATTTTCTACCCTAAAATATACTTCACTAAAATTATTCAGCTTATAAAATAAATTAATATCAGCCCTTGACCAAGAATCAAGATTCCCATAAGTGCTTATTTCTGATCCATTATATTTGATCATCAAAGATCCTGATAAATTAAATGATGAATTATAAGTTAAAGCTAATTCACCAGAATCTTTTGGGATATTAATTAATCTTTGACCTCTTCCATCTATAGAATCTATATAGGAGTAATTTAAATATAAATTTATTTCTTCTGAAATTTTGGAATTAACAGAAATTTCAAATCCATCAGACTCAACAAAGTCAATATTCTCATAACCACCCAAACCAAATGAAAAATTAATTTGGTTATTAATATCTTTTTTGAAATAAACAAGACTAAATGAAAATTTATCTTTTAGGCTAAAATCAAACCCTAAATCATATGAAGTAGACTCTTCGGGTTTAATATTAGTATTTGCGCTTTCAGCACCACAACAAAAGAAAGTTGTTTGAAATATTGTTGGAACCTTAAAACCTTCTCCCCAACTGGTCTTTATTGAAAGATTATCAAAAACTCTATAAGAAACAGAAATCTTCCTTGTTGTTTTTGAATTAAAGCCTTTATTATCATCATTTCTAATTCCAGTCGAGATAACTAAATCTTTGATTGGTTGAAACTGGTAAAGAAAAAAATAACTATCAATTGATAGTTTATCGGCATTCACACTGCTTTCCTCCCTTTCAAGTCCAAAAGCAATTTTATTGAATTCACCAAAACCTGTATTTCCTTGATAGCGATATAACTTCCTCTCTCCATCAGCCCCAAAAGTTAAATTATCATTTGTAAAATAATCGCGACTAATATCAGATTGATTTACAGAAAAAGTATTTACTAATTTATCGTCAAATAAGTTAAATTTTATTGTAAGGTTACCTATAAATTCTTCGGTAATACTCCTTTCATCGCCATCTTGAACACCTGTAACAAAACCAAAACTATCATATTCAACGTCTGATTTAATATAAGATAATAATCCTTTTATCTTTATATTATTTAGGTCAATATCTCCTTTAAGAGAATAAGAATTTGTTTCAAACCCATCTTTCTCGACATTTCCATCTTTTTTATCAGCTTTACTAATGCCAGCTAATGAAGTGTCATCGACTAAAAAAAGAAATTTGCTACTATTGCTTGCTATACCGAGTTCAGAATTAATTTTTCTCAAACCAAAACTGCCGATTTCTGAAAGTAAGTTTATAGAGTTTTTGTCTGCTGATTTTGTGTAGATATTTACAACGCCACCAATTGCATCCGAACCCCATAAAGTAGATTGAGAGCCTCTTAAGACTTCTATTCTATCTATATTGGATGTATCTAAATATTCAAAATTATAACCGCCACCAGGCGATGAAGCATCATTTACAGGAATACCATCAATAAGAACTAAGGTTTGAGAACTTGAGGCCCCTCTAATTCTAACAGAACCAACACCTCCAAAGCTACCGTTCTTTTTTGCAGTGACTCCAGGCGAAGAGGAAATTGCATCAATTGCACTTCGAAAACCTCGCAGCCTTATTTCCTCACTGTCTAAAATAAATATACTTGAACCAAAATTATCTTCAGAAGTATCTATTCTTGCGCCCTTAACAATAATCTCTTTAACCTCGTTTGCAAAAGTGCTATTTAAGAACGAAATATTTGTCGAAAGTATAATAAATAAAAATAATTTGTTTAAGAAATTTTTCATCAAAACCTCACAAAAAAATTTAACAAACAATGAGACTTCAAAAAAAGAAGTTTTACATTGCAACTATTTTGTCGTTTCAAAGAAAATACCTTGCCCTAAAGACTAATCCCGGTCCTAGACGAACGACTTAATGGCAGGTTTCCTGGCTTAAAGATCAACACTCAGAATCGCCTTACCAGCATGAGCCAGTGGCATAATGATTCTTTGCTCCCTAATTACAGTTACGGGTATAGCACAGTATTTTAAACTGTTTCCCTCTTAGCTAAAAAGCACCATTAATTGATGTTTTATCAATGTTTTTTATAAAAACAATAAAAAAGTATAATTATATAGTTGACAAACCTGTGTTATATGTGTAACTTATGTATCATATGTAATGTTTAAAAACTAATTTAAGGAGAAAACTATGAAAAATCAATACAGAGGAAGTCAAAATATAATTTCTGAAAAAAAAGTATCTTTAGATAAAGGCTTTTACAGAGGTGCTAGTCATAATGGTTTTAAATTTGAGAAATTAAATTCTGATCAAAATCAGAAAAAAATGTATAGAGGTCAGGTACAATAAATGAATAAACAATTAATATCCTCCAAAGAAAAGAAGAGGAGAGAACATTTATTACAAGTCAAGTATCAGACTATTATTTTAGAACACTTGGCCAAGTCAAAACTAAGTAAAGACGAATATAAAGCTCTAACTGATAAATTAGAGGAAAATAGAAAGATATTTAGAGATATAGATCAGTTTGTTGATTTCACAAGTTGGAATTAGAGATATATCTCTAAACATCTAAATATCGATAAATATAAAGATTAAAATCATAAGCACTTTATTCAAAATGGAGCGGGCGAAGAGATTCGAACTCTCGACCCTCACGTTGGCAACGTGATGCTCTACCACTGAGCTACACCCGCAATAATTTATGTGTGACATTATTTCAAAGTTAATAAGATGTAAATAACCTTGGTTAAGATTTATACATATTTTATAAAGCTGTTTTATTATTCTTTATAATTATGTATTATAAAAAAAGGGAAAATGAAAAAACAAGATCAAAGAATACAATTAGTGGCCTCTACTGAGTTTAGAAACGATGTTGATAAATGGCGAAGGGAACAAACCGATTTACCCTCTCACTCTGAGGCAATTAGAAGACTTGTTAAAATAGCCTTACGCTCTGGGGATAGTGAAACAATGAAAATGATTACAGCAATAATTAGACCTCATAAATATGAAGATGTAAGAAATGCATTAATTGATATTGGAATTGAAGGACTTTCTGCAACAGAAATAAGAGGGTTTGGTAGACAAAGAGGACAAACTGAGATTTATAGAGGTGCTGAATACAAAACAACTGAAGTTCCAAAAATCAAAATCGAAATCGTTATACCGGCAACTAAGCTGGATCAGGTTGTAAATATTATAAGTAAAAGTTCTGAAACTGGTAAAGTTGGGGATGGAAAAATATTTGTAAGCAATATAGATCAAGCAATAAGAATAAGAACCGGTGAAACTCAAGACGACGCTCTCTAAAAAATGGAAATAGAAGACTTTAACAGTAATTCAGAAAATGTTTCTATGAATGGAAATTCTGTAATAATAGAGGTTATTACAGAAAACTTCATGACAGATGTAATAGAGCAGTCAAAAGATACGCCCGTAATTGTTGATTTTTGGGCACCGTGGTGTGAACCGTGCAAACAACTTACTCCAATAATTGAAAAAATAATAAAAGAAAAAAACGGCAAAGTTATTCTAGCCAAAATGAATATAGATGAGTCTCCAGAAGTTGCTCAGCAGTTAAAAATTCAATCAATACCTGCTGTAATGGCTTTTAATGATGGTCAACCCGTAGATGGATTTATTGGTGTTCAGTCTGAAAAAAATATTAGTGAATTTGTTAATAAAATTAGTTCGCTGAAAAATTCCTCAACAATTGAGGAAAACATATCTGCTGGTAAGAAATATATGAACGAAGACGATATTGAAACAGCAACTCTGGTATTCTCAGAAATACTAAAAATTGAACCAGACAATATTTCAGCAAAATCACTTTTGGCAAGATGTCTTATAAAAAGCGATCAATTAGATGATGCTGAAAAAATTATTAACACCCTACCAGTTGATGCAGAGAGCAATCAGGATTACATATCAGTCCGTTCTGAATTAGAAATATTTAAGAATGCAAAAAATAATCCTATCTCTGACAAGGAAGAGGAGGAGCTAAGAAATAATATCGATAAAGAACCTGAAAATTATCAACTTAAGTTAGACCTTTCGAAAATACTAATGGCTAAGGGTGAAAATGAAGAAGCAATTAATCAATTATTAAGAATAATCGAAGTTAACCCAAAATGGAATGATGGTGAAGCCAGAAAGCAGCTTATTGAAATTTTTAATATTCTTGGTAATGAAAATATTCTAGTAACTGAAGGTAGGAAAAAGCTGTCATCAATGCTATTTAGTTAATAATGAAATCATTTAAAGAATTTAAAAATATTAATGAACTTCCGCCAAAGATTTCGGTTTTCCCTTTGGCAGGGGCCTTGTTACTTCCAAGAACACAATTACCCCTTAATATTTTTGAAAATAGATATCTGGAAATGGTTGATGACGCAATGTCAAATAATAGAATGATAGCAATGATCCAATCAAATAAAGATGATAATAATGCACTTTATAAAACTGGGTGTTTGGGCAAAATTACTTCCTACAGTGAGGTTGCTAATAGTAGGATGTTAATTACATTGTCTGGTGTTTGCAGATTCAATATTACCTCAGAACTTGAGGTGGTAACACCATATAGACAGTTTCAAGTAGATTATGAAAATTTTTCATCTGACCTCGTAAAAGGACATGGTGAAGAAGAGGTTGAAAGAGAAAAGCTTATTGAGTCCCTTAAAAAATACCTTGAACACAATAATTTGACTATCGATTGGAATGCTATTGATAATTCATCAACAGAATTACTTGTAAACTCATTATGTATTCTCAGCCCTTATAAACCAAGAGAAAAGCAAGCATTGCTTGAAGCTGAAACATTATCCAAAAGAAGTGAGATGTTGATAGCTATGACTGAAATGTCTATGTCATCGGGTCCAAGTACAGAACAAATACAGTGAGGTATTATGAGTAAAGAAATAGATCCAAAATTATTAGAAATACTCGTTTGTCCATTAACCAAAGAGACATTATTGTGGGATAGCGAAAACAATGAATTAATAAGTAAGAAAGCTGGTTTAGCTTATCCAGTTAAAGATGGCATTCCTATAATGCTACCCGATGAAGCGAGAAAAATTGACTAAATAATATTTGAACCAGGCTTTGAACCATTTAATAAATTAGGTCTTTCTAAAGCTCCGCCAGAAGCTTCATTTAATAAAAAGAGTTTTAATGGTTTATAGTTATCAGCTAACTTCATTATGTTTCTTCTAAGCCCTTTTGCTAATGAAGTATCTGAACGATAAATTGAGTTTAAAAAACCAATGCTGTTAATTAAAGCCTCTGCTTCAATTTTCCTTTTTTTATTAAATAGTGAAATTGAAGGGCATTGAAATAAATCTAGACCAAGTTTTTCAGATTCCGCAAACGCATCTGCAATATAAGCAATATCTCTCAAGCTTTGATTCCATGCTTGACCTGCCATAGGGTGCATAGCCCTGAGAGCATCACCAACAAATAATGCACCATTTGATAATGCCTTAACGCCACTTAATTTTTTTAATACAAAAGAACTTGGCCCTTTTGAAATACTAATCTTTCCCAAATAGTCTGAACAAAGATTATTAAGACTATCTTCGAAATTCTTTTTTGACGATATAAGTGAAGGAATATTATCCGTTTTTTCAGTCCAGACTAGAGAGCTATAATTATTTCCCCTTTTATTGGTCATTGGAAGTAGGGCAAGAGGTCCATTTTTTTGAAAAAATTGAAACGCATAACCTTTATGGCTTTTTGAATGTCTTAATGTTGCGGATATGGCTGTTTGTCCATATTCAAAAAAGTTATACTTAACATTATATATATTTTGTAAATCTCTATCTAAAACCTCAGTAAAAATTATAGCCTTTGACAACAAGCACTCATTATTATTTAAAATTATTTTTGAAAAATTGCCTTCTTTTTGAATTTTAGTTACTTTTTCTTTTATAAATTCATTTTCATCTAATTTGAGAACCCTATCTATAGATTTTTCGATTGCAGAATGTTCTGCAATGTAAGCGATATCCTCATCAATAAGCTCTTTATCGAAGCTAAGCCTTGATTTTATTTTCTCGTCGCCAAGGCCGCCTTCGATAACTATCATTTTTGTTACAGCTTCAGTTTTTATATTTACACCAAGTGTCTTAAGCATTTTTTTTGATGCAACTGAAAGAGCTAAACTTCTGGTGTCATCACTAGGCTTATTGCCAATGTTTTTATCTGTAATTAACTTAAAAGATAAGCCAGCATTACGAGCAACTAATGACATTATTTTTGCCGATAGCCCGCTTCCAAAAATAACTATATCTTCAAAATTTTTTTTCATAATCAAGTTTATTAATATAATTAACAAAAAAATGAAATTGATTTTCAATTTTAATGAGAAAGTTCTTGCAGATTATTATATTAACAAGTGATTATGTAGCTGATTCGCAATTTTAATAATTTTGTTAGATAGGTAACAAATGAATGTTGTAAAAAGGGCAACTAATTATTTTTTAAATTCTTTGGCTGCTTTTAAAAATACATTATATAAAATTTTTTTTGGTATCATAAATATACTAATTGGCTTTTTTACAATTGGAATTGGTTTAGTTATTCTAGCCGCAATTATTTCTTATAATAGTCTTGATCAAAGTTTTAATACAGTATCGGATAGGGCAACACAAAATTACCTTGGAGAGCCTGGTGCTTATTTAGCTGATATTTTTGTACAACTCCTTGGTACAGTTTCAATATTAATACCAATAATAATAATTACATTTGGCTTTTATAAAATTATAAAAAAAATAAGTAAATTTTGGTTAAAAGTCTTTTCTTTAAGTTTTGGTGTATTTTTACTCGCATCCTCATTTCATAAAGGCTTTGGAAATGGTGGAATTATTGGTTCTCTAGTGGCAAATGAAATAGATTCGCTAATAAATAGATTAAGTGTTTTACTAAATAAAGACCTTTTACAAATTATTACATTTTCTACTTCTCTCTATATATCAGTAGGTGTTGTAGGAGGGTTATTGATTACTCTTGGGGCTCTACCATCGAAGGGGGAAAATCCTCAAAAAGAAATTTATCAAAAAGACATGCTGAACGACAAGAGTAGTATTGAAACTGAAGTGATGCCAACCAAACAAAAGAAAATGCTTTTTACAGCCAGCCCCAAAACAAAAAGAAAAAAAAGTATTAGAAAAGAAAATAATATTCAAACAAATATACCTGATAATAAATCTGGTTATGAACTTCCTTCGTTAGAGTTATTAAACGATATTCCTGATGAAAGAAACAAAAAGCGTATCTCTGAAAAACAAATTCAACAGAACAAAGATTTGCTTGAAAAAACTTTAGCTGATTTTGGAATTAATGGAAAAATAATTAGTGTTAATCCAGGTCCATTTGTTACTCTTTATGAACTAGAACCAGCTCCAGGAGTAAAATCATCTCGAGTTATTTCTCTTGCAGATGACATATCAAGGTCAATGAGTTCTACTTCAGCAAGAATTGCTGTAATACCTGGTAAGAATTCTATTGGCATTGAGCTTCCTAACAATGATAAAGAAACTGTATATTTAAAAGAAATTCTTGAGAGTGTTAATTTTGAGAGCAAAGAGGAAGGTATCGCCCTTAGCTTAGGTAAGAATATTGGAGGCGAACCTACTATTGCTGATTTATCAAGAATGCCTCATCTAATGATAGCAGGAACAACTGGCTCAGGTAAATCAGTTGGGATAAATGGAATGATTTTATCTATCTTATATAAGTTTAAACCTGAAGATTGTCGTTTAATTATGGTGGATCCAAAAATGATTGAGCTTTCGGTTTATGACGGAATACCTCATCTCTTAACACCAGTAATTACAAATCCTAAAAAGGCTGTAGTAGGATTAAAATGGGTCGTTAGAGAAATGGATGATAGATATAACAGGATGTCAAAGCTATCAGTAAGAACGATGGATGCTTTTAATAAAAAAGCTGAAGAATTTCAAAGAAAAGGTAAAAAATTTAAAAGAAAAATTCATACTGGTTATGACAATGAAACTGGACAACCACTTTATTCAGAAGAGGAAATAGAACCTAAAAAAATGCCTTTTATAGTTGTAGTAATTGATGAAATGGCTGATCTTATGCTAGTTGCAAGAAATGATATTGAGCATTTAGTCCAAAGTCTTGCTCAAAAAGCAAGGGCAGCAGGAATCCATCTAATAATGGCGACCCAGAGACCTTCTGTGGATGTTGTTACAGGAACAATAAAAGCTAATTTTCCGACAAGAATTGCTTTTCAAGTCGCATCGAAAATTGACAGTAGAACAATTTTAAATGAGATGGGAGCTGAACAACTTCTTGGAAGAGGTGATATGCTCTATATGTCGGATGGAGGAAAAGTTGTAAGAGTGCATGGTCCATTTGTATCTGACAGTGAAGTTGAGGATGTAGTACGTTTCATTAAAAGCCAAGAAACTCCTGAATATATAGAATCGTTAACAAAGGAGGAGGGTGAAATAAGCTCAAGCACCCAAACAAATGAGTCTAATGATGAATTATTTAACCAGGCGGTCGAAGTTATTTTGAAAGATAAAAGAGTGTCAACTAGTTACATTCAAAGAAAATTACAAATAGGTTACAATAGAGCTGCGCGTATAATTGAGGAGATGGAAGAAAAAGGAATTATATCAGAACCAAATAATCAAGGAAAAAGAGAGATTTTGGAAAAATGATAATAATAAAAAACCTTTTCAGAATAATCTTAATACTAATTCTTTTTACGATTATTGCTCAATCAAAAGAATCTGACAAAATTAATAAAAATGAATGGGTTATTTCTCTAGAGCAATATTTTCTAAATCTAGGTAATATAGAAGGAAGCTTTACTCAAATAGATCAAATTGGAAACATAACAAAAGGTATTTTTTATTCAAACGGTAATGGATCCTTGCGATTTGAATACTTTAGCCCCTCTGAAATGTTGATAATTGTAAATAAAGGTATTTTTGCAATTAAAGAAAGGAGAAATAGTAAAATAAATTACTATTCATTAGAAGATAGTCCTCTTTCAAAACTTCTTTCAAAAGATTTATCCCTAGAAAGCTTTCATGTTAATGGATTAGAAATACAAGGTAGGATAGCAACTTTAGAACTAAGAACGAAAAAAAATTCAGAGAGAAATTCAATATTTATTTCAGCCGACTACCCTCAACCGATCCTTAGACAGTGGAAAATCATTGATGCCCAAAAAAAAGAGACAACGATATTTTTTTCAAAAATTAAAGCGATTAATCCATTGTTGGACAATTTTTTCGAAATAAAATAAAACTTTTTAATAAAAATATAGAAACTCTTACTTATTATTGGTAAGAATGTACATCGTTGAAAGGGTGGATAAAAATGATTAAGAAATTGAAAAAAAGAAAGACTACAAGAAGAAAATTTATTTCTGGAATAGGCTTAATATCAGCAGGAATAATTTTACGACCATTATCTTTATTTTCACAGGAAGAAAATCCAATTTTAAATATTGGATCTCCTGTTGATTTTTTATCAGAAAAATTAATATCAAATTTTCAAAAAAATATTAATTCCTCAATTAACTCAATCACTTATAGTTCAGGCACAAACACTGGTTTTAGCGATAATAATTATGACATCTTAATAGGAAGAGACTCCTATCTTGAAGGTCTAATTGATGATGGTAAAATTGCGGAACTTAATAAAGATCTTATACCTAATAACTCTTTTATTGATCCAAAATTCAACAATTCTGCCTTTGATAAGGATAGAAAACATACTATACCTTTATCCTATGGGGCAATAGGTATTGCTTACAGGAAGAATAAATTTTCTGAACCTCCATCAACTTGGAGATGGTTGCTAGACTCAGATAAATATGCCGGAAAGATTGCTCTTTTAGGTGATGGAAGAACATTAATTCAAATAGCACTAAAATATATGGGAGTTAGCTTAAATACAAATGATCCCATGTGGATTAATCAAGCTGAAAAACTTCTCAAACGTCAGAAAGAGAATATTAAAGATTTTGGAAAGAAAAATGGTAAAGAACTCTTAATTAATGGCGAAGTTGATTTAGCAATTTTGAGCAATGAAGAATTTAAAAAAATTAACAACGATGAGATTGGATTTACATTTCCTAGGGAAGGAAGTTTAATTTGGCAAGACTGTGCTTGTATCTCCAAAGCATCGCAAAAATATGAAGAAAGCCATTCAGTAATTAATTCAATGCTTGATCCAAAAAACTCAAGGTCAATTGTTGAAAATCTTCAGACTGCTACCCCAAATATTATGGCACTAGACATAGCAAAGAAAAGCTATAAAGAAGACTCAACAATTTTTCCAAGTGCACAAATTATGGAACGTTACGAAGATACATCAACCATATTAGACTTTGATTATGAAATGATGATCGAAGAAATGTGGGATAATATTCTAGACTCATAGTTTAAAGCATACATGAATATTCGTTTATTAAGTTGGAATATTAACTCTGTTAGACTCAGGATAGATACATTAAAAAAAATTATTAGAATTTATAAGCCTAATATAGTTTGTTTACAGGAAACCAAATGTCCCAATGACCTTTTTCCATTCAAAGATTTAGAAAAATTGGGTCTTTCAAATATACATACAAATGGTATCAAAGGTTATCATGGTGTTTGCATAGCAACTGATCTTCCAGTGAATAAAGTTGAACAAAAAGACTTTTGTAACAAACACGATGGAAGACATATTTCTCTTCAATTAAAAGTAAAAAATAGTTTACTTAATATTCATAATTTCTATGTACCCGCTGGCGGAGATGAGCCCGACCCAAAGATTAATGAAAAGTTTAAACATAAATTAGATTTTCTAGATGAGGCAACAAACTATATAAAGACTCAACATAAGTATCCATATACCGTGTTGGTTGGCGATCTTAATATTGCCCCCCACGAAAATGATGTTTGGTCACATAAACAGTTATTAAAAATTGTTAGTCACACTCCTATTGAAGTAGAAAAACTTGAAAAATTCCAAAGTTCAATTGATTTTGTCGATGCGTTAAGAGAGTTTCATCCATTTTCAGAAAAGCTTTATAGTTGGTGGAGCTATAGATCAAAAAACTGGGAAATATCTGATAGAGGAAGAAGGCTTGATCATATTTGGATTACCCCAAAATTAAATAAAAAAATAATAAAAGCCTCTATTGAAAAGGAAATAAGAGGATGGGATAGACCATCGGATCATTCACCACTAATTGCGGACTTTAAGCTGTAATCATTTAAAACAATATCCATCTTCTGAACTTTCAATAGATAAAATGTCTTTAAATGGAATAATTTTTTTTCGAATAGTATATATATGTGTTGTTAATGTTTTTGTTTCGATATTTTTTTTATAGCCCCAAACTTTATTTAATAAATAGTCATGAGTTATTGTACTGCCTTTAGCATCGATTAAATGCCAAAGAATTTTAGCCTCTTTATCCGTAAGTCTTACTGTTTTATCCAAGCCTTTTATAATCCTGGCGTTCATATCTAAATTTAATTTTTTAAATTTTAAGTTAGAGTATTCAATTATATCCCTTTGAAGAACTATATTTTCAATAATTTTTAATAATTCAATAAAATTAAATGGAGTATCAAAAAATATAAAAGAATTTTTTTCCAGAGTTGAAACTTCTTCGAAAGATCCAAAAATAATTGCAGGAAAAGAATAAGATCTTTCAGATAAAAACTTTTTAATTTTTGGAATTTCGTTTTGTTCCATTGAATAAGATAAAACAATATCATCTTTTTCAAACTGTTGAGCCTTTGTAATATTTGTTATTTTTTTAAAAACAGTTAAATCATATTCTTGTAAGGAAGAAAATTGTTCCTCAATAATTGAATTAAAAAATTCATCATCAGAAAATAGGAAGGCTTTAATTGTCAATTTTTATCCCCTTGGCCCCATTATGGCCTCCCCAACCCTTATATGAGTTGAACCAAGTGCAATTGCTGTTTCAAAGTCACTGCTCATACCCATACTTAAGTATTTTAGCATATTCTTTTTTGATAGTTTATTTAATAGCGCAAAATACAACGAAGGTTCTTCATCTGGCGGAGGCAAAGTCATCAAACCACTAACACCAATCTTTGAATATTTTTTCGCTTCATTAAAAAAATCATCCATTTCTTCGAGATAAATTCCGCTTTTTGAGCTTTCTTTGGATATATTAATCTGAAGAAATAGTTGTTTTAGCTTAGAATCTGAAGATAGTTTCTCATTTATTATTTTTAAGGTCTTAATTTTCTCAATAGAATGAATAGCTGAAAAAATTTCAATTGCCGGCTTAATTTTATTTGATTGAATTGGACCAACCATGTGCAACTCAATATTCTTATTCTTAGATAAAGTATCTGACCATTTTTTTTCAGCTTCTTGCACTTTATTTTCACCAAAGAAAAGATGTCCAGCGTCTATAAGTGGTTTTATTTTTTCAAAATTAAATTTTTTTGTAATAACTATTAATTTTATTTCAGAAGGATCTCTCTTAAATTTAATTGCGGTTTTTTCAATCCTATTTTTTATAGTTTGAAGGTTTTTTTGAATATCTGTCATTGTTTCTTTATCTTTATTGTTTACTTTATCGGATATCATAAATAATAAAATATAAAAGTTTGAATTAATTCATTTTGAGATAAAGTAAATTTACTGTTATTGATAGAATTGTTTTTAAAGCCATCATATGTGGGAGTTATTTTTATGAATAGAAGAAGTAATATTGTTTTATTGTTATGTATTATGCTTTTGCTAAGTAACTGCTCTCGATTGAATCCGTTTTCAAAGAAAGTCGATTTAGAAACCTCTGAGATTGTTAATTCTCAAATATCAATGGCAGTAAATGCATTTTTATGGAGAGCAAGCCTTGATACAGTATCTTTTATACCTGTAAATACTGCAGATCCTATAGGTGGTTTCATATCAACAGATTGGTATGTTGATCCAGAAAATCCAAGTGAAAGAATAAAACTTAATGTTTATGTAAAAGATAGAAGATTAAGGGCCGACGCTTTAACTGTAAATGTGTTTAGAGAGATTAAAATATCTGATGAATGGGTTAAAGCAGATGTAAATCCTGATACCCCAAGATTAGTTGAGGCTTCAATTTTAACAAAAGCTCGTGAGCTGAGAATTGGTTCTCTTGGAAATAGTTAAAGTCTAAATGTCTGAATATCGTCCAGATAAAATAGAATCATATTGGCAAAATATTTGGTCTGAAAAAGATTCCTTTAAGCCAAGACCTGTTTCTGAAAATAAACCAAAAAAATATATTTTAGAAATGTTTCCATATCCATCAGGAAATATTCATATGGGACATGTTAGGAATTATACAATTGGCGATGTTGTTGCGCGCTACAGAAAAGCTCAAGGTGATAATGTGCTTCACCCAATGGGCTGGGACGCCTTTGGGATGCCTGCAGAAAATGCGGCAATGGAGAAAAAAATACACCCCAAAGAGTGGACATATAAAAATATTGATAATATGAAATCTCAACTGAAATCACTCGGGCTCTCAATTGATTGGAGCAGAGAGCTAGCCACTTGTGATCCAGAGTATTTTAGACATCAACAGAAGATCTTTTTAGATTTTTATAAAGCTGGCATCGCTTACCGAAAAGAAAGTGAAGTTAATTGGGATCCTATAGATAAAACTGTATTAGCTAATGAACAAGTCATAGATGGTAAAGGTTGGAGATCAGGGGCTATTGTTGAAAGAAAAGTTCTAACTCAATGGTTTTTAAAAATTTCAAACGATTCACAACGATTGCTCAACGAAATAGGAAAACTTGAAAATTGGCCAGATAAAGTTAAAACAATGCAACAAAATTGGATAGGAAAATCTACCGGCGTTTCTTTTGAATTCGAATGTATTGACTTGGATAAAAAAACTTGTGATCCGATTAAAGTCTTCACAACTAGGCCAGATACATTATTTGGTGCAACATTTTGTGGTATCTCAATTGATCATCCAATAGTCAAAACGCTTGAGGAAGATAACGAAATAAAAGAATTTATTAAAGAATGTAAAAAAATTGGTACGACTGAAGAGGCAATAGAAAAAGCTGAAAAAAAGGGGATTAAAACTGGTTTTAAGATCAAACACCCTTTTATAAAAAATAAACTTCTTGATGTATATATTGCAAATTTTATCCTGAGTGAATATGGAACCGGTGCAATCTTTGGTTGCCCAGCACACGATCAAAGAGATTTTGATTTTGCAAAAAAATATGAAATTGACATTATACCTGTTGTAAGTGCAGAAGGTACAGAAACAGAGTTAGGCCAAGACCTCACTGAGGCCTACACAGCAGAAGGAAGGTTAATTAACTCTGACTTCTTAAATGGTCTAAGCATTGATGAAGCAAAAAATAAAGCAATAGAAAAACTAGTCGAGAGCAATAAAGGAAAAAAAGAAACAAATTTTAGACTTCGTGACTGGGGAATTTCTAGACAAAGATATTGGGGGTGCCCAATTCCAATTTTATACAGAGAAGATGGGGAGATAATTCCAGTACCAGAAGATGAATTGCCTATAACTCTTCCTGAGGATATTGATTTAACTATTCCTGGAAATCCATTAGAAAGACATCCCACCTGGAAATATACAAAATGCAAAGAGACAGGATTAAAAGCAGTAAGAGAAACTGATACTCTTGATACTTTCGTAGACTCATCATGGTACTTTGCAAGGTTTTGTGACCTAGATAAGGAAAAACCACTTAATATTTCGGCTACTGATTATTGGCTACCAGTTGATCAATATATAGGCGGTGTAGAGCATGCTATTCTTCATTTACTATATTCAAGATTCTTTACAAATGCTCTTAAAGATACAGGCCACCTAAATATTAGCGAACCTTTTAATGGAATGTTTACTCAAGGTATGGTCTGTCATGAAACCTACCAAAATAATAACGGTGAATGGATTGAGCCTAGTTTAATTACAGTAAAAAATTCTGAAATTATTCATAAAGAGACAGGAGAGACTCTTAGAAAGGGCCCCTCTGAGAAAATGTCTAAATCTAAAAAAAATGTTGTAGATCCATCAATAATAATAAAAAAATTTGGTGCCGATACTGCAAGATGGTTTGTATTATCGGATTCACCTCCTGAAAGAGATATTTTTTGGTCTGAGTCAGGAGTTGAAGCTGCTGGTAAATTTATAAGAAAAATATGGAATACAATCAATCAACTAAATGCGCTGGCTAAAGGTAAGACTAAAAACGAAAATAAAGAAAAGACTGCTAACTTAAGAAAGATAACACACAAAACTCTTTATAAGATTACTAGAGATTTAGACAATCTTAGTTTTAATAAAGTAATAGCAAGTCTGTACGAATTTATAGGAGATATTTCTAAAATTAACGAAAGCGATAATATTAGTTCTGAGGCATTAGATGAAGCATTATCTTTTCTTTTAGTAATGTTGGGACCAATAACCCCTCATCTAGCTGAAGAGGGCTGGTCTCTTTTAAGCGAGAAAGAAGGTTTGCTTTGCGAACAAACGTGGCCATGTACTGACGAAAATCTAATCACTGAAACTAATATAAAATTACCAATACAAATCAACGGTAAAAAGAAAGCAGAGATTGAAGTAGAAAAAAATATTGATGAAGATAGACTAAAAGAACTAATCTTAAACGAAGTAAGTATAAAATCATTTATTGAAGACAAAGAAATTAAAAAGCTTATAATCGTTCCTAATAGGATTATTAATATTGTTGTTTAAAAAAAAAATTTTATTTATATTTTTTATAGGTGTATTTTCTTCGGCTTGCACATTTGAACCCCTTTATTCTGAAAAATTTCTTGCGGAATATAAAATAATTGAACCTTCAAAAACCAATAAAGAATTACATGAAATATATAGAAATCTTAATAAGTTAATTTCTTCAAACTCGAAAAGTGAAAATCTTTTTACAGTGGAGCTTGCATCACAAAATAGATTTGACGATATTGATGTAAGAGAAGATGAAAAAGTAACCAGGATGGGTGTTTCGACCACTGTAATATTTAAAATACGTAAGATAAACTCAGATAAAGTTATATTTACAAGCCAAAGTATCGGATCAAATGCATTTAATAGAATTGCTGAGCCTTATTCAAATGAAGTTGCCAAAAATGATGCTATTTCAAAACTCTCAACATCAATTGCATATGATATAAGAAATCAGCTTGCTCTATACTCAAAAAAAATTAAATAATGAAGGGAAAGCAACAAGATATTTCTACTATAATTAATAATGGAGAAACTTCCTTAAAATGTATTCTTTTGTACGGACCAAACTCATACCTTATCAACGAGCTTTATAACAAATTGTGCGATAGTCTTATCGATAAAAATGATGTATTTGCTCCATCAGAGTTCAATATTAAAGAAATATCAAAAAATGCAGATGCTTTTTATAATGAAGCTGAATCTCTCGCATTCGGGGGTGGAAGAAAATATTTAAAAATTGATATGGATAATTCTGAATCCGCTGGGCCTGTCCTCGATTTACTTAAGGATGACATCAAAGAAACAACGCTTCTTATAAAAGGGGATGTATTATCACCTAGGTCAAATATAAGAAAGTCTTTAGAAAAATTAGAGAATACTCTAATAGTGCCTTTTTATGAGGATGACATAGTAAGTCTAAAAAAGTTTATAAAAGAAAAAGCTGAAAAAAGAAACTTTTCATTTAATGAGAGCGCAATCAATTCAATCATTTCAATGTCTGGTTTTGAACGAAGTCAAATCAATGATGCTGTTGAAAGAATAATGCTCTATTTTGAATTTGATGAAGATAAAAAAATCGATGAAGAAAAAGTCGGAAAAATTTTATTCGATACAAATCAAGGTCAAATGAGCGAACTATGTAAAAGCATATGTCTAGGAGAAACAGAAGTTTCACAAAAAATTTCTGAAAGACTTTTCCTCCAGGGCATTACACCCCCTCAATTTATATCAGCACTAATTATACACTTTCAAAAACTTCATTTAGTTGGTTTAAATATTATTTCAGGTCAATCAGTTAGTGAGGCAATGAAACAAATAAAACCACCAATTTTTTTTAAAGAAGTTAATGCTTTTAAATCTCAAATAAAAAATTGGAATATTAATAAAGTCGATAGAGCCCTAGAAATACTTACAGAGAGCGACCTATTAACGAAAACTAAACCTGGGCTTGGAAAAAGCCTAATAGGCAATATCATAATAAGATTGGCAAATGTTGCGAAAAAATAAATTAATTTAGCTTATTGATAATAAAGTTTAATTGATCATATGATGAGTACTTGATTTTAAGCTCACCTTTCTCACCTTTGCCTTCCACTATTTGAGCAGAAAGCCCCAAATTATCGGTTAATTTCTTTTCTAACAATAAAGTATCTGATGACTTTTTATTTCTATCGTTTTGTTTAAGCTTGCTATCTTTCTTAAGATAAGAAACATAAGACTCTAGCTGTCTCACGCTCATCTTCTTCTTAATTGCAAATTTTGCAACTGGTAGTGGATCAGCTAATACAATTAAAGCCCTGGCATGGCCAGGTGATAAATCTCCATTCTGAACAAATTCTTGAACCTTGTGAGGAAGGGACAAAAGTCTTAATGCGTTAGCGACATAGGCGCGTGACTTACTAAGTGTCTTTGATAAGCTCTCTTGTGTATATTTATGTTCTCTCTGCAATTTTTCAAAACCCAAAGCCTCCTCTATTGCATTAAGGTTTTCTCTCTGCATGTTTTCTATCAAACCGATTTCTAAAACCTCGCCTTCATTAAAACTCTTAACTATAACTGGAACCTCATTCAATCCAGCCTTTTGAGCAGCCCTCCACCTTCTTTCGCCCGCAATTATTTGAAACTTTTTATCATCTAATGACCTGGCCAAAATAGGTAATAAAATTCCCTTTTGTTTTATTGATTGAGAAAGCTCATTAAGAGAGGCCTCACTAAAATTTTTCCTTGGCTGATCTCTGTTTGGAACTAGAAACTCTATCGGCATATTAACCTGACCCGTCTGAATATCCTTTTTAATTACCTCATCTTGAATATCAGCCTTATCATCTAAATCACCTATTAAAGCAGCCAAACCTTTCCCTAAACCTTTTTTCATATTTTTTCCTATCTTAGAATTATGTTATTTCCCAATTTACTCTCTTTAAAAACTCTCTTGCTAAATTTATATACGCTTCACTTCCTAAACATTTATGATCGTAAATCAACGCAGGTACTCCGTGAGAAGGTGCTTCAGATAGTCTAATATTTCTTGGTATCTTTGTTGTAAAAACTCTATCACCTAGATAAGCCCTAACATCCTCCTCAACCTGAAGAGATAAATTATTTCTTTTATCGAACATTGTTAAAATAACGCCTGATAATTTAAGTTTTTCATTAATTGTTGAACTAATGCCATCAATAGTTTTTAAAAGCTGGCTTAAACCCTCAAGAGCATAAAACTCTGCCTGAAGAGGAACAATTGCTCCATCAGAGGCAGCAAGAGCGTTCAAAGTTATTATATTAAGAGCCGGAGGACAATCTAATAAAATAAAATCATAGTCTTTTTGGTCAGAAAAAGTATTGTTAAGACTTTCTCTTAGCTTAACAGCCCTATCTTCATCTGATGATAGTTCGATTTCGACCCCTAAAAGGTTTTCATTTGCAGTTACTATATCTAAATTTGGTATTTCAGAATTGATTATGCATTCATTTAATTTTTTTCTTGAGGATAAAATATCATAAACACCAACACTTCTATTTGCTGGTGATACGCCAAGACCAGTAGATAGGTTTCCCTGAGGGTCCATATCAATTAACAAAACTTTTGCATCACAAGCAGCCATTGCTGTGCCTAGATTTACAGTAGTGGTTGTTTTGCCAACGCCACCCTTCTGGTTAATTACTGAAAATATTTTTCTACTCATTACGACGTTTTACACCTTTGATGATAAAAATTTTAGATCTCTTATTGGTAATGCTCGTTTCAACAGAATACTGTAGAAGCCAATTATTTTGGGCTAAATCTAGCTCGTTTTGCCAATTTTCACCTTTAGGAAAAACACAAACACTTCCTTGTCTTAAATCTTCAAAAAATAAATGTATTAATTTATCTAGTGGTTTCAGGGCTCTCGCAGTAATAACGTTAAAAAGGGGCATTTGACCTTTCTTTATATTTTCGTATTTCTCTTGAACAATATTTAAATCCAAATCAAGCTCCTTGGAAACAAATTTTAGAAACTCTGATTTCTTTTTACTAGGCTCAACAATGGTAACACTTAATGACATATTGATAATTTTAAGAACAACGCCAGGAAAGCCGGCCCCGGAACCTACATCACAAATTGTCTTTGTGCCGTTTGGCAAATGATTTAATAATTGTGCACTATCAGCTATATGCCTATCCCATATATTGTTTTCTGTGCTTTTAGAAATTAAATTAAATTTTTTATTAGCATCAATAATTAGGTCTATGTAATCGCTCATAATTCTTTTGTTTGGAGAAGACAAAAATTTAGACTCTTTTTGCTTTTCAATTAACAAAATTATGCGCCCTTATTACTTTTAATATGAGATATTATTAAACCAATTGCAGCAGGTGTAATCCCATCAATTCTTTGTGCATGACCAAGTGTTTCGGGTCTTAGCTTGGTTAGTTTTTCTTTGTTCTCGTTAGACAAACCATTAATATTTTTATAGTCGATGTTTGGACTAATTTTTTTTGTCTCATCTTTTCTAAATCTTTCAATATCCAGCTGTTGTCTAGCTAAGTATCTATCATACAAAGCTTCCGCACTAATGGTTTTCTCTACTTGAGGAGATAAGATTTCAATATCATCCCAGAAAAGTTTTAAATCACGATATTTTACTTCTGGGTAACTTAACAACTCAAAAGCGGAACGCTTCTTACCATCAAGATTAATATTAAGACCCTTTTTCTTTGCAGCATTTGGACTGATTACAAGAGTTTTAAGCTTCTTTCTTAAATTAAGTAAGTCTTTTTTCTTCTTTGTCCATGAATCTTTTCTTTTGTTTTTTACTAAGCCGTGATTTATACCAATATCTGTTAATCTTTCGTCAGCATTATCAGCCCTCAAACTCAATCTATATTCAGACCTAGAAGTAAACATTCTATATGGCTCAGAAACTCCCTTTATAACTAAGTCATCAATTAATACGCCAATATAACCATCAGCCCTATTTAAAAGAAGACGATCTTTTTTTAAGCTTTTCAATGCAGCATTAGCACCGGCAACAAGACCTTGGGCAGCAGCCTCTTCATAGCCTGTTGTTCCATTAATCTGTCCGGCAAGCCATAAGCCCTTTGTTTTTTTTAGAGCAAGGCAGTGGTTAAGCTCGCGAGGATCTATGTAATCATATTCAATAGCATAACCATATTTCTCAATTTTAACATTTTCTAAACCCGGTATTGTTCTTAAAAATCTATCTTGCACATCCTCTGGAAGAGATGTTGAAATTCCATTTGGATAAACTAACTCACTTGATAGTCCTTCGGGCTCTAAAAAAATTTGATGGCTATTTTTGTCAGAAAATCTCTCTACCTTATCTTCAATTGAGGGACAATATCTGGGGCCTACACCAGAAATATTCCCGTATTTGATTGATGATTGCATAATATTTTCAATAATGATTTTATGAGTTTTTTCGGTTGTTCTTGTTATATAACAAGGTAATTGTTTATTTTTTATTTCCTTTGATAAATAAGAAAATGTTTCTGGTTTTTTATCACCATTTTGCACCTCAAGAGAGGAGTAATCAATAGAAGATGAAAAAAGTCTAGCAGGTGTTCCTGTTTTTAGCCTTCCGAGGGTTAAACCAAATCTTTTTAATGTATTTGAAATTCCCTTTGAGGGAGGTTCACCAACTCTTCCTCCTGGTGTTGTTTTTTTACCACAGTGAATAACACCATTTAAAAAGGTTCCGGTTGTTAAGACAGTTTGAGTGGCTAAAATTCTATTACCATCTTCACAGATAACTCCTTTGATAATATTCTTTCCCTCTAAGATAAAATCATCTACAGAGCCTTCAATAATAGTAAGGCCTGGGGTTTTTTTTAACTCTTCTTTCATGTTTAGCGCATAGAGCTGTCTATCTATCTGCGCTCTCGGGCCTTGAACAGCAGGACCTTTTCTTTTGTTTAAAACCTGAAAATGTATCCCCGATAAATCAGAAACTCGACCTATTATTCCATCAAGGGCGTCTATTTCTCTAATTAAGTGACCTTTTCCAATACCTCCCATTGCAGGATTACAGGATAATGCACCAATTGTATCAACTTTATTCGTAATTAGAGCTGTTTTTGCGCCAACCCTTGCCGAAGATGCTGCCGCCTCACAGCCTGCATGACCTCCCCCAATTACTATAACATCGAAGCTTTCCATTATTATTTAATAAAACTTTAATAGTTTCTTATCAAGAAGTATTATTTTTATTATTTAGTAAAATTTAAATATGTTTCACGTGAAACAATTTATTTGCCTATGCAGAACTTTCCGAAAATAATTCCAAGAACTTCTTCGTTGTCTGTTTCTTTGGTTATACTATCAATGCTTTTCAGCGCATCTCTTATATGAATAGACATTATTTCTAAATCACTCCCTGTTACCATATTAAGGCTATTTTCAGCATTTATAAGATGATTTCTCTGTCTTTTTTTATTTAAGAATGCTCCAGTATTGGTTGAAACAATGCTTTTAATTTTTTTTTCGAGTTTTTTTTCAAGAATATTTAATTTTTTTTCATTCTTCAGTGATATTGAAATATTTGGCTTAATATTATGCTGCTTTTTTAAGTCAGTCTTATTAATTACTAATAAATCATTATCTGTTAAATCTAAATGTATACCAGAAAATGGGTTCTTATCATTATTTGAGCCAAGATAAATCTTAATATGTGCTGTTTTTTGGACTTTTTCTGTTAATTTAACGCCCTCTTTCTCAATTTCATCATTTGATTTTCTTATTCCAGCAGTATCTATTAATGTAACAGGAACTCCAAAAAAATACTTTTGGGATCTTAAAATATCTCTTGTTGTACCTGGTTTTTTTGAAACAATAGCAATTTTTTTTCTTGATAAATAATTGATTAAACTAGATTTTCCTGAATTCGGTCTTCCTATAATTGCAACTTTTATACCTTCTTTAACAATATCTGCATTTTTTTCAGTTTTTAAAAATTCATTGATTTCTTCTTTTATTTTTGAGGAAATTTTCCTTATCTCAATTAGAAGATTTTTAGGTATATCTTCATCTGAAAAATCTATCGATGCCTCGATAAGAGCAAGACAAGTTTTTATTTCTTCGGACCATGAAAAATACTTATCGCTTAATAAATTCCCATAATGCATAAGGGCTTGCTCACGCTGTTTTTCTGTTTCAGAATCTATTAAGTCCGCAAGTCCCTCAGCTTGAACAAGATTAATCTTTCCTCCTAAATAGGCTCTTTTAGTAAACTCACCCGGATCAGCAAGCCTAAGGCCGTCTATCATTGAAAGCTCGTCTAATAGCTTAGAAATAATTGATAGACTTCCATGTGTTTGAAATTCTACAACAGGTTCACCAGTAAAACTTTTTTTATCTTCAAAAAAAACCACAACAGCCTGATCAAAAACACTATCTTTATGATCATAAAGCTTACATAAAGTAGCTTCTCTTGGTTTTAAGGTTTTCTTTGTTAGTTTTTTAATTGCTACTTTAGATAATTGACCAGAAACTCGAATAACAGCAACCCCCGATTTCCCTGGTACTGTTGATAAAGCATATATAGTCATTTTTAGGTGTTCATTGAATCATAAAATTCATCGTTAGATTTTGTCTGACTTAGTTTGTCTAGTAAAAACTCAATAGCATCAATTGTGCCCATTGGGTCCAAAATTCTTCTTAAAACATATATTTTATGGAGCTTTTCTTTATCCAACAAAAGTTCTTCTTTACGTGTCCCAGATTTCATAATATCAATGGCAGGAAAGACTCTTTTATCAGCCATTTTCCTATCAAGAACAACCTCTGAATTACCGGTTCCTTTAAATTCTTCAAAAATAACTTCATCCATTCTACTACCAGTATCAATTAATGCTGTTGATATTATAGTTAAAGATCCACCTTCCTCAATATTTCTAGCAGCACCAAAAAATCTTTTTGGTCTTTGAAGTGCATTTGCATCAACACCACCTGTTAAAACTTTACCAGAAGATGGGACAACTGTATTAAATGCTCGACCTAAACGTGTTATTGAATCGAGTAATATAACTACATCACGACCATGTTCAACAAGCCTCTTGGCCTTCTCCATAACCATTTCTGAAACTGCAACGTGTCTAGTGGCAGGCTCATCAAAAGTTGATGATACAACCTCTCCATTAACAGTTCTTTGCATATCAGTAACTTCTTCTGGTCTTTCATCAATTAGTAGAACTATTAAATAACATTCCGGCTGATTTTTTGTTATCGAATTGGCAATATTTTGAAGGAGAACTGTTTTTCCTGTTCTTGGTGGGGATACAATCATTGCTCTTTGACCTTTTCCTAAGGGAGCTACAATATCAATAATTCTGTCGGATAAATCTTTTTTATCAACATCTAATATTTCCATCGTAAGGGCTTCATCAGGATATAAAGGGGTTAAATTATCAAAATGAACTTTTGTTCTCATATTTTTTGGATCTTCAAAGTTTATTAAATTCACCTTTACTAAAGCAAAATATCTTTCCCCTTCTTTAGGACCTCTTATATAGCCTTCTACAGTGTCACCAGTTCTTAAAGAGAATTTTCTAATTTGTGATGGGCTTATGTATATATCATCAGGGCCTGGTAAATAATTAGCATCTGAAGATCTTAAAAAACCGAAACCATCTTGAAGTACTTCAATTACTCCCTGTCCTAAAATTTCAATATCTTGATCTGCTAAGTTCTGAAGAATAGCAAAATATAATTCTTGTTTTCTTAAAGAACTTGCGTTTTCAACACCATTTTCTTTAGCGAATTCAATTAATTCAGATGCTGATTTTTCTTTAAGGTCTTGTAGCTTTAATTCTTTCATAAATATTCCTATTTTTTAGATTTTAGGATTCTTAGGTAGGATAAGTAATATTATATAATTTAATAATATCTTAGTCAAAAATAAATTATTACAGATTATAAAATTTCTAATAATATATATAATATATAGTATTAGTAGTAGTGAACCTAATTATGTGGATTAAAAAATTATACATAAGTTATTAACAATTAAATAAAATTAAAATTTATTAACATTTTATTAACATATTTAATAAAAACAGTAACTTATAAGTGTTAATAATGTTAATAAAAAAAATTTTTTAAGAAATAAACATAAAATCTTTAACAATTAAAACTGTTAAAATAAATTTAATAAAGTATGTCTAAATGTATACTTTAGTTTAATTTTAATAAATAATATATAGAACTAACAAGTTACTAACAAGATATTACTGCAATGAAAAAAGATATAAAAAAAAATTTAACTTTGCATTTAGTTTCAGATTCAACAGGAGAAACATTAAAGGCTGTTTCAGCTGCAGCAGCTGCACAATTTTCTGAAGTCGAGTATCAACAAAAGACCTATCCAATGGTAAGAACTGTCACTCAATTAGAGAGAGTATTTAAAAATATTAAAGATGAAAAAGGAGTAGTCTTTTGTACTTTGGTTGAAGAAGAAGTAAGAGAAAAATTAGAGAAGTTTTGCAAAAAAGAAAAGATTTTATATTTACCTGTAATGGAAAATATTGTTAGCGTATTAGAGAAATATACAGGCTTTGAAGCCATAAATAAACCTGGTGGACAGCATGTTTTAAATGATGATTATTTTAAAAGAATCGAGGCAATAAATTATACGTTAGAACATGATGATGGTCAGGGCCAAATAAACCTTGAAAGCGCTGATGTTATAATCGTTGGTGTAAGCAGAACATCCAAAACACCTACATGTATTTATTTAGCTAACCAAGGTATAAAGGCTGCAAATTATCCTCTTGTTCCTCATGTTGGGATATCAAAAGAACTTGAAGATGTTAAAAATACCCAAGTTGTTGCTCTTATAACATCTGCACACACTCTTGTTGAAATAAGGAGGAAAAGATCAATTGAACTAGGCTTAGAAAACAAAGATAATGATTATGTTGATATCCATAAAGTCGAAGAAGAAATAACTTCAGCAAAAAGAATTTTTGCAAACAAAGGGTGGCCTGTAATTGATATAACAAGAAGATCGGTTGAAGAAACAGCTTCTGCTATTATGAATATTTTGTCTTTAAAAGAAGAGAAAAATGCCCAAAAAAAATAATATTATTTTAGCGTCTTCTTCCGTATCAAGACGTAAAATTATGGACGCAACAGGTATTAAATATATATCCCTTAAGCCGCTTGTTAATGAAGAAAATCTAAAAAAAAATTTTAAAGGCACTACAAAAAAATTGGCTTTAATGTTGGCTGAAGAAAAAGCTTTGTCAGTCTCAAATAAACATAACGATTGTTATGTAATTGGGGCAGATCAGGTTCTGTCTTTTAAAGGAGAGGTTTACAATAAACCAAAAACAATGAAAGAAGCCGAAGAAAACTTTCGCTTGTTTAGAAACAAAACTCATTATTTAGATTCAGCTACAGTTATTTCATTAAATAACAAAATAATATGGCGCAATGAGCAATCACCAAAAATGAAAATGAGAAATTTTTCAGATGAATTTCTAAAAAATTATATAAAAAAAGTTGGCAACCAAGTAACTCTCTCTGCAGGGGGATACTCTATTGAAAAACAAGGGGCTCAACTTTTTTCAAAAATAGATGGAGATTTTTTTACAATAATTGGTTTACCAATTATTCCTTTGCTGGAAAAACTTAGAAAATTAAATGCTAACGGAATTATAAAATAATGAAAAAAGCAGCTGTCATAGGTTTTCCTGTAAAACATAGTTGGTCACCAATTATACATAATTATTGGATCAAAGAGCATGGGATACTTGGTGAGTATAAAAAAATAGAAGTTCACCCAAGTGATTTGAAAAGTTTAGTTATTTCGAAAAAAGAGCAAGGTTTTTCTGGCCTTAACATAACAATACCTCACAAGGAAAAAGCAACTGAAATCTGTGATGAATTAAGTGAAAGTGCAAGGGTTTTACAAGCAGTAAACCTAATAACATTTAAAAATAATATAATTTACGGAGATAATACAGATGGCGACGGATTTGTCGAAAGCTTTAAGGAAGACTTTCCTGATATTAATTTATCAAGTTTAAGAATTGGTATTTTAGGTGCAGGGGGAGCTGCAAAAAGCATTGCATTGTCATTAAGTAAGGAAAATCCAAAAAAAATATTTGTATTTAATAGAAACATTGACAGAGCAGAAAAGCTTCTAGAAAAAGTAAACTTCCATGCTGCTGAACCATTTCATATTGATGACATAAACCTTAAGAAATTAAGTTTCGATTTACTTATTAATGCTACACCAGTTGGAATGGCGGGAATGACTGATACTAATTTTATTAATTTTAAAAATATTGGGGGAATAGAGTTTTTTGCTGATATTGTTTATAACCCAGAAAATACTGAAAGCATGATTTTAGCGAGATCACAAAATATAAAAACCATGGGGGGCTTAGGAATGTTGCTTTATCAAGCAGTACCCTCTTTTGAGTCTTTTTTTGGAGTAAGACCAGAAGTTTCCAATGGTTTAAAACAACACATACTTGAACATATAAGGCGAGTTAAATAATGATAAAGATTGGCCTTACTGGTTCTATAGGGATGGGTAAAAGTGAAACAGCAAAAATTTTTAGTGGCCTCGGAGTGCCAGTTTACGACGCAGACGCTTCAGTACACAAGCTTTATGAAGCTGGAAATAAAGGGGCGCTAGCTATTAAAAATTTATATCCTGAAGCAATATCTAAAGATGGATCGGTTGATCGAAAGGTTCTAGGGGGCATTGTTGTTGGTAATAAAAATAAAATAAAAAAACTTGAGGAAATAATACACCCACTTTTACAAGAAGATAGGGCTATATTTTTTGAGAAAAATATTAATGAAAAAGTCGTAATTCTTGATATTCCGCTTCTTTATGAAACCAATGGAGAAAAGCACCTAGATTATGTCATTGTTGTATCAACTTCAGAAAAAATACAAAGAGAGAGAGTTTTAAAAAGACCAGACATGACGGATGATAAATTTAATAAGATATTAATATCTCAAATCCCAAATACTATAAAATGTCAAAAGGCTGATTTTATTATCGATACTTCAATAAGTATTGACGATGCAGAAAAACAAGCCTTAAATATTCTTGAGGAAATTGAACAGAATGAGAGAAATCGTACTTGATACAGAAACCACGGGTTTGAGCCCTGATAATGGAGATAGAATTGTTGAAATTGGCTGTGTTGAACTTATAAACCACGTGCCTACGCAAAATACTTTTCAGGCTTATTTAAACCCTGAAAGAGAAATGGATGCCGGGGCTGAAAAAGTCCATGGACTAACAAATGAATTTTTATCAAATAAACCAAAGTTTATAGAAATTGTAGATGATTTTTTAAATTTTATTGGTGATAGTAAGCTGATTGCTCATAATGCTGATTTTGATATTAACTTTTTAAATAGCGAGCTGGCAAGAGTTAAAAGGGATAAAATAAACAACGACAGAGTTATCGATACATTAAAAATAGCAAGGAGCAAATACCCTGGCGCAAGAAACAGTTTGGATGCTCTTTGTAAAAGATTTTTTGTTGATAATTCAAATAGGACTCTACATGGAGCTCTTTTGGACTCTGAGATTTTAGCCGAGGTATATCTTGAGCTTGTAGGCGGAAAAGAACCCGATCTTGAATTGTCAACCAACAAGACAGAACGAATTGAAGATTATGAAGATAATTATTCAACCTCATTAACTAGAAAGAAAAAGTTAAAATCAAGAATATCAGATATTGATGAAAAAAATCATAGAGAATTTTTAGCATCGCTTCCAAAAGATCCCCTTTGGTTGAAAAATACTTAATATCTATTTTCTCTTTTTCTCAACTCATCTATTATTTTATTAACTGCTAATTTTAATAAAAATTTTCTAAAACTTGGTATTATAAGAATTATTCCAAATATATCGGTTATTGCTCCAGGTATGATAAAAAATAATGCACCTATAAGAAGGGCTAATCCCTCAACTATTTCAGGAAGGGCTTGTTTTCCTTGTGCTAGTTTAGATTGAAGTGAAAAAATTATACCGAGCCCTTGTTGCTTTGCAATAAAGATTCCAATTATTGCCGTACCAATTATAATTATTAAGGTTCCAAAAAAACCAAAATAATTTCCAAGCTTTATTAAGGCCCATATTTCAATAATAGGCAAAACTAGAAAAAAAACTACAAACGGATAAAACAAGCTTTCCTCAAAAAAAATAAAATTTTATTTAAAGTTAATGTATATTCGTATAATAAAAAAACACTATAGAAAGGACAGATGCAATGGGCAACCCCTTTGATCCGATGAATATTATACTTCTTGTGTTTGCAGTAGTAGCCTTCATAAGACTAAGAGCAACATTAGGAAAAAGAACTGGCAACGAAGATCCGCTAGATAATAAAAATATTTTTCAACCAAAGAAAAATAGAGATATTAAAAATTTAGAGAAAACCGAAAATTCTATCCCACATTCTAAAGAAGAAATATTAGATTATTTAACTCTAAATGATAAGAATTTTACTCAAGAATCATTTTTAGAGGGCTCTAAAAATGCATATAAAATGATTGTTCAAAATTATGCATCTGGCGATTTAAATTCAATAAAAGATTTTATAGGTAAAGAAGTTTATGATGGTTTCTCTGAAGCTATTTCCTCAAGAGATGTATTAAAACAAAAACTATTTAATGAGGTAGTAGAGTTTAATTTAGTGGATATTATAGATGCAAAATTAGACAAAAATACAGTTCAAATTAAAGTTAATTTTGAGACCAAAATTATAAGTTATGGCGAAGATTCAACTGGACAAATTATTGAAGGAAACAAAGATTCTCCTCAAGTTATAAAAGATATTTGGGTTTTTCAAAAACCTCTAAAAAGTAAAAATCCTGCATGGGAGTTAATTTCAACAAACCCCGATGATTAATAATGGAAGATGAAGACGATTTAAGTGTTTGGAATGAATTTATCAACAATGAATTCAAGGTTGAAAATAAAGATACTTTTATTAATGATAATTACCTAAACAAATCTAGTCGTGAAGAGTCTTTTAAGAAAAAGAAGGGCTTACCACCACCAGGAACGTTAACAAAAAAAATAGTAAAAAAACTGGCAACCAAGAAAATCGAAACAAGCGCAACTCTTGATTTGCATGGATTAAATATTGAAGATGCTAAAGTATCATTTCTATCTTTTTTAGACACATGTTGGAAATATAAGTATAGTTATGTACTTATTATTACCGGAAAAGGTAAAGGAATATTAAAGAACGCTTTTATTGAATGGTTAAAAGAGGATGAAATTTTTCCTTTAATTATTGGATATTCTATTGCTCACAGGTTACAAGGGGGTGATGGCGCTTTTGTTTTACATTTAAGAAAGCGATAATATAAAATTTATGCCGAGGCTTAAATATGAATGCTAAAGAAAAAAATAGAAAAGCTATAATTGAGAGAGAAACCAGGGAAACAAAAATTTTTGTTGAGCTTGATATTGATGGATCAGGCGTCTCTGAAATAGAAACAGGCATTGGTTTTTTAGATCATATGCTTGAAAGTTTTTCAAGACACTCATTAATTGATCTTAAGCTTAAAGCGGAGGGCGATCTGCATGTTGATCAACATCACACAACAGAAGACACTGGTATTGTTATAGGGTCAGCTATTGCTAAAGCGCTCGGCGATTTTTCAGGCATTAAGCGTTTTGGTAGTGCAGTTATTCCAATGGATGAAACCTTAACTAGAGTAGCTTTAGATATATCAAAGAGGCCAAGTCTAATTTGGAAAGTTTCCTTTTCAAAAGCAGTTCTAGGTGAAATGGATACAGAGCTTTTTCATGAATGGTTTGCTGCTTTTTCACAAAATTTGGGAGCTAATGTTCATATTGAAAATTTATATGGAGAGAATAATCACCATATTGCTGAGTCATGTTTTAAAGGTTTAGCTAGATCTCTCCGTGATGCAATGGTAATTGACCCTCGAGAAATGGGTAGATCACCTTCAAGTAAAGGTTCGCTGGGAAGCTAAGTTTTTATGAAAAATATGTCTATTGCAGTAGTTGATTATGATTGTGGAAATATTCATTCTGCTACAAAAGCTCTAGAGCTTGCAATGAGTAATTCAGTTATCAATGGTTCTATAAGCTTAACGAAAGATCCTGAAAAAATCCTTAATTCTGATAAATTAGTTTTGCCTGGTGTTGGGGCTTTTGGGTCTTGTATTCAGAAATTAAAAAGCATTGACGGGTTAAAAGAAGCCTTGGACGAAGCAGTATTAAAGAAGGCAAAGCCTATCCTTGGTATATGTATTGGTTTACAATTGATGGCTACATCAAGTTTTGAGGGCGGCAAACATAACGGTTTAAATTGGATTGAGGGAGATGTTATTCCGCTTGATCCAAGTGATGCTAAATTAAAAGTTCCTCATATGGGCTGGAATAATATTGTAGTGAAAAAAAATCATCCAGTTTTTCAAGATATTAAAATTAGTGATTATTATTTTGTTCATTCATATAAATTTTCGCCGCTTGATAGTAAAACAATTATCTCCTCAACCAATTATGGAGAAGATTTTGTTTCTTCGTTGGGCAGAGATAATATTTTAGGTACACAGTTTCATCCAGAAAAGAGCCAGGCTGCAGGTGTCACACTTTTAAAAAATTTTATAGAGTGGTCACCATGATTTTTTTTCCAGCTATCGATATATATCAAGGTAAATGCGTAAGACTTGAAAAAGGAGACTTTGAGAAAAAAACCATTTTTAATGAAGATCCTGTTGACCAGGCAAAATTTTTTGAGGACATGGGATGTAATTGGATACATGTTGTTGATTTAGATGGGGCGAAAAATGGAAGTTCAAGCAATTTTAAAATAGTTGAGGAAATATCGTTAAAAACAAATCTAAAAATACAGTTTGGTGGTGGTGTTAGGTCTATAGAAAAAATAAAATCTTTATTGGCTATTGGTATTGAGAGGGTTGTTATCGGAACAAAAGCTATAAATGATATTTCTTTTTTAGATGTGGCTTGTCGAGATTTTCCCAATAAAATCGTAATCGGAATTGATGCTAGAAAAGGAAAAGTTTCAATCGAAGGGTGGACCAAAGATAGCGGTGTAAATGCAAATGAACTTGCGATCAATGCTGAGAAAAAAGGTGTATGCGCAATTATTTTTACTGATATCGATAAAGATGGTTTAATGTCAGGTCCAAATATACCCTCAACACTTGAAATTGCGAAAGCTGTAAATATACCTGTTATTGTTTCTGGAGGGGTTTCAGCAATTGAAGACGTTATCGAGGTCAAAGAAAATGAGGGATCTGGGATTGGCGGAGTAATTTGTGGTCGAGCTGTATATGATAAAAAAGTTGATATTAAAGAAGCTCTTAAAATCGTAAGGTTATAATGTTAAAAACTAGAATAATACCATGTCTTGATGTTAAAGACGGAAGGGTTGTCAAAGGTATAAATTTTGTAGATTTAGTAGATGCAGGAAACCCTGTTGAAGTTGCAAAAACTTATGACAAAAATGGTGCAGATGAGCTTTGTTTTTTAGATATAACTGCAAGTCATGAGAAAAGACCTATTTTACTTGATACGGTAAAAAAAACTGCTGAGCAATGTTTTATGCCATTAACTGTTGGTGGTGGTGTTAGGTCTATATCTGATATCCAGTCTCTTTTATCATCTGGAGCCGATAAAGTTTCAATTAACACTGCTGCAGTCAGCAATCCTGATTTAATCTATGAGGCCAGCTCAATATTTGGGAGCCAATGTATAGTCGTTGCAATAGATGCAAAAATTGTTTCGAAAAATAAATGGGAAATTTTTACCCATGGAGGCAGAAACTCTACTGGTATCAATGCTATTGAGTTTTCAAAAAAAGTTAGTGACTTAGGTGCAGGTGAAATTCTATTAACTTCTATGGATAGAGACGGAACAAAATCCGGATACGATAATGATCTTTTAAGGGCTGTATCAAATGAGATTTCAGTTCCGGTAATTGCATCAGGGGGGGTTGGAAAAGTTGAAGACTTAATTGATGGTGTAATGATAGGTGGCGCAAGCGCAGTACTTGCTGCATCTATTTTCCATTTTGGTGAAATATCTATTCAAGAAACCAAAGAAGCAATGAGTAAAGCTGGTATTTCGGTAAGACTTTAATTAGTATAAATTTAAGAGGAATAAATATGTCAGAAAATGAAAATATTCTTGAAAAGCTTTGGTTTATAATCGAAGAAAAATCTATAAGCAACGACGATAGCTCTTATACAAAGACCATGCTTAATAATGATATAAATCATATTGCAAGAAAAATGGGCGAGGAGGCTATAGAGACAATTGTTGCTGCAATTGGCCAAACAAAAAAAGATACAATTAGTGAAAGTGCTGATTTAATTTATCATTGGTTACTGCTTTTGAAAAAATTAGATATTGAGCCAGAAGAGGTTTATAAAGAACTTAAGGACAGAATGTCTTCTTAGAAACTATGTCTAGGCTAGAAGAAAATTTTACAAAGTTTAGGTATCAAGATTGGCTTCCATTAAGTAATGAGGATATTTATCAGTTAAACGAAAAAGACTTTCAGTTAATTAACGACCCTCAGGAAAAGTTTAAAGAAGACTTTGTGGATAAAAGCTACCATTCGATGGTAGATCTTTTATCTATAAATATAAGAAATTACAATCGTCTTAATCGAAAAATAAAAGATATAAAAAAAAGCGAACAAAAGAAATATCCATTTATTATAGGAGTTGCTGGCTCCGTAGCATCTGGTAAGTCAACATTTTCAAGAATACTTGAGCTGCTTCTAAAAAAATCCCTAAAAGGCCTTAATATAAAACTACTTACTACAGATGGTTTTTTGTTTCCTAATTCTGTTTTAGAAGAAAATAATTTAATGGAGAAAAAAGGTTTTCCAGAAAGTTATGATACTGACTCTTTTTATAAATTTTTATCAAGCGTTAAGGCTGGGGTATCAAAAATATATGCTCCAATATATTCTCATAATCTATATGACATTATACCTGATGAAAAACTGGAGATAATTGATCCAGATGTTGTAATTATTGAAGGTATAAATGTTCTTCAATCAGCAAAATTAAAAGACAGAAAGATAATCTTAGAAGCACGGGATTTTGTTAATTTCTCAATTTATCTAGATGCCGACGAAAGATATTTAAGGCAATGGTATATTGATAGATTTTTATCTTTAAGATTGGCTGCCTTAAATAATAAGGAGGATTTTTTTAATAGATTTTCATCTACTGATATTGATCAGGCAAAAGAAATAGCAAACTCTATTTGGGAAAAAATAAACCTTAAAAATTTAAATGAAAATATTCTTCCAACAAAATATAAGGCTAACTTAATTTTAAAAAAGAATATTAATCATAAGACTAATGAAATATGGTTAAGAAATATTTAATTGTGATAAGATAGGAATATGGGAAAATTTATAAATATATCTGTTATAGGTGCTGCTGGAAAAATGGGCCAGCAAATAATGTCTCAAGCTCAAGTTTCAGACAAGTTTAATATAGTTGGAGCAATTGAGACGAAAGATTCTAGTTTTTTAAATACTGATATTTCATCTCTTATTGGCGGCAAAGAAACTGGTATTTTAATAACTGATGATCCTCTAAGCTGTATTTTGAAATCAGATGCAGTGATAGACTTTAGTTCGCCATCTTCAACTATTGAAGTTTGTGAACTTGTTGCTCAGGCCAGAAAGGTTCATGTAATTGGCACAACTGGTTTTGATGAAGAAGAAGAAGAGAAAATTAAGGCTGCTGCAAGACATGCTACGATAATCAAATCTGGAAATATGAGTCTGGGGGTTAATGCTTTGCTTGAGACAGTAAAAAAACTTGCAAGATCTCTTGATAACGACTGGGATATAGAAATATCTGATATGCATCATCGAGATAAAATAGATTCTCCATCTGGAACAGCTCTGGAGCTTGCTAGTGCAGCGGCTGAGGGTAGAGGGATTGATCTTCATTCTTCTTTAGATATTTCTAGAAATGGATCCGATTTATCTCGAAAAAATGGTGATATTGGCATTGTCTCTCTTAGAGGGGGAACTGTTATTGGCGATCATTCAGTTATTTTTGCTGGAGAAGGAGAACGCATAGTTGTTTCTCACTTTGCTGAAAATAGAAATATATTTGTAAAAGGTGCTTTAAAATCTGCAGAATGGGGAATTGATAAAGGCCCTGGTTTATTTTCTGCATTAGATGTTCTTGGAATACAAAAATAAAAGGAAAGCTTAATGACTAACTTAACATTAGTTCGACATGGGCAAAGTGATTGGAATAATAAAAACCTTTTTACTGGTTGGGAAAACCCGGGTTTAACAAAAAAAGGTGTTGAAGAAGCTCATAAAACTGGCAATCTTTTAAAAGAAGAAAACAAAAACTACTCTTATCTCTTTACCTCTATTCTTGATAGAGCAATTAATACTGCTGATATAATTTTAGAAGAGCTTGGAATAGATCAAATTAATGTAATTAGAGATCAGGCGTTAAATGAACGAGACTATGGAGAGTTAACAGGGCTTAATAAAGATGCTGCTAGAAAGAAATGGGGAGAGGATCAGGTTCACATTTGGAGAAGATCATTTGATGTTCCACCTCCAGGTGGTGAAAGCTTAAAAGATACTGCTGAAAGAGTTATTCCTTACTTCAGGGATAAAATTTTACCCTTACTTATTGAAGATAACAATATATTAATAAGCGCTCATGGTAATTCTCTTAGAGCTTTGGTTATGCATATAGAGGGGCTCTCATCAGAAGAGATTTTGACAAGAGAGATTGCAACCGGACAGCCCATATCATATGAATTTTTTGATGGTAAATTTAATCTTTAAAGTTTGTAACTTCATATGAATAAAAAAGAAAAAGCAAAAAAAATTCTTTCTATTTTAAATCACAGTTATAAAACTACCCCTGTTCCTCTTGATCACGAAGATCCTTACACCCTTTTAATCGCTGTTCTTTTATCTGCGCAATGTACAGATGAGAGAGTTAATAAAGTAACGCCACATTTATTTAAGAGAGCTAAAACACCCAGACAAATGATCAATCTGTCATACGAGGAAATTTATTCTATAATTAAACCCTGTGGATTAGGCCCAAAAAAATCCAGAGCAATCTTAAAACTATCCTCAATATTAGTTGATCAATTTAACTCTATTGTACCCAACGATATAGCTCTTTTAGAAAAACTTCCTGGCGTGGGCCATAAAACAGCATCGGTAGTTGTAAGCCAGGCATTCAATATTCCATCGTTTCCAGTTGATACACACATTCATAGACTGGCACAGAGATGGGGGCTTACAAATGGAAAAAATGTCAAACAAACTGAAAAAGACCTTAAGAATGTATTTGAGAAGAAAAATTGGAATAAATTACATTTGCAAATAATTTTTTGGGGAAGAGAGTTTTGTACAGCCAGATCGTGCTGGGGGTTAGAGTGTAAAATATGTAAGTCTTGTAACCCCAATAGAAAAAGAAAATTTATTCACAAAAAGCCTTAACCAGTAAAGATTCTTTTTAAACTATCTAAGTAACTATTTGTTTCAGGGCTTGTGTTTTTTTTATTAATCTCTGAAAATTCTTTCAAGATTCCTTTTTGCTTTTCATTTAGTTTAGTTGGAACCTCAACCCTTATTTCAACATAGAGATCACCTAATCTATTTGTTTGCAATACTGGCATACCCTTACCCTTTAATCGAAACTGCCTATTATTTTGACACCCCTCTGGAATCGAAATTCTTATTTTTTTTCCATCAGGAGTTGGCACCTCAATTTGACCTCCGAGAGCTGCCGTGACAAAATCAATTGGAACTTCGCTTAATAGATCTGCCTCACTTCTTTTAAAAAATTCATTTTCTTTGATTGACACAAAAACATAGAGATCACCATATGGCCCTCCATTTTCTCCAGCCTCACCTTCTCCGCCAAGTCTTATTCTTGTTCCTTCATCAACTCCTCTTGGGATATTTACAGATAGCTTTCTTTTTTTTCTAACTCTTCCGCTTCCGGAGCAGCTTCTGCAAGGGTTTTCTATGAGGGATCCCTTACCATTACAAACGCTACATGTTCTTTCCAAAGTAAAAAACCCTTGAGTTGATCTTACGCTCCCAGAACCACCACAGTGTTGACATGTTGATCTACCACTTCCCGAAGCAGCTCCGGTGCTGTCACAATCATCACACCCAGTTGCAGAGTTTATTGCTAATTCCCTAGTGGTTCCAAAATAGGCATCTTTAAGGTCTATCTTTATTTCAGCTCTTAAATCTGACCCACGCGATTGTCTTTGTTGCCTTGATCCTTGTCCAGATCTTCCCGCAAAGTCACCAAACAAATCTTCAAATATATCAGAAAAGTTTCCGCCAAATCCACCGCCACCAAATCCACCACCACCCATACCACCGGCCTGGGTTCCTGCATGTCCAAACTGATCATATGCAGCCCTGGTTTGAGGATCTTTTAAATTCTCATAAGCTTCATTAATTTCTTTGAAACGAGTTTCCGCACCTTCATCCCCACGATTACTGTCAGGATGATTTTCTTTAGCTAAGTTTCTGAATGCTTTTTTTATTTCAGCATCTGATGCATTTTTTTGAACACCCAGCACATCATAGTAATCTCTTTTTGCCATATAAAGCGTTCCGATTAATAATTTTTAATTTAATTTTTTTCTTCTTCTTTAACAGTTTCTTCTTCTTCCTTAACTTCTTCAAAGTCAGCATCTACTATATCTGCATCATCAGCCCCATTATCGCCTTCGCTAGAATTTTCTGAACTTTCTTGTTCTTGTTGATATAGTTTTTCACCAATTTTCATTGCTGCTTGAGAAAGTGAGGCTGTTTTTTCTTGTATGGCAGTTAAATCTTCACTTTCTAAAACCTCTTTTAGGTCTTTTATTGCTGCCTCAACTGGATCCTTTTCCTCATTTGTAATTTTATCACCTGCATCAGCAATTCCTTTTTCAGCTGAGTGTATAATAGCTTCTGCTTGATTTTTTGCATCAACAAGTTCTCTAACTTTTTTATCGGCTTCAGCATTAGCTTCAGCTTCTTTAATCATATTTTCAATTTCATCATCGCTTAAACCACCTGATGCCTCAATAGTAATTTTTTGTTCTTTGCCTGTGGCTTTATCAGTAGCGGAAACAGAAACAATCCCGTTAGCATCAATATCAAATGCAACATCAATTTGTGGTATTCCTCTAGGAGCAGGACTGATACCTTCTAGATTGAATTGACCCAGAAGCTTGTTATCATTAGCCATCTCTCTTTCACCTTGAAATACTCTTATTGTAACAGCAGATTGATTGTCTTCGGCAGTTGAAAAAACTTGAGATTTTTTTGTTGGAATAGTTGTATTTTTATCGATTAATCTCGTGAAAACACCACCTAAAGTTTCAATACCTAGAGATAGAGGTGTAACATCAAGAAGTAGAACGTCTTTAACATCTCCTTGAAGAACACCTGCCTGAATTGCCGCACCCATTGCAACAACTTCATCTGGATTAACAGACATATTAGGCTCTTTATTGAAGAACTCTTTTACCGCTTCTCTTATTTTTGGCATTCTAGTTTGCCCACCAACTAAAACAACTTCGTCTATTTTTGATGCATCAATCCCTGCATCTTTCAGAGCAGCTTTACAAGGTATAATTGTCCTTTCGATAAGCTTTTCAACTAAACTTTCTAAAGATGCTCTAGTAAGTTTGTGTGTTAAATGTTTTGGGCCAGTTTGGTCTGCAGTAATGAAAGGAAGATTAACTTCAGTTTGTGAGGCTGATGATAATTCTATTTTTGCTTTTTCAGCAGCTTCTTTTAGCCTTTGGAGGGCAAGCTTATCTTCTCTCAAGTCTACACTATTTTCTTTTTTAAATTCATCTGCAAGATGATTAACTAATAGAGTGTCAAAATCTTCACCACCTAAAAAAGTGTCACCATTTGTTGACTTTACCTCAAAAACGCCATCTCCGATTTCTAGAATAGAAATATCAAACGTTCCGCCGCCTAGGTCATAAACAGCAATTAATTTACCTTCTTTTTTTTCAAGGCCATAAGAAAGTGCCGCTGCTGTAGGCTCATTGATAATTCTTAAAACTTCTAGACCGGCAATTTTTCCAGCATCTTTGGTGGCTTGTCTTTGTGCATCATTAAAATATGCTGGGACGGTTATTACAGCTTGGTCAACTTTTTCTCCAAGATAATCCTCTGCAGTTTCTTTCATTTTCTGAAGAATGAAGGCCGAGATTTGAGCTGGTGAATATTTGTCTCCTTCAGCCTCAACATACGCATCACCGTTGTCACCTTTAACAATATTATATGGGACCATATCTTGATCTTCTTTAGTAGCAGGATCGTCAAAAGATCTTCCAATTAATCGTTTAACTGCAAAAAGAGTATTTGTAGGATTTGTAACGGCTTGTCTTTTAGCAGGTTGACCAATTAGTCTTTTCTTTTCTTCATCAAAAGATACCATTGATGGGGTTGTTCTAGCCCCTTCGGCATTTTCTAAAACTTTTGGCTGTGATCCTTCCATTATAGAAACGCAGCTATTTGTTGTTCCTAAGTCGATACCTATAACTCTACCCATGACAATACTCCCTTTTGTTTGGATATAAATTTAATACTTTGCTTATATGGTTACTCTTTTTTCACTTACAAGAGTATTTTTGAAAAATTATTTTTTTGAGGAAACTCCTACTTTTGCAGCCCTAATAAGTCTTTTATCGATTGCATAGCCAACTTCAACTACCTGCGTTACAAAACCAGGTTCGTGCTCATCTGATTCTGCCTCAAAAAGTGCTTCATGAAAAAGAGGATCAAATTTTTCATTTATAGGATTAATTTGTTGTATACCATGTTTTTCAAGTAAACTTATTATATCTTTTTCAGTAGCAGAAATGCCTTCTACAAAAGATTCGTAGTTTACATCATCTGTATCTTTAAGGGTTGAAAGTGCTCTTTCAATATTATCTAATACAGGAACAAAATCTTTTACGAAAAGACTTATGCCTATTTTATAAGCTTCAGCCCTCTCTTTCTCTGAACGTTTTCTTATATTTTCAACCTCAGCAGCTGATCTTAAAATTTTATCCTCTAGTTCTTTAACTTTGTCTTCTAAAGAAATTTCCTTGGGTGAATCCTCAGTTTCGGTTTCATTTGATTCTAGTTTATCTTCTGCATTACTTTCTTGATCTTCTTTATCTTCTTCCATTTTTTACCCCTAATAAATATTCTTTAAAACAACTAAGTTGAAATTCATAACGTTATATTGTGTATTATATTGTGTTATGTGTGATATATAGAATTGTTTTTCAACCCATAAATAAAAATAAATATTAATTTTTTTGAGATAAAATATGAAAAGACCCTCTGGAAGAAACTATGACGAACTTAGAAAGATAGAAATTGATTTAGGGATTTCTAAACATGCCGAAGGTTCTTGTTTGATAAAATTTGGTGATACTCATGTATTATGCACTGCATCAGTTGAAAATAGGGTCCCTCCTTGGCTAAGAAATTCCGGAAGTGGGTGGGTTACAGCAGAATATGGCATGTTACCTAGGTCAACCTCAGAAAGGATGAGAAGAGAGTCCTCGCATGGAAAACAAAGCGGAAGAACACAAGAAATACAAAGATTAATAGGTAGATCCTTAAGATCTATAATTGATTTAAAGAAATTAGGTGAATATCAAATTAATATTGATTGTGATGTGATTCAAGCTGATGGTGGTACAAGAACAGCTTCAATTTCTGGGGCTTGGGTAGCACTGAGGCAGTCAATTAATAATCTTTTAAGCTCAAGAGATTTATTAACAGACCCAATTATTGGATGTATTGGTGCGGTTTCTTGTGGAATTTATGAAAATGTTTCAATTCTAGACCTTGATTATGATGAGGACTCAAAAGCTGAAGCAGATGCTAATTTTGTTTTAACCGATTATGGAGGAATCGTCGAGGTTCAGGCAACTGCTGAAACTATTCCTTTCTCTCAAGAGAAGTACTCTGAGCTTTATACCCTTGCTCAAAAGGGAATTGTAGAAATAAATAATATTCAAAAAAAAGTATTTGAAACTTAGATGAAAAAAAAAATTAATAATGAAGACATTATCATAGCAAGTCATAATGAAGGAAAGGTCTCAGAAATTAAAGATCTGCTGAAGAATTATGATCTTAAAATATTATCCTCTAGTGATCTAGGAATTGATGAGCCAGAGGAGAATGGTTCAAGTTTTGAAGAAAACGCCCTTATAAAAGCATCTACAACTTCAATGCTCTCAAAAACTGTATCTATTTCAGATGACTCTGGTCTTTGTGTTAATGCCCTAGATGGAGAACCAGGTATTTATTCAGCAAGATGGGCTGGTCCAAAAAAAGATTTTTTATATGCAGCAAATAAGATTCAAGAAAGTCTCTTAAAAATAGAAGCAATCGATTATTCAGCTTATTTTATTTGTGTATTAGCAGTATCCTGGCCTGACGGTGATTATAGAATTTACAAAGGAAGGGTGGATGGAACACTTTCATTCCCCCCTCGGGGAAAAAATGGCTTTGGTTATGACCCTATCTTTATCCCATTGGGCCATGAGAGCACATTTGGTGAAATGGATCCACAATTTAAACACAGCATTTCTCACAGAAACCATGCGTTCAAATTATTCTCAAAGGAGCTATTGATTGAAGGATAATAATGAGGGAAGATTAACTATAATTTCTTTACCTATTGGAAATTTAAAAGATATAACCATTCGTGCCCTTGAAGAGCTTGAATCCTCAGATTTAATTTTTTGTGAAGACACAAGGACAACTATTAAGCTTTTAAACCATTACAATATAAAAAATAAATTGATGTCTTATCATGAACACAGTGATGTAAAAACTAGAAAATTTATAATTGACGAAATTGAAAATGGGAAAAATGTCTCCCTTGTCTCAGATGCAGGCACTCCTCTTATTTCAGACCCTGGGTATAAATTAGTCAAAGAGTTAAAAAAGAGAAACTTGAGAGTTACCTCATGCCCAGGTCCATCTTCTCCAATAGCAGCAATAACTTTATCTGGTCTTCCATCAGATAAATTCTTTTTTTCAGGATTTTTGCCTGTTAAAGTAAAAGCAAAGAAAGATTATTTAGAAGAATTAAAAAATATTAAATCAACTTTGATTTTTTTTGAGAGCTCAAACAGGATTATTAAAACTTTAGAAACAATATTAGAGATTTTTGGTAATAGAAAGATTTCTATTTGCAGGGAGCTCACTAAAAAATTTGAGGAAATTATTACATCTAAAATTACTGAAGTGATCAAGGAGCTATCTTTAAGAGAAAATATTAAGGGTGAAATAATTATTGTTGTTGAGGGTAATATTAACTCAGATAAGCCTCAAAATTTAGAGGTTATTTTAGAGGATACCCTTAAATCAATGTCACTTTCGGATTCCGCAAAAGAAATATCTAAATATACCAATTTCTCAAGAAAAGAAGTATATAATGCAGCTCTAAAGTTAAAAGGAAAAGAAGATGAGTCTTAATGTAGCTTTTCAGATGGATCATATCGAAACTCTATCAATAAGCGGCGATACTACATTTGCATTATGTTTGGAAGCTCAGAAAAGAGGACATAAAATATTTCATTATACCCCAGATAAGCTTACATATAAAAATGGAAAGACAACATCTCTTATTGAGCCACTTCAAGTTATGGATGATGAGGACAATCACTTTACTCTTGGCAAACCATTTGAAACCGATTTTCTAGATATAGATTTTGTTTTGATGAGACAGGAGCCACCTTTCAATATGAATTATATTACATATACTCACTTACTTGAACATCTTCCAAAAAATACCCGTATAATAAATAATCCAATAAGTGTTAGAAATGCTCCCGAAAAATTATTAGTAACTTTTTTTGAAGATTTAATGCCAGAAACTCTAATCTCCTTAGATGCTGATGCTATTTTAAATTTTCAAAAAATTCATAAAGATATTGTTTTAAAACCTCTTTATGGAAAAGGTGGAGAAGGGATAATAAGGTTACAGAATAGTAAAGATATATTCATAAAAATAGAGAAATTCATAAAAGACCAAGAAGAGCCAATAATGGTCCAGCCTTTTTTACCAGAAGTTGAAAATGGTGATAAAAGGATAATTCTTTTAAATGGTGAGCCTGTTGGTTGTTTAAACAGAATACCTGCAAAGGGTGAGTTCAGATCAAATCTTGGTGTTGGTGGAATTCCAAAGCTATCTGAATTAACTCAGAGTGACATGAAAATATGCAAGGCTATCAAGCCCATCCTTCAAGAGATGAATTTAGTTTTTGTAGGGATTGATGTTATAGGTAAATATTTAACTGAAATAAATGTAACATGTCCAACTGGTGTCAGACAGATAAAAAATCTAGGCGGTTCAGATATACCAGAAATGTTTTGGAAGTATGCTGAGGGACTTAAGTAGTTTTATCTTCCAAGATCACAAGCTGCTATGGCGGCAAGATTAATTATTTCTGAAACTCTAGACCCGGTAGGTATTATCTGTATCGGCTTTGATAATCCAACTAGCATTGGGCCAACTAAATTAGATCCACCAAGCTCTTGAAGTAGCTTAGTTGAGATAGATGCAGAATGAATTGCAGGCATAATTAAAACATTTGCTGGCCCTGATAATCTACAGAAAGGATAGAGCTCCATAGCTTTTGGGTTAAGTGCTACATCAGCCGCCATTTCACCATCGTATTCAAAATTGGTATTTCTTTTATCAAGGATATCAACAGCCTCTCTCATAAATGTTGACCTTTCTCCTTCAGGATAACCAAAAGATGAGTAAGCCAGTAAAGCAACTCTAGGAACAAATCCAAGTCTCCTTGCTAATTCTGCACCAGCTTCAGCAATATCAGCGATTTCTTCAGCTGATGGCATATCATGAACATTTGTATCCGCAACTAATACTGTCCTAGGCCCAGAAACCATTGCAGAAATTCCTACAATTCTTTTATTGTTTATTGGATCAATAACTTGAGTTATATCCTCAAGTGCTAGTGAGTAATTTCTCGTTGTTCCTGTAATCATAGCATCCGCATGACCTAGAGAGGTCATGCAGGATGAAAATATATTTCGATCATTATTCACCATTCTTAGGCAATCTCTTCTTAAATATCCCTTTCTCTGAAGTCTTTTATACAAGAAGTCTGCATACTCTTCAGATTTTTCGGAGTCTTTCGAATTAACTATTTCTATATCTGTATCAGGTCTTAAACCTATCTTCTTAAGCGTATCTTCAATTTTTTCTTGTCTACCAACTAACACAGGTATTCCAAGGCCAAGTTCTCTAAAGTTTAGCGCAGCTCTAATTATTTTTTCTTCTTCACCTTCAGCAAAAACAACTCTTTTCATAAGTCTTTTAGCTTTAGAAAAAATTGGTTGCATTATATCTGCAGTTGGGTCAAGTCTTGCTGATAATCTATTTTTATAGGCGTCCTCATCTACAATTGGTAATTTAGCAACGCCTGATTTCATGGCCGCTTTTGCAACTGCAGGCGGAATATCTCTTATCAATCTTGGGTCAAAAGGCGCAGGTATAATATATTCAGGACCGTATCTTGGTCTTGCCCCAGAATAAGCGGCAGCAACTTCATCTGGTACATCTTCACGAGCTAGCTTTGCTAACGATTCTGCGCAGGCAATTTTCATATCTTCATTAATTGTTGTTGCCCTAACATCAAGTGCGCCACGAAAAATATAAGGAAATCCCAAAACATTATTTACTTGATTTGCATAATCAGATCTTCCTGTTGCCATTATGCAATCAGGTCTTAATTCTTTTGCAATTTTAGGATCAATTTCAGGATCAGGATTTGCCATGGCGAATATTATTGGATTTTTATTCATAGTTTTAATCATTTCAGGAGTTAAGGCTCCTTTAACTGATAAACCAAGGAAAATATCTGAACCTTTAACCGCATCTTCAAGGGTTCTCTCCTTTGTTTGTATAGCATGAGCTGATTTCCATTGGTTGATATTATCTTCTCTACCAATATAAATTGGCCCTTTTGAGTCGCAAAGAACCGCATTATCATGAGGCAATCCCATCGCCTTTAATAGCTCTAGACATGCAATCCCAGCAGCCCCAGCTCCATTAATAACAACCTTCATATCAGCAATATTTTTACCGGTAAGATCAAGCGCATTAATAATCCCAGCAGCTGATATAATTGCAGTACCATGTTGATCATCATGAAAGACAGGTATATTTAATTTCTCTCTTAATTTGCTCTCAATTATAAAACAATCTGGTGCACTTATATCTTCAAGATTTATACCGCCAAAAGATGGTTCAAGACTTGCAATAATATCTGAAATTTTGTCAGGATCTTTTTCATTAATTTCAATATCAATAGAGTCAACATCTGCAAATCTTTTAAATAAAACCGCCTTACCTTCCATCACTGGTTTAGAGGCTAAAGGACCAAGATCACCTAAACCAAGAATTGCAGAGCCATTAGATATAACAGCAACAAGATTCCCTTTAGCAGTATAATCATATGCGCTATCAGGATTATCAGATATTGCTAATACAGGAGCCGCAACGCCTGGCGAATATGCTAAAGCTAAATCCCTCTGCGTTGCCATTGGCTTAGTAGCATTAATTTCTATTTTACCTGGCCTTCCTTCAGAGTGGAACTTTAAAGCCTCTTGCTCATCATAGCTAGTTTCATTTATATCAATTTTATCTTTCAATATCTTTCACCATTTTGATAATTTTATTTAATAATTTGGAGACAAATATACAAAAATAATAAAAGCGTCAAGCATTTTATAATAAAATAATAAAAAATATTAATATTTCAAATTAATATTACTATTTTTAATATGAATTAGTAATTAATTAATAAAAATTATTTTTAGTTTTTCTTTTATAAAGTGGTATTTTAAAACAATAAATTTTTAAATCTTATCTTCTTCGGGTAAAAGGAAAGAGATGAAATCCAAAATAAAAATATTGACTAAGGATTGTAATTTTAATTTTGAAGAAGTTTTTAGTGAAAAAGAAATTTATTCAAACGAAATTAACTCTTTGCTAAAAAATTATGTTAAAGGACAATTAAAAAAAGCCCATGAAGTTGCTCAGAAACGCTTAGAAAATAATACGTATAAAGGCAAAGAATGTGCTCAACAATTATCATATTTACATGATGAGTTAATAATTAATTACATTAATTTCTTAAGTAAATATTTATACCCTCTTAATAACCCCACTGAAGCTGAAAAGATTTCAGTATTAGCTACTGGAGGATATGGAAGAGGTCTTTTGGCCCCTCAATCTGATATAGACCTTCTCTTTTTATTACCATACAAAAAAACTGCATGGGCTGAGGCTGCCATAGAGAATACTTTATATTTTTTGTGGGATCTTGGATTGAAAGTTGGCCAGGCAACGAGATCTATTTCCGAGAGTCTTTTGTTAGCTGAAAAAGATCAAACAATTACTACCTCAATGTTAGATGCTAGGCATTTGTGGGGTAATGAGGAGCTAAGTAAAAGTTTTAAAAAGTCTTACAGGGAAAAATTAGAAAAAATGTCATCAGCGGATTTTATTCAGGCAAAGCTTGATGAGCGCGAAGAAAGACAGCATAAGGCAGGCCAGTCTAGATACCTTGTTGAACCTAATATCAAGAATGGTAAGGGTGGACTTAGGGATTTAGAAACCCTTAGTTGGATGACAAATTTTTGCTACAATTGTTCTCGTCCAGACGATATGTTTAAAAAAGGTATTTTAAATAAAGATGAGTCAACTACCTTTCTTAAATGTGAAAACTTTCTTTGGCATGTTAGATGTCAGCTTCATTACATAGCCAAAAGACCCGAAGAAGTAATAAATTTTAATGATCAGAGGGAAATGGCGAAAAGATTAGGCTATGATGATAGAAAGGGTCTCCTAGGGGTAGAGAGGTTTATGCGGCACTATTTTCTTATTGCCCGTGAGGTTGGGGACTTAACAAGATCAATATGTTCCATATTAGAAGAACAACAGAAAAAATCTATACCAGTAATTTCAAAGGCTTTATCTTATTTTTCTGAAGAAAAGGTCGAAGGCTTTATACTAAATGCTGGTAGAATTGATATACCAAACAAAAATTTTTTTAAGAAAGACCCCTTAAACATTTTAAAATTATTTAATTATTCTATGAAAAGGGATGTTTTGATACATCCAAACGCTGTAAGAGTTTTAAGAGAAAATCTAAGCCTAATTAATAAAGATTTAAGACAAAATGAAACTGCGAATAAGATTTTTCTTGAGATTTTATTAAATAAAAAAAATTCAGAAGAAACTTTGCGGCAAATGAATGAGACAGGCGTTCTTGGCCGCTTTATTTTAGATTTTGGAAAGATTGTAGGTTTGATGCAGTTTAATATGTATCATCATTATACTGCTGATGAACATTTATTAAGAGCTATAGGGGAATTAAATAAATTATTTTCAGAAAAAAATAGGAATATTACAAAACTTATTTCAGAGATAATTAATTCTGGACTAAGTAAGAAAATTTTGACTATAGCGTTGCTATTTCATGATATTGCAAAAGGTCGTGATGAGGACCATTCAATAGCGGGTGCAAAGATCGTTAAAAAATTTTCCAAAAGATTTAATTTATCTGATTATGAGTTGGAAACTATATCTTGGTTAGTCAAAGAGCACCTTGTTATGAGTGACTTTTCTCAAACAAGAGATGTAATGGATGCCAAAACCGTTGAGGATTTCTCTTTAAAGGTTCAGACACCGGAAAGGCTTAAATTTTTACTTATTCTTACAATTGCAGATATTAGTGCGGTTGGCCCTGGGGTCTGGAATGCACACAAAGGTCAGTTGCTTGAACAGCTTTATAAAGAGACATATGCAAAATTATCAGGTGAGGTTCTGGATGAGGATAGGTCATTAAGAGCGCAAAATAAAATAAAATCAGTTTTTTCTAAGGCAGATTTTAATAAAGAGAGAAAATTCAAAGATTGGATTAAAAGTCAAAGCGATCAATACTGGCTTGGATTGGAAGATGATATTATTTTTCGACAAGCAGAAATGTTCGTTAAAAATTTTAACAATAAACCATCAATTATAATTCATAATAAGAAAGATGCTGAAGCGACTGAAGTTTCAATAATGTCAAAAGATAGCAAGGGGCTTTTTTCTAAATTAACAGGCGCATTATCCTCGATGGAAATAAATATTGTAAATGCCAAGATTTTTACAAACTCATCAAATATTGCCATCGATGTTATATGGATACAGGACAAAGAAAATAGACCAATATTCGATAATTCAAGAATTGAGAGAATTAAAGAAAAAATACTAAATTTTATAAATACTGATATTAAAAATGGAGTCTCCTCAACATCAAGATTAAATAATAGAAGAATTAATGCTTTCACAGTTCCTATTGTTGTAAAAATAATGAATAATATCTCTTCAAATTATACAGTTATAGAGGTTAGCGGAAAGGATAGACCGAGCATTCTTCATGAGCTAGCAAAAACCATAAATCATTTAGATTTAAATTTATTTAGGGCGCAAGTCGCAACTTTTGGTGAGCGTGTTGTTGATGTTTTTTATGTATTAGATTCTAAAAATAAAAAAATTGAGCACCATAATTCAAAAAAAATAATTGAAAGAGAGCTTTTACGGGTTTTAAGTAATGGCTGATAATGCAGAGAAGAAATCTCTATTTAGGCCAACATTAATTGTTGCAGGTTTAACATCTCTTAGTCGAGTTGTTGGACTAATAAGAGATATTCTAATAAGCAATGTCCTTGGCGTGAGCTATATAACTGATATTTTTATAGTTGCTCTAAGAATACCAAATATATTTAGGAGAATAACTGCTGAAGGAGCTTTTTCCGCTGCATTTATTCCTATGTTTTCAAAAAAATTAATCTCTAATAAAATTTCTGCAATTAAATTTTCTGAAGATATTCTTTTTATGTCACTAATTATTATGATTTCAATAACTTCTGTTCTTCAAATTTTTATGCCCTTCTTTATTTATTTTATCGCTTATGGTTTTACTAATGATCCAATTAAATATGATTTAGCTATTAATTTTTCTAGAATAACAGCCCCTTATATTTTGCTTATATCTTTGTCTTCTATAGGAATTGCTATTCTAAATTCTTTAGGTAGATATTTTGCTTCATCGTTTGGCCCAGTCATTTTTAATGCTGTATTGGTTTTTATTTTAATCCTTCCAATAAACAATATTTCTTCTATCGGGTATTTATTATCCTTTGGAGTCACCTTCTCAGGAATTATTCAGTTTCTATTGATTTTTTATTTTTTATCTAAAAGTGGTTATAAATTAAATTTAAGAAAGCCCGAAAATTTAAATTTAATAAATAAATTTTCAACCATTGCTAGACCACAAATTATAACTGGGCTCGTTATACAGGCAAATATTGTTTTTTCAGGCATAATTGCCTCTTTTGTTGAGGGTGGAATATCTATTTTGTACTATGCTGAGAGATTATATCAGCTTCCTTTAGCATTATTTGGTATTTCTATCGGTACTGTTCTTCTTCCAACACTAAGTGGCCTTGATATTAAAAAAGATTTGGAGAAATTTAATTTAGTTATTAGAAATATTATTAAATTTTCACTGATTATGATCATACCTTCTGCAGTAGGGCTTTCAATTATTTCCATCCCCTTAATATCTGTAATTTACGAGCATGGAATGTTCAATCAAGTTAATACTATCAATGTTTCAAAGGCGCTAATAGCTTTTTCACTTGGGTTGCCTGCGTTTGTTCTTATAAAAATTTATCTACCTATATTCTATTCTTTGGGCGACACAAGAACACCATTATTTTATAGCATAATTTCAGTATTTATAAACTTGGGCATAGCTTTAGCTCTATTTAAGCCTTTAGGCATTATTGGCATAGCTATATCCACCTCTATCTCATCATGGATTAATTTATTTTTATTAATTAGAGGATCGAAAAAATATAGAATTAATATATCAACTAAAAAATTATATAGAGATTTTTTTAAAATAATTTTTTCTGTAATATTTATGTCTTGTTATATTTTAGTGATATCAGATTATATAGGTTATCTTCACATTATTTTACAATTGTTAATTCTAGTATTTTCTGGGGCGTTTATTTATTTTTTAATTTTGTTTGTGTTAGGCGTATTAAATAAAAATGATATAATTAATATTGTTAAAAATTAAAAGGTATTGGTTTGCAAGATAAAAAAAAGAAAATAGTTTTTTCGGGTGTTCAGCCAACTGGGGCTCTTCATCTTGGTAACTATTTAGGCGCGATTAAAAACTTTGTGGACCTTCAGGAAGATCATGATTGTTTGTATTGTATCGTAGATCTTCATGCTGTCACAGTTTGGCAAAATCCAAATGATTTGAAATCTAATATTTTAGATGTAGCTTCTATTTATTTGGCTTCAGGAATAGATCCAAAGAAGTCAACAATATTTGTTCAATCAACAGTTCCTTATCATTCCGAATTATCATGGATACTTAACTGTGTTACAAGAATTGGTTGGCTCAATAGAATGACACAATTTAAAGAAAAGGCTGGGAAGAATAGGGAAAATGTATCTTCTGGTCTTTATACATATCCAAACTTAATGGCTGCAGATATTTTATTGTATTTTTCCGATTTAGTTCCTGTAGGTGATGACCAAAAGCAACACTTAGAGTTAACTCGTGATATTGCCCAAAAATTTAATAATGATTATTCAGATTTTGGTGGTAAAGATTTTTTTCCTATTCCAAACCCCATAATAATGGATGAGTCTTCAAGAGTGATGTCCTTGAGAGATGGGACAAAAAAAATGTCAAAATCTGATCCTTCAGCAATGAGTAGAATTGAATTTAAAGATAGCAATGATCTAATAGTTAAAAAGATATCTAAAGCAAAAACTGATCCTCTACCAATCCCAAATAATGTTAATGACCTTGAAACCAGACCAGAGGTACACAATTTAATATCAATTTTTTCTTCTTTAGCAGGTTTGAAAATAACAACTGTGTTGAATGATTATTCTGGGAAACAATTTTCTGAATTTAAAAAGGACTTATCAGATCTTTTAATAGAAAATATTGAACCAATAAGAGATGAACTGATAAGGTTGGATAATGATCATTCATTTTTACTTGATATTTTAGAAAAGGGTACTAATGAGGCAATGAAGAGGTCGAGTCTTAATATGAAAAAGATTAGAGATATTGTCGGTCTAGGTTATTAAAATTAAAGAGGTTATTTTGAAAGAAAATTTTTTAGCCGTTTTTGATGGAACTGATGAATGCAAATCAGCAGTTAGATATGCCGCAAGAAGGGCAAAGATAAATAATGCTGGATTATTAATTGTGGCAACTGTTGATACTGCTGAATTTACATATTGGTTAAGTGTTAATAACAAAATGATCGACGATATTGAGAAAGAATCTAGAGAGGCATTAGAAGAGCTATCAATTAATATTAATTCATATTCAGACATTACATGTAATTATATTATTGAGCATGGGTCAAAATTAGAGGCTGTTAAAAATTTGATTAGTCTTGATAATTCAATTTCTTTGCTTATTTTAGCTTCAAATAAAAAAGATAAAAATCCAGGTATATTAGTTGAAACTATATCTGGTGAAGGCTATTCAATACCGGTTGTGGTAATACCAGGGAATTTATCTGATAGTGATATTGATAAACTTGCTGGTTTTGACAATTTATAAAAGGAGATATTATGTTTATTCAAACTGAAGAGACCCCAAATCCTGCTACTATGAAATTTATTCCTGGTAAAGACGTTACAGGTGAAAGTGGCAAGACTTTTTATTTTAAAAATTCAGATGAGGCCTCCTCCTCTCCTTTAGCGCTATCTCTATTTGATGTTGATGGCGTCGTAGGAGTCTTTTTTGGTTATGATTTTTTAACAATAACTATTGAAGGTATAGAATGGCAAAACATTAAACCATCAATCCTAAGTATAATTATGAATCATTATGTATCTGAAAGCCCCATCTTTATAGAAGAATTTGATCAGTCTGATCAGACGGAAATTTTAGATGAAGTTTCTGAAAAAATAAAAGACATAATATCTACTCATATTAGGCCTGCAGTTGCCCAAGATGGAGGAGATATAGTTTTTGAAAATTTTAAAGATGGAATTGTTTATGTGAGTATGAAAGGATCTTGTGATGGCTGCCCTTCATCAACAATGACGCTTAAAAATGGCGTAGAAAACCTTTTGAAACATTATATCCCAGAGGTTCAAGGTGTCAGTATTTGACTTAAAAAGTAAAAATTTAATTTTCAAAAAAGCGAGAACGCATAACGATTGGTTAGATCAAGATATTTCCAATGATATTTTAAAGGAAATTTATGACTTAATGAAATGGGGTCCAACAAGTGCTAATTGTTCTCCTGCTAGAATTATTTTCGTTAAGTCTAAAGTTTCAAAAGATAGACTTTTACCTTTTGTAATAGAGTCTAATCTTGAAAAGACAAAATCAGCTCCTGTAACAGCAATTATTGGATATGATATTAATTTTCACGATCATCTACCCAAACTATTTCCACATAATCTAGATGCTCAAAATTGGTTTAATCATTCCATAGATATTGCAGAAGAAACGGCTTTTAGAAATGGATCAATGCAGGGGGCATATTTTATAATTGCTGCAAGAGCTCTTGGTCTTGACTGTGGTCCAATGTCTGGATTTGACAAAGAGGGTGTCGATAATGAATTTTTTAGAGGTACAAATATAAAGTCAAACTTTTTATGTAACCTTGGTTATGGAGATAAAACAAAATTATTTGAAAGGTCGCCAAGATTTAAATTTAATGAAATTTGTGAGATCATATAATTTTGACTTTTTTGTGTGTTAATACTTCACTAAACAGCTGTTCTATTAATTTAGTTTCTGAAAATAAAAATATTATATTTTACGAAAATAAATCAAATCCTCCTTCAGATATTATCTCAATATTAGTTAGAGAATCTCTAGAAAGTGCATCATTACAAGTGAGCGATATTTCCGGTATAATAACGATTATAGGCCCAGGTAATTATACAAGTATAAGGGTTGGTATAGCTTTTAGTCTTGGTTTATCAAAAAGCCAATCTATACCGATTTATGGTATATCAGCGCTTGAGGCTATTGCAATAAGTCAAAGAGGAGTTTGCAAAGAAAGTGAAAACGCTTTGGTTTTAATTAAGGCATTGCAAAATCAATATTTTATTCAAATTTTTAATCATTTATCTGAGCCAATATCTGAACCCATTAAATCTAAATTATCTAATATCAGTAAATTATTAAGTAATGAAGATTTAGTTTTAATTAGCTTAGAAGAAGATGAAATTGAAAAATTAATTTATAAAAAATATAAATTAATCAATTCAGAGAATTATATTGATTTTCATAAAGTTCTTAATCAAATAATTAAAAAACCAAATCAATATAATAAAGTTTCTCCACTTTATTTATCTGATCCAGTAGCAGAAAAAAAGGACATATCTTGGTTTGTAAAGAAAAAAATCTAGTTATTGAGAGGATAGATAAAAATAATATTTTATCTATTCAAAATATTCAGAGGGTTTGTGAAGAACCAGTCTGGGGAGCATCATCATTATTCCATTTATTGGACAAAGGAAGTGGTTATGGTTATCTGGCTAAACAATCTAGAAATATAATCGGCTATATTCTTCTTAGATCACTTAATAATGAAGAGGAGCTATTATCATTAGGTGTACTGAAATCTAATAGAAGGAATGGTGTTGCTAAAAGACTTTTTTACGAAGTTGAAAGAGATGTTATTAAAAAAAATATTTATAGAATTTTTTTAGAGGTTAGAGTTGAAAATAATGCTGCAATTTGTTTTTATAAATTAATTGGTTTTAAGAAAGTTAAAGTTTTAAAGAATTATTACAGGGCTGATATAGGGCATGAGGATGGCTTGCTGTTATCAAAAGTTTATTTTGATGATTACAAACTTTCTTGATATGGTGAAAAAATGACTATTGAAGAGATGTGTGAGAAAAAATCTATGAGAATGACTGATCAAAGAAGAGTCATTGCTAAAATTTTAGATAATGCTGATGATCATCCTGATGTTGAGGAGTTGCATAAGAGAGCCTGTTTGGTAGATGATAATATTTCTGTTGCAACTGTTTATAGAACTGTAAGGTTATTTGAGGAAGCTGGAATTCTTGTTCGCCACGAATTTAAAGATGGAAGATCTCGTTATGAAAATGTTGATACAAGCGAACATCATGATCACTTGATTGACATTGAGTCAGGTGAAATTATTGAATTTACCAATGAAGAAATTGAACTTATCCAAGAAAAAATAGCTGACTCACTAGGATTTGAATTGGTTGACCATAGACTTGAGCTATATGGTAGACCAAAGAATATCACAAAATAATAGTTTATATGCAAACTCCTCAAGATAAAAAAAGAAATCTTTTCATAAAAAGTTATGGCTGTCAGATGAATGAGTATGATTCTGAACGAATGGTAGAAATACTTGAAAAACATAATTATTCATCTGTAGATGAACCTAATCAAGCTGATTTAATAATACTAAATACTTGTCATATTAGGGAGAAAGCCGCTGAAAAAATATATTCTGAGCTTGGTAGATTAAAAAAAATTAATCTCAATTCTGAACGTAATACAAAAGTTGCTGTAGCTGGTTGTGTTGGGCAAGCAGAGGGTCAAGAAATCATCAAAAGATCACCTATAGTTGATTTAGTTTTTGGACCTTTAACATATCATCAGCTACCTGAGATGTTAGATGAAATTGAAACTAGACCGGGACAGCCTAATAAAAAACTTGTAAATATTGATATTCCAGAAGAAGACAAATTTTTACAACTTAAGGGGTCTAGGAAGAACTTAAAGTCTATTAGTTCATTACTCTCTGTTCAAGAAGGCTGTGATAAATTTTGTTCCTTTTGTGTAGTTCCCTATACTAGAGGCGTAGAAATTTCTCGACCTGCAAAACAAATCTTAAATGAAGCCCAGGAATTAATTGATATTGGTGCTAAAGAAATCATTTTATTAGGCCAAAATGTAAATGCGTGGTCTCAATCTAACGGTAAGGATACAGATATGACTTTTGCGCAATTAATCAATGAAATTTCAGAATTAAATATTGAACGAATAAGATATATAACTAGTCATCCTAGAGATATGACAGAAGAATTAATGAGGGCACACAGAGATATTGAAAAACTTCAACCATATCTTCATTTACCTGTGCAATCTGGCTCAGATAAAATACTTAAAGAAATGAATAGAAATTATTCATCTCAAGAGTATATAGATATAATTGATAAAGCTAGAGAATATAAGCAGGATATTGCCATCTCTGGGGACTTTATAGTTGGCTTTCCAGGAGAAACTGATGATGATTTTGAGGCGACTTTAGATATTGTTAAAAGGGTTAAGTATGCACACGCTTATAGCTTTAAGTATTCTCCTCGTCCAGGAACACCTGCAGCTCTTAAAGACCATCAAATTGATGAAGAAATTAAAAGTGAGAGGTTAAAGACTCTTCAGGACTTAATCAGACAGCAAACAAGAGATTTTAATTCAAGTTTTCTTGAGAAAGAAATAAATGTTCTTATTGAAAAACAGGGACTTGGGGTTAACAGACTGACCGGAAGATCTTCGTATCTTCAATCTGTTCACATGGATGGTGACCCCTCTTTCATTGGTGAGATCGTTAAGGCAAAAATTATTAAAACTAGAGATAATAGTCTTGAAGGTATAATTTTATAAAATTATGAAAACAAACAAAAATCAACTAAAAGAAGTTAGTCAAATCTTAGAATTAGAAGATAATAAAGTATTAATAGAGCTTTATGGTCAGCACGATGAGAATTTGACTAAAATTGAAAATAATTTTGGGATACATATTTCGTATAGAGGAAATATAATTGAATTTAGGGGCAACCAAGATGCATGCTCATCAGCAAGTAGGTTTATTTCTAACGTATACAATAAATTAGCAAGCGGTAAAAAGATAAATGGAGATATATTTGATAATTTTTCTAAAAACTCCAAGGAATCAGATGCAGAGGATCTTAATACTATACTTATTAAGACTAAGAGAAAAAATATTTACCCAAGGTCATCAAATCAATTAAAATTTGTAAACTTGATTAAGGATAGGGACCTTGTTTTCGGTGTAGGGCCCGCCGGAACTGGTAAAACATACTTAGCAGTAGCCTGTGCAGTTGAGGCTCTTTTAAAAAAAGAAATCTCTAAAATTATTTTATCTAGACCTGCTGTGGAGGCTGGAGAAAGGCTTGGATTTCTTCCAGGTGATTTAAAAGAAAAAATTGATCCCTACTTAAGGCCGCTTTATGATGCATTAAATGATTTAATTCCTTCAAAAACATTAGAGCGGTATCTTGAAAATAATATAATAGAGATTGCTCCTTTGGCATTTATGAGAGGAAGAACTCTTGAAAATTCATATATTATTTTAGATGAAGCACAAAATACATCATCAATGCAGATGAAAATGTTTCTAACAAGACTCGGCAAGAATTCTAAAATGGTTATTGTTGGTGACTCAACTCAGATTGATTTGCCGAGAGGGGAAAAATCTGGTCTTAAGGAAATATTAAATATAATGCCAAAGACCGATGAAATAGGTAAGGTTTTATTTAAGAAAAGCGATATAACCAGACATAGCTTAGTCACAAAAATAGTAGAAGCTTATGAAAAAAATAATAAAGCTTTAAATAAAGGTGAATAAAATATTGATAGAAGTTTCAGCAAAAGAGATTTGGCTAGCTGATGAAATTAACTTAGTCCGAAATGTACTTTCAGTTTGTTATAAGTCTATGTCCTTAGAAGAGTCTTTTCAGTTAAGTGTGAGGCTGACAGATGATAAAGAAATAATGGACCTAAATAAAATCTATAGAAACAAGAATAAACCAACTAATGTTTTATCATTTTGCTCCAGAGGGAGTAAAAATAACAAATGTGTTTTTCAAGTTCTTGGTGATTTAGTAATTTCTAGAGATACTGCTATAAAGGAATTAGAGAATTCAAAAAAAACTTTTGAACAACACATTTCGCATCTTACTGTTCATGGGTTTCTTCATCTATTAGGCTACATACATGAGGATGATAAAGAGGCAAAAATAATGGAAGATTTAGAAATTAAAATTCTTAAAGAATTAAATATTCCGAATCCATATTTGGACATCAACTAAAATGAAAAATTATTACAATAAAATTTTAAAATTTATTTACCTTAACTATGAAAAGGCAAAGGATATTTTAACAAAAAAAGAAAAGATATCTCTAAAGGATATTGTCAAAGATCATATTGATAACGAAAGAGAGTTTAGCATTGAAGAAAAGGAAATGCTTACAAATATCATTGGTTTTGGTAAATCTCGTGTTGAAGACTCTATGGTTCCAAGGGCCGATATAATTTCAGCAGATATTAAGACTCCCGCTGAAGAAATTATAAAACTTTTTTCAGAGTGTAACCATTCAAGAATAGCAATTTACAGGGAAAACCTAGATGATCCAGTTGGTATGCTTCATATAAAAGATTTTGTTGGTGCCTTATCAGAAAAAAATATTGGAGAAATTACTATAGAGCCTTTGGTAAAAGACCTTTTATTTGTTCCTCCTTCAATGAAATCTCGAGAATTATTATTAAAAATGCAAGTCTCGAGAGTTCATATGGCTCTTGTTGTTGATGAATATGGCGGAACCGATGGACTTTTAACTATAGAAAATCTCATTGAAGAAATTGTTGGTGAAATTGAAGATGAACATTCTGATGCCGAAGTACATAAGATAAATATCTATGAAAATTTTATCGATATACCTGCAAGAGCGACTATTCAAGAGGTCGAAGAGATATTAGGTTTTGAACTTTTAAGTGATGATATCGACGAAGAAATTGATACTATAGGAGGCTTAGTATTTCTTTTAGCCGGAAGGATACCTCAAAGAGGAGAACTAATAACACACCCCAAAGGCTTTGAGATAGAAATTAGAGAAGTTGATCAGAGAAAAATAATTAATGTTAGATTTAGATTAAAGGTAAAATAAAAAGCAGTTTTTACTTTCTTGAGAAAAAAATGAAATATTTATTATTTAGTTTACTCGCTTTCTTAGCTGGATCGTTATCCAATTTTGCTCTTTCTCCTTGGGATAATATTTTTATCTTATTATTTTCTTTCCCATTATTATTTTTGATTTTCCAGAATGTTTCTGGGACAAAGAAAAATAAAAAGAGAATTTTATCTTTTATATTTTTTGGGAATCTTTTCTTATTTGGATATTTTCTTTTTGGTCTATTGTGGATTAGTTCAGCTTTTGACTATAGAGAGGGGTTTGCTGAGTTAAAGTTTATAAGTATCATAGGCTTACCATTACTATTATGCTTAATAACAACTCCTGGTTGGATTTTAACAGCACTGTTATGGGGAAGTAGACCACAGAATTGTTTGGCTTTGTCTGCTGGTATAATTACAGGTGAATATCTAAGGAGTTTTTTATTTACAGGTTTTCCATGGAATTTATTTGGTCATAGCATAGGTTTTAATGACTATTCCATGCAGATAGGATCTATTTTTGGATTTCATCTATCTGGCTTTTTTATTATACTATTTGCCCTTTCGCCTATTCTGTTTCTAAAAAGAGATAATATTTTATTGGGTACTACTTTTTTCGTAATTTTGCCGATTTTTATGTTTTATGGTTATTTAAGATTAACTGCTGAAATAAATTTTTTAGATAAAGATTTTTTAATTATACAATCTAGAATTTCACAAGACAAGAAGTTGGATTCAAATGAGATTATAAATATTACCGAAAAATTGATTGAACTATCAAAAACCGATAAAAATGTGGATTTAATTATTTGGCCTGAAAATGCAATACCTATTTTTTTGTCTGAGAATGAGGAAATTCGCTCAATTATAATGCAAAGCATTAAGAGTTCCGAAAGCCTTTTAGTTGGGGATTTAATAATTAAGAATGATAATGATGTTTATAATTCTGCAATTTTACTTAAGAAAAATGGAAAAATATCATCTTCTTATGACAAAGTGCATTTAGTTCCTTTTGGAGAATATTTACCATTTAATAAATTTTTAAAAAATTTTAATTTTTTAAAAATTCTCACAAGCGATAAAGGGCTATCTAAGGGTATATCTTATGATCCAATTGATACACCGTTGGGTTTAACAAGAGTGTTAATTTGCTATGAGGTCATATTTCCAGATGAAATACTTCGATCAGAGCTTCGACCAGATTTAATAATAAATATATCAAACGATGCTTGGTTTAATGATTACTCAGGCCCATATCAACATTTTTCAAATGCCAAATTTCGTTCAGTAGAGAGTGGATTACCTACTATTAGATCCTCAAATAAAGGTATATCAGCTATTATTGATCCTTACGGTAGGGAAATTAAAAAACTTTCTTTAAATGAGGAGGGGTCTATATATTCTCGTCTCCCTCAAAAAATTCCAGAAACGATCTATGTACGATATAAAAATTTCATAGTATTGGCTTTACTTTTTTTATACTTTTTGTGCTATAGAAAAATATAAAGAGGAATATCTATGGCCAAAAATTCGAATTATTTATTTACCTCAGAATCTGTTTCCGAGGGACATCCTGATAAGGTGTGTGATCAAATTTCTGATAGTATTTTGGATCTATACCTATCAAGAGACCCAGTATCTAGGGTAGCAGTTGAGACACTGGTCACTACTGACTTGGTTGTTGTGTCAGGTGAAGTAAGATCAGCTTCAGAAATTTCTAAAGAATTAATAGAAAAGACAGTAAGGTCAACAGTTAGAGAGATTGGTTACGAACAAGAAGGTTTTCATTGGGAAACAATGGAAGTTAAAATTCTTTTGCATGAGCAGTCATCAGATATTGCCATGGGTGTTGACTCTGATGGAAATTTAAAAGATGAAGGCGCTGGTGACCAAGGTATTATGTTTGGTTATGCATGCAATGAAACTTCAGAATTAATGCCTGCACCAATTTTTTACTCTCACAAAATATTAAAATTATTATCAGATAAGAGGCATGCAGGTTTAATTGAGGGAATTCTTCCAGATTCAAAATCACAAGTAACAATGATTTATAAAAATAATAAACCAATAGAGGTAGACTCAATAGTTGTTTCCTCGCAACACACTGAGAATTGCTCCCAAGGAGAAATTAAAAAAATTATTCAGAAAGTTATTAATGAGAGTTTACCTGGCGAGCTATTGAGTGATCAAACATCGTATATAATTAATCCAACTGGAAATTTTGTTATTGGTGGACCTGTTGGTGACACTGGTCTTACTGGTAGAAAGATAATTGTTGACACATATGGTGGTTCAGCTCCACATGGTGGAGGTGCATTTTCTGGAAAAGATCCAACTAAGGTTGACAGATCCGCAGCCTACATATCTAGATATTTAGCAAAAAATGTCGTTGCCGCTGGTCTTTCTGATAAATGTACTATTCAATTATCTTATGCGATTGGTTTATCAGAACCCTTATCGATTTATGCAAACCTTGGTGATAAGGGAAGAATTTCCGAGGAAAGTTTGGTTGAATTTCTCTCGGATTTAGTTGATTTAACGCCTAGAGGAATCCGAGAGAAATTAGGTTTAAATAAACCAATTTACAAAAAAACAGCTGCTTATGGGCATTTTGGGAGAGAACCAGACCAAGATGGAGGTTTTGGCTGGGAAAAATTAGATTTGGTAGATGCCCTTTCGAATGAATTTAAACAATAAACTAATTTCAGTAAAAGGTAGAGAGCGCCCTTTAAGCAAAAAGCAAAAGCAATCTTTTTTGTCGCTATCAAAATATGCGCTAAATTTTTCTTTGTTTAAAGATAAGGAATTTTTCAAAAAAAATAAAATTTGTTTGGAAATTGGCTTTGGCTCTGGTGAGATAATTTTTAAAGAAGCAAAAAAAAATCCAAAAAATATTTACATAGGTATTGAATATTACAGAAGAGGTGTTGCGCAGCTTTTAAAAAAAATAGATGATCATGATTTAAAAAATATTCAAATTTTTCATGGCGATGCACATGTACTTCTCAAAGAGATATCAAATTTTTTTTTTGATGAAATTTGGATTTTTTTCCCTGACCCTTGGCCTAAAAAACGTCATGAAAAAAGAAGATTTATTCAAATTGCTTCGATAAATAGGCTTTATGAAATTTTAAAACCAGATGGTGAATTATATATATCTTCTGATGATAAAAATTACATATCATGGATATTAAGTGTAATATTTCAGAGTAATAAATTCGAGTGGCTTGCTGAGTCCCCTTCTGATTGGAAAAATCCATATCGTGAGTATTATGGTTCTCGCTATGAGGAAAAAGGTATGAAGAAAAATAGGGCTCCATATTTTTTAAAATTCAAAAAAATGGATTAAGCTAAAATTACTAAAATCTTGTATTTTTATTAAAGTTAGTATAATGGTTCATTATATTTCGAATTTGTTGTTTAAAATACGAAGTGGGTTGGTTAAGTCTTTCCCGCTTTTTTTATTGTGTAAATAAAAGATGATAGTGAAAGAGAAAATAAATCATATAGAACATCTCGTTGCCCCTGATAAGGCTGCTGATTTTTTTTCTTTTTTTAAAAATATTATCGATAGAACAAAGTATCAACTTGTGAGGTTAAAAATTAGTGGAAAAGAGGAGTTAAATATTCAGATAATGGCTGAGGACAAAAATAGATCTATGGTTATAGAAGATTGTAAAATCTTAAGTAACATCATTGTTGATGAAATAGAGTTGGCTGAAGATTTTAATCATGAATATGTTTTAGAGGTATCTTCTCCAGGTATAGATCGTCCACTTACCTGTGAAGAGGATTTTAATTTTTGGGTTGATAATAAGGTTTTTATTAAATTAAAAAAACCAATCGAAAAGTCAAAAAAAATTACAGGTATTTTAAAAGGGATTTTTAATAAAAGTATTAAATTAGAAAATGTTGATAGCAAGAATGATTTGGAAATTGAGATAAGTAATATTAAGGATATTAATATTATTTGGTCCCCTGAATCTTCTAATCAAAATTAATATAAATTTTTTAAGAGGTAAGTTGATATGTCTACAAAAGGAATAAGTGCTAATAGATTGGAGCTATTACAAATAGCAGATGCTGTTGCTCGTGAAAAATCTATTGATAAAAACATTGTTATTTCAGCTATGGAAGAAGCAATTCAAAAAGCCGCGGCCTCCCGTTATGGTATTGAAAATAATATCAAAGCTGAAATTAATTCAGAAACCGGCTCTATTGCTCTTATGAGGTTACTTGATGTAGTGGAAAAGGTTGATGACTTTTCAACTCAAATAAATCTTGAGGATGCTAAGTTACGAAATCCAAATGCTGAAATTGGTGGTGAACCAATTGAGGAAGAGCTTCCCCCTATTGATTTTGGAAGAGTTGCTGCTCAAAGCGCAAAGCAAGTTATTTTTCAAAAAGTTAGAGAGGCTGAGAGAGAGAGACATTATGAAGAATTTAAAGATAGGGTTGGTGAAATTATCAATGGTGTTATCAAGCGTGTTGAATACGGAACTGTTGTTGTTGACCTTGGCAGGGCTGAAGCAGTAATTAGAAAAGACGCATTATTACCTAGAGAAGTATACAAGCCTGGTGATAGAGTGAGAGCATATATAATGGAAGTGAGAAGGGAGGTACGTGGCCCTCAAATTTTCTTATCAAGGACTCATCCTGATTTTATGGCAAATCTTTTTGCTCAAGAAGTTCCAGAAATCTATGATGGAATTATTGAGATTATTGGTGTCGCAAGAGATCCAGGGAGTAGAGCAAAAATAGCTGTTTTATCCAAAGACTCTTCAATTGATCCTGTTGGTGCATGTGTTGGTATGAGAGGAAGTCGAGTACAGGCAGTTGTAAACGAGCTACAAGGTGAGAAAATTGACATTCTAACTTGGACAGATGATATAGCATCTTTTGTTGTTAAGGCCTTACAGCCTGCAGAAGTCCAAAAAGTTGTTTTATATGACGAAGAGCAAAGGTTAGAAGTTGTTGTTCCCGAGGATCAATTATCTCTTGCTATTGGAAGAAGAGGTCAGAATGTCAGGCTCGCATCTACCTTATGTGGATGGGATATTGATATTTTAACCGAGGATCAAGAATCAGAGAGGCGTCAAAGAGAATTTCAGGAGAGAACACAACTCTTTATGGAGGCTCTTGATGTTGACGAGTTATTAGCACAATTACTAGTAACTGAAGGTTTTTCTGATATCACAGAATTGGCTTATGTTGATGAAAAAGAAATTTCGAGTATAGCGGGCTTTGATGAAGATACTGCCCAGGAAATTCAAGCTAGAGCATCTGATTTTATCAATAAAGAAAATGAAGAGCTTGAACAAAAATGTAAGGAATTGGGTATAAAAGATGACTTGCTTGAAATTGAAGAATTGTCTCTAAAAATGATTGTTGCCTTAGGAGAAAACGATGTAAAATCTTTAGAAGATTTCGCTTATTGTTCTTCTGATGATTTACTTGGTTGGGATGAAACGGTAGGAGAAGAAAAAATTCATGAAAATGGTATTTTGGAAAACTTTGATATAACTTACTCTCAGGCAAATGATTTAATCATGTCCTCTAGGATCAAATTAGGAATAATTCCTGATGATTCTGAAGTCGAGGAAACAGACGAAGAGTTTGAAGTTGAAGAGGATTCTGCTAAAAAATCAGAATAACTTTATTTTAGATAAATTAATGTTTTAGGTTTAAGTATAAAATGTCAGAAAAAACTACAAAAGATAAAAAAGAGAGAACATTATCTCTAAAGCCTGGTCTGGTCTCATCGACTAAAGCTAAAGGCTCTCGTTCACCTAGGGCATCTACAGTTGTTGTGGAATCAAGAAGGGGAAGGTTATCACAAACAAGAAAGCCCGTGGCTCCATCTGTAAGAGTCAGGAAAGCCCCTGCAGCTCCAAATGTATTTAAACCAAAAACAGAAGACGAGAATTTAGATAAAAGCTCAAGAAATCTTACTGATAGCGAGAGAGTTGCTCGAGAAAAAGCCCTTGCTAATGCAAAAATTAAAGATGAAACAGAAAAGATTTCTAAAAAAGAAAAACTTGTAAAAAAAGAAAAAACTGAACAAAGTTCCTCAGATACTATTGATCCATCTAATATTCCTGCAAAAAAAGATCCTGAACTGGTAAAAGAAAATGCAAAAAACATTAAATCTGAATCTACAGGATCTAAAAAGAAGGATCTAAAGAAAACTGAAAAAGAGAAACCTGATAGGTTTAATAAAGGTGAGAAAAAAAGAAGATCTGGAAAATTATCTATCTCCCAAGCTTTAAATGAGGAGGAAAGGCAGAGATCCCTTGCATCTATTAAGAGAAGACAAGAAAAGGCAAGAAAGAAATCTATTACTGATGATGCTCCAAAGGAAAAAATTTCTAGAAATGTAATCATCCCTGAGACTATTACAGTTCAGGAACTTTCAAATAGGATGGCTGAAAGAGGAGTTGATGTTATAAAGTCTTTAATGACTCAAGGTGTAATGGTCAAAATTAATGATATACTAGACTCAGACACTGCCCAATTAATAGCTGAAGAATTTGGACACACTGTTACTAGAGTTTCGGAGGCAGATATTGAGGAAGGCCTATCTTCAGTAGATGATAGGGATGAGGACAAAGAGCCAAGAAGTCCAGTTGTTACAGTCATGGGTCATGTTGATCATGGTAAGACGACACTTTTGGATGCAATCAGAGAGTCAAATAATGTATCAGGTGAAGCTGGCGGTATTACCCAACATATAGGGGCTTATCAAACAAGAGTTAAGGACAACAAGAAGATTACTTTTATTGATACCCCGGGACATGCTGCATTTACTTCTATGAGGGCAAGAGGTGCAAAGGTAACAGATATTGTTGTGTTGGTTGTAGCTGCTGATGATGGTGTAATGCCTCAAACTATAGAAGCTATTAATCATGCCAGAGAGGCCGAAGCACCAATTATAGTTGCTATTAATAAAATTGATAAACCTGATGCAGATCCTAATGCCACAAGAAATTCTTTACTTCAGAATGAAATAGTTGTTGAAGAAATGGGTGGTGATATTCAGTCAGTAGAGTTATCAGCTTTAACTAAAAAAGGAATT
>QCGV01000003.1 GCA_003278145.1 OCS116 cluster bacterium AG-390-A19
GGTCTCCTTACCAAGGTTAATATTGATAATGATAAAACATGGTATGATACAAATGTTGAGCATCATTATCATATTTTTAATGAAAAAAATTCTGAATTAGTAGATTTAGAGCCATCAGAAATAGATATTAAAATCCCTAAAAAATTTTCTAAAAGTCAGATTAAAAAAATCGACCTTGTAGTAAAAATTTAAATCCATATTTCTTTTACTTTCTATTACAGTCTTCTATTATATATTTTTAATTTTTGGGTGTAAGGGAATATAAAAATGAAAAATCAACTTTTTGATCTAACAAAAAAAGTATCTCTAATAACCGGAGGTAATGGAGGTATTGGGCTTGGAATGGCAAAAGGTCTTGCTTCTTGTGGTTCTGATATTGCTATTATCGGAAGAAATATAGAAAAAAATTCTAAAGCAAAAGAAGAATTGAGCGAATTCGATGTAAAAGTTGAAACCTATTCTATCGATGTCTCCAATGAAGAAGATGTAAAAAAGACAGTTTTGAATGTTGTTAATGATTTTGGAAGGATTGATGCTGTTTTTGCCAATGCTGGTATGAATCTCTATGGAGGGTCATTCGAAGATATGGATACCGATGTGTATAGAAAAGTATTAGCTGTAAATTTAGATGGAGTATTTTTTACATTAAGAGAAGTTTGTAAACATATGGTTGAAAGAGCAAAGAAAGGTGACCCAGGAGGATCAGTTGTTGGGGTAGCAAGTCTGGCTGGAATAGAGGGCGCTGCAAAAACACAACCTTATTCTGCTTCTAAAGGAGGTATTAGAGCAATAATAAAAGGGATTGCAGTCGAGCATGCGAGATATGGTATTAGAGCAAATACCATAGTTCCTGGTTGGATTGCTACTGATATGACAGAGATAAATCAAAATAGTGAAAAATTTACTGATAAAGTAATTTCTAGGGTACCTATGAGAAGATGGGGTGAACCTGAGGATTTTTCTGGTGTAGCAGTATATTTAGCGTCTGATTCTTCATCATATCATTCTGGAGATTCTTTCGTTGTAGATGGTGCTTACGCAATTTTTTAGAATAGTTCTAATTATTATTATTATTAGTTTAGAATTATTCTAAATTACCTTGACTTTGTTTTAGAACTATTCTAATAAATCATTTTTAATTATTTATTTATATACGGAGAAAAAGTATGTCTTTATCTGGAAGTAAAACAGAAGAAAATTTAAAAGCAGCATTCGCTGGTGAAAGTCAAGCAAATAGAAGATATTTATATTTTGCTCAAAAAGCTGATGTTGAGGGTTATAATGACGTAGCAACAGTTTTTAGATCAACTGCTGAAGGCGAAACTGGCCATGCACACGGTCATCTAGAATTCCTTGAAGAGGTTGGTGATCCAGCTACCGGTGAGCCAATAGGTTCAACAGAACAAAATCTTAATGCAGCAATACAGGGAGAGACTCACGAATACACTGATATGTATCCAGGTATGGCAAAAACTGCACGCGATGAAGGATTTGACGAAATAGCTGATTGGTTTGAAACTTTAGCAAAAGCTGAAAAAAGTCATGCAGGAAAATTTCAAAAAACCTTGGACAATCTAGAAGGTTAATTATTTAAATTATTATTGGGCGGTAAAATTTATCGCCCATTTTCAAGAGGTTATTAATGGAAGGTTCTACCCAAGCCCCCATTCGTCATCCTATTCCTTGGAGAGAGGATGATTTCTGGGATCAACTCTCCTTAGACGACGAGTTGAGAAGGGTCTTTGATATATGTCACGGTTGCAGAAGATGTTTTAATTTATGCGATAGCTTCCCTCAACTTTTTGATTTAATCGATGAATCCGAAAGTGGAGAATTGGATACTGTTAGCAGTGATGCATTTCCAAAAATAGCTGATTCTTGTACATTATGTGACATGTGTTTCTTGACTAAGTGTCCATATGTGCCACCTCATGAATTTAATATAGATTTTCCTCATTTAATGTTAAGAGCAAGAGCTGTTGAGGTAGAAAAAAAAGGAAAACCACCGTTTATCCAAAATCAATTAGCTCAAACTGATCGAAATGGTAAGTTAGGAAAAAGTATCGGTTTTATTTTAAATTTCTTTACAGATATAAATAATAAAATTTTCAGACGTATATTAAATTATCTTATTGGCATAGATTATAAGGTTATTCTCCCAAAATTTGATATTAGAAAACCAAAAATTCCTTTAATAAATAAAAAGGGAAAAGCTACAAACCGTAAAGCCGTTGTTTATACATCTTGTTATGCAAATTACAATAGAACAGAAATTGCTGATGCTTCTCTAGCTGTATTAGCTGCCCAAGGAGTAGAAATTAAAGTTCATTATCCAGAATGTTGTGGTATGCCCCTTTTAGAGCAAGGTAATATTGAGAAAGTTTCATTTTCAGCTGAGAGAATTTCAGAGAGTTTTGTTGGATTTATCGAAGATGGATATGATGTTATTACTTTAACATCATCATGTGCATTGATGATGAAATATGAGTGGCCACTTATTTTACCAGATAATAACTCTGTTAAATTATTATCTGAAAATACCTATGATATAGATGAGTATATTGTTGATATATCTAAGAATGAAGGATTGGTTGAAGGAATGCAGCCTGTAGATGGAGGAATATCTCTCCACTTAGCTTGTCATTCAAGAGCTCAAAATATGGGAGCAAAATCCAATGAACTTCTTAAGCTTATCCCTGATGCTGATATTTCTATAGTTGAGAGATGTTCTGGGCACGGTGGAACTTTCGGAGTCCTCTCTCCGACTCATGATTTGGCGCGAAAGGTTGGTAAACCTGCAGCACGACAGGTTGCAAAAGTAGATCCGTCATTTGTTATTTCAAGTTGTCCTTTAGCTTCAAAGCACTTATCTCAAATTACCAAAGAAGATATTATAAAAGGTAATGAAAAAAGTCAGATAAAATCAGGTCACCCAATCGAATTAATGGCTGTCTCTTATGGTTTTTTAAATAAAGATGAAATGAGTGAATAATGATAGAAATTGAAAAAAAAGATATTCTTTCAAACGATGAGTACAAAGAAGTAAGGTCAGAAAGAAGAAAAGACCTTGTTAATTATAAAAAAAACAGACGCATTAGTGTTGGTCCTTTTGCAACTTTTTATTTTGAATCATATAAGACTATGTTGTATCAAATTCAAGAAATGCTCTTTGTTGAAGGAGCTCCAGAAGGCCAGTTAGAAGATGAGCTTGCTGCTTATAATCCTTTAATCCCTCAAGGATCAGAATTAGTTACAACTCTTATGTTCGAGATTAATGATGAAAAGATACGACATAACTTTTTATCTTCGATAGGGAATGTAGAAGAGTTTGTTTATATGAGTATTGGGGATGATAAGATTAAAGCTAGATATGAGTCTGATATTGATAGAACAAATTCTAAAGGAAAAACATCTTCAGTTCATTTTTTACATTTCGATTTTAACCAAGATCAAATAGAACAGTTTCATTTAAATGAGGCTAAAATATATTTAGGAATAGAACACAAAAATTATAGTCATATTACAATTTTAAATGACGAAAATATTAATAATCTAAAAGAAGATTTACTCTAGTCGACTCCCCACAAAAAATCCCTTCTAATGTAACCAGTTAATTTGTATGAGTTTTTGAAGAAGTATTTATCCTTTTTTACTTTTAATTCAATTTTACATAATTCTTTCATACAGCTACTTAATGCTGCAATGACCCCCTCTTTTACATAGGCTAAGGTTTTTAAATTTTTATCAGTAATAATTATTTCTTTTTGACTTGAAAGGGCTAGCTCTACAGAGCTTTTAGTATTTTGTATCAAAACATTTCTTTTTTTTGAAATTTGACTTGAATTAATCCAGCCCTTTTGACTTGACGGAAGCAATACTTCACTCCATTCATCCTTTTGCCTCAGTATCTTAAATGGTAAGCCCTTTCTTTTATAAACCCAAATTACCTTGTTATTTTTTGAGGGGCCTGTCCTTAGATAAGTTTTATTGTATTTTAGCGATGCCCAGGAAGTACTATTTTTACTTGCATAAGCAATAGGATTGATATTTGTAATTAAAAAAACAAATATTAAAAAGAAAAAAAATTCTTTCATATTTTATTTCCCCGTCCCATTAAGCATATTTTTTGGGTCCCAATTTATCCTTATTATTCTTATGCTATTTGTTAATCCATCAAAAATTAAGAGTTTTTTATCCAAATTATCTTTATGATTAGTAATTTGTTTAATTAATTCTGTGGCTTGTAAAGAACCAATTACTCCTGCAATTGGTCCTAATACACCAATATGATTACAATCATTTTCGTTGATATCTTTTATCTTTAAACACCTATATGAAGGATATGGATTGTTATGTTTATCTTTTAAATAGGACTTGAAAGTTGAAATCTGTCCAAAGAACCCAGAAACAGACGCATATATCAATGGTTTATTATTCTCAAAAGATGAGTCATTTATTATCATTTTGCTTAAATTATTATCAGTGCAATCAACAATAAAATCATATTCCTTAATTATTTTATTTGCATTTTTATCATTTAATCTTTCTTTGTAAATTAAGGTCTTTGTTTCAGGATTGATCATATTTGTAACTTTTTCGGCTACTTCAACCTTAGATTTACCAATATCATTTGTTGAAAAAATTGTTTGCCTGTGAAGATTTGAAATCTCTATATTATCATTATCAATCAGTCCAATAGTGCCTATACCAGACCCAGCGGCGTATTGCAGAACTGGACAACCGAGTCCTCCTAAACCAATTATTAGAACTTTAGACTCCTTTAATAATTTTTGTCCATGTCCACCAATTTCCTTAAGAATTAAGTGATTTGAAAATCTATTTGTTGTACTAACCTTCATCTTTTTTTATTAAATTTCCAGTTGATCCAAAACCACCTTGGCCTCTCTCAGTTGTATCTAATTGATCAACGGATACAAGATTAAATTGTTCAACTTTTGAGATAACCATTTGAGCAATTCTCATTCCTCTTGAAATTTCAAAATCTTTCTTACTGTGATTTATCAACATGACTAAAATTTCTCCTCTGTAGTCACTATCAATAGTACCGGGTGAATTCAAAACGGTAATACCATTTTTTGAAGCTAGACCAGATCGAGGTCTAATCTGAGCCTCATATCCATTTGGAACAGCAATTGCTATTCCAGTTGGTATCATTTCTGCCTTACTTGGAGGAATTAATATTTTTTTATTTTCTTTAATAGCTGCCAAAAGATCTAAACCTGCAGCGCCATGTGTTTCATATTTTGGAAGAGGCAGACCAGAACCATTTTCTAGGATTTTAATCTCTAGATTCTTCATGTTACGTTATTAAAGTGATTAATTATTTTATTACACAATTTTTCAGCAACACTTTTTTTACTAATCAAGCCCCAGTTTTCTTGAAGATCACTGGTAAGAAATGAAACTTCATTCATATCATTATCAAAAACACTTTTGTTATTTTGGATATGATTATTGGCTATCATCCAGTCACAGGACTTTTTAGTCATTTTATATTTCGCCGATTCAATTAAATTTTCTGTTTCTAGGGTAAAACCAACAACTAATTCAGGTCTATTTTTATTTGTCTCGCTAATTGTTTTTAAAACATCGGGGTTTTGTTTTAATATTATATTCATATCATTATTTTTATTTTCGGATTTTTTTATTTTTTTTGCTGATTGATTTGTAACTTTCCAATCTGAAACGGCTGCAGCAAAGACAGAAATATCCGCAGGCAAAGAACTTAAACAAGCTTCTAACATTTCATCCGCTGTGTTTATTTCTGTAACCTTAATATTATCTGGATAAGGTATATTTACAGGGCCTGTTATTAAGTGAGTTTCAGCACCTAACTTGCTTAATAGTGAGGCTATAGCATGCCCTTGTTTACCAGATGATCTATTTGATATAAAACGAACAGGATCAATTGGCTCTATAGTCGGCCCAGAGGTAACAAAAGCTTTTTTTCCCTTTAGAGGAGACTCATTAATTAAGTAGCTAATTTCTTTATAAATATCTTCGACTTTTGACATTTTGCCAGAGCCAACCTCTCCACATGCCATTTCTCCATCGTCCGGTCCAACAAAAATATGTCCATCTTTTTTTAAGGTTTTAATATTTTTAATAGTTGCTGGATTATTCCACATTTTTACATTCATGGATGGTGCAATTAATAGAGGTTTGTTGTTTGCTAGTAATATTGATGTTGCCAAACTGTCAGAAACTCCATGAACCATTTTTGCAAGTATATTGGCAGTTGCTGGTGCCAAGACAATTAGATCAGCATCTCTAGATAATTTTATATGTCCGATCTTACTCTCGTTTTCTATATCGAAGAGGTCTGTATAAACTTTATTTTGTGATAATGATGCGAAAGATAAAGGCTGAACAAATTTTGTTGCACTTTTAGTAAGAACACAGGTTACATCATCTCCCCTCCTTTTTATCTCTCTTATAAGATCAAGGGATCTATAAGCCGCAATTCCTCCGCTAACTATTAACAAAATTTTTTTCATGAATATTTCTTTATCTTAAAAGCTATTAAAAAGCTATTACAATATGAATTTGGATTAATCAAAGTTCTTAATATCTATATATTAATCAATAAGATAGTGAAGATAACTGCTATTATTATTAATACATTTTTTGAAGAAAATATTTTAGCATTCTTATCTTTTTTTATTAGCATTATACTATTCTCATCTATTTTTAGTCCATCTTTACCAAATGCATCTTTTATTTTTTTAAAATCTTTTTTTGTTTTTTCTATTTCATTAATAATTGATAAATATATTTCTTTTGGATTAGGACTGTTTACAATTTTATCAAATGGTAATTTTGAAAATGTAAGAAGTTTAATATTTTCTAAATCCTTTAAAATTGGTTCTGAAAGAGTCCAAATATTTAGTTTTGGATTAAATTCTCTAGCTACACCCTCTGTCACAACCATTGTTTTCTGAAGTAGTAAAAGTTGAGGTTGAGTTTTCATTTCAAATTGATTTGTGATTTCAAAAAGTTGAGACAACAAATGCCCCATTGATATTTTATCAGAATCCTGCCCCATTATTGGTTCACCAATTGATCTTAGCGCTTGTGCGAATTTATCCCTATCCTGGTTTTTTGGAACATAACCTGCTTCAAAATGAATATCTGCTATTTTCTTATAATCTTTATTAATAAATCCGCTTAAAATTTCTAAAAGATATCTTCGACTATCGATACTTAACCTTCCCATTATACCAAAATCTACTGGAATAACCTTTGAGTCTTTTCTTATGAATAAATTTCCCTGGTGCATATCAGCATGAAAAAAACCATCTCTAATTGCTAAAACTAAGAATGTTTTCATAATATTTTCAGCTATATCTTCAAAATTTATTTTAGTTTTCTTTATTTTTTGAATATCTTTTGATGAATAAGCATCAACCCATTCGGTCGTAAGGATGTTCTTGGTGGTCAATTCCCAAAATATTTTTGGAACCTCAATAAAATCATCATTTTCTGTATTTTCAATGATTTCAGATTGCGCCGCTCCTTCCAGCCTAAGATCTACTTCCATAAATAAACTTTCTTCGAGTGTCTTTACAATTTCAACAGCTCTTAGCCTTCTTGCTTCACTTGATACTTTTTCCAAAAAATTAGCAGCGAAATAAAAATCTTCTAGATCTTTTTTAATTCTATTTAAAATATTTGGACGTAAAATTTTTAAGGCAACATATTTTTTTTTGCCCTCTATATTAATTTGTGCCTTATGAACTTGCGCAATAGATGCAGCGGCAATAGGCTCATTAATCTCTATAAAAATTTTCTTATAATCCTTACCAAACGATAAGGTTAGAAATTCTTCCACATACTTCTTATCAAATGGTGGAAGGTTATCTTGTAACTCTCTTAACTGATTTGAAAGTTCTTTTCCTATAATATCAGGTCTTGTAGATAAGAATTGACCCATTTTTATCCATGTAGGGCCTAATTTTTGAAGAGACGCAGATAAATTATTATTATTTCTACTTATAATAAAATTTAAAATTTTTTCTATTATCTTCGGAAAAGTTTGTATTATTTCTCTGGGTATTAGATCCTTTTGAGTTGAAAGAATAAAAAAACCTTTTAATAAACGCAATATTTTAAAAATGGGAAACAACTATTCTTTTTCCCCCCTGTAAATACAAACTATATTACCTGTTAGCTGACGAATTGATGTATTTATGAATCCAGCATCTCTAACCATTTCATTAAACTCTTCATTTGAAGGAAATGTTCTTATACTATCAATAAGATATTTGTATGGCTTTTCTTCACCAACAATTAATTTGCCAAATTTTGGAATTACTCCATAGGACCAAGCATCATAAAGGTTTCTTAAAATAATATCTTTTGGCAGAGAAAACTCTAAACAAGCAAAAACTCCACCTGGCTTTAGTATTCTGTGGCACTCTTGGAGGCATTTTTCTCTATCGGTCATATTTCTTATTCCAAAGGAAACCGTTACAACATCTGCATAATTATCTGTTATTGAAATGGATTCACCTGAAGAACAAATAAAATCAATATTATCGTGACTTTTAAAAGAGTTTTTTCCCTCTTTAAGCATTTCTTGATTTATATCAATTACTTTAACTGCCGTATTTTTTTTATATTTTGATAGAATTCTTTTTGTAATATCACCTGTTCCACCAGCGAGATCTATGAAGATTAAATTTTTATCTTTACTAGGATTTATTGACTCAATAAATTCTTTTTTCCACAACCTTTGCATACCCAGTGACATAACATCATTCATGAGGTCGTATTTGTTTGCTACTTTATTAAAGACATCCTTTACTTTAGAAGAATGTTCTTCTTTATTGTATTTTTTGAAACCGAAATCACTTTCTTTCATTGCAATGTTGACCTTTCTAAGAGAACATAAATTTAAGTTTTATTCTTACCATCATGGAGTTTAAATTAAAATGCCTGAGTTACCAGAGGTAGAAACAGTTAAAAGAGGTTTAGAGGAATTTATAATTAATGAGACCATAAGGAAAGTATATTTATCAGAATTAAAACTGCGCTTTCCTTGGCCGAAGAATTTTATTTCTAAAGTTGTCGGTAAGAAGATTGTATCCATTAAAAGAAGGGCAAAATATATAATTATTAGCTTAAATCAAGATTACTCAATCATTGCTCATTTAGGGATGTCAGGTAGTTATAAAGTTTTAAAAAAAAATGTAACTCAAGACTACATAAGATTAAAACATGACCATCTAGTTATCGAATTAGATAACTTTATTTTAGCTTATAATGATCCTAGGAGATTTGGCTATATTGACCTCACAAATGAAGAACCAGAAAAACATAAATTTTTATCCTTATTAGGCCCTGAGCCTTTGAGTAATTCCTTTAATGAAAATGATCTTGCTGGGAGTTTATTAAATAAAAATAAGTCAATAAAAAATACACTTTTAGACCAAAGTATTGTTTCAGGTTTAGGTAATATATATGTTTGCGAGGCGCTTTTTAGATCAAAAATTAATCCAAAGAAAAATTGCTCCAAACTTATAACTTCAAAAGGTAAACCTAGACAAAAATTAATTCTATTAGTTAATAAAATTAATGAAGTTATAAAAGAAGCGATAGATGTTGGAGGATCAACCTTGAGAGATTTCTCAAGTACCGATGGTAAAATGGGATATTTTCAGACCTCCTTTAATGTATATGACCGAGAAGGTGAAAAATGCTTATTAGATGACTGTGGCGGTGTCATTAAAAGGGTTGTTCAATCAGGTAGATCAACTTTTTTTTGTTCAAATTGTCAAAAGTAATTTCTTATTAATAAAATTTAATTGAATTTTAATGGTTACTTGGACTATATGAATATAGTCTTGGAAAAAATTTAGGAGTTTATATGCCTTATGAAAATATAATTGTTGAAAAAAGTGATGAAATTATCACTGTGTCACTGAATAGACCGGATGCCTTAAATGCCTTAAACGATCAGCTTATGGATGAATTATTAACAGAAGTTGATAGTTATGAAAAAGATGATTCACTTCGTTGCATGATTCTAACAGGATCAGAAAAAGCATTTGCTGCAGGTGCAGATATTAAACAAATGCAACTTAAGACATATATGGATGTTTATAAGGAAGACTTTATTACAAAAAATTGGGAAAGAGTTTCAAGTTGTAGAAAACCGATAATTGCTGCTGTTTCCGGATATGCTCTTGGTGGCGGTTGCGAGTTAGCCATGATGTGTGATTTTATTTTAGCATCTGAAAATGCTAAATTTGGTCAGCCTGAGATTAATTTAGGTGTAAGCCCAGGAGCAGGTGGTAGTCAGAGATTAACAAGATTTGTTGGCAAGTCTAAATCAATGGATATGTGTCTTACTGGAAGAATGATGGATGCTGATGAGGCAGAGAGAAGTGGACTTGTAAGTAGAGTATTCCCCTCAGAGAATTTTTTAGCAGATGTTATGGAGGTCGCAAAGGCTATTGCCGATAAATCAATGATTGCAACAATGATGACAAAAGAAATGGTCAATCGTTCTTATGAAACTACTTTATCAGAAGGTATTAGGTTTGAGAGAAGATTATTTCACTCTATGTTCGCAACAGAAGATAAGAAAGAGGGAATGTCTGCGTTTATTGAGAAAAGAAAAGCTGATTTTAAAGATAAATAAGCTTTATATTAATTCTTATGCTTGACGAAGTACTTCTATACAAATATAACGCCATTTCAAACATTTTTAAGAGGTAATTAAATGGCAAATTTATCATCATCAAAAAAGATGGTTAGAAAAATTGCTACAAGAACAGCAAGAAATAAATCTCATGTTACTAATATGAGAACTTTAATAAAAAAAGTTGAGGAAGCTGTTGCCTCTGGAAACGCTGAGGAAGCAAAGATAGCTCTTAAAAATGCTCAACCTAAAATTATGAAAGTTGCACAAAAAGGTATTCTTCATAAGAATACTGCAGCTAGAAAAGTTTCTAGACTTGCAAAAAAAGTTAAAAATATTTCATAATTTTTTAAAAAATTACCCTTATAAGAAAAAAAATTAATTTTTTTTAAAGATTCATTAATTACCCTATTGCATCATTTATGATTCACCTCTAACCTATTTTTTGAGGATTTTCTTTTTTATAGAATTTATCTTATTTCAGAGCCTGTAAATTTTATTTTTCTTGCTCACAATACTAGCTGTTTATTTAGTTAAGTAGCTAATTTGATTTTTTGAGGGTGTTCTTAGTGAGCGAAAAAAATTCTAAAACTGTCAATATAAAAAGCTCCTGGGAGAGGACTTTGTCAGTTTTACGAGCAGAACTTGGTGAAGCAACTTTCAGAAGTTGGTTTAAACATATTGAGTTTGGCGAATTAACTGAAAAAAAATTAATTTTATATGTTCCAACTAAATTTATGAAAGATTGGATACATACTCATTATTCAGATAGAATTTTAACTATTTTAAAAAATGATAATATTCCAGTTTCTTCTATATTTTTTGAATTACAAAAATTCAAAACCACAAAAGAACCACTAAACAATAATTTAGAAAAAACAATCACACCTTCAAAACCTTCAATCCATACAAAATACTCTTCTGATGAGAGCGGTGACCATAATAGCATGTTAGGCGCCCCTCTTGATCCTAATTTATCATTTGATAATTTTGTTGTTGGCGGGTCTAACGAACTTGCTTATGCAGCAGCAAAGAGAATTACTGAAGTTGAGAGGGTCTCTTTTAATCCTCTTTTTCTTTATGGTGGTGTGGGCCTAGGCAAAACTCATTTGATGCATGCAATGGCTCTTGAAATTAAGAAAAATTGGCCGGAAAGAAAAGTTTTATATTTATCAGCAGAGAAGTTTATGTATCAGTTTATTAAGGCATTAAGGTTTAAAGATACAATGTCTTTTAAACAGCAATTTAGATCAGTTGATGTTTTGATGGTTGATGATATTCAATTTATTGCTGGTAAAGATTCTACTCAAGAAGAGTTCTTTCATACTTTTAATACATTGATTGATCATAACCACCAGGTTGTTATTTCTGCAGATAGATCTCCTGTTGATCTTGATGGAATAGAGGAAAGAATAAGATCAAGACTAGGCTGGGGATTAGTAACAGATATTCATGCTTCTGATTATGAGTTGAGACTTGGAGTTTTACAAACAAAGGCCAAAAAGCATGCTGAAGATAATCCTGAAATTATTATCAAAGATAATATTTTAGAATTTTTAGCTCAAAGAATTGATTCTAACATTAGGGTTTTGGAGGGAGCTTTAAACAGAGTGATAGCATATTCATCCTTTGTGAATAAGCCATTAACAATTGAGATGGCGCAAGAAGTACTTAAGGATTTAATAAGAGCCTCACAAAGAAGAATAACTATAGATGATATTCAAAGGAAAGTTGCAGATTATTATAATATTAGATTATCTGATTTACTTTCAGCAAGAAGATCACGAACAATAGCTAGACCTAGGCAGGTTGCAATGTATTTATCTAAAATTTTAACGACAAGATCCCTTCCTGAAATTGGTAGAAAATTTGGTGGTCGTGATCACACTACAGTCATTCATGCAGTTAAGAGAATTGAAAGTTTGCAAGACTCAGATAACGCGATTCAGGAAGAAGTAGAGGTCCTTTCAAGGGCTCTTGAAAATTAATTCCTAAGTGATTTTTCTCAAAATTCTGCTATAATTAGGATAATGATTCGTTTATATGTTAACGCATCTTTTATATATCGTTAACACTTAATTATAGGAGTTTTTTTATGAAGATATCAATTGATAGAGGTATACTTCTAAAAGCTCTTAATCATGTCCAAAGTGTTGTTGAGAGACGTAACACTATACCAATTTTATCAAATGTTAAGATTGATGCTAATGAAAAGAATATTTCTCTTATTGCAACTGATTTAGATTTAGAAATTATTGAATTTATTGATGCTAATGTTTCTGTTTCAGGTTCGACGACTGTCTCTGCCCATACACTTTATGACATAGTTAGAAAAATTCCAGAAGAGTCAATGATAGAAATGGAACTAAATAGCAATGATCAAATGGAAATAAAGTCAGGGCAATCTAATTTTGATTTACCCTGCTTACCTGATGAAGATTTTCCTGAGATGTCATCTGGAGAAATGCCCTGTGGTTTTAGTATCGAGTCAAGTGACTTAGCAAGGCTCATTGATAAAGCAAGATTTGCAATTTCAACAGAAGAAACGAGATATTACTTAAATGGAATTTTTCTTCATTCAGTTGAAAATGAGTTAAGATCAGTAGCAACAGATGGTCATAGATTAGCATGTATTAAATCAGATTTACCTGTTGGTGCAGAGGATATCCCTAGTATTATTATTCCAAGAAAAACTGTTGGAGAAGTTAGAAAGTTAATTGAGGACTCTTCTGGAACCCTTGATATAAAAGTTTCTGATACAAAAATACAATTCAATTTTAATGATATTCAATTAACCTCTAAATTAATCGATGGAACCTTTCCCGATTATGAAAGGGTTATTCCTAAAAATAATGATAAAGAGCTATTAATCGAAACTAAAGTTTTTGCCTCTTCAATTGATAGAGTGGCAACAATATCTTCTGATAAATCAAAAGCAGTAAAATTTCTTTTAAAAGATGGAGCGTTAACACTTACAGTGGTTAATCCCGAAGCAGGTAAAGCAATTGAGACAACTCCTGTTGATTATAATTATGAAGAATTAGAAATTGGTTTTAATGCAAGATATTTATTAGACATTGCTAGTCAAATTGATGGCTCGAATATCTTGTTTGCTTTAGAAGGATCCGGTTCTCCTGCTTTAATAGCTGACTCAGATGATAGTCAAGCAACCTATGTACTTATGCCGATGAGAGTTTAAGTTTATGGATATCTTTAAGTGAGTCAGCATCAAACTAACGATATTGAAAGTCAAGCATATGATTTTAATAGAGTGCAATCATTAAAATTAAATAATTTTAGGTCGTATGATAGGCTGGAATGTAATTTTGAAGGTTGCTCGGTGGTTCTTTTAGGTCCAAATGGATCAGGTAAAACTAATATTTTAGAAAGTTTATCTCTTCTGTCTCCAGGGCGAGGTTTAAGAAGGGCATCTTACGATCAATTTAGGAATTTTAAAGGACCCACAGAATGGGGAATTAATGCGAAGGTTTTATCTAATAATAATTCTTCTTATAAGATATCTACTGGAATTTCGGCCGGTAGAGTAAAAGGGCGTGAAGTAAAAATAAATGAAAAAAAAGTTCTTGCCTCAAAAGCTTTACCTGAGATTATTTCTGTTTCTTGGTTAACTCCGTCTATGGATCAGATTTTTGTTGAATCTCCGTCATCAAGAAGAAAATTTTTAGATATGATGTGTTCTTCACTTTTTAATAATCATGCAGACTTAATAAAAAGTTATGAGAAATTAATGCGAGAAAGGAATATTCTTTTACAGGAAAATAAATTAGATATTGGTTGGCTTGATACTCTAGAAAATCAAATGTCAGAAGATGGAGTCAACATTGCACTAAATCGAGTAAGTCTAATTAATGGGCTAAACACAAAGTTAGATAATGATCAAAACCCAGTTTGGCCAAAGGCCTTTTTAAAAATCGATGGAATAATTGAAGAAAAGCTTCTTTTTAATGATGATAAATCTATTAAAAATTATTTTGCAGAGGCTCTTTTCAATAACAGAAAGAAAGATTATTTTTCTGGTAGAACAACATTTGGCGTCCATAAAAGTGACCTAATGGTTAGCGACAGAAATAAGGGCATTTATGCAAGTCAATGTTCTACGGGTGAACAGAAGAGCCTTCTAATAGGTTTAATACTCACTCATTTAAACCTCGTTGCTGAGAAATCAAATCGATATCCAATTTTATTACTTGATGAAGTTGTTGCTCATTTAGATCAGCTAAGAAGATCGGCATTATTTGAGCAAATTATTGAAACAAATGCTCAGGTCTTTATGACTGGAACTGAATTAGATCTGTTTCAGGGCATTAGAAATTTTGCCGAAATCTTTTCGGTTGGAATGGGTCGATTAAAGAAAATAAATTAGAGGAAACAATGGCTAAGAAGAAAGTTAAAAATGATGAATATGATGCAGAATCCATTAAGGTTTTAAAAGGTTTAGAGGCGGTAAAAAAAAGACCGGGTATGTATATTGGTGATACAGATGATGGTTCAGGTCTTCATCATATGGTTTATGAAGTTGTTGATAATTCTGTTGATGAGGCTCTTGCAGGACATTGTAAAAACATCACTGTTTCAATTAATCCAGATGGATCTGTAACCGTAAGTGATGATGGAAGAGGAATACCTACTGAAATGCATGAGGAAGGTGTCTCTGCTGCTGAAGTAATTATGACTCAATTGCACGCAGGAGGAAAATTCGACCAAAATTCTTATAAAGTTTCTGGAGGTCTTCACGGTGTTGGCGTTTCAGTTGTTAATGCTTTATCTGAAAATCTTGAGTTAACTATAAAACGTGATGGTCAAAAACATCAAATGACTTTTAAAGACGGTGATGCCCAATCTCCATTAAAAGTTATTGGAAAGTGTGGAAAAGAAACTGGTACTGAAATTAAATTTTTACCTTCAAAAAATATTTTTACCATGATTGAGTTTGATAGAAAAACTCTCCAGAAAAAATTAAGAGAGTTGGCATTTTTAAATTCTAAGATTTCTATTTTACTTCAAGACTTTAGGGAAGATAAGCCCTGGGAAAAAATGATGAGCTATGAGGGAGGTTTAAAAGAATTTGTCAAATATCTTGACCAGTCAAAAAAAGCAATGATTGATGAACCTATAAGTTTATTAGCGAATAAGGATGGGATTGAGGTAAATTTAGCCTTATGGTGGAATGATAGTTATTATGAAACAGTAAATTGTTTTACCAACAATATTCCTCAAAAAGATGGTGGAACTCATTTGGCAGGTCTAAGAGGCGCCTTAACAAGAGTTGTTAATTCTTATGCTCAAGAATCTGGGATGTCAAAAAAAGAAAATGTTCAATTAGTTGGCGATGATATAAGAGAGGGTCTAACTTGTGTTTTATCCATAAAGGTCGCAGATCCTAAATTTTCAAGCCAAACAAAAGATAAATTAGTTTCTTCTGAGGTTAGACCGGTAGTTGAAAGTCTAGTAAATGATGCACTTTCAGAATGGTTTGAGGAACATCCCAGTGAAGCTAAAAATATTATTAGTAAAGTTATTGAGGCAGCTGCCGCAAGGGATGCAGCAAGAAAAGCCAGAGAGCTTACACGAAGAAAAGGTGCGTTAGATGTTTCATCTTTACCAGGTAAGCTGGCAGATTGTCAGGAAAAAGACCCTGAGAAATGTGAAATATTTATTGTTGAGGGTGACTCCGCTGGTGGATCTGCAAAGCAAGGTCGGGATAGATCAACGCAAGCAATATTACCATTAAGAGGTAAGATTATTAATTGTGAAAAAGCTAGATTATCTAAAGTATTGTCTTCAGTAGAAATAGGAACTTTGATAACTGCATTAGGCGCTGGGATTGGAAGAGACATATCTGAAATTGAAGATGAAGAAGAAGGTTTTGATGTTAATAAATTAAGGTATAAAAAAATTATAATTATGACAGATGCCGATGTTGACGGGGCTCACATAAGAACACTTTTATTAACATTCTTTTATAGACAAATGTACCCATTAATTTCATCAGGATGTTTATATATTGCTCAACCTCCTTTGTACAAAGCCAAGAAAGGAAATTCTGAAACTTATTTAAAGGATGATGATGATCTAGATAATTACTTAATTAATTCCGGAATAGATGATGCTGCTTTAATTTTAAATTCTGGTGAAACTATAACTTCAAATGATTTATTTGAGTTAATTAATAAAAGCAGAAAATTTCGATCTATTATTAAGGGCCTACCTAGTCGTTATAATTCAAATTTAGTTGAAGTTGCCGCTCTTAGTGGAGCTTTTGTTCAACAAGATGAAATTTCAGATGATACTCTTAAAATTATTTCTGATAGAATGAATGAGAAGTTTAATGACGATGAAGCCACTTGGGAAACTGAATATGAGATAGGAAATGGTTTAACTGTTAGAAGAAAAATACGAGGTGTTTTTGAGACCCTATCATTGGGTCCTGGAATTTTTAGATCCCCAGATTCACAACGTTTATCTGAACTAGCTAGTGAAATTATTCAATATTTTAATTTAAACAAGAAGAAGAGAAATATTTTTGAAAGAGGTGGAAGGGATTACAAAGTTAATAGTCCTTGTGAGTTAGTTGAAGCCGTTCTTTCTGAGGGAAGAAAGGGATTACAAGTTCAAAGATATAAGGGTCTTGGTGAAATGAATGCAGACCAACTTTGGGATACTACTCTCGATCCTGACTCTCGAAGGCTTCTCAAAGTTAAAGTAGACGAGGGAATTGACAATAGTGAAGTCTTTTCAGATTTGATGGGCGATGAGGTTATTAAGAGAAGAGAGTTTATTCAAGAAAGTATTTCTTCTGGCGATTTAATAGTTAATCTTGATATCTAATCACTTTTTATAAGATTTCTAACTTTTTCAACAATTAGAGCAGACTGAATCTTTGGAGGAAAGAAATCAATAAATTCACCATTTGCATTAGCAAGAAAAATGATATCTAGATGATTAACAGTGTATTCTGCTGAGCCATCAATAAACTCCTTTTGGTAATAAACTCCCCAATCTTTTGCTACATTACTAATTTGCTCTTTATTACCAGTTAAACCAATGATTTGATTATGAAATGCACTAACATAATCGTTAATTATTTCTACATTATCCCTCTCTGGATCAACTGAAATAAAAATTGAATTTACTTCAAGGGCATCATCACCAAGCCTATCAATAACATCAGCCATTTTTATTAGTGTAGTTGGGCATACATCTGGACAATATGTAAAACCAAAATATATTAACATAAGTTTATTAGAGATCTCTGAGTCAAAAACTGTCCCATCTTGCTTAATTAACTTAAAATGACCACCAGGAAGAGCTTCCTGATTTTCGATTTTTTGAACAGTTGTATTTTGATAATAGTCTTTATTCAAAAAGAAATATATTGAAGAAAATATAAAAAGCGAGAAAAGACTATAAAGTATTATTTTTTTAATCATGAATAGCTTGTATATTAATTATTAATCTGTTGCTATAATTTTATAAGGATATTTTATTTTATGATCAGTAATTCGTTAAAATTTGAAATTATTTATAGAAAACAATTTTTTTTCTTTTTTTCTTTTCTTTTTCTTTTTTCTTCAATTGAATGTATGGCTCAATCAAGCACCAGAAGCCCTTTCAAGGAAGGGTTGGTCGTTACCGCTGTAAAGTCAGGAACCATGTCGGACTTATTACACTCAATTCAGGTAGGCGGATCGCCAAGTGAGCTTGATTTTGATGAAGTACCTGCTCTTTTATTGGCTGTAGAGAGAGGGAGACCTGATATGGTTAGATTTTTATTACAAAAAGGTGCAAGAGTTGATCAAAGAGACGATGATAAAAGAACAGCCTTGTCGATTGCATCGAGGAAAAATAATTTTAATCTCGTTTCAGAATTAATTAAATTTGGTGCCAATCCCGATAGATCTGGCCCCAACAAAGAGACTCCTCTAATTATAGCTTCAAGATTTGGAAATTTTGAGTCTGTTAAGGCTTTACTTGAGGGTGGGGCCTACCCTGATGATACCGATCTTACTGGAAGGACAGCTTTACAGTGGGCTAAAATCAAACATTATAAAAAAATACAAGAAATCCTGATTGATTATGGTTCATATGATTATTGAAATTAAATGGCTATTCCATCAATAATTATTAATATCAAAAGCAACCCTAATTGAACGAATGAACCAAAGAAATTTTTCATGGCTGCTGATTTTGTTTTTTTTATTGCTAGCAAGACACTTGTCCAAATAAAATATCCACCCCCAATAAAAATTGCCAGTATATAAAGTATGCTTGAGTTATAAAGCACTAGAATCGTTGTAACGAATACAAGTATAACTGTATGGAAGAGAATAATATAGGATGTGAGAGAGTTGCTTAATATATTTGGAAGCATTGGTACTCCAGCTTTTTTATAGTCATCTCCTATGGCCATTGCAAGGCTCCAGAAATGGGGCGGTGTCCATAAAAATAAAACGACAGATAGTACAACTGCCTCTGGAGTTATAATTGGACTAACTGCAGCTGATCCAGCAAGGGTTGCGAAGCTTCCTGCCAAACCTCCTATCACTATATTCCATATACTTTTTCTCTTGAGCCATACGGTGTAGATAGCTCCATAAAATAATGCACCAAGGAAATTATAAAAGCATGAATATGGATTGATGAAAAAGTAAGAAATCATCAACCCAGAGAGTGTTATTGATAAAAACAAAATTGGCCATATTATATGCGGACTTAGTTCTCCTGTGACAAAAGGTCGCTTAGATGTTCTCGGCATTAATGCATCTAAATCTCTTTCAAAGTATTGATTGAATGCACTTACACCAGCCGATGCCAAAAAAACTGAAATTGCCACTAGAAATAACTCTAAGGTATTGAGATTGTTATATGGAACAATAAAAACCCCGGAAATAGCGCATAACACGATTGTTAGGCTTATTCTTACCTTAAAAAGATTTAAAAATAGTTTAAATTTTTCAAACATAAAAGTCTCTCTGGGTTTTTATTAAAAGCTAAGATGCCCCAAAGAAATATTTAATGGAAGCATAATATTTAATGAAAGCATAATATTGCGACATTGTGTGTCTTGACTTTAGTAGGACAATTAGTAATTTGTGGACAAGAAATTTACAAGTCTTAAAAAAAGGTTTTTTAGTTCTATGTATTTTCAAAATGAGGTTTTTAAATGGTACCTTTTATTTTATTATTATTAATCATCGGATCTGTCCTTTTTCACCTTTATACCCCTTGGTATTCAACCCCTATTGCATCTAATTGGGGCAGTATTGATAGCACAATCGAACTCACTTTTTGGATGACTGGGATAGTTTATATTCTTGTTTTGGGATTTATGACCTATTGCGTTGTAAAATTTAAAAACACTAAGAATAGAAAGGCCGATTACGAACCGGAAAGTAAGAAAGCAGAAGTTATTTTAACTGTTTTAACTACTATTGGTGTAGCCGGGCTTTTAGCACCAGGCCTTATTGTTTGGGATGATTATGTATCACCTCCTGAAGAGGCAATGCCTATTGAGGCTATGGGCCAACAATGGTATTGGAATTTTCGTCTTCCTGGAGAAGATGGTATTTTAGGCACAACTGATGCAAGGAATATTAGTGCAGATAATCCCTTTGGCATGAATGAGAATGATCCCAATGGTAAAGATGACATCCTGATTGAAGGGGATACTCTTCATCTTGAACACGATAAACCTGTTAAGTTTTTACTTAGATCAATAGATGTTTTACATAATTTTTATGTTCCTCAATTTAGGGCCAAAATGGACTTAGTACCAGGTATGGTAACTTTTTATTGGATTAAGCCAACTGTTACAGGAAATTATGAAATTTTATGCGCCGAATTGTGTGGTGTTGGCCATCATGCAATGAGAGGTGAGGTACAAGTTGATAATACTAATGACTATCAAGATTGGTTAAATGATCAATTAACATTTGAAGCAATTCAAGAGCAAGCAATGCTGGATAGAGAAGAAAAACTAGCATTTAATAAAAGTAATTAATTAGGAAGAGGTAAATATTATGTCAGAATCTATAATTCCTGAAAGTGAATTAGAAGAAGTTGAACTTTATCATCCAAAGAGTTGGTGGACTGAAAAAGTTTTTTCTCAGGATGCTAAGTTAATAGCAATTCAATACGGATTAACTGCTTTCGCAATTGGATTTGTAGCTCTTGTTTTGTCTTGGTTTATGAGAATTCAAATAGCATTCCCTGAAATGGCTATTATTAGCGAAGGAACTTATTATCAGTTTATAACTATGCACGGAATGATAATGGTTGTCTACCTCCTCACAGCCTTATTTTTAGGGGCTTTCGGAAACTACTTGATACCTCTCATGGTTGGTGCAAGAGATATGGTATTTCCATATTTAAACATGGTCAGTTATTGGACATATTTAGTTGCAGTTTTAGTTCTTTTTGTAAGTTTCTTTACCCCTGGTGGCCCTACTGGCGCTGGATGGACGCTTTATCCCCCACAAGCAATTCTTGGCGGTACTCCAGGTCAAGAAACCGGTATAGTTTTGATGTTAGTATCATTATGTATTTTCATTGTTGGGTTTACTATGGGTGGACTTAACTATGTTATAACTGTTCTACAAGCTAGAACACGTGGCATGACATTAATGAGAATGCCATTAACAGTTTGGGGAATATTTACCGCCACAGTATTAGCTTTATTTGCTTTTCCAGCTTTGTTTGTTAGTGCTGTAATGATGCTTTTTGACAAGCTTTTAATGACAAGCTTCTTTATGCCCGCTTTAGTAGAATTTGGCGAAAACCTTAGTTATGGTGGTGGAAGTCCTATTTTATTTCAACATCTTTTCTGGTTTTTTGGACATCCTGAAGTTTATATTGTTGCATTGCCAGCATTTGGGATTGTTTCTGACTTAATTTCCATACATGCCCGAAAGAATATTTTTGGCTTTAGAATGATGGTGTGGGCAATTGTAGGTATTGGAGCTTTAAGTTTTATCGTTTGGGCGCATCATATGTATGTTAGCGGAATGAATCCTTATTTTGGCTTCTTCTTTGCAACAACAACTCTTATTATTGCTGTCCCAACAGCTCTAAAAGTTTATAATTGGATCTTAACCTTATGGAAAGGTAATATTCACTTAACTATTCCTATGCTTTTTTGCTTAGGTTTTATCGTTACCTTCCTTAATGGTGGTCTTACAGGCTTATTCCTTGGTAATGTTATTGTTGATGTTCCTCTTTCAGATACTTATTTTGTTGTAGCTCATTTCCATATGGTTATGGGTATTGCTCCGGTTCTGGTTATTCTTGGAGCAATTTATCATTGGTATCCTTTGATAACTGGTAAAATGCTTCACGATGGCATGGGAAGATTTCATTTTTGGATAACTTTTGTGGGTTCATACCTTATTTATTTCCCAATGCATTATCTAGGTTTTATAGGCGTGCCAAGAAGATATTATGAGATGGGACAAACAGAAGCTTTATACACTTCTTCAGCTGCTGACCTTAATGTTTTCATTACGATTGCTGCACTCGCGGTTGGTTTCGCTCAGCTTGTTTTCATTTACAATGTCTTTTGGAGTGCCAAGAATGGTAAAGTTGCTGAAAAAAATCCATGGAAATCGACATCATTAGAATGGCAAACACCAGAACAACCGCCAATTCACGGTAACTTTGGTAAAGAGTTACCAGTTGTTTACCGTTGGGCATATGACTACAGTGTTCCTGGTGCTGAGGATGATTTTATTCCTCAAGATGTACCTAATGAAAAAGTTAAACTTGCAGAAGGTTATACAGAGCTTGGAGTAGAAAAAACTTGAGTATTTTCAGTATATTATCGCAAAAGCCTTGGACTTCTGATCAGGCAAAAATAGATGACAAGCACAGCGGCAAGTCATCTTCAATGCCTTTGCCAAGAGTAGCCCTTTACGTATCGATGGTTGTAATGGGTGTATTGTTTACACTTTTTTCAGTCGCCTATATCGGTAGAATGGCTTATGGGGATTGGAGAGTGCTTCCTGAACCCCCTCTATTATGGTTTAACAGTTTAGTTATACTTATGAGTAGTTTTGCTTTTCATAAAGCAACATTAAGTTTAAAAGAAAATAATAATAGGAGAACTAGAGAATATTTATTTCTAGCTGGCGCTCTCACTCTAGGATTTATTACTGGTCAATTATTTGTTTGGAGGGAGCTAGTTTCATTTGGATACTTTGTTTCAACTAATCCTTCTTATGCTTTTTTCTATCTTTTAACAGCTCTTCATATTTTACATTTAATTGGTGGTCTTATAGCTTGGTTATTTGTTGTTTATAAGAGTTTTACAGCAGAAGATGAATCATCTAATTTTCCGCTTAGTTTGAATTTATGTGCAATTTATTGGCATTTCTTATTAATGGTTTGGTTAATTTTGTTTACCATGCTTTTGTTAACTTAAGTTTTTTTATGGGGTTTAAAATATGAGCGCAACTTCAAAAGTGCCTTTAAAGGATGGGATGGAAGGTTTTGTATCTGACTGGGCTTCAGATCAAAGAGCTTTTAAGGGAGTTCCTTGGGGAAAAGCCATGATGTGGATTTTTCTCCTTAGTGATACATTTATTTTTAGTATTTTTCTAATTAGTTATATGACAGCCAGATGGTCTACTGTTGAACCATGGCCTAATACGAGTGAAGTTTTTGCTCTTACTGTCAATGGGGTAAGTGTCCCCTTACTTTTGATTGCAATTATGACATTTATACTCATAACGAGTAGCGGAACTATGGCTATGGCTGTTAGAAGCGGTTATCAGAAAAAAAGAAAACAAGCAGCAGCTCTATTATATTTAACTGCTATTCTTGGCTTGTCATTTGTTGGTATGCAGGCTTTTGAGTGGAGTAAATTAATTGAAGAGGGAATTCGACCTTGGGAAAATCCATTTGGGGCTAGACAATTTGGATCCATCTTTTTTATGGTTACTGGTTTCCATGGCTTTCATGTCTCTGTTGGTGTTATTTTCTTATTTATAACTGCTCGAAAAGTATTACGTGGCGACTATGACACAGGTAGAAGAGGTTTTTTTACTTGGCAGAAGGGTCGTTATGAAATCATTGAGACAATGGGTCTATATTGGCATTTTGTTGATTTAGTATGGGTTTTCATTTTTGCATTTTTCTATTTATGGTGAGGTAAATTATGGCTGAAGAAGGTCAAGAGCATCCAATTAGCACATATCTATGGGTATGGTTATTATTATTTGTTTTGAGTGCATTTTCTTATGCAGTTGATTATGTTGGTTTTCAAGGTTTCACTCGTTGGACTTTAGTTCTCTTATTTATGTTTCTAAAAGCATATTTTATTTGTGCTGTTTTTATGCACATGGTTTGGGAAAGAATGGCTTTAGTGCTTGGCCTTTTTATTCCCACTTTTGCAATTGTAGTTTTTATAGGAATAATGGGTTTTGAGTCTGATTATACTCAGCTTTCAAGAAAGGTTTTCTTTGATACTGGTAAACCCCCGACAGTATATGCTGTCCCCCATGGCAAAGAACATTCCAAAGACCATTCAGGAGATGAAGCTCATTAATTTTTAATTATGTTTAAATTATTCTCTTTTTATATTCTTTTGATCATATTTTCATTACCTGTATTTGCTGAAAATACTTTTATCACTAAAATTGAAAATCTAGCCGAGAGAGGCTTTTCTGATGCTCAGTATAATTTAGCAAGAATTTATGCAAACGGTGAATCGGTAGATCAAGATTTAGTTACTGCAGAATATTGGTTTAGGAAGTCAGCTGAGCAAGGAAATCTTGACGCTCAATACCAACTAGGGAGAATGTATGACTCTGGACTTGGAGTTTCTATAAATAAAAAAGAAGCTTTTAAATGGTATTCCTTGTCAGCTGAACAAGGAAGCATAGATGCACAGTATAATTTAGGGTTAGCATATAGATTGGGTATTGGTGTTGATCAAAGTTTTACAAAATCTTTGAAATGGTATAAAGAATCTGCCTCAAAGGGTCATAGCGGGGCTCAATATAATCTTAATTTATTATTTGAAGAAGGTTTAGCTACTAGGCAAGATATCTCAGATGCCATCAAATGGTATAGATGTGGCAGGTAAATTTTGAAGTCAATTATTATTATTGCTATTATATTTTTGATCACATTAATAATGACCTTAATTTATTTTAACATTGGTTAAAATATATGTAGTTAACTTTGTGTTAGAAAAACACTTACCCAAAAAACTAATCCTAAAACTATAAGTATAATCGAAAATTTCATTTTATAATTTGGTGGAGCTAAGCGGGCTCGAACCGCTGACCTCTTGCATGCCATGCAAGCGCTCTCCCAGCTGAGCTATAGCCCCATTACTATTCTTCATCATTATCATTTGGAACATTTTTAATTACATCTGATACATCGTCATCTTCATCTATAAAGTCATCGTCCTCACTATCAAGATCATCTAGATCATCAGAATCAAATTCATTAATATCTGCCTCGGTCTCACTATCAATGATTTCATCATCACTTGAGTTTTCAAGGTCCGGTATAGTATCTTCATCAATTTCTGAAATGACTTCATCATCAGTTTCAAGTGTTTCATCGATTTCTTCTATATTTTCTTCTTCACTATTCACTTCAGTATCATTTATATCATTCTCAAGAATAATTTCTTCAGTTTTTTCTTTTTCTAAATCTTCAACCCCTATTTCATTTAAAATCTCACCAGTATAAGGGCTGATTATAGGATCCTTATTTAAGTCATAAAATTTTTTACCTGTAGTAGGACAAATTCTTTTTTTACCTAATTTATCTTTGCTCATTTTTATACCTATAATTCATATCTAATAAATTTATTTATCTCCATTGCCATGAAGAAACAATAGTGTCAAAACCAAAAAAAGTTTTTTTCTTATAATATGTCTGCTAAACCTTTATTAACAATGAATCAAGATCAAAAAAATAAAACGTTGAGTTCAAATTTCCTCTCAAGTAAAAGCTCTGACTTAAATGGAGAAATCACCATACCGGGTGATAAATCTATCTCTCACAGATGTGTTATATTATCCTCTTTAGCAATTGGTGAAAGTAAAATAAATGGTCTACTTAATAGTTCAGACGTTAATTGTACAATCAATGCTATGAAATCATTTGGTGCTAGCATTGATATGAGTTCAAACGATGAATGTACCGTTAATGGTATTGGTATTGGTAGCTTAAAACAACCAGATAACCCTATAGATTTCGGTAATTCTGGGACTGCTGTTAGACTCATATTAGGCCTTGTTTCTACCTATCCTATAGAGACTCATTTTACCGGTGATGAGTCATTAACTCAGAGACCAATGAGAAGGGTTACTGATCCATTAACTGATTTTGGTGCAAATTTTGAATTAAGAAATAAAGAATTTCTACCAATTGTTGTTAAGGGTGCTAATTTACCTATTCCTATTACATATGAAATGGAAGTTGCTTCTGCACAAGTAAAGTCCGCTATATTGCTTGCTGGTTTGAATGCTCCAGGGATAACTACCGTAGTGGAAAAAGAAAAAACTAGAGATCATACCGAAACTCTTTTGAAATATTATGGTTATGAAATTAGCCAGGAGGAGAGAAATAATAAGAATTTTATTAGTCTTGAAGGGCAGAAATACTTAAGTCCAGTCAATATAAAAGTTCCTGGTGATCCATCCTCAGCTGCTTACCCAGTGGTTGCTGGATTAATTTGTAAAAACTCAAATATTAAGATTAAGAATGTTTTATTAAACCCTACTCGTGATGGTTTATATAGATGCCTAGATGAGATGGGTGCAAAAATAACCTATTCTAACAAAAAGAATGAAGCTGGAGAAATAACATATGATCTTGAAGTTAAATCAAGCTCTTTAAAGCCAATTGATGTACCTGCAGAGAGGGCGCCAAGTATGATTGATGATTATCCAATACTTGCTGTAGCAGCTTCTTTAACTAATGGTATTTCAATATTTCGTGGTTTATCAGAATTAAAAGTTAAAGAGAGTGATAGATTATTAGGGATTTATAACTTTTTATCTAAAAACGGTATAGATGTAAAAATTGACAGTAATAATCTTATTATCAATGGAAGTAGTGGAGGACCTAAGGGGGGTGGTCTAGTCGAAACTAATTTAGATCATCGCATTGCAATGTCGTCAATAATACTTGGAATGGTTTCAGATGAATCAATAAGAATAGATGATATAGAAACAATTAAAACAAGCTTTCCAAATTTTATAGAGTTAATGAAAAAATTAGGGGCCAGAATATCGGTATAAAAATATGACTTTTATAGTTGCAATTGATGGCGCCGCTGGTACAGGAAAAGGAACAATAGCAAAGGGAATTTCTAAAGAATTTAATTTTTCTTATTTTGACACTGGAATAATTTACAGAGGGTTAGCCCTAAAAACTATAAGTAAGTATGGAAAGGATTTTATAAAAAAAGATGCAATTTCTGAAGCTAATATTTTTGATATTAATTCCGTAAATGAAAGCGAGATTCGTAATCCACTAATTGATAAATATTCTTCTATAATTGCATCAATCCCTGAGGTTAGAAATATTGTTGTAAATATTCAAAGGAATTTTGGTGAGAAGTCAAAAGGCCATGAAGGTATTGTTGTTGACGGAAGGGATATTGGTACTGTCATTTTTCCAAATGCAAACTTAAAACTGTTTATTTCTGCATCCCTGGAAGAGCGTGCAAAACGTAGATTTTCTGACTTTTTAGATAAAAATGAAAAAATTTCTTATAATGAGGTAATAAAACAATTGCAAAAAAGGGATCAAAGAGATAAGGAAAGAAGCGTTGCACCGTTAGTTGCGGCAAAAGATGCTCATCTTATTGATACTACCGGTATTAATATAGAAGAGACATTAAAAATAGTTTCATCTTTAGTTATTAAAGAATTTAATGACTATTGTAATATTTAATAATTTAGGGAGATTAATATTTGTCAAATTTAGTCGATTCAGTTCCAGAAAGTTCTCAAGAGGAATTTTCAAAGCTCCTTGAAGAGAGCTTTGTTTCAAATGCGTGTGAAGAAGGTCAGGTTATCAAAGGTACAGTTGTAGGAATAGAGTCCGATACAATTATAGTTGATGTAGGTATGAAGACAGAAGGTAGAATTCCATCTGATGAATTTTCGGCCTCTGGTAAAGATCATAATTTGGAAGTTGGAGATGAGGTCGATGTCTATTTGGAGAGAATAGAAAATGCATTAGGTGATGCAGTTCTCTCAAGAGAAAAGGCCAGAAGAGAGGAGATTTGGAAAAATTTATTGGTTGCTCAAAAAGAAAATACAATTGTTGAAGGAGTCATTAATGGTAAAGTCAAAGGTGGTTTTACTGTTGATTTAGATGGAGCGCAAGCATTCCTTCCTGGGAGTCAGGTTGATGTTAGACCAATTAGGGATATGAAGCCCTTAATGCATACTTTGCAGACTTTTCATATTTTAAAAATGGACCGTAGGCGTGGTAATATTGTTGTATCAAGAAAATCAGTACTTTCTGAGAGCTTATCAATTGATAAATCTGAACTTTTAGAGAAGATTAAAGAGGGCGAAATTGTAGAGGGTATTGTTAAAAATATAACAGATTATGGAGCTTTTATAGATTTAGGTGGGGTAGACGGTCTTTTACATGTAACAGATATTTCCTGGAAAAGAATAAATAGTCCTGAAGAGGTCATTTCTGTTGGTGAAAAAATTAAGGTTCTTATAACTAAAGTTTCTGGTGAAAATATGCGTATTTCACTTGGTATGAAGCAATTGCAGAATGATCCTTGGATTGAAGCTCAGGCAAATTACAGTGTCGGTGAACGCTATAAAGGTAAAGTAACAAATATTGCTGATTATGGAGCTTTTGTTGAGCTCGATGGTGGAATTGAAGGATTAGTTCACGTTTCAGAAATGAGCTGGGTTTCCAAAATGCAAAACCCTAATAAGTATGTTGAAAAGGATCAAGAAGTTGAGGTAATGGTTCTAGAAATCGACCCTGATAAAAAACGTTTATCTCTCGGTTTAAAACAATGTTTAGATAATCCATGGGAGGATTTTGCTCAAAAAAATCCTATTGGAACAAAATTAAGTGGCAAAATTCAAAATATTACTGATTTTGGCCTTTTCGTAAAAGTTAGTGATGAGCTTGATGGTCTTGTTCATATGTCAGACATTGATTGGAGAAAATCAGGAGCTGACGCTATAAAGGACTTTGAGGTTGATCAAGAAATTGAGACTATAATTATTGATATTGATCCCTCTAAAGAAAGAATATCACTTGGAATTAAACAGCTTGATGACGATCCTATGGAGTCTCTTGATCAGATTAAAAAAGGAAGTGTCGTAACTTGTACTGTAGTTTCCTCTCAAGCAGCTGGAATTGATGTTGAGATAGGTGACAAAATACCAGCTTTTATTAAAAGGTCTGATTTATCAAAAGATAAATCTGAACAAATTCCTGAAAGATTTGATACCGGTCAAAAAGTTGATGCCAAAGTTACAAATTATGATCCTAAATCTAGAAAAATATCACTATCAATTAGAGCTCTGGAAATATCAGACGAGAAAGAAGCCATCGAGCAATACGGATCTAAAGATTCTGGTGCATCTCTAGGTGATATTCTTGGTGAGGCTTTGGATAAAAATTCATCTGAAAAAGATAGCGACGATGAGGGTGGTAATGATTAAATCTTCTTTGGTTAAAAAACTTTTAAAGAATAATCCTCATCTAATTCAAAAGGATATTGAGATAATTGTTGATACCGTTCTTGAAAATATTGGTGAAACATTATCAAGTAATGGAAGGGTTGAGATTAGAGGTTTTGGAACTTTTTCTGTAAGGCATAGAAGCGCCCGTAATGGAAGGAACCCAAGAACTGGGGAGGCTGTAGTAGTTCCAGCTAAGAATGTTCCAATGTTTAAGCCAGGCAAAGGTGTGAGGGATAGACTTAACTATAAATCTTAATTCATTCTAATTAGTTTATCTATTTAAACTACAAGGAGAAAAAATGAATAAGATATTCAAAAATCCCATTATTCTTGCTTTAGATGTAAATTCACTTACAAAAGCACTGTCAATTGTTTCAGATTTGAAGGATCATATTGGCGGAGTAAAGCTTGGCATGGAATTTTTTAATTCTTTTGGACCTGATGGAGTGAGAAAGGTTTCGAAGTTTGATATTCCAATCTTCTTAGATTTGAAACTGCATGATATTCCTGTGACGGTTTATAAAACAGTAAAAACACTTATGGATTTGGATATTACCATAATTAATGTTCATTCTTCTGGTGGAAAAGATATGCTGGAAGCTGCCGTAAAGGCAAGAAATGAATCTGATAATAAATCAACCAAACTAATTGCGGTGACAGTTTTAACAAGCTTAGATGATAAAGATATAAAAGAAATTGGTTACAAAGAAAAAAGTGAAGATCTTGTTCTTAGGCTTGCATCTTTAGCCAAAGAGTCTGGACTGGACGGGATCGTTTGTTCTGCAAGAGAAATTTCACTAATAAAAAGAAAACTTGGAGAAGATTTCATACTGGTTGTTCCAGGAATTAGACTTGATGAAGATAATAAAAACGATCAAAAAAGAATAATGAGTCCGAAAAATGCTATCGATGAAGGGGCTGATTTATTGGTAATAGGTAGACCAATAACTGAGTCAAATGATCCAATAAATACTATTAATAAAATTCTTAAAAATATAAAAAATGACACTAAAAATTAAAATTTGTGGTTTATCATCTCTAGAGCAAATAGAGATGGTTAGAGCCTCTGGAGCTGAGATTTGTGGTTTCATCTTTGCTAATCCCAGCCCTAGAGTGATTGAACCAGAATATGCTGTTAGAAATTCATTTTCCAGGGCAGCAAGCGATATTGATAGAGTAGCTGTTTTTGTAAATGCTGATGATAATTATATTGAGCGTTGTATTTCTTCTGTGGATGCAAATTTCATTCAATTGCATGGAGATGAGTCAATTGAAAGATGTTCCGAGATAAAAAGTACTTTTGGTTTGCCTGTAATTAAATCTTTTGGAGTATCAAGTGTATTAGATCTAGCCACAGCTTTAAAGTATTCTGATATAGTAGATTATTTCCTCTTTGATGCAAAACCTGATAATGATCTATATGCACAAAGAGGTGGGCTTAATAAAACATTTGATTGGTCGATCTTGAAGAATTGGACAGGTGGAAACTATTACTTATCAGGTGGATTAAATGAAAATAATATAAATGATGCAGTTAATTCTTCTAATGCTTCTGTAATAGATGTTTCCTCAGGTGTTGAAAGTGAGCCAGGCTTAAAAGATAAGAAAAAAATAGAGAATTTTGTTAAATTAACCAGACTAGCTTATGAAAAGAAATTATGACTAAAAATACTTATAAAGATAAACCAGATGTTTCAGGAAATTTTGGTGACTTTGGAGGTCGCTATGTAGCAGAAACACTTATGCCTTTGATTTTGGATTTGGAGAAGGCTTATGACAGTGCAAAAAGTGATCCTTTATTTATCGAGGAAAGGCAGAGCTTTGCCAAGGATTATGTTGGAAGGGAGAGCCCTTTATATTTTGCAGAAAGACTTACTGATTATGCCGGAGGTGCAAAAATTTACTTTAAGCGTGATGAGTTAAATCATACAGGAAGTCATAAAATAAATAATTGCTTAGGCCAAATACTTCTAGCAAAAAGAATGGGTAAAACTAGAATTATTGCTGAGACTGGTGCTGGTCAACATGGGGTGGCAGTAGCAACAGTTTGTGCTCGTTTTGGACTACCCTGTGTTATTTACATGGGTAAAACTGATATTGAGAGACAAAAGCCAAATGTTTTCAAAATAAAATTATTGGGAGGTGAAGTTATCCCAGTATCTTCAGGTAATGGAACCTTAAAAGATGCTATGAATGAAGCATTAAGAGATTGGGTTTCTAATGTTGATGATACTTTTTATATAATTGGAACAGCTGCCGGTCCTCATCCCTACCCTCAATTGGTCCGAGATTTTCAATCAGTAATTGGAGAAGAAGCTAAAAAACAAATTAATATTAAAGAGGGAAGAAATCCTGATTTCTTAGTTGCATGTATAGGCGGCGGTTCAAATGCTTTAGGTTTATTTTATCCATTCCTTGATGATGATGTTAAAATGTATGGTGTAGAAGCTGCAGGAAGAGGTTTAGAGACAGAGGAGCACGCTGCATCTTTATCGAGAGGTAAGCCAGGTGTTCTCCACGGTAATAAAACTTATTTGCTTCAAAATAATGATGGTCAAATTACAGAAGGACATTCAATCTCTGCTGGGCTTGATTATCCAGGTATTGGACCTGAGCACTCATGGTTAAAGGATATAAATAGGGTTGATTATGTATCTGCAACTGATGATGAGGCTTTAGATGCCTTTCAGATTTGTTCAAAGTTAGAAGGGATTATACCTGCTCTAGAACCCTCACATGCTTTGTCATTTACCCTAAAATTAGCAAAAAAACATCCTAAAGATAAAATAATAATCATGAATATGTGCGGTAGAGGCGATAAAGATGTATTTGCTATCGCGGATTTTTTAGGAATAGAAATATAATGGCATCGCGTATATCAAAAGTTTTTAAAGATCTTAGTTTAAATAATCGTTCTGCATTTATACCCTATATTACAGCTGGCGATCCTGATATGGAGCTTTCTCAATTGATACTTGAATCACTTCCCTTAGGAGGGGCGGATATTATTGAAGTTGGCATGCCTTTCTCTGATCCAATGGCAGACGGACCCTCAATTCAAGAGTCTTCTTTACGATCTTTAAATAACGGTCATGACATGAACAAGACATTCAAGATGATAGAGGATTTTCGAATTAAGGATAATGAAACTCCAATTGTCTTAATGGGTTATTTTAATCCAATTCTTCAGTTTGGTATTAAATCTTTTATAAATAAATGCGATAAAATTGGTATTGATGGTTTAATTGTTGTCGATCTTCCTATAGAGCATAGTGATGAAATATGTATTCCGGCTCAAGAGTCAGGAATAGATTTTATAAACTTTATCACTCCAACTACTGATAAGGACAGATTATTGAAAATTTTGAAGGTAAGCTCAGGTTTTCTTTATTTTGTATCAATAGCTGGTATTACTGGAACAAAAGCACCAAATAATAAAATTATCAAAGAAATGATAAAAGAAGTTAAAAAGAGTACTGACCTACCAGTTGGTGTAGGTTTTGGTATTAAAAATTCAGATCAGGTTAGAGAAATTTCTAATTTTTCCGATGCTATTGTTGTTGGATCCGCAATAGTAAATGAAATCAATTCATTAAAAATTAAAAATTTAGATAATGATTTGATAGTAAAAAATATGATAGATTTTTTATTAGAACTATCACATCCTTTGAAAGGTTAGGGAGTTTTTATTGAATTGGTTTAAAAACATTGTTCCGCCAGGAATTAAAAAAATTTTTAAAAAAAGAGAGGTTCCCGATAATCTTTGGTTGAAATGTCCAGCCTGCGATTCAATGATTTTTCATACTGATGCTGAAGAGAGTCTTTTCGTATGTCCAGAATGTGACTTTCATCTAAAAGTATCAGCGGAAACAAGATTTTCTCAATTATTTGACGAGGGTTCAATTTCATATATTGACTGTCCTGATGTCCCTGAAGACCCGTTAAAGTTTAGAGATCAAAAAAAATATATTGATCGCATTAAAGATGCTAGGTCAAAAACAGGAAAAAAAGATTCAGTTTTAATTGGATCAGGTGCAATTAATTCAACGAATGTTGTAATGGCTGTTCATGACTTTTCTTTTATGGGTGGTTCTTTAGGAATGGCCGCAGGTGAAAGTATTATTTTAGCAATAGAAACAGCCCTTAATAAAAAATATCCATTTATTTTATGTGCTTCATCTGGTGGTGCAAGAATGCAGGAGGGAATTTTATCATTGATGCAAATGCCTAGGACGACAGTAATGCTTCAATCTCTTAGAGAAGAGAAGTTGCCTTATATTGTAATATTGACAAACCCTACTACAGGAGGAGTTACAGCATCTTATGCAATGTTAGGAGATATTCATATCGCAGAGCCAAAAGCTCTAATTGGATTTGCTGGACCAAGAGTTATCGGCAATACAATTAATGAAAGTTTACCAGATGGTTTTCAGAAATCTGAGTATCTTTTAGATCATGGTATGGTTGATATGGTTGTCCATAGAAAGGATTTAAAATCAACTGTTTCCAAAATAATTAATATCTTAATAAATGAAAAAGATTAGTTTTATATTTTATTAAAAATGATTATTAACGATTATTTTTATGAAAAATTTATAAAAAATCCTGAAAAGGGTACAAAGAGAATCCTAAATTTTCTATCAAAAATCGGCCACCCACAAAAAAAAATAAATAATATTGTTCATGTTACAGGAACCAATGGTAAAGGTTCAACTATTGAATTTATAAGGTCATGTTTGAATGCGAATAAATTAACTTCAAATATTTTTACATCACCGCATTTACTGAGAGTAAATGAAAGATTCATTATTCAAAATAAAGTAATTGGTGATAACTTATTATCATCGGTTATAGAGAAATGTAATGAGTTTTATTCAGATCAAGAACTTTCTTTTTTTGAGTTTTTTACTGTATGTGCTTTTGAATTATTCTCTAAAAATCTCTCTGACTTTAATATTTTTGAGGTCGGGATTGGGGGGCAGCATGATCCAACAAATGTTATGGCTAAAAAAGATCTTAGTATTATAACAACAATTTCCTATGATCATGAGGAGCTTCTTGGAAATGATTTAGAAATGATTGCTTGTGAGAAGTTGGGTATTATTCCTGAAGGTGGTTTAGCAATTTTTGGACCGCAAGATAATTCTATAAAGCATCTTATTAATAAATATCTTATTGAGAAAAATGCTAGAGGTTTCTTTTATGAAAAGGACTGGTTTATCGAAAGAGATGATAATTCGATAATTTATAGAGATGAAGGAGGAAAACTCGAATTTGAGTTATTGGGATTAAATGGCGGATTTCAGATTTTTAATGCTGGTCTCTGCATTGCATCTCTAAGATTATTGAAAAGATATAATAAAATAGAGATAGACGATGAAACAATTATTACGGGTTTGAGGAGTGCTAAATTAAATGGCAGGTTATCAAAATTAACTGGAAATACAAACAGTTGGATAACAAATGATTCTGAGATTTTAATTGATGGATGTCATAATCCTTCTGCTGCAAAAGTTATTAGAAATGAAATGATTGAAGCTAACATAAATAATAAAAAGAACTTATTAATTATTTTGGGGCTTAAAAAAAATAAAAAATTAGAGAACTTTCTCGTGAACTTTAGAGATATCGCAAAAGAAATTACAATTGTTCCAATAAAAGGAAGTGACTCCGCATCTCTTTTAGATCTTAAAAATATAAATTTATTTGAAAATACTATTCTAAAAGAAGCCTCGTCACTCAAAGAGGCAATTAATAGTTACTCCAAGTATCAAAATTCTAGGATATTAATTTGTGGTTCTTTATATTTAGTATCTGAAGCTTTGAGTATCGACTAGCTATTACTTTTTATCCAATCTTTTAGTTCTTGTCTTGGTAAAGCGCCAACTTTGGTATCTTTAAGCTCACCATTTGAAAATAGCATAAGAGTAGGAATACTTCTTACACCATAATTAGTTGGCGTCCTTGGGTTTTCATCAATATTTACTTTTGCAATGGTAATTTTGAAATCAGCATCAGATGCTATTTCTTCTAATATTGGACTTACCTGTTTACATGGCCCACACCATTCTGCCCAAAAATCGACAAGGCATAATCCCTCACCTTCAATAATAGTACTTTGGAATTCCTCATCTGTAACATTAATTAAACTCATTATTATCTCCAAGAATCAATAATATTAAGCTAAGAAAGTACCTCCATTGATGCAAGTATTTTTTATTTTAATTGTTCATTTAAATCTAAAAGATATTCTTTATATCCTTTTAGGCAGTCCAAATCTAATTCAGAATTCTCTTCTAAATTTTCTTCCATTTCACATTTTCTAATATTTTCTAGTGCTGTAGGAATTGTCATCCATGTTTTTCCAGAATCAAATCCTTTTGTTGGTCTTTGATCAGGTCCAATACTCATCCATCTCTCTTTGATGAATTCTTCGATTACTCTATACGCATTATCATCAAGAACCTCAGGTGCATTATCAAAAATTATTCTTTTAGCTATTCTTTTCGATCTTGCATCTTTAAATTTTATTTGAACTTTTTCATCCCAAGTTTCTGCTCTATGAAAAGCATCCCATGATACTAAATCCTGTCTTGCCGGAAAACCAAATCTTGTCTTTTCAAGATATCTCTCATCTTTATCAGGCCAAATTTGAAGATCTGATAAATACTCATTTATTAAATTTTTAATTTCTAATAAATCTGAATCGCTAGGTAAATTATATTTTATTGGTAAATCAAACCAGCTAGCATCAAGAATAATCCCTCCAGTTTTTATATATGAAGAATGTAACCACTCGGGTAGTGTCTTAGAATTTCCAGAACCAACCCTTATTATTTGTTTCTTATGTTTTTCCTGTAAGCCACCAACTTTTTCATATTTTTCAAGATCTATTGAGAAATAATTATCTCTATCACGTTCGTATACTGGCAACATAGGAAACATTTGTTTTTTATCTTGGTAATATCTTATCCAGACTGCCTTTTTACTAAAAATATCTTCTCGTGCAAATTTACTAAACATTCTTGTTCGTAAACCCCAAAACTCCGGTGCCTCAGATTTAATTTTCTGTAATAATCTTGATGTTGCAATAATATCACTTTCAGCAACATGCCATGTTAATTCGTCATCATCTGTAAAATTCTCTTTATAGACATTTTCAAGCTTATGACTGTTGTAAATACCCTTTTTACCTCTTCTTTCTCCCTCTATTTTCGGTATTTTTATAACCTTAGGATAGAGTATCGATGCAATTGAGATAAATGGCATAGCATCACAAACAATTTTATCCTTATAAAGATATGGACTTCTTCCTGTATTGAAGAGGCTTTCCTCAAGAACGCCTTTATCATAACTATAATTATACGCCCAAATTATATCATAGCTGAGCAAATCATCGAGAATAGAAGGCATTATTTCATAAAGTGATGGATGATCTTCTTTTGTTTTTTTCCAATTTGTATTTGTTTTGTAAAGAGCTATTGGGCCAGGAAGCTCATAATGAGGTAACCTCATATTATAGGTATTACAAATACTTTCATTATCATTATCAATAATAGCTATTTGGTGAGGATATCTAAATCCATCATTTAATCCATTTGCCTCCCAATCAAAAACGCATTCTCTTTCATCCATTATGATCACTCTTTATTAAGTTTATTCTTTTTTTCCATCCTCTAATATTTGTCAATTCAATAGATTTTTTTTCATTAATATTTTTAAATTTAATTTCCAATGTATCATTTTCATAAAAATTTTTAATTTTTCCCGGCCACTCAATTAAAACTGGACCTCGCTCTAAAATATTATCAATTCCTAATGCTTCTAGTTCATTAGAGCTTTTTATACGATAGAGATCAGCATGACCTAAAATAAATTGCTTACAATTATACTCTTGAACCAAAGTAAATGTAGGGGAAGGAATTTCTATTCCTTTATATTTTTCTTCAAGTAAATTAGAAATTATTGATCGAGCTAAAAAGGTTTTTCCAGATCCCATTTCTCCTTCTAAGAGAATAATATCACCAATCTTTATTAATTCTGATAAGGCAATTCCAAGGCTCTGGGTTGTACTTTCATTATCTAAATTTACAATTAATTCAGGCATCTTTTTACTAACATTTATCCAGAAAACATATTAAAACAATTGTTATATTATAAACTTTTTTGATGATTCTAAAATGAGTGAAAAAAAAATAGTTATTATTGGTGGTGGACAAGCATCTTGTCAGGTTGCAACCTCATTAAGGCAAAAAAAATTTACAGGTGATATTAGTATCCTATCTTCAGAGTCATATCTTCCCTATCAAAGACCTCCATTATCTAAAAAATATCTATCAGGAGAACTTGCTGCTGAAAGATTATATTTAAAGCCTGAGAAGTTCTATGAAGAACAAAATATTAATATTATTTTGGACTCTTATGTTGAAGAAATAGATAGAAAAAATTCTCAATTAATTTTCTCAAAAGATAAAAATCATATCAGTTTTGATTATGATAATCTTGTTATTGCAACCGGTACTGAACCAAGGCTTATGCCCACCGATAATTCTGATATGGAAGGTGTTCATTATCTTAGATCTATCTCGGATGTTGAAAAGATCAAATCTTCACTAAAAGACTCAAAAAATATGGTAATTATTGGAGGCGGATATATAGGGCTCGAAGTTGCGGCTGTTTCAAAGACATTAGGTTTGAATGTTACGGTAATTGAAATGGCTTCGCGAATTCTTGAGAGAGTTACTAGTCCAACTATTTCTTCATTCTATAATTCATTTCATGAGTCTAAAGGTGTGAAGATATTAACCAGTACTTCAGTAAAGGGGATTAATGGAGATAAAAGGGTTTCTTCTGTTGAAACTTCATCAGGAACTATTGATGCTGATATTGTTATTGTTGGTATAGGCGTTCTACCTTGTCAGTCTTTAGCAGAAGATTCTGGTATAGCAGTAGATAATGGAATTATTGTTGATGAGTTCTGTAAAACTTCAGATGATAATATTTTTTCTGCTGGAGATTGCACGCTTCATCCGAGTACATTTTACAATAAAAATATTCGATTAGAGTCTGTTCATAATGCTATAGAGCAAGGAAAAACAGTTGCTTCATCGATTATTGGTGAAAAAATTGCATATAATCAAATACCTTGGTTTTGGTCAGATCAATATGAGTTAAAACTTCAAATTGCTGGGCTTAATAATGATTATGATCATCATATAATAAGAGGAAATATAGATGAAAATAGTTTTTCAGTATTTTACTTTAAATCTGGTTATATGATTGCATCTGATTGCATAAACTCTGCTCAAGAGCACATGATGTCTAGAAAATTTATATCAGAAAAAACAAAAATTAATTTTGATAGTTTGCAAAATAAAGAAATTCCAATAAAAGAGGTTATGTAAAAAAAAATTGGAGACTCACTTTGGTTAAATTAACTTATGTAGAAAGCAATGGAACTGAACATACTGTAGATGTTGATGAGGGCTTATCAATTATGGAGGGTGCTGTTTCAAACTCTATTCCTGGTATTGATGCTGATTGCGGAGGTGGTTGTGCCTGCGCAACATGTATGATTTTCGTTGATATTGAATGGAAAGAAAAAATTAATCCAATGAGTGAAGAAGAGGAGTCCATGATTGATTTTCATGAATATAAGGACGAAAACTCAAGACTTTCTTGTCAAATTCCTGTTACAGCTGAAATGGATGGTATGATTTTAAAGTTACCTGAATCTCAACAGTAACTTTTAATCTAATATCGATAGTGATCTGGTTTAAATGGTCCCTGTGGACTTAAACCTAAATAGTCACTCTGATCATCTGTAAGCTTAGTTAATTTTACTCCTAATTTTTCTAAATGAAGAGATGCAACTTTTTCGTCTAAATTTTTCGGAAGAACATATACTTTTTTCTCATAATTTTTACTGTTATTCCACAACTCAATTTGCGCTAAAACTTGATTTGAGAATGAGGCGCTCATTACAAAACTTGGGTGACCAGTAGCGCAACCTAAATTTACTAAGCGGCCCTCTGCCAATAAGATAATTTTTTTCCCATCAGGAAATTCAACCTCGTCTACCTGAGGTTTAACATTATGCCACTTGAGATTTTTTAAAGCACTAACTTGTATTTCACTATCAAAATGACCAATATTACAAACAATTGCTCTATCTTTCATTTCTCTCATGTGATCGATTGTAATTATATCTTTATTACCAGTCGCTGTAACAAAAACATCGGCTTTTGAAGCCATTTCTTCCATTGTAGTTACTTCATAACCTTCCATACTTGCTTGTAGCGCACATATTGGATCGATTTCTGTTACAGTAACACGCGCACCCTGTGATCTAAGGGATTCTGCAGAACCTTTGCCGACATCTCCATAACCACAAACAACTACACTTTTACCTGCAAGCATAACGTCTGTAGCTCTTTTTATTCCATCTACTAGACTTTCTCTTGTTCCATATAAGTTATCAAATTTTGATTTTGTTACTGAGTCATTTACATTTATAGCTGGTACACCCAGTGTTCCATCTTTTTCCATTTCATAAAGTCTTAAAACACCCGTTGTAGTTTCTTCAGATAGACCAGTAATATTTTCCAATAATTCTGGATATCTCTTATGAATAAGCTGAGTTAAATCGCCTCCATCATCTAGAATCATATTAGGCTTCCATCCATCAGGTCCAGTTATAGTTTGATCTAAACACCATTCGTATTCTTCTTCAGTCTCTCCTTGCCATGCAAAAACTGGTATATTACTTGCAGCCATTGCTGCTGCGGCGTGATCCTGTGTTGAAAATATATTACATGAGGACCATCTTATTGTTGCTCCTAGTTCAATTAGGGTTTCTATAAGAACAGCTGTTTGAACAGTCATATGGAGGCATCCAACAATATTTGCACCTTTTAAGGGTTGGATATCTTTATACTCTTCTCTTAAAGCCATTAGGCCAGGCATTTCTGTTTCTGCAATGGATATTTCTTTTCTTCCAAAATCAGCCAAGTTAATATCTGCAACCTTGTAATCAGAAAAACTCATATTTTCATATCTCCAATTTTTATTAATAACTATATATATTGAAAACTATAATTTTACACGAAAATTTAAAAATATGTTTCAATCACTAATTTAAAGGGTCTTTAATTATTTTCAGACAAAATTTCACTGGCGATAGAAATATATTTCTGAGCAGCATTTTTTCCTTCTTGGATGACTTCTAAAATGTCTTTATCTCTAAGTTGACAAATTTTTATTAGCATTGGCAAATTTACACCAGACATAATCTCTATAACTCCTGGCTCTAAAAAGTTTAAAGCTAAATTTGAGGGTGTACCACCAAATACATCTGTTAATATTATTACGCCTTTACCTTGATTTAGCTCTTTAAGTTTTTTTTCGATATTATTTTTTTGAATATCAATATCATCTTCAGGTGTAATACTAAAAATTTCAATATTATTTTGGTCGCCAATCATATGCTCCATTGCTGATCTAAGCTCTAGAGCTAGATTTCCATGAGTTATAATCATTAAACCAATCATTATTAAAAGCCTTTTAACTTATTTTTAATCAATAAAATCAATATTTTAACGGAAGCATTATTGTAAATGTTGCTCCGCCTTCTGCTCTATTTGTAGCAATAATTGTTCCATTTAGTGATTTTATTATCTGTTTGCATATTGATAATCCCAACCCTGAATTATTTCCAAAACTTTTCTCCTCTGGGCGATATGTATAAAATCTTTCAAAAATTCTTCCAAGGTTTTCTTTTGGTATTCCAGGCCCTTGATCCTTAACTTCAATTATTGCTTCATTTTTTGTTGTCCAAGCATTAATTTCTATAGAAGATCCTGGTTTAGAAAATGATAATGCATTATCAACTAAATTATAAAAAACTTGCGCTATACGATCACCAATTCCTAAAACTTTAATTTCATCTTTTGGTGTATTAAGTCTTACATTTATTTCTAATTTTTTTGAAATATTTGTCTTGGTGACTTCTACAACAGACTCCAAGACATCTCTAATATCTATTTCTTCAAACTCTCCTTTAGCAAGCTCAACCTCTAGTCTTGAGGATGATGCAATATCTGAAATTAATCTATCGAGTCTTTTTAAATCTTTAAAGGCTATTTTTGTGAGCTGTTTTCTTTCTTCCTCTTCATTAGATATTTGAAGAGTTTCGATTGCGCTTTGTAAAGATGTTAGAGGATTTTTGAGTTCATGCGCAACATCAGCAGCAAATGCTTCTACGGATTTAACTCTCTCTTGAAGCGCGCCAGTCATTCTTCTAACAGATTTTGCCAATCCTCCTATTTCATCTTTTCTATTATCCATTGAAGGTATTTCACCGACTCCTGCATCAGAAACTCCCTCTGCAGCTTTTGCAAGCCTATTTAGCGGCCTTGCTATCGTTCCTGATAAAGATACTGATAAAAAGAGACTTACTGAGAGAGCTATAAGAAAAGCTCTAAAAAACCTTTGCCTTTCTTCTTTTATTATTCTTCCAATATCACCTTCATTTGTAGATAGTAATAAAACTTCTTTTTTAAGATTATTTCTTCTAAGAGGAATACTTACATGAACAGTTATGCCTCCATTTTCTAATTTATACTCACTTGCAGTTGTAACACCTGTGAATGATTTTTTTATGTCGTCGATAGAATAGCCTTCTTTGGGTAAAATAGGTGCATCTCTATCAAATATTGCACCGAAAGTTCTTGCAATACTTAATAAGGGATTTTTTTTATCGTTTTCCTTTACCTCTTTATCCTCAAAGTCTCTAGAGTCAAAAATTTCTTGAAGGCTTTCATTAAATATCTGAGTTCTTGCAATTTTTGTTGAGGTCCAATTTTCAGTTAAAAATAGATTGTCTATATTATTTAAATCTTGATTGACTGATTGTGCATTAAGGGTGAAAGAAAATGCAATAAGATTTGCTTGAAGTATAAGCGCTTCCTTTCTAGCCTCTATTAAATTATTTTGTGATTTATCAACAAATAAAAAACCTGTACCAAGAAAAATAAGACCAATTAAATTAATTGCGATAATCCTAGCGCCTAAAGATTCTATTTTTAAAATATTCAGCATTATTCAATATACCGATAACCAACACCATAGAGTGTTTCAATTGATTTAAAATCTTTATCAATATCTTTAAATTTTTTTCTTAATCTTTTTATGTGGCTATCTATCGTTCTATCATCTACATAAATATTATCATCATAAGCCGATGACATAAGCTGATCTCTGCTCTTAACATGCCCAGGCCTTGAAGCTAAGCACTCTAATAAAAGAAATTCTGTGACAGTAAGTCTTATAGCCGTTTCTCCCCAAAAACACTCATATCTATCCATATTAAGCGACAATTTTCCTCTTTTTATGACTTCTTTATTATTACTTTCATTAGTTTTGCTACCAGTTGATCTTCTTAGAATAGTTTTAACCCTCTCAAGTAGTAATTTCTGTGAGAACGGCTTAGTGATATAATCATCTGCGCCCATTTTGAGGCCAAGTAATTGATCTATTTCCTCATCTTTTGAAGTAAGAAAAATTACTGGAAGATTTGATGTTTGTCTTAGTTCTTGAAGAACCTCAAGCCCATCTAATCTAGGCATTTTAATGTCCAAAATTGCAATATCATAGTTATCCTCTTGCAAAGACGTAAGACCTGACAAACCGTCAGAAAAAGTTTTTATATTATAGCCTTCAGATTTTAATGTGAGGCTAAGAGATGCAAGTATATTTTGATCATCATCTATTAAACAAATATTGGTCATTTTTCCCCTTTTTTAAGTTAACTAATTAACTTATTTAAACTATATAATACCTTGAATTACTTGTTGACAATATTCTGATATAAGTGTGAATTAATTTTTTGATATTAAGGGGTAAATTGTGAAAGAACTAGGCGAAAATTTTTCAAAATCTGGCATCGAAGCTCATGGATTTTTATCACTAGACAATGTTTTTTGGAATTTAAATCAAGAAGATATATACAAAATAATTCTTGATAGGGGTGAAGGAAAGATATCAAAAGATGGTGCGATGGTTGTAAAAACTGGTATTCATACAGGTAGGTCAGCTCAAGATAAGTTTGTTGTGAAAGAGTCAAAGAATAAAGACTCAATTTGGTGGGACAACGCTAAAGAAATGTCTGAAGAGAATTTTAATCATTTATATAAAGATATGATTGAATTTTCAGAAAATAAGGATTTGTTTGTTCAAGATCTTTTTGGCGGGGCAGACCTTGAGTACAGACTACCTACAAGAGTGTACACAGAATATGCCTGGCATTCACTTTTCATTCAAAACCTCTTGATTACCGTTAAAGAAGAGGAGAAAAGTGATTTTGATCCAGAATTCATAATTATAGATATTCCAAGCTTTAAAGCAAATCCAGAAAGGCATGGATCGAGATCTGAAACTATTATAGCTGTGAATTTTGATAAGAAAATTGTTCTTATTGCTGGCACCTCCTATGCTGGTGAGATTAAAAAATCTGTTTTTACAATGTTAAATTTTTTATTACCTCCTAAAAATGTCATGCCTATGCATTGTTCAATTAATGTTGGCAAGGAAGATGACTCAGCTATTTTCTTTGGTTTGTCTGGTACAGGTAAGACCACACTATCTGCTGATCCAAATAGAACATTAATTGGTGATGATGAGCATGGGTGGTCAGAAAATGGTGTATTTAATTTTGAAGGCGGTTGTTATGCTAAAATGATTAGGTTATCAAAGGAGGCTGAGCCAGAAATTTATGAAACAACAAAAAAAGTTGGAACGATACTTGAAAATGTTGTTATGGATGATGAGACAGGTGAATTAGACTTGGATGATGATACATTAGCAGAAAATACACGAGGTGCTTATCCGTTATCATTTATACCAAATTCTAGTGATACTGGTAGAGGTCCAATCCCTAAAAATATAATACTTTTAACTTGTGATGCATTTGGAGTATTGCCTCCAATTGCTAGACTATCCGCCTCTCAAACAATGTATCATTTTTTATCAGGTTATACAGCAAAGGTTGCTGGTACAGAAAAAGGTGTTGATGAGCCTGAAGCAACTTTTTCAGCTTGTTTTGGTGCACCCTTTATGCCAAGACATCCATCTGAATATGGTAATTTACTAAAAGACCTTATTCATAAGTATAAAGTAAATTGCTGGTTGGTTAATACAGGTTGGTCTGGAGGACCAGTGGGTGAAGGGAATAGAATGCCTATTAAAGATACAAGAGCTCTATTAACTGCAGCTTTAAACGGTACTTTAGGTGAGGAAGAAATGCGTATTGATAATTTTTTTGGATTTGAAGTTCCTTTATCGGTTAAAAACGTTGATGAAAATATATTAGTTCCAAGGAATACATGGAGCAATAAAGAGAAATATGACCTTCAAGCTAAAAAGCTTGTAGAAATGTTTTCAGAAAATTTTGCAATATACGAAGCTCATGTAGACTCTGATGTTTTGGACGCTGCACCAAAAATTTCTTAAATTAATTTAATGAGCTTGATCCCAGTTTTTTCCTGAAGCGGCCTCAACTTTTAGATCAACTGATAGATCTACAACCGGTTTATGTGCTTCAGACATTTCTTTGATTACTATCGACATAGTTTTTTCTATTTCACTATCTTTTGTTTCAAAAATAAGTTCATCATGAACTTGCATAATCATTTTTGTTTCGAGATTTTCTTTTTTTAAATTTTTAGGAATTTTAATCATAGCTCTTTTTATTATATCTGCAGCCGTACCTTGAATTGGTGCGTTAATTGCAGCTCTCTCCATAAAAGCTTTGCCACCAGGCCCTCTATTACCTGAGTCATCTATTATGCATTTTCTTCCAAAAAGAGTTTTTACAAAACCATTATTTTTTGCAAATTCTTTAGTACTTTCCATATAATCTCTAATTGATGGAAATTTTTCAAAATAAGAACGTATATAGTCAGAGGCTTCTGATCTTGAAATATCTAACTGGTTTGATAAGCCGAATGGAGAAATTCCATAAATTATACCAAAATTAATTGCTTTTGCTTTTCTTCTAATATCTTGACTCATATCTTTTATTGGTACACCAAATACTTCGGATGCTGTTAAGGAGTGAATATCAATATCATTCTTAAACGCTTTTTTAAGATTATTATCATCAGATATGTGTGCAATAATTCTTAATTCAATTTGACTATAGTCAGCACTAATCAAAGAATAGCCTTCTTCAGCTATAAAAGCACCTCTGATCATTTTACCTTCATCATTTTTTATTGGTATATTTTGTAGGTTTGGATCAGAAGAAGATAATCTTCCGGTAGATGTAGAAGACATTGAGTATGATGTATGAATTCTTTTTGTATTTTTATTTATAAAATTAGGTAATGCATCGGTGTATGTAGACTTTAATTTTGATAAGCCTCTCCACTCAAGAAGAAGTTTAGGGAGAATATTTCCAGATGATGCTAAAAAACTTAACGTTTCAGCATCTGTTGACCAAGCTCCCGATGGTGTTTTTTTTCCTCCTTTGATTTTTAATTTATCAAATAATATTTCACCAATTTGTTTAGGTGATCCTAAGTTAAATTCATTACCAACTATTTCAAAACATTCTTTTTCAATTTTTTTAATATCATTTTCAAATTTTATAGATAAATCTCTTAATATTTTCTCATCAACACAAACACCATTCTTTTCCATATCCATTATGACTTTGGCCAAGGGTCTCTCAATAGTTTCATAAACTGAAGATATCTTTTCGCTCATAAGTCTTGGTCTCAAAATTTTCCATAATCTAAAGGTAATATCAGCATCTTCAGCAGCATAAATTGAGGCTTCACTTATACTAATTTCATTAAAACTTTTTTGATTTTTTCCTGAACCAGCAATTTCTTTGAAGGAAATTGCAGAGTGAGACATATATTTTTTTGCTAAGAAATCTAAACTATGTCTTGTTCCTCCGGACCCTAAGGAATAGGAGATAAGCATTGTGTCATCATATGAATTAACTTTTATATTATATTTATCTAGAACCAATGCATCATACTTTTTATTATGAAATATCTTTAAAATACTTGGGTCTTCATTTATAGATTTTAGAAAATCAATAGCATCATCAATATGAATTTGTTTATCAGCATTATCGTGTTTGATAGGTATATAACATGCTTCATTTATATCTGTTGCAAGAGAGAATCCAATAAGATTTGCCTGAATTGCGTTTAAGGAGTCTGTTTCTGTATCAATTGCAACATAACCTTTTTCAGTTATTTTTCTTTTCCAATTGTCCAATTCATTTTTGTTTATAATCGTGGAATATTTTTTATAATCAAATTTGTTAAAATCTTTTTCATTTTTTATTTCAGTCTCAACTTCTTTTTCTTTATTAAATTCAAGTTCTAGTTCTTGAGTTTCAACATCCTCCAAGTTTAGATTAAATTCTCTAGCCTTCTTTTCTGTTAATGTTTTAAATTCCATACCTTTTAAAAAAGAAATTAATTTTTTTGGATCAAAAGACTGAATTTCAATATCTTTGATAGGGATTGGTAATTTTACATCTTCTTTGAGGGTAACTAATTCTCTACTTAGGCGAGCCTGATCCGCAAATTCAATCAAACTTTCACGTCTTTTATTTTGTTTAATATTTGAGGCTTTTTCTAGAAGATTATCTAAATTACCATATTCGTTAATTAGTAATGCTGCAGTTTTAATCCCAATACCTGGTACTCCCGGTATATTATCTATTGAGTCACCTGCTAATGACTGAACATCAATTACTTTTTTTGGTTCAACGCCGAACTTTTCAATTACCTCGTTTTTTTGAATTAAACGATTTTTCATTGTATCAAGCATAGAGACATCTTCTTTTACAAGCTGCATTAAATCTTTGTCTGATGAAACAATTGTGACTTTCATTTTTTCATTAATTGCTGCTTTTGCATAACTTGCAATTAAATCATCAGCTTCATAACCCAACATCTCAACATGATTAATATTAAAAGCATCTGTTGCTTTCCTAATTACAGGGAATTGAGGTATCAAATCTTCTGGAGGACTGGATCGATTAGCTTTATATTCAGGATATATGTCATTTCTAAATGTTTTTCCTGAAGCATCAAATATAACTAATAAATGAGTTAAATTATTTTTTTCTCGTTCATCCTTTATTAGTTTATCTAACATATTACAAAATCCAGAGATTGCACCTACAGGGAAGCCATCTGATTTTCGTGTTAAGGGAGGTAGAGCATGATAAGCCCTAAATATATATGTTGAACCATCTACTAGATATATATGTTTTTTATCGTTCATATCTTTTTAATTTATAGTATTATATTTTTACTAACTATCAGATTTAATAACTATACCTTACGATAAAAATATAAAGAGAGATATGAAAAATAATAATCTTCCAGATAATGCAATTGAGATTACTGATTTAACCAAAATCTATAAAAATAATAATGAGGAAGATCTTATTGCTCTTAATTCAGTAAACTTAGAGATTCCAAGAGGATCTATGTTTGGGCTTCTTGGGCCCAATGGAGCAGGCAAGTCAACTTTTATTAATATACTAGCTGGCTTAACATTAAAAACTTCAGGACAGGCAATTGTTTGGGGTTTTGATTTGGATAAAAATCCTCGATCAGTAAGAGCCTCTTTAGGGGTAGTTCCTCAAGAAATTTATGTGGATCCTTTCTTTTCTCCAAAAGAAACCTTGCATCAACAAGCAGGTATGTATGGCGTACTTCCAAAAGATAGAAATGTAGATTTTTTACTTAAAACATTAGATCTTGAGGATAAGTCTAATGCATATACTAGAACTTTGTCTGGAGGAATGAAAAGGAGGCTTTTAGTTGCAAAGTCAATGGTTCATAGGCCTCCAATTTTGATTTTAGATGAACCAACTGCGGGTGTTGATATTGAACTTCGTCAACAATTATGGGCTTATATAAGAAAACTTAATGAGCATGGAACAACAATTATTTTAACAACTCATTATCTTGAAGAGGCCGAGGAGCTTTGTGATACCATCGCAATCGTTAATCATGGTGAAATAATAAGATGCGCACCAACTAAAGAAATCCTTAGTGATGCAGACTCTAAAAATATTACTCTTGTTTTATCAAAAGATTATAATGATAAATCTATAATTGAAAAAATTGGTGGAGTTATAGATAAAGATGGAAATATTTCAATCAGTTATAATCCTAAACAAGAAACTTCACGAGATATATTAAAGAAAGCTGAGGAAGCTGGTTTAAAGGTGAATGATTTTTCTGTAACAGGTGCTTCGCTGGAAACAGTTTTTCTTTCAATGACCTCTAATAAATAAAAAAGCGCGATTTAAAAAACCGCGCTTAATTAATTTAAATACTTCTGAATTTTAGAATCTAGCTCCAAATGTTACCCCATACATTCTTGGCTCCATATAAAAGTCATTTCTAAATTGACCAGAAGACGGATCAGTAAAATATGCTCCTGTTTGGTTATCATCATCTGCAAGATTTTGTCCCCAAATTTTAAAATACATACCAGAATTTGTTGGTTGTATGATTATTTGAGCATTAATTACATCCCAAGAGTCAATTGAGTCTCTTGTGGTATTATAAAGACGTGTCCACATTGAATCTTGCCAATAGTAATCTAAACGAGAAATCACTTGAAGATTTGATTCTGTAAAATCTGCAGTATATTCAATACCTATATGAGCAGTTGCACTAGGTGCATTGGTTAACTCATTACCGCTAAGATCATACTCTACCTCATAGAATCCACCTAATCCTGCAGCAGTTAATTTAGTTACCATTGATGTACAATTACCTAATGTAGGTAAAGCACCCATACCAAATATTTGTACTAATGGATCAACTGCTCCAGTTGGATCAGCAGAGTCAAAATTATTAACTGATAAAGTCTTAGGTAGTAGATAAACATCTAGTGCTCCTGCTGCAGGGTTTGCATTAAGAACACCTGTTGCTAAGCCAGCTTGAAGTTGAGCTTTAGTAAATCCACAAGTTGAACCGTTGGTAATATCTTTCAATACCCAACCTTGTGTATCACCAATACCCCTTCCAGTAAGGTCATGAGGATTAAGAGATGTTGTACCTCCAGCAATTTCAGTTTCTAAAAGAGAAAATTGTGCATCAATTTTTAGACCAGGTATTGATGAAGGTGACCAGGCAAACTCAGCTTCAAGACCTGTCATTTCAGCATCAATATTTTCATTAACAGAAGTACGTGCAATAATTTTTGATACTTGAAGACCTTGATAGTCATAGTAAAAAGCTGAAAGGTTTGCAATTAGTTGGTTATCCATTAAAACATTCTTCATTCCAACTTCAAATGCGTCAATAAACTCAGGTTCAGCTTGAGCTTTAACTCCTGCAAATAAAACAGGGTCGACAGGTGGATTAAATAAACCTGGACGATAGCCTCTTGAAATACTTGCATATATTAAAGTTGAGTCAGTAGCTTCTAAGTCAGGCGTCCAATCTATAGCAGCCCTATAGGTAGTTTCTTCTTCAGTAAAAGAAGTAGGGTTTCCAGTAAGCGCTCTCTGCTCACCAGGCGCAGGAATAGGCGCTAAAGCGGGAGGAGCCAAACCAGCAAATACTAAACCTAAGTTAGGATCAGTTCTTTGTATTGAGGCTGTAACAGGGTCACCAACTTTTGTACCACCAGCAAGAATAATTGAATTTAAGAATTGTTGAGCATCGGCAACTCTCTTTTCAGATTCATTCCACCTTGCACCGAGTGTAATTCTAGTATCCTCGTTAACATCAATATAAATTTGAGTAAATAAACCTTTACGCTCAAGTTCATATGGATTTGTTAAATTTCTATAATGTGATGGATACAGCCTTGCCCCACTAAGTATAGGAGCAAGAGCAACAGCATCGCCACCATTAAAATAAACATCATATAGATTTACTAATTCATTCTCCAGCATATTGAAACCAGCAACAAAATTAATATTTCCATCGAAATCTGAGCTTATTGTAATATCACCATATTTATACTCGTTGTCACTCATTGATGAGTCATAAGCAAATGGGAAATCGTGATAACCTCCAACAGATCCTCCAAAAATACCCATTGAACCTCCACTATTGGGATCCGTAAATCCAGAAATTGGAAGTTTTCCATCAGGAAAGAAAGGATTTGTACCTTTATACAATTTTGTACGCCCATCATTATTTGTATAATCTTGTTGTGATAAAATTAAACGTTCATGAAGAGCAAAATTTGCTTTAATAGTTAAATTTTCAAATGAATTGTTCTCTATTGCGAAAATATAAGCTTTCTCATCTACTTTATAAACTGGGTCAATAGCTTGATAAGTTTGTCTAATATCGAATAAAGGATTGCTAGGAGCCGTATCAAGTGGACTAAAACTTTGCATACCTGCGGTTGCTAAAAGGATTCCATTTAAACCGGAACCAGCTGTAGGTTGTTCACGACCAAATTCAAAAGGATTACAACCGTAGGCTGGTGTTTCAGTCATTTTACACATTTGACGACCAGCACGTGCTCTATTGTCATCTTCTTCAAAATTCATATATGTAAATCTAGCAATAGTATTTTCATTTAAGTCTGCTTCTAAAACAGCTCTATATGAAGAAATATCTCTACCATCTACATCTTCACCTTCTTTACCAGGGAACATATTCGTAGAAAAACCATCTCTTCTTAAATTCATTGCTGAAACTCTTAGACGAAGGTTATCAGCTAGGGGCATATTCATAGCAAGTTTAATTTTCTTACTATTATAATCACCGTATTCAATTTCAACATTTCCTCCAGCTTCATTTGTTGGCCTTGCAAAAATCATATTAACAGTACCAGCAGTTGCATTCGCTCCATACAAAGTTCCTTGGGGACCTCTAAGAACCTCTACTCGTTCAACATCATAAAACTCTGTTTCAAAAACACTTGTTGGAAGAGGGACGCTATCTAAGTGATATGCAACAGCTCCATCACCTGATGCAGCAACGGCTGCTGAAGCAACACCTCTAATGGACATGCTACCACCAGTAAAATTACCTCTAGTATACGTAACACTTGGAATATTAAACTGAAGATCACCGAATGTTTCAATCTGTTGAAGCTCTAGGGCATCAGAACCAAACGCTGATACAGCAATCGGAACATCTTGAATACTTTGCTCAGATCTTTCAGCTGTAACAAGAATTTCTTCTATACCAGCACTAATTGACTGGGCGAATAAATTTGTTGAATTAATAAAAGGAGCAATCATAAAAATGATTGCTATTAATAGACGTTTTGACATTATAAGTGCCTCCCCATTAGATACGTTTTATCGTATTTGTTATTTTTATATAGGCTAATTATAAGATAGCACTCAAATTTTTATTAAGACAACGATTTTTTAAAAAAAATGATAAAAAAACGTAGTGTATTAAATTTACAACATTTTTGTTATTTTATTTAATACACTACGCAAATGGGATATTTTTTTAGTTCTTAGGAGCTAAAATCATTTCCCCCCGACCATATTTTCATAAGTTATATGAAATTATTATTATTATTATTATTTATGGTAACTGAAATATTACAATCATTTTATTATTTATCAACTAAATAATTACTATTTATTTAAGCAATATTGATATACAAAAAAAGGCGACTAAAAAGCCGCCTTTAATTAGTAAAATTTATATTAGTATTAAAATTCCCTACTCAATGTTAATCCCCACATTTTTGGAACAACTGGGTAACCAGCATAGGATCCAGGTGAACCAGGAACATTAAATCCAGTATAAATATATTCATCATCATTAATATTTCTGCCCCAAAGCATTAAGCTAAATCCTGAAGCAGCATCCTTGACACCAAGACTTGCATTAAGTGTTCCGACTTCTCTTAAAGCACCAGGTACTTCTACAGGAACAGCATCTGTTGCCTGATAAGAATCCTCGTAAACATACTCACCTCTAATATAGCCAGTCATATTTTCATTTAAATTAAATGTATATGTTCCAGAAACAGTAATTGCTAATTCAGGAACACCTGAAGGTCTTCTGCCAGTGAAATCTTTAACTCTCGCTGGACCACCATTTACAATTGGGCAATCATCAGAAGCAGGTGGAACAAATGTTCTATCACATGGGCCATTTTTAAAATCATTATAAGTAGCGTCTATATAGCTTGCAGCGAACGTAACAACAAAATTTTCGTTTAAGAAAAATAGTGAGTCAATTTCTACACCTTTGTTGGTTTGTTCGCCAATATTTACTAGGTTAAAGCCGGTACCAATAAATAAATTTGATTGATATCCTTCAACAGCCATATGGAAGAATGACATATTTAAGTAACCATTAGAAAAAGTCTTTTTAAATCCAACTTCAAAATTTTCAGCCTCTTCGGGGTTAGCAAAATAAATGCTTGGGTCCATTGGTAGACCAGCATACACAGTTGCATTTGCTCCTAGGTTTGTAGAAATTGCCTTAAAACCTGTAGAGTGACTAATATATGCCGATAAAGAATCGTCAAACTCATGAATTAATTTTACTGAATGAGTAACATCGTCAGAATTCCATTTACCATCCTCATTAGCATTAGGATAATTAAAGAACGGAGGAAAAAATTGGAAACCAGCTAAAGCAGCTGTAGCAGGATTTAAAATGAATGGTATTGCTGCAAATTCATCATCAATAATAACATTTGAAACAACTTCTTTTTCATCCTCGGAATAACTTAAACCGATTGAAATAGATGTATTAGATGAAATATCATAATCTACTTGTGCAAAAATACTGAAAGCTTCATTATCCATATCAAAATATTCATTTTGAAGCCCGCCATTAGTTTTATACCAACTTGCTCTTTGTTGAGCTGTAAGGCCAGGAATAATTGCGGCAATGCCTCCATCAAGAGCAGGGTTCCCTGTAGAGACCCCAGCCAAAACACCTCCAATTTGTGCTGTAGTTAATGGAGGAAGAGCAGTTCCTAAAAGAGCTGTTTGAGCAGCAGGAGGGAGGTTAGATATTTGTGCTAAACCTTGTACTGCAACTTGACCAGCAATTCCATTTAAACTTGTTCCAACAGGTGATAAGATTAGATCTATAAAAGGTCCTATTAATTCTTTATAGAAAACATTTCTATCATGTTGTACGGACTCATCTTGATACCATGCACCAACCATCCATTGTAAGGGACCATCTGAATTAGAAGTAAGTCTAAATTCTTGAGTAAATGTCTCAAAATCGTCAAAAATTCCATTAGTTAACAAAGGCATTGAACTAAAATCAACATCGCCATTTACAGCTTGTGAGCTTTCTCTGTATGCTGTAATAGATGTTAGATTAGCAAAGCCAAGATCATAATCAACATGAACAGAAATGCCTTGGTTCTCAATAGTTCCAGCAGGATCAAAATTAAGGTAAGTTTCATATCCCCATGTTCTAGGAGGATTTACTATTGTTGTAACGCCTGGAGCTAAGAGAGCATCAGCTGCAATTGTTACAGCACCATTTAATAAAGGTGCAGTTGTGCAACAATTTTCATCAGCTTCATCTTTATCCACTATAACTCTAACCGTTAAGTCTTCACTTAAATTAGTTAATAATTGAGCTCTTATAGCATATCTATCTCTATCATTGATTTCTGTTCCAAGAGCAAGATTCTTTGTATAGCCATCTCTTTTATGCCTCGTACCAGATATTCTAAAAGAAGTATTCTCTGAAATTGGCCCTGTAACTGTTCCACTAATTTTGTTTAAACTATAATCACCAGCAGTTAATTGAACTTTTCCACCAAATGTGTCCTCTGGAAGAGCGGTTGTAATATTTATTACACCAGCAATTGCATTTTTACCAAAAAGAGTTGATTGAGGGCCTTTTATCACTTCAACCCTTTCAACACTAATTAAATCATTAATCGCTGATTGATTTCTTGAAATCATTACACCATCAATTGAAATTGCAACAGAGGGTTCAACGCCAGGATTGTTTGCACCATTACCAAATCCACGGATTAGGAATGTATTTTGTGCGGCAAATTGTGTTTGATTAATTTGTAATGAAGGAACAGAACTTTGTAAGTCTAAAATGTCACTTATTGCCAATGTTTCAATATCTTCCATTTGTAAAACAGATACTGATATTGGTGTATCTTGAAGCGACGTATTCTTTTTTGTTGAAGTAACAACAATTTCCTCAATTATTGAACTTGTTTGAGCTTGTAAATTTTTAGTAATAGTTAGAGAAATTACTAGTGTAAAAAATACAAAAAGATAGTTTTGCCAGCGCATAGTTGGTCTCCCCTATGTTAACAATTCTTTATTATTATTTTTATTGATGATTGTTAGAATTAAAAAAATACACTTTAATATATTGAATCTTTGAGTACAATGAAAAATATTGGAAAATTCTAATACTGTTGTATATATACAACTAATTAACTTAATTTAATTTCTTTTAATCTCTGTTTTAAGAAATCATCAGCAATGATTCCTTTAGGAAAAATATTTGGATTATTTTTACTAATGCATGAATTTATTGTTTCTATTAAAAAGTCAGGATTTAAATGAATGAAAAAAGGCATAGAGTATCTTGAATAATTTTTTGAATCATTGCTAGGATTTACAACCTTATGCGTTGTGGAGATTAATTTTTTATTCGTTAATCGTTGAAGCATATCACCGACATTGCAAACAATAATGTTTGGATTAGTTTTAATAGGTATCCAATTATTATTTTGATCTAATATTTCCAAACCTTCCTGTTGTGTTCCAAGAAGAAGAGTAATCAGATTAATATCTTCGTGAGGCCCCGCTCTTAGCCCATTATTTTTTTTATCAGCAGGTGGATAGTGAATTAGTCTTAAAATTGAATTTCCTTGATTAATCTTTTTATCAAACCAATCGGGTCTTAAATTTAGATAGAGAGATATATACGATAATATTTTCTTTCCTAAAAAATCTAAGTCCTTAAAAAGATCATTTAGGGTTTGATCAAAATTTTCAACTTCACTTACATTTTCATTTGTAGGGACTGTATTAATATACTCTTTCTTCCAGTTAGACCTTCCATGATGCCAAAATTCTTTTTGATCAGGGCTGGACGCATTTACAGCCTTTTCAATTCCGAAGGGAGTATAGCCTCTTTGACCTGCCCCTCCAACTTGGTGATATTTCATTTTGCTCTCTAAGGATAAGCTAAAAAATTCTTTAGATAAGTTTCTAACATTTTCAATGGTGCTGATTTTTAAATTATGATCTTTGATTATAAAAAATCCGTATCTTTCACAACTTTTTCCTATATCTTTGGATATATCAATTTTTTTGCGATTTGCCTCGTTTATAGAAATGATTGGTAGACTCATTTTTAGAATTCTTTTGTTTCTATATTTAGCTGACCTTCAAGGCCAGCAGATCTGTGTTTTTCACTTTCTAGATAACTTGGATCTGTTATCATTTTTAACATAGCTTTTCTACTTGGATATTTTGCAATAGCAATCCAGTCCCATAGTTCCTCAACCTCACCAAGCATTAGTCTACTTATTACCCCTGAAAATATTGTTTCTCCGCCAACTTTTTTTAAATGTTCAATAACCTCCATTCCATAAATTGCATAGGCCTCCTCTCCAGATAGATCTGTATTTCTTTTATCCTCATATTCTGCTTTTTCTTTAAATTTTAGAAGATTAACCATATAGATTGGAGTATCAGTATCTCCTTCTGTGAATTCCTTAATTTGTTGTTCATTTGGAATGAGTGCATTTTTGTACTGCATAATATTGTTATCCTTCATTACTATTATCGTTAATCTCTCTAGCTTTTATTACAAGCGCACCTAATGGAGTATCAATTGTAAATTTAATTGGTATCCACATTTTTTCTCTCTCAAAAAAAGTATACCAGTATGTAATAGCATTATCTTCTGATGCGGCATCTAAAAAATCACTATCATTGTAACCAACTATTGCATCGAAAGAACCTCTGCAAATTATTGTTTCATATTCTTTGTTATTGATATTTAATTTTGATTTCTTTGATTTTTCACTCATAAGTATTTGATATGACCTAACGCCATCAAAACTTTTACTATTCTCAAGACATGGATTATTAAATTTATTTGAAACTACAAAAGCGCTATTTGGATCGCTCGCACCTTTTCCATATTTTTTCAAAAATTCTTTAGTAGGTATATCTTCATCTCTATAGGGTGGATCAGCATTTACTGAGACTGGCAAACCTTTCTTATAATTAATTTCAGCAACTCTAGATTTATTTTTATTTTTTATTTCATATGAAAAATTATAAGAGTCACTAATAAGACTTTTATTGATATATTTTCCATTACTTTCAGCAAAAAATATAAAGCTTACAAAAACATCAACTAGCCCTGATGCCGTTATTGTTGTTTTTATTTTCCAGTCATCTTCATTTAATTCAGCGGAGTAAAGAATATTTGCTACTTGTAATCCACCTAAATAGGCTGAATATTCAAGTTCTGTTTCAGCTTTTAGATTGGTGAAACTTAAGATAATAAAAATTGATAGAAAAATTTTTTTCATAATAATCTATTTTAAATATTTAGACTATGTAATCAACTCTAGCCTGATTTATTTAAGAGAGCTATTATAATATTTTGGAGTTTAAGATGAACTATAAAGCAGTTATATGGGATTTTGGAGGTGTTATTACATCAAGTCCTTTTGAGGCATTTAATAAATTTGAATTAGATAATAATCTACCAAAGGATATAATTAGAACAATTAATTCAGAAAACCCTGATGATAATGCATGGGCTAAATTTGAAAGAAATGACATTGATATCAATGAGTTTGACACTTTATTCTCCAAAGAGGCTGATAAAAAGGGATTTCAAATTTCTGGAAAGCAGGTTGTAAAATTATTATCTGGAGATATTAGAAAACCTATGGTTGATTTTCTATTATTTTTAAAAGAAAATTATAAGCTTGGATGTATCACAAATAATATTCAAAATAGTAAGGATGATAAAGTTAATCATCTTAATCAGGCCTCACAAGTTATGAAAATTTTTGATCATATAATTGAATCTTCAAAGGTAGGATTAAGAAAGCCAGATCCTAAGATTTATTATATGTCCTGTGATGCCCTTGGCGTAAGGCCAGAGGAATGTATTTATCTTGATGATCTAGGAATAAACTTAAAACCAGCGAGAAAAATAGGAATGACCACGATTAAGGTAATAGATCCAAATGAGGCTATTGATGAAGTTAAGAAATACTTACAACTAAAATAAATTACCATGGAAAATAAAAAAGATAATATTTCTAGTTTAGGCCTTGGCATAAGAGTAAAAACACTTGTTAATTTAAGGTGGATTGCAGTTTTAGGTCAGACTATTACATGTTTTATTGTTCATTATTTTTTAAATTTTGAACTACCATGGACTGAGGTATCTCTAACAATATTAGCTTTGGCCATTTCTAATTTTGCTCTTTACCCAGGTTATTCTATTAATAACAGACTAAATGAAACATCAACAACATTCGTAATTGCAGCGGATATAATTCAATTAGCTTTAATGATCTTTTTTACCGGTGGACTATCAAATCCATTTGTAGTTTTATTTTTAACGCACATAGCTATTACGGTTACAAGTCTTCCAATACGTTCAACATCTATATTAATTATTTTAACTATTTTTTTAATAACTATTCTTGGATTTTTTAATTATCCTCTTGTTAATGAAAATTTAGATTTAACTATCCCATTAATTTTCATCATCGGAATGTGGATTTCACTATTTGTGACTATCTTATTTTTAACTTTTTATGCTGGTGGACTGACCGATGATTCACGTAAGACCTCTGCAGCATTGAAAATTGCAGAGGATTTATTAGTAAATGAAAAAAATCTCTCTTCTTTAGATGGCTTAGCAGCTGCAGCTGCTCACCACCTAGGAACCCCTTTAGGTACTATAAGTCTTATAGCAAACGAACTAAAAAATGAGATTGATATGCCTGATAGTGCAAAGAAAGATCTAATAATTCTTTCTGATGAAGTTGAAAAATGTAAAGCAATACTTGGGTCTCTTGGTGAAAAACCTTCAAGTGACGATGATTTAATAACAAAAATTGAATTGCAGGCTTTATTAGAAGAGCTTGGTGAATTAATAAAAGCAAAAGGTATAGAGTTTCTTATCAATTTTCAAAATAATGATCCAAATTTGAAAAAATTTTTATTATTGAGAAGATCTGAATTACTTCTAGGATTATCAAATATTGTTGAGAATGCTGCTGACTTTACCTCAAGCATTGTTGAGTTAAATGTTGATTATAATGATGAAAATATTGAATTAAAAATTCAGGATAATGGAAAAGGATTTTCAAATACAATTTTAAATAGGCTAGGAGATCCTTACGTTTCATCGAGGTCATCAAGTATCCAAAAAGATGATAAAGGATCAGGCCTTGGTTTAGGATTTTTTATTTCTAAAACATTGCTTGAAAGATTAGGAATAAAAATTACCGCTTATAATAGGCCGCCTCCAGAAACTGGTGCAATTGTCTCTGTTTTAATACCGACAGATAAAAGACTTTAAATTTAAAAAAAAATACCCATATGAATAATATGACTGATAGTGAAAAAAATAAAAATATTATTATTGTTGACGATGACCAGACTTGGTTAAATCAACTTTCCAGAGCTTTTGAGAGAAGGGGTCATAATACATATGTTGCAAAGTCAGTAGTGGAAGCAAAAGATATTATTTCTAAAAGTGATATTCATTATGGTGTTATAGATTTACGTCTTGATGACGGTGATGGTCTTGAAGTTATTTTAGAACTTCAGAAGAAAAATCCTAAATCTAGATCAATAATTTTAACTGGCTTTGGAAATATTGCTAATGCAGTCTCAGCCATAAAGGTTGGGGCAATAGATTACTTATCAAAACCTGCTGGTATTGACGATATTTGTTCAGCTCTTTTTGCTCCTTCTACTGAGAAAGCCTCACCTCCAGAAGAACCTATGAGCGCCAACAGAGTAAGGTGGGAACATATTCAAAGAGTATATGAGCTTTGTGATAAAAATGTCTCTGAAACAGCAAGAAGACTGAAAATGCATAGACGAACACTTCAAAGAATATTATCAAAAAGAGCTCCTAATTAGTTTTTAAAATATTTAAAAATTGCTCTAAAGAAGCTTTTGCGAAAGTTTGCATATTTTCTACTCTTACCGAAGACTTTGTATGTATATGAGAAGCTTTCTCTTTCTTGCCTGAAACAGCAAAACATGTGTACCCTGGCGGATCGCCATATCCATTTCCAGTTGGACCAGCTGCACCACTTTCACCTATCGCCCAATCACTTTTATACAAATCACATGATTTTTGAGCAATTAGTAATGCAAATGGTTCGCTACTAGACCTGATATTTTTCTCTTTTAAGTCTCTTATTCTTAGGTCAGTTATTGCTCTAATTGATTGCAGGGTGTAAATAACTTGTCCCCCCATGTAATAGGCTGACGCTCCTTCTTGTGATAAAAGAGCAGAGGATATTAAACCACCTGAGGATGACTCAATTACTGAAACTGTTTGCTTATTTTTTTTTAAAATAAGGGCTATCTCTGAAGATAGCTTAATAAGATTATTCATTTAAATTTCCTTAATATAACGACTTCCTTTGATTGGAGGATTCTCTGGAGGACCAGCAAAACATTGAGCAATTGACATCCATTTTTCTGCAACGTTTCCTTCTACTTTTAAGTTTGTATCTTTTATATTTCTCACTTGTGTAACTACTTGGCAAAATTCAGTTGCATCACCAATGATTGAATCCTCATTGTTATCTGTATTCCATTCCCATTTTTTATTGGAAGGAGAGTTAAGGATAATCATTGGTACTTTTTTAGGTACTTCAATAGATCGATTTATAAAAGTCCAACCAAATGTATTTATACCAATTATGACAATATTTTTAATTCTATCAGTGTTAATCCTTTCAATACCCAATTGATCAAATACTTCTTGTCCGTGAGACCAGGTTTCCATATGTCTAGCTGATATGCTAGATCTTACACTCATATCTGGACCAGCCCATTTAACTCTTTTTTTTGGATCGGCTTTTGAGAATGCTTCAGCAACTCTAGAAAATTCATCTTTCCATAGATTTATTAATTCTTTACCCGAAAGGCTATTAGATAATTTTTTTTCATACTCTCGAGCAGAAATACCACTTTTAACTGCTCTATAGAAATCGTTTATAAATTCAGAAAACTTTTCTTCATCAGTTAGAGATAGATATGCAGCATTATTGAAGACATGAAGGTGATAAATAACATCGTTTATAGTCCAGTCTTTAAATTGTGTTTTGGTATTAAAGACTTCCTCTTTTTCGTTTTTTAATATTTCGTATAAAGAAATAGATTCTTCTCTAAAATCTTCGCTTTGAGTATAAGTTTCTGTCATTGAATTTAATTAATAAAGTAATAATAAATAAGAGGTACCCATATAAGAGACGTTGTTATAGCTCCTTTAATGGCTTGATAAATTATCCAAAGCCAAAAATAACGTTTACAAAATTCTTTGATACTATTTAACATACTAGAGCCAATTGGGTATTGGTAAATTATTTTCTTTCAAAAAACTAGAGTTAAACATTTTATTTTGATAGCGATTTGCAAGGTCACATAATATGGTAACTATTGTTTTACCTTCTCCAAGTTCTTTTGCTAATTTCTTTGCCCCCGCAATGTTAATTCCCGAAGACAATCCTAAAAATAAACCTTCAAATTCTATTAAATCATATAAAATTTTTAATGCTTCTTCATCTTGAACTCTGAAAGGGTAATCTACGCACATGCCTTTTATATTTTCTGTTTCTCTTCCTTGACCAATACCCTCAGTAATTGAAGAACCCTCAGCTTTAAGTTCTCCATTTTTAAAAAAATTATACATGGCTGCTCCCATTGGATCAGCTAATCCAATTTTTATTTCTTTATTTTTCGATTTTAAGAAGGATCCAACTCCAGATAATGTGCCACCTGTCCCAATAGCACAAATAAAAGCATCAATTTTTCCATTTGTTTGCGACCATATTTCTGGGCCTGTTGTATTAATATGCGCCTCCCGATTTGCAATATTATCAAATTGATTTGCCCAAAATGCTCCATTTTCATGTTCTTTATTTAATTTTTCCGCTAATCTTCCTGAATATTTAATATAATTATTATTATCTTTATAAGGAACAGCAGGTACTTCAATTAAGTCAGCTCCTGAGAATTTAATTGCATCTTTTTTTTCTTGAGATTGTGTATCAGGTATTACAATTGTCGTCTTGTATCCCATTGCATTTCCAACCAGTGAGAGACCAATACCAGTGTTACCAGCCGTACCTTCAACAATCATTCCACCTTTTTCTATTAAATGTTTTTTTTCAGCATCTTTAATTATATACAATGCAGCCCTATCTTTTACGGACTGACCAGGATTTAAGAACTCAGCTTTTCCATAAATCTTGCATCCAGTCTCTTCAGATGCACCTTTTAAGTATATCAAAGGTGTATTACCTATCATTTCAATAATATTATTTTTTTTCTGCATATTCCCTTTTGTCACATATTAAAGATTATATTTATCTTTAAAAATTACTTTTTTTTATCTACAAGAGTAAAACTAAAATTAATATAGAAAATATAATGAAAATATTCGATCATAAAATCTTAAAAAATAGTATTTACAGCCTTATTATTTTTATCTTTGTTACGCCTATTCTAGTTAAAGCAAGTGATAACGGTATTGAAGAGATATTAGTTGTTGGAAGTCGTATAAATAACGAAAATTTAAAGAAAATTTTACCAGTCACAATAATTAATTCCGAAGAAATAAAAGTTTTAGGTATTGATTCTGGTGACGACCTTATTATGAGTCTTACTGAAAATGGTACCAATCGCTTTAATGATGCTGGCAATGCAATAGCTGGAGTAAATAGTGCTCGTGGTGATATGGGTGCATTTAATCTAAGAAATCTAGGAACTGGTAATACTCTTGTTCTCATGAACGGAAGAAGATTGATTAATTCACCAAGTTTTCAATCCGAGTCAGTAGGAGGAAGCTTTGTTCCCGTTAATTCTGTAAATACAAATATTATACCTGTTAATGGTATTGAAAGAGTTGAGGTTTTAAGGGATGGTTCTTCAGCAATATATGGTGCTGACGCAGTCGCAGGAGTTATTAATTTTGTAACCAAAAAAAATAAAGAAGGTTTTGAATTTAATTTTAAAAATTCTGAATTTGAAAATTTTGATAGATCTGATTACCAGTTTGGTTTTAATTTTGGATCAAACTTTAATTCAAATAGAACTAGTATTCATATTAGTTACAATCATTATGAAAGGGAACCAATTAAGGCTAGTGAAGATGAAAGAATGGGTATTTCTGATTGGAGAGACTTCCCTCAAATTGCCAATACCGAATGGGCAACGACAAGATTTAGAAGAAATTCTATAAATTCACCTTATGGACAATTTGATTTCGTAGACAATATAAAAGGATATGAGTTTTATAAAGAAAGAGGCCTAACTGATAGTTCAGGAGAATTTGAAATTTTTCCATCATCAGACCCAAAGTGTTTAGTTGATATCGGAAATCAATCTTGTATTGCTAAAGATACTACAACTAAACGATATAATTTAAATCAAGAAAGGTGGGTAGTGTCAGATTTAGAAAGAGATAATTTTCAGTTTGACCTTTCGCATGAATTTAAAAATGGTGTAGAAGGTTTTACTGAATTTTCTTTTTACAGTTCTAAAACAAGACAAAATAATAGTCCTTCAGCAACATTTTCCTCGTCTAGGTTGATAGTTCCCCCAAGCAATTATTGGAATCCATTTGGTGCAAAAACTTTTGCAGATGGTACTACAAATCCTAATCGCTTAAGCGAGAATGATGCCCCTGGAATTCCAGAGGAAGGATTATCTGTAATTATAGATAACTATCGTTATGTAGATGTAGGGCCAAGAAAGATAAATGTAGAAAAAGATACCTATAGAATATTGCAAGGTTTTAGAGGGTCTTTTCATAATTGGGATTGGGAAATTGCTGGATTTATTTCCGAAGCTTCATCTGACGATATTACAAGTAATAGATTATCTAATTCTTTAATGGAGCAAGCTTTATCAATTTCTACTCCTGAGGCTTATAATCCATTTAGTGGTGGAGGAGATTTCGATAAATATCTTCTTACAGGTCAAGATGGAACACCAAGCATAGATGGTGCAGTTCAGAATGCAATTATCGATGTTTATAGGAAAGGTAAGAGAAAACTAAATAGTATTGATTTTAGATTTAATAATGTTGATTTTATTAAAAGTCCTGGTGGATTTACTTCTTTAGCTCTTGGCGCCGAGTATCGTGAGGACTCTTTTGAAGATGATAGAGACCCAAGACTTGATGGAACTATCCAATATACTGATAGGGATGGTGATACATATCCATTTGTTAGTGATGTTATGAATTCCAGCCCTACACCTGATAATTCAGGGAAAAGGGATGTTTTTTCAGCTTTTGTTGAGTTAGGAATACCTTTGATATCAAATGAAATGAGGGTTCCTTTTATTAAAAATTTTGATCTTCAGTTAGCGGCTAGATATGAGGACTTTTCTGATATTGGCAGTAAATCAGTGCCAAAAATAAGTTTTGGTTGGCAGGTCGATGATAGTTTCTATTTTAGAGGATCATGGTCAAAAGGATTTAGGGTTCCTAATCTTGTCCAGGTTAATGAGACAATAGTATCGAGACAAATTTTTGGAGTTGATGCTCTTTTGTGTCTTCAACAAATAAATAACAACGGTGAGATAGATTATTGTGATTATTCATTTCAAAGAGTTGCAAGGGGCAGTAAAAACTTAAGACCCGAGGAGTCTACGAATATTTCTCTGGGAATTATTTATGAACCAAAAAATATTGATAATTTAGTATTTACAATTGATTGGTGGGAGATTGAAAAAGAAGATACCATTGGTTTATTTGGAGAGGATAATATTCTTTTATCTGATTTAGTCTTAAGGATGGAGACAAACAATATTTCAGATTGTTCTCTGGTTCAGTCAAGTCCATACGTTTTTAGGGACTCTTTGGAAGAGAATGAAATTCAAGAATATCTTCAAGCAGGAATTTGTCCAGCAGGAAGAGTTACACGTGTAGAAGAACAATATAGAAATCTTGATACAAGAATAATAAGCGGTTTTGATTTTTCAGCTCGTTACTATGTAAGAAATAATTTCGGAAATTTTAATTTTAAATTAAATATTGCAAAGTTAGAAAAATTTAGACAAGAAGCAGGTAATGATTTTATTAAACTTATTGATGCTCAAGAAAAAGGTGTTATCCCTCAGGAATTAGCAATTACTGGTTTTTCTAATTTAATTGAGAAAGATGGTTCTCCAAAAATTCAAGCTAGTTTTAAATTTCTTTGGAATAAAGGACCTTGGGGTCTTGGATTATTTGGTCGACATATTGGTGAATTCTATGAAACAAGAAATAAATTACGTGATGGAAGGCTATGGAAAGTTAGAGCTTATAATACAATTAACACTTTTATAGATTATAATTTTAAAATATCTGAGTCTCAATCAAATCTAAGGTTTGGAATTAATAATATAGCTGATGAGAGAGCTCCGCTAGCATCTGATATATTCGGTTATTATATCGATAAGCATGACAATATAGGGAGATCTTACTATATTAATTTTATGCATAGATTCTAGATAATGAGAATTTTTCTTTTTTTATTACTTTGCTTTTTTAGCAATGATATCCATGCTTCAAATATACAGAATAATAAAGAATGTATAACTAAGTATGTCACAATTGACTTTAATTTTTCCGGCGCAGGAAATTCAACCTGTGAAGTCATATCCTCAGATCATATTAGGATATCAGTAGTACCTGAGTCCAAAGAATCCATTAATCCAAGCCCCTGGTATGCATTTCGAAAGTCAAAAAATACAAAAAAAATTTTAGTTGAACTTAGTTACGGAGAATATGAGCATAGATATTTTCCCAAAATAAAAAAAACTAATGGCAACTGGGAAAAAATAGACAAAAGAGATGTTTTAATAAAAAATGATGGTAAAAATGTTTTAATAAATCTATACCCATCAAAAGAGTCTCAATACATATCATCTCAGGAGTTAATTACTGAAGATTGGTATGAAGATTGGTACGTTACTTTAAAAGAAAATAATTTTTTAAGAAGTAAGATTGTTGGATATTCTGTTCAAAATCGTCCAATTAAAGCATTTTTTTCAAATGAAAATATTAATAATCCATACATTTTTATTTTAGGTCGTCAGCACCCCCCAGAGGTTTCTTCAGTATTTGCAATAAAGGGTTTTCTAAATGAACTAATTGGGAATATTAATTTATCTGAAGAATTTTTATCAAAATACAATATATTTTTTGTTCCCTTAATGAACCCTGATGGCGTTGAGAATGGTTTTTGGCGTTATAATTATAATAAAAAGGACCTAAATCGAGATTGGGATAATTTTTTTCAACCCGAAACTAATTCAGTTAAGAATTTTCTTGATAATTTAAAAAATAGAAATCAACCTATTTTATATATAGATTTTCATTCAACTTATAAAAATATTTTTTATATTAGCGATGCACAACTTATAAATTCTCATCCTAATTTTTTATTAAATTGGTTGGAAAAATCTAGGTTAGAATTATCTAAAATTGGCTATAATTTTTCTATTAAAGAGACTTATACAAAGAGCAACAAGGTATCGAAAAATTATTTCCATAATAAATATAATATACCCTCTATGACTTATGAAGTGTCAGATACTGAGGAAAGATCTAAAATTGCTAAATCTTCTAAGATTCTTGCTAGGAATTTAATAACTATTTTATTAGATCCTGAAAATAAAATTATTGATATGGCGGAGAGGAAGGGATTCGAACCCTCGAGACGGTTACCCGCCTACACGCTTTCCAAGCGTGCGCCTTCGACCACTCGGCCACCTCTCCATTAAATTCATCTTAAATCTAATTTTCATCAAACTTAAGTGCTGATATAAATGCATCTTGAGGAATATTTACACTTCCAAACTCGCGCATTCTTTTCTTTCCTTTCTTTTGCTTTTCTAATAATTTCTTTTTTCGGGTAACGTCACCGCCATATAATTTTTCAGTTACATCTTTTCTAAAAGGCGGTATCGTCTCTCTTGCAATTACTCTGGCACCAATGGCTGCCTGAACAGGTACTTTGAATTGATGGCGGGGTATCAAATCTTTTAATTTCTTACACATTGTTCGACCACGCATATCCGCTCTATCAGCATGTACAATTATTGATAATGCATCAACTGTTTCAGAGTTAACTAATATACTCATTTTAACTAATTTCTCTTGCTTGTATGTATCCATTTGCCAGTCAAAGCTAGCATAGCCACTTGAAATTGATTTTAGTCGATCATAAAAATCAAAGACGACCTCATTTAATGGCAGATCATAAACTACCATTGCTCTTGTTCCAGCGTAAGTTAGTTCAACTTGATTACCTCTTCTTTCCTCGCATAATTTTAATACTGCGCCCAGATATTCATCAGGTACAAGAATAGTCGCCTTAATCCACGGTTCCTCAATATAATTTATTAAACTAGGATCCGGCATATCTGCAGGATTATGAAGGTCAATACATTTCCCATCATTAAGATAAATTTTATAAATAACACTTGGAGCGGTAGTAATTAAATCAATATCAAATTCTCTTTCTATTCTCTCTCTTACTATTTCAAGATGAAGAAGGCCTAAAAAGCCACATCGAAAACCAAATCCAAGGGCTGCAGAATTTTCTGTTTCGTGCTGAAAACTTGAGTCATTTAAACTAAGTTTTTCTATAGATTCTCTTAAGTCTTCAAATTCTCCGCTATCGACTGGAAATAAGCCACAAAAAACAGATGGTTGTGATGGTCTAAATCCTTTGAGCATTTCTTTACAGGGTTTTTTATCATCAGTTATCGTGTCACCTATCTGAGTATCTGATACCGTTTTTATACCAGCGATAATGTAGCCTAATTCGCCAGGTCCTAATTTATTTACTGATACTTTTTTTGGTGTAAATACACCAATATCATCAATTTCATAGGTACTGTTTGTACCCATCATTTTTATTTTTTGTCCTTTTGTTAATTCACCATTTAATACTCTAACCAAAACTATTACACCTAAATATGAATCATACCAACTATCAACGAGCAAAGCTTTTGTTTCTTCAATATCACCACCAGATGGAGGGTTTAATCTCTCTATTAGAGCTTCAAAAATATCATCTATTCCTTGGCCTGTTTTAGCCGAGACATATATTGCATCTGACGCATCGAGGCCAATAACATCTTCTATTTGCATAGCAACTGTTTCAGGTTCTGCAGCAGGTAAATCAATTTTATTGATAACAGGAATAATTTCGTGATCAAGATCGATAGCTTGATAAACATTTGCAAGCGTTTGAGCCTCAACCCCTTGTGTTGAGTCAACAACTAATATTGATCCTTCACAGGCTGACAAAGATCTACTAACTTCATAAGCAAAATCAACATGACCAGGAGTATCAATCAAATTAAGCTGAAAATTCTCACCATTTTTATCTTTATAGTTTAACCTTACAGTTTGCGCTTTGATTGTTATTCCTCTCTCTCTTTCAATATCCATGGAGTCTAAGACCTGATCTTTCATCTCTCTATCAGTCAGTCCATCACAACTCTGAATTAATCTATCAGCAAGGGTAGATTTGCCATGATCAATATGAGCAATAATTGAGAAATTCCTAATGTTTTTAATATCTGTCATTAATGAAGGTATATCATAAAAATTTTATAAAACTAGCTACGCAATTTTCCTTTCGTTGCGCTTTCTACAGAATTGATAACTTTAAGAGAAATATCTTCTAACTCAGAGTCAGTTAAAGTATGATCTGTTTGCTGAATTGTAATTTCAATGGCAATGGATTTATTTTTATCATTAAGGAATTGATCAAATATCTTTACGTTTTGTATAAGTTTATTATCAGATTTCATTGCTGCTTCAATAATCGTTTGAGCGCTTACCTCATTATTAACAACAAATGAAAAATCCCTTCTTACAGGTTGTAAATTATAAATCTCAGGTGCAGTTTGTATTAATTTTTTCTCTTTTAATAAGTTTATACAATCTAAAAATATCTCAAACCCAACCGCTACATTAAAATCTTTTTCTTTAATAATTTTTGGGTGAATTTCACCAAAGTTTGCAATTATTTCTCCTTTTTTTGACAATATTTGACCTGATCTTCCTGGATGGTAAAATTTTGGAGCGGAGTTTTTGATTTTAATTTTTTGATTGTTGATACCTATCTCTTCTAAAACCGAAACAACATCCTTTTTTGCGTCAAAGACATCTACTTTTTTAGATCCTTGCCAATCTTTTCCAAATCGTTCTAGTTTATAAGTACCGGTTCTTATTCCGGATGCTATCAAAATTTGACCGTCCTCACTCTTACCAGAAAAACCAGGGCCCAATTCAAAAATGCCAAGATCTCCATATCCTCTTTTAGAGTTTTCATCAGCAATATTTATTATTGAAGCAAGAGGTGTTGGTCTCATATCAGATAATTCTTCTGAGATTGGATTGATAATTTTTAAACTATTTTTGCCGCCTCCATAATTTTTTGCATCCTCTTCATTGATAAATGAATAAGAAATAGTCTCCAACAAACCCCTTGAAGCAATAGCTCTTCTTATTAGTCTTAAATTTTTTTGTTCATCAGTTAATATAGGCTTTGAAGGTTGTTGTTTGTTAAATAAAGGTTCTGATTTTATATTATTTAATCCATAAATTCTTACAACTTCTTCAACAATATCTTCGTTTATTGAAATATCGGGCCTCCAAGAAGGTATTGTTATTTCCCAATCTTTTGAAACTTTAAAACCTAAAGAATTTAGAATTTTATTAGTAATTTTATTGTCAATTTTTAGGCCTGTCATTTCTCTAACTAATTCGGGTTTAAAGTTAATTTTTTTATTTACGAATTTTCTATTATCAATAACTGATAATTCTCCAGCACTACCTCCGCATAATTCTATTATTAAACTAGTTGCATACTCTAAACCTTCTAAAACATATTCAGGATCAACACCTCTTTCAAATCGATACCTTGAATCAGACATTATATTTAGTTTTCTTCCAGTAATTGCGGTTTTGACAGGGTCAAAATAAGCTGACTCAAGAAATATTTCGGTTGTATTCATTGAGGATCCAGAAACTTCTCCACCCATAATACCGCCAATACCCAATACTTTTTCATCATCAGCTATTACACACATTTCATTATCTAATTTATAATTTTTACCATCTAAAGCTTCAATTTCTTCACCTTTTTTTGAACTTCTAGCACCAATTTTTCTTGAGATTTTTTTTAAATCATAGACGTGAAGTGGTCTGCCTTTATCAAAATTTATATAATTTGTAATATCAACTAAACAATTTACTGATCTTAAGCCAATGGCCTCAAGTTTATTTACTAACCATTCAGGACTTTTAGTATTTTTTACATTTTTTATTATTCTTCCAGAGAAAATTGAACATGCATCATCTTGATTTTTATAATCAAGAAATATTGGAAATTTTTCTTTAGAAACAGATATCTCTTTTTTATCTTTATTAACAAGCTCACCAATACCTGCTGCTGCTAAATCTCTTGCTATCCCATAAACACCAAGACAGTCTGGTCTATTTGGAGTGATAGCTATTTCGATTTGAGTATCATTTAAATTCAATTCATCAGCTATAGATTTACCGGGTTTTAAATTATTAGATATCTCGGCGATTCCTTCAGAGTCTTCACCTAGGCGTAACTCTTTCTTTGAACATAGCATTCCAGAAGATTCGATACCTCTAATTTTTGCTTTTTTTAATTTAAAACCAGAATCTGGAATAGTACTACCAACAGGTGCGTATATAGTTGTTAAACCTTCTCTTGCATTTTTTGCACCACAAACCACTTCAATTTTTTCTTCACCAATATCTACTAGACACAATTGAAGCCTATCTGCATTTGGATGTTTTTTTGTAGAAATAATTTTTGCTACTTTGAAGTCTTTATATACAGAATACTGATCGAAAGCCTCTTCTACCTCTAAACCAATGTTTGTAAGGGTTTCTAGTATAGTATTTATATCTTTATCTGTTTTTAGATATTCTTTTAACCAAGATAGAGTAAATTTCATTTTTTTAGACCTCTCGAAAGAGTAGGTAAATCAAGAAACGAGAATCCATAGTGACTCAACCATCTAATATCACCGTTGAAGAATGTTCTTAAATCAGGAATTCCATATTTTAATTGAGCTAATCTATCAACGCCTAGACCAAAAGCAAAGCCTTGATATTTACTGGGATCAATATTTGAGGATCTTAAAACCTCAGGGTGAACCATTCCCGCTCCTGCAACCTCAAGCCAATCGGAGCCTTCACCTATTTTAAGAACTGAACCAGATCTATCACATAATACATCAACCTCTAATGATGGTTCAGTAAAAGGAAAGTAACTTGGTCTTAATTGAATTTCTATATTATCTAATTCAAAAAATGATTTAAAGAATGTTTCTAAAGTCCATTTTAAGTGGCCAAGATGAGTCTTTTCATCAACAACTAAACCCTCTATTTGATGAAACATTGGCGTATGGGTTTGATCAGAATCACATCTATATGTTCTACCAGGCGAAATAAACTTAAAAGGTGGTTTACCTTTCTCCATAGTTCTTACTTGAACAGGACTTGTATGAGTTCTTAGAACATATTTTTCTTTTGTATTGTCATCGTTTAAATAAAAGGTATCGTGCATTTGTCTGGCAGGATGTGACTCAGGGATATTTAGAGCGTTAAAATTATAGTGTTCAGTTTCAATATCTGGACCTTCTGATATTTTATAACCTAAGGAACCAAATATTTCAGAAATTTCATCAAGAACCTGTGATACAGGGTGGATTTTACCATACTTTGATTGGTTGACTTGAATAGGCAGTGTGACATCAATCTTTTCTTCTAATAATTGTTTTTCTAATTCGATATTTGCTAGTTCAATTTTCTTTAAAGAAATAGCATCAGAGATATTTTTTTTTAAAATATTTAGCTTGGAGCCTTGCTCCTTTTTATCCTTAGGACTGAGTTTTGATAAATCCTTCATTAAAAGGGAAATCTTACCTTTTTTACCAAGCTCTGCAATACGGATTTTTTCAAGAGAGTCTTGATTTTCTGCAACAGAGATTTTTTTTAAAATCTCTTTCTCTAATGTTTCAGAATAAGTCATAAGTTTCACCTAAGAACTATAAAAGCATTAAATAAATGATTTTAAAACAAATTTAGTTTTATTTTAATGTAGATTGAGCTTTTTCAACTAATTTCTGAAAACCTGCAGCATCTGACACAGCTAACTCTGCCAAAACTTTTCTATCAATTTCAATACCTGCCTTCGATAGTCCATTTATGAATTGTCCATATGTTGAGCCGTTAAGTCTTGCAGCAGCATTAATTCTTTGAATCCATAAGGATCTGAAACTTCTTTTTCTTGCTTTTCTATCCCTGTAAGCATACTGCCCAGCTTTTTCAACAGCTTGGTTAGCAATTCTAAAAGTATTTTTTCTTCTTCCCCAATAGCCCTTAGCACTTTTGATAACTTTTCTATGCCTTGCATGGCTTGCTGGTCCACCTTTTACTCTAGCCATCTATCTCTCCTTAAGCGTATGGCAGGAATTTTTTTACTATCCTGCTGTCAGAATCGGAAAGAACAGTAGTTCCTCTTTTATTCCGGATTTGTTTAGGGGTTCTTTTAATCATGCCATGCCTTTTGCCAGCCTGTGCACGAGTAACTTTACCTGAAGAGGTAAGTTTAAAGCGTTTTTTAGCTCCGCTTTTTGTTTTTAATTTGGGCATTTTGCATTCTCCTGTATTTATATAATTAAAGGAATAAGCTTTTTAGATAAACACGGCATGCCCTGCCGGATCATCCAGTGAAGATTATTTATATCACTTTTATAAATAATTCAACCTAAGAAGTAATTATCTTGGTGCCAAGACCATAATCATTTGTCTTCCTTCAAATTTAGGATTTAGCTCTACTTTAGCTATAGGATCAATTTCTTCTTTAACTTTTTGTAAAAGGTCAGCTCCTCTGTCTTGATGTGCCATTTCTCGCCCTCGAAATCTAAGTGTAATTTTAACCTTATCGCCTTCATTTAAAAATTTTTGTACACTTCTCATTTTTACTTGGTAGTCATGAACGTCAATATTAGGACGAAGTTTAATTTCTTTAATATCAATTGTTTTTTGTTTTTTCTTTGCTTGGTTAGCTTTTTTTTGGCTTTCATATTTATATTTGCCATAATCCATTACCTTACAAACAGGTGGATTTGTTTTAGGAGAGATTTCAACTAGATCTAATCCTTGTTCTTTTGATATTTCTATTGCTTGAGGTGTAGGTATGTTGCCTTTTTTTTCACCAGATGAATCTATTAGCAGAACTTCCTCTGCTGTGATTTGATCATTGACGCGTGGTCCTTTTGAGGATGGTGGCGTCGAGTTATATTGTCTACTTATGGAAACGTCTCCTTATTTAATAATTAATCTAAGATTGCCTTCTAAAAATATCATGTCAAGAAATTCATTTAGAAATTAACAATCTTTTATAAACTTCTAATGTCTTTTTGCACATATTTTCAAGTGAAAAATTATTTTTAACATTTGAAATAGCTCTTTCATGCATTTTAGTTAAGTCTTTTTTATCCATTATAATAGATTGCTTAATTGCTATTGATAAAGCTTGTGGATCGTTAGGTTTAACTTTAAAGCCCGTAAAATTATCACCATTTTTAATTGTATCCTTAACAGCGCCATGATCAGAGGCTATAATAGTTTTTCCGGCAGCTTGGGCTTCTATTGGAATTCTCCCAAAGGGTTCAGGCTCTATTGATGGTGATAAAACTATATCCGAAGCATGATAAGCAAGTGGCATATTTTCTATTCTTTCAACTAGTTTAATATTTTCTTGCAACTTAAATTTAGTAATTATGGAATTTAATTTTTTAATATAATTTTCTGCGCCTGCTTTTTCTCCTGCAAATAAAAAAATAACCTGATCAAAAAATTTCTCTTTTTTTAATAGATTTATTGCCTCTATTGTTACCAAATGTCCTTTCCACCTAGTTAGCCTAGCAGGAAATAATATAATTATTTTGTTATCATCAACGGACCACATTTTTTTTATATTGCTAATTTCTGTATTAGAAAATTTTGATCTTTCGAATGACTCAACATTAACCCCCCTAGAAATAATATCTATTTTATTTAAATCGATATTATAAATTTTAGAAATTCTTTCAGCAGTGTAAGCGGAATTAGCTATAACGGCATCGCCTTTTAACATTATTGAGTTGTATATTTTTTTTATAAAAGAAGAATTACTTACATGACCATGCCAAGTTGTTAATACTGGTATACCGATTTTCTTTGCAGCAAAAATTGCAGACCACGCCGGCGCCCTTGATCTAACATGAACCAAGTTAATTTTTTTCTCTCTAAAGATTTTTATGAATAGAAAAAAATTTTTTAATATCGAGTAAGGATTTTTTTTATCAATTTTTAATTTTATTACTTCTATATTTTCCTTCTCAAGTTCACCTATAAGTTTCCCTCCTGATGTTAAGACAAGTGAGGAAAATTCTGTATCTTTAAGAAAACTAGTTATTTCTAAAACAGTTCTTTCTGCCCCACCTATTTCCATATTTGGAATTATTTGTAGAATTCTTTTATTTTTATAATTAAGATTTGATTCTGACATATATTGTAAACCTATGAAAAAAATACATGATACATTAAAAACCGTAAATGATAATTCTTTAGCTTATATTTATAATTATAGTCCTAAAAATAAATATAATCTTATATGGTTTGGTGGTTTAAATTCTGATATGTACGGGACTAAAGCGGAAGCTATTTCCGAATATGCAGATTTAAATAATTATAATTTTTGTCGGTTTGATTACTCAGGGCACGGACTTTCATCTGGTAGTTTTGAGGATTTTAATATTTCAGATTGGTTAAACGATAGTATTAATATTTTAGATAATATTTGTAATGGACAACAAATCTTTATTGGCTCATCTATGGGCGGTTGGATTTCATTATTATTAGCTCTTAGAAGAAAAAAAAGGATTAGTGGCTTAGTTTTAATTGCGCCAGCAGTTGATATGACGGAAATACTCATGTGGAACAATTTTAGTGATAATGAAAAAAATATGATCAGTAAAAAGGGGTATTTAGAGATTTTTTCTGATGAGTATCCTCCATATAAAATCACTAAAAATCTTATAGATGATGGAAGAAAATATTTATTAATGAACCAAGAAATTTCTTTAGATTGTCCTGTAAATATTATCCACGGTATAAAAGATGAGGCCGTTCCATGGGACTTATCTATAGAGCTGTCTAAAAAAATCTCATCTAATTCCATAACTCAATCATTTATAAAAGATGGAGATCACGGACTTTCCCGTCCTACGGACCTTGAATATATATTTTTCTCAATAGAGCAGATTATCAAGAAAATATAATTATTTTAGTTTATCCATTCTTTTATTACATCTTTATTTTTTTCTTTTGATAATGAAATTTCTCTAATTTTTTTTAGCTCCTCTCCATCAATAATTTGATTTAGGGCCCAAATAGCTGCTCCTCTAACAATGGGCGACTCATCAAATATATTTTTGTTTATTTGATCTTTTGCATCTTTTAATTTTGCATTTCCTATAGCTATTAAAACATTTCTTAAAAATCTATCTCTACCTATTCGCTTAATAGGGGATTTTGAAAACATTTTTCTAAAACTATAATCATCAAGAAGTGATAATTTCTTTAAATCATATAATTCGTTTTTATTTCTTTGTTTAAATTTTATTTCTTTCGATTCTTTTGCAAATTTATTCCATGGACAAACAGACAAACAATCATCACAGCCATAAATTCTATTCCCAATTTTCGATCTAAGATGAATAGGAATAATACCTTTATGCTCTATTGTAAGATACGAAATGCATTTTCTAGCATCCAACTTATAAGGCTCTACAAAAGCATTGGTAGGGCAAACTTCAATACAATTATTACAATTTCCACAATGATCATTTTCTTCAGTATCAATTTCTAAATCTAGGTTAGTGAATATTGAAGCTAGAAATAACCATGATCCATAATCTCTTGATACTAAATTTGTGTGTTTGCCTTGCCAACCTAAACCAGCTTTCTGTGCAAGTGGTTTTTCCATTATTGGGGCTGTGTCAATGAAAACTTTGATTTCTGAATTAGTTTGACTCACAATCCATCTTCCAAATTTTTTCAAATTTTTTTTAATTACATCGTGATAATCATCTCCTCTTGCGTAAACAGATATATTACCCACATCTTTTAATTTTAAGTTATGCATTGGGTCATGATCAGGAGCATAATTTACCCCAAGAACAATTATGCTCTTTACATCCGGCCATATTTTTTTAGGAAATAATCGTCTTTCTAAATTTTTCTCTAGCCAATCCATATCACCGTGAAAATTATTATTTAGAAAATCTTTTATATAACGATGATCTTTCTTATGAATTTCTGGTTCGGTAATTTTGATTATATCAAATCCAAATTCTTCTGATTTTTTTTGTATTTTCTCTTTAGAAATCAAGGAGTGCATAATTTCCCCTTGGCGGAATTCCAATAATTTTATCTGTAAGTATTGATCTAAAGCTCGGTCTACTTTTTATTCTTGAGTACCAGTGTTTTATTTCAGGAAATTTTTCCCAAGGCATATCACCTAAATAATCTATACAGGAAATATGTGCAGCAGCAGTTAAATCTGCTAGTTCAATTTTATTATTAACTAACCAAAATCTCCTTTCCAGAAGATACTCAATATATTTTAAGTGATTGTTTAGGTTATTTTTAGCTAATCGAATATTATCTGTGTTTGGTAATCCTCCGCCTTTTTCCAGTGACCTAAATCTTTTTTCTACTCTCTCATTTATAATAATCTTACTTACCTCTTTGTGGAATTTATTGTCAAACCAATCAATCAATCTTCTATTTTCAGCTCTATTCGAAAGTTCTTTTGGAAGAGTATCCTCAAATTTATTTTCTATATATTCTGAGATTGCATAATGGCCGCAAAATTTATTTCCCTCGCATAACATTACAGGAACTTCTCCCGATGGATTTAATTTTATAAATTCCTTTCTATTTTCCCAAAATCTCTCAATAATTAAATCAGCACCAATCTTTTGCTCTCCTAAAAAGAGTCTAATTTTTCTACTAAAAGGACATAAGGGATAATGGTATAAAGTTGTCATTTTCTTAAAGAAATATAAATTTTGCTAAAAATATTAATGTTAAAAACCAGGCGCTTGAAGATATCTCCTTATGCTTATTTGATGCCAACTTAATTATTGTATAGGTAATAAATCCAAGAGCAATACCATTAGCAATAGAGAAAGTAAGTGGAATCATAATTATTATGATTAATGAAGGTATTATTTCAGAAGAATCTGACCAATTTAACCTCTCAACATCGCTTAGCATAAGAATTGCTACATATATGAGCACTCCAGCTGTAGCATATGGTGGAACCATCTCTGACAGGGGCGATAAAAATATAGAGACTAAAAAGGCACTTCCTGTAAAGACAGCTGTTAATCCAGTTCTGCCTCCAATTTCAATTCCAGCCGAACTTTCAACATAACTTGTTACGGGTGCGCAACCAAAAAATGATCCAAAAACACTAGAAGTGCTATCAGCTTTTATTGCTTTATCAAGATTTTGTATCTCACCAGAATTTTTTACTAATCTAGCCCTATTTGCCATACCTAGTAAAGTTCCAGTGGTATCAAAGAAATTAACAAATAAGAATGAAATAATAACACTTATCATTGCGACATCAAACGCACCTATTACGTCCAATTTCATAAAAACAGGAAGCGGATCAGGGGGAAATGATACAATACCAGTAAATTCTTCTAATCCGGTAACTACCGCAATAGAGGTTATTGTAAAAATACCAATTATTATTGATCCAGAAATTTTCCTAATAGATAAAATAGATATTATGAGAAATCCTAAGATTGATAATAAGACGCTAAATTGATTTAAATCACCTAAGGATAATAAAGTTGACTCATTCCCAGAAATTATTCCTCCATTTTTAAGGCCTATTAAACCAATAAATAAACCTACGCCAGAACCCATGGCAATTCTTAAGTTTAAAGGAATACCCTCAAGCATCCATTTTCTTAGAGGTGTTATGCTCATTATTACAAACAAAATTCCTGACCAAAAAACTGCCCCAAGAGCAATTTCCCAAGAATAGCCCATTCCTCCTACAACGGTATAAGTAAAGAAGGCATTTAATCCCATTCCAGGAGCAAGACCTACTGGCCAATTTGCATAAATCCCCATAAAAAAACATGCTAAAGAGGCGGCAATGCAAGTACCAACAAAACTTGCACCATAATCCATACCACTTTGTGCCATCATTTGTGGATTTACGAAAATTATATAAGACATTGTTATAAATGTTGTTATTCCAGCTAAGAACTCTTTCTTTATTGACGTATTATTAGCTTTTAAATTGAAAATTTTTTCTAACATTATTAAATATTAAGTCTTAGTTTTTATAATTGTAACTTTTTTATTATAATCATATTCAAATATTACAATTAATAAAATGTTTAACTTCAAATTGTGTAAAATAAAAATATTAATTTATTAAAAAGTAAAGAATCATTTTAAATTATTATTGTTTATTTAGACAACAGGCATAGTTCTTGCTTAGTTATACCTAATATATTTTATAAATTTCGGGGTTGGTTATGATTTTACTTAAAACTTTTAAAATTAGTATTTTTTATACTTTATTCATTCTTTTAAATTCTCAAATTTTGCTTGCTGACGAAGCTGTAAATACAGATGCTAATTCAGATGGATCTAGTTCATCAATTACGTCTAATCAAATAAATTCTCTTGTGATAGATGAGATAATTGTTACAGCTGAAAAGAGATCAGAGAGCTTACAAGATGTTTCTAAGGCGGTTACGGCTCTTGGAGCAGATGAATTAGAGACAAAAAACATTGTTGATTTTGTAGGTTTAAGCGCAATTGCACCCGGTGTAACTGTTGCTAAGAATGAAGGCTATAAAACCATTATATCAATCAGAGGTGTAGGAGATGAAACAAATCAAAACGCTATTGCGGCTCCCTCTGTTGCCCTTCATATGGATGGTATCTTTATAGCCTCAAAATTTTCTCTAAGAACTGATTTTATAGATCTTGAAAGAATAGAGGTTTTGAGGGGTCCTCAGGGAACTCTTTTTGGTCAAAATTCAACTGGTGGTACTGTAAATGTTATAAGTAAACTTCCTAGTTTTGATGGTTTCCAGGCCAAGGCTGATATAACTTTAGGAAACTATGGTTTAACAAAAGTTAGAGGCTCTTTTAATACCCCAATATCAGATAAAATTGCCACCAGAAACTCTTTTGTTATTACAGATAGAGACGGTTTTACAGATAATATTATAAACGGACAAGATTTGGACGACGCAAATAATGTAAGTTTTAGATCTGATTGGTTATTTGATATCACTGATAATTCAACTTTAAGACTTTTCTTTCAATATTTTGATGCTGATAATAATGGAGCTGCAATGAAGGGCTTGGATGATAAAACTCCTAATCCAAGAAAATTAGCTCAGGATTCAATGTCAGATTATCAGTTAACATCAGAAGTTTTTGGTTTGATTTATGAGGCTGATTTAGGTTCAGCAACTTTGAAAATTTTAGCTAGTTCACAAGAGGATGACATTTATGTAATGCGTGATAATGACAGGCATAATTTCGGAGATGTTCATAGTCAAGGTCCTCTGGCAGGGCTACCATATATTGCTGCAGAGTATAGACCTGAAACTTCTTTAGTAGAAACAAAGACTTTTGAAGTGAATTTAATTTCAAACGAACCTCTTTTTGGTGTTATTGACTGGATACTTGGGGCTTTTTACTTTGATCATGAAATTGAGAACCATATTTATGAAGTCAAAGATGTAAATAATGTAAAATTAGTAGATCAGATGGATGGAAAGTTTACTCCATATACTCATGATCCTATTTGTTCAACAAATCCTTTTGCAGGAATATGTTTTGCAGCATTTGGTGCTGAGCTAGGTTTTGTTTCCGATGCTTTTCCTACTAGAGAGTCTCAATCAATTTATGGTCAAGCAACATTTAATATTAGTGATGATACAAGATTAGTTTCTGGATTTAGATATACTGAGGATACATTTTCAAGTGATGTTACAAACTTTTTTGGTTTACAGTCTTATTTGATTGAAGATGATTTGGAGAAAACTACCGGTAGAGTTGCAATTGAGTATGATATTGACGATGATACAATGACGTATTTATCTTTTACAAAAGGTTTTAAACCGGGGGGGAGTAATTTAACCTTTGGTTATCCTGTTGATAATGAACAAAATTTTGGGGCAAATCCAGCTCCTCAATTGGTCTTTCCTTTGTTTGAAAGTGAGACAATTGATGCCTATGAAATTGGTTTAAAAACAGATTTATTTGAAAGTAGGGTAAGAGCAAATATTTCTGCTTTTTTCTATAAATATGAAAATCTTCAGTTTCAGTCTACTGATCCAGATATTTATAGAGGTGGTGTTGCAAATATTCCTGAATCAGAGATGAGTGGATTAGAAGTTGAGTTGTTAGGAATCTTAACAAATGAACTTTCCTTTGACCTTAGATTGTCATTTTTAGAGACAGAAATTACATCTGATTATGAAGCTTTAGATAACATTAGGGCTGAACTTTATTTCTTTGGTGAAGAGCCAATTCGATACAGTTTAAGAGAGAATATCAAGGGCAATAAACTTGCAAAAAGTCCAGAATTCAATGCTAATTTTGGATTGATGTATGAGAAAATATTATCTAATGGTAAACTTTTAACTGCAACTGCAGAATTAATACACCGTGGCGATTTTCAGCAAAGAGTGTTTAATAATCCTTTCGTAGACTATGTAGATGAATACACTATTTATAATTTGAGTTTAAATTATGAGTTTTCAGAAAGAATAGGGATTAATTTAATGGCGCTAAATATTTCTGATGAAGATGGAGTTAATTCTAGTATGACAGATGTTTTTGGAGTAGCAGGGACAGGTATTGAACTCATACCTCCTAGACAAATTATGGGAAGGCTAAGTTATAACTTCTGATTTATATATTTAGTTGAAAAACATAGTGAGCTAAATAAATATTCTTTTCTATATATTCTTGACTTTAAATAAAGAATATTAAGATTAATACCATGAGAAAGTTATTTATAGACTCAAATCAATTACTAGAAGATTCTTTTCAGCTTGCTTGGAAAGTTTATGAGAGTGGCTTTAGACCAAATTATATTGTTGGTGTATGGAGGGGTGGCGCTCCGGTTGGAATTGCTGTTCAAGAACTACTCCACGTCCTAGGATTACCTTCGGATCACATTGCTATAAGAACAAGTTCTTATACTTCTATTGGGAAAAGATCAAAAGAAGTAAGTGTATATGGTTTAAATTATGTAATTAAAAAACTTGAATCAGAGGACTCATTATTAATTGTTGATGATGTCTTTGATACCGGTCTTTCAATTAATCAGGTAATTTCAGATTTAAAAACAGCATGCAAAAAAAATACTCCAGATATAAAAATAGCTACACCCTATTTTAAACCTTCAAATAACAGAACTAAAATAAAACCAGATTTTTATATTCATGAATCTGATAATTGGTTGGTATTTCCTCATGAGCTTGATGGATTAAATTTTGAAGAGATTAAAAAGAATAAACCTGAGATGAAGAATTTAATTGATAAGATTACTTCTCTTAAATAAAAAATTCTTATATCCTTAATAATTAATTATTAAAAAGAGTTTAAATGGCTAAAATCTATTTTCATAAAAACGATTTACCGACAGAAATTAAATTTCAAGATTCTGTTGCTGTTGACTCTGAGACACTTGGATTAAGACCAGAAAGAGATCCTCTTTGTCTTATTCAACTCTCATCAGGTGATGGAAATGCTCATCTTATTCAGCTTGATAGGGATAATTACGATGCTCCAAATTTAAAAAAAATATTAACAGATAAGAATTGTTTAAAAATTTTTCATTTTGCAAGGTTTGATGTAGCTGTTTTTAAGAAGTATCTTAATATCGATTGTGAGCCAATTTATTGTACTAAAATCGCTTCTAAACTTGTAAGAACTTATACCGATAAGCATGGATTAAAAGACTTATGTAAAGAGACTTTAAATATTGATTTATCTAAACAACAACAAAGTTCAAATTGGGGTGCCGAAGAGTTAACTGAGGATCAAAAAAAATATGCAGCTTCTGATGTAATTTACTTACACGAAATTAAATCAAAACTTGACCAACAATTAATAAAAATGGATAGACAGGCTTTAGCCGATCAATGTTTTTCGTTCATAAATACAAGAGTGGATTTAGATTTAAAGGGATGGCCAGATATTGATATATTTAGTCATTAATTGAATGATAAATAAAGACCAAGTTCAAAATATCCGAATTAAAAGATTAAGAGTTATTTTCCCCTTGATCGCACTAGTAATAGTTTCTCTGATATTTTTTCAGTCTGTGAATATTACGACAACAAAAGAAAAAAATTTAAATCTTATTTTATCAGATCAATCTAATGATGGCGTTCTTAAGCCCTCAATGATTGGTGAAACTTCTTCAGGCCAACCTTTTATTTTAAATGCTCTTAGGGCGAGTCCTTTAGGTCCAGATCTTAGAGATATAGAATTAGAAAATGTAAGTATTACTCTAGGTAAAGAGGGAGTTCAAACAATAAGCGTAAATTCAAGAAATGCAAAATATTTTGCCAAAAATAATATTGCAATTTTCTTTGATGATATTGTTTCAAAGACATCAGATGGTTATGACTTTATTGCCCAAGTTGTTAATGTAAACTTAGAAACTGGTTTTACTTTTTTAAATGGACCTGTTCAAGGAAGGAAAGGCGAAGTTGAATTTGATGCTGGTCATGTAGAGATACATGAAAGAGGCAATAAGATTTTTATATCCTCGGGAGTTAAGCTAATTATACCTGCTAGTTTTATAAAACAAATTAACGAGGAATAAAGATGGTAAGTTTATATAGAAGTTTTTTAATTTTTATCTCTATTTTTATATATTTTGATGATCAATTATTGGCTAATGAATCTATTTCTTTTGATACAAATATTAATGCGCCGCTTAAGGTAGATGCTGATAAAATGTATATTGATAAAATTGCCCTAGAAGGTGGGCTTTCAGGGTCTGTAAGTATAAATCAAGGCCCCTTAAATTTTAGAGCAGATCAAATGGAGTTTACTTTTACGAATAATGCCTCAATGCCTGTAATAAAAAATTTATATGCCTCTAATGGTGTAGTGATTTCAAATCAAGATATGACCGCAACTGGAAATAACGCTTCCTATAGTGTAAGTAATAATGAAATTATTTTATTAGGGAGTGTTACCGTTGTAAATAATTTTACAACCTTGAAAGGTGATAAGCTTTTAATTGATTTAGAGACTGGTGCAATTAATTTTATTGCTGATGATAATCAAAATAATAGAGTTAAAGGCGTTTTAATGCAGAGTGAAAAAAAAGATGAATAGTGATATAGTTAGCAAGCCTTCTGTAGTAACTAATAATGACAAAGGGCTTGAAATAAAACGTATAAGTAAGTCTTACAATAATCGTCCTGTTGTAAGAGAGGTTAGCTTTAATATAAATAAAGGAGAGGCTGTTGGTCTACTTGGACCAAATGGTTCAGGCAAAACTACTATCTTCTATACTATTATTGGTCTAATAAAACCAAATACAGGATCTATTTTTTTAAATGGTTTTGATGTAACAGATTTACCCATATATAAGCGCTCTAAAAATGGTATTGGATATTTGCCTCAAGAAGCATCAATTTTTAGAGGAATGAATGTAGAAGATAATATAAAATCCATCCTTGAAATTGTTGAAACTGATAAGCAGATTATTGAAAGTAATTTAGATCAATTATTGACAGAATTTGATATTAGCCATTTAAGAAGAACTCCTTCACTAGCTTTATCGGGTGGAGAGAGAAGAAGAGTTGAAATAGCTCGGTGCCTTGCAGGAAAACCAAATTATATTTTATTGGATGAGCCTTTCGCAGGTATTGACCCAATTGCACTCAGCGAAATTAAAGAATTGGTCTCTCATTTAAAGGATAAAGGTGTTGGGGTTTTAATTACTGATCATAATGTTAGAGAGACTATGGGTTTAATTGATAGAGCGGTATTAATCCATGAAGGTTCTGTTTTAATTGAAGGTAAACCAGAAGATATTATTAAAAATGATGATGTTAGAAGAGTTTATCTTGGAGAGCGTTTTTCGATTTAATATTATGGTCACTAATATATTTGAAGATTTAACAAATTCAGTAATAAGTTGTTTTAATAAATATTTTGATTTTGAGACTAGATCGTCAAGAAAAGAATTTTGGTATTGGCAACTATTCAGAATTTTAATGTTTTTATCTATTACTTTTATAGAAAGTCTTGGCCTAAGTGGACTACTATTTATATCCAACTTTATTTTTTTAATTCCAGAAATTGCTGTTTCAATAAGAAGATTACATGACATAAATAAGTCTGGTTGGTGGATACTTTTGACCTTTACAATTATAGGTATTATTCCTCTCACTTATTTTTACTGTATAAAGGGTGATGATGGTGTTAATGATTATGGCCAACCGAATTAAGGATTAAAAATTTGAATTCTTTTAAAAATATTGCCAAAAACTCTCTCAAAGCTTTGAAGTGGTTATGGATATTAATTTCTTATATTCCAACTTTTTTAATTAGAACAGTTACTGTCTTAATTATTATCCTGATCATATTTAACTATTTTTCAAAATTCACAACAAAAATTAAAACTGGAACTGCATTACTTTTGCAAATGGATGGTGTGCTTGTTGAGCAGGCAAAAAGTAGAGGTAGTTTTGATTTTTTTGCTCAGAGTAGTGAGCCTGAAGAAATTGAAATAAATAAAATTGTTAGTGCAATTAAATTAGCTGGAGATGATAAAAATATAGAAAGTATTGTTATTGATCTTAGTAATTTTGTTGGGGGGTATCCAGCTGATATACTTTATCTTTCTGAAATCTTATTAAAATTTAAAGAGAGTAATAAGAAAAGTATTATTGCGATAGCAGATTATTATTCCCAGCCCTCATATATACTAGCTTCCACTGCCGATGAAATAATTGCTCATAAAAATGGTGGAGTTTCTATTTATGGATGGTCTTCTAAAAGAGTATTTCTAAAGAATTTACTAGATAAATTAGAATTAGAAGTTATTGAGTTCTCTAAAGGTGAATACAAAAGCGCTACTGAAATTTTTACAAGGGACTCAATGAGTGATGCATCAAAAGAAGCTAACCAAAAATTACAAAGTTCAATTTGGAAATATACCTCAAATTTTATTGAGAAAAACAGAAATCTCGAGAGGGGTAAAATTGATTTTTATTTAGATAATATTGATATTTTAGCAAAAGATAATAATTTTGATTTTGCTGATCTAGCTATCAGTTATGGCTTAGTAGACAGTTTAAAAACTAGATCTGAAATTGAACAATACCTTAGTGAAAAATTTCCTCATCCTAAGAAAGATTGGCGATATATTAATTTAGATGAATATTTAAAGACTGAAATAACAAATAGTGAAAATTTAGTAGGAGTAATTTCTGTTGCAGGTACTATTATGGATGGTAATCAACCAAGAGGAACTGCTGGTGGAGAAAATATTTCTTCATTGATTAAAAGTGCTAGAAAAGAAAATAATCTAAAGGCACTTATTTTAAGGGTTAACACTCCCGGAGGTAGTGCTTTTGCATCTGAGCTTATAAGAGAGGAACTGCTAGAAATTAAAAATCTTGAGATACCGATTATTGTCTCAATGGGAGGTGTTGCAGCCTCAGGTGGATATTGGATATCAGCAGAGTCAGATTTTATATTTGCTCATGAAACTACTGTAACAGGTTCAATTGGTGTCGCAGCTCTTTTATTAAATGCAGAAGAAACTTCAAAAAAAATAGGATTAAATGAAGATGGAATTGAAAAAACGCCTTTTTCCTCTGGTTTTAATACTGGCGTTCTCTTAACAACTCCCTCTGATAGATTTCTTGATTTGATTCAAGGTTCAGTGGATAGACTTTATGATGATTTTGTAGATATTGTATCTAGGGGAAGGAATCTATCAGTAGATCAGGTAAATGATATAGCTAAAGGAAGAGTTTGGTCGGGTAGCGATGCTCTTGATATAGGCCTTGTAGATGCTATTGGATCTTTTGATGATGCTTTAAATAAAGCAAAAGAGTTAGCCAATATTGACGATTATACACTTAAAATGTTTGATCAAAAAAGGAATGATTTTACGTTTTTGAAAAGAATTTTTGGATTAATGGGCATTCAGGAAGAAGATATTTTTAGTAAAAATTTATTTTATAACTTACAAAATGACTTTTTAAAAACCACGAAATTGTCAATGAATCTTAATGACCCTGATAATTTATATTTTCTTTGTGATGAATGTATAGTTAAGTATTAATCTAATTACTTGCCCCAAAGCATCTATAGGGTTATAACTCCATCAAATGAATTAATATACCGAACGGAGTGTAAAATGGCAGTTCCAAAAAGAAAGGTAAGTCCTTCTCGACGAGGAAAGAGGAGAGGAGGTCATCAATCAGAAAACCCTACTTATGTAGAGAATAAAGATTCTGGCGAACTTCACAGACCGCACCACATTGATCTAAAAACAGGTATGTATAATGGTCGTAAGGTAATAGAGACTAAAGAACCAAAATAATATTTAATTTTGATTTTTTCATCAAAAACAAAAGGTCTAATTCTTTTATTAATAGCATCGATAGTGTGGGGCTCTACTTTTGTCCCTCAAAAAATTGCTATGCAGGACTGGTCAGCACTACAATTTACTTCCTTTAGATTTTTAATTGGGGGAATAATCCTATTTTCTTTTATCAAATTCTCATCAGAGAAAATTAAATCTAATTTTGAATTTTTAATTATTTCTTTGTTAAGTGGTTTGGTTCTTGCTCTTGCGGCTTTAACTCAACAAATTGGTATTGTAACAACAACAGCTACTAATGCAGGTTTTTATACTAGTTTATATGTTCTAATTGTTCCTTTTATAGGATTGTTTGTTTCTAAATCTCTTCATTGGTCTATTTGGCCAAGTATAATTGTGTGTTTTACGGGTTCAGTTCTTCTAAGTTCATCGGGTGATAGTATAAGTCTGTCTAATATAAGTAATGGTGATTTATGGGTAATCTTTAGTGCTATTTTTTGGGCAATTCACCTGCATATAGTATCGTATGCAGTATTAAAACTACCAATTTTTAAATTTTCTATAATTCAGTTTATTATTTGTGGATTCTTATTATTTATTTATGGAAGTATTTTTGACAGTCAAAATTTTTTAAATTTTACGAATGTTTCAAGTTCAGGAATTTTTTACCTTTTTTATTGCTCTCTTGGCTCAGTATGTATTGGCTTTACTCTACAGATGTTCGGTCAAAGGTTAGTAGAGCCAACTCCTGCTGCTTTAATAATGAGTACTGAAGCAATTTTTGCTGCAATTTTTGCATGGATAATATTATCGGAGGTCTTAAATTTTAACGGATTAGTTGGTGCCAGCCTTATATTTTTGGGTGTAATTTTTGTTCAATTAGCTCCAAAAGTTAAAATATAGTTAAACTTTTTACCATTCATTTCTAAGCTCTCTTAACTTTAAAAAGACATCTTTTGTACTTGGATTTTTTGGTAAATCTGGAAAATCATCTCTTAACTTACTAATGATTTCTTCATTTTTTAGTCTAAAAAAAGAATTTATTTCTTTTTCAATTTCGATAGTTGAAATTAATGCTTTTTCAGGATTTTTAATTAGTTTTCCTTCAATCATTTCTCTAGCTTTATAATTTTCAGGTTCTCGATCTAAAGTAAATTTTAAATTATTCTCCCAATAATCATGGCCCGGATAGATTCTTGTATTATTTGGTAATTTAAATAGTTGATTTATAAAAGTATCATATAACTCTTCAGGATTTCCACCACCCTTACAATGTCCTACACCAGCATTAAATAGTGTGTCTCCGCAAAATAACGAGGGATTATCGTTATTTGCAAACAAACATACATGGCTCATTGTATGCCCAGGTGTATCTAAAACATCTAAAGTAATTGATGAACCCACTTTAACAGTGTCGTCAGCTGATAAGCCTATATCAATTCCATCAATTGAGTCCTTTGCATTCTTGTGAGCCAAAAGCCTAGCATTAGTAGATTCTATTATACTTTGATTACCTCCAATATGGTCCCAGTGCTCATGGGTATTCAATACTTGTGTTATTTCCCATCCATTTTTTTTGCAAATCGCTAGGCATTTTTCATGATCTAAAGGATCAATTGCCATAGCCTCACCTGTTTTGGGGCAAACAATTAAATAATTAAAATTACGAAATTGATTACCAGTCCATATTTGTTCTACAATCAATAATGTCTCCTGCGAAATTTTGAAATTAAGTTAGAGTATATAATATGAAAATAAATATTGAAAATTTTAAAATATTTTATTCTAGTTTTTTAGGTAAATCTATTACTCAAATTATTTTAAAAAAAATTCTTAATTTATGGCCAAATTTCAATAATTCAAGAAATGCTATAATAGGTTTCGGTTTCCCTTTTTTAAGTGCCTTCAAATCTAATATTCAAAGATTATTTTTTCTTGTCCCTAATAAATTTGGATTATTTAATTTTTTTATAAATGAGAAAAATCTGACAGCTTCGGTCCAGGAAGATATCCTTCCTTTAGAAGATCTTTCAATTGATAGATTACTTGTTGTTAATTGTTTTGAATATTTATCTGATCATAAGAAATTTTTAAGGGAAGCTTGGCGAATTTTAGATAAAGATGGAGAAATTATAATTATAACTCCAAATACTTATGGTTTATGGCGTTTTTTTTATAAAAAAAAATTGAATTCACCAACAACTTTTAGCTCTTATGAATTGGACTTATTATTATCAAATAATTTTCTTACCCCTATAAAGACAGAATATTGTTTATTCTTACCACCTCTAAAAAACAAATTTTTGATTAATAAAATAAGATCATTTGAGGTTCTAAATAATAGATTAACTAAATACTTCGCTGGTTTAATAATTACTAAGGGTAAGAAAAATTATTTATCTCCTGTTTCAAGTAAAAGTAAAACAGTTAAACAGAAAATTAGAGGTGATATTAGAGCTTAATTTTTTATTAAGAAAATTGCCTCTTCTCCAAAAAAATTTGACCAACTATTTGGAGCACCGTTAAAGGATTTAGTGTTATTTGAATTAAGAACAATTGTTTTCTCAATTTTAATATTTAATTCACGACATAAATCAACAAAATCCAGTATACTGCATAAGTGAATATTTGGTGTATCATACCAATTATTCGATAGTTTTTCTGTAATTGGCATTTTACCATGAGTAGCAAAACCTAGCCTTACTTTCCAATATCCAAAATTAGGTATTGAGATTATTGCTTTTTTACCAATTCTAATTAATTCAATTAAGATATTTTTTGGATTATTTGTTGCTTGAATAGTTTGGCTTAAAATAACACAGTCAAATGACTGATCAGGATATAAACTTAAATCGCTATCAGCATTTCCTTGTATTGCAGATAGTCCTTTTGCAACGCATTTATTCACTCTTTCTTGCTTAAGCTCAAGTCCTTGGCCTTTAACATTTTTTTTATTTTTTAAAGATTTAAGTAACTCTCCATTACCACAACCAACATCAAGTATTCTTGCCTCTTTATCAACAAGTGAAGTAATTAATTCTAAATCAGTACGATTATTAACCATTATATATTTGCCTCCAAAGAGACTGAATTAATAAATCCTCTCATTGCATCGTCAAACTCTGGTTCTTCTAAAAGAAATGCATCATGACCCTTGTCAGAATTAATATTAACAAAACTGACATCAGCGCCTCCTGCGCTTAAAGCTCTAACGATCATTAAATTTTCAGATGGAGGATAAAGCCAATCCCCGGTAAATGATGTAATTAGAAATTTAATATTAGTTTTACTATAAATTTCTGTAAGACTTTTTTTGTGTGTTTTTTCTAGGTCAAAATAATCCATTGCTCTTGTAATATACAAGTAAGAATTTGCATCAAATCTATCTACAAAGGTTAGGCCTTGATGTCTTAAGTAGCTCTCAATTTGGAAATCAGCATCAAATCCAAAACTTATCTCTTCTTTATCTTGAAGTCTCCTTCCAAATTTCTTCGTAAGAGAGGCCTCTGATAGATAAGTAACATGAGCTGTCATTCTTGCAATCGATAATCCTTTTGTCGGGTTAGAACCGGCTTTTATATAATTACCTCCATGCCAATCTGGATCAGCCATTATTGCTTGTCTACCAAGCTCATGAAAAGCAATATTTTGTGCTGTATGTCTTGAGGATGTTGCAATTGGTATTGCAGAGAGTATTTTGTCTGGATAAGAGGCTGCCCATTCAAGAACCTGCATACCTCCCATTGACCCCCCAATGACTGACAAAAGTTTTTCTATTTCAAGGTATTGAATTAACCTCAATTGCGCATTAACCATATCAGAAATAGTTATAACAGGAAAATTAAGTCCGTATTCCTCACCAGTTTTTGGGTTTATAGAAGTTGGACCAGTAGATCCAAGACAACCTCCAAGAACATTTGCACAAATTACAAAATATTTATCGGTATCAATGGGTTTTCCGCTCCCAACCATCCTAGCCCACCAGCCATCCTTATCTGTAAGAGGATTTTTACTTGCCACAAACTGATCTCCAGAAAGGGCATGACAGATTATTATTGCATTTGATTTATCTTTATTGAGCTTACCGTAGCTTTCATAAGCCACGGTCAGCTCATCTATACTTGTTCCGTTCTCAAGTAGAAGAGGCTTATTATCTGTAAAGTATGAACATGGTAGTTTATTTTGATCACTATTCATAACAATAAGATAACCTCTTATTGGAAATATTAGAATTAATATTTAATTAATTCTTTAAAATCTCCATCCATAACCAATACTTACAGCAAGTGGATCAAGATCTACTGATGCAGTTGCAACCCCGGCAGGACCAGCATCAATTACTGTATCGGTCGAAAGTTTATATTTCTTAATATCAATATTAAAATAGTTATTCTCATTGATAACATAATCAAAACCAATATTCAGAGCAAAACCGAAGTCATCTTTATAACTAATACCTACAGCATCACCAGGATTATCATCATAGAAAAAAGTATAATTTAATCCAGCACCTATATAAGGTAAAAATCTACTTTCACTATTAAAGTGATATTGCAAAGTAAATGTAGGTGGCAGAACTTTTACTGTACCTAAATTAACATCTCCAAGAGCCGTACCTATTGCTTTTACACTGTGTTCAGTGGTTCCAAAAATTGCTTCAATTGCTATATTATCAGTTAAGAAATATCTAATATCTAATTCTGGTACTGTATCATCATCAACTTTTGCTTCACCACCAATAGAAGTAACTGATTTTTCATCAGGGTCTAAATTTAAAACCTTGAGACCAACTAACCATTTTCCAGCACTTTTAAAAGCTGAAGCTTCTTGAGAATTTACGTTTAGTGGACTAATGGATATAAATAAAACTAATATCAGAGATGATACCAGCGATAGAGTTTTTTTAAAAAATTGTTTTTTCATTTTTTCCTCTCTTTAGTGCTTTTAGGAAATCTAGGGTGCACAATCTGAAAATCAAATACCCAGCTTTTTTAGAAAGCTAAACTTCACTATCGTAACAAATGAGAGAGGAACCTTTTTTTGCTTAATAAGCCACATTAAAGTTACCACCTTCGCAGGTCAATGCAGGTTGGCAGGGATTACTCCCTCTCAAAATGTTATTTGTTAGATAAAGCTAATTTTTAATAATTGCAAACAAAATATGCTTAGCATTGAATTTTAAATTTATGTTATAAGAACTTAATAAGTTATATAAAAAACTAAGATTTCTATTTATAAGATTTTAATAATATAAATATTAATAGAATAATGTTGGAAATTATGGACAAACCAATACCAAATAATTTTTTGAATGATTTAGAGCCCTACAAAGGCGGTGCAAGTAGCGTTAATGGTATTGAGAAAATATTTAAACTTTCCTCTAATGAAAATCCATTTGGTCCAAGTGATAGTGTTGTTAACGCCTATAATGATGCTTTAAAAGATATAACTATATATCCTGATCCATCAAATAAATTGTTAGTGTCAAAATTGTCTGAATTTTACTCAATAAACCCAAATAATATAATTTGTGGTTGCGGTTCAGATGAAATACTTCACCTACTTGCTAGAGCTTATTTATCTGGAAATGATGAAGCAATAGTTTCTGAGAATTCTTTTGCTGTTTACCCTTTGGCTATTAAGGCATCTGGTGCAAGAATTGTAAGAGCAAAAGAGTTGAATTTTCAAACACAGACAGAAGCAATCTTAGGCTTGGTAAATAATTCTACAAAGATGATTTTTATAGCTAATCCAAATAATCCTACAGGAACAATGATTTCATACGAGGATTTAAAAGATCTCCATAAAAAACTTCCATCCAATGTATTACTAATCATTGATGAAGCATATATAGAATATGTAAATGATAATAATTATTCTTCATTTATTTCTCTCGTTGAGAATAATAATAATGTTGTGGTAACTAGAACCTTTTCAAAAGCTTATGGACTTGCTGGGTTAAGGGTGGGTTGGGCTTATTGCCCTAGTGAAGTAATAAATGTTTTAGGTCGTTTAAGAATACCTTTTTCGGTAAACTCAACAGCCCAAAAAGTAGCAGTTGCTGCTATTGATGATCAAAAACATATTTTAAAATCAATTGACCATAATAATTTATGGTTACCAAAAATTACTAAGGAATTAGAAAATATTGGATTCCATACAATTCCAAGTAGTTGTAATTTTGTTTTATTCGAGGTTTCAGAAAAATTAAGTTTTGATGCTAATTATGTCTTTGATTTTTTGTGTTCCAAGGGGCTAATACTAAGACAAATGCATGAATATAATTTACCAAATTTTCTAAGACTAACTATTGGAAATGATGAAGCAAATACTCTATTAATTGAATCCTTGAGGGAGCTTTCAAAATAATATGAAAAATAACTTTGATACTATCTGCATTATTGGACTTGGACTGATAGGCGGATCAATTGGTCTTGGATTGAAGAAGAAAAAAACTAAATCTAAAATTGTCGGATATGCTAAAACAAAGAAAACGCTTACTAGGGCAATCGAAAGAGATCTTGTTGACAATATAGAAGAAAATTTAAATAAAGCAGTTGAGGATGCAGATTTAGTAATTTTAGCAACACCTCTATCTACATTTAAACCAATTATTACAGAAATTAGCCCTTTTTTGAAAAAAGGAAGTATTGTCACTGACACTGGGTCAGCTAAGCATGCTGTTATTGAGGAATTAAAAGACTTAATCCCTAAAGATATTGAGTTTATTCCAGGTCATCCAATAGCAGGTACTGAAGAATCAGGACCAGACTCTGGTTTTGCTGAATTGTTTGAAAACAGATGGTGTATTTTAACTCCAACAAAGGATAATTCAAAAGAAAGTATTAATAGTATTAAATCTTTTTGGGAGTTACTTGGTTCTAAAGTCGAAATTATGGATGCCTTACATCATGACAAAGTATTGGCAATAACAAGTCATATACCTCATCTTATTGCTTTTAATATTGTCGGAACAGCAAATGATTTAGCTAATGTAACTGACACCGAGGTTGTAAAATATTCAGCCGGTGGATTTAGAGATTTTACAAGAATTGCTGCATCTGATCCAAAAATGTGGAGTGATATTTTTACATATAATAGTGAGGCTGTTTTAGAAATGCTAGATTTATTTTCAAACGATCTAGGTAAATTAAAAGATTCAATTTTGAACAAAGATACAAAAATGCTTTTCTCTAGCTTTGAAAAAACTCGAAATGTAAGAAAGAAAATTATTGATGCAGGGCAAGATTAGAAAAATAAATAACTAAATTACTAGTTACTTCTATCTATTAAAATTTTTGTTTCACTCTCAATCGCAATTTCTAATTTTTCTTCAAATTTTTCTCTATCTAAACCTGGTTTAATAGGCTCAATAAATTTTACAATGATTTTCCCTTTATTTCTTTTAAGACCTTTTGTCTCCCAGTATACACCAGAATTTAAGGCAACAGGAACGCATGGAATATTTAAAAACTTATATAAAGCAGTGACTCCTGGCTTATAGTCATTTTTTTGTCCAACTTTACTTCTTGTCCCTTCAGGAAATATTACTATTGGCCTATTTTCTTTTTTACAGTTTTTACCTTGCTTAATTAATTTTTTTAATGCTTTGCTATGACCTTTTCTGTCAAGCCATATCATTTTCGCTTTAATTGCATGAAGCCCGTAAAAGGGGATCATTATTATTATTCTTTTTAAAACCATAGCTGCATCTGAAAAAAATGCAGTAAAAAAAATTGTATCCCATACCGATTGATGTTTCGACGCTACCACAAATGGACCTTTAGGAATATTATTGGCGCCTTCAACAACCCAATCAAGGCCATCAAAGTTTTTAAAAAATGACAACATTATTTTAGACCAAAAATTTATAAGTTTTGCTGTATATTTTCTAGGTAAAACTAGACATGGGAGACCTAAAACAGCAATAATTGCTGTAATTAAAATAAGCATTATTACTGATAATAATGAGATAATTTTATTTTTAATTTTCATAACTATAATTTTATTTAAATAAATATTGTAGTCTGATTAGATTATATTTCAAATATTCCAGAGTAAGTTTTTCTATGTTATTAAAAATTGTTTTTTCTTTATGAAATATATTCCAAGGATAAATTATAATATCTGGGGCATTTTTTTTAAATTCATAAATACTTCTTGGCATATGATACGATGATGTAACCAAAATTATTTCATTATATTCATTTTTAATTAACCATTTATTTGCTTCAATAGAATTTGTTTGGGTATTTTTTGATTTTTTTTCATAATAAACACAACAATTAAATAAAATATTCTTATCTTCAGAATTATTATTATTTAAAATTATACTTAAGTCTTTTTTTGTGACTATTGGATTCACTCCTGAAATAAAAAGAGCATTTCCCATTTTTTTCTGTAATAAGTGAAAACCTTCTTCTAATCTTTTTGACCCTCCAGTTAAAACTACAATGGCCTTTTTATTTTCACTCATTATTTTATTTTGATAGCCAAGATTTAGAAAATTTAAAACATCAATACTTGCTAAAGTGATAAAAATAAATAAAGAAATAATTTTGACCTTATTCGAATTTAAAATTTTTCTACCCACGCTATTAATATTTAATAAATATATTTTATTTTCTATCTTAATAATCATTCTTAGTCTATTTAAAGAATATTACCTGAAAAAAAATCTGAGAAAATCCTATGAATAAAAACCTTTCTATTTTTTTTCCTTATGCAATGCTTTTCTGTCTGGTTGTTATGTGGGGATCAGCTTTTGCTGCTTTAAAAATTTCTTTGGAAACAATAAGTCCACTTAATGTAATGTCCTTAAGACTTATAATTGGAAGTATTACGATCTTATTATTTTTCTTAATTTTGAATAAAAGATTACCAATCTCTCTAAATTTTTGGTTATGGAGTTTTTTAATTGGTTTTTTAGGTTTTTCATTACCATTTTCAATTATTTCATGGGGAGCTCAATTTATACCATCCTCTTTGGTTGCAATTTTAATGGGAGTAAATCCAATTATAACCATAATATTATCCTATATTTTACTTAAAGATCGATCATTTAACTTAAGAATAATTTTTGGTATTTTTTCAGGATTATTTGGTATTATTTTATTAGTAGGACTTAATAGTATTTATAATTTAACAATTAATGATAATTTTTTTATAGGTCAGATTGCGGTCTTAGGTGGCACCTTTTCGTTTGCTTTGGCTAGTGTAATAATAAAAAATGCCCCTACAGAAAATTCTTTTGAAAGATCACTTAGCTCTCTAATATGTGGAAGTCTTATTGGCCTGTTAATTGTTTATTTCTCTGGGGATAGATCATTATCTTATGAGCAAATTTCTATTAAAAGTATTACTTCTCTTATTCTTTTGGGTGTATTCCCAACAGGAATAGCAACATTATTATGGTTTAAAATAATTTCCTTGAAGGGACCGCTTTTTTTATCGCTTGTGAATTATTTAATACCAGTATGGGCGCTATTTATTGGTATATTTTTTTTAAATGAGAAAATTAATTTTGTAATTGGCTTTGGTTTAATTTTTATTACAATGGGAATATGGCTAATAGAGAAGAGGTAATTTAAAAATGTACTTGATAAAACTTTTCTTCGCTCTGGTTGTAGCTTTTTTATTTTCTGCAACAATTACAAGTATTTTTATACTTTTTCAAAACACTATTTGGAATATATTTTGGTTAAAAACTCAAGGTTTTGATATTGCTTTTTTTGTTTTAATTGACTCACTCTTACATGATCTCCGAGGTGGTCTTTCGCCAATCTTAATTCAATGGGGTGTACCTATAAATATGTATGCTGTAATTTTTATTGCATTATTTTTTGGTTATTTTTTAACAGCTATTATAAGATTGATTATACCCATTAATTCGATATTTTCTTATGGTTTTGCTGGTTTTCTCAGCGTTTATGGAATTATCTTTTTTACAAAGATGGCTTTTGATGAAATTGTTTTGATTTCAAGTACAAGAGAACCGTTAGGACTATTAATATTTTGCTTAATTGGTTCTATCGGAGGAATATTTTTCAATCAGTTCAAAGAAAATTTTTTAAGGATTCTTATAAATGGAAAAAATACATAAATTTATACTTGTTTTCACAATCTTTTTTTCACTGAATTTTTATGCGAATGCAAAAGAAAATATTTATAAACTTGAAACTTTATATGATGGTCTTGATATGCCCTGGGATATTGATTTTCTTCCCAATGGAGACTTTTTAATTTCTGAATTAACAGGAAAATTAAAAATCTATAATCCAAGCTTGAAAATATTAACTACAGTATCAAATCTTCCTTCAGTTTTAGTGAAAAGTCAGGGGGGATTGTCTGATATTGAATTACATCCAGATTTTGAAACAAATAATCTTATTTATTTTTCATATTCTATTAAAACAAAAGAAGGAAATACTCTTCGAGTATCAAGAGCTAAACTTCTTGATAATACTCTAAGTAATTTCGAGGTTATTTTTACAGCAAATGCCTTTAGAAAGACTTCTGCTCACTATGGCGCAAGATTATTATTTTTAAATGATAATACTTTACTGATTTCATCAGGCGATGGCTTTAATCATAGGGAGAAAGCTCAATATTTAGATAATCATTTTGGTAAAATAGTGAGAATTAATGATGATGGAACAATACCTGGTAATAATCCATTTTCTGAAGAAGATAAAGCGCTTAAAGATATTTTTACCTATGGTCATAGAAATCAACAGGGCCTTACAAAAGATATTAATGGGATTATTTATAGTCACGAGCATGGTCCAAAAGGGGGTGATGAGTTGAATATTATTAATCCAGGTTTGAATTATGGATGGCCAGCAATTACTTATGGCATTGATTATAGTGGTTCAATTATTTCACCATTTAAGAGAAAGGAAGGAATGGAGCAACCAATAAAATATTGGACACCCTCAATAGCTGTATCAGATATGACTTTCTATTATGGCGATCTATTTCCTGAATGGTATGGTAATCTATTTATTTCAGCTTTATCACCTGGTGATGTTAGAAAATTGGTAATTAGCGATAATAAAGTTGTTTCCGAAGATATTATGTTTAAAGAGATTAGTTCGAGAATAAGAAGTATAAAGTCATCTAATAATGGTAGTTTAATTATTTTAACAGATGGTAGAGGAAAGAAAAATTCTGGTAAGATAATTAGAGTTTTACCAAATAATTTATAGGTTTTAAAAGTATTTAATGATTATTCAATGCCCATCATGTGGTACAAATTTTTTTTTAGATGAAAAAAAATTTAATGGATCACCTAAAAAATTAAAATGTTCTAGATGTTCATTAATTTGGACTTCGTCTTCAGAAGGTAAGCCAATTGATATTCCCAAATTATTTGAACCGTCCTCAACGCAAGGGTTGAAAGTTAAAGATAAAAACCAAGAAAAATTTGATAAAAATATAAAACCCGATCATCCTCTGCCGGTTTTATTTAATAAACCAAAGACAAATAAATCAGATTTTATTTTTTGGACTTTATTACTATTATTATTTGGTTCTTTTATTTTTGGATGGAATAAGAGAGTTTTACTTGTAAATAAATTTCCCTCTATGTCACCTATTATAGAAATCTTTGATCCCTCAATAAAGTTTAGAGGTATAGAAATTAATAATTTATCAAGTAGGGTATCTTCTAATCAGGATGGTTCTCCATTAATAGTTTCTGGTTCACTTATAAATCAAGAAAATTATATTAGAAAAGTACCTTCTATAACCGTAATCATAGAGAGTGATGATAGAACAGTGTTAATGAGGAAAAATATTAAATTTAATAATGAGTTTTTTGACTACTTAGAAATAAAGGACTTTGAAGTTAAGTTTGATAATTTTCCTGAAAATGCTTCTAATATTTTTGTTGAGATTGTCGAATAGTTATACCCATTTTGAAATTATATCTTTATTAATAATAGTATCTTCATCTATTCTTTTTCTAATAATTTCATATTCACCATTATTTATTAGTAATTCATCAATACTCGCTCGAGTGTTGTAATTTGATGATTGAACTGATCCATAAGCCCCGGTTGAACAAATTACTAAAAAGTCACCTTCATTTATATTTTTTAAATTTATATCTTTAGCAAAAAAATCCCCTGTTTCGCACACAGGCCCTACAAGATCATATTTAAGTGCTTGAGAATTATCAGGTTCTTTAAGTGTCATTACCTCGTGATGAGCTCCATAAAGAGTTGGCCTAATGAAATCATTCATCCCTGCATCCACAATTGTAAAATTTTTAATATCAGATTCTTTTATATGAAGAATTTTTGTTACTAATATTCCTGCATTAGCAGTTAAAAACCTTCCAGGCTCAATAATTATTTTACAATCTATGTTGCCAAATTTATCTGATAATAATTTTCCATATTTCTCTGTATCTAAGGGTATCTCGTCATTGCTGTATTTTACCCCTAGACCACCTCCAACATCTATGACATCTATTTTAAAACCCTTGTCTCTAAGCATATTGGTAATTTGTTTTAAAATATCAAAGGAGTGACTAAAAGGTTCTAACTGATTTATTTGACTACCAATATGTGCATCAATTCCTTTAATTTCTATCCCGGGGAGCGAAGAAGCATACTCATAAATTTTTAAAGCATCTTTCCAGCTTATACCAAATTTATCTTGAGCTTTACCTGTAGATATTTTCTCATTTCCTCCTGCCGAAATATCTGGATTTATTCTAATGGCAATTGGTGCTTTTTTTGATTGTGCTACAGCCTCATTAGAAATTTTTTTTAGCTCACTTATAGATTCTACATTGAACATTAAAATATCATTTTCTAATGCATATTTAATTTCATTGGCATTTTTACCTACCCCCGAGAAGACTATCTTATTTGGAGCAATATCAGCCTTTAGAGCACGTTTCATCTCTCCAATTGATACGACATCAGCTCCTGATCCCATATTTGCAAAATTTTTAATTATAGACTGGTTAGAGTTTGACTTTACAGCATAACAAATTTCATAGTTTTGAAGATTAATTGCATTATTTAGAGATTTATATTGATCTTTTAGATGATTAAGTGAGTAGCAATAAAAGGGAGTCTCTATTTCTTTTGTAATGTCTTTTATGATTAAGTTATCAAAAGTAAGATTACCTTTTTCATAATCTAAATTAGTCATAATTTTCTTCCATTATAAAATCAAAATGTAAGACTTGGTTGAAATTTGGTGGTGGTAATAAATCTCCTTTTCTTCCACAACTAATCAAGGTTATTAATATTATGAAAATAATAAATGATTTTTTTTTATTTATCATTTTCAAGTCTCTTTATCCACTGATTAGCTTGCTTTAAAACATTTTTTGATGATGTACCGCCTTCAGATATTTTTCTTTCAACAGAATCTCTAACATTTAGAGCTTTATATATATTTTTATTAATTCTTTTATCTATTTTTTTTAGTTTCTTTATATCTATTTGATCAAAATCAATTTTTTCATCAATACATATTTTTACAATTCTACCTGTGATTTCATGAGCTGTTCTAAAAGGAATATTTAAATTCTGTACAAGCCAATCAGCAAGATCAGTAGCAGTTGAAAATTGCGAAGCCGCAGCTAATTCCATATTCTTTTTATTTATTTTCAATGAAGTTATCATCGAGGTCATGGATTGAAGGCATAACTCGAAATTTTCTAAGGCATCAAAAGTTGGTTCTTTATCTTCTTGGAGGTCTTTGAGTAGGCGAGAGGTAAACCTTTCATAACAATATGCATTATCGAAAAAAGCTAAAGATAATTATAACATGTTAATGCCTGGTTTTACACATATGCAGACGGCTCAGCCAATTACATTTGGTCACCATCTTCTTGCATATGTAGAAATGTTATCAAGAGATAAAAGTAGATTTATTGATTGTAACAAAAGATTGAATGAAAACCCACTTGGATCAGGAGCATTATCAGGTACTTCCTTTCCGATAAACAGAAAAATGACTACAAAATCTCTTGGCTTTAATAAACCAATGCAAAACTCATTAGATGCTGTTTCATCAAGAGATTTTGTTCTAGAAACAATCTCATCAATTACTATTTGTTCTATTAATTTATCTAGACTTGCTGAGGAGTTAGTAATGTGGATGTCTAGTGGCTTTAGTTTCATTGATATGCCAGATAACCTAACAACTGGATCATCAATAATGCCTCAAAAAAAGAATCCTGACCTAGCTGAACTTATTAGAGGG
>QCGV01000004.1 GCA_003278145.1 OCS116 cluster bacterium AG-390-A19
AGTACATTTTCCTTTCCCTAAAATTTCTATATTTTTAATTGCCTCGTCAAAAATAGGCTTGAAAGGCTTGCCAATATTAATAACCTCACCACCAATTGACTCGTATTTTTTTGAAATTGCCCCAGCACATGGAATTAAATCATTACCCCTTTGAACCCAGATATCAGGGTTTGCACATAATAATTTAAGCTTTCTCTCTTTACTCTCTTTAAGTAGAGGCAGATAAGTGTTTTCATCCTCTTCTTCATCATTAAATAATCCTGTAATAAAAATAAAATCAGATTTATCAAAACTTACCCTATTAACCCCCACACCATCAAAAATCTTCAAATCTCTATCTGGGCCAATATGATAGCAATTCTGACCTAGTGATCCATCGTTTAGTATTTTCTGAGTTAAATCTCCAGAAGTAATGATTTTATCATAGCAATTTTTTTCTAAACCCATTTTTTCAAGCATCAATGTAATTTCCTCTCCAGGGCGAGGTGCATTAGAAACTAAAATTACGGGATACCCAGTATTTTTTAATTTATATAAACAATCTACGCTCGAATTAAATAATTCTTGACCATTATGAATTACGCCCCAGATATCACAGACAATAGAGTCGTATTCCTCAAAAACTTCTGAAAAATTATTAATTTTAATAGATTTTTTTATGTCATGGCCCATATAATCACTCACTAATATACTGTATCTTATTCGTCAACTATTGGCTTCATTTAGTTTTTAAGCTCTGCTATTCTAAGAAATGCAATTATAGGAAAAAAAATGGAATTATTTAATTTATCTGGAAAAAGAGCATTAATTACTGGTTCAACAAAAGGAATAGGCGAAGCAATAGCTAAAAGGTTTGCTGAACATGGTGCTAAAGTTGTTATATCGAGTAGAAAAGAAGATATGTGTATAAAAATTAGGGATGAAATTAATAAAGAATTTCCTGATAGTGCTATTTCAATTCCATGTAATATTAATGAAAAAAATCAATTAGAAAATCTTGTAAATGAAACAAATTCAAATTTTGGAGGGATAGATATTTTAGTTTGTAATGCTGCGTTAAATCCTTTTTTTGGATCTTCTATGGATATACCTGATGATGCTTTTGATAAAATTTTAAGTGCAAATATTAAATCTAATCATTGGCTATCTAATATGGTGCTACCACAAATGATAGAAAGAAAAGGAGGTTCAATAATAGTTGTATCATCTATAGGTGGTTTAAAAGGATCTGAAATGTTAGGAGCCTATAGTATTTCGAAAGCAGCTGATATGCAGTTAATAAGAAATATAGCTGTTGAACAAGGACCAAATAACATTAGGGCAAATTGTATTTCCCCGGGAATTATAAAAACTAGATTTGCAAAAGCTTTATGGGATAACCCTGAAATTTTACAAAACACCACATCTAAAGCCCCTTTAAGAAGAATTGGTGTTCCAGATGAAGTTGCTGGAGCAGCAATATTTTTAGCAAGTGATGCAGGATCCTTTACGACTGGTCAAAATATTGTAATAGATGGGGGCGTAACAATCGCTTAAAAGATGAATATTCTAATTCTTGGAAAAAAGGGAGAGGCAATCCAAAGAGATCTTCAGGAAAATCTTGATGAATCTTGGACAATATATAATTGGAATCCTGGAGAAAGCGAAGTTGATTTATCAAATCTACTTGATAAAGCAGATATTGCAATAACTGGATCTGATGCACTGATTTATGGAGGTATTTTCAAATTTATATCTTCAGCAAAAAATCTAAAACTTTTACAAATACCATTTGCTGGAGTTGACTGGCTTAACCCTCAACTAATTCCAAAAAATTTGATGGTTGCGAATGCCTCTGGCCATGAAATAGCAATGTCAGAATATATTATAAGTTGTGTTATGAGCTTAAGTATAGACCTCTTGGCAACTCACAATGATTTCAAATCCGGTTCATGGAAAAAAACTGGAACTTTATCAGATCCTAAAAGTATGCATGGTGAAGTTTTTGGTAAAAAAATAGGTATAATTGGGTATGGTCAGATTGGTATTGAAACAGCAATAAGAGCAAAATCTCTTGGAATGAAAACATATGGTCTCAATAGAACTAAAAGAAACAATACTCCCAAGTATCTTGATTGGCATGGTTCATCAGATCAACTAGATTTTATTTTAAAAGAAAGTGATTTTTTAGTTTTAGCCTGTGACCTCAATAAAAGTACTAGAGGTCTTATTAATAAGAAGACATTGTCACTAATGAAAGAAACCTCTTATATAATAAATGTTGCAAGAGGAGATGTTTGTGAAGAAGAGGATCTTTTTCTTGCCCTCAAAAACAGGGAAATCGCTGGTGCAGCAATTGATACTTGGTGGATATACCCTGATAGACCAAAAGCTGGTGGTACACCAGAAAAAGAGCCTAGACCATCTGATTTTCCTTTTCATAAACTAGACAATATAATAATGACTCCTCATAATTCAGCTCATACTCAAGAGTCGGATATAAGAAGATCTAAGTCAATTTTAGATAATTTATTAGATTTTAAAAAAGGAAAAAAACCATCAGGATTTGTTTTTTACGGAAATAAATAAAATTTTATGATAATGTTTTATAAAGAGAGAAAAAATGACAGAAGAAAACGATAAGAAAACAGATAGAATAACAGTCTTAGCAGAGGATTTTACTCCTGCAGCCATGGAATTTCATAGAAAAAATATGAGCGCACGTGGTTATCGAATGGAAGGAACAATAGTACCCAGAAAATTCCAAATGATAAGCGGTGTTGAGGATGCAAAAGACTTATTTGATGGCAAAGAATACTACGCCGTTACTTTTGTAAAAGAATAACTTATTCTAAAATCTTACTTTTTAAAATATTTATAGTATCGCTATTCAATTTTAACTCTTCAATTACAAAATCCTCAATTGTTTCATGCGTCGAGTAGATCTCTTTAAATGCAGCATTTATGTAATCAACCCTTGCTTCAAATAGAGGTTTTAATTTTTCTGATGCAGTATCTCTCCATTCTTCAGTTACTATTGGACCCTTAAAAAATTTATTAGTTAATAAATAATCTTCAACTATAATTTCTTTTTTAACCCCTAATAAGCCTAAAAATAAAAGAGCTCCAAAACCGGTTCTATCTTTACCAGCAAAACAATGAAAAACTAGCGGGATTTCACCAAAAGCAATTAAATTGATAAAATCTCGATATTTTTTCTTATGCTGATGAACATACAAAATATAATGATGTTGCATTTCTTTAGCCATTTCTTCACTGGTAACACCATCTTTTGTTGATAATTCCCTTAGATCTTTAGTACCTAATGTTTTAATGGGTATATGTTTTAGAGCTGGTATAGAATTTCCTGAAAAAGGCGATGGAAATTCATCAAGCTCATTGTCGCTTCTTAAATCACAAACAGTTTTAATACCGATTTCATTAATTTTTTTTAAATCTATATCAGTTAAATGAGATAAGTTATCTGAACGATAAATAACTCCATACTTTAGTCTCATACCATCCTCGGTTTCATATCCACCCAGGTCTCTGAAGTTTGAAGCACCTATTAAATTAATGTGTCTATCTATCATTGTTTTTAAATAATTAAGAAAATTATTATTTAATCATTGCTTTACGCATAGAGTCATAATCATCGAAAGCTGAAAATGAATCAATTTTTCCATTTTTTATAGTAAACATATGTAAAGCTAATGTTTCTAAGTTATCAGCTGTCATTTTATGAAGAACATAAACAGTACTTCCTGTTTGTGTTTTTACTGTATCGATGTTTTGAATTTCTAATTTAAAGTTTGGCCAAAATTTAGGTATTACTTCAAAAACATTTTTTATTGTGGCTTCAGTCCCAATGTGGATACCAGAATGGGGTAATTTACCATAAATAGAAAATTTAAGATCATCTGAATGTAATTTTGACCAAGCATCGATGTCGCCTGAGGCAAAAGTTGAGTAAGCCATTCTAACAATTTCTTCGCTAGAAAAGTCATTTACCTTATGATGACCGGCGTTTAATGAAATCGATGTTGTTATTAAAAATAGAAATATTAACTTCTTCATAATGCCTCCTTTATATTAAGCCTAATGGTAGCGGGGGAGGGATTTGAACCCCCGACACGCGGATTATGATTCCGCTGCTCTAACCAACTGAGCTACCCCGCCACAAGTATTCATCCATTAATGCTGTAAATTACCAGATGTCAAGATAAGCGATTGTCATATATCCATCCACCACCTAAAACCCTTGAACTATTTTCAATATCATAAAATACACAGGCCTGACCAGGTGATATCCCCTCTCTTAAACCAGTATCTAATTTAACACTAATATTTCTCCCTTTCGAGATTATATCTGCATTTTCAAGATCAAGAGTTGATCCAACCTTAACTTTAACCCTATGAGTTTTATCAGCAAATTGTCCATCGCCCAACCAATTTATATCTTTGATGTATAAAGTTTCTTTCTTAAGATCATCTTTAGTACCTACAGTAACATCATAAGTAGATGGATTGATATCAATTACATATAAAGGTTCGCCGATTGCTATTCCTAAACCCCTTCTCTGACCAATAGTAAAATTAATAATTCCATCATGTTTTGCTAGTACTTCTCCTGCTTTAGAGATAATTCTACCTTTCTTATGCCCATTAGGGTTTAATTTTTTTAAGATATTTGAATAATCACCATCCGGAACAAAACATATGTCCTGGCTATCAGGCTTTTCTGAAACAACAAGTCCAATATCTTTTGCTATTTTACGAATTTCTAATTTTGTAAAACCCCCTAAAGGAAATCTTAAAAAATTTAATTGTTCTTTTGTAGTTTTAAAAAGAAAATAGCTTTGGTCTCTCTCGATATCCTTCGCCCTATACATTTCTCTTCCATTTTTACCTTCTACTGATTTTATGTAATGTCCTGTAACTAATGCATCAGCATTAAGATCCTTTGCTACATTAAATAAATCTTCAAACTTGATTTTTTCATTACATAAAACACATGGTATTGGCGTCTCACCTTTTTCATATGATAATGCAAAATCTTTTATGACTTTCTCTTTAAAAATTTTTTCATAATCTAAAACGTAATGGGGAATTTTTAGTGACGATGCTACTTTTTTTGCATCGTGAATATCCTGGCCAGCACAACAAGAGCCTTTCTTCTTTGGTGAAGTACTATCATCATAAAGCTGAAGTGTTATTCCAATAGTTTCATAGCCAGAGGCTTTTACAAGAGCAGCAGCTACGGAAGAGTCAACTCCACCGGACATTGCCACAATAACTCGTGCTTTCTTAGTTTTTTTATTAATGCCTAAATCTACTTTTGGTATCATAAGAATTAAATATAAAAATTATTCAATTAATGCAATTAATTAAGGCTTAAAATAATACTTTTAATTATTTAATTTCATTTATTTCTTATAGTTATTATAATTTTTATATGTTTCAAAAAAATATTTTATCTGAATTAATTAAAATCTCATATGAAGCAGGGATATTAATTATGGATATTTATAATCACGATTTTAAAGTTTATCATAAAAATGATAACTCACCTGTTACAATTGCAGATAAAAAAGCTGAACAGTTTATCTTAGAAAAATTAAATGAATTGTTTCCTGGTATTCCAGTCATATCAGAGGAAGCTTATTCAAATAACTTTTTACCAAATTATGATAATGAATTTTTTCTTGTTGACCCTTTGGATGGAACAAAAGAATTTGTGAAAAAAAATGATGAATTTACTGTTAATATTGCATATGTAAAAGATGGAATTACGCAAATTGGTTTCATAAATGTACCAGCAAAAAATAAAATTTTTTTTAATGATGAAAAAAACTCTTATTTAATAAATACAAAAGATAAAAATCAGTTATCATTTGATGATGCTAAAAAAATTAAAGTTAACCTCGAAAAAGAAAAAAAATTAATTGCTACAATCAGCAGATCACATAAAAGTAAGGAGACTGAAAATTATTTAAAAGATTATGATATAGAAAAAATTAACTATATTGGATCTTCTTATAAATTTTGTTTAATTTCATCGGGAGAAGCAGATATATATCCCCGTATGTCGACGACATGTGAATGGGATACAGCAGCAGGTCATGCAATTTTAAAAAAGGCTGGAGGCAATGTTACTTTGTTAAATGGGGAAGAACTTAGATATGGCTTCAAAGAAAACAGCTTCAAAAATCCATATTTTGTTGCAAAAAATTAATAAAAATAGGCTAGATTTAAGAAAATAATTAAATTAGCATAATTTAATTTTGGGGTAATTGGGAGTAGCAATGAGTCATCCGAGCTTAGGAAAAAAAACAGCAGTCTTTATAAATATAATTATAATTTTTATTCTTACATTTGCTATTTTAATTCAAACTGCATCAATAAATGAACCTGAAGTAAAGAAGAATATCCCACTACCAAAGACAGATAAATTAAGTTTAATTGGCGATATAGATACTCAAAGAATTATCAATACTGATAGTGAGCCTAATAATTGGTTATCTCATGGAAGAAATTATGAAGAGCAAAGATATTCAATTCTTGAAGATATAAATAAAGAAAATATCAATAAATTAGAGCTTGCTTGGTCATTTGATATGAATAGCACAAGAGCATTGGAGGCAACACCGATTGTTGATAATGGTGTAATGTTTCTTACTAGTGAATGGAGTATTGTATACGCAATTAATGCTGAAACTGGAAAAAAGATTTGGAGTTATGATCCATTGGTTCCAAGGTCTTGGGGAAGAAAAGCCTGTTGTGATGTTGTAAACAGAGGTGTGGCAGTCTGGAAAGGTAATGTTTTTTTTGCGAGTCTTGATGGAAGATTAATTAAACTTAACGCTAAAACCGGAGAATTAGTTTGGGAGGTAAATACATTAATTGATAGAGATAAAGACTATACAATTACAGGAGCACCAAGAGTTGCAAATGATAAGATATTTATAGGAAACGGAGGAGCTGAATACGGGGTTAGAGGCTATGTTTCTGCATATGACACATCTAATGGTGATTTAATATGGCGATTTTACACAGTTCCAGGAGACCCTTCCCTTCCATTTGAACATCCTGAGTTAAAAGAAGCAGTAAAAACTTGGAAAGGTGGGGAATGGTGGAAAATTGGTGGAGGTGGAACCGTTTGGAATTCAATAGTTTATGATCCAGACTTTAATAATTTATACATTGGGGTTGGAAACGGATCTCCTTGGACAAGAGTTATAAGATCACCAGGAGGAGGAGATAATCTTTTTCTCTCTTCTATAGTCGCTCTAAATGCAGATACAGGTGAAATGAAATGGTACTACCAAACAACACCAGGTGATAATTGGGACTATACTGCAACACAAGATATAATGCTTGCAGAAATAGAGGTAGATGGCGCTGAGAGAAAAGTTCTTATGCAAGCGCCTAAAAATGGTTTCTTTTATGTCCTTGATAGAAATAATGGAGAGCTTTTAAGGGCACATAAATATACTGAAGTAAATTGGGCAACTCATGTAGATATGGAAACTGGGAGACCTGTCGAAAATCCAGAAAAGGATTATACAAATGAAAAACAATGGATTCTTCCTGGAGCACTTGGTGGACACAATTGGCAAGCTATGTCTTATGATCCAGAATTGGGATTGGTTTTTATTCCTGAACAAAAATCAACAACAATTTACAAAATGACAGAGGAATGGCAACAAACAGGAAAAATTAAATACAAAGCAAATTCTTGGAATACAGGTATTGAAATTGCAAAATATTTAGATTTAGCACTTACAACATTAGATGCTCCAATAGGGACAGGATCGTTAAAGGCTTTCAATCCAATATCTGGTGAGACAGAATGGGAAGTAAAATATCCTCAGCATTGGAATGGTGGAACATTATCAACAAAATCAGGCATAACATTTCAAGGAAACGGGATGGGATTCTTAAATGCTTTTGACTCGTCTACTGGAGAAATTTTGTGGTCAAAAGATATTCAAACCAGCATGATTGCTCCTCCAGTAACTTACAAAATTAAGAATGAACAATATGTTGTTATTCTTGCTGGTACAGGTGGAGGTAATAATCATGGTGGTGATACACTAGGTTTTCATACAGAACATATGGCCTCACTTAAATATGGAAATGAAGGAAGGCTTTTGGCTTTTAAAATAAATGGAAAAGAGTCACTTCCAAGGTTGGATTTACTTGATAGAACAATTCCTAAACAGCCTGAAATATCATCCACCGAATTTGAAATATCAAGAGGAAAAGAATTGTACGGTGAATATTGTGCTTTTTGTCATGGAACTGCTGTCAGGTCTGGGCCAGCCCTACCTGATCTAAGAATGATGAGTAATGATAGTCACGAGTTATTTAATGAAATTGTTTACAATGGAATTTACAGTGAGAATGGAATGACAGCATTTTCTGATGTTATTTCCAAAAATGATGTAAAAAATATTTATCATTACATAATTGACACAGCTAAAAACGATCGTAAAATCCAACAAGGTATTGAATAACAAATTTAAGAGAAAGTAGATCATGAAACATCCTTCCTTAAGCAGAAAAACAGCAATAATTATTAATATACTTTTATTATTAATTTTAATTATATTGACTACACTAGGCTCATATTCTTTAAAAAAAGAAACTCAGAATAGTAATAATCAAATCAAAAGTAATATTGCTAAAGAAGAAATTATTGGAAATATTAATCAATCTAGAATTATTAATGCTGATAATGAGCCTCATAATTGGCTTGCCCATGGAAGAGATTATTATGAACAAAGATACTCACCTCTTGATCAAATTAATACTAAAACAATTAAAGATTTAGAACTTGAATGGTCTCTCGATATGGGCACCACTAGAGGACTAGAAGCAACTCCAATAGTTGATAATGGAATAATGTTTGTTTCAAGTACTTGGAGTGTTGTTCATGCAGTGGATGCAAAAACAGGTGAAGAATTATGGGTTTATGATCCTAATGTTCCAAGGAGTTGGGCAAGAAAGGTATGTTGCGATGTCGTAAACAGAGGTGTAGCTGTTTGGAAAGGAAAAGTCTTTTTTGGTACCATTGATGGTAGGCTCATAAGTTTAGATTCTAAAACCGGTGAAGTTATATGGGAAATCAATACACTAATTGATAAAGAGAAAGACTATACAATAACTGGAGCACCTAGAATTGCTAATGGAAAAGTTTTTATTGGTAATGGCGGCGCCGATATGGGCGGTGTAAGAGGATATGTTTCAGCATATAATACTGATAATGGTAATTTAGAATGGCGTTTTTATACTGTTCCTGGGGATCCCTCGCTTCCATTTGAACACCCTGAACTTGAAATGGCTGCAAAGACTTGGACCGGCCAATGGTGGACTATGGGCGGTGGTGGAACTGTATGGAATTCAATAGTTTATGACCCTGAATTCAATCAAGTATATATAGGTACAGGGAATGGTTCTCCTTGGAATCAACAGATACGCTCTCCTGAAGGAGGAGATAATTTATTTCTCTCATCAATTGTTGCTTTAGATGCTGATAGCGGAAAAATGAAATGGTTTTATCAAACAACTCCTGAAGAAAGATGGGATTATACTGCCACACAAGATATAATGTTAGCTGAAATTTTGGTTGACGGATCTAAAAGAAAGGTTCTTATGCAAGCACCAAAAAATGGCTTTTTTTATGTATTAGATAGAGAAACAGGTGAGCTTCTAAGAGCAAATAATTATGTCAGAACAAATTGGGCTTCTCACGTTGATTTAAAAACAGGTAGACCGGTTCTTAATCCTGATAAGGATTATTATAAGAAAGCCGAATGGATTTTACCAGGTACATACGGAGGTCATGGTTGGCAAGCTATGTCTTATGACCCTAAGCAAGGTTTAGTTTTTATACCAACTATGGAAATTGTTGCTGTTCATAAAGTTAAAGAGTCATATTCAAAAACAGGTCTTTACAAAATGCAGCCTCAAACTGTCAATACTGGGACTGAATTCAATTTATGGGGAACAGTACCCGATATGTCTGATGGAGAGAGTATACCTCCAATTACGGGTGAATTAATTGCCTTTGATCCAATTACTGGTGAAACTAAATGGTCAATTCAGCATGACCAATTTTGGAATGGTGGTCCACTTACCACTGCAGGAAATATTGTTTTTCAAGGAAATGCATCTGGTTTTTTTGAAGCATATGACTCTCGGAACGGTAAATTAATTTGGTCAAAAAATGCTTACATAGGAATTATGGCTCCTCCTATAACATTTATGATTGATGGTGAGCAATATATAAGCATTCTTGCTGGTGATGGAGGATCTAGTAATTTTCTTGGTGACAATTTTGGCGAATGGAGAGGTAAACTTGCCTCTATAAAATATGGTAATAATGGAAAACTTTTGACATTCAAATTAGGTGGTAGATCTAAAATAGAACAAATTCCTGAAAGAGATTTAACAATACCTGAACAGCCAATCTTAAATGCAAGTATGGAGGATATAAAGGCTGGTGAAGATATCTATGCAAACTATTGTGCGATTTGTCATGGTAGTGGTGTTCATGGGAAAACGATAGCTGATTTAAGGTATATGGATTCTTTCACACATGAAAACTTTAAAGAAATTGTCTTAAATGGATTATATGAAGAAAATGGTATGAAAGGTTTTTCGGATATACTGGATGAGAAAAATATTTTTGAAGTTCACTCATACATTGTTGATGTTGCTACAAAAGAAAGAGAAAAAAATATAAATAATTAGTTCTTTTTTGGAAGTGTCGGAAGTAAAATTTCTTCAAGCTCAATATCAATATCACCAGATAAAGAATTATACTTATCAAGGTCGCCTAATTCATCAGGAAGTCGCTCATCATCATTTATCTTTAAATTTAAATTGGTAAGTTTTACAGCTACAGGTTTACCTTTTTTTTCAACTCTTCTAATTTCCAATATTTTTTCCAACAGCAAAGGATCATATTCAATAGCATAAAGCCTTGGATCACCCACTTCAAAGCCGTTATTATCAGTGGATTTTAACAAAAGGAAAATTTCTCCTTTAGTTTTTTTTAATTTATTTGGCTCTGTAACCCCACTCCATAAAATTCTGTATAATTGCTGATCTTTTGAAAAATTATTATCTCGATATGGAATTCCTTGCATTTCTCTAATGGATGAATATGAAATTATAGAAAAAAATAGAACTGAAAAAATTAATATTATTTTGATTTTTAGTGATAGCTTTGTAAAAAAATTTACACTCACTAAAAGAGAAAATAATACAGCATAAGAGATACCCAAAAGTACTATTTGATTCATTTATTTTACCTTTCCAGAAATTATAGGCTTTTGAAGTTGGTTTAAGTCCAAAACATTGCCTTTGTCATCCAAAATAAATCTTACAGCTGTAATTTCGTCACCGGTTTTCTTCAAAAAAAAGTCATTAAAATATATAACTTCTAGCCTTGGATTTATTTTCTCAACTTTTACCTTTACTTTTAATGGGCTAATAAAATTTGATTTATAATAAAGTAAATTAACAACATATTCACCTTTCATATAACCTCTTATAGTAACGACTTCTTGATTAGCAGGATTTTCTATCTCAACACCATCAATCATTATTCTATCTGCTAAGGTACCTCTGTCATCTCTATCCAAATGCATTAGTCCTGCTTGTTGTCTTTGAAAATAAACAATATTTCCTTCTGGATCTTCCACAATTAGATCAACATCATCCGGATGATGATCTTCCCATTCAGCTGAAATAATAAATTCGGCTTTACTATCAATCTTTCCACCATCCTGTGGTTTTTGAATTAATGCAAACGAGATAAAAAACATAAAAGCAAAGCCTAGTAATGCATTAAATAATAAATCAGTGAATGCATCACTATTACTACCTTCGCTTGAGAGAATTTTTTTACTCAAAATTATTTTCCGTATAAAAAGCTAGGTCATTAAGTAAGGAAATAATCCAGGTTGCTGAAAAATGAAATTGTATTCTAAGTAAAGTACTAACAATTAATCCAGTTAATGTAGTATATAAAGCAACAGCCATTCCCGAGCTCATTGAAGATAATGCTAATTTTAAATCTTCGGGACTTGTACTATTAAGATCAGCTATAGGTTTTAACATTAAAATAAATCCTATAATTGTACCCAATAAACCTAATTTTAGCGCAACATCAGAAGCAATAACTCCATAGCTAATTTTTTTTTCAAACTCAGACTCAAAAGCGTTAATTAAAACATCTTTATTTTCATTTTTTTGTAGAGAAAGAAAAAATCTTGATACTAATAACTTACTATTATTAAATTCCTTATTTTCAAAAGAATCTCTTTCATCGGAAATAGTTTTTGATAAATACAGCCAATAAATTGAAGAAACAATCCATAAGCCAGCTATTACCTTCGATATTTGACTTCTGTCACCTTCCATTACAATTGCTACAAGGCCTCTTTCATCAAGAATCCATACACCAAATATAATCAATACTAAAAGAAGAAGTGATCGTAGAATGCCAAGTGATTGATTTTTAGTATTTAATTTCATAATTTATTTCCCTTTATTATTATTTATAATAATTTTAAGAACAAAAATAAGTATTCAATTTTGAATTAAATTAGTAATATTTATTATAATGCTTTGAGGTATTAATATGAAAGAAAAAATTCTTATTGAAAATGGTACCATAATTGATGGAACTGGTTCTAAAGAATATAAAGGCAATATATTTATTGAAGATAACAAAATCATTGCTGTTGGAAAAAATACAATAGAATTTTCCGGAGAAGATAGTATTCAAAAAATTGATGCATCCGAAAAATTTATTATGCCAGGTATTATTGATGCACATTGTCACATAACTTTTGACGAACCAACTTCGAATGATGAACTGTTTTTTCATAGAAGACAGGCCTTATCAGCTATCATTGCCGGTTATAATGCAAGGAAGGTTTTATTAGCAGGAGTAACTGGATTTTGTGATCCCGATAGCCTTCATGAAATAGGTATTGATCTAAGAGATGCTATTAATTCTGGTTATGTTGAAGGCCCCAGGATGTCAGTCGGTGGAAATGCTTTACTAACATCTGTTGGAGGAACAGCGGGAAGATTGATTCCTGATGAAGGTTTAAGAGGGTATGCCCAAATTGTACAAAATAAAGATGAAATTATCACAGAGGTAAGACGCCAAATAAAGAATGGTGCTGATTGGATTAAAATTCATGTAACAGGTCTTATTCCAAACCAAAGGGAAGCTGGTGAAATTTCTGTATGGTCATATGAAGAACTTAAATTAGTTTGTGACTTAGCTCATGATCTTGGTATACCAGTTGTTGGTCATGTTAGAAACGCAAAGGGTGTAAAAGATAGTATTAAGGCCGGAATGGACATGATTCTTCACGCAACATTTATGGATGAAGAAGCAATAGATATGGTTTGTGAAACAAAAACACCTATAGTTCCAACTTTTACATTTCAAGCTAACTTAGCTGATTTTGGTGATTCAATCGGAGCATCTTCAGATTATAGAGAAATTTTTAGAAAAGAAATTACAGATAATTGTGAGATATTTAAAAAAATTCATGATGCTGGTGTACCATTATTATGTGGAACTGAAAGTGGGTTTTCAATGACTCCCTATGGTGAATGGCACTATAGAGAGCTCGAGGTTTTTGTTAATGACATTGGTATGAGTAATTTGGAGTCGATTACGTGCGCTACAAAAAATGCTTCTAAAGCAATGAAAATGGAGGGTAAAGTTGGCACATTAGAAGCTGGTATGCTTGCTGATATTTTGATACTTGATGAAAATCCCTTAAACGATATTACTGTACTTGGCGACAAATCAAAAATTTCATCAATTATTCTGAATGGAAGAGAAGTAGATAGAACTAAACCTGAAACAGAAATTACTCCTCCACAAGGCTGGAGGTTATCGCCCTATTCCGATAAAATTTTAACTCAAAAAGTTGCTAAAAATAGATAATCGTAATGACCGAACATATTTTTACCAATTATAGTGATGCAGCTGATGCACTAAGAATCAAAGACCTCAAACAATCTCTCTATGATGACGGTGAAGTTATCATGGATCAAGTATTAGTTTGCTTACATGGTGAGGAACATAAAAAAAGAAGAAAGTTGGAAAATAAAATTTTTACTAGAGAGATTTTTAAATATTATGAAAATGAAGTATTTCCAAAAACTATTGATGAAACTTTAGAGCCATACAAACAATCAGGAAGAATGGATTTAGTGGATTATGGTTTCAGAGTTTTATTAAATTTAACAGCAGATTTTTCTGGAGTTGATAGGATTAAAAAATCAAAAGAAGAAACTGAAACATTACTTACTTTATTAAAGATCTTTGCTTCAGGAGCAACACTTCATCACTCAACTAGGGATCACGAAGAAGTAAAAGAAGAAGTAAGAAATGCTCTCAAAGAATTTGATGACCAATTCCTTAAACATTCAATTGAAAGAAGGAAAAACTTAATCAAAAAAAAGGATTTTGATAATTTACCAAATGATATTCTTACCGTTCTTTTAGTAAATGATGATGATCTAAGTCTTCCTTATGATGTTCTTCAAAGAGAAATTGCCTTTTACCTTCTTGCTGGAGCTCAAACCTCTATTCATTCACTAGTGCATGTTTTCCATGAAATACAGGAATGGGTTAAAAATAAACCTGAAGAAAAAGATAAAATGATTAATGATCCAATTTTTATTCAAAAATGTTTTCTCGAAAGTACAAGACTTCACCCTTCAAGCCCAGTAGCTATAAGAAAACCTGTATGTCCTGTTAAACTTCCAAATGATAGTGAAGCAAATTTAGGTGATAGTGTCGTTATTGATTTATATAACTCAAACAGAGATAAAAAAGTTTTTGGTGATGATGCAGATAAATTTAATCCCTATAGAGAGCCTCCAAGTGGCCAAAATCTTTATGGACTTTCTTTTGGTTTAGGGATGCATTCATGCATTGGAAGAAATCTTGCAGCTGGAGTTAATTCTAAACCAGATACCGATCCTAATAATCATCATTATGGAACAGTAACTATGATTCTCAGGGAATTAATTTCACGTAATGCTATTCCTGATCCGGATGATTCTCCAAAAATGGATGATAAGACAAAAAGACCAAACTGGGGGTACTATCCGATTGTCTTTTCTTCCAAGGAAAACCATAGTGAATAAGTTTGAAACATCTAGCTACAAAACCATAAAATCAGCTCTAGTTAATAGAAATCTTAAACAAGCCTTATATGATGAGGGTAAAGTTATAATGGATGGAGTTTTATTAACTTTACATGGGGAAGAGCACAGAAAAAGAAGAAAACTTGAACATAGAGTTTTTCAAAGGGATTTTTTTAAATACTATGAGCAAGAACTTTTTCCCAAAACACTTAATGAAACCATTAATCCCTTTTTAAAAAAGGGAGGATTAGATTTATTAGATTTTGGCTATAGGATTACAATTAATTTAACTGCAGATTTCGCTGGTATTGATAGAGTCAAAAAAACTCCAGAAGAGACAGAAGATTTACTATCTTTGGTTAAAACTTTTAGTCAAGGAGCCACATTAGTTCATTCAAAAAGGCCTCATGAAGAGGTGAATCAAGAAGTTAAAAAAGCATTAGAAAAATTTGAATCGAAATTTCTAATACCCTCAAAGAAAAGAAGGGAAATCTTAATAGAAAAATATAAAAATGATGAAATAAAAAAAGAACAACTTCCTAGAGATGTACTAACAATTTTATTATTAAATGAAGATAAAATTGAGTTAAGCGATGAGATCATTAAAAGAGAAATTGCTTTTTATCTTCAGGCTGGATCTCATAGCACAGCAAATTCAATGACACATGCTTTACATGAAATATATACATGGTGTGATGGTAGCCATAAAAAAATGAAAAAAATAAAAAATAATCCCCTTTTTCTTCAACGGTGTGTTCATGAAAGTATGAGACTTCACCCCGCAAGTCCTGTTGCCTGGAGAAGATCAGAATGTCCTGTTAATCTTGAAGAAAATATTAATATGGAAAAAAACGATTTAATAATTATGGATCTTCATGAAGCAAATCAAGATAAGTCAATTTTTGGCTCAGACTCAAATATTTTTAATCCAAATAGGGTAGTTCCTAAAAATCAATTTTTATGGGGGTTAACATTTGGCATAGGTTTACATATGTGTTTTGGAAGAGATTTAGATGGAGGGGTGATTCCAGATGAAAAAACTGACCCTAATAATCATCAGTATGGTATAGTTGCTCTATTAGTTCAAAAAATACTTGATGAAGATGGGTATCCTGATGATGAAAATAAACCAAAAGCAGACCTAAATACAGAAAGGTCCAACTGGGCTTTTTACCCAATTATATTCGGAGAAAAAAAATGAAAACTGCTATTGTAACAGGGGCTGGCGCTGGAATAGGTAAAGCTATTTGTCAGAAACTTAGTCAAAATAATTATCGTGTAGGTATGCTTGATTTAAATGAGGAAAATGTAAACGAGGCATCAAAAGGTGTTGAAAACAGTTTTCCTTTACTCGGAGATGTTACTAATCAAGAGTCCATTAAAAAAGCCTTTGAGAAATTTGGTGAAATCCCTGATCTATTAGTTAATAATGTTGGAATTGTATTGTTTGGTCCTCTAGAAGAACATTCAGTTGAAGATTATAGCAAAAGCCTAAATATAAATCTTCTTGGCTCTTTTATCACATCAAGGATTTTAATAAATGACATGATTAAAAGAGGTAGCGGTTCAATAATTAATATGTCATCCGTTAATGGAGTTAACCCAGGTATAGGTATTGGAGCATATCCAGCGTCAAAAGCTGGTATTATATCTATGACCCAACAAATGGCTATCGAATGGGGTAAATTTGGAATAAGAGTAAATTGTATTTCTCCAGGTTTTATTGATGCAGGCATGTCTAAACCAATATATGAAGATCCAAAGGTTAGAGAGCTACGTGGTGGAGCTGTTCCTTCTGGAAGATTAGGTGAAGCTGATGATATAGCTAATGCAGTTCTGTTTTTAGATTCAGAAAATGCATCTTATGTGAATGGACATAATTTAGTTGTTGATGGTGGGGTAATAAGCAGCGTTATAGCCCAACTCCCAAGAGAATAATGAAAAAAAATTTGATTTTTACTGGAGGAATTTTTCATCCTTTCGATGAGACATCAAAAACTTTATCCAAAATTATCAATAGTTTTGGCTATGAGTCAGAGATTACTATTGATATTGAAACGGGTATTAAAAATATAAATGAATTTGATTTAATTACCTTTAACGCACTTAGATGGAGGATGCTAAATCACGAAAAATATATTCCCTATATTGATGAATGGCAATTTAGTTTATCTAATGAATCAAGAAATTTATTAGAAGACTTTATCAAGAAAGGTGGGAAAATGTTAGCCTTTCATACATCATCAATATGTTTTGATGATTGGGATGGATGGTCAAAACTCTTAGGTGGAAAATGGGACTGGGATAAGTCATACCACCCGCCAATTGAAAACGTTGAAGTATCTCCATTAAAAAATCATTCTCTAAGTAAAAATATTAAAAATTTTCAAACTAATGATGAGGTTTATCACAATCTTAAAATTGAAAAAAATTCTCAACCATTTCTTTCAGCAAGATCAAATACAACTAAAGAGGATCATATTGTAGGCTGGACTTGTGAATATAAAAAAGGAAAAACTGTTTATAATGCATTAGGGCATGACTCAGAATCATTAAAAAATCCATATATGATTGATATTATAGAAAAAAGCCTAGAATGGCTTTCAGGAGATAAATTTGTTAAAAATTAAAGATATGTCGATTATTATTACTGGAGGCTGCTCAGGCTTAGGTCTTGGTATGGCTAAAAAATACAGTAAGGCTGGAGCAAGAATTACTATATGTGGCAGAAGAGAAGAAAAAGTAAAAAAAGCTCAAAAAGAATTAGGCTCAAATGTTTTATCAATTGTTGCAGATGTAACTAAAGATAGTGATAGAGAAAAAATTATTGATAGCGCATTACAACATGGAAATAAAATTGATGTACTTATAAATAACGCCGGTAATATGTATAGAGGGCAGATTGAAGATTTAGAGGAACAGAAACTTCTAGATATATTTAATACAAATGTTATTTCGGGAATGATGCTTTTAGGTAAAGCAAAAAAATATCTAGCTGAAACTAAAGGTTCTAATATATTTATTGGCTCTGTTCATAATAGAAGAGCTTTTCCTGGAGCATCACCTTACGCAGCAACAAAAGGTGCTCTGGAAACATTGACTAAAGTTTTAGCTGCAGAACTTGGTAATAAAAAGATTAGAGTAAATTGTGTTGTTCCAGGTGGAGTCTTTACAGAAATTAATCAAAGAGCAGGTTTATTTGATGATGATACTGCAAAAAAAAGATTAGAAGACATGGCGTCGATACATGCCTTGGGAAGAATAGGAACTCCCATGGAAATTGCAGAAGCTATAGAGTATTTAATTTGTGCAGAATGGACAACTGGTGCAGTTCTTGAAGTCGATGGTGGCTTAGGCCTAGGTCTTACCAACGCTTAAATTGGCAAGCTTGAAACGCCTCCATCTACAGCAATTGATTGTCCAGTAATATAACTTGATTTTTCAGAAGCCAAAAAAGTAACTAAATCCGCCAATTCCTCAGGTTTACCGACCCTTTTCGCTGGAATATTACTTGAAATTGTTTCCACTACTTGATCTTCAGATATATTTAAATCCTTTGCCTGCATCGAAACAAGGTCTTCTACCCTCTCAGTTCTAGTAAAACCTGGGCAAACATTATTTATTAAAATATTATCTGATGCAATTTGATTAGAAAGGGTTTTTGCCCATCCATGAACAGACATTCTAACACCATTTGATAAGATTAGATTATCAATAGGTTGTTTTGCGGATACAGAACTAATATTAATTATTCTTCCCCATTTATTTCTTCTCATAGATGGTAAAACAGCTCTTGTTAATCTTACTGCAGAAAGAAAAGTCGACTCAAAAGTAGAAATCCAATCATCATCATTGATCTCATCGAAAAAACCTGCTTTTGGACCTCCTGTATTATTTACCAAAACATCAATTCTACCGTGTTTTTTAATAATATTTTCAATCATTTTATTTATATCTTTTTCATTGCTTAAATCAGTTTGAAAAAAAGAAACTTTAGAACCAGTCTGTAGTTCTATATCTTTAGCAGATTTTGATATTTTATCTTTATTCCTAGAGCAAATAATCACTGTCGCACCCTCATTTGCAATTGATAATGCTGATGCTTTTCCGAGACCTTGACTAGCTGCAGTAACAAGAACAATTTTATTATTAAGTCCCAAATCCATATGAACCCCTCTTTAAAATATTTTATAAATAATAAATTTTAACTATACTAACGATTATAAACTTTAAACCAAAAAAAATTATATATATATTTAATTTTGAAAGGAAAACTAATGTCTGAAAAAGGTATGGGATCTTCTGTTTTAAGAAAAGAAGATTTCAGATTTATAACAGGTCGCGGAAAATATACTGATGATATAAATCATTCTAATCAACTGTATGCTTACTTTTTGAGATCACCTGTTGCCCACGCAAATTTAATCTCGGTCGACGTTGATAGCGCCATGAACTCTCCAGGTGTAATTGCAGTTTATACAGGTAAAGATATTGATGCTTCTCTTCCTTGTGGCTGGGAGACGCCTACAAAACCAGGTACACCTCCAATGCATGAACCTCCATGGCCTGTTCTTGCAAAGGATAAAATTAGATTTGTTGGAGAAATGATTGCAGTTGTAATCGCTGAAACAGTTAATCAAGCAAAAGATGCCTGTGAATTAATTAATATTGAATATGAAGATCTTCCAGCTGTAGTATCTCCAAAAAAAGCTATTGAAAGCGACTCACCTCAAATATGGGATGATATTCCAAATAATGTATGTTTTGAATGGGAATTAGGAAATAAAGAAGAAACTGAGAAAGCTTTTAAAGAAGCAGAGCATCATATCGAAATTGATTTAACAAACAGTCGTTTAGTTCCAAATGCTATGGAACCTAGATCTTATATAGGGAATTATGAAGCTGGAAAAGAAGAATACACTCTTTACACCACTACTCAATTACCACATATCATCAGAATGCTTGTATGCGCAGTTTTAGGTCTTGAAGAACATAAAGTCAGGGTTATTTCTCATGATGTTGGTGGTGGTTTTGGTTCAAAAGCATTCCACTATGCTGAAGAAGCAATAGTTACTTGGGTTGCTGGAAAATTAGCACGACCAATTAAATGGACATCAGAAAGAAGTGAAGCATTTATAAGTGATCGTCATGGAAGAGATCATGTTACAAAAGCTGAGGCAGCTCTTGATAAAGATGGTTATTTTACAGCAATGAGGGTTACAACTATAGCTGCTTTAGGGGGTTACTTATCTGGATCAGGGCCAGCAATTCCAACATTTTTCTATGGTCCTTTAATACCCGGACCTTACAAAACACCAAATCTTTACTGTGATGTTAAAGGAGTATTTACAAATACTGTACCTGTTGATGCTTATAGAGGAGCTGGCCGACCAGAAGCAACATATGTTACAGAGAGATTGGTTGAAGCCGCCGCAAATCAAACAGGTATTGACTCTATTCAGTTAAGAAAAAAGAATTTTATTCAACCAAATGAATTTCCTTATCCGTCACCTGGAAATTTAACATATGACTCTGGAGATTATGATGCATGCTTAAACTCTGCATTAAAAGCAATTAAGTACGATGAATATAATGAAAGAAAAATTCAATCTGAAAAAAATGGTAAGCTAAGAGGTATAGGAATTTCTTGCTATATTGAGGCATGTGGGGTTGCGCCATCGAAAATGACATTGGAGGCTGGTGGAAGAGGTGGTTATTATGAGTCATCTACTGTTAGGGTAAATCCAACAGGATCAATAACTGTTTTTACTGGATCGCACTCTCACGGACAGGGTCATGAAACAGTATTTGCTCAAATTGTTCATGATACTCTTGGTATTCCATTTGAATCAATTGATGTCGTACATGGTGATACAGGTAGAATACCCTATGGTGTAGGCACTGTTGGCTCTAGATCTCTTGCAGTTGGAGGGCCTGCATTAATGAAGTCCTTAGAAAAAATTATCGATAAAGGAAAGAAAATTGCAGCCCATTTGTTAGAGTCTTCATCGGATCAAATTATTTTCGAAGACGGAGAATTTTCAATTAAGGATACTAATAAATTTATATCATTAGCAGAGGTAATAGGTGCAGCTTATGTACCAGGAAACTACCCTATCCATGAGCTTGAGCCTGGTCTTGAAGAGACATCTTTCTATGATCCACCAAACCTAACTTACCCAGCAGGAACTCATATTTGTGAAATAGAAATAGATCCTGATACCGGTAAAACTGAAATTGTAAATTATGCAGTAGCTGATGATTTTGGTATAGTAATGAATCCTATGATTGTTGAAGGTCAAGTTCATGGTGGTGTTGCTCAAGGTATTGGACAAGCTATGTTGGAGCATTGCATTTACGAGGAAAATACAGCTCAATTAATAAATGGATCTTATATGGATTATACTATGCCTAGAGCAGATAATGTTCCATCAATGATTGTAAAGACTGAAACAACACCATCTGTTCATGGTTTAGGTGTAAAAGGATGTGGAGAAGCGGGTGCAATTGCTGCGCCTCCGGCAGTTATTCACTCTGTATTGGATGCATTAAAATCATTTGGTATTGAAGATTTTGATATGCCAGCAACTCCAAATAAAATTTGGGAAGCAATTCAAAAAGCAAAATTAATTTAAAATTAAGACCATGGTTTTATTACAACTAAAATTATAATAAAAATCATTAAAACAGTTGGTATTTCGTTAATTATACGAAAGAATTTTGATGAATATTCACTTTTATCATTTTCGAAATCATTGAGACATTTTTTCATAAAAATATGAAAGATTGTCATTAAAAATACTAATAAAAATTTTATAATCAGCCATAAATCAAATCCATTATCATATGAAAGAATGAAGCCGGACAACCAAACAACCATCATGGCTGGATTCATGATAAATCGGTATAACCTGTATTCCATTATTTTGAATGTTGATGATAAATCGTTTTTACTAATATTTTCAGAGTGATAAACAAAAAGTCTAGGAAGGTATAGAAGACCTGCCATCCAAGATATCACAGCAATAATATGTATGACTTTTATCCAGAGTATCAATTTACTTCCATTTAGCAGTAGGGGGCATAGACATTAAAATTGCTTCTGTGGATCCTCCTGTTTTTAGCCCAAATAAAGTTCCTCTATCCCACAAAAGATTAAATTCAACATATCTACCTCTTTTATATAATTGAATATCTTTCTCCTCTTGTGACCAAGTTTTATCTTTTCTGTTTTCGATAATGGAACATATAGTTTTTAAAATATCTTCGCCAAAATCGTGAATAAAATCAAAGTCTCTTTTAAAATCATTATTATTTAGGTGATCAAAAAAGATACCTCCCTCTCCTCTTGGTTCATCTCTATGAGGAAGATAAAAATATTCATCGCATTGTTTTTTAAAATCAGGATAGTATTTTTTATCATGTTTATCGCAGACATTTTCAATAGATTTATGAAAAAAATTTACATCCTCTTCATTAAAAATTGATGGAGTCATATCCGCACCTCCACCAAACCATTTTTTGCCAGTTTGAATAAATCTGGTATTAAAATGAAAAGCCGGCACAAAGGGAGATTGCATATGTGCAACCACACTTATGCCACTCGCCCAATAATTTGGAGCTTCTTCTGTACCAGATATCTGTTTTCTGAAGTCTTCTTTAAATTCACCTTTAACGGTAGAAATATTAACACCTACTTTTTCAAAAACAGCACCTTTTAAGGTACTCATTTCTCCCCCACCTTCTCCAGAATGCTTCCATGTCTTTCTTGTGAATTTACCGCCATCAATTTCTTCAAATTTATTACAAAATTGATCCCTAAGCTCCCGAAACCATTCCTGAGCAATTTTTTTCTCATTTTCGGTATCATCTTTACTTATTACTTCACTCATTTAAAAGTATTCCTTATAGTCTCAATAAAATAACTAACATTTTCCTCAGGTGTTGTTTTTAGAATACCATGCCCTAAACCACAAACCCAACCTGCTCTATCAGATAAATCTAAACTAAGAATCGGCTCTATATATTCATCTAAAGCTTTTTTTACTTCATCAAGAGGTTTAGTTAAAATTTCCTGATTAAAATTACCTTGGACAAACCCTCTTTTTGTTTTCTTTAGCCAATCAGAAATTTGGAATGTATGATCAAAACCTATTCCTGATAATGTTTTATCTTCGGATGAGTTTATATTTTCTATAAAAAAATCATAATTAAATGGATGCTTAGCAAAAAAACCGACTTTACGATCAAAAGGTTTAATTAAATTTTCATAAACAAGGTTTGAGTAGTCATAAAAATCTTTTTTATTTTCAATTCTTGAAGCATCGGTATCAAAAATCATAACTATTTCTGCACCTGAAGAAATTTGAAGTTCAATATTTCTTTTAAGTAAAGGTATTATTTTTTTAGTCAGAAGTTTAAAAATAAAATCGTTTTTAAAGTTACCTTTATGATTTATTCCCTTATTCATTCCAGTTCCATATGAAGCGACAGTCCAAGGACCACCAACAAAACCAATTAAACTTTTATTCTTAGGAAGAATTTCGCGGGTTATTTTTAAAGCTTCACTTTGAAAAGTTAAATCGATAAGAGCTTCTTCAGCGGTTTTTAGTTCATCGTAATTCGAGTTGTTAATGAATTTACCAAAAATTGGACCTGGATTGTATTTAAGGTCCATACCTAATGCTTCTAAAGGGAAAAGAATATCACTAAACAAAATTGAAACATCGAAATCGAAATCATTTATAGGACCAAGAGCTGTTTGAGCGGCTAATTCTGGATTCTTACATAATTCTTCAAATGAATAATCTTTTTTTAAATTTTGATAGTGCGAGTGATATCTTCCAGCCTGACGCATAAACCATATTGGAGGGGTTTTTTGAGGCACTCTATTCAAGGCATTATTAAATAGTACATTTGACATTAAAAACCCATTTCTTTTGCTAAACGAGCTCCATAGGTAATAATATATTGAGCTCCAGCCCTTCGCATTACATGCCAAGTCTCTTTAAGTGACTCATTTAAATTTAATAAACCTTTTTCCTCTGATAAACACAGGCCAGCATATTCTCCACTTACTTGATAAGAGCCAACCATTAAATTAGTTTTTTCTCTAATTTCATTTATTAAATCAATTGAGGTAAGGCCTGGTTTAACCATGAGCATATCTGCACCTTCTTCAGCACATCTTATGCTAGCTCTAATAGCTTCAGATTTACTTCTATAGTCTAATTGATACTGTTTTCTATCTCCAAAGGAAGGTGCTGATGAGGCAGCTTCTCTAAATGGACCATAAAAATTACTAGAAAATTTTGTACTGTAGCTAACAATCGGTTTCATTGAAAATTTCTTATTATCAAGAGTTTTTCTTATTGATAAAGTCCTACCATCCATCATATCACTAGGCGCAATAATATCTGAACCTGCTTCTGCATAGCTAAGAGCAATATTGGAAATTTCTTTTAGAGTATTATCAAGATCTATTGATTGATTATTATCAAAAAGGCAGCAATGTCCATGATCAGTTAGGGAGCATAGGCAAACATCAGTCCATAGATTTATATCATCTTTAAATTCTTCTTTTATTGAACTTATTACTTTTTGATGAAAACCTAAGTTAAAAGATTTGGAGCTTTTTTTCTGAGGCGAAATAAATAAAAGAAAATTTCTTACTCCTTTTGCTATATCACTATCAATTTGTTTAATACTGCCTTCAATCGACATAACGAAATTATCTTTCAGGCCTAAAATTTCCTCATTATTAATAATACTCTCATTAACAAACACAGGTTGTACAAAGTGTGATACAGAAAAATTAGTTTCAGAACAAAGATCTCTCAATATCTGATTACTTTTTAAACGATGGAGTTTTTTTTCAACTCTTTCCATTTGTTATCTCATCTTTCCAATCTTCATAATTCAAGAAAATTTTAATACGATCTTCCGTAACATTCTTTTTTATAATTTCATAGGTATTACCTGGTCCACAAGAATGAAATTTTTCAAGAATTATAGGAAATTGTTCAATTGCATACTCAAATGCAGACCCGCTCATCCAATAAAAATGCGTCTTTTTTGACAAATCCTCAGTAATTTTGTTTTTAGTTAACCTGTAAGTAAATAATCTATCATTTATAAAGAAATCTAATGAATCTTTATGTGTTAATTTAACCCAATCATTATTTGAGATAAATTTTAAATTTTCTTCATTTTCACCCAGACTGTCAAAACTTCCATTAACCCAATAACCTTTTTTTACTAACTGAAACCAAGTTTTAACACCACTCGACCATAATATATTGGAGCTATCTATTTTTACTTTCCCATCTAGAACATTGGCTCTACTAGCTAAAATATTTTTATTTCTTAAAGAGCTGATTTCCTCTATGTGATCTTTTAAATTGTTTCTTGAAAAAAAATTATAATTTTTTAAATCATATGGATAGATTTTATTTAGATCAATATTACACCAATTATTGTTACTCTCTTCTTCTCTCTCTATTTTTCTTTGGTTCAAAGAAATATTATCATCAGTTATACCCTTGAGAGTTAAAACATCACCAAAGTCTCTTTTTTCATAGCTTACACCTATTTTTTGATGGCAGCCGCCTCCATAGCTTGAGAGAATATTTCTTTCGATTTGAACAGACTCAAATGTTTCTATATCGTTGATTTCTCTAATTAAGTTGATTATGTCATCCCTGCCATCCTTAACCTCTATAGCAATTGCACCTTGAGCAGGAGCACAAGGATTTTCTGATAGTGGAGGTATTAGCCAATTTGAACTATCTAATATTTTTCTAATATCTTTCGATAAATCAGTATTATTGTTTAGAAGTCTATCAAGCGCTGCTTTTGCCAATACAATTCCATCTGCATCGCCTAAAAAGTACTTGTCCAATCTTGTTGGTATATTACCCCTAATATTATCAAAACTTATTTTTTCAATTTCATATGGCAAAGCATTTTTTAAAAAAGTATTTAAATTATACTCTCTTCTTGGGGAAGAGGTTAAAAGATTAAGGGTCTTGTTTTTTTCTATTTTATCTAAATTTTTCTTTTTAAAAAAAATGATATCTCGCATATCAGCTCTAGGAAGAGTTCCTATTATTTTAGTTCCTTTTGTTAGATTTATAGGTAAGTCCTTCCATGAATGAACGGCAATATCAGCTTCTTCGTTTATTAAGCTCTCTCTTAAATCAGATGTAAAAACTCCAATCTCTGGTAGTTGGCTTAACGGAGTTGTTAAATCGATATCCCCTCTAGTATCTTTATATAAATACTCTATAGCCATATCACTTTTTCTATCTTTAATAGCATCGCCTACTAAACAAGCTTGAATGATTGCTAAATCACTTTTTCTGGAAATAATTTTAATCATAATAACTATTTTCTCATGAAATTATTTTAAAGTATCGACTTATTTTATCTATCTTGTTAGAAATATGCGACATAATGTCTGAAAAGATATTTTAGAGTGCTATTATGTTTTTTTTCTATTAAAAAATTAATACATTTTGGCAATAATAAATTGGGGCAAACAAGTTGGATTATTATAACTTTTTTAAGAGCAAGTTAAATACCCTCAAAGATGAAGGACTTTATAGAACCTTCCGAGAGATTGACCGTCATCAAAATTTATTCCCTAAAGCTTTAGAGTATAACGAAGGTAAAAATAGGGAAGTAGAAATTTGGTGTTCAAATGATTACTTGAATATGAGTCAGCATCCTGAAGTAACGCAAACATGTATTGATGTTATATCAGAACTTGGAACAGGATCAGGCGGTACTAGAAATATCTCAGGTACCTCTTCTTATCATGTTGGACTAGAAAAGTGTTTAGCTGAACTTCATCATAAAGATAGGGCCCTTGTATTTCCTTCAGCATATACAGCAAACCAATCAACAATATCGATTTTATGTAAAAATATAGAGGAAATTGAAATATTTTCAGATGAATTAAATCATGCCTCGCTTATCGAAGGTATAAGAAATAGCAAAGCAAAATATCATATTTTTAAACATAACAATATTGTTGATTTAGAAAAAAAATTAAAAACAATTGATATCGATAAACCAAAACTTATTGTATGTGAGTCAATTTATTCAATGGAAGGAATAAGATCACCTTTAAAAGATATAGTAAAATTAGCTAAAAAATATAATGCACTTACATATCTTGATGAAGTTCATTCTGTTGGACTTTATGGGCCATCGGGTAGTGGCATAGCGGCTGAACTAGGTATTTCCGATGATATTGATATTATTAATGGCACATTATCAAAATCTTTTGGTCAAATGGGTGGATATATTGCAGCTAATGAAGATTTAATTGATTATATTAGAAGTTTTGCACCAGGATTTATCTTTACTTCCTCAATTAATCCTTCAGTGGCAGCAGCTTCAATTAAAAGTATTGAAATTTCAAAAGTTGCTGAAACTCTTCGCCTTAAAATAAGAGAAAATTCTTCAATAATAAGAGATGGATTAAGATCTATTAATGTACCTTTTATTGATAATGAAAGCCATATTGTGCCAATACTTGTAAAAGGACCTCTTGAGTGCAAACAAATATCTAAATTACTACTTGATGATTTCGGAATTTATATTCAGCCAGTATTTTATCCAACAGTTCCTAAGGGTGAAGAAAGATTGAGAGTTACTATAACTCCAAAACATTCTAAAGCAGATATTGATAATTTTATATCCTGCATTGATCGAGCTTGGGATATTCTAAAATTTGAAAGAGTAGAATCAAATAATCTTAATTCTAGGGCTTAATTATCTAGGAACTAAGGGTATCAATAATTTTAGCAAGTCTACCTTTACTTTTACCTGCAACTTTTGATGATGATATTGCTTCAATATTATCTAAATTATTATCTACAACCACTACAGCAATCATTCCCATGTTTTTATGAGGTGTGCATTGGTATAAATAAATACCTGGAACTGTAAATGTGTATTCAGTATCAACATTTAACTTACTTCTAAAAGCACCTACACCCTCTGGAGTTGTTAAAAATTGAACATTGTGACCTTTTGTAGTGGCTAACCATTTCACAGTATCACCTGATTGAATATTCACTATTGATTCAGAATACACCATGCTTTCTTTACCAAGCCTGTTTAACATCTCAATTTCAACAGTTGCTGCAGACAATGTATTAGTAAAAAATAAAGCTGTGATAACAAGTAATATTTTATTCAATTTAATCTCCTACCTTAAAAACACGTCAAAATACTACACAAAACATAATATTTACCAGATTAAAAAATTTGAAAGACAATATGTCGCATAATTTTAAATGGGACCAAAATCTTAAGACATTGATCCCATTTAACGACATTATTGGGATGTCGCCTCATCTAATTATTTTTCCTTAGGGGGGGAGTCTAAAGTATTGGAAATAAAAATTAGATAATAGTTAATAATTTAATTAATAATATTTAGCTGTTCCCTGCTCCCATAGAAGGAGTAAATATTATCTTTGAATTTCTCATGAATTATTAAATCACTTCTCATAAACTTCTTACCTAAATTGAAACCGGCATTTACAAAATGCTCTGCATCTGCTCCAGGAAAATATGGACCAAATATATTGTAAATATCTTCCTTTAGATCTTTTTGTGCAAAAGATATAATTTCAATTAGTAAATCTTCATTCTTGCTAGTTAAGGGGGATGTCATGAAATCACTTCTTAAATTAGTTTTATTTAAGTGTGAAAGACCCATCATAAGAGTATGAAAGTATCTTACAGAATTACCAAGTTTTACTGCTTTAAAAGTATGATCAATTAAAATTAATGGCGTACTGCACTTAAAAACATGAGCTTTAAGCCAAAACCTAGAACATAAAATTAACAAATTTTCTGCAGTTCCTAAATTCTTGATATTTCTTTCCATAACATCCCTCTCTATAAGTAAAATATATGACTTTAGAATCTTTTCCTTAGTGATATACGTGCATTCAAAGGTTCACCAACGGATGCCTGGTGTGTACTGTGAGAATGCGGGAAATATAGCTCATCAGTTAAATTTTCAACGTTAAGCTGAACACTTAAATCGTCTGCAATATCATAATAAGCTGCAAAATCGACGCGCGTATAGTCAGGGAGAATTAGACCAGGTTTATCATTTTTAATATTAGATTCACCTTGATGCGTAATACCTAAGCCAAGACCAAATTGATCATTAACTTCATACGTAGCCCATAAAGATACAGTCTGTTCTGGGATTTCTCTAGGTTCTCCTCCTTTGGCAGTTTCACCGTCAAGGTCACTATAACCAAATGCTATATATAATCTATCAGTTACTTGTCCTTTAAGCTCAATCTCAATACCGTCAACTTGAAGCCCAACGATTTCAGAATTTTCACCAGTATCGCTATCTCTGACAGCTTGTGTTTGCTCACTATCAAAATAGCTTAAAGTAAAGCTTAGATTATCTCTGATATCCCATTTAACACCGATCTCAGTGCTCTCATAAACATCAGGATCTAATCTAGCAGCATTTGCATCAAGTTTTTTAAACTGCTCACCTGATCTTGGAAGGAAGCTCTCACTATAACTTAAGTAAAGCGATAAGTTTTCTTGAGGTTTAAAAATCAATCCAGCACGAGGAGAAACTTCTTCGTCTTCTCTTGATTCTGAAGTACCGTTTTTAATGTCCCTTACTGTAATATCGAAACTATCAAAACGACCACCAAGCATAATCTTAAAATTATCACTTACATCAATTTGATCTTGAATGTAAAAAGATGTCACTTCAATATCAGACTCAGTGCTACTTTTAAGATCTGCAGTAAAGTCATTATATGTTCTTACACCTGAGGCATTAACTCCAAAATTAATTGGTCTAGAGATATTAAATACCTCGTTATCATCTTCAGTAGTAATGAAGAAAGTATTATAACGATAATTTTCATTCTCAGTGTCAATAATTTCAGCCCCAACTAATAAAGTATGTTTCGCTGATCCAGTTTGAAATTCATTAACAATATTACCAGAAATTATTAAATTAGTTCTTTCTGTAGGATCCTTATAACCATCCGCCGTAAATGTGTCTCCACCAGAGTAACCTGATGCATAATAATTTTTATACATTTTTTGAAAATCACTGTACTGAACCACTAAATTACCTTTTCTAGTATCAGAAAATTCATGGCTGACATTTGCGCGAAAAATATCAGCTCTAAGAGTTTGCAGGTTGGTATCGGTATCACCAAAGACTATATCTTCAAAAGCTTCTACTGGCTCTCCATTAAGTGTTGGAACACCACGATCAATAAATCTTTCATGGTCTGCATGCTCATAAGATAAATCTAAAGTGGTTTGCGGTGATATTTGAACCCTTAATGTTGGGTTGAAACCATAACGATCACCATCATAAAAATCTCTGTGATTTTCTAATGTATCAGAATGAAAGTTAATTCTTAATGCAGAATTTTCACCGGTTTGAATATTGTAATCAACAGCAAAGTCAAATGCTCCAAAAGTATCTGCGCCCATATCGAATGATCCGAAAACATCATTTAAAACAGGTTTTTTCGTAACTCTGTTTATAATGCCACCAGTTCCACCTCTACCAAATAAAAGTGCATTAGGTCCTCTAAGAATTTCGACTTGCTCTAGATTATATAGAGAACGGTAATATTGAACATCGTCTCTAACACCATCAAGATAAAAATCAGCGGTAGATCTTACACCTCTAAAAACAACTGAATCTCTATGTCCCTCACCTTGAGATGTATTAACACCAGGTGTGTAGCGAACAATATCACCAATAGATCTGAAGCCTTGTTTAAGAATATCTGCATCAGTAACAATTGATAGTGTTTGTGGCACATCAATAATTGGTATTGGGGTTTTTAGAGCTGTTACCTGATCAGAATAGAGAACCTTACCCCTAACGATAATTTCCTCAGGATCAGATGAATCCTCTTGTGCAAAAATATTAGCTGACACTGATAAATTAAACATCAATGCAATAAGTAAAAGCTTACTTAATTTAAATTTCATCATAGTTTTATTTCCCCAATTTAAAAAATTGTTTTTGTTAATAAGAATTATTCGCATTTATAATGTAATTAATAATCATTCGCAACTAAATAAATTGAAAAAATTACAATTAAATTATAATGATATAAACTATTGAAATAATTGAATTATTTTTTAGAAAAAGATTTATTTATTAAAATTTAATATTATTAAATAAGAATGTTCATATAAAATTTCTGTTCTTAACACCCTATTATGGTGTAAATAAAATCATAACTGATGAATAAATGATTATTAAAAATTTATAAATTTTACTTTAATTATCAATCTCTCCATCTTTTAATTGTATTATTCTATCTGCCATAGAATTAGCATCTTCTTTATCATGAGTGACAAGAATGCAGGTTATATTATTATTGTTTAATATTTTTTTTGTTTCATGCCTAAGATCTTTTTTCAATTCCTCATCAAGAGATGCAAAAGGTTCATCCATTAGTAATATTTGTGGATCAGGAGCAATAGCACGAGCAATAGCTACCCTTTGTTGTTCACCACCAGATATCGTATTGGGATAGGAATTAACATATTGATCGACACGAAAAAGACTAAGTAAATCCATAGCTTTTTCTGTACGAAATTTTTTATTACCTTTGATCCCAAATTTTACGTTTTCTATTACTGATAAATGAGGAAACAAGACTTTCTCCTGAAGAACTAAACCAACATTTCTATTGTTTGGTGGAATTGAAAAATCTTTTGAAGCAACAGTCTCTCCAAAAATTTCTATCTTACCATATTTAAGTTTTTCTAAACCTGTTATTAGTCTTAACAATGTTGATTTACCAGATCCAGATGACCCAAGAATTGCTACTATCTCACCTTCAGAAACATCTAGATTTATGTCATTTAAAATAAAATCATTATTATTATAACTATGTTTTATTTTCGACAGGCTTAAACTAGTCTTTTTTACCATAAGGTTTCTCCTGGGCGCGAATTTTTAATCATTCTTGATAAAATTATTATTGGTAATAGACCAACTATTACGATAGCTATCGATGGCGCAGCCGCTTCATACATTCTTTCTTCCGATGCATAATTATATGCCGAAACCGCTAAAGTTTCAAAATTGAAAGGTCTTAAAATTAAAGTAGCAGGTAATTCTTTTATAACCTCCGATCCTACAAGCAAAATACTAGTTAATAATCCTGTCCTTAATAGAGGGAAATGAATTTTATACATTAATTTAATACCCGATATATTTAAGGTTTTAGAGATATCATCAAGTGAATTACTAATTCTTTGAAAACCAGATTCAATTGTGGAATTAGATAAAGCGTATGATTTTATTATATAGGCAATTATCAAACCTATTAAACTTCCAGTTAAAACAATATCAATTGTAAAAAGATTAAACGAGTTATCAATAATTGTTAGAAGTTGCGTAATTCCAATGGCAAGAATTAATCCTGGTACTGCATAACCAAGCATAAGGGTGGAGCTAAGAAATGATAATAATTTATTTCCTTGATAACGAGCAGTAAAGTTAATTAAAAATGCAATCATTGTGCATAAAAAAGCAGCTATCAAGGCAAGTAATAATGAATTAAAAGCGCTTTTCAAAAAGTCTCTATTAAAAAAATCTAGCTTATAATTTATTGTCCAATTTATTAATTCAATTATTGGTAAAATAAATCCAACAAATACTGGAATTAAACAAAATAACATTGCAAAAAAACTATAAGAACCTTTTAATTTCATTACCTTGTGTTTTTTATAAAGCGAATTACTTGAAACAAATGCTGCTTTTTTTCTAGATAATCTCTCAAAAACTAAAAAAATTGTCACAAAAATTAAAAGTAATGATGCTAACTGCATTGCAGTATTCAAATCATACATTCCATACCAAGTTCTGAAAATTCCAGTAGTAAATGTTGCAATTGCAAAATGTTCAACAGCTCCAAAGTCTGAAAGTGTCTCCATTATAACTAGAGCCAAACCTGCAAAAATAGCCGGCCTAATAAGTGGAATAGATAATTTAAAAAACGCTCCTACTCTACTTAAACCTAATATTCTACCAGCTTCAATTATTGAAATTGATTGGTTAACAAAAGCCATTCTTGAAACGAGATATACATATGGATAAAGCGTGAAGGAAAAGACAGCAATTGCTCCATAAATATTACGTACACTAGGGAAAAAAACTTTTTTTTCATCAAATAAAAAAATATTACTTAATAAGGTATTAGCGCTTCCGTAAGTATCAAAAATCTCAGTGAATGTATAAGCCAGTATATATGGTGGTACGGCAAGAGGAAGTATTAGAGCCCATTCAAAAAAAGATTTTCCAAAAAAATCATAATTAGTAACGAGCCATGAAGATAAAACACCTATTAAGACCACAAAAAAGGAAACGCCTAAAATTAAAAAAATTGAATTTATAATATATTCAGAAAGAACATAATTATATAAATGAAACCAATTGTCAGAATACCCGTTAAAAAGACTAGATAAGACCAATATTACCGGCGTAATAAAAATGAAAAATAAAAAAATTGGTAAAACTTTAAGAGAATTGTGAAAAAGAGAATTAAAAAACATAATTTTTATCTCCAGCCCACTCTATCCATTAATCTTACTGCCTCAGAATTATATTTTCCAAATTCAGAGGCAAATGTTTCATCAGTTTTAAAATCAACTCCAAATTGAGCAATAATATCACTTGGCATTATATTTTTTTTTATTGAATATTCATATGTGTTTTCAACTATATGTTTTTGAATTCTATCAGTTAAAAGGTATTCAATAAATTTTTCAGCATTGGATGGATTAGGTGCGTTTTTTAATATACCTACACCACTTATATTTATATGAGTTCCTCTATCAGATTGACTAGGAAATATAATAGCTACTTTTTCAGCAGCGTTTTTTTGATCAATACCTTTTTCGCCTGAGAGCATTAATCCAATATAATATGTATTTGCAATTGCAATATCTGCCTCGCCGTTAGCGACCGCAATAATTTGTGAACGATCATTACCTTGAGGCTTCCTGGCAAAATTCTTAACAAGTCCCTCTGCCCATTTTTCCGTTCTCTCAATACCGATACTTGATATTAAAGATGCAACAAGGGACTGATTATAAATATTTCCAGAACTTCTTACAACCAACCTACCTTTCCATTTAGGGCTAGCAAGGTCTTTATAAGTTAAATCTTTAATTTCTGATTCTTTTACCTTATTAGGATTATAAAAAACCACCCTTGATCTTTTTGCTATACCAACCCATTCATTATTTGGACCTCTAGCGTTATCAGGAACAGTTCCGATTATTTTTTCTGACAATATCTCTCTAAACATTCCATCTTTCTGTATTTTCCATAAATTTCCTGCATCAGAAGTAATAAATAAATCAGCTGGAGAGTTTTTACCTTCAAGTCTTAATCGCTCCATAAGAGCTTTGCCTTTCCCGGATATAATATTTACCTTAATTCCAGTTGAATTTGTAAAATCCTCATAGATGGCATTATCAGAGTCATAATGTCGTGAGGTATATACATTAACTTCATCTGAAAATGACTGATTAAATGCTGAAATCAATAATAAAAAGGTAATAATAAACTTATAAAAATCACTCATTTAAAAACCATATTAAAACATTAAATAAGTTTTATTGTTATTAATAATTAATTGCAATAAGAATTTAAATTTTAAATCTTATATTAAATCAAAAACAATTTTAATTATTATAAGGCAAAGTCCCAGAAAGATTAGCAAACCTAAAATAATGACAATCGATTTTAAAAATATATAATTGTTTTTCATTACCAGCTTCTATTAAAAAGAGATTAATTGGAAAATATTGTAACACATAAAGTTAAAAAAGAATTATCTGAAATACGCCTAGATCAGTTTCTAAAAAATAATATAAGTGAACTGAGTAGAACCAGAATAAAAAAACTCATTATTAATGGCTTTTTAAAATTAAACAGTAAAATAATTATCGATCCTTCTTATATTGTTAAAGAAAACGATATTTGCACCCTTAGAATTCCAGAACCTACAGATGCAAAGCCGCTAGGAGAAAAAATTAAACTTGAAATTATTTATGAGGACAATGACTTAATAGTTGTTAATAAACAAAAAGGATTAGTTGTCCACCCTGCCCCTGGTAATCCAAATAAAACATTAGTCAATGCATTAATTAATCACTGCGGGATCAGTCTATCAGGGATAGGCGGAGAGAAAAGACCTGGGATTATTCATCGACTTGATAAAGAAACGAGTGGACTTTTAGTTGTTGCAAAAAACGATAAGTCTCATGGCGGCCTGGCAGAACAATTTAAAAATCATGGTAGAGACGGAAAATTAACTAGAGCCTATAAAGCAATTGTTTGGGGTATTCCAACTTTTTCATCAGGTATAATATCAACTTTTATTGGAAGATCTGATAAAAATAGAAAAAAAATGGCTGTTTTTTCTGACGAAAAGTATAAATCAAAAAAAGCTGTTACACATTGGAAGGTATTAAAAAAGAATAATGAAAATAATTTAGCTTTAATTGAGTGTAATTTGGAAACCGGTAGAACTCATCAAATTAGAGTTCATTTAGATCACATTTCTCATCCTATACTAGGCGATCCCTTATATGGATATGGATATAAAACAAGAATTAATAAACTTAAATCATCTGTTAAAATATTAGTAGAAAAACAAGGAAATTCTCAGGCTCTACACGCCTATAAACTTGGATTTGAGCATCCATCAACTGGTGAAAAATTGATTTTTGAAACCGATCCCCCCGAAAATATGAAAAGTATTATAGAATCTTTTTAATTAGAACCCTTTACATACATCAAGAAAATAACCATATAATGTATATACTTATATGAGGATATTATGAATCTTCCTGTCTTATCAGGTGAAGTTGGCTTAAAAAACTATCTTGAGGAAATTAAAAAATTTCCTATGCTTAGCGCAGATGAAGAATATACGCTAGCAAATAGATGGAGAGTCCATAAAGATACTGATGCAGCACATACTCTTGTTACAAGTCATTTAAGGTTGGTAGCAAAAATTGCAATGGGCTATAGAGGGTATGGTCTTCCTATAACTGATATTATATCTGAGGGAAATATAGGATTGATGCAAGCTGCTCAAAAATTTGATCCAGAGAAAGGCTTTAGATTAACTACTTACGCAATGTGGTGGATTAAAGCAGCTATGCAGGAATATATTCTTAGGTCATGGTCTCTGGTTAAAATTGGAACTACTGCAATACAAAAGAAGCTATTCTTTAATCTTCGAAGTGCTAAAAATAGAATACAGGCTTATGAAGAAGGAGATTTAAAACCAGAAAATTTAAAAAAAATATCTGATCAACTTAATGTACCAGAAAAAGAGGTCATTAATATGAATAGAAGACTATCTGGAGGAGATCCCTCTTTAAATTCTCCAGTATCCGATAGTGAACAAACTCTCGAGTGGCAAGATTGGTTGGTTGCTGACGAACCAAATCAAGAGGAAAGCTATTCTGATCAAGAAGAGGATACTCTAAGAAAGGAACTGATTAATGACTCACTATTGGTTTTGAACGAGAGAGAGTTAGATATTATTCAAACAAGGCGATTAAACGATAATCCCTCAACGCTTGAAGAGTTAAGTTCTAAATATGATATTAGTAGAGAGCGCGTGAGGCAAATTGAGGTTAGAGCGCTTGAAAAAATGAAGGAGAGCTTAGAAAAAAGTATGAGAGAACGAAATATTATTGATATTTAATTATTATCAATCTCATACCAAAGATCATTAATAATATTAATAAGCTCGTCTAAAAAAAAATTTTCCTTATCTTGTAATCCAATTGAATGTAAATCATATTTTTTATGACCAAAGCCTGCAAACTCCCAATCAATTATCTTCATACCTTTATTAGTTTTAATAATGTTAGATGGATTTAAATCATGATGACAAAGCACAGGTGACCAGTTTTCATTTTGAAATTCTTCTAGTAAAGGATAAAATTCCTTAAGTTTTTTTACTAATTGATTGTTAATTATTGATTTATCAAAAGCTACTTTCTCATACTTTCTAATATGTTCTAAGTAATCAAACTTTGGTAATTCAATTTTAATTTTTTGATAGTCATTAATTATATTTTTAAGAGTTTTTTTATCATACAATGATAACTCATTAGATTTACATTCTGAGCCATCAATAAACTCGGTAATTAAAAAATTATACTCAGGGTCAGAAAAAATTATCTTAGGTGCTATTCCAATTTCTTTAATAGCATTTAAAATTTTAACTTCATTTCTTCTGTTAATATTAAATTGATTACTTTTTGACGAATTTATTCTTAAAACATATTTTCTTTTATTTTCTATATCATTAATTATAAAGCTATTATTAACCTTTCCATTTTTAAGTTCATCAAAAGTAATTTTTTTTAAATTAAGATTTAGGTCTGTTTTTTCTATTAGTGCAATTAATTGATTATTTTTGTTCATAATAAGATTTTCGCCACTTTATAAACCCTAATATTGATATTACTTGATAGCCAAAAAGTAGCAATGCAGTTAAATAAAGCTCTTTTTCAAAATTCAAGAAAATACCTACGCTGTTAATTGCTATCCAGTAAAGCCAATTGGATAGAATTTTTTGTGTAACCATATAAGTCGTGAAAACAGAACCCCATGTAGTGAATGAATCAAGATAAGGTCTTGCCGCTTCCGTATTATTTAAAAGAAAACCAGATGCAAGAGTAAAAAATAAAATAATAAATATGGAGATGAAATGTATATTAAATGACCATTCCTTAACCGGTAAATCGATTTCATTTTTTTTATTATTCCAATTTACCCATCCATAAATCGCCATTAATAAATAGTAAATATTAAGAATGGACTCCATATATAAAGAAACATCCCAATATAAAAAAGTATAAATTGCCGTACTAAAAAAAGCTGCATACCAACATAAAATATTTTGCCTTACAGCTAATATTAAATAAGTAATTGCAAAAATAACTGCAAAAATCTCTAGAAGCATCACTTAAGCTCTTTTAAAAAATTTTTTTTCCATTAATACCAAAAATTCTTGGAGCGGCATACTGGTTATACTGTTCAGTTACATAAAATTTTCTTGGATCGTTCCCAAAGCTACCAAAACCTCTTGTCTGAAAATCTTCATCAGTAATATTTTTTCCATAAAAATTTAATTCATATGAATCTTTCTTATAACCTATTACAAAATTAAAGAGACTGTAATTATCAGATTTTGAATTATGCCTATCGGAAAAGTAAAATTCATCCTTTGCTTCAAAATTCAAGTTTAAGAATAAATATTCACTTAAATTGTAATTTAATGACAAATTAAATTGATATTTTGGAGCATGTGACTGCTCTCTTCCAGATAGATCATAACCTGTTCCATTTGATGGATCAGCGTTGATATGAGAATAGCTTATAAAATTTTTAAACTCAGTCTCTAGAATTCCTAAACTTGAAAAAATTTCTAATTTATTATTAGGTATTAATAGAAGCTCTAACTCTATACCATAATTACTTCCTGAAGCAGCATTACCAATATAATCTGAGAAACTGCATGGACAATCTCCACCTTCAATTCCACTTTCTATAGAAGTAACTAAACTTTGTTTGGTTTGAACATCATCTCGATCTTGATAAAAAATAGATGTCTGTAAAAAAATAGTTTTGTTTTGATTATTTGCTTTTATACCTAGTTCATAATTCCACATTGTTTCAGAATCATAATTAAGATTCTGTTCATTTATATTACCTTCAATATTTACACCACCTGGCTTATAACCCCTTGATAATAGTCCGTAAATCATTAGGTTTTCAGTTAATTGAGCTTGTAAAGAAACTTTACCACCCCAAAAATTTTCAGATCTTGAATAATTATTTTCAAAAAGGCAACTTTCTGGCTTGGGATAAATTGCAATACAATAAAAACCTTCCGGAGCAGGTCCATTATTATCAATATAATCGGCTTTCCTTTCTTCAAACCTTAAACCAGCTTGTAATTTTATATTATTTGTAAAGTTATTGGTAAATTGACCATAAATTGCTGAATTTCTTGTATCAAAAGAACTTTTGAAATCATTTTCTAAATAAGTATATTGTCTTATTAGGTTTATGTCTTGGTCCCTATTGTACAAACCAATTACCCAATTAATGTTTTTAAAACTCGAGATATAACGTAAATCTATAGTATGATTTTCATTATCACGATTAAAGCTATCAAAAGAAGAATACCACCAATCAAAACCAAATAACTTTGAATCACACGGAGTATTATTGCAAATTCCTGTATTACTCCAGTCTTCATCATAAGCATAACCAAGTTTTGAGTCAGCAAAGCTTCCTAAAAGTTCAATTATATCATTATTTTTAAGAGTCTTTTCAAATTTAACAGATGCTGCAGTAGTTTTCTGTCTATCGTAACCAGGTTCATCGGAGTATGTTACTCGTGTATTATCAAGACTAAAAGCATCATAACCATTATCAATATCGGCATAAAAAATACTTAATGTTAATTTGGTAGTATCAAAATCTTTTATAAATTTTGCTCTAGCAATTGTCTCGTCAATATTATTGGTGTCATCTCGATTTAAATATATATTTTTAATAAAACCATCATTTTTAGAATTTTTAAGTCCTAGCCTATAACCAAAGTTTTTATCATTTGTGTCACTAATAATTACCCCAATATCACTTCCTCCAAATTCTGAAATTGATCCAGAAACTTCTGAATAAAAATCTTCGGTTGGATTATTGCCTACAATATTTATAAGTCCCGCTAATGCATTTGCACCATAAAGGGTACCTTGAGGTCCTCTAAGAATTTCTACTTGCTTAATATCAAATGTTGAAGCTCCCAAAGCAATACCTGTAAAATCAATTCCATCTATAATAACCCCAACAGAATAATTTACTGGTTCTGTAAATTCACTTCTCTCCCCAATACCTCGCACTTGATAAAACTTTCCTCGCGAAGCACCGGTAGAATAATTAATATTAGGAGCTAAAAAGAGTAAATCTTCCAAATGATTAGCACTTCTTCTAAAAATATCATTCTCTGTAATTACAGAAATACTTGATGATAAATTATATGAGTCTACATCATTAAATTCAGCAGTTACAATAATCTCATCAATAGTTGACTCGGTTAGAGTCTCTTGAGCTAACAAAAAAGTAGTATTAAAAATTAGCACACAAAAATAAAATAAATTCTTCATTAAATACTCCTACAAATTATATTATGCAGAAACGATTAATGTATGGCTGTAGAGAAAAATCCATTCCTACGCCGGAATTAACCGGATCAGGTTCAAAGGGATTGGTAATTTCCATCTCAGCCAATAGGCACCCCTTGGACATTTATCTTGTTATAATGGTTTAATGATGCTTGCAAGCAAAATTTAGTCTTCGAAAGGATCTTTGACTAAGATTGTATCTTCACGCTCTGGGCTAGTTGATAAAAGAGAGACAGAACAGCCAACAAGTTCTTCTAATCTCTTAACATACTTTATAGCTTCAGCAGGAAGTTCGTTCCAGCTTCTAGCTCCATAAGTAGAATCGCTCCACCCTTTTACATCCTCATAAATTGGTTTAATTCTAAACTGATCTTCAGATGCTATAGGTAAATAGTTAATTATTTCACCATCCAGTTCATAACCAATGCAAATTTTAATAGTTTCAAATCCGTCTAAAACATCAAGCTTAGTTAGTGCTATACCATCAATTCCACCAACCTCTATTGCATGTCTAACCATAACTGCATCAATCCACCCACACCTTCTTTTCCTTCCAGTATTTGTACCAAATTCATGACCTTTTTTTCCAAGTTCTTCACCAATTTCATTTTCTTGTTCTGTAGGAAATGGTCCTTCCCCAACTCTAGTTGTATAGGCTTTAGTAATTCCAAGAACAAAATTAAGTGCTTTTATGTTTTGTCCTACTCCTGATAAAGCAGTTGGAGAAATAGTATTTGATGATGTTACAAAAGGATATGTTCCATGATCAATATCCAACATAACACCTTGTGCACCTTCAAAAAGAATTCTTTTTCCAGCTTTTCTTGCATCTGAGAGAATTGAAGATACTCTTGCTTTATATGGTAAAATTTCATCTGCAATTGATAAAAGTTCATTAAAAACCTCTTTTGGATTTAGTTCATTATGCCCCATACCTCTTAAAATGATATTATGATGATTAACCAATCTTTCAATTTTATCTGATAAGGTATCTTTATTTGCTAAGTCTGCTAAACGAATAGACCTTCTACCAATCTTATCCTCATATGCAGGTCCAATACCTCTTTTAGTTGTACCGATTTTAATATTTTTATTACTACCCTCTCTCAAAGAATCAAGTTTTTGATGTAAAGGAAGAATTAAAGTAGCATTTTCAGCAATTTTTAAGTTTTCAGAAGTAACAGTTATTCCTAAATCAGTTATATATTTTATCTCTTTTGACAGGGCCCATGGATCTATTACAACTCCATTCCCAATTACTGATAATTTACCACCCCTAACTATTCCTGATGGTAATAAAGCTAATTTATAAGTAACACCATCAATTACAAGTGTGTGACCAGCATTATGACCGCCTTGAAATCTAACAACAACATCAGATCTATTTGACAGCCAATCGACAATTTTACCTTTTCCTTCATCTCCCCACTGAGAGCCAATAACAGCTACATTTGCCAATTTTAATTCCTCTTATTACATAATATTAAAATTAAGACTTTTAACATTTACTACTGAATCAAGTTTTTTTACTTCACTAATTACTTTTTCATTTACAGGACTATCAATACCAATAAGGGCCATAGCATCTTTCAATGGCGCAGTTCTTCCTAAATTGAAACTTGCGATATTTATACCTTCATTTCCTAAAATATTACCTAAACTTCCTATTAATCCGGGGACATCATTATTAGTAACATAAAGCATATTTGCCATTAACTCAGCTTCTAAATTTATTCCATTAATTTGGACAATTCGTGGTTTACCATCTGAGAAAGTAGTTCCACCAATTGAAAAAGTTTCCTTCTTAGATAATAAATTAATACGAATATAACTTTCATAAGCACTATATTCATCTTTTTTTGTCTCAGTAATTGCAATACCTTTGTCTCTAGCTATTGAAGGAGCGCTAACCATATTTATATCTGGGAATGACGCATTTAAAATACCAGCAACAGCAGCAGATGTTATTGGTGAACAATTATAATTTGAAACATCCCCAACATAATCTATTGAAATTTCATGATAATCAGAAGGCATTAATTGTCCTGCAAACAATCCTAGTTGTTCCGACACTTTTGTAAATGGTTTCAAAACTGGAGCTTCACTTGCGCTTATTGATGGCATATTAATAGCATTTGAAACAGCCCCAGTTGTTAAAAAATCTGACATCTGATCAGCAACCTGAAGGGCAACATTTTCTTGAGCCTCAAGTGTTGATGCTCCTAAATGAGGTGTACAAATAACTTCTTCCATACCAAAGAAAATACTATCAGTAGCAGGTTCTACTTCAAAAACGTCAATTGCTGCACCAGATACTTTTCCATTTTCAATATATTTTTTTAAAGCCTTCTCATCAACTAGCCCACCTCTTGCACAATTAACAATTCGAACACCATCCTTACATTTTTCAAGAGAATCTTTGTTGATTATGTTTGCAGTTTGATCAGTCATAGGAACATGTAAGGTGATAATGTCGCTTGATGAGAGAAGCTCATCGAATTCTACTTTTCTTACCTGAAGTTCTACGGCCTTTTCTTCTGTTAAAAAGGGATCATATGCCAAAACTTTCATTTTTAATCCAAGAGCTCTGTCAGCGACTATAGATCCAATATTCCCACACCCAATAAGACCTAGAGTTTTACCTGTAATTTCGGTACCCATATATTTTGATTTTTCCCATTTACCGCTATGAGTAGACTCATTAGCTTGGGGGATATTTCTTACAAGTGACATTATTAATGAAATAGCATGTTCAGCAGTTGTAATTGCATTTCCAAAAGGAGTATTCATAACTGCAACACCTTTTGATGTAGCATAAGGAATATCTACATTATCTACGCCAATACCTGCTCTTCCAACTACTTTAAGGTTACTTGCTGCATCAAGTACTTTTTGAGTTACTTTTGTTGAAGATCTTATAGCTAAACCATCATAATTAGCTATTATTTTAATTAGCTCATCTCTTTCAAGGCCTGTTATAACATCAACCTCAATACCACGTTCAGTAAAGATTTTTTCAGCTTTAGGACTTAATTTATCAGAAATTAATACTTTAGGCATTATCAACTCCTTAATTACTATCGATATTAGTTAATGCTTGCTTATAAGCCCAATCTATCCATGGTAAAAGTTTCTCAACATCAGAACTTTCAACGGTAGCACCTGTCCATATTCTCAGACCAGGTGGAGCACTTCGGTGATTAACAATATCAAATGCTACTTCTTCTTTTTCAAGAAAAAGACCTATCTCTTTAGCAAATTTTCTTTGCCATTCTTCACCTTTATTTACTATTTCTTCTTTTTTAAACTTTAGACAAACAGAAGTATTTGATCGATACTCAATATTATCGCATAAAAAATCAAAAAAATCTGACTGCGCAATCCAATTTTCTATATTTGAAAGGCTCTCGTTAGCTCTAGTAATACAAGTACTTAAGCCACCAATTTCTTCAACCCAACCCAAAACATCTAAATAATCCTCCACACAAAGCATTGAGGGGGTATTTAAAGTTTCACCTCTAAAAACACCTTCTATAATTTTATTTTCTTTTGTTAATCTAAAAATTTTAGGAATAGGCCATGCAGGAGAAAAACTTTCTAAATGATTTAGAGCTTTTGGACTTAATACAATAATTCCGTGAGCTGCTTCCCCACCAAGAACTTTTTGCCAACTATATGTGACAACATCTAGCTTAGCCCATTCAACTTCTTGTGCAAAAACTGCAGATGTTGCATCACAAAGAACTAATCCTTCTCGTTCATCAGGTATCCAATCTGCATCAGGAACTTTAACCCCAGCGGTAGTTCCGTTCCAGGTAAATATAACATCATTATCAAAATTAACTTTTGAAAGATCAGGTAAATGACCAAAATCAGCAGTATGAGGTTTTGAGTTTGGAATTTTTAGTTGCTCTATAATATCTTTTTTCCAATCATTACCAAAAACTTCCCATGCCAAAATTTCAACTGGTTTTGATCCTAATAAATTCCACATCGCCATTTCAATAGCACCAGTATCAGATCCAGCAACAATTCCAACCTTATACCCCTCAGGGATTCCCAAGATATCTATTGTTTTATCAATAGCATCCTTTAACTTGATCTTACCTTCTTTACTTCTGTGACTTCTGCCTAAGAGAGCGTTATCAAGAGAATTAACACTCCATCCTGGTCTTTTTGTACAAGGACCTGACGAAAAATTTATACACGCAGGCTTGCTTATTGGTTTTTCATTTATCATTTTACTCTATCCTTCCAGATAGTTGCCCCCCGTTGGGGAGGGGTAACCCACTTATGGGAATATAATCTATGAAAGTTTTAGTCAAATAAAATTTACAGTTAAGAGGATTTAATTTTTTTTCTGAAGAGACTTTTCAATACTAGAAACAATTTTTTCGCAAATATTATTTATCATTGCCTCTTCTTTTGACTCAACCATTACTCTAATGATTGGTTCTGTTCCACTCTCTCTAACGATTATTCTACCTTTATTATCTAATAATAATTCCTGCTCGTTAATAATTTTTTTTACAGCTGGATCATTAAGAGAATTTTTTCCACTAATTGGTATAGATATATTTTTTTGAGGATAAAGTTTAAATAAATTTACAAGTTCACTAATAGGTCTATCTTCAGAACTCATCATAGATAAAATCTGAAGAGAGGCAATAAGTCCATCTCCTGTTGTACCGAAATTACTCATCACTATATGACCTGAAGGTTCACCACCTAATTTTAAATTATTTTCTCTCATACTTTTGACTAAATGTCTGTCTCCAACATTTGTACGAATAAGATCAATACCTATGCTTGATAAATAATTCTCTAAAGCAAAGTTAGCCATTATTGTTGAAGCTACAGATTTATTCTCCAGTAAACCTCTGTCATTCCAATTTTTTACAATTGCGGCAAATAAAAGATTGCCATCAACCTCCTCTCCTTTTTCATCAACAATAATCATTCTATCAGCATCGCCATCTAGAGCGATTCCAATATCAGCACTTTCTTCAACAACTATTCTTTTTAATAAATCAGTATTTGTAGAGCCGCAGTTTAAATTAATATTTTTGCCATTTGGTTGATTGCCTATTACTGTAACTTGAGCCCCTAATTCCCAAAATGTCTCTGGTGCAACTTTATAAGATGCTCCATTAGCGCAATCTAAAACAATTTTTATATTTTCAAGAGTTTTATCTTTTGGGAAGGATCTTTTAGCATACTCAATGTATCGAGATTGTGCATCATCTATTCTTTTAGCTCTACCAATATATTCTGATCTAGGAAACTCCAAAAGATCTTTTGAGAGCATTAACTGTTCAATTTCTAGTTCTTTTTCATCAGAAAGTTTGTATCCATCTGGCCCAAATAATTTAAACCCATTATCTTCATATGTATTATGTGAGGCTGTTATCATAACACCAACATCAGCTCTTAATGCTTGAGTTAAAAAGGCAACTGCTGGTGTTGGGATAGGACCAAATAAGAAAACATCCATTCCTACAGAAGTAAAACCTGATGTTAAAGCGGTTTCAAGCATGTAACCAGATACTCTTGTATCTTTTCCTATAACAACACGGTGAATATGAGGACCTCTTGTAAATACTTTTCCAGCAGCTATTCCTAATTTTAGGGCTGTATCAGCTGTTAAATATGACTCATTTACAGTCCCGCGAATACCATCGGTCCCAAAGAATTTTTTATTCAATCAATCCCCCAAAGATTTTTTTAAGTACCTTGAAGACCTGGTTCTGTTTTTTGAGCTTTTCCACCAGTTTTGGGAACAGAACCTGATAATGTTTTTCCGCCTGTATCATCATCAGATGGATCTTCTCTTGTAGGATCTATACCTTTTAAAAGATTAATAATTTCATCACCTGTTAGTGTTTCATAATCAAGTAGTCCTTTTGCGATAATATCTAAATCTTTTCTTTTATCTTTGATTATTTTTTCTGCATTTTTGTATGACTTATCAACTATAACTTTAACTTCCGCATCAACTTGCTTTTGAGTTTCTTCAGACATACTCTGGGTTCTTGCAACAGATCTTCCAAGGAAAACTTCTTCTTCATTATCACCATAAGATAAAAAACCTAATTTTTCAGACATTCCATATTGCATAACCATAGCTCTTGCTAAATCAGTTGCTTGTTTAATATCTGAGGATGCACCTGAGGTAACTTTATCATAACCAAATACTTCTTCTTCAGCAATTCTACCCCCCATAGCGACAGCAAGATTTGCAAACATTTTTTCTCTGGTAATAGAAATTTGATCTCTCTCAGGCAAGCGCATAACCATTCCTAAAGCACGACCTCTAGGTATAATTGTTGCCTTATGAATAGGATCAGATGAAGAATAATTTAAAGAAACCAATGCATGACCAGCTTCGTGATATGCTGTTAAAGTTCTCTCTTCCTCTGTCATAACCATAGATCTTCGTTCTGGACCCATCATAACTTTATCTTTTGAGTCTTCAAATTCTGCATTAGAAACTAACTTTAAACCTCTTCTTGCAGCAAGAAGTGCAGCTTCATTTACAATATTTGCAAGATCTGCCCCAGAAAACCCTGGCGTTCCTCTTGCTATAGCCCTTACATCAACATCAGATGATATAGGAACCTTTCTAATATGAACCTTTAAAATTTTCTCTCTGCCTATGATATCTGGGTTTGGGACTACAACTTGTCTGTCAAACCTTCCAGGTCTTAACAAAGCAGGATCAAGAACATCAGGTCTATTGGTAGCAGCAATTAAAATAATACCTTCATTTGTTTCAAATCCGTCCATTTCAACCAAAAGCTGATTGAGAGTTTGCTCTCTTTCATCGTTTCCGCCACCTAGGCCAGCACCACGAGATCTTCCAACAGCATCAATTTCATCAATAAAAATTATACAAGGAGCATTCTTTTTTGCCTGCTCGAACATATCCCTTACACGACTAGCTCCAACACCAACAAACATTTCAACAAAATCGGAACCTGAGATAGTAAAAAATGGAACATTTGCTTCACCAGCAATGGCTCTTGCAAGTAATGTCTTACCTGTACCAGGAGGTCCAACCAATAGAGCACCTTTAGGGATACGACCACCTAATCTTTGAAATTTTGATGGATCTTTCAGAAATTCAACGATTTCCTGAAGGTCGTCTTTAGCCTCATCAACACCAGCAACATCCTCAAAAGTAACCTTACCGCTTTTCTCATTAAGTAATTTAGCCTTCGATTTACCAAAGCCCATAGCTTTCCCGCCACCGCCTTGCATTTGTCGCATGAAAAAGATCCAAACAGCAATTAGTAAAAGCATTGGGAACCATGAAATTAATATATTAAGAAAAATTGAGCCACCTTCTTTTTCGGGCTTGGCTGATATCGAAACACCCCTATTATATAATCTATCTATTAAATTTGGATCTGAGGGAGCAAATGTTTTAAAAGACCTTCCATCTGAATAATGTCCAGAAATATTATCACCAGAAATTTCTACATCCACAACATTTCCTGCATCAACCTCGGCTAATAGTTGAGAGAAAGTTATCTCTGACTGATTTTTTGATACAATCGGATTATCGATTAGATTATACAAACCTAATAAAGAAAACGCCAATATGATCCAAACAATAAAATTTCTTAAATTTCCGTTATTCACTTTTTACCTTCTTTCAAAACAATTAATAAATTATATACATATATATAAATAGTTACTAAATAATGAATTACTAGTGCATTTATATAATATTATTTGATTTTATATAAATTTTTATATCTTTTTGCTTACAATAACCTAAAGATGGCACTGAAATAAGTCTTTTTTTTGACCAAATTCCAGGAGCAGTTTTCCATGCTGACAAAGGAACATTTTGAAAACCTTGTCTTTTTAATATTTTCTTTTCTTTTAATACTTTTGTACCAGCATTTCCAAGAGCTCTTATTTGAAAATTATTAGATTTATTGGCTTTAATAAAAAATCTATCATCCCAGCAATTATATCTTGTTGTTAAGGGCATAGTAACAGCTGATTTGTAACAATCATCTGGCTCTCTATAGAAAATAAATTCACCTTTCCTTTTTCTAACAACAACACCATTTAAAGTTCTAGCTAACGCATTATTTTCCTTTAGAAGCCAAATTAAAATATTTTCAAGTTTATTTCTTCTAGGTGGATAAATTGAACCAGAAATGTTCATAATAATTTTTTCTAAAACTCTAAGTAAAATTTCTCTATCTTTTATTTCCTGAAATAGATTTTTATCTAAAAAATATGCTATACCCTCAGTATTAGACAAATATTTTTCTAATAATTTCTTTGTTTGACTATTCAATGCATTTTTTGCAGATTGCATCCTTTTTATTACTAGACCAATTTGTTTCGAATTAATTCCCTCTTTGGATAAAATTGGTAAAATCTCTCTAATTCTTGATCTTTTATAATTTAAGTTTGAATTACTTGGATCTGAAACCCATTTAAGATTTGAATGATCTAGTATATCTAAAAATCTATTCTTAGGTATTTCTAGAAAAGGTCTAACTAATTGAAGTGAGGAAATTTCTGTTAAAAAATTCATTGCAGCCAATCCATCTACACCCGAACCTTTCCCCAATCGCATTAAAAAAGTTTCTACTTGATCATCAAGATGATGAGCAAGAAAAAGTCTCTCAATTCCTTCTTTTTTACACCAAGTGGTCATCAACCTATATCTTGTTTTTCTTGCAATTTCTTGAATACGAGTCTTTGGTTTCGTGCCTTCCCATCTAAGAATTTTAGAGTTGAAGCCCAATAATTTTGCGTTTTTACTAACTAATCTTGCCTCATCTTTTGACTCTTTTCTAAGCCCATGATCAACTACTAGAACTGTTACTTTGTTTTTTTCTATTTTTTTTGAAAAAGCTGCAATCTGCATCATTGCAGTTGAGTCAGGGCCTCCTGATACAGCAAGAGCAATAGGTTTATCACTAATAAATTTGTTAAAAAGTTCTACCTCGGGTAAATCTTTTATTAATTTGTTATTTTTCATAAAATTTTTAAAAGTTGTTTATTATTTAAAGGCTAATTCCCTTAGATCTATCTCTTATTTTATCAATATTATAATCATTCCAAAAATTTTCATGAGATGTAAAATTCCATCCCTTTGAATATGAAACAAAATTTTTAACTTTAAATTTTTCACGTCTCTGATAAGCAACATATTCGCCAATATTATTAAATTTCATAAAAATAATATTTAAGTCATTCTCATTGGCTGTAGCTAAAGTTTCTTCAATCCAACCATCCAAAACTTTAGACTCATTAAATAATAAATGAAATTTAAAATCTTTATAAAATTTACATTCACAATTGAAATAAACCCAATCATCAGGCGGTATTATATCCCCTTTAAATGCCATAATTTGACCTTGCGACATTGTGTGTCTTCTATCATAATTTTGCCCGCCCAAAAAGGCACCTGAAGTAGGTACCCTTATAAATTTTTCACCATAAATTTCTGTTAAAAATTTTGCTTTTGCATTTTCAAATGACTTTCCCTTTACTTTTTGTGGTGAGGGCATTTTAAGAGAGCTTCCTATTGTAATTCATTGAGAACCTCATCAGGCAAATCAAAATTAGCAAAAACCTCTTGAACGTCATCATGGTCCTCTAAAACTTCAATCATTTCTATTATTTTAATAGCTTTTTCTTTATTTAAAGGTATCTGGTTTGAAGGTTTCCAGGTTAACTGTGATGTAATATCACAACTAAGTTTTTTTTCGATATTTTCAGTAACTTGATGCAGATCATCTGTAGAGCATGAAATCTCATACTCATCTTCTATTAAATCACAGTCAAGCGCTCCTGCATCAGTCGCTATTTCAAAAATATCATCAAAATTACCAGCTGATTTTGGGAATTTTACAATGCCTAGATGATTAAACATAAAGCTAACAGAGCCAGTCTCGCCAAGGTTACCGCCATGTTTTGAAAAAAGTGATCTAATATCACCTGCAGTTCTATTTCTATTATCTGTTAAAGTTTCAACAATTAATCCAACCCCTTCGATACCAAAACCCTCATATCTAACGGACTCATAATTTTCACCATTTTCGTCATAACTTTTCTTTATAGCCCTTTCTATATTATCCTTTGGCATATTTTGAGCCTTACCAAGCGCTATAGCTGAACGTAATCTGGGGTTAGCATTTGGATCGGGGAGGCCAAGTTTAGCAGCAACAGTAATTTCTTTAGAAATTTTTGCAAAAATTTTAGCTCTCTTTTTATCTTGAGCGCCTTTTCTAAATTGTATATTTTTAAACTTGGAATGCCCTGCCATTTTCTAAACTCTTTTTAATTCTATCTTTAATTAATTATTGTTTCTTAGTTTGAGACAGAATACCTCCAATTCTAAACGGTTCAATTGATTCACTCAACCCATCAGTTGAAGTTTCGATAATAACTCCACATAGGGTTGGTTCACCTTGAGCAGGATTAAATCTACCACCAGGTGTTTTTTCAACAAACCTTCTAATAGGTTCAGTTTTTTCCATCCCTATGACAGAGTCATAATCTCCACACATTCCTGCATCAGTTTGATATGCAGTTCCATATGGTAAAATCTGGTAATCAGCAGTAGGTATGTGTGTATGAGTACCTACAACCAAGCTAACCTTCCCATCACAAAAATGACCCATAGCAGTTTTTTCTGAGGTGGTTTCTGCATGAATATCAATAACTATAGCTTCACAATTTTCACCTAAATGATTTTCTGATAATACTTTCTCAATAGCTGAGAACGGATCATCTAATGAGTCCATAAAAAGCCTACCCATTACGTTTACAACAAGAATACGCCCAAATTGATTTGGAAAAATACTCAACCCTTTGCCAGGCGTTTCGCTTGGAAAATTAATTGGCCTAAGAAGCCTATCCTCATTATCAATATACTTTAAGAGCTCTCTCTGATCCCAAACATGATTTCCAGTTGTAATACAATCAACTCCAGAGGCAAAAAGTTTTTCACAAATATCTTCAGTTATCCCAAATCCACCAGCAGCATTCTCACCATTTACTATAACAAAATCGAGTGAATAGTCTCTTCTGATATCTGGCATTTTTTTTATTACACAGTCTCTAGCAGATCTACCGACAATGTCGCCTAAAAACAATATTCTCAATTTTTCTTCCTTTTAAAACTCAAAAAGTTTTTTTCTGTAATTACTCCATCAATCAGAAAGTCATGCTGTTCTTTGATTGACTCATTCGTCTCCTGAGCAGAAAATGCAAGCCCATATTTATCACTTAACTCAAAAAATGGAAGACTTCTATCATAAATACCTTGACCCATGCCAAGTCTAGTACCATTTAAGTCAAAACATAACAATGGAATTATAATAATATCCGGTATTACAATTTTTTCTGATGAGGGAGATAATATACCTAGAGTATCTCTTACTAGAGGCTCTGTATTACGCCACTCTCTAAATTCTATAATTTTATTCTTCTTTACATAAGGAAGAGCTATTTTTGATCCTTGCTTTGAAGCAAAGTTTAGTAAATTTAAACAATCTACCTCATGATTTATAGGATTGTAGCCAGCAATAATTTTGTTTTCAAAAATACCAATGGCTTTTTTAAAATTTTTTATAAAATATTTCTTATACTCATTTGAGAAATTAAGAGATAACTTTTTTCTTTTCTCTTTCCAGAGCAGTCTTAATTTATCTTTTTCTAGTGAAATATCTTTTGACATATAATTGGCTTTTTTATTAGCATTAAAATTATTTATCAATATTACTATCTATTTTTTTTGTGATTCCTTTTAAAATTCCTGTCATTTCATCAATACTTAAATTATCATTTAATTCTTGATTTTCCTCTTCTGCTAAAATACCAGCCAATAAGAAAAGTCTTTGCTGATCAAGTTCTCCAACTCTTTCTTTTATACTCTTAACCCTGCTAGCAAATTTCAAAGCAAGATTTCTTACTTTATCTTCATCGCCGTCAGTGCAAGCGATTAAAAATTCCCTATTATTAATTTCAATGGATATATTTCCCATTTCTTACCCTAATTATTTTTAACATAACTAATTAACGATTCTATTTCTTTCCTAGCTTCTCTGTTAATATTTTCACTTTCTAATAATTTTTTTGATAGATCTTCTGTAAGTTGGTTAACCCTATCTAATTCTGCTGATTTTTTAATGTAGAGATCAAGCAAGTCGGATATACTTGTATCAGCTTCAACAATATAATTTTTTAGGCTTTCAAAAGTTTTGTTCATATTTTTTTATAATTACATCAATATTAAATTGGTTCAATAGTATATTAAAAAAATGAATAATTTAAGATTAAGATTGACGTTTCAGAATTACTTCTTCAAATTAGATTTATTGTTATTTCAAAAAAATTAATCATATGATTCAGAGAAAAAAAGATGGAAAATAGTGATGTTAGTCAAAAAAAGATGGCTGATGCAATAAGATTTCTTGCAGTTGATGCTGTCCAAAATGCAGGTTGTGGTCACCCTGGTATGCCAATGGGAGCAGCTGATTTTGCAACTGTCTTGTTTTCTAAATTTTTAAAAGTTGATCCTAAGGTTCCTGATTGGCAAGATAGAGATAGGCTTGTTTTATCTGCAGGTCATGGTTCAATGTTATTATACGCCATACATCATTTAATTGGTTATAAAGATATGACCCTTGATCAAATTAAGAACTTTAGACAATTAAATTCTGTAACGCCAGGGCATCCTGAATATGGTCATACTCTTGGAGTTGAAACAACCACAGGACCTCTTGGTCAGGGAATTTCAACAGCAGTTGGTATGGCTATAGCAGAGAGAATACTTAACTCTCGCTTTGGAAGCGATATAGTTGATCATAATACCTATGTAATAGCTTCTGATGGTGATTTAATGGAAGGAATAAGCCATGAAGCTATTGGGTTAGCTGGTCATTTAGGATTATCAAAACTTATCGTATTATATGATAGTAACAATATCTCAATTGATGGATCTCTAGAGTTATCTGATTCAACAGATCAAAGTAAAAGGTTTGAAGCATCTGGGTGGAGTACTAGAGAAGTGGATGGTCATGATCACAATGAAATTGAAGAAGCTATTGCCGAAGAGTTAAAAACAGATTCTCCATCTTTGATAATATGCAAAACAACAATTGGTTATGGATCTCCTGATAAGGCAGGTACATCAGCATCACATGGAGCGCCCCTTAATCAAGAAGAAATTGATAACATGAGAAAGAATCTCGAATGGAATCATGAACCTTTTGAAATACCTACCGACATTAAAGATGCATGGAGACTAGTAGGACTAAAAAATACAAGTATAAGAAAAGACTGGGAAGAAAGATTGTCAAAAACCGATGACAAAAAGAAAGTTAAATTTCTACATGCAGTCAATGGTGATATTTCTGATTTAGCTAGTAAGAGTATACAAGAATTAAAGCAAAAATATTCATCAGAGAGTCCAAAACTTGCAACAAGGCAATCCTCGCAACAAGTATTAGAAGTTCTCAATCCAATAATTGAAGAAATGATAGGTGGCTCAGCGGATCTTACACCATCAAATAATACAAAAACTAAAGATTTAAATCCAATTTCAAAAGATAATTTCAATGGAAGATTTATTCATTATGGAATTAGAGAGCATGGAATGGCTGCTGCCATGAATGGAATGGCTCTTCATAAAGGATTAATTCCTTATTCTGGAACATTTTTAATTTTCTCAGATTATTGCAGGCCTTCAATAAGGCTTGCAGCATTAATGGGTATAAAAGTTATACATGTTATGACGCATGATTCTATTGGTGTAGGTGAAGATGGTCCTACACATCAACCAGTTGAACAAATTCCAAGTCTTAGAGCTATTCCTAATTTAAATGTTTTACGACCTGGTGATGCAACGGAAGTTGCTGAATGTTGGGAAATCGCTATTAAGTCTGATCAACCAACAGTAATTGCTTTAAGTAGACAGGGGTGTGAGCATTTTAGAAATACATTTGAGAGCTCTAATAAATGTGAATTAGGTGGTTATGAAGTTGGTTCAGTATCAAAGAAACCTGATATTTGTATTATTTCTACTGGTAGTGAAATTTCAATCGCAGTAGATGTAAAAAATGAATTAGAAAAAGAGGGTATAATTTGTAAAGTTGTTTCAATGCCAAGTTTTGAATTATTTGAAAAGCAATCTGATAATTATAAAAAAACACTTTTAGAAACCAATGGAATCCGTATAGGAATCGAAGCATCAGTTGGTACAGGATGGGAAAAATACCTTGGAGAAAAAGGATTTTTTATTGGAATGAATGGTTTTGGAGCAAGTGCTCCTGCATCTGATCTGTATGAACATTTTGAAATTAATAAAGAGAATGTTTTAAAAGTTATTAAAGAAAATTTATAAAAATAGGTGAAAAAATGGTTACTAAAGTTGCAATAAATGGATTTGGAAGAATTGGACGATTAGCGCTAAGAGCAATAGTTGAGTCTAAGAGAAAAGATATTTCGGTAGTTGCTATTAATGATCTCGGTACTCCAGATTTCAATGCCCATTTACTTCAAAATGATTCAGTGCATGGTCAATTTCCTTATAAAGTTAAATATACAAAAACCTCTATAAATGCTGGTCTTGGCCCTATTAAAATTTATTCTGAAAGAAATCCTGAGGACCTTCCATGGGGAAAATTAGATGTTGATGTTGTGATGGAATGTACAGGAATTTTTACCGATAAAGCTAAAGCTTCATTACATCTAAAAGCTGGAGCAAAAAGAGTTCTCATAAGCGCACCTTCAAAAGATGCAGATATTACTGTGGTTTATGGAGTTAATCATAAGAAAATAAGAAAAAGTCATAAAGTAATCTCTAATGCGTCATGCACAACAAACTGTCTTGCGCCAGTAGCAATGGTTTTAGATAAACTTTGCGGTATTAATCAAGGATACATGACTACTGTTCATGCGTTTACTGGAGATCAAGCGATACTAGATACTCTTCACTCTGATAAAAGAAGAGCTAGATCAGCATCTCAATCAATAATTCCAACTTCAACAGGCGCAGCAAAAGCAGTTGGTTTGGTTTTACCTCAGTTACTTGGTAAGTTAGATGGAACAGCTGTAAGAGTGCCTACTCCAAATGTATCAATGATTGATTTAGTCTTTAATTCAAAGAAAAAAGTAAGTGTTGATCAAATTAATGACGCTATGAAAAAGATTTCCTCTGGTTCTTTAAAAGGTGTACTTAATGTTTCTGATGAACCACTTGTGTCAATTGATTATAATCATAATCCAGCAAGCTCAACGTTTGACTTAACTCAAACTGAAGTAATAGGTGGAAGGCTTGGTAGGGTATTAAGTTGGTATGATAATGAATGGGGTTTTGCCAATAGAATGAGTGATACAGCTTCAGTGATTGGAAAACTTATCTAAAAGAAATAATGCTTAATTTAAGAAACTTAGATCAACTTTTAAAAGAAAATTTAAAAGATAAAATAATCTTTATTAGAGTAGATCTTAATGTTCCTATTAAAGATGAAATTGTTCTGGATGAAACAAGAATTGAAAGAATTATTCCAACAATAAATGCACTATTAGAAAAAGAGTCAAAAATTTGTTTATTGTCTCACTTTGGAAGACCTGACGGCACAAATAACAGTAAGTTTTCTCTCAATAAAATTATCTCTTCATTAGAAAAACACTTAAAAAAGGATATCTTATTTATAGAAAATTCTTTTGAAGAAAACGTAAAAGAAAAAATACAATCATCATCAAATAATCAAATAGTGTTATATGAAAATACTAGATTCCATGATGGAGAAGAAAAAAATGATCAGGATCTCGCAATGAAGGTTGCTCAAAACGCAGATTATTTTGTAAATGATGCGTTCTCAGTCTCTCATAGATCTCATGTTTCTACTGTAGGTATCGCAAAATGTCTTCCATCTTTCTCTGGACGATACTTAGAGAAAGAGATTTTAATGATAAATAAATCTCTAAGCACAAATTCAGGAGAAAGACTTGGTATTATTGGTGGTTCAAAAATTTCTACAAAATTAAAAGTTCTTGAAAACCTTACAGAAAATGTTGATAAGCTTTTTGTTGGTGGAGGAATGGCAAACACATTCCTTCTAGCAAAAGGGTTTAAAATTGGAAAATCATTATGTGAAAGATCTATGATAAATACGGCAAATAATATTTTGTTAAAAGCAGAGAAAAATAATTGTGAAATAGTTTTACCTATTGATGCATTAGTTGCAAAAGATATGGAAAAAGGAACTTCATTTAATGAAACATCAATTGAGAAAATTCCTTCCGATGCTTTAATACTGGATATAGGATCAAAAACAATTAGTAAAATTACTGATATTCTTCAAGAAATGTCGACAGTTGTTTGGTGCGGCCCTCTTGGTTTATTTGAGTTAAATCCTTTTCAAACAGGAACAGTTTCAATTGCAAAAGAAATATCAATGCTCACAAAAGATAAAAAGATTATCTCAGTGGCTGGTGGTGGTGATACTGTTGCTGCTTTAAGTCAATCAAATTATAATAAGGATTTTACGTATATATCAACTGCCGGTGGTGCTTTTTTAGAACTACTAGCCGGTGAGAAACTACCGGGACTGGAAGTATTAAGACAATAAGGGAAAATAAAATGACAAATATTAATGAAATTGCAACTCAAATGGTAACTCCTGGAAAAGGAATTTTAGCAGCTGATGAGAGCTCTGGCACGATCAAAAAGAGATTTGACTCAATAAATGTTGAATCAACAGAAGAAAATAGAATGAACTACAGGCGAATTTTATTTGAAACTCAAGAAGCTATGCAAAATTATATTTCAGGAGTAATCCTTTTTGATGAAACACTCAGACAATCAAATAAAGATGGTAAAAAGTTAGTTGATATCATAAATGATGCAGGGTCTCTTCCAGGTATTAAAGTTGATATGGGAGCTAAAGAATTAGCATTGATGTCCGGCGAGACAGTTACCGAAGGTTTAGATGGCTTAAGAGAGAGATTGGAAGAATATTCCAACTTAGGTGCTAAATTTGCAAAATGGAGAGCTGTAATCGCTATTTCAGATAAAATTCCCTCTACTCTTTGTATTGATGCAAACTCTCATGCTCTTGCAAGATATTCAGCACTTTGTCAGGAAGCGGGTATCGTACCAATTGTTGAACCAGAGGTATTAATGGATGGCTCACATACAATCGAAAGATGCTATGAAGTAACAAAAGATACTTTAACAAAAGTTTTTGAAGAATTAACTAAGCATAAAGTTGATTTAAAAGGAATATGCTTAAAACCTAATATGATTATAGATGGCAAAGAATGCTCAAAGAAATCTTCATCAGAAGAAATTGCAAAAATGACAATTAACTGTTTTAAGGAGACTGTTCCATCAGAAGTTCCAGGAATAGTTTTTCTATCTGGTGGTCAATCTGAAATTGAAGCAACAGAAAATCTTAATGAGATTAATAAAATAGAAGGAACACCCTGGAATCTAAGTTTTTCTTATGGTAGAGCTCTTCAAGCTTCAGCTCTAAAGGCTTGGCAAGGTAATCATGAAAATGAAGAGGCATGTTCAAAAGCTTTTGCTCATAGAGCAAAGATGAATTCTCTTGCAACAAAAGGTGTGTGGTCTAAAGAACAGGAAAATTAAAACTAAGGATTAATTATGAAGATTAATGGTAATGAAATTAAACCGGGGAATATAATTCAACATAATGATGCAATTTGGGTTGCCGTTAAAACTTCGCATGTAAAACCTGGGAAAGGTGGAGCATTTGCTCAGGTAGAATTAAAAAAAATACCTGATGGTACCAAACTTAATGAGAGATTTAGAGCTTCTGAAACAGTTGAAAGATTAAGACTTGATAATAAAACTTATCAATATTTGTTTACTGAAGGAAACCTTGCCTCCTTTATGGATAAAGAAACCTATGAGCAAATTGAAATATCTCTAGATTTTATAGGTGAAAAGATTGCGCTACTTCAGGATGGAATGGATGTTGAAATTGAAAGTCATGAGGGAACACCGATAAACATCGCCCTACCCGATCACATAACTCTGGTTGTTAAAGAAACTGAACCAACAGTTAAAGGACAAACTGCTGCTGCATCTTATAAACCAGCAATTTTAGAAAATGGATTGCGCGTAATGGTACCACCGTTTGTTCAAATCGATGAAAAAATTATTATTAACTCAGAAGACTTATCATATGTTAAACGTGTTGATTAATGGATTCACCACTATTAAATATAATGCAAAAGGCTGCAAAAAAAGCCTCAAGGGGTTTAAGACGAGATTTTAATGAACTTGAAAATCTTCAGGTTAAAACTAAAGGTCCAGCAAATTTTGTTACGGCTTCAGATATAAGAACTCAAAAAATAATTTATGAAGAATTATCATACGCAAAACCAGATTGGTCTTTCATAATGGAAGAGTCAAAGCCAATAGAAAATCAAAATACAAAAGCAAGATTCATAATTGACCCAATTGATGGTACAACAAATTTTATGCATGGAAATCCTAACTTTGCTATTTCAATTGCAGCTGAAATTGATAATAGATTAGAAGCAGCAATAATTTATTCTCCTATTACAGACGAAATGTTTACCGCAGAGAGGGGTAAAGGATCTTTTTTAAATGATAAAAGAATAAGAGTAGCAACAAGAAAAAAATTGTCCGAGTCAATTTTAGTAACTGGAATTCCTCATTTAGGCAGAGGGAATAAAGAATTATTTATAAAAGAAATGGATAAAATTATTCCAGAAGTTGCAGGAATAAGAAGGTCAGGCTCAGCAGCTCTCGATCTCGCATGGATTGCCGCTGGTAGATATGATATTTTTTGGGAAAGAGGTCTTTCTGTATGGGATATAGCGGCAGGAATTCTATTAGTGCGTGAGGCAGGAGGTTTCGCTAAAGGAATTGATGGAAGCGATCAGGATCTTTGGAATGGAAATATAATATCTGGTAATGATGATATCATTCTAACCTTAAGTGAAAAATTAGGCTTTTAATACTTGCATGACCAACAAATGCAATGTAAAACGTTCAGAAAATAGGTAATTTTATGAAAAAAGACACACATCCTGATTATCATATTATAACAGTTAAGATGACTGATGGCTCAAGTTTTCAAACACGCTCAACTTGGGGCGAGGCTAATGGTACTTTGGTTTTGGATATTGATCCAACAACACACCCTGCTTGGACTGGTGGGGGCCAAAAAATTCTAGATCGCGACGGAAGAGTTGGTAAGTTTAATAAAAAATTTGAGGGTTTTCTTGGTGGTTCTGAAAAAAAAGACAATTCCGAAGAGAGTACCTCTGATAAAACAGCTTCAGAAAAAACTGAATCTGAACAATAATCCTTAAAGCTTTATTAATTTATTTTTTAAAAATACTTTCAGCATTACTTTTTGATAATTTTTTAATTTCGATTTTTTCTTCAGCTCTATCTATCTCTTCTTTAAGGGATAAAATCCTTTCTTGAAGCTCGTTAATACTCAGCTTATTGAGATCTTGGTTTTTCAAGTTACTAATAATTGACTGTTTTTTTATAACTTCATCTTCCATTAATTAATCCATTGATTATTCTTATTTTTTAAACAATATTATTAATAATATAATCTAAGAATATAATTTTATAGATTTTTATACAGAAATTTTTACAAATTACATTTTATCTTATATAGATTGCCGATAGTAATTTATAATTATTTTTATCTTTGGAGAAAAATATGAATCAACCATTAATGCCAAAAGCAACAGCTGTCTGGTTAATAGATAATACAGCATTAACCTTTGAACAGATTGCCGATTTCTGCAGTTTACATATCCTTGAAGTCAAAGGAATTGCCGACGGCGATGTGGATCATGGTATTAGAGGCGCTGATCCAATTGCCGCAGGTCAACTAACAAGATTAGAAATTGAAGATTGTCAAAAAGATAAAAATGCAAGATTAAAAGCTATTCAAAAAAGAGATGACCTTCCAGAAGTTGCTAGAAGGGTTGGAAAAAAATACACACCTCTATCTAAAAGACAGGACAGGCCAGATTCTATTTTTTGGTTAGTGAGAAATCATCCTGAGCTTTTAGATTCACAAATTGGAAAACTTGTTGGAACAACGAAATCAACAATACAATCAATAAGAGATAGAACTCACTGGAACTCAGCTAATCTTACTCCTGTTGACCCTGTATCAGTTGGATTATGTACTCAAGTTGATCTTGATAAAGCTGTTCAGAAAGCCTTTAAAAGAATTGAAAAAAGAAAAGCAGAAGAAGCAAAAAAATATGAAAGTGAAGGAATTAGTAGCCCTGAAAGTGTAACTAATGAACAAACACAAGAAATTAATATTGAAGAAAAGATTGAGGTAACAACTAAAGATGCTGAAATTACTTCCGAGGAAAACTTTGAGGAAAATACAGTACCTGAAGAGAAAAAAGATCAAGATGAAAAAGAGTACACTTCAGACAGTGTGTTTGCGAAGCTTAACGAGTTAAAAAAAGAAGATTAGTTTAGAGAATTAATGTGAATAAAAAATCTGATGAAATAAATTTAGTTTCCGTGATAATGGGAAGTAAATCAGATTGGACCACCATGCAAGATACATGTATTATTTTGGATGATCTTAAAATATCATACGAAACTAAAATAGTTTCGGCACATCGAACCCCAAATAGACTTTTTAATTATGCAAAAAAAGCTAAATCAAGAGGTATTAGTGTAATAATAGCAGGGGCAGGTGGTGCAGCACATCTACCAGGAATGATCGCCTCATTAACAACACTTCCTGTTTTAGGAGTTCCCATTGAAAGTAAATCTTTAAAAGGTATAGATAGTTTACTATCAATCCTACAAATGCCAGCAGGTATTCCAGTTGGGACATTGGCTATTGGTTCAGCTGGAGCAAAAAATGCAGCCTTATTAGCTGCATCAATACTTTCAAGTCAAAATACAAAAATTTCTAAAAATTTAGAAAAATGGCGATTAAAACAAACAAAATCAGTAGCTATAAGTCCTATTGATGACTAAACCAATAATTGGAATATTAGGTGGTGGTCAATTAGGAATGATGTTGTGTGATGCAGCAAAAGAAATAGATATTGAAACTCATGTTTTTTGTCCAGATGATGATTGTCCATCTAAAGGAAGGTCAACATATTTTAGTATTGGGGAATACTCTGATGAAGAAAAAATAATTAAATTTTCTAATAGCGTTGATTTTATAACTTACGAATTTGAAAATATACCAATTAAAACTATAGATTTCATAAAAGATCAAAATAAGATAAGACCAGGAAAACAAAGTCTATTACTAACTCAGGATAGATTAACTGAAAAAAGATTTCTAGATAAACTTAATATTCCTATTGCTCCATATAAAGATCTAAAAACTATAGATGATGTTATTTCTGCTCAAAATGAGTTTATTAACAGTATAGTTAAAACAAGAACTCTTGGTTATGACGGTAAGGGTCAATTTAATCTTAGACAATCTGATGATCCAAATAAAGTTTTTAACAGAATTGTAAATAAATCGATTATTGAAAAAAGAATACCTTTTGAATTCGAAGTATCTGTTATTATCGGAAGAGATATAAATAACAATACAACTATTTTTCCTATAGGAAAAAATATTCATGAAAATCATATTTTAAAACATACTTTCAATCCAACAAAACTATCAAAAAACCAAATTAACCAACTTGTAGATTATTCAGAAAAAATTATCACTGAACTTAATCATATAGGTGTTCTTGCAGTTGAATTTTTCATTACAAAAGATCAAATTTTAGTCAACGAAATTGCTCCAAGAGTTCATAATTCTGGTCATTGGACTATTGATGCTTGTAGCGTAAGCCAATTTAAACAGCATATGCTTTGTGTATCAGGAAGAGAAATTAAACAACCTTTGCTAAATAATAGTGCACATATGATTAATATTATAGGCAAAGAAATTAATGATTGGTGTGGTAAAAATAATACAGATAGATTAAAAATTCATCTCTACAACAAAAAAGAGGTTAAAAAAGGCAGAAAAATGGGGCATGTAACTGAATTGTTTGATAAGGGAAAAATTTTTTAGTTTTTTAGAAATTTATATTATTTGTTTACTAGACATTATTACCCACCTTTGGTAATCAAACTCATTAAATAAAAAGATAGGATTTAAATGGAAGTTTCAGTTAGAGATAATAACGTAGAGCAAGCGTTAAGAGTTTTAAAAAAGAAAATGCAAAGAGAAGGTGTTTTCAGAGAAGTAAAACTTAGAAACTGTTATGAAAAACCATCTGAAAAGAAAGCTAGAGAGCACTCAGAATCTATTAGAAGAGCAAGAAAGCTTGCAAGAAAAAGAGCAATGCGTGAAGGTCTAATTCCTATGAAGAAAAGCTCTGACGAAAGAAAATCATACTAAATAGTAATTAAAAATTTAGATACTTGCAGAAATATCCTCGGACATCTTTTTTGCATCATCAAGAAGCATCATAGTATTTTCTTGATAAAATAGATCATTATCAATGCCTGCATAACCTATTCCTAAACTTCTTTTAACAAAAAGAACTGTTTTAGCATTTTCTACCTCCAGGATAGGCATGCCGAAAATAGGACTATTAGGATCTGATTTAGCCGCTGGGTTAGTAACATCATTAGCGCCAATTACAAACGCAACATCTGCTTGTGCAAAGTCTGAGTTAATTTCAGTTAATTCATATATATCATCATAGGGTACATCAGCTTCAGCCAATAAAACATTCATGTGACCAGGCATTCTTCCTGCCACAGGATGAATTGCATAGGTAACTTTAATTCCCATTTCTTTTAATTTATCTACCATTTCTTTTAGAGAATTTTGCGCTCTAGCAACAGCCATACCATAGCCCGGGACTATTATAACTGAACTTGCATTCTTGAGTATAAAAGCAGCATCATCAGCAGAACCTATCTTAACAGGCCTTGTTTCTTTAACTTGCTCACCCCCTACTCCTTCATCGCCAAATCCACCCATAATAACTGAAAAGAAAGATCTATTCATCGCTACGCACATGATATATGAAAGAATAGCTCCTGAAGAACCGACCAATGCCCCTGTTATAACAAGAGCTAAATTATTTAGAGTAAAACCAATAATTGCTGCTGCAAAACCTGAGTAAGAATTCAGAACTGCAATAACAACAGGCATATCTGCTCCGCCAATTGGTATTATTAAAAGAAGCCCTAAAGCTAAAGATAAAATACTGATAACTAAAAATAAGACCTGATCATATTGAGATCCAATTAAAATTAAATATGAGCAAACTAAAATAATTGAGAAAATACCGATAGATATTACATGCCTTAATGGAAGAATAACAGGAGCACTCTTCATTAGACCTTGTAACTTGAGAAAAGCTATCACTGAACCTGAAAATGTTATTGCCCCAACAAAAATCCCTAACAACATCTCCACCATACTAGCTGTTGCAATATATCCATTGATTTCTAATCCAAAAGCAGCAGGAGATAAAAAAGCTGCCCATGCAACTAAAACAGCTGACATACCTCCCATAGAGTTGAGAGCTGCCACCATTTGAGGCATATCTGTCATTGCAACTTTTTTTGATAAGAACGTTCCTATTAACCCACCAATAGAAATTCCAGCTACTATTAAAATTAAATTTGAAAGGGAATTATCTTCAAGATTAAGTATTGTTACAGTAAACGCTATAAGCATACCTGACATACCGAGATAATTTCCAATTCTAGCAGTTTCTGGTGAGGATAGGCCTCTAATAGCAAGTATAAAAAATACACCAGATAAAAGATACAAAGATGCTGTCAAGTCTACTGACATAAAATCACTAAACATCTTTCTTCACCTTTTTCTTATACATTTCTAGCATTCTTTGAGTAACAAGAAATCCACCAAAGATATTAATCGAAGCAAATATTAAAGCAAAAAAGGAAACAACTTTTGATATTGTTCCAGCTGTACCTGAGCTCTCAGTACCCATAGCAATAATAGCACCAACAATAATAACAGCAGATATTGCATTGGTTACTGACATTAATGGTGTATGAAGGGCAGGTGTTACTGACCAAACAACATAGTAACCGACAAAAATGGCTAAAACAAAAATACTTCCATAATAAACTAAAGGACTAATATCCATAATTTTTACCTATAAAACTTATTTAACAAAACTTTCAGATATTTTACTATCTTTTACAATATTTACTGCCTCAACAATTTCATCTTCCCAATTTAACAATTGGTCACTACTTAGATCGATAAATAGAGATAAAAATGAGTGAAGGTTTCGAGAATACAAATTAGATGCATCAGGTGCTAAACCACCTATCATATTCATATCACCAATAATTGTTACACCTTCAATTTCTGCATTTTCATTTGGTTTAGTAAGAGCGCAATTACCTCCCCTCTCAATTGCCATATCTACTATTACAGAACCTGATTTCATTGATCTTACCATTTCTTCAGTAAGTAAGATTGGTGCAGTTTTTCCTGGTATTAGAGCAGAACAAATAACTATATCTTGAGACTTTATGTGCTCAGAAATTAACTTATTTTGTCTCTCTTGATAATCCTTTGACATTTCTTTTGCATATCCACCAGAGTCTTCTGAGTCCTCTTCTTCATCTACCATTATAAAAGATGCACCCAAACTTTCGCATTGTTCACCAGCCGCCCTTCTGACATCTGTAGCCGAAACTACTGCACCAAGCCTTTTTGCAGTTGCTATAGCTTGTAAACCAGCAACACCAACTCCCATAATAAAGATTTTAGCTGGGGCAATTGTGCCAGCTGCTGTCATCATCATAGGCATTGCTTTATTATAGAGAGAGGCACTATTTATTACAGCCTTGTATCCAGCTAGATTAGATTGAGAGGACAATACATCCATAGACTGTGCCCTTGGTGATCTAGGAATTAATTCCATTGAAAAAGCGTTTATACCTTTTTTTGATAAAAGTTCTAATTTTTCCTTATTATCATATGGATTTAAAAGTCCAATTAGACATGCCCCTGATTTAATCTTATTAATTAGATTATCGTCAGGCATTCTTACACAAAAAATTATATCAGCATCAGAAATATTTTCATGATTATCATCAATATTAACACCTAAAGATGAATAATCCTCATTAGTAAATTTACTCATATACCCAGCATCTTTTTCTAAAAAAACATCAAAACCATCTTTGATAAATTTCTTAGCTACATCGGGTACTAACGAAACACGCTTTTCATCAATAGTAGTTTCTTTAACAATATATATTTTCATTATCTTATCTTTTATAAAATCGGGTAGTATTAGTTACGTCAAAAAAATAAAGTTTTCTAGTCTTTTTTTATTTATTATGAATTAGTTAAAATGAATTTCTCTATTTTTGGTATTTTTCTTTCCACTCTTTGTGAGGCATTCCGTATATTAATTCCCTTGCCTCATCTTTTGAAATATCTTCACCCAATTCAATAGAAGACTCCTGATACCATCTGGACAAACAATTCCTGCAAAAGCCAGCTAGATTCATAATATCAATATTTTGAACATCAGTCCTATCTTGAAAATGATTAATAAGTTTTCTGAAAGCAGCAGCTTCAATTTCAATTTTTTTTTCTAACTCCAAGTTAACCTCCAATAATTTATTTAGCTAGTGATTGATAAAAGGATTTTTTAAATAAAATAGGATTATCTTTATTTAATAATAAAGGTTTTGAAACCAAATTAGCAAAATATTTCTGGCCTTTTTTTTCAGTAATTAAATCTTGTCTAATTTCTATTAAAATATTTGAAAGACCATTGATTGTCGCATGTTTATATAAAGTATCATTTTTCAATCTTCCAGAATATGGTTGATTATCTCCGATAACTAAATTTTTATGATCTTCTTTCAAATAATTAAAAAATATTTCTGGAAGACGATAATCATTGTCCCATAATATACCAATATCTATATCTCTTTTTTTATTTCTCCAGACAGGTGTAAAACTATGAATAGAAATGATTGAAGGATACTTTTTATCTTTTTCTCTTAAATTAATAAATTCTGAAATTTTATTATGATAAATATCATAATATTTTTTTACTCGTTCATCCTTTTCTTTGCTTTTTTTGAAATTATAAATATTTCTATTTCCTTTAACAATTTTATTATCAGAAATTCTCATTATCAATGTTGGGTCATCAATTCCTCTGTTGGGATCAATTAATAACCTTGAGAAATCTGCCATTATTAATGGACATTCTAAAATACTAGATAAAAATACAGCTACCTCCTTTGCTCCGATATCGAAAGCAATATGACTATCCAATATCTCTTTACTTAATCCTAGTTCCTTAAATTTTGTTGGAATTTTATTTGATGCATGATCGCAAATGATTAAAAAATCACTTTCTTTATTTTCATTTAAAACATTTATCATTTTATGACTTTTAAATATTTATCAAAAGATTTTAACAAAATTAGAATGAATCTGTTACAAGATAATCATGAATAATAGAGAATTTATAGAGAGAAAAACAAAAATTCTTGCAACATTAGGTCCGTCCTCCAATACAATTAAAAAAATAATTGAACTTTCAAAGGCTGGAGCAAATGCATTCCGGCTAAACTGTTCGCATTTAAATGAAAAAGATCTAGAGGAATACATTTATAAGATCAGAAGAGCAGAAATAATTATTAAAAAGCCGATTGGTATACTAGTTGATCTACAAGGTCCAAAAATAAGAATAGGTAATGTCTCAAATAATCAGAATATTCTAAAAAAAGGTGATATTTTTGTTTTAGATAACATTAAGGAAACAGGAAATAATAAAAGAGTTTATTTATCGAATAAAAAGATATTTAATTCAGTTAAAAAAGGGCATTTAATTCTTATTGATGATGGTAATATTCATCTCAAGATTACAAGTATTACAAAAAATGCTATTAGAACTAAAGTTCTTCAAGGAGGTATCCTTAAGTCAAATAAAGGGCTTAACTTACCCCAATCTGAATTAAAAACTTCAGCCTTATCATCATCAGATAAAAAATTTGTTAAAATAGCTTCAAATCTAAATGTTGATTGGATTGCTCTATCCTTTGTGCAAAAACCCTTGGATATTAAAGAGTTAAAGAAACTGTGTGATAATAAAATTTCAGTTATGGCTAAAATTGAAAAGCCTTCAGCTTTAAAATATATAAATGAAATATGTCAAATTGCAGACGGTATTATGATTGCAAGAGGGGATCTGGGTGTTGAACTTCCTATTGAAACTGTTCCTGGTTGGCAAAAGAAAATTATTAGAACATCCAGAGTAAATGGAAAGCCTGTAGTTGTTTCAACACAAATGCTAGAGTCAATGACCTCGTCTCTGACGCCAACCAGAGCAGAAGTGTCTGATGTTGCTAATGCTGTTTTTGAGGGTGCTGATGCCATCATGTTATCAGCAGAGTCTGCTTCTGGTAGCTACCCAGTCGAAACTGTTAAAATGATGCACAAAATCGCATACAGTACTGAAAATGAAAAAAATTATAATAAAATTTTAGCAAATCAAATTGAACAGACACCAAATACTACGCCTGATGCTATTGCTGCAGCAGCAAAATCCCTTGCAGATGATTTATCCTCGCCCATTATTGTTTGCTACACAGAGTCAGGTTCCACAGGAATAAAGGTATCAAGAGTAAGGCCCACTCAAACTATTCTAACAATTACCCCAATTATTGAAACAGCAAGAAAACTATCTTTGGCGTGGGGTGTTTTATGTTTTCTTCAAAAAGATGAAAAAAATCTAGAAAAAATGATTGAATCCACAAAGATCACGGTAAAAAAGAGTGGGCTAGCAGATATAGGTGACAAAGTGGTAATTACCGCAGGTCTACCTTTGAAAGTTGAAGGAACAACTAATTTAATAAGAGTTACTAGTATAAAGTAAGACCTAACCTTGCCTTGCCTTAAAACGAGGATTAGTTTTATTGATAATGTACATACGCCCTTTTCTTTTGGCTACACGATTATCTCTATGTCTACCTTTGAGGGATTTTAAAGAATTTCTAACTTTCATAGCATTTTTCCAATTTGTGTCGAGAAGCTAGATTGATAACACAAATATGTCAATATTAGTTAGAGTTTTTAATTAAAATTTAATAACATATTCCGATTGTGGATAAAAAATGAAAAAAAAATATGATTTTGCAATAGTAAGTGGTGGTTTTGATCCTGTTCATGTTGGGCACCTGCGAATGTTTCAGGATGCCAAAAAAATAGCTGATAAAGTAATCCTTCTTCTCAATAATGATGAATGGCTGATTAAAAAAAAGGGCAAACCTTTTATGAATCAAAATCAGCGTAAGGAAATTCTTGAGGAATTTATAAGCATTTCAGAGGTTATAATTCAATCCTCAAGTGAACCAAGCAGTAGTAAAGCAATTAAAGAATTTGTTAGCAAAAATCCAAATAAATCTATCTGCTATTGTAATGGTGGAGACAGAAGTAACATTAAAAATATTAGAGAATCTGAAATATGTAATAAATTAGGGGTAAATTTAGAGTTTGGTATAGGTGGTGAAAATAAAATAGAAAGTAGTAGTAATCTAACTAAAAATTACTTGGGCAATATAGAGGAAAGACCTTGGGGTAATTATCATATCATTGCAAAAAATTTAGGGTATCAAATAAAAGAAATAAAGGTATCAGTGAACTCAAAATTATCACTGCAAAAACATCAAAATAGAGCAGAATTTTGGCAGATTATAAAAGGTAATTGTAAGGTTACAGTTGCCGAAAAAGATTATGAACTGGAAGACAATGATAATATTTATATTCCTAAAAATACTCTTCATAGGATTGAGAATACAGGAAATCAAGAACTAATCTTTATTGAGATTCAGCTTGGTATGGATATTAAAGAGGAAGATATTGTTCGTATTGAGGATGATTATGGCAGAGTCTAGTTTTTTAAAATATAAAAATGCGCCTTATTTTGAGCTTGAGAACTATAAAGCTCCAAAAGGAATAAGATCTTATTATGTTACGATGGATGATGGAATAAATTTAAGGATCTGTCATTGGATTAATGAAACCAAAAATTCAAATGGTACAATTTTACTCCAGCAGGGTCATAATGAATTTATTGAGAAATACTTTGAGACTATTCAAGAATTTTTAGAAAGAAATTATTCTGTAATTGCTTTTGATTGGCGTGGACAGGGTATGTCAGATCGACAAATTAATGATATCCATAAGTCTTACATTAAAGATTATGACCGTCATGATAAAGATTTAAGATATATACTATTAGATTTAATTAAAGATAATTTTCCAGAGCCGCTAATTGGAATTGGTCATTCTATGGGTGGTTGCTTAATGCTCTCAGCTTTTCATGATCATCCTGAAATATTTTCAAAGGGTATTTTATCAGCTCCAATGCTAGGATTTAAAAATGAAGGCTTCCTTAGAGCAGCGTCATCCATAATGAATTTTTTTAAGAAAGATACGGACTACCTATTAGGCTCAAAACCAAATATGGGAAAAGAAACCCCTTTTCATGAGAATGATTTAACATCAGACCCACAAAGATACAGTAGAATTATTAACTTAATAAGAAAACATCCAAATATAAGATTATGGGGTGTTACTAATGGTTTTGCTAAAGCTGTAAATAAGAGATTTAAAAAAATACGCTCTAATGGTTGGGCTGAAAGTATAGATTTAGAAATTTTAATTATTAATAATCTGAATGATCGTGTGGTTGATTCAAATAAGATTAAAGAAATGCAAAGAAGATTAAAAAATAGCCAAAGTATTGAATTCAGCGAAACTGAGCATGAAATATTCATGGAAAAAACAATTTTTAGAAAAAAAATGTGGGAAGCTATAGATAATTTTCTATAAATTAATTAAAAAATTTATTTTGGTAAAATATCAAATGCTAGGGTTATCCTTTGCTCATTTAAATCAAAAGGTATAGTTGAGTGAAATATTGATGAGGGAAACATTACCATGTCACCTTGATCAATATTTATAATTTTCTCTGGAAATTCTTTACTATCACCAACATAATTACCACCATGCAAACTAAACTTGATGTCACCATCATTTTTATCAACTTTTTTTGGTCTTTTAAGATAGATACTTGAGCTTAACCAACCTTCCTTATGAATATGGGATGATAAATTCCCTCCTTCATTCATAATAATCAACCAACCATAAATTGTATATTTTTTTGGCCAATTTTTTATGAACCCTTCACTGGAACTTTTATAAAAATCCCTATATTCCAAAATTTTTTCTTCAATAATATTTTTTAATTTTTGAATTGCCAAACTTTCTAAATTAAAAATATTTCCAGAAGACTGAAAACCCTTATTAAGTAATGATTGTGTTTTACGTGAAATATTAGAGCCCTCAAAATCTTGTAAAACCTTATTTATTAGATCCTCATCAAAATTTTTATTCTCAAATAATTTCTCCTTTCTTATATAATCAAAAGGTTTTTTAATAAAATTACATTTGTTTTTCTTCTCAAACCTAATAGACGAGTGTGTATTTATTGACGCAATTAAAGGGTTATAATTATTCTGTGTATTTAATTTATCAAGAAAATTATTAAATTCCTCATAAGAAGTATCATTTTCTAAATCAAGATAAAGACACTCTAGTTGGTAGCTTTTACTTAGAGGGTTTATGGTTTTAGAATAGCATTTCGCTGCTTCTTTATATCTTTCTAATTTTCTAAGAGATGTAGCCAGATTATATAATAAATTTTCATTATTCTGATCGATTTCAAGGCCTTTTTTGAAAGCTCTAACTGCTTTTTCATTATCACCTTGATTTGAAAACCCTAAACCAAGGCCTAAAAATGAATTTATAGACTTAGGATTTAATTGAATTGAAGCCTTATGAAATGTTATGGCCTGATCAACCTGACCTAAATCATAAAATAAATTCCCAGTATTTGTGTAAACATAAGCTATATTTGGGTTCCTTATATTATTCTTTATGATTTCTAAGAATATTTTTTTACTTTCTTCAAATCTACCTTGTGACTTTAGCGTTAATGCAAATATATTTCTCGCATGAAAATTCTTGGGGAATTCTTTAATAAAAGATTCAATTGAATTAAGAATTTTTTCAAATTTTTTCTGATTGTACAGAGCAATGAAATTATCTAATTCTTCCTGTTCAGAACGATTACCTTTTTTAGACATGTAAAATCCATATAAAATATTTAGACTAATTCTTAGATCAAAATTACTATAAATAAAAAATTATACTATTTTTAAAAATTTATATAATTTAATTTGCTAAATATGTTTTATAATTTTATTCATAAAAAGAATTACGATTAATGGGCGCGTAGCTCAGCGGTAGAGCACTACGGTGACATCGTAGGGGTCGCTGGTTCAAACCCAGCCGCGCCCACCATTTATAAATTTAGAATTTTATCTTTCAAATTCTTTACTTCTTTTGATTTTAAAGATTTTGGAAATTCATTACACAAATTATCATATTCATTAATAGCTTCATCTTTTTTATCAAGATTAACTAAAGCATGTATTAGTAAAATTAATGCATCCAAATTCTGATCTATTGATAGAACTTCTTTTAAATACTTTTCACAAATTTCATATTTCCCATTCTGAAAATAAATTTTAGATAATAATAAACGAGAATATGTAATTTTTTTTTGTTGATCCAAAAATACTGATCTCTCTAAATTATCTATTCCTTGATCAATTTTATTAAGCATAATTTGTGCATAGCCTAAATAATAATAAATTAAAGAATCCTCATAATATTTTAGAATATTAAAGATAAAAATTTGAGAATCTTTATATTTTTTTTTCTTAATTAGTTTGTCTAACTCAATTAAATAATCTAACTTCTTCATAAATTATTACACTAGATGTTTTCTAAGCAGGTTCTCACCAATTTCCTTTTTAACATCTCCTTTAAAGGCAATTAACTGAATATCAAAAAATTTCTTTCTTGTAGTAGACCATACATTTTTAAAATTATTTTTAGTAAATAGACTTATTAAAGCCTTTTCATCATAACCAGATTTATGAGCCATAAAATAATTACCATTTTGAAGAGCGGGACGCCAACCATATAAAATATCAATTCCACTAACATAACTGTCTTTTTTTAACTCACCTGTTTTAAAATCTTTTGTATAATACAATGGTGCATATGGACCTTTTTTAATTATTTCTTCGCATGTAGTTATTAAATCTGGGCAAATAATCATCACATACCCAGTTTTTTTTAGAACTCTATTAAATTCTTTAACCGCAACCAGAGCTTCATGAATATATAAATGCTCTATATTATGACTAGAATATATAGCATCAAATGTTTCATCCTCGATCATGCTTAAATTAGTCATAGATCCAATGAAATCTGTTTTACAAGATGGATCAATATCAATTGTAAACTCCTCCCACTCATCCGTATTAAAAACTGGAGTTGTCGTATCTTTCCGTTTTAAACCACAACCAACATGTAAAAACTTATTTTTTTTCATTTTTATCCTAACTTATTTTATGACAATTGTACCAAACAGTAGTACTACTTTTTTATAATAAAATTAAAAGGTTGAATTTAAATTATACATAACCATATATCAATTATATCAATTTGGGAGATTAAAAATGCTTATAGAAGGTTTAGCTAACGTTACTTTTGTAAATGGGATTATGCGTGTTCAATGCACAAGCGTTGATCCATCGGGAAAAGAGGTTAACTCTGGTGTACTTGAAATTCCCGGCGCAAGTGTAAATAAGATAATAAATGGTCTGGCTAGTTCTGCAAAAGCTATAGAAGATAAATTAGCTTCATTAGAAGAATCTTCTGCAGAAAGCACAGAAAAAGAAAAAAAGAAAAAATCTAAGAAAAAATAATTATTAATGATATTGGGTTGGGGTTAAAAATGAATATTATTAGAAAGATAATTCTTAGTTGTTTAGTATTCATTGCCTCAAATAACTTATATTCAGAAGATAATACTTATATACCATTCTCCAATATTAATGATTTAAATCTTTTTATTGGTGAAGATGATTATAAGGATTTTATTAGATCCAGTTTATTTGAACAACCAGAATATATGTATATAAATTCTATTTCTGCTGAAACAAAATTTAATTTAAAATTTGCTCAAAGGGATAGATTTCCAACTATTAACAGTAATATAATTAATGATGAAAGCATTGAAAGAAATATAAAAGATAACAGTTCAGTAAGAAAAAGAAGAGATGATAGTTTTGATGCAAATATCGAAATCAGACAAGCTTTATATTCTGGTGGAGGTATCAACTCTAGAATAAAATCTGCTAAAGCTAAAGTTGAAAGCCTAAGCAAAGAAAGGCAAAAAACTATTTCAAGTTTAATCCTTGAGGCAAATGAGATCTATCTAAATTCGGTAACAAGTAATTTTCTTCTCAACTATGCAGAGAATCTTATAAATACACTTCATCCTTATAAAGATAAAGTAAATGAGAGAGTTCGGGCTGGTATAATGGACCCAGTTGAATCGGCTTTATTTTCTGTTCGTTATAACAGCTTAAAATCATTGATTTATCAGCTAAAGAGTCAAGCTGAAAAAAATAATAGCAGATACAGATATTTCTTTAAAAAAGATTTTTCTGGCAACGCATTCCCAAAAGTGCAAACCACAAATAATATTATCTTTGAAAATATAGAATCTTATGATGTAAGTATTTCAGAGTATAACTATTTAGAAAAAAAAGAAGAAATAAAAATAGTACGTAGTGAATATCTTCCAAAAATTGGTGTTAGTGCAAGATATACAAAATATGATATTGACGATGACAGTAATGAGGACGACATAAGGGGTGGTCTATACTTTTCTATGCCAATTTTTAGCTTTGGTCGGGGTTCTGCTAAAATTAACGCAGCAAAAGCATCAGCATTGGGATCAAAAAATGCAATAACTATATCACAAAAAAAAGATACAATAGATGAGTCAACGCTTATTAGTGATTACAATAACTCTATTTCTAATAAAGATGCTTTTATTAATAGTTTTCAAGACACTGTCGAGCAAAGAAAAACCCTACAGGAAAGAATTGAATTTAGTGGTTTTTCAGTTAACCCACTTGCGGAAGTCATTTCAAATGAAATCTCACAATTAAAAATTCTATTAGACAATGAAACAGTTACTTTAATAACCTACTTATCTATACTTCATCAAAATAAACTTCTAAATAATGAATTTAAAATTAAAGTTGATTAATAATGGAAAACTCTGATAACAAAATAAAAGATCTAAAAGATCATTGGTTTTGGGGAACAATTTATAAAAACCGGGGAACTTATGTTCAAGTTTTGGCAGCATCTATTTTTATAAACCTTTTTCAACTTGTATCTGCTTTTTATATAATGACTGTTTATGACAGAGTAATGCCAAATAATGCAATTGACTCACTTATAGCATTAACAATTGGCGTAGGAATAGTTATAATTTTCGACTTTATACTTAAATTACTTCGCTCATACTTCACTGATTTAGCAGGACAAGAGTTAGATAAGGTTGTGAGTGATAAAATTTTTAAGAAAATTGTTAGTCATGATAATACTGTATTGGGATCGCCATCATCAGTAGCTACATCTGTTCGGGAATTTGAGGGCGTTAGAGACTTCTTCTCATCTGCCTCATTGGTAGCAATAATAGATACACCATTTATGTTTTTTTTCATTGGTATAATAGCAATGATCGGAGGTTGGATAGCAATTGTACCTCTTCTCATAGTTCCGTTGGTTATAATAGTTGCTTTATCAGTTCAGCCATTTATTAAGAAATACTCCACACTGACTAGTGGTCATCAAAAAGGTAAAATGGCAACTCTGTTAGAACTATTAAATAATGTTGAAGCCGTAAGAACAGTTGCCGGAGGTGGTTTCTTAGAAAAGAAATGGAATAATACTATCAATGAATCTTCTGGTACCTTAATTAAAGTTAGAACAGTTAATAATATCGCTACAATATTTTCTCAATCTGCTCTTCAATTAAGTTCTGCTGGTATAGTCTGTCTAGGTGTTATATTGGTTGGAACACAATCAATAACCAGTGGCGCCCTAATAGCATGCGTAATTTTATCTGGTAGAATTCTCTCACCATTAGTTCAAATAGGTCAACTAATGACAAGATTAAATAATACTCTTTTATCTTATAAAAATATTGATAGTTTAATGAGAGATATTTCACGAGATGAGTTAGCCGAGGATAATAAGGCTGTTGTCCTGAAAAATGGTAACATAGTTGTTAAAGATTTGAGTTATTCGATTGAAGATGCAAAAATACTAAATGGAATAAATTTTTCTCTAAAAGAAGGAGAAAAACTTGGTATTGTAGGGTCAATTGGAAGTGGAAAAACCTCATTAATAAAAAATATTATAGGGTATATTCTTCCTAAAAATGGAAGTGTTTTTATTTCAGATTATGATATTAATAATATTCCATCGCAATCTTTAAGGGAATCTATTGGATACTGCTCCCAAAATATTCAATTATTCTCTGGGAGTATTTACGATAATATCACGGCAGGTTTAGATAATATTACCGAAGATGAAGTTGTTGAAGCAGCTCAATTAGCTTGTTGTCATGAATTTATTGCTAAACTTCCAAATGGATATAGTTATCAGCTTATAGAAAATGGTCTGAATATATCTGGAGGTCAAAGACAGTCAATTTCTCTAGCAAGAGCTTTTTTAAGAAAATCTAAAATTTTAGTCCTAGATGAGCCCACAAGCTCAATGGACTCAGAGACGGAAGAAAAAGTAGTGAAAAATATCTTTTCATTACCACATAATCCTACAATAATAATTTCGACTCATAGATTACAACATTTAACAAAGACAGATAAAATAGCAGTTGTGGTTAATGGACAGATTGCAAGATTTGGACCTACAAATGAAATAATTCAAATTCAAAAAAATCCTGAAGGATAAAAAATGATTAAAAAATCTCTGATAAATATTAAAAATTTTTTTTCACAAGAAAGATTTGAGCTTTTTCTAGACTCCCTAGCTATTTCAAATTTTAGTGTTAATAAGGGATCTTATTTTCTTTTTTGGGGAATAGCAGCATTTACCATTTGCTTTACTATTTGGGCAAGTTTTGCTTCTGTTGACCAAGTTGTTAGAGCAACGGGCACTGTAGTCCCTACATCAAAAGTTCATACTATTCAAAGCCCAATAAGTGGGGTTCTTGAAGAAATTAAAGTGAAAATGTCAGATAATGCAGAAAAAGGTGATCTACTTTTTTTAATAAATTATAAAATGGCAAAAAGTAAATATGATATTGCAAAATCTACAAAAGATGCACAAGAAAGAAAGGTAAAATTAATTGAGGATCTTGTTAGCAAAGGTGCAGAAGCGGAAATTGTTCTAATTGACCAAAAATTAAGGTTGTATGAAGCTGAACAAATTTATCAAAAAGCTTCACAAGAGTTAGGTTTTTCAAAAATAATATCTCCAGTTAAAGGTATCATAAGTAGTGTAAATGCAAGAAATATTGATCAAGTTATTAGCGCTGGTGAAGAGATAGCGACAATAGTTCCATTTGGAGATATTCTCCAAGTTGAAGCCTCGGTAAATCCTAAAGATATTGCATATGTAGTACCGGGATTAAGTGCAAAATTAGCATTTACAGCCTATGATATGTCCATATACGGTCAATTTGATGGAATAGTTACAAATGTAGCTCCTAGTACTACACAGGACTCAGCTGATCAGCCAAGTTACTATAAAACAATTATAGAAATAGATACCACAAATATGGAAAGCAAAAAAAAGATAAGCCTTCAGTCGGGTATGATGGTGGATGTATCCATTATAGGAGAGCCTAGAACAGTAATAAGCTATATAATTAATCCTATTACTAAATTATCGAAAACTGCTTTAAGAGATTAAAATATAATCACTGTACTAAACTTTCTTAGAGTCCATAATTAATAATCATTTAATTAAATTTTTTTTATTTTTTAATATATTATTACATGATAAATTTTCATATAAATGAACATGAGTGGATATAAATCATTATGAATATTAATGAGGAATTACAAAAAGGTATAAATGAACACAAAAAAGGTAATATTCAAGAGGCAGAGAAAATTTACCGCTCAATATTAAACGTTCAACCTAATAATCCAGATGCAAATCATAATTTAGGCCTACTAGCGGTTTATGTTAAAAAAAATAGTATAGCATTACCATTATTTAAAAACGCACTTATTGAAAATCCAAAAATAGAGCAATATTGGATTAGTTATATAGATGCCCTTATTAAAGAAAAAAAATTTAATGATGCTGAAAGCTTGCTTAAACAGGCAAATGAAAATGGGTTACGTAACGAGAAATTTAAATCACTTAACAACAGACTAGTATCAGCAGTTAATAATTCACCTTTACCAGAGTCAGAAGTTCAAAATTTTTTTAAATTCTTTAATGACGAAAAATATAATGAGGCTGAAAAAATAGTAAATTTACTATTTGAAAGCCATCCAAATAATAAATTTTGTTGGAAAATGATTTTACTCATTTATAGAAAAAAGAATGACACTAATAATATTCTAGCATCTCATCAGAAAATTGCACAATTAGACCCATATGATTCTGAAAATTATAATGATTATGCTGTAGTTTTGCAAAAAAATGGCAAAATCGAAAGAGCGGAGGAATATTTTAGGAAAGCAATAAAATTAAATTCAGAATTTAAAATTGCCTATGCAAATCTTGCAAACCTATTATCTGAAACAAATAGACTCGAAGAAGCTGAAAGTATATTCAGAGAAATATTTAAAAAGGGGTCTGATATTCCAGATATTTATAATAACTTTGGACTGCTTTTAAATAAGTTAGGTAAAAAAGAAGAGGCAAAAGAAAATTATATCGAAGCCTTAAAAATCAATCCAAATTTTCCAGAGGCCTATAATAATTTAGCAAATATTTTAAAAAATGAAAGAAATATTGAAGATGCAATTATTAATTATAAAAAAGCAATAGATATAAATCCTAACTATGCTGATGCATACAATAATTTAGCTATGACATACGCAGATACAGGGGAGCTCGAGGAAGCTCTTCAAAATTCTAGAAAAGCTTTAAAGATAAAACCTAATTTTATTGAAGCAAACAATAATGTTGGTCTAACATTAATGAGATTAAATAAATTAAAAGAAGCTGAATCTTGCTATCAAAAATCTATTATAATTGATCCAAAAAATTTTATCGCTCATAATAACTTGGGTATTATTTTAAGAGATCTTGGAAAACTTAAAGAAGCAGAGGTAAGTTTTAAAAAAGTAATTAACTTAAATTCTAAATCAGTTGAGGCATATAATAACCTTGCTATGGTATACAGAAATCAAGGAAGGTATAAAGAGGCAGAGAAACTCTTTAAAGATGCAATTAAAATTGATCCAGATTTTTTAGCTATATATTCAAATCTCCTCTTTTTAAAAAGCTCTCAAGCAGATGATCCAAAAAAACATATTGAAGATGCTCGTGAATATGGAAAAATCTTAAGCGATAAAGTGACTTCACCATTCTCAGAGTGGAATATTGAAGAAAATCCAAAAAAATTACGCATTGGTTTTGTCTCGGGTGATTTTAGAAACCATCCAGTAGGATATTTTCTTCAAAATTTAGTAGAAAATCTTCAATCCAAATCTATTGAGCTTTATGGCTATACTACTAGATTTTTAGAAGATGACTTAACAAAAAGTTTTAAAGAGTCTTTTTTTGAATTGAGACAACTGGCTAATAAAAACGATGAGGAAGCCGCTAATTTAATTCATAATGATGGTATCCATATTCTTTTTGATCTATCTGGTCACACTGATGGAAATCGTTTGCCAATTTTTGCCTGGAAACCTGCTCCAATTCAGGTGAGCTGGCTAGGTTATTGGGCTACAACTGGTGTAAATGAAATAGACTATATTTTAGGCGATCCATACGTAATGCCAAAAAAAGAGTCTCATCATTTTACTGAAAAAATTTGGCATTTACCTGAGAGCTTTTTATGTATGACAGAACCAAAAAATGACTTGAAGGTTGAAAAATTACCCGCCCTTTCCAATAACTTTATTACATTTGGTTGTTTCAATAATATTGCTAAAATGACTGATGAAGTGATTGAGGTTAGATCAAAAATACTTAAAGCTGTTCCTAACTCAAAGCTATTATTGAAAAGCAAAGAATTAGGAATAACTGCAGAACAAAAAATAATTTTAAATAGATTTTTGAAATTTGGTATTCCCAAAGATCGTTTAATTTTTGAAAAAAGCTCACAAAGAAATGAGTATTTTAAATCTTATAATAATATTGATATTGCTCTGTCTCCATTCCCCTATGGTGGGGTTACAACAAGTATAGAAGGATTATGGATGGGGGTACCCGTTCTGTCAAAAAAAGGTGATAAATTTATCTCTCATGTTGGAGAGACAATTGCTTATAATTGTGGATTAGAAAATTGGATAGCAAATAGCGATGATGAATATATATCTAAGGCAATTGAATTCTCTGCAGATCTAAAAACTCTCTCCAATTTAAGAAAAGTAATGAGAGAAAAAGTTTTAAATTCTCCAATATTTAATTCCAAAAGATTTTCTAGAAATTTTGAAAAAGGACTTTGGGATATGTGGAAAAAAAATAAAATTAAAAAAAAGCATACTACTATTAATAAAAAGAATAGCTCAATTCCAAGTAAGGAGCGGCTCTTAGAGTTGTTAAAAAGCTATGAAGATGGAAATATCAAACAAACAATTAACTTAGCAAAAGAAATTATCAACCAATTTCCTAAACATCCTTTTAGCTGGCAAATTCTTGGCTTAGCTTATGATCAAAATAATCAATTAGAAGACTCGCTTGAAGCAAATAAAAAATTTGTAGATCTTGACTCAAAAAATCCTGATGCACATTATAATTATGCTAACAGTTTAAAATCTTATGGAAAATTAAAAGAAGCTGAAAATGCTTACAAAAGGGCTTTGAAGTTAAAGCCTGACCTTTATAGTGCTTACAATAACTTAGCGAATACACTTAGAGAACTGAATAAACTTGAAGAAGCCATAATAATTTATAAGCAAAGTATAAAAATTAATCCAAGAAATAGTTTCAACGTGCATAATAATCTTGGTATCTCTTTAAGAGAAAATGGTCAGCTTAATGAGGCAGTAAAGGTATTTGAAAATGCTATCAAAAGTGGATTTAAAGAAGAAGAATTATATAAAAATTATGCAATTATTCTAAGAGATTTATATCGTTATGAAGAGTCCGAGGAGAGCTATAAAAATGCATTAAAACTGAACCCCAGGGCATTTGAAATATATAATGATTTAGCTAATGTACTTCAAAAACAGGGTAAAATCGAAGAATCTATTCAATATTATAAAAAGGGAATAGCTTTTAAACCTGATTATGCATTGGCCTATAATAATTTAGGGGTTTCATATAGGCTAATTGGTGAATTTAAAAATGCTGAAAAGAGTTATATCAAAGCAAAATCCATTGATCATGATTTTCTAGCGCCATACTCAAATCTCCTCTTTTTAAAAAGCTCTCAAGCAGATGATCCAAAAAAACATATCGAGGATGCTCGTGAATTCGGAAAAATCTTAAGCGATAAAGTTACTTCACCATTCTCAGAATGGAATATTGATGAAAATCCAAAAAAACTTCGTATTGGTTTTGTTTCAGGTGACTTTAGACACCATCCAGTTGGTCATTTCATTGAACATTTAATAAAAAATTTAGAAATTTCTTCTATTGAACTTTATGGTTATACAAATACATTCCAAGAGGATGACCTAACAAAAAATTTTAAAGAATATTTTTCTGTTTGGAAGCAATTAGCTAACAAAGATGATGAGGAAGCAGCAAACATAATTCATAATGATAATATTCATATTCTTATTGACCTTTCTGGTCATACCAATGGAAATCGTTTGCCAGTTTTTGCATGGAAGCCTGCTCCAATCCAGGTCAGTTGGCTAGGTTATTGGGCGACAACCGGTGTTAATGAAATTGATTATATTTTAGGTGACCCATATGTAATGCCAAAAGAAGAAGCTCATCATTTTACTGAAAAAATTTGGCATTTACCTGATATTTATTCAAGTTTCACAAAACCAATTATCTCTGCTGAGGTAAACTCATTACCTGCCCTTTCTAATAATTTTATCACATTTGGTTGCTTCAATAATATTGCTAAAATGACTGATGAGGTGATTAAGGTTAGATCAAAAATACTAAAAGCAGTACCTAACTCGAAACTGTTCTTAAAGAGCTCTCAATTTAACAGTAAGAAGAATAGAATAGAAGTTTTAAATAGATTTTCAAAATTTGAAATATCAAGTGAAAATCTATTGCTTGAAGGTAGCTCACCATATAATGAATATTTTAAATCATATAATAAAGTTGATATAGCCTTATCTCCATTTCCTTACGGAGGAGCAACAACAAGTATTGAAGGTTTGTGGATGGGGGTTCCAGCTCTAACAAGGAAAGGTAACCATCTAATATCACACTATGGTGAATCTATTGCTTATAATTGTGGTTTGAAAGATTGGGTAGTTGGTAATGATGATGAGTATATATCTAAAGCAATTGAATTATCAATGGATATTAAAAGTCTCTCTGAGTTAAGAGAAGGCTTAAGAAAAAAAGTTTTAAATTCTCCAGTATTTGATGCAGAACGTTTTTCTAAAAACTTTGAAAAAGTTCTTTGGGATATGTGGAAAATATCAAGAAAAAATATTACATTATAAAAAATCTCTATAACGTTACTTTGACAAATACTTATAAAATCTAATAATAATCAAAAATGGAAAATGGAAAAAAAATAATCTTGTTGGCTGATGATTTTGTCGGTTTAGAAATAACAAAATTTTTGATAAAAAATTATAAAAAAGATATAGCTGCTGTTTTTTGCACAAAAAAAAATGATATATATAACTTAGTAAAAGCCTCAAAGCTTAATTATAAAATTTTTAAAGATGAAAAAATTTTAAAAAAACAATTGGAAAAAATTGAATTTGATATAGGTATTCTTGCATGGTGGCCAAATATTTTATCAAATAAAATTATTTCTTTAGCAAATACTGGTTTTATAAATACACATAACTCATATTTACCAAATAATAGGGGGAAACATCCTTATTTTTGGGCAATAATTGAAGAGGTTGATTATGGTGTAACAATTCATTGGGTTAATGAGGGTATTGATACTGGGGATATCATTGTTCAAAAAAAGATCGAATATACATGGGAGGATAATTCTGAAACTATTTATTTGAAATCATTAAAAGAGTTAATAAAATTATTTTCTATATCTTATCCGTCAATTAGAAATAAAAATATTAAATCTACTCCTCAACATAAAAATGGGTCTTTCCATTACTCAAGTGAATTAGACAAATTTAGCCAGATTGACTTAGAAAGAAATTATAAAGCTCGTGACTTACTTAACATAATAAGAGCTAGAACAACATCCTCAGATAAATTTAAATCTGCTTTTTTTAAAGATGGAAACGATATATTTCGCGTAAAAATCTCTATAAAAAAGGAATAAATCTTATTCAAAATAATTGATAAAATCAAAAAATACTTTTTTATCATTAAGTATTATTTAATATTTTAAAATTATAAATTAATTCATTTGATTGATTTTGAGTATTTTGACAAAACGTTTAATAAAACATAATAATAAGACTTCAATGGTTAAAGATATAGAAATAAGAGAAACAATGCTACCAGTTCTTGGACCGCAAGGAGGACAAGAAGAAGTTGAAGCTATAAGAGAAGTTATTGAGAGTGGCTGGTGGGGTAAAGGACCAAAAGTAGCAGAATTTGAAGAAAAGTTTGCTAAAATGGTTGGTCATAAATATGCCGTAGCAGTAACAAGTAACTCTCATGGACAAGATTTAATAATGAAAGCAATGGGCTTTAAAGGTATAGATGTAATAAATCCAGCAATTTCCTTTGTTGCAACAGCAATGGTTCCTTTATGGAATGACTGTACATCGAATATCGTAGATGTTGAGCGTGAAACGCTTTGTATTGATCCCAATGATGTTGCGAAGTTTAAAAAACCAAATAGCGAAGTCTTGATTTCTGTAGATGAGTCAGGAGTGCTTTCAGATTATAAGGGTCTTAGAAAAAATTTTGGTGGATTTATTATACAAGATTGTGCTCATAGCTGCTGGTTTCCAGGCGCAGGTCTAGATGGAGATGCTGCAGTATGGTCATTTCAAGCAGTAAAGACAATGCCCGCTGGTGATGGAGGTATGATAACAACTAATGACAAAAATTTAGCTGACAAATGCCGTGAAATGACTTGGTTTGGAGTATCTTCAACGTGGAGCAGAACGCAACAATCAAATAATAAACCAGGATATGCATGGGATTACGAAGTAGATGTTCTTGGTTATAAATATTATATGACAGATATTATTGCAGCAATATGCCTTGAACAAATGAAGAAACTTCCCAAACATTTAGAATTTAGAAGACATATCCAGTCTAGATATAATTCAGAACTTCATCCAGTAATAGAAAGACCACCCTTCTCTCAAACAGTGCAATATTATTCAGCTAGAGTTCCAAGTGAGCATCGAGAGTCTTTAATTGATTATCTAGCAACAAAAAAAATTCATACATCTGTTCATTTCAAACCTCTATATAAATATGTTCCATTATTACAAGATAGGGACTACCCAGTATGTGAGAAAGAATGGATAAAGCTGATAACCCTACCCTGTCATAATAGAATGATCGAGGAAGATATTGATTATGTTATTTACTGGGTGAACAAATATTTTGAGTCACACGAAAAAATTTAACTTATATAGATAATACTTAAATACGAGTTTTATATATGGAAATAGAAATTAGAAATGCATCTCATGATGATATCAATGATTTTTATTACTGGCGTAATCATAAAAAAACAAGAAATATGCTTAAAAATTCAGAACCAATTTCATGGGAAGAGCATAATAATTGGTATTTAAAATCTCTTGCAAGAAGTGATAGAGTTTCATTGGTTGTTTTGTTAAAAGAAAGTCAGCTGAAAATTGGCTGTGTTGGTTTCGATATTAAAGAAAATTATTCTATTATATCAATAATTATAGATCCAAAGTTTCGTAAAAAAAGACTATCTCAAATTTCACTAGATAAATCTATTGAGTTTTTTAAAGAAAATAATTCCAATATTGATGAAATTATTGCAGAGATAAAAACTGAAAATATTGCCAGTAAAAAAATATTCACAAAAGTAGGATTTATTCTAAAGAAAAAAGATGAAAATTTTAATTTATATAAATTATCAATAAGTTAAGTTGATTTATTAATATACCTATTAGGTAAATATTTTTAAATTTTTATATATAGTTTAAGCTAATCATGTTGAGGATTACCAATTAAAAGACCTTGTCTTGACTCGATAATTTTTACATAATTAGCTGCTTCCAATAAAGAATCAGGTGTTCCTGTGTCTAGCCAAGCAATCCCTTTTCCTAATAATTCAACATCTAAATTTCCACTTTTTAAATACTTATTATTCAAATCAGTAATTTCTAATTCATTTCTTTTTGAAGGCTTCAAATCTTTAACAATTCTTGATGCTGATTCATCATAATAATACAAACCCGTAACAGCCCAGCTAGATTTTGTTTTCTTTGGTTTTTCAATAATATTTTTAATTTGACCATTTTCCTTTAATGTAACCACCCCGTATCTATGCGGATCAGAAACTTGATAGGCAAAAATTGTAGCTCCATTTTTTTTCTTTAAGGTCTTTCTAATTAATGAATTTAACCCATGTCCAAAAAAAAGGTTATCACCTAAGATTAGAAGAGATCTTGAATTTTTAAGCCAATCTTCAGCCAAAATATATGCTTCGGCTATACCTCTTGGTTTATTTTGAATAATATAATCAATATTGACACCCCATTTACTTCCATTTCCTAGAATCTTTTTAAAGCTATCCTGCTCATTGGGCTTTGTAATAATTAATATATCTTTAATTTTAGCTTTAATTAAAACCGATAATGGATAAAAAATCATGGGTTTATTATAAATAGGAAGTAATTGCTTAGATATTAAATCAGTCATTGGCTTTAATCTTGTTCCGTCTCCGCCAGCTAAAATAATTCCTTTAATTTTTGTCATAATTTTCTCTTTTAACTATATAACTTTTTTAAGACTTCCTTTACCCCAAGCTCCCATGGATTTAATTTTATATCCAAAGAACTTAAAAGACTATAGTCAATTGATAATCTGCTATCTTTTGGTCTTGTCGCCTTAGATGACCATTCTAAATATGTAATTGGAGTAATAGTGCCTAATTTATCAAAATATTGATTTAAGTTTTTAATTATTTCATTTGCTACATTGTACCATGTAGTAAATCCATCGCTTGAATAATGCAAAATTAAAGGTAATTTTGGTAATACTATATTTTTTAATTTTTTTTCATCTAATATAGCAATTAATGCATTTATAAAATCATCTGCATAAGTCATTGATATTTTCTGATCAGAAATGATTTTTAAATCTTCCTTATTTATTAATTTTTTAGCTATATTTTTCACAAAATTATTACCGAACTCACTATAAAGAGAAGATGTTCTTATAATTATTGACTTATCATTTTCCTCCAATGAATTTTCTTCACCTTTTAACTTTGAGAGGCCGTATGAATTTAAAGGGCCTGTTTTAGATAGAGAGCTAAAAGGTGGATTATCAAATTCGCCAAAAACGTAATCAGTAGAAATTTGAATAAAAAATGCATTAGCCTGCTTTGAAGCTCTTGCAAGGTATTTTGGGGCTATAGAATTAATTAAATTAACTTCATTCAAATTATCTTCTGCTTCATCAACATCAGTATAGGCGGAAAAATTTATGACTATGTCTGGATCATAGCTACTAATAGTACTGTTGATACAATCTAAATCCTTTAAATCCATAGATTTAGAATCCAAGAATTTTAAATCATGAGATAATTCTTTATCCATAGAAAAAAGTGTTTGACCCATTTGACTATTTTTTCCTGAAATTAATACCCTCATTTTACATCTTCTTTAAACCAAGACGTCGATTATCTTTATTTCTTTCCATAAGCCAAGAATAATTAATTATCATCCACTCAATTGACTCTTTCAATCCATTATCAATACTGGTCTTTGGAACCCAATTAATTGATTCAAAAATTTTGTCTATATTTAATGCGTAGCGAAAATCATGTCCCGGTCTATCTTCAACAAAAACAATTAAATCTTCATATTTACCTGAACTTCTTGGTTTTATTTCATCTAAAATTTTACATATTTTTTTAATTATTTCTAAATTAGATATTTCACAATTACCTCCAATATTATAAGAATGCCCTACTACACCTGACCTCATTAGGGCTATAATTGCATCGACATTATCTTCAACATAAATCCAATCTCTAATATTAGATCCATCACCATATATAGCGATTGGTTCTTCATTTAAAGCAGATATTACAGACTTAGGTATTAATTTTTCAGGAAATTGCCAAGGTCCATAATTATTTGAACTATGTGTAATTATAGCTGGGAATTGATAAGTTTTTATCCATGACCTGACAATCATATCTGAAGATGCTTTAGATGCTGAGTAAGGGCTATTTGGTCTATAATTACTATCCTCTATAAAAGCTTCCTCATTAGAATTTAAAGATCCAAACACTTCATCGGTTGATATATGAATAAATTTAAATTTACTTTTTTTCGAAGAACTAAGTTTTGAATAATAATTCAATGCATATTTTAGAAGATTATAAGTACCAATAATATTTGTATTTAAAAAATCATCAGCATTTTCAATAGATCTATCAACATGAGATTCTGCAGCAAAATTTAAAATAAAATCAGGGTTAATTTTATTAATAAGATTTGAAACAATTTCTTCATCAAAGATGTCACCTTTATAAAAGGTGTAGAAATCGCTCTCAAGATGACTTAACGACTCTTTTGATGATGCATAAGTCAATTTATCTAAATTGAATACTTGATAACCAAGTGATAATAGTGTTCTTACAGCTTGCGACCCTATAAAACCAGAACCACCAGTAATAAGTATTTTTTCAGACATTTTTAAACTCCAAGTCCTTAATAAAATTAGCCCAGGATAATAATTTACTATCTTTTTCAGATAATATTGGATTTTCATTTAAAATATTCCAATCAACCAGTAAATCTTTGTCATTCCACAAAACACCTGACTCAGACTCAGCATTATAGAAATTATCGACTTTATATTTTACAATCGTATCTTCTGTTAAGGTGCAAAAACCATGTAAATAACCTTGGGGAATATAAATTGAGTCACCTGGTTGATCCAAAATAGCTGAACCATGTTTACCAAAATTCTTTGAATTTAGCCTTATATCTATAAAAACATCTTGTATAGCACCACTTACTAAGGAAATTAACTTTGATTGTTCAAAAGGTGGTTTTTGATAATGCAACCCTCTAATAGTGTTTCTTTTTTTGGAAAAGGATAAATTATCCTGAATAAAATTATTTTTAATACCATTTTTTGTAAAAACTTTTTGATTATAAAGTTCAAAAAAATAACCTCTAGAGTCTTTAAAGACATCACTTTTTATAACAAGAACATCATTCATTATAGTTTTTACAATCATTTCAGAGCTCTTTTAATTAAGTTTAATTGGGCAGGAAGACAAACTTTTCTTAAATCATATTTTTCTAGAATTGTTTTTCTCGCCTCAACTCCAATATCAATATACTTAGCTTTATCACTCAATACATTAGTAACATTTTTTACTAAATCATCGTGATCAAAGAAATCAATTATCAAGCCATTTTTTTTATTTTCTATAACCTCAGTTACTGGATCTGTATTTGAGCCAATTACAACGGCACCACAACTCATGGCTTCTAAAACTGACCAAGACAAGACAAATGGATAAGTGAGATATATATGTACACTTGTTATTTGAACTAAATTAATAAATTCATTATAACTGACGCTTCCTAAAAATTTTACTCTAGAGCTATCAATTTTTCCTTCAATAGTTTTATAAAATAAATCTTTAAATGTTTTTCCTTCAGGTGGAGGTGATCCATAACCATTTGTTTTTTGGTTTCCAGCTATTAAAATATAAGCCTCAGGATTATTCTTTAAAATACCAGGAAGAGCTTTCATAAAAATATGAAACCCTCTATATGGATCAAGTGATCTACTGATATAAGTAACAATTTTGCTATCTTTTGTTAATGTTTTTCCATTAAATTCAAAAGTTGCATTATTATTAGGTTTTAATATATCGGTATCAATACCATCATGTATAACCTCTACATTATCTCGGAGGCTAGCTGGTAATAAATTTTTTTGGTAATTTGTTGGGGACATAAGATAATCACTTACAGCATAGGTAGACAAGAATGGAGAATTTCTTGCTGTTAATTTAAACTTTGTATAACTATAAAAACTTTCAAAATCTATACCTAAATCATCTTGTATTAATTTTGGATCAAAATCTATATCACTATTTTTAGTTTTATAATAAAACTCAGCATAGGTAAGTAGTTTTGCTTCTGGCCAAATCTCTTTGAAAAAAAATGTCTCTCCCCACCCTGGATGACCAATAATTAGATCAGGAAAAAATCCATTTTTTTTCATTTCCATCGCTTTATTTGCAGCTGAGCCTGCTCTAATCATTTTTGACTCAAACTCTACAGCCCATTTATTTATATTTTTAGTTGAATTACCAGCTAATTGATAATGATGATTAGTCATACTTTTATCAATAAACTTAGTAATAGAAAGGGTATGAACCTCATAACCAATATCAATAAGTTCCTTTGAGATATGCTTATATTGTCCTGGAAAATTTTGATGCACAAAAAGTATTTTATTTTTCTTAGCCACTAATTCATATCCTTAATAATTATATAACCATATTTCGATAACCACAAAACAGATTGATAAACTATGAACTCTTCTAATTTAATCTCCTCAATTAAATCAAGCAATAAAACTTCTTTTGATTTATTTATATAATTTAATAAACTCTTTAAAATCAATAAATTAGGAGTAATGCTTTCTAAGAATGAAATACTTTCAAATTCAATAAAGTCATCTAGGTCAATATTATTTATACCCTCACACCTACTGATAACGGTATTCTTATTAATTCTAAAAGAAGCGTAATCATTAAAAAAAGTATAAGGATCCTGAATTCTTATTGGTTTTAAAAATTTTTCATTATTTTTAATACTAAAATCTCTTTTTATATCAAGTTCACTCTTTAATTGTTTATAGCTATCTATTATCTTAGACCATTCAAAATCTTCAGCTCTTTTTTTTGCATTTTTTCCTAATTTAAGTCTAAGATCTTTATCACTAGCTAAGAGTTTTATTTTTTCTATACACTCAGATATATTTATCGAGACAGTTTGACTAGTTCTTCCAATATAATGATCATAAGTATCTAATCCTAAATAATATTTCTCGTAATAGTCATATCCATTACCAGGCCCCATTGTTGCTGTTGATATTCTATAACCGTCAATTCCATTCCTCACTGTATCTCTATAACCGTCCCAATCACTTACTATAACAGGTAAACCTGCGGCCATACCTTCAAGAGGAGTTAAACCAAATGTTTCTTGGAAATTGTCAACTAAGGAAATAAAAATATCTGAAACTGAAAAGGATAATTTTTTATTTAAGGGATTACGACCATCAAGGAAATGAAACTTTACATTTGGTGCAATCTTAACTGTATCCTCTCTGAACATTTTTTCAACAGGATCATTTGGAAACCAACCAGTCTGAATGAGATGAAGATTTACATCATCAGGAAGGCTTTCCTTAACTTTATTTACAGCTAAATACATAGGCAAATAATGTGCTTTAGCATGAAAACTCAATCTTCCTAAAAAGAGTAAAACAATATCATTATCATTAATACCTAAACTTTTTCTATTTGAATTAATTTCATCATCAGAAAAATTAAAATCATCGGAATGAACGCCAAGTGGAATAATAGGGGTCTCAAAATTAGGTTTTTTATCAATACCTAATCTATTTTTTAAAATATTATAATATTCGTCATATAAAGTATCGACAGAGTTTTTAACAGATTTAGATGTGCATATTAATGCATCCCAAGGCATTAATGGTTCTATAAAACAATCTAAAATTGAATCTATAGCAGATTGTGAAGCTGTTGTATGAGTAACACCAACTACACTATATTTATTATGCCCGGAAGAAAATCTAGAATTCGCAAACTTAGCAAAGTCTGGAGCAGGATGATAAAGGCCACCAAAATCAGATAATAATTTAGGATTTCCCCAAGGAATATAAGATAAATTCTTTTGTGAACCGGATGGTAATAAAGTTGAAAAATTGGATACAAAATCTTTAAAAGAATTCTCATTACGTGCGTAAACGCCAACTTTATTTAAATCTGACTCAGCATAAGCTTTAAGGAGTGCATTTCCGGCAGCTTGTCGACCCATTACTTTATCTTTGGTAATTGAGTAAGCATCATTTTCATAAAAAATTGCCCATAAATTCTCTATATTATTTTCAGCCATAATTATTTTAAAACTTCATCAACTATAATTTTATGTATAATATCGGGTTTAATATAATAATGACATAATAAATCATTAGAATTTATATAATTAGAACTTACATTTAAAAAAGAATTTATATCAACAAATTTAAAACCGAATTCAGTTACTTTCTTTTTCAACTCAATATTAAAACTATTAATAGCATTTATTACATTATCTGAATCAAGATAACGATGAGAATAAAGAGATGGTAATGGTGTAGTAAAAAAATATAATTTATCTTTATTCATAACATTAGATAAATTATTAAAAAGATTATCAAGAAATTCTTTAATTGAATTTTTACAGAAAAATTCATAATCAAAAATTAATATATTTTTTTCTTTAAGATCTATTGAATCTAAAATCTTATTAACTATAAAATTATCTGATGAATTAGAAAGAAGAAACCTATCTGTATAATGAAAGAAAACATTAGTATAAAAGAAATTAGATTGAAAATTAGCAAAGCTCATAGCATGAGATCCACCGAAAACATTAATCTTATGTTTTTTTTCATCATTATTATAAAAATCTATAATCTTGTCTCTATAAGCGGATAAATGATGAATAGAATTAATATAAAATCTAGAATTAAACTGTGAAAATCTATAAGAAACAGGCTCGAGATTATTATCTTCAATATCCCAATTTATAAAACCATCAGAATCAAGTTTTAATTCATTACTATTGATCTTATTTGTAAATTGATTAAACCAAGTTTTTATCGATGAATAATCATTATTAAAAAAATAATTCAACAGTACAAATTGCGCTATACTAAGTATAAATCTATTTGGAAGATATTTAAAATGATTAGAATATTGAGAAAAAAAGCTATTTTCAAAATTATTGTCTTGATATTTTTTTAATAAATATAAATGCAATAAAAAACCATCAAAAATACCTTCAGAGATTAACTTATCAAGGATAAAATTTAGATCATTATAATTAAAAAAAGAATAATATTTATTTACAAATATTAATAATAAAAGACCATCATTATCAAATGCTTTAATCAAAGCATCATTATTTCTTATTGTGATATTATTATCAGAAAATTCAAATAAGTGATTAAATATAGGAAAAAGATCTACAAGCTTATTGAATTCAAAATCTAAATATTTAATAGATAATGAAATTAATAATCTTTTAAGTTCATCATCATTAATATCATTATTCTTAATCTTTTCTAAATTTTTATATGAAGGCTGTTTATTAAAAGTAATAAAATCATTTAATAATTTTTTTATATTTTTATCACTAAAAATAACTTTTTTAAAAATAGTATCAAAATCAATTTCTTCACTATTAATCTTATCATCAAGAATAAAGGTACTTAAGCAATAATACAAAGTGAAAATATCGATTTTAGAACTATTGATATAATATTTTTTTAGGTCTTTAAAAGAATCAATATCAAAATCACAAAAAATAAATTTAGATAAAGCGACTGAATGAGGATCTTGTAATCCTCTGATTGAAGCTTCATTATTATAACGAATTAATTCTAAAAGTTTACCAGAGTTAATTGAGATATCAGTCATGATAAAAAAAAGGGGAACATAAAGTTCCCCTTATTCTATATATACTTCTTATCAATACTAGACAGTTAACTGATCACCATCAAGAGTATCAATATCAAGATTAGCAGCAGATGTAATCAATAGATGAACATCAGCAGCGGTAACATCAGTACCATCACCATCTAGCGCACTATCAACCCACCAGAATGTAATCTTAGTAGCACCATCTTTGTCACCGTGAGCAACAATACCAGCACCATTAGTTCCCATTGCAAGATAGTTATCATCAGTTGCTGTAGCAGTTTCAAATAAAGCAGCAATTGTAGAAGCAGTTGGTGAATTATTAGTATCGTCAACAGCAATGATCTTGCTTGTAGTCACAACACCTGCAGTAGCATCTGTATTAACTGTTACAGCATCACTTGTTGCACCCTGTAGAGTAATCCAATTAGCTGTTCCACCAGTACCAGATACACTTGCAAGAGGATCAAAATCAAACTGACCTTCAGCAGCACCAACTAAGAAGGTAACAGTATCGCTACCATTGTTAGTACCAGCATATGGAGCAGCAGTTGTTACACCAGAAGCTTTCCATGTATCAATTTCGCCAGCTGTAAGTGTAATAGTATCGTTACCAGCACCACCTGTGATCACGTCACCAGCAGTAGCACCACCATCAATAGTATCATTACCAGCACCACCATCAATAATATCAGCACCAGTACCACCTTGGATACTATCAGCACCACCTAAACCATTAATGGTATCAACAATATTACCAGTACTTGCAGTAACAATATCAGCACCGTCACTTAATGTATAAGTACGAGCAGTATCGTTATCAACGGCAATTGTATAAACAACATCAGCGTTATCATAAGCAGTAGTTCCATTTAAATTAATTCTAACATCATTAGAATTAATATTAGCGTCACCATTTAAATCAATTACTAATTGAGCAGTATCTGTAACGTAAACAGCTTCACCAACTTTTCCAGTTAGAATTGATTCAACTTCAGCAAATGTAGATACATCACCTAGATCAGTAGCTGCAAAAGCCATTGTTCCAGTAGCATCCATTTGCGCTGCTGTTAGAGTAATTCTAATAGTATCAGAACCAGTTGTGAAATCTGTAATAGTATCGATTGTAGATCCACCTGAGTCTGAATTTGCAGCATTTGCACTTTCAGCACCAAGTAAGAATACATCAGCACCAGAACCACCAGTCATGATATCAGCACCAGTACCACCAGTTATAATGTCAGCACCATCACCACCAAGAATAGTATCAGCACCAGCATCACCGTCAATGGTATCAGCACCAGAACCACCTAGGATGCTATCACCAACACCTGTTAAGGCAGTTTCGTCACCACCGTAAAGGTTATCGTCACCAGCACCACCATCAATGGTATCAGATCTTCCACCACCAAATACATTATCAGCACCACCACCAGTCGTAATAGTGTCATCACCACCAGAACCACCAACTGAGTCAGCACCAGCACCTGTAGTAATAGTGAAGTCAGTTGTTAGTGCGTCATTATCAGCAGCTGTAAGACTACTATAGTTGAAATCTTGAGTATCAGCTGTATCTACAATTATTGAACCATCATATTCAAAAGTTGCAGGCATTTTAGTAGTTGTTGCAGATAAAGCAGCAATAGTTGTTGTTATTGGGTCAGCAGTACCTCTTGTACCAGGACCGTCATTATCCATAACAACAATTTTTTCTACACCAGTAATATTATCAAAGTCGATAGTAGCAGTAATATCACCAGTACCCTCAGTTGGGTTCGCAGCAAGATTATCACCAACATTCCAGTACTCAATAGTATCAGTACCACCGTTACCAGTAAATACATCACCATCTTCTAATTCAAGATGAACACCATCTGAACCAGGAGAAGTAGCAGTACTAAATCCGATTTGAAGTGTATCATCACCAGCACCACCAATGAAAGTATCTTCTTTCGCTGTAGTATTACCTTTAGGTATGAATCTGATATCACCTGTACCAACGGCAGCACCATCAATTTTATGATCTGAATTAGCATGTGCGTTAGAATTACCAACAATAGTGATTGAACCACCAGCATTTGATAATACAGTATCACTTAAACCAATTGTAGACTGATTAGTAGATGTAGCAGAACCAATTTCTATTACTTCAACATTTTTAACATTGCTTAATTCAGCTGAACTAATGTCATGAGCTGTAGCAGCAGTAAATGTCACAGTATCAGTACCTGCACCACCATCAATTGTTTCAGTACCACCAGATACTTCAAAGTCAGTATCAGCAGCGATATTAATTTGGTCATTACCATCACCAGCTTCAATATAGTCTCTACCACCTTGCGCATCGATTATATCGTTACCAGCTCCACCATAAATACTATCGTTACCAGCACCTGAGGCGAAGGTATCAATACCAGCGCCACCAGATAAGTGGTCAGCACCAGCACCTGTTGTAAATGAATCTGGTCCAGTACCACCTGTCGCAGTAACCTTAGCAGTATCGGCAGTATTTTGTGAAATTGTTAAAGTCTCTGCATTAGATGCTGTTAAAGCATTTTGATCTAATGAAGAACCATCGATTTCAATAGCTGTTCCTGTAAATGCAGCAGCAATAGAAACTGTTACGTCACCAGCTGAATCATCATCAGCGGAGTCTACAATAACAACTTTTTCGATATTAGTATGATAAATATCAAGAGCTAAAGTAACTGATTCACCAGTACCTCTAGTTGAAGCTAAACCAAATCCACTATCATTATATACATTGATAGTATCAGTACCAGCACCACCATCGATAGTATCAGAAGCATTAATTAAAGCTCCATTAGCAGTTCCGAATGAATCATCAGCAGTACCACCAGTAACCTTAATGTCACCATTACCAGCAATATAATTTAACGGTAAAGTAATTGTAGGATCTGCTGTTGTACCAGCACCTGCATTAATTGTACCAGTTGCTAATGTAATAGAAACACCAGGATTATTTGTTAAGAATTCATCACTAACAGTAATAGTAGATGCATTTGTTAATGTAAGTTTTTCGATATTAGAAATGTTAGCAAGCTCAGCTTTAGTTAGAGTTGCAACTGCACCGAAAGCTAATGTATCAGTACCAGCACCACCATCAACAGTATCAGTAACAAGAGCTGTAGTTGATGAGTTTGAGAACTCACTTTCAGCTGTTGAAACGTTAATGATATCATTACCAGCACCGGCTGAAATATTATCAGCACCAGTTACGGCAGAGTTAGCTTGACCGTCAATTGTATCAATACCAGCATTACCGTTAATAGTGTCGCCACCAGCACCACCATCAAGTGAGTCAGCACCAGCACCAGCATTTATAGTAACACCAACAGTTGAATTCTGACCATTAAAGTCCATGGTCTCACCACTATCTTGTGTTGTTGCATTAACAGTTAAAGGAGTACTACCATTTGCACCAGCAGTAACAACGATATCTGCGCCAGTTGTGTAATCAATAACATTTAATACATCAATCCCGGTAGAACCAGAGATATCAGCAGTACCAGCAGCAACCATTGTAATCGTAATAGTATCTGTACCTGTACCACCAGTAATGCCTGTTGTTGAATCAAATGAATCTGGATCTGTTGCAGTAACAGTTAAGTCAGTATTCGCCATACCAGCTCCACCGTTTACTACGTTATCGTCATTACTTCCAACATCAGCACCTAATTTAACAGTAATAGCATCTGTAACACCAGCTTTAAGAGTTAATGTTAGGTTTGAATCATCACTAGCATCAACAATTTTTGGACCCATATTGCCATTCATTGTCAAAGCCATTGCAGTAGTGTTACCACCTAAAGGTTTAATAACCTCAACATTTGATACACCACCAAAAATAGATTCATCAGCAATTGAAGTAGCGGCATATGTTAAAGTATCATTACCATCACCACCATCAATAACGTCATTTGCTAATAGATCAGAAGCACCAGCATCAATAATATCATTACCAGCACCAGTTGAAATAATATCAACACCAGTACCCATATTTACAGTATCAACACCATCACCAGTATCAATAGTATTTACACCGCTTGTAGAAGTAACAGTATCATTACCACCGCCTGTTGAAATAATATCGTTTAAAGTTGAACCAGTAACAATATCAACACCAGCACCACCAGTATAATTAAGAGTACCTTTTGTAATACCACCACTAAAATCAGTTGTTAGCGAACCATCAAGAGCGCCTAAATTATTAGTAACTGTAAGAGCTGTAGTATATGCACCAAAATCAACATCTGTTGCAGTAGAATAAGATCCTGTAACACCAACAGTTGAATTGAAAGATACATTATCAATGTTAGTAATTGATGCTGTACCATCACTGTCAATATTAGAAGCACCACCACTTGCATACAGTACTAATGAATCAGTAGCAGTTGCAGAACCAGTTATTGTTAATGCACTATCATCTGAAGCAGCCTTACCTGCAGCTAAATCAGCTGTAGTAGCTATAACGGTTAGCTCAATGTCGGAGTTATTTGTGATTGTATCAGCAGAGGCTACATCACCATAAAGATTAACAGTTGATGCTTGTGAATAATCATCATTAAATGAAATAGTATCATTGTTACCAGCAGATAAGTTAAATTCTGTAGGACCAACGTTTGACGTTAATGTAACAGTAGATGCTGCAGCACTTTTAAGAACTTCAACATTACTTAAACCACCAAGTTGAGAAGAAACAATAGTATCTTCATTGTGTGTCACAGTATCTTTACCGTCACCACCGTCAACAACATCAAGTGCTGTAAGTTCATTGTCGCCACCAAATGTTATAGTATCATTACCGCCACCGGCAGAAATGTTATCTTTACCAGTATCAGTAGCAACTAAAGCGTCAACACCACCAGAACCGGTAATAGTTATAGCTGCAGCAGCAGGCTCAGCAGACATTGTCAATCCAACCACACCAGACATTCCTGAAGCGTCAACAGTTACAACTGTTGCTTCAAGAGCGGCTACCAATGTTAATGATTGATCACCAGTAACACTAAGAGAAGTTGCACCATTAAGAGCAAGTGTAGTTAATGTGTTGGCTGATGAAATACTATTGATTGTAGCTGACTCAAGAACACCTGTAGCAGAGTCATCTGTAATAGTAACATCAGAACCAGCAGCAGCACCAGCTAGCTCAATAGTAAGAGAATCAGCTGTACCTGAAACAGGACCAGCTTTTAAGTTAACAGTAAGTGCACCAGTACCATTTGTAATACCAACTTTACCAGGCATCTCAGCAACATTGTTAACTGTTGTAGCAAAACCACCATCGGTATTTGCCATAATTGAATCAAATGTTGAAGCAGTATCTTTAAGATCTACTGTTAATGTTCCACTTGTAGGTGTAATTGCTAAATTTTCAATATTTTCTGCATTTGGAGTTAATGTAACACCGCCAGCATTAGTAACTGATAAAGAATCAGAACCGCCAGCTCCATCAAGAACATCAACATTGTTTAATGTTCCAGTTGTTGTGAAACTAAATGTATCATCACCAGATGCACCAGTAAATTTATCAACGCCTGTTGTACCTGTGAATGTTTGTGAAGTAGAAGATGCACCAGCGTTATTTACAAGAACAGTTGAAGTTCCTACTGTAGCAGATTCGGGAGAGAATACGCTAACCTGTATACCTTCAATACCTTCAGCAACACCATCGGCAACAGGAGTAACAGAGAAAGTAGCTGATGTTGAACCAGCAGGAATTGTTACAGAACCTGATTGCGCATCTAAGTCAGCAGCAGTCGCTTTATCTACGGTAGAACCATTGTCACTACCAATAGCTGTCCATGTAAGAGTTGTATCAGCTGCAACAGCAGAGTTTGAAGTAACTGTAAATGTTACAGCATTTCCTTCATCAACCTGAGAAGCATCTTTTGAAAGTGTATATGTATATGTAGCAGCACCACCTGACCAGCTTGATCCAGTTACTGAAACATTAGAAGCACCGTCTACAGATCCTGAAGCAGGAAGAGTAGCAACACCTGCACCAGCTGCGAAGCCTGCAAATGAAGTAACTGTACCTGATGTTCCTGCGGTAGCATTACCACCAAGATCAAAATCAAAGTTACTTGCGCCATTAATCGTTACAACAGCACCATTCCCCAAAGTTAATTGAACAGCATCCGCTGCAAACTTCATTGAAGCTACAGACAAACCGTCAACTAATTGAATTTTATTAGCACCGCTAGTATCAACAATTGTAATTGCTGCATTAGCTGCAATAGAATTTGAAAGGATATAGGTATCATCTCCACCTAAACCTCTATAAGTCGTTCCATTATTAGAAGGTACGATGATATCCGCACCAGCACTGTGATTAATAGTCGCCATTTACTTTCTCCCTAAAATAACAACAAGTGTTTTTAACACTTACTAAAAAAATCCGTTAACTAAAATTTGCTAACGAATCACAAAATCCTACATTTCGTCTATAACGTCAATATAAAATAATTTATATTGTAACCAAATGTAACAAACTTTATCAAGCTATTTTTAAATTTTAATTATGTTTTAAATAAGGCAACTTGATAAAAATTTTAATTATCTCCCTAAAAAAGATTCTTTATATAATATACTCACTTAAACTAAATTAGCATCTGCGATAATTTCAACAGTATAGGTTGTAGCAGTCCAATCACTATCAAAGGACTCTTCAACGCTTGGTAATACAAGTTTTCCACTCTGAGCATTACTATCCGGCGCAAAGAGAATTTGCGTTCCACTAATACCATCAGAAGTTACTTCAACATTTGATAGTTGATCAAATTCCTGGGTAGTTAAATTTGAAGTTCCATTAACGATTACTAAAGTTAATTTGTCAGTTGCTGCATCAAAACCTTCAATAGTTACTGTGTAAGCACCTTCTTCTGAAACACCTGCTTCTGAAACTTCATAACGGAATTCTTCTGCTTCATCCGTTGCGGTTACAGTTGTATCTTCTGTAGCTGAAATATTCACA
>QCGV01000005.1 GCA_003278145.1 OCS116 cluster bacterium AG-390-A19
TACAGGTCAGTATTTAAAAAAAATGATTTAAAAAAAGGGGCAAAAGCCCCTTTTTATAAACTCAAATATTAAAATATATTTTGAGCAGCAACCATTGAAAATAACATTGGTATGCTCAATAGAGTATTTGTTCTTGAGAACAGCATAGCAGTTCTTGCTGATGCAGCTTTAACATCATCTTCGGCTGGAACTATTCCAAGTGCTTTTTTCTGATTTGGCCAAATAACAAACCAAACATTAAACCACATTATTGTTCCTAACCACATTCCAATACCAATTGCTATATGTTGAGGCGCAGCATCACCTCTAAAACCTAAAGTCATTGCAGATTCAAGATAGCCATTTAAATGACCAAGAATTAATCCTGTTACTATCGTTGACATAGCACCCCATCGAAACCACCACAAAGCTGCGGGAGCAATAACTTTTGATACAGCGGGTTTTTGATCATCTGGAATATTTGGCATATTTGGAATTTGAACAAAATTGAAATACCAAAGTAAACCTATCCACATAATACCTGATACAACATGAAGCCATCTAAAAATAAATGAATAGAAAGCTTGATCAGAAAAGCTTTCTGTTGATATAGACCCCCATGAGACAAAGATTACTAATAATAGAACAGTTAAAGCAAAACTCGATATAACTGTGTTTCTTAAAGAAGAAAGTATTGCACTCATCTTAAACTCCATTAAATACGAATCTATAGTAATCCCTATTAAGGAATTTAGAAAGACTACTTATCGTTATTTTTTGACCAATCTCTTTTAACGCCAAGAATATGAAGAAGTTGTGAAGCAATAAATGTTGATGAATATGTTCCTATAAATACACCAATAATCATTGCCAAAGTAAAACCTTTAATTACCTGGCCACCAAAAATATAGAGAGAAAATAAAGCCAAAAGAGTTGTAAAAGATGTTAATACTGTTCTAGACAATGTTTGATTAATTGAAATATTAATAAGATCATATAAATCCTGTTTCTTGTATTTTCTCAAATTTTCCCTAATTCTGTCATAAACGACAACGGTATCGTTCATTGAATAACCAATAATTGTTAAAAGAGCAGCGATTATCGACAAGTTAAATTCAATTTGGAAAAAGGAAAAAATACCTATTGTTATAATAACATCATGTATTAAAGCTAAAACAGCTCCTAGAGAAAATTGCCATTCAAACCTAATCCAAATGTAAAAAAGCATTAGTCCTACAGCTGATATAATAGCTAAAATTCCTTTTTGAATTAATTCAGAACTAATTTTTGGTCCAACTACCTCGGTTCTTTGAATTTTTCCAAATAAAATTAATTGATTAGTTATATTTGACAAAGCATTGGAATTATTTTCGGATGAAGATGCTTCAATTCTTACTAAAATATTTTTTTCAGAACCAAAGTTTTGTATTTGTACATCTCCTAAGTTTAAAGAAGATAATACTGATCGTACATTACTTATATTAATATTATTTTCTGAGCTAACCTCAATAAGAGTTCCACCTTTGAAATCAATACCAAAATTTAAACCATTAAGAAAAAGAGAAAAAATTGAAAAGAAACAAATAGTAATAGACATAATTAAAGTAGCTTTCTTGAATTTAAGAAACTGAATATTTGTATTATGCTTTATAAGTTTAATAGTTTTCATTTAAATTCTCACAAAGAAAGTTCATCTGGTCTTTTTTTCAAAATCCACATTGCAATTAACAATCTAGTAATTACAAAAGCAGTAAAAACTGAGGTAATAATTCCTATTGATAAGGTTACTGCAAAGCCTTTAACAGGACCCGTTCCTAGAAAAAATAATACAAGCGAAGCTATCAAAGTTGTAATGTTAGCATCTAAAATTGTTCCAAAGGACTTTGAGTAGCCAGATTCTACAGCAGATATAGGTTTTTTTTCATTATTAATTTCATCTCTTATTCTTTCAAATATAATAACATTTGCATCTACCGCCATACCGATTGTTAAAACAATTCCAGCTATACCCGGAAGGGTCAATGTGGCTTGTAATAAAGACAGAATACCAACAATAAAAATGATGTTTAAAATTAAAGCAAAATTAGCATAAAAACCAAATCTTCCGTAACTCAGAATAATAAAAATCAAAACACAAATTAAGCCTATAATTGCAGCTGAGGTACCTGAATCAATTGAGTCCTTTCCAAGACCAGGACCAATTGTTTTTTCTTCTAATATTTCCAAAGGTGCTGGAAGAGCACCTGCCCTCAATAATATTGAAAGATTATTGGCCTCCTCGACTGTAAAACCTCCCTCAATTTGTCCAGAACCACCTAATATAGGGGTACGTATAACTGGCGCAGAAATTACTTCATTATCTAAAATTATAGCAAAAGGTTTACCAACATTTTCAGATGTTGCTTTTGCAAAATACTTTCCTCCAAGTGAATCAAATCTAAAATTTACTATTGGTGCATTTGTTGCCTGGTCAAAACTAGCTTGAGCATCGACAAGTCTTTCCCCAGAAACCAAAACTTTTTTCATTACAAGATATTCGAAACCATTGGCATCACTCAAAATTTCTGATCTACCTGGAATTCTTGTCTGTCTTGCTTCATTAGCACTTATTGATGTATCAACCATTCGAAAATTTAATTTAGCAGTTTGACCAAGAAGATCCTTTAATCTTTGTGGATCATCCATGCCAGGAACTTCCAACAAAATTCTATTATTCCCTTGTCTTTGAATAGAGGGTTCAGTAACTCCTAGTCCATCGATTCTTCTTCTTATAATTTCTATAGATTGAGATACTGCGGAACGATATTTTTCTTTTAATGAATTTTCATTTAATTCTAATATGAAAAGATTATTATTATTATTTATAGAAAATTCTTTATTGATATTACTAGAAAATAAATTTGAGGATGAAACATTAGACTCTTGAATTAATTTTCTAGCCTCTGATATCTGATCCTCGTCTCTTATAGATACCTGAATTCCATTTTGATTAGTTTTTAGACCAGAATATTTAATTTTATTCTTTCTAAAGGTCGATCTAATGTCCTCTAAAAGTGATTGAGATCTATCATTCTTAATTGAGTCTGTTTCTACCTCCAAAAGAAGGTATGAACCCCCTCTTAAATCCAAACCTAAATTAATGGTTTGTTTAGGAAAAAAGGGAATATTAACTTTTGAGAAATTAGGAAAAGCGAGAAATAAACCTATAACGCATATTATGAGTAAAAATATTTTCTTGGAATTAGAAAAATATATCATAGCATATTAAGATTTAACATGAGCTAATGTAGTTTTAACAGCTCTAATATTTACGTTATTTCCAAAATCTATAGTGACCTCTTCGTCAGAAACTTTTGAAACCTTACCTATTAAACCACCTTGAGTAACAACTTCATCACCCTTTTTTACAGCAGCAACCATTGCAGCATGTTCTTTAACTTTGTTTTGCTGAGGTCTAATAATGAGAAAATAAAAAACGAAAAAAATTAAGACTAACGGCATTATTTGAAATAAAACTTCTTGCATAACTTATCCTTATTGTTGAGTTATAAATTAATATTTAAATTCTATCGAAATATCAAACTTAATTAATATTTTGATTTTAACTATTTTTTAAATCAATTTTTAAAGATCCATTCATATAAGGCTGTAAAACTTTTGGAATACTTACCACCCCTGAACCCTCGTAATAATTCTCTAAAATTGCAACTAAAGTCCTTCCAACTGCTAAACCAGATCCATTTAAAGTATGAGGAAAAAATTTTTTTCCAGTTTCTTTATCCTTATATCTTGTATTCATTCTAATAGATTGAAAATCTCCGCATAAGGAACATGAAGAAATCTCCCGATAGAGCTTTTGACCAGGTAACCATACCTCAAGATCATAAGTTTTAACTGCTGAAAAACCCATATCACCTGTTGATAAAATAATTGTTCTATAGGGAAGTTCTAATTCCTTTAAAATCCCTTCTGCGCAAGAAAGTAATCTCTCTAATTCATTTATAGAATTCTCTGGTTTAACAACACTCACAAGTTCAACCTTTGGAAATTGGTGAAGTCTAATCAATCCTCTAGTATCTTTACCAGCAGCACCAGCTTCTTTTCTAAAGCATTGCGTATACGAAACATATCTTAAGGGCAAACTTTCATCACTAAGATTTTCTTCTCTTACAAGATTTGTTAAAGGAACCTCGGCAGTAGGAATTAACCAAAAACCATCTTCTGTTTTAAATTGATCATCAGCAAATTTCGGCAACTGTCCTGTTCCAAACATTACATCATCTCTAACCAAATAAGGTACACTAATCTCTTGATATCCATTCTTTCCAACATGATGGTCAATCATAAAATTGGCTATAGCTCTTTCCAGCTGAGCTAAATCTTTTTTTAGAACAGAGAATCTTGATCCAGATAATTTTGCTGCTGTATCAAAATCCAACATACCTAATTCTTCACCAATTTCATAATGGCTGGGTGATGATTCCCTTCTTTCACCGTGTTCGTTTATAACAATATTTGAAGTTTCATCTTTACCATCAGGTACGTCGTTCAATGGTATATTAGGTAAAGATGATAATTCATTCATAAGAGATTTAGAAAATTTTTCTTTACTTTCTTCCAAGTCCTGCATTTTTTCTTTTATTAACTGAACATCGATTGATAATTTTTCATAAATATCTTTGTCGTTATTTTTTTTCGCGACTCCAAATTGTTTAGAAAGATCGTTTCTTTGAGTCTGAAGTCCCTGAAGGTCTGTAATTGATTTACGCAAACTTTTGTCAAGTTCAAGTATTTTATCAAGATTGACCTCTAAGCCTCTTCTTCTCCATCCTTGGATATAAAAATCGGTTTCATTTCTTATTTTGTTAATATCGTGCATTTTTAATCTTATTATAATTTATTCATTATTTTTTTTCTCTATTAAGGAAACTAAAAGAATAGATAACTCATACAATAAAAGTGTTGGAATTGCTAAACCAATTTGACTTATTAAATCTGGTGGAGTCAGAAATGCAGCGACTAAAAAAGTTAAAACAATTGCATATTTTCTTCCTTTTTTTAAATTTTCTGAACCAATAATGCCCACTTTTGCTAATAATGTTAACAATACGGGAAGTTGAAAGCATATCCCAAACGCAATAATTAATGATGTAACAAGTTTTAAGTACTCACTAACTTTTGGAAGCAATTTAATAGAAATATTATCAATATTAGAATCAATCTGCATTGATACAAAAAAATTCAATGCTAGAGGCATTATGATATAGTGAACCATCAATGTACTTATTAAGAATAAAAAAGGTGTGGCAATCAAATAAGGAATTAAGGCCATTTTTTCATTTTTGTAGAGGCCAGGTGCTAAAAAAAGATACAATTGAATTACAAAGTATGGAAGACCTATTAATGATGCACCAAAAAATGCAATTTTAAGTTTAGTCATCAAAAATTCCTGTGGTGCTGTATAAATCATTTCACCACTTGAACCTACTATACTAAAAAAAGGCTCTACCAAAAAAGAATGAATATCTGATGAGAAATAGAATGATATTAAAAATACTATAAAAAAAACTATTATTGATTTTATTAATCTAGATCTGAGCTCAATTAAATGATCGATTAAGGGAGCCTTGGTAAGGTCATTTGAATTTTGATGTTTTTTATCTATATCGGACATTAAGAGAATTAATCATTATTTTTTTTATTAGTGGTTTTTTTTATAGATTTATTTGTATTTTTTGAAATTTTTTCAATTTCTAGGTCGTTTGCAATACTCTGAACTCCTGTTCTAAGTTCTGAAGCATATACTCTAATTTTTGATATAAAATCAAAAATTATCCTTAACAGACCTGGTAATTCTCTAGGTCCAACTACTATGAGTAAAACAACAGCGACAATTAATAATTCACTATAACCAAAATCAAACATAATATTATTATTTAGTCTTTGTTTTCATGATCATTGTTTTCTATTTCATTATCGCTAGTTTCATCCTCCAAACCCTTTCGAAAACTTTTAATGCCTGAAGCCAGATCACCCATAAAATTTGATATTCTTCCTCTTCCGAAAAAAATTAAAACAAGAACAACTACTATTAAAATTTGCATTAAACTTGGTGACATCTTTTAATTCCTTATAAAATATAAATTAATAATATACGCTTAAGGCCATAATGAAAATTAATTATTTTCTTCAATTTTTTCTATGTCATCATCTATTGGAAACATATCAGGGGGTAAATTACTATCTAATAATCCGGTAGACTTTAAATCGTCAAGACCTGGTAATTCCTTTATATTCTGAAGATCAAAATGAACTAGAAATTCCTCAGTTGTTCCATATGTTATGGGATTACCTGGTGTTTTCCTTCGTCCTTTAATTTTAATCCAATTTATTTCCATAAGAGTATCAATAGTTCCAGGAGATACTGTTACCCCCCTTATTTCCTCTATTTCAGCTCTTGAAACAGGCTGATGATAAGCAATTATTGATAATGTTTCTAATGCAGCCTTTGATAATTTCTTTTGAATTTTTGCCTCTTTTTGCATTATAAACGATAAATCAGAGGCTGTTTTAAACATCCATTTATTATTTATTCTTTTTAGCTCAACACCTCTACCTTTATATAAATTCAGAAGATTATTCATTATTTGCTCTATATCTGTATCAACAGGGAGCATCTCTCTTAATGTTTTTTCATCAAGAGGGTCAGAAGCAGCAAATAAAAGAGCTTCAACAGCTCTAATTTGATCAGAAAAATCTGTTAAAGGATTATTTTTGTTATCTTCTATCATGCAAGCATCTCATTTACGTTAGATTTAGTTTCTTTTACTTTGAACTTAATTGATCCAAAATTTTTATTTTGACTTATCTCAATTACCCCCTCTTTTGAAAGTTCTAAAGATGCAGAAAAAATTGAAGCTAAAGAACTTCTTCTAAATAAAATTCCTTCCTCGGTTGTATCATTATTTATTGGAAGAAAATCTTCAATTTTTGTCCAATCAATGGCAGTTCCAAGCATTTTCTCTAATCTATTTCTAGCATCCTCAATAGAGAATATTGAGAAAACTCTAGGTTTCCATTCATTATTGTAATTTCTATTTCTTAATCCAGAATATGAAGATATTAGATCAAAGAGAGTATCTTTATGATTAAAATTTTTAATCAAAAATATAGGTTCAGGCATACCTCGTCTAAAAACGTGAACACCCTCTCTGTCTCTTGTCAAAAGTTTTGAACCAACCTCTCTCATTGCCTCAAGTCTTCTTAGTCTAAAAGCAAGGATAGCTGATAATTCTTGAGCAGATACATCCTCGTCATCCTCTATGGGTAAGAGTAATTTTGATTTTAAAAAAGCTAGCCAAGAAGCCATAACTATATAGTCAGCTGCTAAATCAATATCAATTCTTTTCATTTGATCGATAAAATTTAAATATTGAGAGGCTAAATCTAGTATTGAAATTTCTAAAAGATCAACTTTTTGTTCTTTTGCTAAGGTTAATAATAAATCTAAAGGCCCTTCATAACCATCTAAATTGACATGAAACAAATCTAACTGTTCATTATAATTATTATCCAAGCCATTCTCCATAACACAATATATAGCTTTTATTTTACCAATATACACTATATAACAGATAATTAATGGTTATATTTTATTTAATAGTATCTGAATAAGATATGTGAAATATAGTATAATATATAATTATACTTTATAATCAATACTTTACTAACTAATCATAATGTAATTATTAATCTTTTTGAGAGAGAATTTGACATCTAAAATTTAAATTTAGTAGTCTATTACAATAATTTTGAGCCATATCAATATTTTCAATATTAGTTGTAATGATTCGGTATTTAAGATCTTCACCAGGAAGAAATAATCTTTGACCTACTTTAATTTTATCAGGATTGGTAAGATTATTTAATTCAATAATCTTTTTTGATGTTGTTGAGTATTTTCTGGCAATTGTTGAAATGGTATCCCCTTTTTTAATATTAATTACTATATTGGTTGGTAGGATTTTTTCGATTTTAATTATTCTATCTTTTAAAAAATCTTGTAATTTAAGTTTTTTTAGATGAATTTCAGCATCTTCAAGTTTTGAAAAAGTTCCGAAAAGTAAAGAAAAATAATTTACGTTTAACTTTCTCTCTTCAAAAATACTCTCAAGTGAGCCGCAGGGTTCATTTGAGTTATTCCAAAGGGAGTAAACACAAGGAATATTTGAAGGTCTTTTAACTTCAGGAGTATTTTTTGGAAATTCTCTAATGGGTCCATCTGGTGGATAAATAGTAGGTATCTGGCTATTAGAATTAATATATAAAAAGGAGCCAATAATTATTATTACTGAAAAGGTTATAAAGAATATAAAAATATTCTTTTTCATTTTATCTAAGCTCATCTAATGCATTTATGCCTAATAACCTTAATCCTTCAGATATTGTAATTCTTACAGACATAATTAAAGCTAATCTTGCTTTGGTTTCATCCAAATTATTAACATTTAAAACTTTTAAATTATTATCTTCATTTCCTAAATTCCAATAAGAATGAAATGAAGATGCTAGGTCTCTAAGGTAGAAAGCAACTCTATGGGGCTCTCTGTATATAGCCGATTGTTCAATTATTCTAGGAAAACTTGAGATTGTTTTTATAAGCTCAATATCATGAGAGTTTGCCAAAAGAGAGAGATTTGTATCATTAATTAAATTTTCATCAATAATAAAAAGTTTTTCATCTCTAACCTTTCTGATGATAGAACTTATTCTAGCATGAGCATATTGAATATAAAAAATTGGATTATCCTTAGTTTGCTCTTTAACTAAATCATAATCAAAATCTAATGGCGCATCATTTTTTCTAGTCACCATCATAAATCTAACAGCATCTGAGCCTACCTCATCAACCAAATCTCTTAAAGTAATAAAGCTTCCAGATCTCTTTGACATTTTTATAACGTTTCCACTTCTCATAAGCCTTACAAGCTGACAAACCTTTACTTCTAAATTGGATTTTGAGTTAGTTACTGCATTTACGGCAGATGTTACTCTAGAAATATATCCAGAATGATCAGCACCCCAGATATTAATCATCTTAAGGAAACCTCTATTAAACTTATCTTTATGGTAAGCTATATCAGGCATAAAGTAAGTCCAGGAACCATCATGTTTTTTAACAACTCTATCCTCATCATCACCAAAATTTTTCGATTTAAAAAGTATATGCTTCTTTTTCGACCATTCAGATTTTAAAACACCCTTAGGAGGAGAAGTTTCACCTTCATATAAAAGATTTGATTTTTCCATTTCGTTAAAAACTTCTTCAACAAAACCATCATTAAGAAGTTTATTTTCAGATGTAAAAACATCATGATTTATCTGCAGTAAACTTAAATCTTTTTTTATAATGTTAAGCATAGAGTTAATTGAAAATTCTTTCACTATCGGAAGCCAGTGCTTTTCTTCAGTATTCAAAAAAGATTCTTTGTATTTACTTTTGAGGTCAATACCAACAGATTTTAAATAATCACCTGGGTATAAACCCTCAGGAATTTCATCAATGCTCTCACCACAGGCTTCTTTGTATCTAATAAAAACTGAATGAGCTAGTTTATCTACCTGTTCTCCTGCATCATTTACATAATACTCTTTGCAAACATTATAGCCGACTTTTTTTAGAATATTCGATAAAGTATCTCCAAAAACAGCTCCTCTTGTATGACCAACGTGAAGAGGTCCTGTTGGATTTGCAGATACATACTCAATGTTTATTTTTTCATTTTTACCAAAATCTGTATCACCGTATTTTTCTTTCTTTTCTATAATAATAGGTAATAAATTCCACCAAATATGTTTTTTGAGGTAAATATTTATAAAACCTTTTCCAGCCACTTGAACATCTTCAAAGTCCGGGTTATCTTTTATTAAGTCAATAATATTGGAAGCAATTTCCTGGGGGGATTTTTTTAGTTTTCCTGAGAGAACCATTGAGGCATTTGTCGATAAATCTCCAAGAGAGGATTCTTTGGGTAACTCAAAAGATACATTTTCTAAATCACTTTCTTTGAGAGTAAACTCATCTAGTAAAATATTTTTAATCTTATCTCTATAATAATTTATTATATTCATTTTAATACCCAGGATGATCTAATAAATCTTCACCATAGAGTCTAGCATGATTTTCAACTACAGATCTATCAGTCATAGAGGCAATATAATCACAAATAACTCTTGCAGTAATTTTAGAATATGGACTATCACATTTTTCTTTTAATTTAATTGGAAGAAGATCAATGTTTTTAATTAATTTAGAGAAAATTTCTTCAATTATTCTCATTGATTTCACCCTCTCCTTTTCAATAGAGTTATGTTCATAGACACGTGATCTTAAAAAATTTCTTATTTGAGTATCTTGTGAAATAAAAAAATCTGAGAAACTTGCAATTAAACCATTATGAGATCTAATTTCCTCAGCATTTTTAGGATTAACTTTACTTATATTTTTTTTTGTATTCTTGATTAAGTCATTTACCATAAGACCTATTAATCTTCTAATTAACTCTTTAACAATCATGTAATTATCAATACCTTTAAACTCTGAATTAATTTCTTTAATAATTTCTGAAAATAATTCAATTTTTTTTAAATCATCTAAAGAAATGAAACCTGCCCTAAATCCATCATCAATATCATGATTATTATAGGCTATATCATCTGATAAAGATGCAATTTGAGCCTCAAGCCCAGGATAAGTATTTAACTCTAAATCATGAAGTTTATTATACTCTTTAATAACAATATGAGGATCTAAAAGTGGACCATTATGTTTAACAACCCCCTCTAACGTTTCCCAAGTTAAATTTAAGCCATTAAATGAAGGATACCTCTCCTCTAAAGAGGTTAAAATTCTTAAGGTTTGAGCATTATGATCGAAACCATCATAATCATTCATGCATTTGTTTAAAACTTCTTCTCCAGAATGAGCAAAAGGTGGATGACCAAGGTCATGAGATAAAGCTAAAACCTCTGCTAAATCTTCATCTAAACCAAGCCTTCTAGAAATAGACCTAGAAATTTGACTTACTTCAAGAGAGTGAGTTAAACGCGTTCTATAATAATCACCTGTATGAGCCAGAAAAACCTGCGTTTTATGTTTTAATAATCTGAATGAATCTGAATGAATGACTCTATCCCTATCTCTCTGGTAAGGATTTCTGTTTTCACTTTCATTTTCATTATGAAGTCTACCCTTTGAATTTTCAAAGGATGTTGAAAAGATAGCTTTTTTTATCATTAGAGATTCCTATTATTAAGTAAAAATAACAGGAATCTCTCTGATTTAAAAATTTTATATAACTAAAATTTAATGAGCTAAAATTGCTAGTAGCAATAATGCAACAATATTAGTAATTTTAATCATCGGGTTAATAGCAGGTCCTGCTGTATCTTTATAAGGGTCTCCAACAGTGTCACCAGTAACAGCAGCTTTATGGGCCTCTGATCCTTTTCCGCCATGATTGCCATCTTCAATATATTTTTTTGCATTATCCCATGCACCACCACCAGCTGTCATGGAAAGAGCAACAAATAAACCAGTAACAATTACCCCAAGAAGCATCGCGCCTAATGCGGAAAAGGCATCCCCTTTTGTTGCGATGAAATTAATAAAATAAAATAAAATAACTGGTGACAGTAATGGAAGTAATGAAGGTATAATCATTTCTTTAATTGCTGATTTTGTAAGAAGATCAACAGCTCTTGAATAATCAGGTTTGTCTTTTCCTGTCATAATTCCTGGTTTCTCTTTAAATTGAAGCCTTACTTCTTCAACAATGGCTGAACCAGCTCTTCCAACTGCTGTCATTCCCATAGCGGCAAATAAATACGGAAGCATTCCTCCAACTAGTAAACCTACAACTACATAAGGATTTGATAGTGAGAAATCTGTTGAAACACCATAAAAATAACTTCCTTCAACAGCATTAGATGTAAAATAATCGATATCTGCAGTGTAAGCGCCAAATAAGACTAAAGCGCCTAAACCAGCAGAACCAATTGCATAACCCTTTGTTACAGCTTTTGTGGTATTTCCAACAGCGTCCAAAGCATCAGTTGTATTTCTAACATCTTCAGGTAATTCTGACATTTCTGCGATACCACCTGCATTATCGGTAACAGGCCCAAAAGCATCTAAGGCTACAACCATACCGGCTAATGCGAGCATAGTAGTTACAGCAATAGCAATACCAAATAACCCAGCCAAACTATATGTTACGATAATACCGAAAACTATTACAAGCGCAGGAAGAGCAGTTGATTCCATTGAAACAGCTAAACCTTGAATAACATTTGTACCATGTCCAGTTTCTGATGACTTAGCAATTGACTGAACAGGACGATAATCAACACCAGTGTAATACTCTGTAATCCATATAATTAAACCAGTAATAGCTAGGCCGATAACACCACAAATATACAAATCAAGACCAGTAAAAGAAATATCATCTATAGAGAGATTTGTATTAAAACCTACTACCAAGTCTGTTACAAAATATAAGACAATTAACGATAAAATAGCAGTAGCAATAAAGCCTCTGTATAGAGCGCCCATGATTGAATTATTTTTACCTAGTTTAACGAAATAAGTCCCTAATATTGATGTTATTACGCAAGCAGCACAAATTGCCATTGGGTAAATCATCATAATAACATTACCAGTAAAAAATATTGATGCTAAAACCATTGTAGCTACAACTGTTACAGCATATGTTTCAAAAAGATCGGCAGCCATTCCAGCACAGTCTCCAACATTATCACCAACATTATCAGCAATTGTCGCCGGATTTCGAGGATCATCCTCAGGAATACCAGCTTCAACCTTTCCTACAAGATCTCCACCTACATCAGCACCTTTGGTAAAAATTCCTCCACCTAATCTAGCAAAAATTGAAATCAACGAAGAACCAAAACCAAGAGCAACTAAAGCATCAATAACAACTCTATCGTTTGAAGGGGTCCAAACATTTGTTAAAATATAATAATAAACAGAAACAGCTAATAGTGCTAAACCAGCAACAAGCATTCCTGTAACTGCACCAGATTTAAAAGCAATATTAAGACCGCTAGCCAAGCTTATTGATGAGGCTTGGGTTGTTCTTACATTCGCTCTTACAGATACTAACATACCTATATAACCGGCTATACCTGACATAACAGAACCAATTAAAAAACCAATCGCTACCTCAAGACCAAGTAAGAAATATGAAATTATAAGGATTACTATGCCAACTATTGCTATTGTACTATATTGTCTAGATAAATATGCTCCAGCCCCTTCTTGAATGGCTTTTGCTATTTCTTGCATTTTTTCATTTCCAGTATCTGCTGATAAAACAGATAAAGAAGTAATTATTCCATAAAGAACAGCTAAAACTCCAGATCCAATAATTAGGTACATAATATCCATAATAATTTCCTCCACATTATTAAAAAAATTAAAAAACTATTTTTGATTTTGACGAACATTGCCAAAACAAAGTCCAAATATCAAGCTAAACATTCCTAGAATTTATGCTTATAACCATCTAAATTAGTTATGTCATCAAAATCAGTTATATTTATATTTCTTCCTTTTTTCATTTTGCCAATTTTAGTAATATTTTTATTACTATCTAAACCTTTTTTTCCTGTAAATAATAACTCATAATCATCACCGCCATTTAGAATAAGTTCCTTTAATTTGGGGTATTTTGATATAATAACTTTGGCCGAATTAGATATAGGAATTTTATTAAAATTTATATCAGCACCTAATTTTGAAGTTCTACATATATTTAATAAATCACTATAAAGACCATCAGATATATCTGTAGAAGCTGAGGCATTATTATTTATATAATTAACTAAATCAATTCTTGGATTTGGCTTTGAATACCTATTCAATAGATATTCTTTATGTTTTTTTATTATATTAATTTTTTTCTTTTTTCTGCAAAATAGCCCCAATGCAGAGTCACCAATTGTCCCTGATACATAAATGAAATCACCACTTTTAGCTGACGATCTTCTTATAAATCTATTATTAATCAAACTACCAAAAATTGTAAGGGATAATACAGTTTCACCTGAAGTTTTTGTGGTATCTCCACCAATTAAATTTAACTTAAAGAAATTAATATCAGACTTTAAACCCCTCATAAAATTTCTTATCCATTTTTGATCTATATTTTTACCAACTGAAAAATTGAATAAACAATATTTTGGTTTAACTCCCTTTGAAATTATGTCTGAAACGTTAACTCGAATAAGTTTTTGAGCTATATGGTATGGTTTGTCTTTAGAAAAAAAATGAATATTTTCGCAAATTGTGTCAGTAGAATAGATTTTATCATCGACAAGACCGACGTCATCACTATAATTTAAAGAGTGTTTTGAGTTTTTTTTATTAGAAATGAGATATTTTTTTATAAAATCAAATTCTGTAATCATTTTAAAATTCATTTGGTCTGTAAATTTTTGAAATTTTATCTAAAATACCATTTATAAAATTTGACTCTTCACCCTGAAAAAATGATTTTGAAATTTCTATATATTCATTAATTATTACTTTGACAGGTATATCATTACATTCTCTTAATTCATACAATGCCGATCTTAAAATTGCTCTTGAAACTGAGTCAATTCTAGATAATGACCAGCCAATTAAGTTATCTTTAATATCTAAATCAATATCTTTTTGATTTTTTGTAACACCTTTTAAAATTTTACTTAAATGATTTTTATCTGCTTTTTCTGTTTTATTTAATCTTGAAATCTCAATTAAATATTCATCAGTTAATCTTTCGAGAATATTGTTAATTTTTTTTCCATTTATTTCCATTTCAAATAAAATTTGTACTGCAAATAGACGTGCAGATGATTTTTTGTTATGATTATTTGACTTCAAATTAAAAATTACCTTTTAAATCTATAAGCTTTGAGCAAGCTAAGGCAGCATGATAACCTTTATTATTTTTATTATCACTACTTCTTTCAATTGCTTGTGCTTTATTTTCTACAGTTAAAATACCATTAGCTATTAAAAGAGAGTAATCTAAATTAAGATTCGTAATGGCTCTTGCTGATTCATTAACAACAATATCAAAATGACTTGTTTCACCTCGAATGACACAGCCTATGGCAATAAAGCCATCAAAACTATCTCTATCAGAAATAATTTTTATAGCGGGTCCAATTTCTAAAGCGCCAGGCACATATATTTTTTTATATTTAATTGAATTTTCATCACAGAATTTTATGGCGCCAATCTCGAGACCATCTGAAATTTCTTTATAGTAATCGGAAATAACTATGCAAATATCTTTAACCATATTAATTTTTATCCTCAAGAGGTTGACGATTTGAAATTTCCAAATCATAGCCTTCTAAGTTTATTGGCGTCGCGTTAGTATCTGAAATTAAATTCATTTTTTTTACCCCTAAGTCAATTAATATTTGAGCTCCAACACCATATTCTTTTAATTTGTTTTCTTGCTTTAAATTATTTCCAGAATATTTATCCAGAAGATTTGATAAAGCATTATCATTGGTATCTCTTACAAGAATAATTATACCTGAATCAAGATTATTAATTAGACTCATAGACTTTGCGATTAAATTCTTTCTATTAGGATTTATTGAAATTAAGTCTTCAAAAATATTTACTGAATGAACTCTGATTGGAATAACATCATTAGAATTAATTTTTCCCTTTACCAGGGCAATATGTTCCGCTTTATCAAGATCATTTTTATAAACAATACAATCCCAATTTCCTCCAAACTCACTTACAATTTTCTCATTTCTAACCTTTGTAATTATATGGTCATTGTTTATCCTATATGATATTAAATCAGCAATTGTTCCTATTTTGAGATTAAATCTTTTCGCAACTTCAATTAATTCTGGAAGCCTTGCCATAGTTCCATCATCATTCATAATTTCACAAATAACACCTGATGGATTTTTTCCTGCAAGTTTTGCTATATCGACAGCGGCTTCAGTATGACCAGCTCTAACTAAAACACCGCCAGGACGTGCTTTTATAGGAAAAACATGGCCTGGGGTAACTATATCTGTGCTTTTTGCATTATTCGAGATTGCTGTAGCAATTGTTAGAGCTCTGTCATGTGCTGAAATACCAGTAGTGACTCCTTCCCTGGCTTCGATTGAAACAGTAAATGCTGTCTCATGTCTTGATTTATTATTAGAAGACATTAAAGACAATCCCAAATTTTCTACCTTATCTTCATTTAAGGCTAGGCAAATTAGACCTCTACCATTTTTTGCCATAAAATTAATTACGTCAGCATTTGCATCTTCTGCAGGTATTACAAGATCACCTTCATTTTCTCTATCCTCTGCATCAACAAGAATAAACATATTTCCTTTTGACGCTTCGTTAATAATATCTTCTATAGGTGAAATATAATCCTTCATTTTCTTTCCTCAAGTTGACGTGCAACATATCTAGCCAATACATCAAATTCAATATTTATACTATCACCCTCACTTATTTTACTCCATGAAGTGTTTTCTTCCGTGTGAGGTATAATATTTACTGTGAAAAAATCATCAAAGACTTCATTTACGGTTAACGAAATACCATCGAGACAAATGGAACCTTTTGAAGCGACATATCTTTTGTATTCTTTAGGATACTTTATTTTAAAAACATTACTATTTTTTGATTTATTAATTGAGTTTATTTCACCCAAACAGTCTACATGACCAGTTACAAGATGCCCTCCAACCTCATCGCCAAATTTTAAGCTTTTTTCTAAATTAATTTTAGTATTTTTTTTCCAAAACTTTACAGATGAGCAAGAGATAGTTTCTTGGGAAACTTCAAAACAAAAATAAGAATAGTTTTCATGGTTATTTTTCTCTATGACTGTAAGACAAATTCCTGAACAACAAATAGAAGCACCAATATCAATATCATTATGATCAAATTTTGATGATATTTTAATTTTGCCGCTATCAAAGTTAATAGATAATATTTCACCGACGTCTGTAATAATTCCTGTGAACAAAATATTAATCCTTCCTAAAGCTAAAGATCTCTAACTTATTATCTCTTAAATTAATACTATCTTTTAATAAAAAATTTTGACTATCTCTTAGATTGTTTAATTTTTTATCATATTTATTCAATGATTTACCTGAATTAATATCATTCTTAGAAGAAAACCAATAAACAAGATTTACTATATTCTTTTTAAGAAAAGAAGTTGAGATTGTTGAACCACCTTCTATTAACAATCTATTAATATTCATTTTATTAAGAAAAGATAAAATTTCATCAATTTTAAGATATCCTTTGTTATTTTTTTTAATATGTATAATTTTAATACCTTTTTTCTCATAAGAATTAATTCTTTTATTATCCAATGAGTTAGTAAAAATAATTAAATCATTTTTTGCGTTTTCAACTAAAATTGAATCCAATGGTGTTTTCAAGTCGGTATCAACTATTAGTTTGACTGGTGATCTTTCCCTTAATCCATTTAATCTGCAATCTAATGAGGGGTTATCTGATAAAACTGTATTTATTCCTACCATTATTGCATCATGATTAGATCTTAAGGCATGTCCATATGATCTTGATAAGTAATTAGTTATCCACTTTTTACCTTCTTCAGGAATAGTAAATCCATTTTTAGATGATGCAACTTTAACATTTATTTCTGGAAATTTATATTTAACATTATTTATAAAACCAAAATGATTTTCCTGGGCCAATTTTTCAGACATTCCATAATCTACCTGAATACCATTTGCCTTTAACTGCCTTATACCCTCCCCATTAACAATTGGATTAGGGTCCTTTTGAGCTATAACAACTCTCTTTACCTTCTTTTTAATTAATAAATTTGTACATGGAGGGTTTTTACCGCTATGTGAACATGGCTCTAAAGTTACATAAACAGTTGTATTTATTGGAAAATTTTTAATACTATTAATTGCATTATGTTCAGCATGAGGTGTACCATTTTTTCCAGTAATACCTATGCTTATTATTTTATTATTACTGGTGATAACACATCCCACAGAAGGATTTTCTCCGGTATTACCAACATTTCTTGCTGCAAGTCTAATTGCATAATCCATAAAAAAATTATCATCTAAGGAATATTTCATTATTTAAAATAAAAAAATTTATCTATCTTCATGAATTATATCAGAAGGATTTCCTAGCTCACCAACAAAATCTTCAAAATCTTTAACTTCGCGGAAATTTTTATAAACGGAGGCAAATCTTACATATGAAACCATATCTACCTCTCTTAAAGCTGCCATAATTAAACTACCAATTAGATTAGAGGGAATATCTGTTTCGCCTGTGCTTTCAAGTTGTCTAACAATACCTGTAACCATTCTTTCAATAACATCCGGATCAATATTTCTTTTTCTTACAGAAATATCTACAGATCTCATTAGTTTATCTCTATCAAAAGGAGCTCTTTTTCCAGATCTCTTAACTACAGTTAAATCCCTCATTTGTATCCTTTCAAAGGTGGTAAATCTTCCTCCACAAGCAAGGCATTGACGTCTTCGTCTTATTGCAGAATTTTCTTCTGTTGGTCTAGAGTCACGAACTTGAGTTTCTTGATTATTACAGAAGGGACATTGCATATTTATTGCTCGTATATAGGAAATTTACTACAGAGTTTTTCAACTTTAATTTTTACACTTTTTTCAACTTGCTCAACAGGTTCATTATTATTATCAGAAATTGAATTAAGAACCTCACAAATTAAATCTCCCACAATATTGAATTCAGAGACATTAAAGCCTCTAGTTGTACATGCCGGAGAGCCTAATCTTATACCTGATGTAATCATAGGTTTTTCAGGATCAAAAGGTACACCATTTTTATTACAGGTAATTCCAGCTCTACCGAGAGACTCTTCAGCAACATTACCTTTTATTCCTTTTGGCCTTAAATCAACTAAAACAATATGTGTATCTGTACCACCAGAAACAATATCAAAACCATCCTGCATAAGTGTTGAGGATAAAGCCTTAGCATTCTTAAGAACATTTTCTGTGTAAAGATGAAATTCTGGTCGTAAGCTCTCACCAAATGAAACAGCTTTGGCAGCTATAGTATGCATTAAAGGTCCACCTTGAATTCCAGGGAAAATAGCTGAATTGATTTTCTTGGCAATTTCTTCATTATTCGTAAGTATAAGACCACCTCTTGGCCCTCTAAGCACTTTATGTGTTGTAGTTGTAGCAACATCGGCATAGGGAAATGGGCTTGGGTGAGATTTACCAGCAACTAGACCAGAAAAATGAGCCATATCAACCAACAAATAAGCACCCACTAAATCAGCAATTTCTCTAAAATCTTTGAAATTTATATGCCTAGGATAAGCAGATCCGCCTGCTATTATCAATTTAGGATTATGTTTGATCGCTAACTCTCTAACTTCATCAATATCAATTAAGCTATCAGATTTTCTGACGCCATACTGAACAGAATTAAACCATTTACCAGATTGGTTAGGCTTAGCTCCATGGGTTAAATGACCTCCTGCAGCTAAACTCATTCCCAAAATTGTGTCACCTGGAGTCAACAATGCAGTGTACACAGCTTGATTTGCCTGCGAGCCCGAATGAGGCTGAACATTTGCGAAATTAACCTCAAACAAATTACATGCTCTTTGAATAGCAAGTTCTTCAGCAATATCAACAAATTCGCAACCTCCATAATATCTTCTTGAAGGATATCCTTCGGCGTACTTATTTGTCATAATAGAGCCTTGAGCCTCTAATACTGCTTTAGAAACAATATTTTCGGAGGCTATCAGTTCTATTTCGTTTTGTTGACGATGTAACTCCATAGTCATAGCTGAAAATATATCTTTGTCAGCTTTTTCAAGGTTATGATCAAAGAAACCCTCAGGCCTAATATTATCTAATTTTTTTTCCATTTGAACTTTCTAAATAAATTGATACAACATTTTGTATAATTATTTGCAATTTAACACAAGCTATATGCTTATTTCCACTTATTTTGTTCAATGAGAATTTTTTTTAAAAGAAGGATTTTATCCGTCATAATTCCATCAACACCCCTGTCAATTAAAAGCCTCATCTCACTTTCATCATTAATAGTCCATGCGATTACTTTTTGATTATTTCTCTGTAAAAAATTTATATTTTTTTTATTTAGCAACTCAATCCCATATCTTCTAATTGGTAAAGATGCATAGGCTGAGTCAAAAACTCTCTTAATTGGTAAATTTGATAGGATTTTTGCCAAGAAAATTTCGCTTGGCCCCATTGATGTTTTTACTTTTGAGCCTAGAGATTCTCTTATAAAATTTATTCTCTTTTGAGAGAAAGAACCAATACACACCCTATCAAATAATGAAAATTTTTTTATAACCTCGATTAACGGGATAACTGTATCATCGGATTTGCAATCAATATTAAAAAAACAATTAGGTATATTATCTAGTAATTCAATTAATGAAGGAATTTCCTCACTATTATCAATTTTTGCTTTTTTAATATCACTTAAATTTAAATCTTTAATTAAACCAGTCTTATTTGTAACTCTATCTAAACTTTCATCATGAAAAGCAACTAAATGACCATCTTTTGAAAGATGAATATCTGTCTCAAGGTATTTATATCCAATCTCATAAGCACCTAAAAATGATTTAAGGGAATTTTCTGGCCCAAAATCATTACCGCCCCTATGCGCAAAAGCAAGAAAATTATCATTTAAATATTTCGAATAACTCATTATTATCAATACTTTATTTTAAAAACATAAATAAAAAAAATATAAAATTTTATAAATATATAAATATTTAATATATACAGATTCTTTTATATTTCTGATAAAGTATTATCAATAATTAAACTGATAAAATTAATGAAAAATTATAAATTAACATATTATGATATAATTTTAATAAATAGAATAAAAGCATGTATTCTTGATTTATTAATATGCTTTGGTTTGATATTAATTACAGCATTAGTATTTAAAGTTATTAATTTTTTTACATTAAACTTATTTAACGAAGCAATATTATTTATATTACCCGTAGTAATTATAAGTTATTATTGTTTTTCAATAGGTGGTGAAAAAAGCTCAACATTTGGTATGAAAATCTTTAAAATAGAGTTGGTTAATCGTAAAAATAGAAAACTAACCACTAAAGAGCTGTTAATATATAATTTCCTATTTTTTGCAGTAACGCCGATTGCATTGGTTTTATTAATTTCTTTTATAATTCCTCTCATTAATGATGAAAGAAAGTGTATCCATGATTATGTTTTTAAAACAAAGTTTAACTCATTGAGTAAAGTTTAATATGTTTTCAGTCGATTTATATATGTGGTTTATTTTTGGTTTAATATTCATAGGAGTAATTTTATTTTCTATTGATAGAATTCCAATTGAGATAACATCATTGGCTATTATTAGTATTTTAATAATTATCTTTCAAAACAGTCCAATTTTAGGAGCTGTTTCTGGTGTACCTGTCTCACTAGAAGTTATATTAAGGGGATTTGCAAATCCCTCTTTGATTGCTCTTATGTGTTTATTAATAATTGGTCATGGATTGCTTGTCACAGGTGCTCTTGAAGATATAGCTGTTTGGATATCAGGTGATAAATCCCATAACACTCAAATTAAATTCTTGTCAGTAATGTTTTTAGTTTTTATTTTAAGCGCCCTTTTAAATAATACTCCGATAATAATAATGTTTATTCCAATCATTTTGTCATTATGCAAACAATTGGATCAGCCCTCAAAATTTATACTTATCCCCCTATCATATGTTTGTATTTTAGGTGGAATGACTACTTTAATTGGTTCTTCAACAAATTTATTGGTTTCAGGTTCTGTTTTTTCTACAATAGGTAAAGAAATCGGTTTTTTTGATTTTACAAAGCAAGGTATGATACTGGCCTTTGTAGGCTTTATTTATGCCACTTTTTTATTACCAATAATCCTCAAAATCTTTAATAAAAAAGATAATGAAATTAAAGATGATTATCAAAACGAAGGCAGGCAATTTATTGTAGAAATAACAATAGAGGGCGGTAATCCATTAGTTGGTAAGAAGTTTGTATCAGGACTCTTGCCTGAACTAGAAAATTGTTCAATAAACCTTCTAACTAGAAAAAATGAAAAGTTGTTACCGCCATACGACGAACTTGAAATAGAAATAAATGATAAAATTACTTTATCAATCTCAAAAGGTAACTTAACTAATGTATTAAAAAGAAATGATCCAATTTTTGATAGTATAAGCACTCTATCAGAAACAACAAAACCTGAAATAATTATTGAAGCTGCAATTACCCCTGGATCATTTCTAATAGGAAGAAGTCTAAATCAGACAAATTTTGAAAGTGAAGTAAATTGTGAAGTTGTAGGGGTTCAGAGAGGAATAAGCTCAGATATTGAAACTTTAAGCTCACTAAAACTTAACCCTGGAAATATACTTCTTTTAAAGGGCTCAGAAAAATCAATAAGATCGCTTAGAGGTATTAAAGATATTTTTCCTATTGAATGGTCTACTATATACCTTCCTTCTAAATTATTTGCACTAAGAGCTAGGTTAATATTTGTAGCTACAATTTTTCTTGCATCATCAGGCATTTTTAATATTACAGCCGCTGCTGTCATGGGGGCGGCTTTAATGTTAATTTTTAGAGTCTTAAATGTAAAAGATGCAGTTATGTCACTTGATCCAAGAATTTATCTATTAGTGGCATCAACAATAATGCTGTCAATAGCTTTACAAGAAACAGGTGGGGCAAAGTTTATAGCAGATAATATTTATAGTTTGACATCAAACCTATCAACAATATCTGTTTTATCCATACTTTTCATTTTTGTTGCAATTATTACTAACTTTATAAGTAATAACGCTACAGCAGTCTTATTTACACCCATAGCAATAAGTTTAGCTATGGATTTAAAAATGGAACCTGAGCCATTTATTTATTGTATAATTTTTGCAGCAAATTGCTCTTTTGCAACCCCTATGGGGTATCAAACAAATTTAATGGTTATGGGTCCAGGAAATTATAAATTTAAAGATTTCCTAATTTCAGGAATTCCATTAGTAATAATACTATGGCTAACTTATACTTTAATGATTACATATTTAGGTTTTTAAAAATTAAAAATGAATAAAATAAATAAATATAATTATAATTTTTATTTAACAAATACAGAGCCATGTCCTTATTTAACTAAAAGAGATGAAAAAAAAATTTTTCTTATAATGGACGATATTAATAAATCAAATGAATACGAGAATCTTATTAAAAGTGGCTTTAGAAGAAGCCACAATATTTTATACAATCAGGTATGTACAGATTGTAATTTATGTAAATCGATAAGAATAAATGTTAATAATTTTAAATTATCAAAAAGCAACAAGAGAGTTTTAAATAAAAATAAAAATCTTTTTACAAAAAAATTATCTAAAAATCCTAGCAAAGAACAATTTGCACTTTTTAAAAAATATCTAGAATTTAAGCATAATGATAGTGAAATGAATGAAATGAATTTTCATGATTATTGTAAAATGTTCGACTCAAAAGGCATTAATACAAAAATTTACGAATATTTTTATAAAGGTGAATTAGTTGGTTGTGTTATTTCAGATTTCTTAGAGGGATCTATTTCAATGGTTTATTCATTTTACAGTGAACTATTTCTAAAAAATTCTTTCGGAAAATATGTCATTTTAGATCATTTTAGATTAGCAAAAGATTTTGATATGGACTACGTTTATTTAGGTTATTGGGTGGAAGGTTCAAGTAAAATGGAATATAAAAATGGCTTCAATTCTTCTGAGATTTTAATTGATAATAAATGGACAAATATTTAAATTTTAAATTTTATTTCGGGAAAAAAAATGAGAAAAAATATAAAATTTGGAAGGAGAAATTTCCTTCTTGGAGCCGCATCATCTATTGCAATTGGTTCTGCACTATCAACACCAGCAATTTCAAAAAATATTAGAAGATTAAACATGGTCACAACATGGCCTAAAAACCTACCTGGCTTAGGCACTTCACCAGAAAGAATAGCTGTGAGAGTCAAAGAGGCCACTGAAGGTAAACTTGAAATTAAAGTATTTGCTGCAGGTGAACTTGTCCCCGCTTTTGAAGCATTTGATGCTGCATCTAGCGGATTAGCTGATATGTACAATGGTGCAGAATATTATTGGCAAGGAAAAAATATAGGCTTTAATTTTTTCACTGCTGTTCCTTTTGGAATGACTGCAAATGAGTTGAATGCATGGATAGATCATGGTGGAGGTCAAGAGCTTTGGAATGAACTAACACAGGATTTTAATGTTATCTCTTTCCAGTCAGCTAATACTGGTGTTCAAATGGGTGGATGGTTTAATAAGGAAATAATTACCCTAGAAGATTTAAATGGTTTAAAAATTAGAATGCCTGGTCTAGGTGGAGAAGTTTTAAGAAAAGTTGGGGCTGCTGCTGTGGCAATTCCAGGAGGAGAGATTTTCTCTAGCTTGAAATCAGGTGCAATTGATGCAACCGAGTGGGTTGGGCCTTGGAATGATCTTTCTCTTGCTTTTTATCAAGCGGCAAAATTTTATTATTGGCCTGGATTTCATGAGCCTGGTGCAGGTTTAGCTACCGGAATAAATCTTGATACTTGGAACTCTTTTTCTAATTCTGAACAATCAATTATTAGACAAATACTTGCTTTTGAAAATCATTATACCTTAGCTGAATTTAATCATCATAACGCTATCGCATTAGATACATTAATAAATAAGCATAATGTACAGATGAAAACTTTTTCATCAGAAATAATGAAGTCACTTAAAAAATTATCTGATGAAGTTTTAGAAGATGTTTCAACAAGAAGTGCAATATCAAAAAAAATATTTTTATCTTTTAAAGATTCTATCGGTAGACTTAAAAAATGGTCTAACAAATCTGAGCAAGCTTATATGAAGGCAAGAGGTTAAAGCTTGTTAAACTTTGTTGTAAATTTTTTCGAGAAATCGAATAAAGTAATCGGTGAATATATTTCATGGTTCATAATATTTATGGTTATAATTCAATTAATAATAGTTATGGCAAGATATATTTTTGGTATTGGTTTTCTTAAATTGCAAGAACTTCTCATTTATCTTCACGGTCTATCATTTACTCTTGCGGCAGGTTATACGCTCTTAAATGATGAGCATGTAAGAGTTGATTTAATATATAGGGCATCATCAGATATGTATAAATCAATAATTAATATTTTAGGTTCTCTATTTTTTTTAATACCATTTTGTTTAATTACTTACTCAACAAGCCTTCCATATGTTAAACGTTCTTGGAAAATTTTCGAAGGATCACCCGAAACAAGTGGATTAAATGCAGTCTATTTATTAAAAACAGCTTTAATTATTTTTCCTTTATTATTGTTAATACAAGCAGTGTCGATCATTTATAGAAACATTAAAAAAATTATTGAGTCAAAAAATTGATAGAACATCTAGATTTATTAATGTTTGGATTTGCTTGCATTATTCTTTTGCTTGGCTATCCAGTAGCTTTTTCACTAGCTGGATCAGCAATACTTTTTGCCTTTATTGGTGATTATTTTGGTGTTTTTCCAATGCAGTTTCTGAGAGCTATTCCTCAGAGAATATTTGGTACTATGACAAATGAAATACTAATGGCCGTTCCATTATTTGTTTTTATGGGCACTATGCTTGAAAAATCAAAAGTAGCAGAAGAACTTTTAGAAAATATGGATAGAGTTTTTCAAAATATAAGGGGTGGATTAGGTATATCTGTTTCAATAGTTGGTGCTTTACTTGCTGCATCAACAGGAATAGTAGGAGCTACAGTGGTGACTATGGGTTTATTATCACTACCAACTATGCTTAGTAAGGGATATGATCCAAAAATAGCAACTGGTACAGTTGCTGCTGCAGGAACACTTGGTCAAATTATCCCCCCATCAATTGTATTAGTATTACTTGGAGATGTATTATCAAACGCATATCAAAAATCACAACTAGATATGGGAGTTTTCTCTCCTGAAACACTCTCCGTAGGAGAACTATTCGCAGGAGCACTTCTACCAGGAATAGTATTAGTATTATTCTATATTTTATATCAAATTATAAAATCATATACTGATCCATCATCGATACCGGATGTTATTAAAAATAAAGAAAAGTCAAAAAATGAAAAAAATATACTACTCATTCTTTTTCCGCCTCTTTTTCTTATAATATCAGTTTTAGGATCAATTCTAACTGGCTTTGCAACTCCTACCGAAGCTGCATCAGTAGGAGCTGTTGGAGCATTACTACTGGCTACATACAAGACATCCAATAATAATTTTTGGCCATTATTAGCTGCAATTCTTTTTATATTTTTAATAATATCTTCAGTTTTTTTTGATTTGAGGCTTAATAGAGAAAATGTTGATCTTCTTACTAAAGTATCTATCTATGGATCTATAATAATAATAATTCTCTTTGGTTTCTCAATTTTAAAATGTTTATCGAAATTATATAAAAATAAAATTTTAATGGAAACAGCTTATTCAACTACAAAAATTACTTCAATGGTGTTTATAATACTTATTGGAGCAACTTTTTTTAGTTTAGTTTTCAGGGGTCTAGGGGGTGATGAGACAATTGAAGGATTATTAACTTCTATTCCCGGCGGGGTTTTAGGTGCTGTAATCGCAGTAATGATTACAATGTTTATTCTTGGCTTTTTCCTGGACTTTATTGAGATTACATTCGTTGTGGTACCAATTGTTGCGCCAATTTTATTTAAAATGGGTATTGATCCGATATGGCTTGGTGTAATGATGGCAATAAATTTACAAACTAGCTTTTTAACACCACCATTTGGTTTTGCTCTTTTCTATTTAAGGGGTGTTGCTCCAGATAGCATTAAAACAATTGATATTTACAAAGGTGTTATACCTTTCATATTTATACAAATAATGATGTTACTATTACTTTCTATTTTCCCAATAATTGCAACATGGCTTCCAAATAAAATTCTTTAATTTAGTTTTGGAAAACCTTTTGGTACTAACCTACCCGCTTGAGCTCTTTTACCAAACCAGTCATCAATATTATCAAAAGTTCTTATTCTTCCGGCACTGTCTTGAATTTTTAATCCATCATTATACTTAAAAGTGTCTAAAAATAACAGCTCAGTATCCTTATATTTCTGAATTCTTACTCCTTTTCCTTTGCTTAATTCTGGTAACTCATTTATTGGGAAAATTAACATTTTTTTATTCTTGCCTATGACCACAACACTTTCCCCTTCTATTTTTTTACAAATAATTAATTTCTGATTTTCTTTTATATTAACTATTTGCTTACCAGATTTTCGGTTAGAGAGCATGTCATCACATTTAATAACAAAACCATTACCCACTGATGAGGCTACTATATATTTTTTTTCACTATTAAAAGGAAATATATTAACAATAGAATGCTCTTCCTCAATATCTAAAAGAATTTTCAGGGGTGTTCCATGCCCTCTACCTGATGGTAAATCAGCAGCATCAAGGGAATAAGCCTTTCCATTAGAAGAGAAAAAAATCATTTTATCATTAGAATTTGCATCTACTGATAAAAATAGAGAATCTTCATCCTTAAATTTTAAATCTTTTAAATCCTCAACTTTTCCCTTTAAACATCTAACCCAACCTTTTTCTGATAAAATAATGGATACAGGTTCACTTGGTAAAGAATACTCATTTTGATAAGTGACCTCTTCTTTAAGAAGGGTAATATTAGTTCTTCTTTCACCTATATCGGTTTTTTTTGAAAATATTTTTTTTAATGATTTTATTTCTTCTGAAATATATTTCCATTGATTATCATTTGAATTAATAAGAGTTTCAAGTTGCTGTTTCTTTTCAGAGAGATCATCGAACTCCTCCTTAATTTTTATTTCTTCTAATTTTCTTAATAAACGTAACCTCATATTTAAAATTGACTCAGCCTGGAAATCAGTAAGTTTGTATTTACCTATAAGCTCTTCTTTAGGATTTTCAGTTTCTCTAATAATTCTTATTACCTCGTCCATATTTAGATAAGCTATTAAAAAACCATTTAAAACTTCAAGTCTCTCATCAATCTTAGCCAATCGATAATTTGAAATATTTATTAGAACTTCTTTTCTATGATCTAGCCATGATAATATTAGATCCCTTAATCCATGTACAATAGGTGTATTATTGCTTAAAGCATTTAAATTAACGGAAAACTTTGTTTCTAAATCAGATAAAAGAAAAAGACTGTCCATTAAGTTTTCAGGTTTAATTTCTTTATTTTTAGGAATCAAGACAAGTCTTATATTCTCTGAAGACTCATCACGAATATCCTCGAGCATAGGTAATTTTTTTTCGATAATAAGTTGTGCAATTTTTTCGATTAATTTTCCCTTGCTAACTTGATAAGGTATCTCAGTAACAATAATTTTCCATAAGCCACGTTTTTCATTTTCAATTTTCCACTTTGCCCTTAGTCTAAATCCACCCTTTCCAGTTTTATACGTATTGATTAGATTACTTTCAAACTCTAGTAATTGACCACCTGTTGGAAAATCTGGACCAGGAATAAACTCCATTAATTTTTGATAACTGGCATTTCTATGTTTTATTAGATGAAGTGAAGCATTACATAATTCCTCAACATTATGAGGAGGTATTGATGTTGCCATTCCTACAGCGATGCCAGATGATCCATTTGCTAAAAGATTTGGAAAATTTGACGGTAAAACAACTGGTTCTGTATCAACTTCATCATAAGTTGAACGAAATTCAACTGCATTCTCATCGATACCCTCAAGCAATAATTCAGCAATTGTTGTTAGTCTTGCTTCAGTATATCTCATTGCTGCAGCATTATCACCATCGATATTTCCAAAGTTCCCTTGTCCATCAATTAAAGGCCAACGAACAGAAAAATCCTGAGCTAAGCGAACCAATGTATCATAAATTGCCTGATCCCCATGTGGATGAAAACGACCCATTACATCACCAACAACTCTAGCTGATTTTTTAAATGAGGAATTGGCTTTGAGACTTAATTTAAACATTCCATATAAAATTCTTCTATGTACAGGTTTTAACCCATCCCTTGAATCTGGAAGTGCTCTATCCATAATTGTTGTCAGCGCATATGCAAGATACCTTTCCTCAAGAGCATCTATTAGCTCTATATCTTGATACTGATCAATTAACTTCATTTTTACCCTAATTTGTAATTAAGTTATTTTTTAAATGTTCAACTAGTCTCATTCTTGATGATGAAAGATTCTTTGCTTGTTGTGAATATACTCTTTTATTTAAAAAATACTCTGTTAGCTTAAGGCCATCAATTATATCCTCTTTACTAATCGTACTATCTATTTTTTTAAAAAAATTTGGAAGTTTTAAAAGTCTCTCCTCCCAACCTATCGCACCTTCTTCACTTACAGCTCTTCCAGATTTAGGAGAAACCCAAGATAAATTTTTATTTGAACCATTTACTGCGCAAGTATTTAAATCAAGTCCATAACCCATCTTCTCAATGAAGAGAAGTTCGAACTTTATATAAAGGATGGACCATACAAAAATATTATCAAGATTATTAAATAATTCATTAGCTAATTCATAAATCTCTTTACATTCTTCTCTTTCTGGAAAAATATCTAGTAATGCACAAATCGAATTTAATATTTCCAAATTTGTAGAGCTATTTAAGTATATTGATGACCTTGATTTAATTAATTCTGAATTAAAAAAACCTAAATGCTCAGAGAGCCTAGCACGCCAATTAATATTAATAACATTACCTGGTACATTAACCCCCATATTACCATTTTTTTTACTTAACCTGATTAATCCTGAATAAATTCCATGATTTTTAGTTAAGACCTTCATAAGACTGGCGCTATCAGAAAACTTTCTTAAACTAATAATTAATCCTTCGTCATTTAAATTCATTTTAAAATCTCATTAATTAAAATTTAAACCAATATCTTCATAATGTTCCTTTTTATTTGACCAGTCTTTCTTATATTTAACATTAATCTTTAAATTAACTTTTTGATTAAGAATCTTTTCAATATCAATTCTTGATGCCATTCCGATAGATTTGATCATTTTACCAGCTTTGCCAAGAACAATACCAACATGATTTTTTTTACCAACATAAATTGTTTGATTAATGGTAATTGATCTACTTTTGTTTTTTATCCAATCTTCGGTCTCTACAGTTGATAAATACGGAATTTCTTCATGTAGAAATAAAAAAATTTTCTCTCTTGTTATTTCTGAAGCAATTCTAGCCATTGGTGTGTCGGCTGTTTGATCCTCTGGATAAAGCCAATAATCACTATTAGATAATTCAGTTGATTTTTCTAAAAGATCTTTTACGCCATCACCGCTTTTAGCTGAAATCAGAAATGTTTCTTTAAAGTTATAACGATCGTTAAAATCTTTAACCTTTAGCAAAAGTAATTCTCTATCAATTAAGTCAATTTTATTAAGTATTAAAAATATTTTTTCTTCTAAAATTTTAATGCTTTTCAAAAAATTAACATCAAGATCATTAATGGATTTTTTACAATCAATTAATAAATAAATTAAATCCACGTCATTCAAAATAATATAAGCATTCTCAAGCATAGCTTTTTCAAATTTTGTTTTTGCATCAAAAATACCCGGGGTATCTATAAAAATCATTTGAGTGTTATCAATTATTTTAATTCCTTTAAAAGCTGATCTGGTTGTTTGAGATTTATGAGTTACAATTGCTAGCTTTTCGCCAATAATGTTATTCAATAAAGTAGATTTACCTGAATTAGTTGGTCCGATAATTCCTATAGTAATATTCTTTTTATTCATTTTCTATAATCTTTAACATTTTCTCAGCAGCATTTTTCTCAGCCTCTTGTTTTGATTTTCCTATCGCCAAAACTGAATTAAATCCATCAACAGAGACAGATATCGTAAACCTTGGATCATGATCCTCTCCTTGTATAGATATAAGTTTATACTCAGGTAATTTTTTATTCATAGATAAAATTTTTTCTTGAAGATCACTTTTAGAGTTAAATAAATTATTAGCTTTTTCAAAAGAAAGCATTTCTTTCCATAAGTTTAAAACTACTTTTCTAGTATTACTGTAGTCAGAGTCTAAAAAAATTGAACCTATTAATGCTTCCATTATATTTGATAAAATTGATGATTTAATCTGGGAATTTTTTAGTTCTGATTTTCCTAAAATAATAAATTTATTTAAACTTATATTTTCAGCAATTTTTGCACATGTACTTCTTTGTACTAAGAAACTATATTTTTTGGATAATTCACCCTCTTTTAAACCTGGATATTTAAGGAATAACTCTTCTGAAATAACTAAACCTAAAATTCTATCACCTAAAAATTCTAATCTTTCCATTGAGGAAACTTTTTCTGTTGAAGCACTTGTGTGAGTAAGGCTTTTTGTAAGCAAACTTTTATCATTAAAATTATACTTAATAATTTCCTCGAACATTTTTAAATTAGCTTTATTGGGTAAATTATTCATTTTATTCTTTTAAGAATTCTCTCCCACTCTAAAGATGTTTTGCAATTTGTTTGACCAATTTTTCTCCAATTCCATGAGAAAAAAATTAATTCAGCTCTTCCGACAAGATTGTCAAAAGGAATAAATCCAACAGATTTTATGTATCTGCTATCTTGAGAATTATCCCTATTATCACCCATTACAAAAAAATGATCTTTTGGAACATTATAAATACCGGTATTATCAGCATATGATGGTTGTCTAGAGTCTAAAATATTATACTTTTTTCCACTCGGTAAAGTTTCTTCTATGACTGTTAGTTGTTCATTTCTACAACCTAAAGATTTTCTTTTTCTGTTTATTAAATTATTATCATTATAGGTTCCAACCTCTTTATAAGATAGTTTCTTATCATTTATATAAACCTCACCTTTTAAAATTTGAACTTTATCACCCGGCATTCCTATCACTCTTTTAATATAATCAGTTCTTCCATCGCTAGGTAATTTAAAGACAACCACATCCCCTCTTAATGGCTCAGATGAAAAAATTCTTTTTGGTATTATTGGAATACTAAAAGGTAAAGAGTGTTTTGAATAACCATAAGCATATTTAGATACAAAAATATAATCGCCAACCAAAAGATTTCTAAGCATTGATCCAGACGGAATATTGTAGCTTTGGAACAAAAATGCCCTGAAAATTAATGCAATTAAAATAATCCAGAAAAGTGATAAAAAGAAATTCTCATTTTTTTTTACATTCATTTTCTTATTCATTTTTTAATAACCTCAATAATGACATTTGCCTGAGCCCATGGAAAATCATCGGTAATTGATAAAGAAATATTGTGCGTACTATCTATTGGAGTAAGTTTTTTAAGTCTTTCATAAGCACCACCAGTTAAATTTAATGAGGGTTTTCCACTCTTTTCATTTACGACTTCAATATTTTTCCAATAAACGCCTAAACGAAATCCAGTACCTAGAGCTTTTGAACACGCCTCTTTTGCAGCAAATCTTTTTGCATAAGACTCTATTCTTTTTTGTTTTTTATCTGATCTAATTATTTCATTTTTGGTAAAAATTCTTTTTATAAATCTTTCACCAAACCTATCAATTGTTCTATCAATTCTTCTAATATCAATTAAATCAATTCCATGACCAATAATCATTATTATTCCTCGAGAGATCTGCCAATATTCATAGACTCTTTAATAGTTAATATAGTTTTATCTAGACCATTAAAAATTGATTCCGCAATAATAAAGAAGCCAATATTTAACTCCTCTATTTCATTTATTGAACTTATGAGTTTAGTTGTTTCATAATTCAAACCATGCCCAGCATGGGCTTCAATTCCATTAGAAAAAAGTTTTTTTGAAAAGTTTTTAATTTTATTAAATTCAATATCAAAGTCTTTTTTATCTTCCTCTTCGTATAGTCTGCATAAAGTTCCACAGTGAATTTCAGCACAGTCTATTTTAAGATCATAACATACATCTAAATTGATATCCTCAGGATCAATAAAAAGAGTAGTCCTCACTCCAATTTCTCTTAATCTATCGATAATTGGTTTTAATTTATTGTGGTTGCCTATTACATCCAAGCCACCTTCAGTGGTAATCTCCTCCCTTTTTTCTGGGACAATACAACATGAAAAAGGTTTTATTTTTTCAGCAATTTCCAACATCTCATCAGTTGCAGCCATTTCCAAATTCAGTTTTCCAGGAAAATTATAGGCAATCTCTTTTATATCTGAATCATTTATATGCCTTCTATCTTCTCTTAGATGAGCGGTGATACTATCTGCTCCTGATTCTAGGGCTAAACTAGCGGCATTGAGTGGGCTAGGAAAATTTTCTTTTCTTGCATTTCTTAAAGTAGCTACATGATCTATATTGACCCCAAGCCTAATATTATTTTTTATATTATTTTTCAACTACTTACCTTTCTTTAACTTATTCTTTTTAAAAATTTCAATAATATAATTTATCAAGAAATAACAAATTAATGATAATATTAAACCAACAACTAAAATTCCTGAAAATATTGGAAATGTTGTTTTAGCAAAGTAAATCAAATAATCAAACCATCCTTCGGAATTAGTTTCATTTGAAATTGTCAGCATTCCTATAGCCATCATTGGAAAAGATATAAAGCTAGCAAAGAAATTCCCTACAATACTTGAAAAAATATTCACTTTTAACAACCAAGAAATTAATGCAGATATTATAAAATGTAGACCAAAAAATGGAGTGAATGCTATAAAAAAACCTACAGAAAATCCCATTGAAATAGAATATGAAGTATCCGGTATTCGGATTAATCTTTTCCAGAAGTATGAAAAATTCCTTAGAAAACCTTTTTCAGGCCAAAAATATATTCTTATTTTTGAATAAATATTTAAGGAGTTTTTTCTTTTAAACATTAAGAAATATTTCTACTTCCAGGTTTAATTGCTGGAATATTTTTTAAATTTTCAGGAATATTATCTTTATTGAATGTGGGTATATCAATTGATGTTAAAGAAATTAATTCAGTATCTAAATTAGCTTTTCCTGAGGATCTATCAATTAAACATGCTTCTCCAACAATATTCCCTCCAAAACTTTTTATAACTTCAATGCTCTCATTTGATGATAGACCAGTTGTTACAATATCCTCAACTAGAAGACAATTTGAATTTGGTTTTATACTAAAACCTCTTCTTAACTCAAATTTACCATTTACACGCTCTAAGAAAATTGATGGAACATTTAGATATCTTGCAATTTCATGCCCTATAATTAAACCACCCATGGCAGGTGAAACAACTAAATCAATTTTAATTTTAATATTATCTAGAATTTTTTTACCAAGGGAGCTTGATAATCTTTGAGCCCTTGAAGGCTCTGAAAGGGCCAATGCACATTGTAAATATTTCGAGGAGTGCAAGCCAGAAGATAAAATAAAGTGACCCTCAAGAAGGGCTCCAGCGTCTTTAAATTCTTTTATAACATCTTCTTTTTTCATTACAATTAACCTATGAACCTATTTACAGCCTCAACGACAGGTAAACCATCTAAACTTTTAACAATATCACTGATGTGCTTATTATCATTAACATTAATATCAATAATTAAATTATAAAAATCACTATCCTTTTCATTCAAAATTAAATTAGTAATATTTCCTCCATAATCAGCTATAGTTGATGTAATAGAATTTAAAACCCCTACCTCATTAATAATGGTTATTCTTATTCTAGATGTAAAAGTAAAATCAATATCTTTTTTCCATTCAAGCTTAATCCAGGACTCTGGTGATTTCTCATAATTAACTAATTCAAGACTATCCACTGAAAAAATTATTATTCCCTTTTCAGGAAGAACTATTCCAACAATTTTATCACCTGGAACTAAAAAACTATTTTCAGCAAATTGGGCCGGCATATCAGAATGAAGTCCCTGAACAGGAATTGAAATATTTTTTTCAATATAATAATTTTTTTTTATTTTCTTTCTTTTGTTATTTGGAAAAACAAGATCATAAACCTGTGAACCTGATGAGTCACCTCTACCTACAAGTTCATATAATGATTTTAATGAATTAACTTGTAGGGCACCAAAAGAGCGCTCAAGAATATCTCTTGTAGGTTTTTTTCTATGAGAAGAAAAAACACTTTTAATTATTGCTTTTCCTAAAAGTCTTTGGTTGTGAGATTTTTTTTCTTTAATCGATCTAATAATTGCTGATTTAGCTTTACCTGTTTTAACAAATTCTTGAAGGGATTCTAAAGCAACGGGTGATTTTGATTTTAATATTTCAACTTCATCACCATTTTGTAAAACAGTTCTTCTTGGTTTATCGATGCCATTTATTTTTACTCTACTACAAAAATTACCAAGATCCGTGTGAACAGCATAAGCAAAATCCAAAGCTGTTGCATTTCTTGGAAGCGGCACTAAAGTTCCTTTTGGTGTAAATGCATAAATTTGATCAAGAAAAAGTTCTAATTTTGTATTTTCCAAAAATTCTTCTGTAGCTCCGTCACGGTTGAGAATATCAACAAGATCATTTATCCACTCAATCGAGGATAAATAATCTCGTTCAATATCGTCATTATCCTTATAAATCCAATGAGCAGCTAGACCTCTTTCAGCAAGATCATTCATTTTTTCAGTTCTTATTTGAACTTCTACTCTCTGGTTTTGCGGTCCTATTAAGGTTGTATGAATAGATTGATAGCCATTTTTTTTAGGTGTTGAAATGTAATCTTTAAATTTACCCGGAATTGCTTGCCATTCGCAATGTAAAATTCCCAATACCTCATAACATTCTTGAATTGTTTCTACACAAACCCTAAAACCAAAAATATCAGATAACTGTTCAAGAGATTTATGCTGAATTTCAAGTTTTTTCCATATTGAATAGGGTTTTTTTTCCCTTCCAAAAACAGAACACTTAATTTTATTTTTCTTTAGCGTTTTCTCTAATTCTTTTTTTGTAAATTGAACTATTTTACTTTTTTTCTTTTTTGATATTCTTAATCTTTCTTTCAAAATATCTCTAATTTTTGGTTCAAAAAATGTAAATGATAAATCTTCTAATTCCTCCTTAAGTTCTTGCATTCCAATTCTTCCGGCCAAAGGGGCGTAAATCTCAAGAGTTTCCCTTGAAATTCTCTTTCTTTTCTTTTGATCCTTTATAAAATGAAGAGTCCTCATATTGTGAAGACGATCTGCTAATTTTATTAACAAAATCCTTATATCACTGGCACTAGCAAGTAGTAATTTTCTAAAATTTTCTGCTTGTTTTGTACTATCAGGCTTTCCTTCCAGTAATGTTAGCTTTGTTACTCCATCAACTAATTTGGCAACCTCTCTTCCAAAATTTTCTTCAATATCTTGAATAGTGGCATTAGTATCTTCGATTGTATCGTGAAGCAAAGCACACACCACTGAGGTAGTATCAAGTTTTAAATCTGAAAGAATTCCAGCTACCTCTATTGGATGCGAAAAATATGGATCTCCTGAGGCTCTTAACTGCCTTCCATGCATTTTTGTACCAAAAATATATGCTTTATTTAAAATTGCCTTATCGGCTTCAGGCTTATTAACTAAAATACGGTCAACTAATTGCGATTGACTCATAAATTATCCATTCATTAATAGGATCTTCTATTATTTTTTTTATCAACCATATTATCTTGCATGGCTTTTAATAGATCCTCTTCACTCATTCTTTCTTCAATAGGCTCTACTTTAGCTTCCTCTGATTCATCAATTTGATCTTGAGGTGCTAAAGATGGAGAAGCTTTTGTATTATCTTGGACTAAAGGAATATAGTCCTCATCAGCCTCATCGACATCTATTTGAGTTTGTAAACTTGAAATTTTTGACTCTTCAAGGTCAGAGGGAACAAGCTTTTCATCAGCAATTTCTCTTAATGCTACAATAGGATTTTTATCATTATCTCTATCTACAAGTATTTCTGATCCCTCTGACATTTCACGTGCCCTGTGGGCAGCAAAAAGAACAAGATCAAACCTACTAGTAATTTTATCAACACAATCTTCAACAGTTACACGAGCCATTTTTGTATCCTCTAAATAAAATCAATCTAGTAAATATGCCTAGATTTAAATAAATGCAAGCATTAGATTATAATATTGATTAATATAACTAATAAAGAATTTTAAAACAATTTAAAAAGGAATACATATTGATTGAACCAGATAAAAATTGCTCGAAGTGTAAAAGATTAAAGAAATTTCGAGATATCAATATTAAACAATATCCTAACTGGTTTAACGGAGCAGTTCCTTCAATTATTAATAAAAATTCAGAAATCTTAATCGTTGGCCTAGCACCTGGTCTTAATGGAGCGAATAAAACCGGAAGACCATTTACGGGAGATTACGCGGGATTAACTCTTTTTCATACATTAAAAAAACATGGACTTTTAAAGGGTCATTACAAAGAAGATGGAAACGATAACCTAACGCTTAAGAATTGCAGTATTACTAATGCTGTTAGATGCGTTCCACCAAAAAATCTTCCTAAATCTGATGAAATTAAGAATTGTGAAAATTTTTTGAAATCAACAATCTCTTATCATAAAAACCTAAGAGTTATAGTGGCGCTTGGATTGATCTCTCACAAAAGTATAATTGCAACATTTAATTTAAAACAAAAAGATTTTAAATTTGGTCATTCAAATAAATATAATTTAACAGAAAAAATAAAGCTTCTAGATAGCTACCACTGTTCAAGATATAATATTAATACAAAAAGATTATCTCAAAAAATGTTTGATGAAATTTTTATAGAAACAAAGAAAATTTTATTAAATTAGTTATTATTCTTTAAAAGTCTTGATTTTTGTTTATCCCAATCTTTTCTTTTCTGATCCTGTCTCTTGTCATGTAATTTTTTTCCTTTTCCTAAACCAATAGATATTTTGGCAATTCCTTTCACATTAAAAAATAATTTTAGAGGAATTATTGTCATTCCTTTTTTTTGAGAGGCATTTTTTAATTTATTAATTTCTCTAGAATTAAGTAATAATTTTCTTTTTCTTTTTGGTTTGTGGTTCGTGAAAATAGCATTTTTATATGCAGGAATATTGGAGTTAATTAGAAAAATCTCACCCTCTTCTTCAGAAGCATAAGACTCTGCTATATTTGCTTTATTTAACCTGAGACTTTTTACTTCTGATCCTAGCAAGACTATGCCAGCTTCAAAAATCTCTTCTATTGAAAACAAATAATTAGCTTTCCTGTTATCAGCAATTACCTTTTCTCCTTTGATATTTTTCTTAGATCCACCGGATTTCGATGACATTAGATTAAATCCAAATCAAAAATAACTTTATCTAATATTTCTTTTGTTTCCTGTCTTATACTAACCAAAGGGAGTCTTAATTCATCTTCAATACGACCCATTTTTGATAAAACATATTTAACTGGTGAAGGACTAGTCTCAATGAATAATGCATTATGCATGGGTTCAAGTTTTTTATGAATTTTTAGAGCCTCATCATAATTTCCTTCAAGACATAGATTTTGAAAATCAGAACAAAGTTTTGGAAGAACATTAGCTGTGACTGAAATACAACCATTACCTCCATTTTTCATAAATTCAAATGCAGTAATATCCTCTCCAGAAAATTGAAGAAAACCGTCTTTACACTGGTTTTTTTGCTCTTCAACTCTCGATAGATCACTGGTTGCATCTTTTACGCCAATTATATTCTCTAAATTTGATAACTTACCCATTACCTCAACAGACATATCAACTATAGATCTTGGAGGAATATTATATATCATTATCGGAATCCCCATTGAAGCTTTATTAATGGCTTTAAAATGTTCATAAAGCCCTTCTTGAGTGGGTTTGTTGTAATAAGGAGTTACTATTAAGGCTGCATCAGCTCCAACTGACTCAGCATGCATAAGAAGACTTATTGCCTCAGAAGTAGAATTAGATCCAGCACCAGCTATAACAGGCACTCTATTATTTACCTGATCAATAACAATCTCAACAACTTCTCTATGTTCATTATGATCTAAAGTTGGGCTTTCACCAGTTGTGCCAACTGGAACAATTCCATGAGTACCCTCATCAATGTGCCAATTAACTAAATTCCTTAATGAAGTTTCATCAATTTTACCATTCTTAAAAGGAGTAACAATGGCAACTATAGATCCTTTAAACATTTTTTTCCTTTAAAATCATATACTTAAAACAAAAATTTAGAGTATTTTACTCATTAAATCTACAATAAAATAAATATTTACTATATTTGAATTGTTTTAAAATTAAAATATTTAAATAAACTGTTTTTAGTATAAAATATAACTTCATTTAAATGGGAGGAAATTTTGGATAAATCTACTTTCAAGCCAACACCAAGGGCAAAACATCCAGATCCAGTTATCAGAGGTGATAAAATTACTGGTGACAGATATTATTCAAAAGATTTTATGAAAAAAGAATGGGATCATGTTTGGACAAAGGTTTGGCAAATTGCTGGAATAGCCTCAGAGATACCCGAGCCAGATGATTTTTTTGTTTATAAAATTGGTATCGAAGAAATTCTTGTTGTTAGACAAAAAGATATGACCATTAAAGCTTTTTATAATGTTTGCCCTCACAGAGGGAATATATTAGTTCATGTCGAAAAAGGTTTCTTAGAGAGTTTTAAATGTACATACCATGGCTGGACTTATAATACTCAGGGAATTTTAACAGATCTTCAAGATGCTGAGGATTTTGATGATGGTAATCCTTGTGGAAAAGTAAAATTAAAAGAAGTCAAATGTGAAGTTGGTCTTGGATTTGTATGGATAAATTTAGATGATAATTGCCAAAAATTTGAAGAAGCTCTGTACCCAATTCTTGATCATATGAAACCGTATCAGCCAGAAAAATATATTAGAGTTTTGAATATGACTTGCGAAGTTGATTGTAATTGGAAAATTATTCATGATAATTTTAATGAGTCTTATCACTTACCCACTCTACATCCTGAACTATCAGTGCATATCGAAAATGATTATAAATTTTCTCAATTTGATATGTATGACAACGGCCACAATAGAATGCTTATGCCTGGACATAAACCTGCACTAGGTGATCAATCCCCAAACGAAGTTCAATTTCCTCTCGATGCAGCGCTAATTGCATGGGACTTAAATCCTGAAGATTTCAAAGGTAAGGCTCAGGAAACTAGGATAGCAATACAAAAACAGAAAAGAAAGTTAGCTAAAGATAGAGGGTTTTGGCATTATGAATTTTTAACAGACGAACAACTTACGGACTATTATTTTTATAATTGCTTTCCAAATTATGATATAACAATGACCCCTGATGGAATTCAGTTTCAAAGACCTCAGCCCCATCCAACTGATCCAGAAAAATGTTTATTTGAGCACTGGTGGCTAGTTCCCGAAATGGAAAGTTTATCTGGATCTGCTACATTTATGGGATCTGATACTACTGAGGTTACGGCTGGTGAGAAAATGACAGAAACACCCTTAGGACCAAGACCTTTGAAACCAGCAGAACATGAATGGGTTATTTATCCGGAAGGATCTATGGGTTATGTTACAGACCAAGATATAAGTATGGCGATTGGACAACAAAAAGGAGTTAAATCAAAAGGTTTTGATGATGCGATTTTAACAAATCAGGAGAGAAGAGTAAGAAGGTATCATGAAGTTTTAAATGATTATATTGAAGGTAGAAGATAGATTTTCTCATACCCCATAAACATCTTTTGCATTTTTAAAAAATAACTTATTTTTGTCTTCATCAGAATAATCTAAAATCATTTTTTTAAAAGCATTCCATAAGACATGATAAGATACAGATCTCCTATCTACAGGAAAATTACTTTCGAACATACATCGATCAACACCAAAACAATTAATTGTATGAAGGTAATATTCTTGATGCAAATCTATTATTTGATCAGATGAAGCTGGTTTATCTTGTTTATGAAAATTCCAACCATTTACAGGCATAGCCAATCCTCCAAGCTTAGCAAAGACATTTTTTGACTCCGATAACAAGGAAATATCATCTTTCCATTTTAGAAAAATTTCTTTTTTCTTTCCTTCATAAGGACCTACGCCAAGTGGCCCTCCAAAATGATCATGAATAATAGTTAATTCTGGATAGTTTATTGCAAAATCACTTAAATCCTTAATTTGATGATGATAATGCCATGCATCAAAGGTTAAATTTAACTTTATTAACTCTTCAGCTCCTTCTCTAAAACTCTTGTTGTAATAAATATTTTCTATTGGATTACTGTGCGAGTTATGAATTTCTGTATTTTTATCCCATCCTGCAGCATGTCTAATACCCTTAAATAAGCCATCTCCTTTTAAAAGATGTTTATCTAAAACATCCTTAACCTCACCACCTAGCATTAGGTCAGCATAGCCTATAATACCAATTATATTAGTTGTTTTTAGTAATTTTTTTGAAGCTTTAATTAAATTAACAACAAATTCTGTTTCACCTACTGGCTTATATTTTTCTTCACCATTTGAATAATAACCTTGTGCACATTCCATAAAAATAGTTCCCACAATATTGTGACCTGAAAAAGTATCTTCATTGAGATTTTCTATCAAATATGGAAATGAACCTGCTAATTGATTATCACCATTCCACAAATGATGGTGTGGATCAATAATTGGTAATTGAGGGTCAATAATTTCTTCCTGAACTTGCGCTAACCAATCATAATACCGTTTGTGTTTCTCATTAATTGCCATGAATAATCATAAAACGTAATTAGGAAAATTAATATAAAAAAATGGCGGAGAGAGTGGGATTCGAACCCACGATACGATTGCTCGTATACTCCCTTAGCAGGGGAGCGCCTTCGACCACTCGGCCACCTCTCCAAATAATATCGACAAAATGCCAATTTTACATCACTGTGTAAAGTAATTAGTGTATAATTACGAAAATTAAGGAATGATTTAAAAATGAGTAAAGATTTAACTGATGAACAAAAGAACATACTTTATAATTCTGGAACAGAAATGCCCGGAACTAGTGATCTACTTTATGAAAAAAGACCTGGGACATATGTGACTGCTGATAAGGGTTTACCTGTTTTTAGATCCGAAACAAAATTTGAGTCAGGAAGTGGATGGCCAAGTTTTTATGACGTCATTGAGGAAAATATTATTCTTAAAAAAGATACATCCCATGGAATGATAAGGGAAGAAATTCTATCAAAAGAAGGTGAGCATTTAGGTCATGTTTTTACAGATGGACCAAAACCAACTGGTTTGAGGTATTGTATAAATGGTTTAGCCTTAAAATTTATTCCTGACGAAAACAATTAATCATAATTTACATTCAGTATATAACTACATGCAAATGGGCATAAAGCTATTGATAAACCACTAAGGCCCGTCAGTATTGATACTTGTCTCAAAAATAAATCCTCAAATCCAATATACATTAGGGATGAAATTGCTCCTGATCCAAAAATTAATATTGGTATAAAAAGTGGAAAAATTATTAGAGGAATAAGTAAGTTATGTTGCTTTAGAGATAAAGTCAGAGAAGAACCTAAAATACCAATAAAACTCAAAGAAGGAGTTCCTAGAATAAGAGAAAAAACTAGATAAACAAGAAGGTTGGGAGGAAAATCTAAGAATATGCTTAAAATTGGTGTAACAATAATTAAGGGTAAAAAATTAGAAATCCAATGAACAAATGCCTTTATAAAACATATCTCTACAATAGATAAGTGGCTTATTTTATATAAATCAAGTGTTCCATCGTTAAAGTCCTCGTAAAAAATATTATTTAGAGAAAGTAAAGATGTTAATATAATTGAAACCCATATTAAACCAGGGGCTATAGATGATATAAAGCCTTTATTTGGCCCTACTCCTATAGGTAATAAAATTATAGAAATTGAAAAAAATGCTAATGATAAAATATAACTTCCCTTAAGGTTAAAAGAGCCCTTTATTTCTTTATAAAATAATAATTTTAAATTTTTCATTCTATTTATCCATATTTATATGAAAATCATATTTTTTTAAAAAATCATTATGTGACGATATTACTGTTATTCCTCCAAATTTATTATGTTCATCAATTAACTCTTTTAAAAGAGAAATACCCTCTTTATCTAAGGATGATAATGGCTCATCAAGCAGCCAAATTGATTTTTTTGAAACCAATAATCGAGAAATTGCCAGTCTTTGTTTCTGACCCTGAGACAAATATTTACATTTTAGAGATTTATAATTTTTTAAACCAACTCTTTCAAGGACATTTTCGAAATTTTTATAATCATAAATTGAAGACCAAAAAAGTAAATCCTCATAGGGTGTAACTTCTTCCTTGATACCCAATCTATGACCAAGAATATAGAAATTATCGTCGAGTGAATTCATATTATTATATTCTATTGAACCATAGCTAATTGGTATCAGACCAGCTAAAACTCTTAGAAGAGTTGTTTTTCCGGATCCATTTGAACCTGAAAGCAAACATACATCCCCCTCTTTTAAATTGAAAGATATGTCACTGAAAATTTTATTACCAGTTCTATAACAAGCTAAATTTGATACATTTAATTCTTTCATATCAGTTGCCAGTGTGCTTTTTTTGATATTTAAAAATTATAAATAAACCCATTATTATAAATACAAAAGGAGCTATCCATAAAAGTAATGTATTATTTTTAAAGGGTGGTTTCATTATTATATAATCTCCATACCTCTCTCTAAAATAATTATAGATATTCTCATCAGTTTCATTATTTAAAACTTTTTCTCTTACAATTTCTCTAAGGTCTTTTGCCAAAGGTGAATTTGACTCGTCTATAGTTTGAGACTCACAAACCAAACATCTTATATTTTGATTGATAGATTTTATTCGACTTTCAATTAGCTCGCTTTCATAAATACTAATATTATCTGAATAAGAATTTATTGGGTAAGAAAATAAAAAAATAAATAAAAAAACCAGGTATCTAAAGTTTGGTTTGAATATAATTTTATCCAATAAAGATAATAATCCTCCTAAAGAAGCAATTAATGCACCAATCCAAATAAGAGAAACCAATGGTTTAAACCAAATCCTTACCATCCACTCATCCGAATTAATTTTTTCTCCCAAAATTATATAAACATGCGAAAAATATTTTGAATAAATTCCAGCTTCAGTTGTCATTGATTTTTCTACTGGGTAAAACCTTTTTTCTGCACTTAACTTTATAATTCTTCCAGCACCTTCCAAAGAAAAGTTCCCAGTAGAATTTATATAGTTTGGCCCATTTCCATCTTCAACGCTTAAAAATCTAACTTTATAATCTCCTATTTTTAAATTTTCATTTAGTGACATAGGACCTTCATATTGTTTTTGAGACGATATGGAGATAGAGCAGCCAAGAATTAAAATTCCTAGTCCTGAGTGACCAAAAAAAGAGGAAAGGCTTATTTTTTTTCTTCTATTAATAAGCCCATAAACAGAGCTCAAAAGAATCCAAAATGATACGAAAACACCTATATTTGAGAAAATATTTTGAACATCGAAATAAATATAAAAAATCAAAGTAAGAAATAATGATAATAAGAATAATATTAGAATTTTCGCATATTTAAAATTAGTTTTAAGTTTTCCCCAAGGAAGAAATATCGCTATTGATGCTAAAATTGAAAATAAAAAAATTATTGGTATTACTGTAATTGTGTAAAAAGGAGGTCCTACTGATATTCTATCACCAGAAAATATTTCAAGTATCATTGGATATATTGTTCCAATGAAGATAGTCAAAGCTGAAACAATTAATAGCAAATTATTAATAATCAGAAAAAAATCTTTACTAAGAAGATTATATTTTACCAACTGATCAGTTTTGATGGGTTTAATTGCAAAAACAAATAAACTTCCGATTATATATATGGCAATTAGAGATAAAATAAATAGTCCTCTATCAGGATCATTTGCAAAGGCGTGAACTGAAGTTAGCAATCCTGATCTAACAATAAATGTTCCAACCATAGATAATGCAAATCCCAAAATTGATAATAATATGCACCAATTTACTAATATACCTCTTTTTTCCATCACTATAATTGAGTGCATTAAAGCTGTTGCAACTATCCATGGAATAAGAGAGGCATTTTCTACAGGATCCCAAAACCAAAAACCGCCCCAACCTAACTCATAGTATGCCCAATAAGAGCCTAAAGTGATACCTATTGAAAGAAAAATCCAAGATACAATAACCCATGGTTTTGTTTTTGTTGCCCAATCTTTATCAAAACTCTCATTAAAAAGCCCTGCTAATGCAAAAGACCAAACAATTGATAGGCCAACATATCCAAGATATAAAAAAGGTGGATGAAATGCTAATCCAGGATCTTGTAATAGAGGGTTTAAACCAATACCCTCCTCTGGAATTGGAAATAATTTTTCAAATGGGTTTGATTTAAATTTTAAAAAAACAATAAAACCAAAACATAAAATGCCCTGAAACATTAATATTTTAGTTTTAAAATCTGATGATATTCTCTGAAAATTTAAGGTTACAAAAAAACCATATAAAGACATGACCCAGCACCATAAGAGCATCGATCCTTCATGATTACCCCAAGAGCCAGATATTTTATAAATTAATGGTTTTGATGTATGAGAATTTGACCAAACATTTAATAATGAAAAATCTGATTTTACATAAGCCAATATTAAAATCATGAGAGAAATACTTAAAAATACAAAACAAGTAGTTGAAATAGATGAAATTAAATAATTAAGAGTTTTTTTATCAATTTTTTTTCCAAACAATGGAATAAAAAACTGTAATGATGATAAAATTCCTACAAATAAAATACTAAAATTAGCAAAATTAGTCATATCTGTACGACCCCATCTCAAGAGACTCCGCTACCTCTGGTGGCATATAGTTTTCATCATGCTTCGCTAAAACTGCTTGAGCTTCAAAATAAACCTTATTTTTTTGTGGAAAGTATTCATTTAGATGTTTTAAAGAATTTTTATTAAGTCTCAAAAACCCTTCAGCTATTACACCCTGACCCTCTTCAAAAAGGTCGGGAAGTATACCTTTATAAGTAACGAAAATTTCTTTATTATTGTCAGTAATTATAAAAAATACCTGTCTATTACTATCTCTACTAAAACTATCTTCTAAAACCAAACCTCCCAATCTTATAAGAGATCCCTCAACAATTTCATTCTTAGAAACTTTTTCTAGCACCTCAGATGGAGAATAAAAAAAGATAACATTATCTCTTAATGCATAGGTTATTAGAAAAATTGAAATGGATACAATTAGTAATAAAGAAATTATTCTATAAACTTTTTTTCTTCTTTTAATCATTTTTATTAATTTCTTTAAGCCTTTTTTTTGAGTCTAAAAGGAATAGTTTTGACAAAAAAATAAGAAATATTAGGCTTATGAAGCAAAAACAATAGGCCGCCAAAATATAAAATGAGTAGTCCTTCATTAGCTTTCCTTGTAAAACTTCATGTTATTAATATTAATCTTCCTTATATTTAATTCTGCTTGAAATCTTAAAATTAAAATATACAAAAAAAGAAACAAAAATGACAAAAACATAACAATTAGAGGAACTAACATGTCAATATGAATTGATGGAGAGCTAAGTTTTGATATGCTAGCGGGTTGATGAAGAGTATTCCAATAGTCTACTGAGAATTTTATAATTGGTAAATTCACTATGCCAATTATAGACAATATTGAAGAAAATTTTTCTCCTTTTATAAAATCTGTAAATGACTTTGAGAAAACAATATATCCAATATAAAAAAAGAAAAGGACTAAGACAGATGTTAATCTTGCATCCCAGACCCACCATGTTCCCCACATTGGTTTTCCCCAAATAGAGCCAGTAACTAAACATATTGACGTAAAAGTTAATCCGATTGGTGCTGATGCTCTTGCTAAGCAGAATGCTGTAACATGCCCATATACCAAGCCAAAGAAGCTATTTATAGCTAAAAAAGAATAAATTAACATGCTTAACCAAGCTGAAGGTGCATGAATATATAAAATTCTCACAGCATTACCTTGCTGATAGTCTATTGGAGAATTAAAAAAAGATAGCCAAAGACCAAATAATAGAAGGATAAATGAAAAAAATGCAAACCATGGGGACAAAAAAATGGAAATTTTATTTAATTGTCCAGGGATTATAAAAATGTTCTTCATATTCTTTATATTTCTAAAAAAATTTAATTTTTACTTAACTATTATCAATATTAATATAAATGTTTATATCGTATTTGTATTAAATAATTATAAAATATCGTATAGGTAATTTATGGCTAAAAATATAGAGAAATATTTAAATTCTGAGAAGGTAGATATTTTAGAGTGGGAAGAAATTGCTTCTGCTGCTCTCAAAGGTGAAAGTTTAGATAACTTAAACAAAGAAATTGATAAGGATATATCAATCAAACCTCTGTATACATCAAGCGATGAGGAAGATGATTATAGTCTCTCTCTAAGAAGAGGCTTAAAAACTGAAATAGATGAGTATATGCCTTGGTACATATGTTCAACTGTAGATCATCACAAAGATACTAAGATTCTTAATGGAAGAATTTTAGGAGAACTCGAAAGAGGAAGTAACTCTGTAGAGCTATCATACTTTGAAACTAATACATTAAGTAAAGTTTTAAATAATGTAGATTTAACTATCGCCCCTTTTTTTATAAGAGACATAAATTATTCTAAAGAAAATTTATTTAGTTATATCAAATACTTAAGTGAAAATAATAATAAAAATATTATGGGTGGTTATGAAATTGATCCCTTTGCATCAAACCTGTGGTTAGATGAATTTTTAAAAAATCAGAAAAATGTCGATAAAATTAATCATAATGAAATAAAAATAATTCATGATGAAGTTAATGAAGAATTTAAAAATATAAATATTATTTGTTATGATGGTAGTTTGTGGAATGAGCTTGGAGCAAATACCTGTGAAGAAATTGAATTAATAGCTCTAAGTTTTCTAGAAATTTATAAAAATTCTAAAAAAGAGAATGAGTTATTAATCAACATAACCCTATCAGCTGATACTGATTTTTTTAAATCAATATCAAAAATTAGAGCTTCAAGAATAATTTTTAATAATATTTTTAAACATTATGGCTTGAAATGTAATCTGAATATAACATCAAGAACCTCCAATAATATTTTATTTGAGAAAGACCCTTGGGTAAATCAATTAAGAATAACAACTGCTGCTCTAGCATCTGCAATCGGAGGATCAAATAGAATAATTTGCAATAATATTACTCATAAACTTGGTCAGGCACCTGATTTTATTAAAAGGTTAACAAGAAATACTCATATAATACTTCAAGAGGAGTCAAGAATATCAAGAGTTCAAGATCCATCAGGTGGTTCTTTTTATATTGAAAAACTTACTAACGATATTGCTAGAACTGCATGGAAAAATATAATGGAAAACGAGAGTAATGGGGGAATATTAAACCTTATTAATTCAAAAGATTTTAGAAAAAGCCTAAAAAACTCTCGTGATGATTATAAAAATAAAATTTTAGAAAAAAAATTAATTAAAGTTGGAGAAAATTCTTACAAAGATCCAGACTCTAATCCAATAAGTGTAAAACCATTTGAAAATAATAGTATTTAGGAAAGCTCTATGAGAAATATTAAGTCATTGAAAGATATAGATTTGGATTTAAATATATTAGATAACAATAAGTTAGATAGAAAAAATAATGTTTATGATACACCCGAAGGAATAGAATTAAAATCATTTTATACTAAAAAAGATATTGAAAACCTTAATCATATAGACTCATTACCCGGTATAGATCCATTCGTTAGAGGTCCTTATCCAACAATGTATACAAATAAACCATGGACCATTAGACAATACGCAGGTTTTTCTACTGCTGAAGAGTCAAATGCATTCTATAGAAAAAATCTTGAAAATGGACAAATGGGTTTATCTATTGCTTTTGATTTGGCTACTCATAGAGGTTACGACTCTGATAATCCAAGAGTTTCAGGTGATGTTGGAATGGCAGGAGTTGCAATAGACTCAATTCTTGATATGAGGGTTCTCTTTAAAGATATTCCTCTAGATAAAATGTCTGTTTCAATGACTATGAATGGAGCAGTAATTCCAATTATGGCCTTATATATCGTTGCGGCCGAGGAACAGGGTGTTTCAACAGATCAATTAAAAGGAACAATTCAAAATGATATTTTAAAAGAATTTATGGTGAGAAATACGTATATATACCCTCCAAAACCCTCAATGAGAATAATTTCAGATATTTTTAGATATACTGCTGAAAATATGCCAAAATTTAATTCAATATCAATATCGGGCTATCATATGCAAGAAGCCGGTGCATCAGCTGATTTAGAGCTAGCATATACAATTGCTGACGGACTTGAATACATAAAAGCTGGAATAAACGCTGGATTAGATATTGATGCCTTTGCTCCTCGCCTATCATTTTTTTGGGCAATTGGTATGGATTATTTTATGGAAATAGCAAAAATGAGGGCTGGACGTTTAATTTGGGCTAATTTGGTAAGAGAATTTAATCCTAAAGATCAAAGATCCCTTGCTTTAAGAACTCATTGTCAGACATCTGGATGGTCTTTAACAGCTCAAGACCCTCTTAACAATATTACAAGAACATGTATTGAGGCATTAGCTGCAACTCATGGACATACTCAATCTTTGCATACTAATAGTTTCGATGAAGCTATTGCATTACCGACTGATTTTTCTGCTAGAATTGCTAGAAACACTCAATTATTTATTCAAAATGAAACAGGCACGTGTAATGTTATAGATCCCTGGGGTGGCTCATTTTTTATTGAAAAATTAACCTCAGATCTTGCTGAAAAAGCTCTTGGACATATTGACGAAATTAACAAATATGGTGGTATGACTGAGGCAATTGAAAAAAACATTCCAAAAATGAGAATTGAAGAGTCAGCTACTAAAGTTCAAGCAAGAATTGACTCAAGTGAGAAAACTGTTGTTGGTGTCAATAAGTTTACTTTATCGGATAACGAAGAGGAAAAAATAGATATTAAAAAAGTAGATAATTCTCAAGTTCTTGCTAATCAAATAGAGAGATTAAAAAAATTAAAATCTGAAAGAAATAATAATGAAGTCATAGAAAAACTAGAAAAAATTAGGGTTGGAATTAAACAAAATAAGAATGTTTTAGAACTTGCTGTTAATGCTGCAAGAGTAGGTGCAACTGTTGGTGAAATTTCTGATGCAATGGAAGAGGTTTGGGATAGGCATAAAGCTGATGTAACCCTAGTAAAAAATACTTATGCAAATAACTTTTCCTCAGAAAAAATTGATTACATAAGAAAAAGAGCCAAAGACTTTGAGGTAAAAGAACATAGAAAGCCTAAGGTATTTATAGCAAAGTTAGGGCAAGATGGTCATGATAGAGGTCAAAAAGTAGTTGCAAGCGCCCTTGTTGATATGGGTTTTGACATTGAAGTTGGCTCCTTATTCCAAACACCATCTGAAGTAGCTGAATTAGTTCTAAAAACAAAGTCCGATATTGTTGCAGCCTCCTCTTTAGCAGCCGGTCATTTGACTTTGGTTCCTCAATTAAAAGATGAACTAAATATAAGAGGCCTTGAAGATATTCATATAGTGGTAGGCGGAGTAATACCAAAAGATGATTTTAGTGCGCTTTTAGATTCTGGTGCATCAGCAATTTTTGCTACAGGAACTAATATTGTAGATGCTGCAGCCGAATTATTAAATATATTAGAAATTAAGTAGTTTCCTTATTAATTACTCTAATTAACCCCTCTTGAGCAACAGAAGCCACTAAATTACCAGAAGTATCAAATATACTTCCTCTATTAAAACCTCTTGCTCCTGAAGCAGATGGACTATCTTGACTATAAAGAAGCCACTCATCAGCTTTAAAGGGTCTATGAAACCACATTGCATGATCTAAACTTGCTGATTGAAGATTAGGACTCATAAAGTTAATACCATGAGGATTTGTGCAAGTATCTAATAATGACATATCTGACATATAAGCAAGAACACATTGATGCAATGAGACATTTTCTGGTAATGAGGATTTTGCTCTAAACCATACTAAATTTTGAGGAATTTTTGGTTGAGGATTCATTAAATCTACTGGATCTATAGGCCTAACCTCTACTGGCCATTCTTTATTGAAAGAATCCTTAAATTCCTCCGGAACATTTTTAATTATTTTTCTCCTTAAATCATGCTCGGATGGAAGATCATTATAATTTAAAACATCAGGCATAGGGTCTTGATGATTTAAACCTTCTTCTTCTATTTGGAATGAAGCAGATAAATTAAAAATTTTCTTGCCATGTTGAACAGCAACAACCCTTCTTGAAGTAAACGACCTTCCATCTCTTGCTCTATCAACTTCATAGAGAATTGGGACCTTAGGATCACCTGCTCTAAGAAAATATGCATGAAGAGAATGACAAACTCTATTTTCAACAGTTCTACTGGCTGCGACTAACGCTTGGCCAATAACTTGACCTCCAAAAACTCTTTGCCATCTATCAGTTGGACTTCGACCTCTAAAAAGATTTACCTCAATTCTTTCAATATCCAATAAATCAATTAAATCATCTAATCTTTTATTCATTAATTTACCTTGCTCTTTGATTAAAAAGTATAGATTTTGCTTTTTTTGCTTCTTTAGTATTGTCTGCTAAAGACTGCCTTCTTAATTCTTTACCAACAGCAAAGCCTCTCTTAACAGCTGGTCTATTGCCAACTTTTTCTAACCATTTTTCTAGATATGGAAAATCAGATATTTTTTGACCTTGATTTTTCCATGGTTTTACCCAACCCCAACACGCCATGTCAGCAATTGAGTATCTTCCGGCAAGATACTCATTTTTTCTTAATTGCTTATTCATAACACCATAAAGTCTATTTACTTCATCAGTATACCTTTTAACTGCATAGCTAATTTTTTTTGGAGCGTATTGTCTAAAATGATGAGCTTGGCCAGCCATGGGTCCAAGACCACACATTTGCCAATAAATCCATTCATCAACTTTAACCCTATCTCTTTCATTTTTTGGATAAAATTTTCCTGATTTTCGGCCAAGGTATTGAAGAATAGCTCCTGACTCAAATACTGAAATCGGTTTACCACCAGGTCCATCAGGATCAATAATCGCTGGCATTCGATTATTTGGTGAAATCTTTAAAAACTTAGGCTTAAATTGATCGCCCTTTCCAATATTTACAGGTTTTAGAACGTAAGGAATTTTACACTCTTCTAACATTATAGAGATTTTCCATCCATTTGGCGTAGGCCAATAATATAATTCAATAGGTTTTTTTTGTTTCTTCATTTTTTAACCTTTTTTTAAAAGTTTTTTGCCTAAAATTTCATTTACTGTCTTAGGATTAGCTTTACCTTGTGTTTCCTTCATTACCTGTCCAACAAACCAACCAATTAGGTTTGGTTTTTCCGACAATGCATTAACCTGATCAGGGTTATTTTCTATAATTTTATCTATAACTGATTCAATTTCGCTTAAATCATTAACTTGCTTCATATTATTTGCATCTACAATAGATGCCGGATTCTCACCTGTATCAAGCATTATTTCAAATACATCTTTCGCAATCCTACCAGTGATGGTTTCATTATCAATTAAATTAACTAATTCCCCTAGATCCTCGGCTTTAATAGGGCAATCTTCAATTGTTTTATTGATTTTATTTAAAACTGAGAATAATTCACCTATTACCCAATTACAGACTAGTTTGGGATTACTATTTTCAGCAGCTGCCTCAAAATAGTCAGCAGTTTCTTTCTCTGAGACTAAAATATTTGAGTCGTAGGATGACAAGTCATAGTCTTCAATAAATCTTTTTTTTCTAATATCTGGAAGCTCTGGTAATGTTTTTTTTAGCTCGTCAACAAATTCATCAGTAAATGTTAGCGGCAATAAGTCAGGATCAGGAAAATACCTATAATCATGAGAGTCCTCTTTACTTCTCATTGACCTTGTTTGACCTTTTTTTGGATCAAAAAGTCTAGTTTGTTGTTCAATTAAGTCACCCTTCTCTATTAAATTTATTTGTCTTTTTGCTTCATAATCAATAGCTTGCCCAATAAACTTAATTGAGTTTACATTTTTTATTTCACATCGTGTTCCAAGGTCATCTCCCGGCTTTCTAACTGAAACATTTATATCAGCTCTTAAAGAGCCTTCTTCCATATTACCATCACAAGTTTGTAAATATTTCATAATATTTCTTAGTTTTTTAACATAAGTTTGTGCTTCCTCAGGTGATCTCATGTCTGGCATCGATACTATCTCCATTAATGCAACACCTGATCTATTTAGATCTACAAATGAATAGCTTGGATGTTGATCATGAAGTGATTTTCCTGCATCCTGCTCTAAATGAAGTCTTTCAATTCCAATGTTTTTTGACTCACCATTATCTAGATCAATTGTTATCATTCCATTGCCAACGATAGGTTGTTCAAATTGGGAAATTTGATATCCTTGAGGTAAATCAGGATAAAAATAATTCTTTCTATCAAAAATAGAGAAGTTATTAATTTTAGCATTTAACCCTAATCCCGTTTTTATAGCCTGCTCAACACATACCGAATTAATAACAGGTAACATTCCAGGCATTCCAGCATCGACAAAGCTTACCTGTGTATTATGATCTGCACCAAAAGATGTAGAAGATCCAGAAAAGAGTTTTGAATTTGAAATTATTTGGGCATGTACTTCGATACCAATAACAATCTCCCAATCACCAGTGTTTCCTTTAACTAAGTTATTCATTGAACCCACCATTGATTTTCAATATTTTTAAAATTTGCTGAATCCTCAATAACTTTTGCAAATGAATAAATAGTCTCTTCCTCAAAAGGTTTTCCAATAAGCTGGAGTCCCAGAGGTAATCCATTTGAGTCTAAACCAGCGGGAACAGATATAGCCGGGAGACCAGCAAGATTAACAGGGACTGTAAAAATATCATTTAAATACATTGATAATGGATCATCCGATTTTTCATTCAAACCAAACGCTGAACTTGGTGTAGAAGGCGTTAATATAACATCAACACTATTAAAGACCTTATTATAATCTTCTGTTATTAAAGACCTTACTTTTTGAGCTTTTAAATAATAAGCATCATAATATCCTGAAGATAAAACATAGGTTCCTATCATAATCCTTCTCTTAACTTCATCTCCAAAGCCTTCAGATCTTGTAGCTTTATACATTTCATTTATATCAGATGAATTTACAGAATGGCCAAACCTTACACCATCATATCTAGCTAAATTTGATGATGCTTCAGCTGGGGCAATTATATAGTAGCAAGGAAGAGCGTATTTTGTATTAGGTAAAGAAATATCAATAATTTCTGCTCCTGATTTTTTTAACCATTCTTTTCCTTTATTCCAAATGTCTATGATCTCATCAGACATGCCTTCTTGAAAAAACTCATTAGGAATACCAACTTTCAGTCCCTTAACACTATTTCCAATTGATTCTTCAAAATTTGGGATTTTTTTCGAGGAACTAGTTGTATCTTTTGGGTCATGACTACACATATTTTTTAATAAAATAGCGTTATCTCTAACATTTCTTGTTATAGGGCCTGCTTGATCTAAAGAAGAGGCAAATGCTATTATACCCCAACGAGAGCATCTACCATAAGTTGGTTTTAATCCTACAGTACCAGTAAATGAAGCTGGTTGCCTTATTGATCCTCCCGTATCTGTTCCGAGAGCTCCAAGACTAATATTTGCAGCTACAGATGCTGATGATCCTCCTGATGAGCCTCCTGGTACTAAATTTTGTTCATTATTATTACCTTTCCATGGATTTATTACAGGTCCATAAAAACTTGTTTCATTGGAAGAACCCATCGCAAATTCATCATTATTTAGTTTTCCTAATAATATCGCGCCTTCATTCCATAAATTATTAGTAACTGTAGACTCATACGGCGGAATAAAATTTGAAAGCATTTTACTTGAGGCAGAGGTTAATACACCTTTAGTACAAAACATATCTTTAACACCTATAGGAATTCCCTCTAAATCTCTATTTGTCCCTTTATTAAACCTTAAATCAGAATTCTCAGCTGATTTAATAGCAATTTCAGGAGTTTCAGTGATAAAAGCGTTTAAAGATCTTGAAGACTCCATTGCCTCAATATGATCTAGTACAAGTTCCTTAGAGGTAAAGTCTTTATTTAAAAGACCCTCTCTAGCATCGTAAAGACATAATTCAGTTAATTTTTTCATTAATCTATAACCTTAGGAACAAGAAAAAAACCTTCTTCAGAGTTAGGCGCATTCACTGTTATATCTTCTCTATAATTACCATCGTTGATTATATCTTCTCTTTTTTTCATGCCTTTATCATTATCAAAGGATGAAAATGTAGGTGAAACCGTTTCAGTATTAACCTCAGAAAGTTGATCTACCCAATCAATAATTTGATTCAAATCTTCTTGAAACTTTTCGATCTCATTATCTTTGAAAGAAATTTTTGATAGATTAGCTATTTTTATAACATTATCTTTATCTACTGACATTATTTCTCCTAAATTAAATTCACAAATAGCAAAGTCTTACTTGCATCGCAACACTAACAATTGATACTTATAAACATGATGATTAATGATTCAAAACAATTTCGAGAAATAATACCATATAAAGGCCCTATTTTAGGTATTGATTTAGGAACAAAGAGAATAGGTATGGCAATTTCTGATATAAATCAAAAAATTGCCTCACCTTTTAAAGTTGAAGAAAATAAAAATTTCTCTGAAATATTAAATGTTTTAAAAAAAATTAGAATTGATAGAGATATATGTTCTGTTATTGTTGGTGACCCAATAAATATGGATGGATCAATTGGCCCAAAATCACAATCAAGCAGATCTTTTGTAAATAATTTATCTAAAGAAGTAAATATTCCAATTCTATTATGGGATGAGAGACTTACAACAGTATCGGCAGAGAGATCTCTATTAGAAGCAGATATATCAAGAAAAAAAAGGAAGCAAATAATAGATAAAATTGCCGCCTCAATAATTTTACAAAGTTTTTTAGATTATCTGAATACTAAGAAATAATATCTCTGAGAAGAACCATTCTACACCATAAACCATAACGCATCTGATCAAAATATTTTGCTCTTGAGTCACTATCAAATTCTCTTGGAATTTCAGAAACTCTGGGTAACGGATGCATAACGATTGATTTTTTAGGGAGTAAATTTAATTTTTCTAGTGATAAAGAATATTTATGATCACTTCCTCTTTCAGTTTGAACTCTGGTCACATATAAAACATCAGTCTCATTTATAACCTCATCTATTTTGTTAGTTTCAAATGAGTTTTTTGGTAAAGATTCTTTTGGAAATGATAATTCTTTTGGACTAACAAAGTTAAAATGATTACCTGAATACCTAGATAATAATTTTACAAGACTCTTTACTGTTCTTCCATTCTTAAGATCACCAATCATTGTAATTCTTAAATTATCTATTTTTTCATTATTGTTATAAAAGATTGTAAATCCATCTAATAATGTTTGAGTAGGATGTTCCCCCTCACCGTCACCAGCGTTTATTATTGGAACCTTACTTACATCTGCAGCTTTAGCCACAGAACCTGTTACAGGGTGTCTTAAGACTATACAATCACTCATTGTCCCCATTGTAATAACTGTATCTTCAAGACTTTCACCTTTAATGGCGCTTGAAAATTTAACATTATTAATAGGTATAACCGATCCACCTTGTCTAACCATTGCGCTATAAAAGGATGATGATGTTCTAGTAGATGGTTCATAAAATAAATTAGTTAAAATTTTATTTTTTAAAGCATTTGAATGATTATTTTTTTGATCAATAGCTTTTGACCATAAATCAAAAATATAATTTTCTTTCATATCGTCTACTGACAGAAGATGTTGCACGTTTTTCCCTTTCAGATTACTTATATATTAAAATGACAATTTTAAACCTTATATTTTTAAATTTTTTTATTATTTTAATAAGTTATCTTTTTGGTTCAATTCCCAGTGGATATATTTTAACAAAATATTTCAGTAAAATTGATATCACAAAGGAAGGCTCAGGAAATATTGGTGCTACAAATGTTTTAAGGTCTGGGTCAAAAAGATTAGCAATTTTTACATTATTACTAGATGCATCAAAAGGTATTATACCAATAATAATTTTTTATAATTCAACTTTCTCTCTAATATTGGCAGGTTTATCATCCTTTATAGGGCACAATTATCCGATATGGCTAAAATTTAATGGCGGTAAAGGTATAGCAACATATTTAGGAATTAGTTTCGCTGTATCTTTAAAGTTAGGGTTAATATTTATATTAATATGGTTAATTACCGCGCTAATCTCAAAAACGTCCTCAATATCTTCACTTTTAACTATTTTTTTGATTCCTTTTATTTCTTTATTAATCTTAGATGACAAATTAATTTCATTGCTTTTTTTAATTTTAACCTCTATTGCGTTTTATAGGCATAGATCAAATATAAAAAGAATTATCAACGGAAATGAACCAAAGATTAGTATAAAATAATTCTAAAAATAAAAAAAAATCTTGAATTATGATGTTAATTTTGACTAATTGAATGACTGAAATTGATTTTTTTTCAATTAGGGAGTTTTATAAATGCATGTTGTTGTTGTTGAATCGCCAGCTAAAGCAAAGACGATTGAAGGTTACCTTGGCTCAAGTTATAAGGTTATAGCATCATTTGGCCATATAAGAGATCTTCCTTCTTCTGAAGGTTCTGTAAAACCAGATAATGACTTTGAAATGTCATGGGAAATGGATTCCAAGGGAAAAAAACAAACAAAAATTATTCAAGATGCACTAAAGAGTGCTAACTCCTTAATTCTTGCCACTGACCCTGATCGTGAAGGAGAGGCAATTGCATGGCATGTTTTACAAGCACTTAATGAAAAAGGTGGGCTGAAGGATAAAGATGTTTCTCGAGTAACTTTTAATGCAATAACAAAAAAAACTGTAATTGAAGCCATAGAAAACCCTAGAGAGCTAGATAAAGAATTAATAAATGCATATCTAGCAAGAAGAGCTTTAGATTACTTAGTTGGCTTCACCCTATCACCTGTTTTATGGAGAAAATTACCAGGAGCAAGATCTGCGGGTAGAGTTCAATCAGTTGCGTTAAGGTTACTATGTGAAAGAGAAATAGAAATAGAATCATTTATTCCAAAGGAGTATTGGTCGATTAATTCTTTTTTAACCTTTGAGGACAATCCAACCTTTAAAGCTTCTTTAACACATTACAATAATAAAAAAATTGAACAATTTGACATTAAAAATTCTGATGAGGCAGAAAAAATTAAAGAAGTATTAAACACATCAAATTTTGTAGTTGAAGAAATTGATGAAAAAGAAGTTTCTAGAAAGCCATCACCTCCATTTATAACTTCATCAATGCAAATGGAGGCATCAAGAAAATTAGGAATGTCTGCAAAAAATACAATGCAAGTTGCTCAAAGATTATACCAAAATGGTTTAATTACTTATATGAGAACTGATGGTGTTCAAATCGGTGAGGAAGGAATTACAGAAATAAGATCATCAATAAATACTATTTATGGTGATAAATACCTGCCTTCAAAATCTAATGAATACAAAAGTAAAATTACTAATGCTCAAGAGGCTCATGAAGCAATTCGACCAACTGATGCAAGTATTTCTCCGGAGAGAATTGGTTCAGAGTTCTCTAAAGAAGAAATAGATCTTTATGGATTAATTTGGAAAAGAACTATTGCAAGTCAAATGGAAAATTGGAGAGGTTTAAGAACCACAATTAATATTGTGAATAATGATAGAGATATTCAATTAAGAGTATCTGGAACAGTAACGACTTTTGATGGATACAGAACTTTGTATGAAGAAGGTAGAAAAGACGATAAACCCCAAGAAAGTCAGGAATTACCAAAACTAGAAAAAGGTCAACACCTTAAAATAATTAACACTGAAACTAATCAACATTTCACAAAAGCACCTCCAAGGTACTCTGAGGCTACATTAGTAAAATCATTGGAAGAAAAAGGTATAGGTAGACCTTCGACCTACGCCTCTATCATATCCGTTCTTCAAGATCGCCAATACGTAATAATTGAAAATAGATATTTTAAACCTGAAGCGAAAGGAAGATTATTGTCTTCTTTTCTTGAAAATTTCTTCACACAATATGTTAGTTATAACTTTACAGCTGATTTAGAAAAGAACCTTGATAAGGTATCAAATGGTGAAATTAATTGGAAAGATTTTTTGAATAATTTCTGGGATGAATTCAGTGTTTGTGCTGATTCTGCCTTAGAATTAAGAACAAGAGAAATTTTAGATAAACTTAACGAAAGTATTGGTAACCATGTTTTTAAAGATGAAAATGGTGAGGTTAATAGACAATGCCCAAAGTGTAGTGAAGGTGAATTAAGTTTAAAAACAAGTAGAAATGGTGCCTTTGTTGGATGCTCTCAATATCCAGACTGCAAATATACAAGATCCTTTGGTTCATCTGAAAGAAATGTTGAGGAAAAAATTCTAGGTAAAGATCCTGCTAGTGGTGAGGATATTCATCTTTTAATAGGAAGATATGGACCTTATGTTCAAATCGGTCTTAATGAAGACAAAGATAAAAAACCAAAAAGATCCTCTATTCCTAAAACAATTGATCCTTCAGATTTGAACTTGGAAAAAGCAATAGACTTACTTTCTTTACCAAAAGTTATTGGGTTTCATCCTGAAGATAACAAGGAAATAACCGGGGCAATTGGTCCCTACGGTCCTTATTTACTACATGAGGGGGTTTATGCAAATCTTCAAAATGTTGATGAATTATTTACCATAGGTCTTAATAGAGCAGTTGACTTAATTGAAGAAAAAAGAGCAAATCCTGGTCGTGGAAGAGGAAGCAAAGTGATCAAGGAGTTAGGAAATCATCCTAAGGATAAAAAGCCCATAAAACTTATGGATGGAAAATATGGTCCATATGTAAAGCATGGAAAACTAAATGTAAGCATTCCTAAAGAGAAAAATATTGACGATATTGATATGGATATTGCAATTGACCTTCTGAATAAACCAAAAAAGAAAAAATAAACTTAAATGGCTAAAGTTTTAAAACCTAAACCTGCTGCAACCCTAATTATTACAAAAAATAAAACTAATGGTTTATTTGTACTAATGGGGAAAAGACCTGACGATGCAAGATTTGCTCCAGGAATGTGGGTATTCCCAGGCGGTAAACTCGATAAGAATGATATTACTCAAGAAAAAAAATATAAATTGAATAAAAATATACTGAGTTATTTAAAACTTTTAAAAGCTAAGCCCCCTATTGGTGAAGCTCTTATTCATACAGCAATAAGAGAGACACAAGAAGAAACTAATCTAAGATTAATAAGTAATGATTTAAAAAAGATATGGGTACTTGCTCGAGCAATTACCCCTGTTAATCGACATATGAGGTTTGATACTAAATTTTTCGTTGCACCCTCCTCTTGCTTTTCAGGAAAAGTTAGGGGAAATGGAGAGTTAGATAAACTTGAGTATGTTAATGTTAATGATGCATTGAAGCTGCCAATGTTTGATATTACAGAATTCATTTTACAAGAAATAAAAATAAGAATTGAGAAAGGTAATGAAATAAAAAGTAACCCTGTTTTTTGGAGGTATCGAAAACACCAAAGATTAATAACTGAAATTAAAATACTTGACTAATTGTCAATTTTACTTAATTTCCCTCAACAAAGGTAATAATTATGGCAAAAGCTTCAACTATAAAAATTAAACTTAATAGTACAGCGGGAACTGGTTACTATTATGTTGCAAAAAAAAATTCTCGTACAATGACAGAAAAAATGGTTGTAAAAAAATATGATCCTGTCATTAGAAAGCACGTCGAATTTAAGGAAGGAAAAATTAAATAATTTTCTAGTTTTTCTGTCTCTTAATTTATGAATAATATTATACCCATTGAAACATCTAATCAGATTGATTCCTTAAATTTAAACATTAACCAACCCTTAATTATCAGTGATGCTGATGAAGTTATCTTTTTATTTTTAAAGGGCTTTGAAAAATTTCTAAAATCAAAAAAATTGTACCTTGATTTAGCAAAGGCAAGATTAACAGGTAATATTAAAAAAATTTCAGATAATGAACCTGTGCCTGATGATACGATGACAAAACTTCTTCCAGAGTTCTTTCTGAAGGAGACAAAAAAATTGGAGCCAGTAATAAATGCTCAAAATTGTTTAAAGAATTTATCCAAGAAATCTCAAATTATAGTTCTAACAAATATTCCCTATAAAGATAGAAAAAGTAGAGTTGAAGCTCTAAAGAGAAATAATATGAATTATCCAGTCATTACAAACTCTGGATTAAAGGGACCTGTTGTTTCAAAAATTTGTGAAAAAATGAGAGCTCCGGTTTTTTTTATTGATGATTTAGGTCAAAATTTAGAGTCAGTAAAAAAAGAATACAAAAAAGCAATATGCATTCATTTCTTGCAAGATGAACGACTTGAAAAATTAATGATGACACCATCTAATATTAAACATAGATTAACTAATTGGTTGGAAGTTGAGAATTTAATTAATCAAGAAATTTTATTCTATGAAAATAAAAAATAAAAAGTCTAAAATAATCACTGTGTGTAGAGAATGTTTTAAAACTTTTAATGAAAAAAAAGAATTTTGTAATAAATGTTATTCAGCTAATCTTGTAAGTAACAATGAAATTGAAAACCTAAATATCGCACATGTTGATTGTGATGCTTTTTATGCTGCAATAGAAAAAAGAGATAATCCAAAATATAAAAATTTTCCTATAATTATTGGTGGCGGAAAAAGAGGTGTTGTCGCTACAGCTTGTTATATCGCAAGAACTAGAGGTGTAAAATCTGCTATGCCTATGTATAAAGCACTAAAGTTATGTCCTGATGCAATTATTATTAAACCAAATATGCAAAAATATAAAAAAGCATCCAAAGTAATAAACAATCTTATGAAAGAAATAACTCCTTTAGTAGAGCCATTATCTCTCGATGAGGCATTTTTAGATTTATCTGGAACATCCAGACTTCATAAAAAAATTCCTGCAGTATTATTGGCCGAATTATCAAAAAAAATTCAAAAAAAAGTTGGGATTTCTGTCTCTATAGGTCTCTCATATAATAAATTTTTATCAAAAATATGTTCTGATATCGATAAACCAAGAGGTTTTTCAATAATTAATAGATTAGAAGCACAAAGTTTTTTAAAAGATAAGCCAGTAGAAGTTATATGGGGTGTTGGTAATACACTTAAAAACAGGCTTAATAATGATGGAATAAGAACTATTGGACAAATCAGAGAAATGGACTGTAGCGAATTAATTGTTAAATATGGATCAATTGGTTCTCATATCCATAAGTTATCCAACGCTGAAGATACCAGAGAAATAAAACCTTTTAGAAAAGTAAAAAGTATTAGTCATGAAACTACTTTTGAGAAAGATACCAATGATGAAGTTTTTTTAAAAAAAATACTTTGGAGTTTATGCGAGAAAGTATCTGATAGAGCTAAAGAAAAAGGTTTAGGTGGAAGTACAATTAATTTGAAAATTAAAACTAAAGATTTTAAATTAATCTCCAGATCAGTAACGATTGAGGAACCAACTCAAATTGCAGAAATTATTTTTCAAACCTCTAAATTATTATTATTTCGTGAAATAAAGAAAAATAAATTTCGTTTGTTGGGTGTAGGGCTAAGTAATCTTAAAGATTCTGAAATATGTGATTTATATGATTTAATTAATACAAATAGCAATAAAGAGAAAAATATAGAATTTGCTATAGATGCTATTAGAGATAGATACGGAGTCAATTTAATTAAAAAAGGTAGATCAATTTAAAAGAGGTAAATATGTCAGAAAAAATAAATAATAAATTATTAAAATTAGGAATTAAGCTACCAAGGCCAGCTGATCCTGTTGCAAGCTATTTACCTTATGTTATTTCAGGTAATCTTTTATTTATTTCTGGACAGGGTCCTTTTAATGAAAAGGGTTTAATTACTGGCAAAGTTGGGTCAGATTTAACTTTAGATGAAGGAAAAGATGCAGCCAAAGAGTGTGGTAAGATGATACTTGCCCAAGCACAAAAGGCTTGTGGTAATTTAAATAAAATTCAAAGATGTATAAAACTCGGTGGTTTTGTTAATTGTGAACCTAATTTTACTGATCAAGCTCTAGTAATTGAAGGTGCTTCAGAGTTAATGATTGATATATTTGAGGATAATGGATGGCATTCTAGATATGCTGTAGGATCAAATTCTCTTCCTTTGGGTATGGCTGTTGAAATTGATGCTATATTTGAAATTGAAACGTAATTAAATGAAGAAATTTTCTCTTAGGGTTGAAACATCATTAAGTAATATTGATGAAAATAGATGGAATATTTGTGCCTCCAAGGATAAAAATTTTAATCCTTTTAACAGTTATCAATTTTTAAAAGCGCTTGAGTTAAGTCAATCTGTAAATAATAGTTCTGGTTGGAATTCTGCACATCTAATTATAGAGAACAATGATAAAAAGATTGTCGCAATTGTTCCATCATATTTAAAAACTAATTCTTCTGGTGAATATGTTTTTGATTATGAGTGGGCAAATGCATATCATCGTGCTGGAGGACAATATTATCCAAAACTTCAAATCTCAATTCCATATACTCCAGTAACTGGTAGTAGAATTTTAATAGATGAAGCTTGTGATTATAACGAAATAATTGATTATATTTCATCGGAAATTATTTTATTTTGTTCTAGAGTCGAAGTTTCATCAGCGCATATCACTTTTCTCACAAAAAAAGAGTCTGAAAAATTAGAAAAACTTGGATGGCTTATAAGGAAAGACCAGCAATTCCATTGGAAAAATGAAAATTACGACTCTTTTTCTGATTTTTTAAACACCCTTTCATCAAGAAAAAGAAAAAATATAAAAAAAGAAAGAGCAAAATTTATTAATAGTGAAATTGAAATTGAGCACTTAAAAGGGGATAAAATAAATGATGAACATTGGGAATATTTTTATCAATTTTATATCGATACAACTTCAAGAAAGTGGGGGAAAGATTATTTAAAAAAAGAATTTTTCAATATTATTGGTGATACAATGAAAAATGATATTTTGTTAATAATGGCAAAAAAGGATGATGAATATATAGCTGGTGCACTCAATTTTTTAGGAAAAAACTCTATATATGGAAGAAATTGGGGTTCATTAGTTGATTATAAATTTCTTCATTTTGAATTGTGTTACTATCAAGCAATAGAGTATGCAATTAAAAACAAAATAAAAACTGTAGAGGCTGGTGCTCAAGGAACTCATAAAATATCAAGAGGTTACTCACCAGTTATTACATATTCTGCCCACTGGATGAAGGAAAGTAATTTTCATGAAGCTGTAAAAAATTATCTTAATTATGAGGTTTTAGAGGTTGAAAAAAGCAAGAAAATACTTGAAAATTATCTACCTTACAAAAAAAAATAATAAAATGACTTATAATAATGAAAATATTTTTGCAAAGATTATCAAAGGCGAGGCTGATTGCGTTAAAATATTAGAGAATGATTATATTTTATCATTCATGGATGTTATGCCGCAAACTCCTGGACATACACTTGTAATACCAAAATATGGTACAGAGAATATTTTTGACCTACCGGAGGAATACTTTATACACCTGATGGATGCAAAACAAAAAATAGCTAAGGCTATAAAAAAAGCTTATGCACCAACAGGAGTAATGATTATGCAGCTGAACGGTAAAGAAGCGGGACAAACAGTATTTCATTTACATTTCCATATAATACCAAGGAAAGAAGGTTTAAATTATAAATTTCATTCCTCTGAAATAGCGAATTTTAAAGACTTAGACAGAGAAGCTGAAAAGATAAAAAAATGGCTTTAAAAGTTTAATTTTTAAGAAGTTCTTTTTTTATTTTATTGTTTTTTTTCAATGGCTTATATAAAAAATTTAATTTATCTTTTTTCAAAGAAACATTTACAGTTCCACCTTTTTCTAAAACACCATATAAGATTTCTTCTGCTATAGGTTTTTTTACCTTCTCCTGTATTAACCTTGAAAGCGGTCTAGCTCCCATATTTTTATCATAGCCTTTTTTTCCAAGCCAACTAGCTGCATCAGGAGAAATATTAATGAATACATTCTTATTATCTAATTGCGATTCGAGCTCAAGTATAAACTTCTCTACAACTTTTTGAATAACTTTATCAGGTAAAGAATTAAATGAAATAATTGAGTCTAATCTATTTCTAAACTCTGGGTTGAATAATCTATCTATTGCCTCTTTATCCTCACCCTCTCTCTCATCCCTATTAAAGCCTAGTGCAGGTTTGGCCAAATCTGTAGCACCAGCATTTGTAGTTAAAACAATTATTGTATTACGAAAATCTACTTTTCTTCCATTTTGGTCTGTTAAGGTCCCATGATCCATGATTTGTAGTAAAATATTAAAAATATCTGGATGAGCTTTTTCAATTTCATCAAGTAATACAATGCTATATGGATTTTGATCTACGCCATCAGTTAACAAGCCACCTTGATCAAATCCAACATAACCTGGTGGAGCGCCTATTAATCTAGAAACAGCATGGCGTTCCATATACTCTGACATATCAAATCTCAATAATTCAACACTTAATACCGAAGATAATTGTCTAACTAATTCTGTCTTACCAACACCAGTTGGGCCAGCAAATAAATATGAACCTATTGGCTTTTGAAGATCCCTTAGCCCAGCCCTTGATAATCTAATTGATGCAACAATTTCGTCGATAGCTTTATCTTGCCCAAAAATAAATCTTTTAAGAGACTTATCTAAATCTTTTAATTTTTTACTATCATCTCTCGTTACATGTTTTGAAGGAATTTTTGCCATTTTAGATATCGTAGCTTCAATATCTTTTTGACCAATTAATTTTTTTCTTTTTGAAGAAGGTTTAAGTTTTTGTGAAGCACCTGTTTCATCAATTACATCTATAGCTTTATCGGGAAGTTTTTTATCATTCATGTATCTAGATGATAGCTCAACAGCAGTTTTTATAGCTTCATTTGAATATTTTAAACCATGAAAATCCTCAAATCTGGTTTTCAAACCCATTAAGATTTTAATTGTATCTGCAATACTGGGTTCATCCACATCTATCTTTTGAAATCTTCTTGACAATGCCCTATCTTTATCAAAAAACTGCCTATATTCTTTATAGGTTGTTGATCCAATACATCTTAATTGTTGTCCTTGCAAAGAGGGTTTTAATAAATTTGAGGCATCCATAGACCCCCCAGATGTTGATCCTGCTCCAATTACGGTATGAATTTCATCAATAAATAAAACCGCATCTTCTTGTTCTTCAATTTCCTTTAAAACAGCTTTTATTCTCTCTTCAAAATCACCTCTATATCTAGTTCCTGCTAAGATAGCACCCATATCTAAAGAGAAAATCTTTGTTTCAGAAATTACTTCAGGAACATCTCCTTCAACAATCCTAAAAGCTAATCCTTCGACTATAGCTGTTTTTCCAACTCCTGGATCACCTACAAGAATTGGATTGTTTTTTCTTCTTCTACTTAAGATTTGTATTAATCTATTAACCTCGTTTGATCTTCCAATTAATGGATCAATTAATTGCTTTTTAGCTTTTATATTCAAATCTTCACAAAATGAGTCTAAAGCATTATCTTTATTTGATTCAGACTCTTCATTTTCATAATTAGAAAAATTATCACTTGAACTAATACTTGAAAAACTTTGATTTTTTTTAATTCCATGAGCCAGATACTGAACAGCATCATATCTAGTCATTTCTTGTTTCTCCAATAAATAGACAGATTGACTTTCTTGTTGTGAAAAAATTGCAACTAAGACATTTCCACCATTTACTTCTTTATTACCTGATTGCTGAACATGAATGGCTGCTCGAGTTATAACTGTTCTGTATCCTGCAGTTGGCTCAGGGATTAGGTCATCTTTATCTACAATTAAATAATCTTGTTCATCAATATATTTAGTTAAATCATTTTTAAGAACATTTATGTCAAGATCACAAGCAATGAAAACTTTTTGAGCATCTTTATCGTCTGTTAATGAAAGGAGAAGATGTTCAATAGTAACATGTTCATGTTTTTTTTGAGAGGCATAATCAATAGATCTTTGAAGAGTTTCTTCTAATGTTTGTGAGAAAGATGTCATTTTAAACTTTTTCCATAGTACATTGTAAAGGATGATTATTTTTTCTTGATGTATCAAGGACCTGTATAACTTTTGTTTCTGCAATTTCATATGAAAAAATACCACAAACACCTATTCCATTTTGATGGACATGAAGCATTATTTTTGTAGCTTCTTCATTACTTTTATTAAAAAAACTTTTGAGCAAATACACAACGAATTCCATTGGGGTATAATCATCGTTTAAAATTAAAACTTTATATAGCGATGGTTTCTTTAACTTATCTTTAGTTTGAGTTTTAATTAATGAGTCATTATTTTCAAATTTATTATCATCAACCATTTTGTTCTCTTCTTTCTCTATCAGCCAAAATAATATCTCTTGCTTCGTTAACTCTTGCGCTTAAATATGAATTTCCACCTTTATCAGGATGTAGCTTTCTAATCAATTCTTTATGAGATTTGATTATAACCTCTAATGATGCATTTTCGTCAATACCTAATAGCTCATAAGACTCTTTTAATGATAAATTATGTTTATACTCATTTTGATTAACTCTCTGCTTATTTCTGAAAATATTTAAAAGCATATCAAAAATAATTCTTTTTCTTAAAAACCAAGCAGCAATAGAAAAAAACAAAGGTGAATATAAATAAAGCCCCCCTACTAAGAGGAAAATACCAATACCTAATGATATAAAAATAATAATTAGATTTATTTTTTTATTAAGTTCATTCCTTTTTTTTGAAGATAACCAATCAAGAAAAAAAATAATTAAAAGTAAAAAAATAATACCAAGAAAAAAAATCATTATCTATACAAGTCCTAAATCGTGAAGCTCAGAAACAATTTTATTATCATCATCAAAATTATTTACATTAAATTTCTTAATATCTTTAGGAGAGTCTTTTTTTTCAAGATAACGCCAGCCTTGAAAAGGTCTTTCTTTAAAAGGAATAGTTAAAAATAAATCGTCATCTAGTTCAAATTTACACCTCTTGATATTATCGATATCAATAAACCTTTCAATATTTAAAATTCTTTGCCTTATACATAGTTTACCTTTTATTACCCAATAAATTGACCCTCCATTAATTATTTCTTTAAATCTTTTTGGGTACATTCTTGTTATATGAATTGTTTTTTTATATTTTCTTCTTATATATTCCTGCCTTAAGTAAAGATCGTTTTGCGATTGAGCTCCAACGCATAATTTTTTAATATTTAAAGTCAATTTCTACACCAAATATAAAGCTGCAAGTCCTAAAAATACCATAAAACCGACAACATCAGTAACGGTTGTTACAAAAACGCTTGAAGCTAAAGCAGGATCTATCCCAAGTTTATTTAAGATTAAAGGTATTATTATTCCTGCAAAACCAGCAGTTACCATATTTATAACCATTGCAATAGCTAAGACCAGTCCTAGACCAAAATTTGAAAACCACATTGCGCTTAAAACTCCAATAATTATAGCAAATAAAAGTCCATTTAATAAACTTACAAGAATCTCTCTATTAATAATTCTTTTGTAGTTTAAAGGTATCAAGTCTCTTGTAGATAGAGACCTTACTGTAATTGTTAAAGTCTGGGTTCCAGCATTGCCTCCCATCGAAGCAACTATTGGCATTAAAATTGCTAAAGCAACAATTTCTTCAATTGTTCTGTCAAAAAAACTAATAACTATAGAAGCGATTACCGCTGTGATTAAATTAACAAAAAGCCATGAAAAACGGTTACTTGACGTTTCAATCACGCTATCGGTAATATCCTCATCACCTACACCACCAAGTAACTTTATATCTTCACCGGCTTCGTCTTTAAAAACTTCAACGATATCATCGGCTGTAATTACGCCGATTAAACTTCCTTTATCATCTATGACTGGTGCTGAAACAAGATCAAATCGTTCAAATTGATACGCAACCAATTCTCTATCCATATCAGCAGATATCATAATTAGTTCATGAGACTCCAAATCCTTTAAGCTTTTATCTCTGGAGGATCTTATAATGTTTGACAAAGATATAGCTGCAATTGGTTTGGAAGAGTCATTAACTAAATAGATCTCATAAAACTCAATTGGTAAATCATCGCTAATTCTAAAACTATCTATAGCTTCACCAACATTCATATTTGGGGTTAAAGATACAAAATCAACTGACATAAGTCTGCCAGCGCTATCCTCGGGATAATTTAGTGATAACTCAAGATCTTTTCTTTCAATATCAGGAATTTTATTAAGAATAATATTTTTATCATTTTCATCTAAATCTTCAATAACATGAACAGCATCATCAGTTTCAAGCTTTTGTAAGAATTCAGCAACATGTGTCGGACCAAGAAAATTTATTACCTCTTCTCTTATATGTTCCTCAAGTTCAGATAAAATTTCAGGATTAAAGTCATTTTCAATAAATTCAATAAAGCTTTTAATTTCGGATCTTGGTAATAAATTTATAATATCGGCTATATCTGCAGCTGATAAATCTTTTGTAATCGCTATAATTTTCTGTTTCTCAGATGAATCAAGTGCATCCATTATTTCTGAAATAATAGAAGGATCAAAAGGAATAAAATCTCTATTTTTATCATCTAATTTATAGTCACTCATATTGATTTCTCTGTAAAGTTGGTGCGGCCGAGAAGACTCGAACTTCCACGGGTTTTATCCCACAGCGACCTCAACGCTGCGCGTCTACCAGTTCCGCCACGGCCGCAATATTATTTATAATATAGCCTTATACAAAAAGAGTTAATATAATATTTAACTTTAATTAGAATGTATCAAAACAGATATTAAAAATAAATAATTATGAAAAAAAATATAATAGAATTTTTCAATTCAAATGAATTAGTTGACTACAAGAAAAGTATTCAACTAATGGAAAGACGAGTTGAAAATATAAAGAAAAAAAAACAATCTGAGTTATTGTGGTTTTTAGAGCACCCATCAATATACACTGCTGGAACAAGTTCCAAAGATAAAGATTTATTAAATGATAATTTATTCCCTGTAATTAAAACAAATAGAGGAGGTCAATTTACATATCACGGACCTGGTCAAAGAATTGCTTACATAATGTTAAATGTTAGAGACAGAGAATATAATGTTAAGTCTTTTATAAGACTTTTAGAACAATGGATAATGAATTCACTGCATGATATGGGAATAAAATCATTTTTAATCAAAGGTAAAGTTGGTATTTGGGTAAGAAATGAAGAGAAAATAGCCTCACTTGGACTAAGAATCAGAAAAGGTATTAGTTTTCATGGTGTAAGCTTAAATATTAATCCAAATCTAGATCATTTTTCAGGTATAATTCCATGCGGAAATGAAAATAGTGGCGTTACAAGTATAGAAAAAATTGGATTAGATATTAGTAAAAAAGAAATAGATAATATTTTAATATCAAATTTCTCAAAGGTTTTTAAGATAGATGTAAAACTTACTCAAACTCTATCATAACTTCATCAGTTGCCAGACTATCACCCTCTTTACAGTGAATTTTCTTAATAGTTCCAGATGCTTCAGACCTAATAATATTTTCCATTTTCATGGCTTCTACGACACATAATTTATCACCATCCTCAACTGACTGACCTTCCTCTATATCAATTGATACCACTAGGCCTGGCATGGGGCATTTAATAACCTTAGTATCCTTTGTAACAACTTTTTCTATCATGTAAGAAGATAATTCATTGGCAATTTTAGATCTAATTTTAACAATAGTTGATATTCCGTATCCTTGAATATGAAAACCTTTTACATTTTTTGTAATTTGAAAAGTAAAACTATTCTCATCTATCTTGATTTTCATGATTTTGTTGCCGATATCCCAATCAGACTCTAAATTAATTATGGTTCCATCATATTCAATTACGCTATTTTTTTGAGAATTATAGGTTTTAAACTCAAATATATTTTCATTTACATGGGTAAATAAGGTTCTTTCATTAAATTTAGAATTATTTATTAAATCCAAATTTTTGTTTCTGTTTTTAATTTTTAAAAAAGCAAAAATGCTTGCTAATGAAAAATTAAAAGCCTCATCTTTACTAATAATTTTAGAATTAAATCCGTTTGGATATTCTTCTTCAATAAAGCCGGTATTAATATCTCCCGAAATAAATTTTTCATTTTTAATAATTGAAGACAATAAATTTAAATTATTCTGAATACCTGTAATTTCATAATTATTTAATGCATCCTGCATTAAGTCACACGCCTTTTTTCTGTCTTTCCCATAAGAGCAAAGCTTAGAAATCATAGGATCATAAAACATTGAAATTTCTCCACCCTCGTATACACCTGTGTCATTTCTAATATTGTCTATAGATATTGGAGGTTTATAGGTAACCAGCCTACCAGTTGATGGCATAAAATTTCTTTCAGGGTCTTCTGCATAAATCCTTGATTCAATAGCCCAACCATTAAACTTTACATCTTCTTGAGAAATATTTAATTTTTCACCTGCTGCTATTTTTATCATTTCTTCAACTAAATCAAAACCAGTAACTAATTCTGTCACAGGATGTTCAACTTGAAGCCTAGTATTCATTTCCAAAAAATAGAAATTTTTATCTTGGTCAACTATAAACTCAACCGTACCAGCACTTTGATAACCGACTTTTTTAGCAAGTTGAACAGCTTGAGCACCCATTGCTTCTCTCAACTCGCCATCAACAAATGGACTGGGCGACTCTTCAATAATTTTTTGATTTCTTCTTTGAATAGAACACTCTCTTTCTCCTAAGTGTATAACATTTCCGTAATTATCAGCAAGAATTTGAATTTCAATATGCCTTGGCTTAACAATAAATTTTTCTATAAAAACTCTATCATCACCAAAACTTGATTTAGCTTCATTTATTGAAGAAGTATAAGAATCAGGAATATCATCTTCATTATACGCAATCCTCATACCTTTACCGCCACCTCCAGCAGATGCTTTTATCATTACTGGAAAGCCAACATTTTTTGCAATTTCAATAGCTTCCTCTGACGTTTTGATAATATCTTGATATCCTGGAACAGTATTTACCCCAGCATCAATAGCAAAAATTTTAGATTCTATTTTATCACCCATCACCCTTATTGGCTCTGCTGAGGGACCAATAAAAGTAATATCTTCTTTTTCAAGTCTACTCATAAAAAGATGATTTTCAGATAAAAATCCGTAACCTGGATGCACTGCATCTGCATTTGTTTGTTTACAAGCTGAGATAATTTTATCAATCGACAAATATGATTCCGTTGAAGGAGGAGGACCAATATTAACAGCCTCATCAGCAAGTTTAACATGCAGTGCTCTCGCATCTGCGTCTGAATAAACAGCTACTGTAGGAATAGATAGTTTTTTACATGTAGAAATTATTCTACAAGCAATTTCACCTCTATTTGCAATCAAAATTTTCTTAAACATTCAATTCTCACAATGGTAGGTTATCGTGTTTCTTCCAAGGATTTGATAATTTCTTATTTCTAAGCATTTTTAATGCTTTAATAATTCTGTTTCTAGAGTTATGAGGCATTATAACATCATCAACATATCCTCTTTCAGCGGCAACAAAAGGATTTAAAAAGCGGTCTTCATAAGCTTCAGTATATTCTGCAATCTTTTTACTATCCTCTAAATCATTTCTATAAATTATTTCAACAGCACCTTTAGCACCCATAACTGCAATCTCTGCACTTGGCCAAGCATAATTAATATCGCCTCTCAAATGTTTTGGAGCCATAACACAATATGCTCCTCCATAAGCTTTTCTTGTTATAATTGTTACTTTAGGAACTGTTGCTTCTGCATATGCATAAAGAAGTTTTGCACCATTTTTTATTAAACCACCATACTCCTGAGATGTTCCAGGTAAGAATCCAGGAACATCAACAAACGTAACTAAAGGAATTGAGAATGCATCACAAAATCTTACAAATCTCGCTGCTTTTCTGCTTGCATCAGAATCAAGAACCCCTGCTAAATGAAGTGGCTGATTACCTATAATACCAGCTGTATAACCATTAAATCTTCCAAAACCTGTAACAATATTTTGTGCAAATTTTTCTTGAATTTCAAAAAAATCACCCTCATCAATAACTTTTAAAACTAGCTCTTTAATATCATAGGGAGTATTTGAATTATCAGGCACAAGAGTATCTAGACTATCCTCCACTCTATCAATTGGATCTTCTGTTTTTTTAATTGGTGCATCATTAATATTACTTGAAGGTAGAAAATCAATTAAATCTCTAATTTGCTCCATTGCCTCCAAATCATTTTCATAGGCTCCATCTGCCACCGAGGAAACTGTTGTATGAATTTCAGAACCACCAAGCTGTTCAGAGGTTACTTCTTCATTAGTAACTGTTTTAACTACTTCAGGTCCTGTAACAAACATATAAGAAGTATCTTTTACCATAAAAATAAAATCAGTTAGCGCAGGTGAATAAACATCACCGCCTGCACAAGGACCCATAATTATTGAAATCTGTGGTATTACACCAGAGGCTAAAACATTTCTCTGAAATACCTCTGCATAACCACCTAATGAGTCTATACCTTCTTGAATCCTTGCTCCACCCGCATCTAAAACACCAATTAATGGAGCATTATTTTTTAGAGCCATATCTTGAATTTTATTAATTTTTTTTGAATGAGCTAGTGAGAGTGAACCCCCAAAAACAGTAAAATCTTTTACATAGACAAATACAGTACGCCCATTTATTAAACCTGATCCTATAACAACACCATCACCAGGTATTTTTTGATTCTGCATGTCAAACTCATGTGAATCATGCTCAACAAACATATCGTATTCTTCAAAAGAGTCTTCGTCTAGAAGAAGCGATATTCTCTCACGCGCAGTGAGCTTTCCTTTTTTATGTTGAGATTCAATTCTTTTTTGACCACCGCCAAGTTTTGCGTTTAACCTTCTAGCTTCTAATTCTTTAATAATATCTTCCATTAGACCCCTCAATCACCGATAAAAAAATCATTATCCGGCTTTAATGGCAAATTATATTTAACCCAGGTTTCCATCATATGATCAGGAAGTGGAGCTTTAAAATGTAATATGTCGCCATTTAAGCCCTTAAAGTCAACACTATGACTATGAAGATGTAATTTGTTAAATTTTATAATTTTATTATTTTTATTTCCATACTTTTTATCTCCAACTATAGGAAAATTTGACATTGATGCATGTTTTCTTATTTGGTGAGTCCTGCCAGTAATTGGTCTAAATGCTATCCAGGAAATATTATCATTAATTTTCAATACTTTATTATATTTAGTTAATGACTTTTGTCTTTGCTTCTTTTCATCGTCATTAATAATTAGATTAATTTCTCCAGTTGTTTTTTCTGGTTCTCCCTCAGTAATAGCCCAATATGTTTTGTGAACATTTTTGGTTTTAAATAAATTAGATAAATGAGATGCCATTTTTCTATTTAGAGCTATGAGCATAACCCCAGATGTCTCTTTATCCAACCTGTGAACAAGTCTAGGGGTTATTTTTTATCTGAAAAAGCTGAAACTAAAAGATCGTCAAGATTTCTTTTTATACCTGTCCCTCCCTGAACAGCTAAATTGAAAGGTTTATTGATTACCAAAAGATCATTATCAATGTGTAAAGTATTTTTTTTTATAAAATCTTCTGATCCATAAATTTTTTTAATTTTTTTATCATT
>QCGV01000006.1 GCA_003278145.1 OCS116 cluster bacterium AG-390-A19
TACTATTAAACCAATCGCCGGTACAAGATTAAAAATACAAGGATCGAATAGAGAATTAGCTGAAGAACTTCTCTCTGATCCCAAAGAGAGAGCTGAACATTTGATGTTGTTAGATTTGGGAAGGAATGATGTGGGAAAGGTTTCTAAAATAGGAACTGTGAATGTTAAAAATCCTTTCAGTATTCAAGAAACATCTAATCTTCTTCATATTGTATCAACAGTTGAAGGAGAGCTAAAAGATAAAGATGATGAAATAACCTCATTATCAGCTGGGTTTCCAGCAGGTACTGTTTCTGGAGCACCAAAAATAAGAGCAATGGAAATCATTGATGAATTAGAAAAAGAAAAAAGAGGTATTTATGCAGGTGCTATTGGATATTTCTCGTCGAACGGAGATATGGATACAGCAATAGCTCTTAGAACAGCAATTATTAAGGATGAAATAATGTATGTTCAAGCTGGTGGAGGAGTTGTTTATGACTCAAATGAAGAATATGAATATAATGAAACAGTTAATAAATCACAGGCACTTTTTTCTGCTGCAAAAGATGCCATCAAGAGAAATTTAAATTAATGATTGTTTTGATAGATAATTACGATAGCTTTACATGGAATCTTTACCATTTTCTTGGTGATTTGGGTTGCAAAACAGAGGTATACAGAAATGATAAAATTTCTGTCACTGACGTAATAAAATTAAAACCAAGCCAAATAGTTATATCGCCAGGGCCATGTGATCCAAATTCTGCAGGCATATCAATGAGTTTAGTTAATGCAGCTGTTAAAAATGATATCCCCCTTTTAGGGGTTTGTTTAGGTCATCAATCTATTGCCCAGGCTTTAGGGGGTAAAGTAATAAGATGTCATGAGATAATTCATGGAAAAACAGATAATATTTTTAATGATCAAAAAACTATTTTTAAAGGAATTCCTGATAAATTTAATGCAACTAGGTATCATTCTCTAGTTGTATCTAATGAAAATTTACCCAGTAATATAGAAATATCTGCAAAAACTAGCGATGGTATTATTATGGGAATTAGACATAAAGAATCAAGAGTTGAAGGAATCCAATTTCATCCAGAAAGTATTGCTACTGATTACGGTCATAAAATACTTAAAAACTTTGTAGGACTTTAAATGAAAGATTTTGATAAAATAATATCAAAAATTTCCTCTAAGGATGGACTAACAGACGATGAGAGCTACTTTTCTTTTAGTTATATTTTAGAAGGAAATGCGAACGAAGATCAAATAGAAAAATTTCTCCTTGGTTTAAGGGAGAGAGGTGAAAAAATTGAAGAAATAACTTCTGCGACAAAAGTTATGAGAGAGAAATCCTCAAAAGTTATTGCTCCTGAAAATGCAATTGATACCTGCGGAACTGGTGGTAGTGGATCCGGTAAATACAATATATCTACAGCTGCATCATTGGTAGCTGCTGGAGCAGGTTCAATTATAGCGAAACACGGTAACAGAACTTCTTTATCGTCAAAATCGGGTTCTTCACAAGTGCTTGAAGAGCTGGGTGTTAAATTAGATATAGATGCGAAAAAAATTACTGAGTGTATGGAAAAATCTAATATAGGGTTTATGTTTGCACCAAATCATCACCCAGCAATGAAGTATGTTGGGCCAGTAAGGCAAAAGCTTAAAATAAGAACAATTTTTAATATCCTTGGGCCACTATCAAATCCTGCAAATGTAAAAAAACAATTACTAGGTGTTTTTGATAAAAAATGGATTAGACCAATGGCTGAAACACTAAAAAATCTTGGTTCACACAGGGCCTTGCTTGTAAATGGATCAGATGGTTTTGATGAATTAACAACTACCGGCATTTCATATGTTGCTGAATTGAATAATAATCAAATTAAGACCTATGAAATCAATCCAGAAGACTTAGGCATTAAACTTTCAAATTTTGAAGATCTGATAGGTGGAAATCCAGAACATAATGCAAAAAAAATTATTAATCTTTTGGATGGAGAAAAAGGTCCTTATAGAGATATAGTAATGCTAAATTCTGCTGCAGCTCTCTATGTAGATGGTAAGGTGGAGAATCTTAAAGATGGAATTTCTTTATCTAAAAATTCAATAGATAATGGAAAAGCTAAAATTGCCTTAAAAAATTTAATAAGGATCTCAAATTCATGAAAAGTATTTTAGAAAAAATTGTTCAATATAAAAAGTTAGAAGTTGAGAGTTGTAAAAAAAAATTACCTATTAAAGATCTTGAAAAAAAAATTTTAAAAGTAGATCCCGTAATTAATTTTGAAAATAGACTTAAAGAAAAAAACAAAAGTGGAAAAGCAGGTATTATTGCTGAAATTAAAAAGGCAAGTCCATCAAAAGGAATAATAAGGAAAAATTTCGATCATATTAAAATAGCTAAAGAATATGTTAAAGGTGAAGCTGCATGCTTATCAATTCTTACAGATAATCCATCTTTTCAGGGCTCTCCAGAATATCTTAAAGAAATTAGAAAGTTAGTTAGAATACCAATTTTAAGAAAAGATTTTATAATAGATAATTACCAGATATACGAATCTAGATCTTGGGGCTCTGATTGTATTTTGATTATAATGAGAATTTTAAATGACTCAGATATTGATGCTTTTGTAAAAACTGCAAGAGACTTAAAAATGAGTATACTATTTGAAGTTCATTCAAAAGAGGAGGTTGTTAGAGCTTTAAAATTTAATCCTAGCTTAATTGGAATAAATAATAGAAACCTTGAAAACTTTGAGACCAACATTAAGAACAGTATTGAGATTAAAAAAGTTATTCCAAATAATATATTAGTAATAAGCGAGTCTGGAATAAATTCATACAGAGATATAAATTATCTTGGAAACGAAAATATAAATAACTTTTTAATAGGTGAAAGCCTCATGAAATCAAAAAAAATAAGTGAAGATCTAAGCCTTCTTGTTAATAGAGGAAACTAATGCCTAAAATTACTCATTTAAATAAAAAAGGTGAAGCACACATGGTTAATGTGGGTGATAAAAAAATATCAAAAAGATATGCAATGGCTGAGGGTTTTGTAAGGGTAAATGAAGAAATTATTGAAAAGATAAAAAAAGATAATTTACCTAAAGGAGATCTTTTTGGTTCGGCTAGAATTGCTGGCATTATGGCTGCAAAAAAAACTTCTGAACTTATACCTCTTTGTCATAACTTAGTTATCTCGTCTATAGAAATAGAAATTAAATTAATTAAAAATGATGTTCATGTTTTAAGCAAAGTTAAATGTGACGGTAAAACTGGAGTTGAAATGGAGGCATTAACCGCCGTTTCTGTATCATGCTTAACTATCTACGATATGTTAAAGGGATTAGATAAAAATACTTTTATTTCTAATATCCAGCTTTTAAAAAAAAGTGGGGGTAAGTCAGGTGACTGGAAAAGAAAATAATCCTATTTCTGTTGAAGATGCAAAAAAAAGAATTCTAAAATCCATAAAACCAATTAATAAAACTGAAAAAATAAATACAAAAGATTGCTTGAATAGAATTTTATCTAAATCAATCAAGGCAAAAAGAACTCAACCTGAGTTTAATACTTCAGCAATGGATGGATATGCAATTAGAAAAAGTTTTTTAAAAAATTTACCAAAAGATTTAAACATTATTGGAGAAACTCAAGCTGGTAGTAGAAATAAATTCAAATTAAAAAAAAACCAAGCTGTGAGAGTTTTTACAGGTTCATTTTTGCCCGAGGGTTGTGACAAAGTTATTTTGCAAGAAAATTGTGATAGAAGCGGAGATAAAATTCTTGTTAAAGAAGAAAATATAGAGAGCTATATAAGAAAAAAAGGAGAAGATTTTTATAAAAATGATCAATGCTTATTAAAATCTTCTCTTTTGGATTCTGGAGGCATAGCTCTTGCAGGAGCAATGAATTATAAATCTCTTGAGGTTTATAAAAAACCAAATATTGGAGTTATTGCTAACGGAAATGAATTATTTGAACCAGGTGGTATAAATCAACAAATCAAGCAACCTGCGTCTACAAAAGCATCAATAATATCTCTAATAAATGCCTGGGGTGGAAAAGCTATTGATCTTGGTATAGCCAAAGATACATTAAATTCATTAAAAACAAAATTACAAAAAGGTCTTAGTTATGACATGATTGTTACTATTGGCGGGGCATCAGTTGGTGATTATGATTTAGTATATCAATCATTAAAAGAGATGAATTTTAAACTCAATTTTTGGAAAATAAAAATGAAGCCAGGAAAGCCTCTTATGTTTGGTACTCTAAAAAATAAACCAATAATTGGCCTTCCAGGAAACCCAGTTTCTTCAATAGTATGTGCGCAATTATTTTTAAAACAATCAATATATAGGCTTCAAAATTACAACTACACTGAAAATATTTTTTATTTACGCCTAGGAAAAGACCTGCCAAAGAATAATTGGAGGGAAAGCTATATAAGGGGATATTTATCAAAAAGTAAGAGTAATCAGATTATTGCAATGCCTATTTCCAATCAGGACAGTTCGTCCTTAACCTCATTTGCAAAAGCTAATATTCTCATTATTAGAGACCCTAATGCAAAAAAAATTAAAAAAGGTTCCTTAGTAAAAGCTCTTATTCTTAATTAATCATTTTAAGTACTTGACGAAAATAGAGAACAAAAGTAAAACATCGTTCTACTTTAGTTCTATAATTTTACTAAAAGTGAGGATTAAAATATGTTAACAAAAAAACAAAATGAACTTTTAATTTATATTAATCAAAATCTAAGAGAAACAGGAGTTGCCCCTTCTTATGAGGAAATGAAAGAAGCTCTGGACCTTAGATCAAAATCAGGAATACATCGTTTAATAAATGCTCTCGAAGAAAGAGGATTTATAAGAAGACTACCTCATAGAGCTAGAGCTATTGAAGTTACAAAGCTTCCATCAGCCTCCTCTCACAATAAAAATGCAAATTTTAATCCAGAATTAATTAAAGTTAAAAAAGAAGATTACAAAAATGATATTTTTGAAGATCTTCATGAAATTAAAATGATGGGAAAAATTGCTGCAGGAACACCAATAGCTGCTATTGAATATGAAAAAAATAAAATATCAGTTCCAAATCATATGGTTGGATCAGGAGAACACTATGCTCTCGAAATTGAAGGAGACTCAATGATTGGCGCAGGAATTTTAGATGGTGATACCGCAATAATAAAAAAAGCTGATGATGCTTATTCAGGTGAAATTATTGTTGCTTTAATTGATGGTGAAGAGGCGACCCTCAAGAGACTAAGAAAAAAAGGTGAAACAATAGCCCTTGAACCAGCAAACAGTGCTTATGAAACCAAAATATACGGTCCAGATAGAGTGCAAGTTCAAGGTACATTAGTTGGGATACTTAGATCATATTAATTCATAAATTTATTTACTTGAATAATAGTAAATTTTCCTAAAGAATTGAAATCATATAAAAGTCTGGAATTTAATTAAAGTGAATAATAAAACTCAAGTAGTAACTCGATTTGCTCCTTCTCCTACAGGATATTTGCATATTGGGGGAGTCAGAACTGCTTTATTTAATTGGCTTTACGCAAAAAAAAATAATGGTAAATTTTTACTTAGAATAGAAGACACTGATCGAAAGAGATCAAGTAATGAGGCTATTAATATAATTTTAGAAGGTCTCGAATGGCTTGGCTTAAATTTTGATGATACCCCAATATATCAAAACAATAATATCAAAAGACATAGAGAAATTGTTCAAAAACTCTTGAATTATGGTAACGCTTATAAGTGTTGGGCCTCAGAAGAGGAACTGACATTAATGAAAAATAAAGCTAAAAAAGATGGTTCAAATATTGGTTATAATGGGTTATGGCGCGATAAAGAACCAACAGAAAATGAAGAGGGAAAACCTTATACGGTTAGGTTTAAATCAGAGCAAAGTGGTGAAACAATAGTTAATGATAATGTTCAAGGCAATGTGATATTTCAAAATAATAATATTGAGGATTTTATAATCCTAAGATCAGATGGGTCACCAACTTATATGCTATCGGCTGTAGTTGATGATCATGACATGATGATTACTGATATTATTAGAGGTGATGACCATTTAAATAACACGGCAAAGCAAATACAAATATATAAGGCTCTTAATTGGAAAGTACCTAAATTTTCTCATATTCCACTTATTCATGGAGATGATGGTTCAAAATTATCTAAACGCCATGGCGCATTGGGAATTGATTACTATGAAAAAAAAGGTTTTCTCTCTGAAGCAATTAAGAATTATTTATTAAGATTAGGTTGGAGCCATGGTGATAAGGAAATTTTTAGTGAAACTGAAATGATCGAACTTTTTAATCTTAAGAATATTAGAAAATCATCTTCAAGATTAGATATTGAAAAGTTAAAAAACTTAAACAATCATTACATTAAAAGTAAAAGTGATGATGAGTTATTTAGAATAATAAAATTAAAAAATAAAAACTTTGAGAAATATCAAACCCCAATTTTAAAAATTTTATCAGAAATAAAGATAAAAACAAAAACAATAGATGAGATAGTTGAGTCTCTTGAATTTATTTCTCAAAAAAGACCAATAAAATTAAACACAAAAGCTATTGAAGTTTTGACAATTGATGCAAAAAATAATTTATCTGAAATTAAAAAAAATATAGAAACCCTTGATAGTTGGGACGTTAATAATATAGAACAGATGTTAAAAGGTTTCTCTTCTTCTAAAGGTATAAAGTTTAAAGATATAGGCTTACCTTTAAGAGCTGTTTTAACTGGAACCTTAAGCTCTCCAAGTATATACAATGTACTTGATTGTTTAGGAAAAGATGAAGTATTACATCGAATAGATGATGCTTTATAATTAATGATAAGGGATTAAATAATGTCAGATAAAAACTCTGAAAATGCTAAATTAAAATTAAGTAATGATGAAATAGATTACAATATTGATCAAGGAACCATAGGACCTGATGTAATAGATATTTCTAAACTTTATTCTGACACTGGAAAATTTACTTATGATCCAGGTTTTACATCTACAGCTAGTTGTAAATCATCAATAACCTATATTGATGGAGAAGAAGGAACATTATTGTATAGGGGGTATCCTATTGAACAATTAGCAGAGAAAGGTAATTATCTAGAAACATGTTACTTATTACTTAACGGTGAACTTCCAAACAAACAAGAATTTGAAGAATTTGATAATATAATAACAAACCATACAATGGTGCATGAACAATTAAACAGGTTTTTTGGAGGTTTTAGACCCGACGCTCACCCAATGGCAATAATGTGTGGTGTTGTAGGGGCTTTATCAGCATTTTATCATGACTCAACAGATATTAATGATCCTGAGCAAAGAAAAATTGCATGCTTTCGTTTGATTGCTAAAATGCCAACATTAGCCGCTATGGCTTATAAACACTCATTAGGTCAACCAGCAATTTATCCTAAAAATGAACTTAGTTACGCATCTAATTTTCTTAATATGTGTTTTGGTGTTCCGACTGAGGACAAGGAAGTCAATGAGACAATGTCTAGGGCTATGGATAAAATCCTTATCTTACATGCTGACCATGAACAAAATGCTTCAACATCAACCGTAAGACTTGCAGGATCATCTGGTGCAAATCCTTTTGCATGTATTGCTTCCGGAATTGCATGTTTATGGGGACCAGCTCATGGAGGAGCAAATGAAGCATGTTTAAGAATGCTTGATGAAATAGGAAATGTGAAAAATATTCCTGAGTTCATTAATAAAGCCAAAGATAAAAATGATCCTTTTAGATTAATGGGTTTTGGTCATAGAGTTTATAAAAACTATGATCCAAGAGCTAAAGTTATGCAAAAAACTTGTCATGAACTTCTTGATCATCTTGGTTTAAAAAATGACCCTAAATTAGCAATAGCTATGGAACTAGAAAAAATTGCTCTTGAAGATGAATATTTTATTGAAAAGAAATTATATCCTAACGTGGATTTCTACTCAGGTATTGTAATGAAAGCCATGGGATTCCCAATGGAAATGTTTACAGTTCTATTTGCTGTTGGTAGAACAGTTGGATGGGTCTCACAATGGGATGAAATGATTGAAGATAAAAGCCAAAGAATTGGAAGGCCAAGACAATTATATGTTGGAAATCCAGGAAGAGATTATCAAGACATTAATAATAGGTAAATTAATTCCTTAAATATTCCAAAATTTTATTTGCCGCTACTTCTGAAGGGTTCTTATTATCCCCTTCAATAATTTCTTTAAACTTTTTTAGATCATTAATTTGATTTTCAAAAACATTTTTATCTAAAAATAAATCTAATACTGATTTTACTACATTTTCTTTATTATAATCAGTTTGTACTAGCTCTTGGACAGATTTTTTATTTAATACAAGATTAATTAAAGAAATAAAACGAACTTTGGCAAGACGACTTACTATAGACCAGGTTAAAAAATCTAACTTATAAATTACAACCATTGGAATTAAAGATAGCCCAAGCTCAAGCGTTACTGTTCCCGATGCAGCACAAGCAACATTAGCTTCTCGAAATAATTGGAATTTATCGCTTTCATCAGTAATAACTAAAGAGTCATTAAACTGATCTTTCATAAATCTATAATTTTTTTCTTCAGTTGGTATTGCTAAAATAAGATCAGGTATTTTCTTTTTAATTTCTATATATGCTTCTTTAAATGGCTTAATATGTCTTTTTATTTCAGATTGTCTACTTCCAGGAAGGAATATAAGAACTGGTTTTTTTTCTAAATTATAATTTTCTCTGAAACTATCTTTTTTTTCTAAATTATTAAGTTTTGAGATCACAGGATGACCAACATAAGTTGTCTCTAGACCATGCTTTATAAAAAATTCCCTCTCAAAAGGAAGTAAGGAAAATAAATGATCAAAATTTTTTGACATAGACATAGCTCTATTTTGCCGCCAAGCCCATACTGTTGGAGCAACATAACAAATTATAGGAGAACAGAATGACCTTTTCTTTAATTTTTTCGCAACTCTATGATTAAAATCAGGACTATCAATTAATATTACCAAATCAGGTTTTTTATTTATTATATCATCTGCTACCTGATTGATTCTTTTCAATAATTTATTAATTCTTAAAAGAACTGGAAGGATTCCCATTATTGAAAGATCGCTCATTGGGAAAATAGAGTTAAAGTCATGATTTTGCATTAGAGCCCCACCTACTCCATCAAATTTAAGATTCGAATTACTTTTTACTAGATTTGATATTATTTCTGAGCCTAAAAAATCACCAGAAGGTTCGCCAGCAACTAGATATATTAATTTCTTTTTAGACAATTTTTTAAGCTCTATATTCCGTAAATAAATAAATTATTTTGATTTGCGTATTTTATCATTTTTTTCTTATCAACAAGGAAAGCTTTTTTGTTTTCAAGAATTATTCCATCTAAACCAAGTTCATTTATTAATTTCAATGTATTAAGGCCAACTGTAGGCAAATCTACTCTAGGATCTTGAATTGGTTTTAACATTTTAATTAAAAAACCACCTGAAATATCATTATGCTTTTCTTTTAATGCTCTATAAAGCATATAATCAGTACCATTAATATCTTCAGTAATTATTACTTTATTATTTGAAATAATACATGCCTGTCCAATATCATTATTACCAATTTTTGAGCAAGTTTTTACACCCAACTCAATACTATTTAGATTATTTTTTGTTATATTGGTTTCAGTAAGTATCCCTTTTGACATAAGAATATTTTTTAAGAAATTCTCAGCTCCAACTATTTTTATTTTAACTTTACTCTCAATGTAATTAATAATTGTTTTTATTATTTCTGCATCACCTTTATTTCTAATCTTAAATAGAGAGAAAAAAAGTTTTAATCCAAAAAAATCAGGAAAAAGAAAAAAGAAATTTGGAATTCTCGCTCCACCAATTATAACTAACTCATTACAATTATTTTTTTTTAACATATTCATTGCAAGACCAATTTGTCCAAAACGCATCCATTGATGAGGGAACTTTTCAATATTTTTATCAGTTAAGCCTTTAATTGCTATTATAAAAACTTCTTTATTTGACTTGGTTATACTCTCAGCAACCTTTATTGGAAGTACACCCTTACCGGCGTATATTCCTATACTTTTTTCAGTCATTATAACTCTTCTGGTAAACAGTAGCTTCTGTTACCCTTTTGTGTAACAAAATTAATTAATTCATTAACAACAGAAGAATCAATGTTTTCAGATTTAAGTTTTTCAATTCTATCTTTGAATTCATTTTCTCCATTCTCAAATAAAATTGAATAGGCCTTTTTTACTTTTTTTATTTCTTCGTTATTAAAATTTCTTCTTCGTAGACCAGTTAAATTTAAACCTTCCAAAGTTGCTCTATTACCAACGGCTAATCCATAAGGAATTAAATCTTTTGTAAGAGCAGAAAAACCTCCCAAAAAAGAATGCGATCCAATTCTAGTCCATTGATGAACAGCTGATAATCCACCCAAAATTGCCCAATCACCAATTTGTACATGACCTGCTATCATAACATTGTTAGCTAAAACACAATTACTACCAATAATACAATCATGCGCAACATGGGCACCTGCCATAAATAAGTTATTATCACCCACTAATGTTTCTAGGCCACCTGCATCAGTACCAATATGCATAGTAACATGTTCGCGAATATTATTATTTTTACCAATTTTCAAAGATCCATTCTCACCTTTAAATTTTAAGTCCTGTGGATCACCGCCCAAAACAGTAAAAGGCCATACTTTTGTTCCAGAGCCTATTGTAGTATTACCCTGAACAACAACGTTTGATAATAATTTTACATTTTCTTCAATTTTTACATTAGGGCCAATTATACAAAAAGGTCCTATTTCTGCATTAGAATGAATATTTGATGACCCATCTATAATTGCCGTGGAATGAAATAAACTCATATTAAACCTCACCTAAACGAACAACCATTGCAGTTATCATTGCTTCTGATACCAAGCTTTCATCAACATAAGCCTTACCATTGAATTGCCAAATATCTCCTTTATTTTTTTCTTTTTTTATTTCCATTTTTAGCTGATCACCAGGAAGAACAGGTTTTCTAAATTTTGCATTATCAACCTTCATTAAATAAACTGATAAATCACTTGTATCACCATCATAACCATGGACAACTAGAGCACTTGCTGTTTGGGCCATAGCTTCAATAATCAAAACACCTGGCATTATTGGATGACCTGGAAAATGACCAGGAAAGAATGGTTCATTTATTGTAACATTTTTAATTCCAACACAACTTAAAGTACTATTAATTTCTTCAATCCTATCTACTAACAAAAAAGGATATCTATGAGGAATAAGATCATGAATTTCTTTAGAATTAATTGATATGTTATTTTTCGTCATTTTTTTTATCCTTAGATGCCATTCTTAATGATAGCATTTCTTTTCTCCATGTATTAATTTCTCTAATAGGAAAACCAGCCCAAATTTTGCCTGGAGGTAATGTTTTACTTACACCTGCCTTAGCAGCGATTTGAGATCCTTTGCCAATAGTTATATGACCTACGGCTCCTGATTTTGCGCCCATTACAACAAAATCTTCTAATGTAGTTGATCCTGCAAGACCAACCATGCCAGCAATAATACAGTTTTCACCAATAATACAATTATGAGCAATATGAACTAAGTTATCAATTTTTGTTCCATTTTTAATTAAAGTATCCTGCAAACTTCCTCTATCAATAGAACAATTCGATCCAATCTCTATATTATTTTCTATAATTACCGTTCCTACTTGAGGTATTTTTTCATGTTTCTCTGCAGACATTGAAAAACCAAAACCATCTTGACCAATTGAAGTTCCCTGATGAATTATATTGTTATTACCAATAATCGCATGACTTATATTTACATTGGGCCCTATAAAACAATTAGAGCCAATCTCAACACCGCTTGCAATTACACTGTTGGAGGAAATAGTTGTCTCATCTCCTATGACAACATTTTTTCCAATAACAGCCCCTTTTTCAATAAAAACATCTTTTCCTAACTTAACGCTAGCATCTATATCTTCTTCAATAGCTAAGCCTGTTGTTGATTGAGGTTGCATCTCAAAGGGATAAAATTTTTGTGAAATTTTTGTAAAATCCATGTAAGGATTTTCAGAATAAATTAAGATTAAATTTTTAGGAGCTAGCTCTTTATGTTCCTTTTTTAAAATACAAACACTAGCTTTAGTTTTTAGGAGGTCATCCTTATATTTCAAATCTTGAAAAAAAGTAATATTTCCATCATTTGCATGACCTAAGGTAGCTATATCAACAACAAGATAGTTGTTGCTGATTTTGCTATCCAACAATTCTTTTCCTATAAATTTATAAATTTCTTCTAATGTAAAAGGTCCTGAATTTTTAAAAAATCTAGGGTCACTCATATAAATAATTCCTATTCGTCAGAGATAGTTACCTTTACATCAGGAAGTCTTTTATTTAATCTTTTTACAACCTCAGCGGAGATATCTAATTTAGGATCACCAAATAAAATTGCTTGTCTATCCAAGAGAATTTTTGCACCTTTTTCATTAACAATTTCTGTTAAAATTGGACTCATTACAGAGTCAATTGATGCCGACGCTCTTTGAATAGCTTCTTGAATTTTTTGAACTTTAGTTTGTAACTCTTGTTGTTTACTTTCTGCCTCAGTTTGAAGTGCATTAACTCTCTCTTGAAATACTTCTGGTGCCAAGAGAGTTTTTTCTTCCTCTAGCTTCTGCCCTTTTGCTTGAAGATCTTTTGAAACATCATCTCTGAGATCTATTACTTCTTTATTTAATGCTTCACTCTGCTTTCTAAGAGAAACACCAGATTTAGACTGGGAAACAACATACTGTAAATTGACAATTAATACATCTTCAGCTGCATTAACAGGCGCTGATAATCCCATAACAAAAGCTATAGCAGCTATAATAAATGACTTTTTCATATTTTCCTCCAAATATATGATGTATTTAAAAACGTTCTTTTAAATAAATTACATAAAAACATATACACTAATCGAATATAAAATACACTAAGTTACTCTAATAGTATTTTTATAAGTTAAAATCTAGTACCTCCACTAAATCTAAAGAATTTAGCATCATCATACTCTTCACTTACTACGTCTCTGCCTATATCAAATCTTATAGGACCAAAAGGTGAATTCCAATTTAAAGTGATACCTACAGCTGCTCTAAAAGTTGCGTCATCAACAAATCGAGTGCATAGAGTTCCATATTTCTCATTAAGTCCTACACTATCAACAGCGCAAGCATCGTTGAGACTGCTATAATCTGAGTTAATTACAGCAATAGGATCATAAAAAGGATCGTTTACATCAGAAAGAATTTGTTGAGCTTGCTGATTATTAAGGACCCTATTAGTATCATCATTCTTACCGATAATACCAAAATCACTAAAAATCGCTGTTTTCAATCCAAATTCATCTGGAAGGCCAATTGGAACAGTTAGTTCAATTGTACCAATTGCAAAAAACTCTGCACCTCTTGGTCTATCAGTTATTAACTCCTTTGGACCAACACCAGCCCTATCAAAACCTCTAAAGGTTGTCCCACCCTTAAAAAAGCGATCATTGATTCTTAATTTTTTATTAGAATAATTATAAACATACCCAGCATTAGCACCAACATTTAAAACCCAGTTTTGAGCAATTTCATAATAATACTTTCCGCCTGTTGTTGATCTTATGTATTCAGAGTCACCTAATAAACCAGCGACATCTTGCCCAAAAGAGAAAGTCCAACCAGATGTTGTATCTATGTAATCATCTCGAGTATCAATTACATAACTATAACCAATCTCTGATTTATCGGCATTATAATCATCAGCCAAATTATACCCGCTATCGAAAAGATAACTGGAAACTTCCTCTTGAAAATATCGATAGAAAACAGATAAATTCGAAAAATCTGACATCGGCCAAACAGCTCTAATAGATGCACCAGATTGCATCGATCTATATGAAGAATACCTTCTGTAATCATTATCAATATGAAAAATATCGAAACCTGCAGACATCCTTCTTCCAAGAAAATAAGGTTGAGTAAAACCTATTTCAAATTGTTTTCTTCTTTCAGAGTTTGCAATATTAAATTTGATAGATTGACCTCTTCCCAATAAATTTCTTTCTGATATCCCTATTTCTAACAATAGACTTTCAGCAGATGAAAAACCTGCTCCAACAGATAGTTCGCCAGTAGGCTGCTCCTCAACATCAAAATCAACTATCATTCTATCTTCAGTTGATCCTGGTCTAACACTAACCTCAACCTCTTTAAAATATCCAAGTGACTTAATTTTTGTCTCTGATCTATCAATTAAGACTTTATTATATGCATCCCCTTCCAAAACCCTGAGCTCTCTTCTTATAACCTCATCTCGGGTACGCGTATTTTGATTAATATTTACAGTCTCGATATAAACTCTTGGTCCTTCCTCAATAATATAGACTATATCTATAACAGCTTCTTCTTTATTTCTTTTTACCCTTGGCCTAACATCTGCTGAGGCATAACCATCCTCCCCAACTGCAAAAGTTATATTATCAATAGAAGAGTCTATATCCGTTGCTTTATATTTATTGCCTTTTCTATGTTCAATTAAAGGTAATAATGTATCAGTATCCATATTGGGTAAGCTACTTCTAATTGTAGCATCACCAAATTCATACTCTATTCCTTCATCGAGAACATAAGTAATAATAAAATTTGATCCATCTTTAGTTAATTCTGCAACAGCTGATATTACCTGAAAATCTGCATATCCCTCATCAAGATAAAACTTTCTTAACTGCTCTCGGTCATACGCAAGTTTATCAGGATCATATGAGTCTTCGGATGAAAAGAATTTCCACCATTTCGACTCTTGGGTAACTAATTTTCCTTTTAGTTTTCTATCTCTAAATTTCTTATTACCTAAAAAATTTATAGATGAAACACCAGTAGTTGGTCCTTCACTAATTTCAAAAATTAAATCAACTCTATTTTGAGGCTGTCGAATAACTTTAGGCTCTATTTTTGCTGAAAATCTTCCAGATCTTCTGTATAGCTCTACTAGTCTTTGTACATCCGCTTGAACTTTTGAACGTGTATATACAGATCTGGGTCTAAGCTCAACTTCTTCTTCAAATTTATCAGTTTTAAGAGCTTTATTTCCTTCAAAATCAACTCTATTAATAATTGGATTTTCTACTACAAAAACTATGAGACCTGAATTTTCATACCTAATGGCAACATCTGCAAATAAACCAGTATTAAATAAAATTTTTAGAGACTGATCAACAACTTCTTCATTATAAAGATCACCAGGCTTAATAGTCATATAAGAGCGTATTGTATCCGGTTCTATTCTTTGAGAGCCTCTAACCTCAACAAATAATATTCTTTCTATGCTTTGAACAATTTGATTATCTTCTATTACTTGACTTTCTTCTTGAGCATTAACAATTTGAAAAAAGGATAAAAATAAGAAAGGTATTAAAAATAATAATTTTTTGTTTTTCATATTTTTTCCAAGAAATAAATTTCTAATCTAAAGCCGACTTATATCAAGAATGGTCACAAAAATCATAAGAGCAATTAATAGACTTACTCCTATTTGCATTCCATATTCTTGAACTTTAGGATTAATAGGTTTTCCAAAAATAATTTCATATGTATAAAACAATAAATGACCACCATCTAAAACTGGAATTGGTAATAAATTTATAACACCAAGGTTTACGGAAATAGCAGCAATTAATCCAAGCAAAGGAATTATACCATACTCAGCCACTTGTCCTGAAACTTGTATAATTTTAATAGGTCCTCCCATTTGATCGACAGACTCTCTACCAATAATAAGTTGGCCAAGATAACCTAATATCTTCGATGTTAATGAGAATGTTTCTTGGATACCCCTTAAAAGACCAGAAAATAAATTATATTCTTTAATTTGATAAAATGATGGATCTTGCTCAGCCATTATACCAATTCTTCCAACCTTATATTCACTTCCAAATCGGTCTCTTTCAATTATAATTTCTGGTCTAACATTTAGAAATACATTAGATCCATTTCTTAAAACTATTATTTCAAGATTATCCTCTGGATTTTCAATAATATAACTTCTTATTTCGTTGAAAGAACTAATTTCATTTCCGTTTATATTTGTTATTAAATCACCTTTTTTAATCCCAGACTTATCTGCAGCAGAATTTTCTAGGACCTCGCCAACAAGAGGTTCAATAACTGTTTCACCTTTATAAACAAAAATAGAAGCAAAAATTATTATAGCTAAAATGAAATTAAAGACTGGTCCAGCAGCAGTTGTTGCAACTTTTTGCCATACAGATTTTGAGTGAAAATTATCACTTTGTTTTATTGATATGTTTTTATCTCTTTTTCCAGATAAGTCTTCATCTCCCTTAAACTTAACATATCCACCGACAGGAAATAATGCCACTCTCCATAATGTTCCAGATTTATCGTATCTTCCCCAAATTTGCTTACCCATACCAATAGAGAAAGTTTCCACTCCAATACCACACCACTTCCCAATTAAATAATGACCCATTTCATGAACAAAGACCACAACAGTTATTAGAATTGCAAATGCAAAAATATACTGAAAAATATCAGGAATATAATTTATTAGATTTATCAATAATTCCATTTTAAAATCCCAACTCAATACTTTCTAGAGCTTTTCTCCTTGCTTCATTATCAGCAGAAAATATCCCATCTATGTCTGATATTGTTTCTAATGTTTTATTATCACAATGTCCAATATCCTCTATAACTTTATCAATAATTTTTACAATATCTAGAAATTGTATTTTATTGTTTAAAAAAGCATTTACAGCAATTTCATTTGCTGCATTTAAAAATATTGGTAAATTTCCGCCTTTTTCAAGGGCTAAACGAGATAATGAAATAGATTTATATTTGGTTTCATCAACAATTTCCACACTAAGGTTATTTAAATCAGAAATTGAAATGGGGTCTATTTTATTCTCTTTTACTTTAGGCCATGATAAAGCATGGTCAATTGGATTTAACATACTAGGCCTCCCAAAGTGTCCGAACAATGATCCATTTTTCATTAACACAAGTCCATGAATTATTGATTGTCTGTGAATAATCACATCAATACTCTCAGAAGGTAATTCAAAAAGATAATGAGCCTCTATAATTTCTAAGCCCTTATTCATTAGAGTAGCTGAGTCAACAGATATTTTCTTACCCATTTTCCATACCGGGTGATTGATTGCTTGTTTAGGTGTGATATTTTTCATATCCTCTTCTGAAAAATTATAAAAAGGTCCACCTGATGCTGTTAAAAAAATTTTACTGACGTCATCTATAGACTTGCCATCTAAAATTTGAAAAATAGCATTATGCTCACTATCAATTGGAATAATTTTACAATCATTTTTTTTTGCTAGTTTTTTTATTAAAGAACCAGCTGAAACAACACACTCCTTATTGGCTATAGCTATAATTGAAGAACTTTTAATTGACTCAATTAAAGGTCTTAAGCCTGCTAAGCCAACAATCGAAGCAATTACAATATCGGACTCATAACTAGCTGCCTCACAAATACCCTCAGTACCAACAAGGCATTTAATATGACTTGGAAGATTCTTTTTTAATTCTTTAAATTTTTTTTCGTTAGCTATTGCTACAATTTTTGGATCAAATTCTTTTGCTAATGAAATAATTTTATCTATATCTTCATTGCATGTAATACTTACAAGATCAAATTCACTTTTATTTTTTCTCAATAACTCGATCGTACTATTTCCTACAGAACCAGTTACTCCAAAAATTGAAATTGATTTTTTCATTTTTTAACCCAAGAAAATTATAGAAGGATTTTCAATAGCATTCATAAAAATAGCATATATAGGCATTAAGAAAAAAATAGGTAAAATACTATCTGCCCTATCCAAAAAACCACCATGACCAGGAATAAAAAAACCAGTATCCTTAATATTAGCTTTTCTTTTTAAAAACGAAATAAATAGATCACCTAAAATTGATAATAAGACAATTCCAAAACCCACAAAGATATTATTAAAATTGAAAGAATTTGAAAAATTTAAAGTAAAAAAAACAAACCAAAGTGTGCCTAAAATAAATGCAGAAATAAATCCTGATAAGGTTTTATTAGGAGATACAGAACTAAATAATTTAGGTCCTCCAAAAATATTCCCAAAAATATATGCTGCTATATCGCTAATAAATATAGTAGATAATATAATAATTAACATTAATAAGCCTTGATCCACCTCTCTTAGCCAATTGATTGTTAAAACTGATAAAGAAATATAAATAAAACCAAAGGAGGACATTTTATATTTATTAATAGTTAGCCTTGAAAAAATTGTTAAAAATAAAAAACTTAGAAAAAAAGTAATAATCGACAGAGAGCTAATAGTATCTAAAATTAAAATAGTTGTTAAACCAAGAGATGTAATTAAACCTCTAATAATCCAAAAACTTTTTGATATTAATCTCATCCATTCAAAAATCATAAATAATGAAGCTATAATCAAAAAAAATGTAAAATATATCCCACCTTTAATTAATGAAAAAAGTACAACTGATAAAAGAACTATAGATGAAAAAAATCTTATTTTTATATCACTAGGTAGATTCATTGTTTATATCCTTCTCAATACTTCCAAATCTTCTATACCTATTTTTAAAATCGTTTATAGCTAATATTAAATTATCCTTATTAAAATCAGGCCATAATGTTTCATCAAAAAATATTTCAGTATAGGCCAATTGCCATAGTAAAAAATTAGAAACTCTTTTTTCTGAACCTGTTCTAATTAATAAATCTGGCTCGGGTATACCGGCAGTAAATAAATTACTATTTATAATTTGTTCATCAATAGCTAACGGGTCAATATCGCCAGATTTAGCTGCAGAACTAATTTTTTTAATAGCGTTAACCAACTCATCTCTTCCACTATAATTAAAAGCAATCTGCAAATAGAGACCATTATTATTCTTAGTTAATTCTTCAGAAGAGTTAATTAAATTTATTATATCCTCAGGAATTCTCTCACGATTTCCTATTATTCTTATTTTAACATTTTTTTTATGCAGTTCAGATAGATCGGTTTGAATAAATTTTCTCAATAAATTCATAAGATTAGATGTTTCAGATTTTGGTCTTTTCCAATTATCAGTTGAAAAACTAAAAACAGTTAAGTATGGAATTTGAAAGTCTTCGATATAAGTCAGCAGATTTCTCAGAGATTTTACACCTTCCTTGTGACCATTCTGTCTAGGTAAACCTCTATATTCCGACCACCTACCGTTACCATCCATAATAATTGCCAGATGTGATAGGTTATTTTCCCTTTTGGAAGAAAATGTCATTTTTAAACTTGTTTTATTTCTTGTTCTTTATTTAATAAAGTTTGGTCAATTTTTTTAATATGATCATCAGTTAAGTCTTGAACAGTTGAGGACAGGGAAACACTTTCATCTTTTCCAATTTCAGAATTTTTTTCCATAGATTTTATAGAATCCATTCCATCTCTTCTGATATTTCTGATGGAAACCCTAGATTGTTCTGCATATTTTCCGGCAATTTTTATTAGCTCTTGTCTTCTTTCTTCATTTAATTCTGGTACCGGTATTCTGACCAACTGGCCATCAGTTTGGGGATTTAATCCAAGACCAGACTCTTGTATAGATTTTTCAACAGATACAACAAGCCCCTTATCCCAAACTTGAATTGAAATTGTTCTTGGTTCAGGAACTGAAATTGTTCCAACTTGCTCAATAGGCATTTTTGAACCGTATGCATCTACAGTAATCTGATCAATCATGGTAACAGATGCTCTTCCTGTCCTTAATCCAGCTAAATCATGAGAAAAAGCACTTATTGCTCCTTCCATTCTTCTCTTCAAATCATCTAAATTTAATTTTTCGGTCAATTTAAATACTCATAGTTTAATTAATAATGGTAGATGAATTATTATCACCATTTAGGACTTTTAAGAAAGAATCTTTTTCTGTAATTGAAAAAACTATCACAGGGATATCATTATCTCTAGCAAGTGAAATTGCTGAGGCATCAAGAACCTTCAAATTTTTTGTAAGCACATCTTGAAAAGAAATTGATTGATATTTTTTTGCATCTTCATGCTTATGAGGGTCTTTATCATATACACCATCTACTTTAGTTCCTTTAAATAATGCTTCACATGCCATTTCACTTGCCCTTAAAGCTGCAGCTGTATCTGTTGTAAAATATGGATTACCTGTTCCGGCAGCAAAAATAACTACCCTGCCTTTTTCCATATGACGAATTGCTCTTCTTCTTGTGTATGGCTCACAAACTGATGTCATAGTTATTGCTGATTGAACTCTAGTTTGTACACCTATTCTCTCAAGAGAATTTTGCATTGCGAGAGCGTTCATTATAGTTGCAAGCATGCCCATATAATCAGCACTAGTTCGATCCATGCCTTTTGCAGATCCGGCAAGACCTCTAAAAATATTACCTCCTCCTATAACTAAGCACAATTGTATACCTAAGTTACATGCTTGAGATATTTCTGAGGCAATTCTATCAACTGTAACAACATCAATACCGTAAGAATCTTCACCCATTAAAGATTCGCCAGATATTTTTAAAAGAATTCGTTTATAATGAGTACTGGACATAAAAACTCCAAAAAATAACGAAATCTATGATACTAAATGAAAAAATAAAATTCTATGATAAAAACTTTTAATTACCTGAAATCATAGAATCTACTTCACTCGCAAAATCATCTCCATCAGATTTTTCAATTCCCTCACCTAATTCAAATCTCACAAAGTCATTAATTTCAATTGGGGAGTCAAGAGAATTTAAAATTTCTGAAACCTTGCTTTCACCATCGATTACAAATGTTTGTTCTAGTAAAACACTTTCTTGATAATATTTTTTTAATCTTCCACCTATCATTTTTTCTATAATTTCTTCTGGCTTACCAGATTCTCTGGCTTCCTCGATTAAAATATTTTTCTCTCTTTCAAGAACATCAGAAGGAATATCATCAATATTTATTGATATAGGATTTGTGGCAGCAATATGCATAGCTATCTTCTTACCAATATCATCTAGTATATCTTTATCTAAATCAGACTTTAAGCTAACCAGCACACCTATCTTACCTAATCCGTCAGAAACTTGGCCATGGATGTAAGAAGAAACATATGCATCAGACATACTTAACCTCTTCATTCTTCTTAAGTTTATATTCTCACCAATTGAAGCAATCATTTCAGTAATATAATCTTTAACAGAGATGTCTTTTTCAGTAATATTTAAATCATTCAAGCTATCGATATCATCTGAAAGTAAACTTGATAGACCAATATTTCTTGCAACTTCCTGAAAAGTTTCATTTCTAGCTACAAAGTCTGTTTCTGAATTAACTTCCAAAATAGATATATAATCATCTGAAGATGATACTACTATGAGACCCTCGGATGCTGTTCTCCCAGATTTCTTGGCTGCTTTCGCAAGGCCTTTCGTTCTAAGCCAATCTATAGAGGATTCTATGTCACCATTATTTTCATTTAAAGCATTTTTACAATCCATCATACCTGCACCGGTTTTATCGCGCAGTTCTTTAACTAATGATGCAGTAATATTAGTCATTTAAAATCTCCTAATTCTAAATAATTTTTTATTTTTCTTCTTTCTCAGAAATTTCTGAAACTTTTTCCTCTATAGAATCAGATTTAGCCACACTCGCTTCATCGCCTTCATCGCTTAAAGGATTTTTTGATTCATCTTCTGATTTCTCTTCTGATTTCTTTACAGCACTATCTTCAGTCTTATCAGATTTACTCGTTTTAATTTCTTTTTCTTCAGCTTTATCATCATCAGATTTAACATCTTTTGTTTTAACATTTTTATTTTTAGTTACTTTTGGAGTAGTCTCAGTATCAGTTGATGTTTCATTTTGAGATTGAGCTATACCATCAAGGGCAGCCTTTGAGATCAAATCACAAAAAAGTGAAATCGATTTAGTTGAATCATCATTACCAGGTATAGGGTAAGTAACTCCATCAGGATTACTATTAGAGTCTATAATTGCAGCAATAGGAATATTTAGTTTTGTAGCTTCTTGAATAGCAATTTGCTCTTTGACTGTATCAAGTACAAATATTAGATCGGGAAGACCACCCATATCTTTAATACCTCCAATTGAAGTATCAAGTTTTTCTTTTTCTCTGTTTAACTTAAGTAACTCTTTTTTTGTAAGTCCTGAGAGATCATCATTATCAAGAAGGTCTTCAATAGTTCTAAGTCTTTTGATTGTATTAGAAATTGTTTTCCAATTTGTTAAGGTACCGCCATACCATCTGTGATTCATGTAATATTGAGCACAATCATTAGCGGCATTCGCAATAATTTCTTGTCCTTGACGTTTTGTTCCAACAAATAAAATTCTACCCCCTGACTTCGTAACATCCCTAACAGCTGTTAATGCTCTATGAAGCAATGGAATAGTCTGAGAAAGATCAAGTATATGAATATTATTTCTTACACCAAAAATGAAAGGTTCCATTTTAGGATTCCATCTATGTTTTTGATGTCCGAAATGAGCACCAGCTTCTAGTAGCTCACTCATTGAGTAATCTGGTAATGCCATATTTACCTCCTTATCCGGTTTTACCTCCACGGAATAATCCAAAAATTGGACCGGTTAGCAGTTTCCGTGTGTGTGATTAGTTGGATATAGTCATTATAGAATTAAACTGCAACAATAATTTTATATTTCTTCTATTTTAGAAACCCCGGAAATATCCTTGATTGAACTTAAAATAGGTGAGTCTATATAGAAATTTTTTCCTAAGCTCATTTCAACCTTGTGGACTTTATCATTAACCGAGAGAAAACATATTGAAACTTCAGAAGAACCATTTCTTTTTAATCTACTTTTTATGTTGCTAATTGCTTCACTATCTTCAAGATATATTTTCATTTTTGTTAAAGTTTGAGTTAAAAAATCATTTATTGGGGTTATGGAATTTGTTAAAAGTCTTTGATTGTTTTTTTCTCTCTGAACCTCTAAATCCAAAATTACTGATGCACCAGGAATAATAATTTCTCTTACTCTTGAAAGTAAATTTGAAAAAATAGTAACCTCAAAAGGCCCATCTTCATCTGTAAGTCCAACAAATGCAAACCTTTTGCCGTTTTTTGACCTTCTTTCCATTACATATGAAATAGTTCCTGCTATTTTACATTTTATATCTGAAATCTCAGTTAATTTTTGATAAGAAATTATACCCTTTCTTTCGATCAAGTCTTTATAATCCTCTAGAGGATGTCCTGTTAAGTAAAAGCCTATAGAGGAAAACTCTTTTTGAAGCTTTAAATCATTCGACCACATTGGAACAGATGGTAAGGAAATATGATCATAGGTTTCAAATTCATCTCCAAAAAAATTTTCTTGACTATCTGATTTAATTTTTTCAGAGGATAAAGAAATATTGGATAAAATTTCTACTGAAGAAAAAACCTTATTTCTATTTACCTCTATCTCATCAAAGGCACCAGAATAAGCTAAATTTTCAAGATTCTTTTTAGTGAGGACATCATGGTCTAGTCTTTGCGCAAAATCATGTAAAGATTGAAATGGTCCGTTTTTTATAACTTCATCATTAATTTTAACCATTGATTGTTGACTTGCATTTTTTATTGCACCTAAACCATATCTTACCGAATTGTCTTGAACATCAAATTGCATTAAAGAATGATTAACACTTGGGGGTAAAATTTTAATTCCCATTTTTTTACACTCATTTGAAAATATACTTAATTTATCAGTGTTTTCTATATCCATAGTCATCGATGCTGTCATAAAATATTCAGGATAATGAGCTTTTAGATACGCTGTTTGATAAGCAATTAAGGCATAAGCTGCTGCATGAGATTTATTAAAACCATAACCAGCAAATTTTGCGACTAGATCAAAAATGTAATTAGCTTTATCTGTTTCTATCCTATTATCAGTAGCGCCACTTACAAATCTTTCTTTTTGATCATCCATTTCAGATTTTATTTTTTTACCCATAGCCCTTCTTAGAATATCAGCTTCACCTAAACTATAATTGGCTAATACTTGAGCTATTTGCATTACTTGTTCTTGATAAATAATAACCCCGTATGTTTCTTTTAGTATATCCTCAAGCATTGGATGCATATAATCAGGTTCCTCATGTCCTTGTTTACAGGCAATAAATCTAGGAATATTTTCCATTGGCCCAGGTCTATAAAGAGCCACTAATGCAATTATATCTTCAAAACAATCGGGTTTCATATTTCTTAAAACATCCCTCATACCAGAACTCTCAAGCTGGAATACTCCAATAGCATTTCCAGAACTTAAAAGATCAAATGTAGCTTTATCCTCTAGAGAAATTTCGCTGATTTTTATATTTTTACCGGTTTTTTGTTTAATCAACTGAACAGTTTTGTCTATTACAGTTAGAGTCTTTAAACCTAGAAAATCAAATTTCACTAATCCAGAGGCCTCTGCCCATTTCATTTTAAATTGAGTTACTGGCATTGATGACCTTGGATCCCTGTATAAAGGAATAAAATCTTGTAAACTATTATCACCAATCACTAGACCAGCTGCATGAGTTGAACAATTTCTGTACAAGCCCTCTAAACTCAGACCAATATCGAGCATTTTCTTTACTTCTGGGCTTTGATCACTTTCATCTCTTATTCTTGCATCGCCTTTTATAGCCTCGCCAAGAGTTGTTGGATTGGCTGGATTATTAGGAATTAATTTACAGATTCTATCTACTTGCCCGTAAGGTAAGCCTAAAACCCTTCCAACATCTCTAAGAACTGCTCTTGATTGAAGAGTTCCAAATGTAATAATTTGAGCTACTTTATCCTCTCCATATCTATCTTGGACATATGAAATAACCTCATCTCTTCTCTCTTGGCAAAAATCAATATCGAAATCTGGTAAAGATATTCTTTCAGGATTAAGGAATCTTTCAAAAATTAAATTAAATCTTATGGGATCTAAATCCGTAATGGTTAAAGCCCATGCAACCAATGATCCGGCTCCAGAACCTCTACCAGGTCCTACCGGAATATTATTTTTTTTCGACCATTTTATGAAATCAGCAACAATAAGAAAATAGCCAGGAAAACCCATCTCAATTATTATATTTATTTCGGAATTTAGCCTGTCCCAATATTTTTTTTCATCATTTACCTTAAAGCTTTCTAATCTTTCTTTAAGTCCATTTTTTGCTTGTTCTTGAAATTCTAAAGCCTCACCATCTAAATCTAGACCACTAAATCTTGGTAGTTTTGGTTCTGCAGTTGCAACTTTATAAGAACATCTTAGTGCGATCTCTAATGTGTTTTCAATTGCTTCTGGAATATCCGAAAATAAATCAATCATTTCCTCAGGAGTTTTAAAATAAAAATCTGGAGTAAGTCGAAATCTATCCTCAGCATCAACTGTTGTAGACTGATTTATACATAACAATGCGTCATGAGCCTCGTATTCTTCTCTTTTATTAAAGTAAGAAGTATTGGTTGCCACAATAGGAATATCATTTTCATACGCTATACTTAATAGATCTTCTTCTACATTATCAAAACCTGTTCTTTGGATTTCCATATAGAATCTATCCTTAAAAGCACTATTTAATTTCTGTACAATTTTTAAAGCATCTTTTTTTTGATTATTAACTAAAAGATTATTTATTAATCCATTTTGACCACCAGAAAGACAAATCAACCCCTCGTTGCGTTCAAGGATTTTAATAAAATCAATCATTTCCTCACCATGATCATTGATATAGATTTCTGACGAAAGCTTAATAAGATTTTTATAACCTTCTCTTCGAGTACATAGTAAAACTATAGAGCCAATATGTTTCTCATTTTTAACGCTTAAATTACAGCCTATAATTGGTTGAATACCTTTATGAGACATATGTTCACAAAATTCTAAGGCTCCAAATAGATTATTATTATCTACAATGGCTACAGCAGGAATATTATAATCTAAACAATTTTGAGAAATCTTATCCATTGTAACAGCGCCTTGAAGTAATGAATAAGGACTTGTTGCTCTTAATGGTATGTAGGAGAATGCGTTATTAATTTTTTCTTGTAAATAACTAGACATTTATGAATTCAACTCTTCAATACTTATTACCCTATCTTGTAAATTTGCTATCTCCAAATCATGTGTTGCAATTATAATACTACAACCATATTTACTTACAAGGTTATTAAAAATATTCATAACTTTGATGCTAGAATCATTGTCCAAATTACCTGTGGGTTCATCTGCTAAAATTATTTTCGGATCATTTATCAAGGATCTTGCTATTGCAACTCTTTGCTGTTCACCTCCTGATAATTGATTTGGGTAGCTTTTTAATCTTTTTTCCAACCCAACCTCTGAAAGAAGAAACTCAGCCTTTTCTATAGATAATTTTTTACTATTTCCTGATAAAATAAATGGTATTGCAGTGTTTTCTGTAGCATTGAAATCATCCAAAAGATTATTAAATTGAAAAATAAAACCTATATCATTAAGTCTGTGTTGTGATAAAATTTTATCTGAATTCCAGTCTATTAAATTATTATTTATGTAAACCTCACCTGATGTAGGTAATTCAAGAAGTCCAGCAATATGCAAAAATGAAGTTTTTCCAGCGCCAGATGGTCCTATAAGGGCAATCTTTTCTTTTTCATGAATAGAGAAATTTACTTTTCTCAAAATACTAAGCGTTTCATTATTAAGAGAAAATTTTCTAGATATATCTTTAAACTCTAAAACTTTATTCATTTCTTAAGGCCTCAACAGGGTCGTTTGAAATTGCTCTAAAAGAAGGGTAAATAGTTGATAAAAGAGTCATCCCTATGGACATTGAACCAATCAATAAGACATCATTAATTCTTAACTCAGAGGGTAATTGAGTTAAAAATCTTAATTCAGGATTAAAAAAGGTAACATTAAAAATATAGGAAAAGGTCAAACGTATTTCTTCCACATATGGGCTAACAATAACCCCAATTAAAATACCCCAAAAAGTTGCAAAAAATCCTATTTTTAATCCAGAAATAATAAAAATTCTGGATGCATTATATTTGCTTAACCCAATTGCTCTTAAAATTGAAATTTCTCTTGATTTATCCTTGATTAACATAATTAATCCTGAAGCAATATTAATTCCAGCGATTACAAGAATTAAAGATAAAACTAATAACATTACATTTTTTTCTACATTCAAAGCTTCTGCTAATGTTGCATTAGTTTGACGCCAATCACGAGAAAAAACATCAAAATTCTCTAATTTTTTATCGATCTTTTGCTTAATCAATTGAGAGTTATCTGCGTTTGTGACCATTAACTCTATAACGCCATAAACATCTCCTAAGTTTAATATTTCTCTAGCATCACTTATATTTAAAAAAACAATATTGCCATCATATTCTGTCATACCTATTTCAAAAATAGCCTTAATATCGAATGATGATGACCTTGGAACAGTACCAAAAGGAGAGCTTATTCCTCTTGGAGATAAAAGCGTTAAATTGTCGCCTTCAGACAAACCTAAACTCGAGGCCAATCTAGAACCTATGACAGCTTCTCCCGGATCCAAGCTATTAATATCACCAGAAATTATATTTTTTTGAATAATTTCTAGAGACTTAAGAGACTCACCTGATACCCCCCTTAATAGAGCTCCGGAGGATTGACTCTCACCCATAACAAGGACTTGAGCCTCAAGCATAGGAAAGAAATTTTTAATTTCTTTAATATCCTCTAAATTCTCTTTAATTTGATCTGAATTATCTATCCCCCTTTCGCTATAAGGATAAATTAGAATATGTCCATTTATTCCAATCAACTTATCAAATAATTCTGAACGCAATCCATTCATCACTGACATCACAATTATCAAAATTGCTACACCGGATGATATTCCAATGAATGATAAAATAGTAATAAGTGAAAAAAAACGTTCTTTATTTTTTGGTTTTAAATAACGCTTAGATATCCACCATTCAAAAAGAAAAGATCTCAAGAATTACTCCTCAAATAATTTATTTTTTATTATTTTTAGAACATTATTATAAGGTAATATTTGATTGCTTCCTTCTTTTCTGAACTTTATCTCAACATTACCATTTTCCAACTCTCTTGGACCAACAATTATCGTTACAGGAAAACCAATTAAATCAGAATCAGAAAATTTTTTTCCTGCGCTCTCATCTCTATCATCAATAATAGACTCAATACTATTTTTTGCTAAGTTATTATGAATTTCAAAGCATTTATTTTTACAATTATCATCTTTATTTTTTAGATTAATAATGTTTACCAAGAAAGGTGCCACCGACGTCGGCCAAATAATTCCTTTTTCATCATTGGAGGTTTCAATAATTGCTGCAACTAATCTTGAAACACCAATTCCATAAGAACCCATAAATACATCAGATATTTTTCCATCATTTCCGCTAATTGAAGCCTTCATAGGATTAGAATATTTATCTCCAAAAGAAAAAATATGGCCAACTTCAATACCCCTTCCATTTACTTGATTATTTTTTGATACAAGATTATTAAATTTTTTTTCATCGTGTTTGTCATCAGTAGCAGAGTAAAAATTTAAATAATTCTCTACAACGCTTATAATTTTATCATTGGAATTATATATATTCTCATCAATACCTATTTCTAATAAATTTCTATCACAAAATATTTCTGACTCACCTGTCTCTGCAACTATTGAAAATTCATGACTTAGATTTCCTCCAATTGGCCCGCTATCTGCTGCAACTGGAATAGCATTTAGGCCCAGCCTTTTAAAAGTCTTTAAATAAGCGATAAACATTTTGTAATAAGAAAGCTTTGCTTCCTCCTGATTAAGGTCAAATGAATAAGCATCTTTCATGAGAAACTCTCTTCCTCTCATAACTCCAAATCTTGGTCTAACTTCATCTCGAAACTTCCATTGAATATGAAAAAGATTTAAAGGTAGTGATTTATAAGATTTAATATATTTTCTAAAAATCTCAGTTACCTGCTCCTCGTTTGTTGGACCATATACTAATGTTCTGCTATGTCGATCTGTTATTCTTAACATTTCGTCGCCATAACTATCATACCTTCCAGACTCACTCCAAAGCTCAGAGGATTGTAGTGTTGGCATTAAGATTTCTATAGCCCCTGCTTTTTCTTGCTCCTCTCTGACAATCTTTTCAATTTTTTTAAGTACTTTTAAACCAATCGGAAGCCATGAATAAATTCCAGCACTTTCTTGCTTAATCATTCCAGATCTTATCATTAATTGATGTGATGGAATTTTAGCATCTATAGGTTTTTCTTTTTGGGTAGGAATAAAGTAATTTGACCAGAGCATTTATCGAATCCCAAATAAGTTTAAAATAATTTTACAATAAACTTTTTCATCGAGACTAACAACTATATCTGAAAGTTTGTAAAATTTTATTTAGGTGTTTCCATAAGCTCAACCAATACGCCATCAGAATTTTTTGGATGAATAAAAATAATTAACGTACCATGAGCACCTATCCTTGGCTCATTTAATACTTGCGCCCCTCTATCTTCAACATATTGTTTAGCTTTATAGATATCGCTTACCTCAAAACAAACATGATGTTGTCCACCTTTAGGATTTTTTTCTAAAAAATTATTTATTGGAGAATTATCTCCTAATGGCTCGATAAGTTCAATCTGACTGTTAGGTAAATTTACAAAACAATACCTTACACCCTGTTCTATCATTTCACCTGGTTCAGAAATATCTGTAACACCATATAGATTTTTATATGTATTTACTGCATCATCAATAGATGGAACAGCTATACCCACATGATTTAAAGGTCCGATCATTTTTCTCTCCTCAAATATCTAGTGAAAAATTATTTCAACTTTTGGTTTTTTTCCCCAAACTTCTCTAATCTGTCTAATTACAGCATTTTTTATTTTACTTTCAAGATTTCCTGATTTGTTTTTTGAGGAAATTACATTGTCTAATGCTTGATTTACCCAATCAGATAGCCTTATTCCCTCTTTATCAAATTCAGGTAAGCCAATTATTTTTACTATTGGTTTACTTTTAATTTTATTATTTTGTAAAACTAAACTTATAATAATCAAACCTGTGAATGAAATCTTACTTCTTACATTAGAGGGTGACTCGTAGTCATAAATAATAATTTTACCATCTTTGTAAAGCCTTCCACTCTCAACTTGTTTATCTATAGAAGTGTCATTTTTTGAAATTTTAACAATAGTTCCATTTTCTATTACTAAGGAATTTTTTATACCATTATTTTTGGCTAAATTAGCGTTTGCAACTAAATGACGAAACTCTCCATGAACGGGTATAATAGATTTAGGTTTTATTAACTTATACATTTCTGTTAACTCATCTTGACACGGGTGACCGGAAACATGAACAAATTCATCTTTTCCAGTAATTATGTTAATACCCTTTTTAGCAAACAGATTTTGAAGATTAATTATTCCGGCCTCATTACCTGGGATAACCTTCGATGAAAAAATCACTGTATCACCTTTTTCAGCAACTATGTGTTGGTGTTCATCTCTAGCAATCTTAGATAAAGCAGCTCTATACTCTCCTTGACTACCAGTGCAAAGTATTAAAGTTTTTTCAGCTGGTAAATAACCTGCATTCTCCTCGTCTACAAAATCTGGAAGTCCATCTAATAAACCAACAGATTTTGCTGCGTTAACAATTCTATGCATCCCTCTTCCTGACAAAACAACGTGCCTATCGTGTTTTGCAGCTGCTTCAGCAACGGAACATAATCTTGCTACATTAGATGCGAATGTACTTAAAAATATTCTTCCTTCGATTTTACCTATTATTTCTTCTAATGAATTCTTAACGCTAAGTTCTGATCCGGAAATTCCTGGTGTCATAGCATTCGTAGAGTCACATACAAGGGCATCTATATCAATATTCTCAAAATCTAATAATTTTTCTTCATTAAATCCGTCACCAATAATAGGATCTTTGTCAATTTTCCAATCACCAGTATGAAAAATATTTGCGGAGGGTGACTTAATGAGCAAAGCATTCATTTCAGGTATGGAGTGAGTTAGACCTATTGCTTTAACTTCAAAATTAGCAATATTAATTATTTCACCGTCATTATGTATAATGATCTTATCTGAGTAATCAATATTATACTCATCAAACTTCTCAATTAGAAGAGCTGCAGTAAACTTAGTGGTATAAATTGGGCATTTAAAATATGGCCAAATAAATGGCATTGCACCGATATGGTCTTCATGAGCATGTGTTAGGATAATAGCTTTTAATTTATCTTTTTGTGATGCAATAAAGGTTGGATCAGGCATTTGCAAATCAATTCCTGGCAAGCCTGCTTGGGAAAAAGTAACTCCACAATCTACCATAAACCAGTCAATATCATTTTCTTGACCATAGCCATAAAGATTTAAATTCATGCCTATTTCACCTGTACCGCCAAGAGGAAGAAAATATGTATTTTTCATTTACAAACCTTCAAAAATTTCTGCTGCATAAAATACTTTATCACTTTTTTTAGTGCTTAGAATAAGACCACCTTCATTGTCAATTGATGAGAAAATACCTTTTTCTTTTTTACCATTTGGTAAAGTTACAGAAATCTCTTTATTGAGTAAGTATGCTTTTTCTATCCACTGTTCCAAAATAGCCTTATAATTTAATCCATAATTCCAATAATCAATTTTTTTTATAATGTTCTTATTTAACTCAATTAGAAATTTATAAGGATCAATTTTTACATTTGTTTCATCGTAAATATTAGATGATGGAAAGGTTGTTCTTAATGGAGATTTTATTAAATTTACTCCAATACCTATTGCTAATATATGGTAATTATCTGCTTTAGAAGAAATATTTTCAATCAATATTCCTCCACATTTTAATTTATTAAGTATTAAGTCATTTGGCCATTTAAGCTGTAATATTTGTCCATCAACATCCAATATAAATTTCTCAATAGTATCGTGAATTGCAAGAGCGCTTACAAATGCAAGATGAGGTAAAAATTTTCTTTCAAGATTAATCTCGAGAACATAAGTTCCCATAAAATTTCCAACTAACGAGTCCCAATATCTATTTTTTCTTCCTTTACCATCCGTTTGCTTTTCAGCAACTATCCAGTATGGAAAAGATTTTTTTTTATTTAATAACCTTACTGCCTCGTTATTAGTACTATCGATTTCTTTGTATTTAATTATCTCAGGATTTAATCTAGAATTATTCATTAATTTGCTAGGGAAATTGCTGCAGTTTCAGTTAGTTCGGTAATAGGTGCAATAGTTATTATAAAAATAAAAGATATTATAAAAATTAGACATATTGTATTGGTAAAACTTAGCCCTTTTGAGAATGACTTTTTAACAATAGTTTTTGGTTCGTCAAAATACATTAACTTTACAATCCTAATATAATAAAAAGCTCCTACAACACTAAGCACCAACCCAAATACTGATAAAAATATTAAACCATTATCTATTGCAGATCTAAAGATAAGGTATTTTGCAAAAAACCCGCCCAATGGAGGTATTCCAGCATAAGAGAACATAAACATTGCCATTGTAAAAGCGGTAAAGGGATAATTTTTTGAAATACCCGAAAAATCGTCAATTTTTGTAATAGATTCCCCTTCAGTTATTTCAAGACTAATTATACAAGAAAAAACACCTAATGTAGTCACTAGATAAATTAACATATAAAGCAATAAAGATTGAATTCCATCTAAGTTTGGAAAAGATAAAAGACCAATTAATGCAAAACCCATATGAGCAATTGAACTATATGCCAACAATCTTTTTATATTAGTTTGTCTAATTGCTGAAAAAGTTCCTAGAGCAATAGACGCCATTGAGACAAAAAATATTATTTGATACCAAGAGTCGCTCATTCCAGATAATGGACCAAAAAGTATATTTATTAACATGCATAGTGCTGCTAGCTTTGGAGCTGTTGCAAAAAAAGCAGTTACTGGGGTGGCAGATCCCTGGTAAACGTCTGGCGTCCACATATGAAACGGAACTGCTGAAATTTTAAAAATTAACCCAGATAAAACAAAAACAAGACCAATAATCAAAGCTGTATTTATTTCTGAAGCTTGAAGACTTTGGTAAATCTCACCAAATTCAACTGAGCTAGAAAATCCATAAACTATGGATGCTCCAAATAGGAATAATGACGAAGATAAAGCTCCTAAAACAAAATATTTTACCCCAGCTTCACTTGACTCAGTATTATTTCTTTTGAATGAAGCCAAAACATAAAGTGGTAAACTTTGAAGCTCTATAGCAAGATATAAAGTAATTAAGTCATTTGCGGAAACCATAAGAGACATTCCCAGAACTGAAAAAAGTATTAATATCGGATATTCAAAAGCCTTGTCGTCATATTTCATCAACCATCTTGAGGATAATATAATCGCAAAAGAAGATGAAAAATAAATCATAATCTTAACAAATCTTGTGTATCCATTCTGAATAATAGAATTATTAAAAATAGTTACTGAACTCCATGGAACAAGCATTTCCATGATAGATAAGAGAATGAGAACTATAAAAGAGAAATAAACAACAATTTTAGCATTATTTTTCTTTTTAAAAGCTCCCACCATTAACAAAACTACTGCTGTTAATACAAGAATTATCTCGGAACTTAAAAAAATTATATTTTCAAATATTAAATTCAATTTTTTAGCTCCAAAGAAAGTTTATCATTAAAATATAGGTTTAGAATATCCACTAAATTTTCTGAGGATGAGGAAATTAAATTTATAACAGGAGACGGATAAAGACCAAAGAATATAACAAAAAAAGCTAATGGAATTAGTACTAATTTTTCTCTGTTATTTAAATCCTTTAAAACTTCAATTGCTTCATTGGTAATTTGACCAAAAATAATATTTTTATATAAAAATAATCCATAGACTGCCGAGAGTATAACTCCTGATGCTGCCAATATTGCTGCCAACATAGAAACTTTAAAAGTAGCGATAATTATTAAAAATTCTCCAATAAATCCACTAGTTCCTGGTAATGCAATATTAGCCATTGTAAAGAGCATGAAAAAAACCGCAAAATTCGGCATATGAGATACTAGACCACCATAATCAGCTATCAATCTTGTGTGTAATCTATCATAGACAATTCCAATACACATAAATAAAGCTGCAGAAATAAGTCCATGAGAAAACATTTGAAAGACAGCTCCTTGTATACCTTGAGAGTTAAAAGTAAAAATTCCTAGTGTAACAAAACCCATGTGAGCAATCGAAGAATAGGCTATCAATTTTTTCATATCAGTTTGAACGAATGCAACAAGAGAAGTGTAAATAATCGCAACAATACTTAAAATAAAAATTAATGGAGCAAAATATAAACTTGCGTCAGGAAAAAAAGGTAAAGAAAATCTTAAAAATCCATACCCCCCCATTTTAAGTAAAATTGCTGCTAAAATTACCGAGCCAGCAGTTGGTGCTTCAACATGCGCATCTGGTAGCCAAGTATGAACTGGCCACATGGGAAGTTTAACCGCAAAAGACGAAAAGAATGCTAACCACAAAATATTTTGTGTCGATAGTCCTATATTTAGTCTATCATTGATTACTTCAATCTCTGTACTTCCAGTATTAATATATAAATAAATAATTGCAGCAAGCATGAGAATTGACCCAAGTAATGTATATAAAAAGAATTTAAATGCTGAATATACTTTTCTTTGACCACCCCAAACCCCAATTATTATAAACATTGGAATTAATACACTCTCAAAAAATAAATAAAAAAGAATTATATCCAATGAACAAAAGGTTCCAATTATCAATGTTTCAAGAACAAGAAATGCTATCATATAGCTTTCAACCCTATCTTTAATTGAATCCCAACTTATAAGTATGCAAAAAGGCATTAAAAAAGTTGTTAAAATTACAAAAATTAGAGAAAAACCATCTATTCCTAGTTGGTATGTCATTAATCCATTACCTAAAATAATTTTTTCAACAAATTGAAAAGATGGATCTGTTTTATCAAAACCTATTAAAAGAAGAAGGGAAATTAAAAAGGTTATTAAAGATGTCCATAAAGCTACAGATTTAGAATTCCGTTTTGAAGATTCATCACTGCTTTGAGGAATAAGCAAAATGAATAAAACTCCAACTAATGGAAGAAAAGTTATTATTGATAATAAATTCCAATTTTCCATTCTTTAAACTCTAATAAAAAAATATGTGATAAAAAGCATTAAGCCAATTAACATTGCAAACGCATAGTGATAAATGTAACCCGTTTGAATTCTAGACATCTGTTTAGCAATATCCATTACTCTTAAAGAAATTCCATCAGGACCTAAACCATCGATAATCCTTTTATCGCCGAAATTTGATAAAAAATTACCAATTCTTGAAATATTTCTTATAAAAATAAATTCATAAATTTCATCAAAGTACCATTTATTCAGCAAAAATTTATATAAAGGATTAAATTTAGAGGATAAAAACTTAGGTACTTTAGGGTATAAAAGATAAAAAATAACAGCAGTAATTAACCCTATTACCATCATAACTAAAGGAGAATATTTTACCCATTTTGGGACATAGTGGATTGACTCAATCACATGATTATTTTCAGATAAGTAAATTGATGATTGCCACAAATACTGATAGTCGTGATACATAAAGTAATCAACGAAATAAACTCCTGAAAAAATTGTAAATATCGAAAGTATAAATAAAGGAAAAAGCATGACCTTTGGGCTTTCATGAATATTAGAGAAAATTTCTGTAGATATATTACTTTTCCCATTAAATGTTAAAAATATAAGTCTCCATGAGTAAAAACTTGTTAGTAGCGCAGAGAGCACTAATAAGTAAAAAGCATATAAATTCCCTTCAGTTTGTGAAACAAATGCCGCTTCAATAATACCATCTTTAGAATAATATCCAGACATAAGTGGTGCCCCTGTTAATCCAAGCGTACCAATAAGCATAACTACCCACGTAAAAGGTATAAGCTTATACAAACCTCCCATTTTCCTAATATCTTGCTCGTCTGATACAGCATGAATAACCGATCCAGATCCAAGAAATAAAAGTGCTTTGAAAAATGCATGTGTAAATAAGTGAAAAATTGCAATTTGATAGGCCCCTGAACCTAGAGCAACGAACATATAGCCAAGTTGAGAACAGGTTGAATATGCCACAATCCTTTTAATATCATTTTGAACTAAAGCTACTGTTGCTGCAAAAAAAGCAGTTGAAGCACCAATAATTGTTATAAAAGAGAGAATAGATGGTGACATCTCAAATAATGGAGAGCATCTAGCAACTAAAAATATTCCTGCTGTAACCATTGTTGCTGCATGGATTAATGCTGAAACAGGTGTAGGCCCTTCCATTGCATCAGGAAGCCAAGTATGAAGAAATAATTGAGCTGATTTTCCCATTGCGCCCATAAACAAGAAAAAACATGCTGTATTCAAAACATTAAATTCTTTGTTGAAAATTGAAAAAGTACTTAATGATAATTGCTCATTTAAAGAAAAAATTACATCAAAATTTAAGGAACCAGCGTAGTAAAATAAAATTGCTAGTCCGATTAGAAATCCAAAATCTCCAACCCTGTTAACCACAAAAGCTTTCATTGCTGCTGAATTTGCTGAATCTTTTTTATACCAAAAACCAATTAACAAATAAGAGGCTAATCCAACACCTTCCCATCCAAAAAATAGTTGCAGAAAATTATTTGATGTAACGAGAATTAGCATTGCAAAAGTAAAAAAGGATAAATAAGCAAAAAATCTAGTTTGATGAGGATCATGACTCATATAGCCAATTGAATATATGTGAACTAAAGAAGAAACAGACGTCACTACAACAAGCATAACAGAGGTTAATAAATCAAGTCTTAGAGACCATTCTGTTACTAAATCACCAGATTTTAACCATTCAAATAAAGGGACAACTAAATTATAGTTTTCAGATAGAGTTAAGTTTAAAAAATATAGTGATAGAAAAAAGGGAATAATTATCATTGCACAGGAAAAAATATGACTGAGTATTAGATTTAATTTTTTTCCAAAAAAACCAACTACTAAAGAGCCAAGTAACGGTAAAAATACTATTAAAAATAATGCCATTACCCACTCATCTTGTTAATTTGATCAACTTCAATATTTCCAACATTTCTAAAATATACTACCAAAATGGCTAAACCTATTGCAGCTTCTCCTGCTGCAACAGTTAAAATGAAAAGTGAAAAAATTTGTCCAGTAGAGTCATTAAGAAAAGCTGAAAAAGCTACCAAATTTATACTTATGCTTAGCAAAATAAGCTCTAATGACATTAAAATTATTATTACATTTTTTCTGTTTAAGAAAACACCTACAACACCTATTGTAAAAAGCATGGAGGATAAAATTAAATAATGTCCTAGTTCAATTATCATTTCTTATCCCTGTCGTTTAATTTAATATTGACCAACTCAATACTGCTCTTGGAGTCTCTATTAATCTGATTGCTAATATTTTGCCTTCTAACATAATCTCTATGTCGAAGAGTTAAAACTATTGCACCAATCATTGCTACCAACAGTATGAAGCCTGCAAGCTGAAATTGAAGAAAATAGTCTGTGTAGATTAAATTACCTAGTATCTCAGTATTTGATTGATTACTAGTATATGATTTTCCAATAATTTTAAATTCATTTGAGAAAATTTCTGGAGTATAAATCATTAAAGTAATTTCTAAAAATAGAATGGCTCCAATAAAAAGACCAAGGGGAAGGTATTTTCTTGTCTCTTTTTTAATATTTTCTATGTTAAAGTCTAACATCATTATTACAAATAAAAATAAAACAGCAACTGCACCAACATAAACAATAACAAGTATTAAAGCTAAAAACTCAGCACCAGCTAAAAGAAAAATACCAGCTGCATTAACAAATGAAAAAATTAAAAAAAGAACTGAATTAATTGGATCTCTTGAGAAGATAACCATTAAAGCAGAAATAATAATCGTTACTGAGAAAATATAAAAAAGAATTGCTGGAAACATAGTTCAAAACGCCTATCGAAAAGGTGAGTCCCTCTCAATATTCTTTACTAGAGAAACCTCCCATCTATCACCATTGTCCATTAGTTTTTCTTTACTATATAAAAGCTCCTCTCTGGTTTCAGTGGCAAATTCAAAATTTGGACCTTCAACGATAGCATCAACCGGGCAAGCCTCCTGACATAAACCACAATAAATACATTTGACCATATCAATATCATACCGAATGGTCTTTCTTATTCCGTCTTTATCCCTTGGACCAGCATCTATTGTAATTGCTTGAGCTGGACATACAGCTTCACATAATTTACAAGCGATACATCTCTCTTCTCCGTTTGGATATCGTCTCAAAGCATGTTCTCCTCTAAATCTAGAAGATAATTGTCCTTTTTCGAAAGGATAATTTATAGTAGCTTTTCTTTTAATTAAAAAATATTTCATACCAACAAAATATGCTTTAATAAAATCCCACTGAAGATATGTTTTTAAAAAATTTAGAATAAATTTCATTTTAAGTCCTATGGTGCAATATCAAAAATTAATAAAAAACTTGCAGTTAAAACAACCCAAAGTAATGAAATTGGAAGAAAAACCTTCCAACCCAATCTCATAAGCTGATCATATCTATATCTGGGAACAAGAGCCTTTACCATTGAAAATAGATAAAATACAAATGCAACTTTCAACATAAACCAAACTACCCCAGGTATAAGAGTAAATGGAGCAATATTTAGAGGAGGTAACCAGCCACCTAGAAATAAAATTGTTGTCATAGCGCACATTAAAAAAGTTGCTGCTAGCTCACCTAAGAAATATAGCATAAATAAAGATGATGAATATTCTGTTTGATAACCAGCAACCAACTCAGCCTCGGCTTCAGGTAAATCAAAAGGGGGTCTATTTGTTTCAGCTAATGCTGATACAAAGAAAATTACAAACATAGGGAATAAAGGAAAAATAAACCATAAATTTTTCTGAGCAATAACTATGTCTGATAAATTTAATGAACCAACACATAAAAGAACAGTTATAATTACAAAACCAATCGATACTTCGTAAGAAACCATTTGTGCTGCAGATCGCATTGCCCCCATGAAAGGATATTTTGAATTTGAAGCCCAACCTCCCATCATTATTCCATAGACTCCAAGAGATGAAACAGCAAAAATATATAAGATTCCTACATTGATATCGGCAACGACCCAGTTTTCTGCAAATGGTATTACTGCCCAAGACGATAAAGCTACAAAACAAGTAACAATTGGCCCTAAAATAAAAATCATTTTATTTGCTTTTTCAGGAATAATTATTTCTTTAAACAATAATTTTAATAAATCTGCTGCTGATTGAAGAAGGCCGAAAGGCCCTACAACATTTGGACCTTTTCTCAATTGAACAGCAGCCCAAATTTTTCTATCAGCATATATACCAAAATAAGCCATTAAAAGAACAGCTATCAATACCAATAAAGATTGAAGAAAAATAATCAGTAAAGGTGTTATATAACTTATAAAAAAAGACATTTAATTAATCACCTTCTATTGTTTTAACTGAAATATTATTTCTCTCACACATCAATCTTGAAGAACGAGTTATTGAATTAGATAGCCAAAAATTATTCAAAGAATTTTTAAAAACATGTTGTTTTATATCTTTTCTTTCAATTTTTTTAGGTAATTTTTCACCTGAGAGACACATATCTATATCAGCTAAATGAGGAAAAGAATGAAATAAACTAGATCGTAGATCTTCAAAGCTATTATCAATATTTTCTAAACCCATTTTTTTTGAGATTAATGATATTATTTCCCAATCCTCTTTTGCCTCTCCAATTGGGAAAGTAGCCCTAATTGATTCTTGAATTCTGCCTTCAGTATTAATAAAAAGTCCATTTTGTTCATTAAATGAAGGTGACGGTAAAATTAAATCAGCAATATTTGCGCCTTTATCACCATGATGCCCTTGATAAATAACAAAACAATCTGTTTTTTCAGATATTTCAATTTCATCGGCTCCCAAAAGAAATAAAGTTGAAATATCTCCTTTTTTATAACCATCTATAATCTGATCAAGATCTTTGCCTCGTTCTCCAGGTAGAAAACCAATTTCCATTGCTCCCGGTCTTGATGCTGCTGTATGAAGAACATTAAAACCATTCCAATCATTTTTTAAAAAATTATAGTTATTTGCTAACTCAATGCATAAATTAAGATAATCTTCACCCTCGTCTCCTTTTAAAGCACCTTGGCCAATTATCATTAACGGCTTATTCATTTCAGATAATTTTTCGCAAAATGGATTATTATTATCAATTAAGTCATAAATTATTGATGGATCATCACCAAGATAGTCATAATTATAATTCAATTCAGACTTATCCCCTAACAATCCAATAGAATAATTATTTTCTTTAGATTTTCTTATTATTCTAGAATTAATCAAAGCAGCTTCTATTCTGGGATTTGTTCCTATTAATAAACAGCCATCGGATTCGTCTATTCCTGAAAGTTTAGAATTAAATAACCACTTTTCTCTACCACCATTAATCTTAGATCCATCTTGTCTACATTCTGTATTAGGAGATTTAATAGAATCCATTAACTTTTTAATTGAATAAATAGATTCTATTGATACCAAGTCACCAGTAATTGAAGCAATTTTTTCTGGATTTGTATTTAGAAGCTTTTCTGAAGCAACATCTATAGCTTTGTTCCAACTTACTTGTCTAAGTTTACCATTTTCTCTTAAATAAGGTTTATCAATCCTTTGTAGACTTAATCCGTCCCAAAAAAATCTTGTTTTATCAGAAATCCATTCCTCGTTTACCTCATCGTTATTTCGGGGTAAAACCCTCATAACTTTGTTACCTTTGGTATCTATTCTTATGTTTGATCCTATAGCATCCATTACATCAATGGACTCCGTTTGCTTAAGCTCCCAAGGCCTGGCAGAGAATGCATAAGGTTTTGATGTTAAAGCGCCAACAGGACATAAATCAATAACATTTCCAGATAATTCAGATTTAACAGCAATATCAAGATATGTAGTTATTTCCATGTCACGGCCCCTTCCAATAGCACCTATTTCATCTGAACCTGAAACTTCAGTTGAAAAACGAACACATCTTGTACAATGAATACACCTATTCATTTCTGTTTTAATAAAAGGACCCATATCTTTATTTTCAACAGATCTTTTGTTTTGTTCATACCTACTACCGCCTAAACCATAGGCAACAGACTGGTCTTGCAAGTCACATTCGCCGCCTTGGTCACATATTGGACAATCAAGAGGGTGATTAATTAAAAGAAACTCCATTACACCCTCTCGGGCTTTTTTTACTCTTTGAGTTTTCGTATGAATTTTTAGACCATCAGAAACCTGCATTGCGCAAGAAGCCACAGGCTTAGGGCTCATTCCTCTTGCATCTTCAATATCCACCAGACACATTCGGCAATTACCAGCTACAGAGAGCTTTTCGTGATAACAGAATCTAGGTATTTCTACTCCAGAAACCTCACATGCCTGAATAATTGAGAGATTTTCTTCAACTTCAAAATCTTTACCATCTATTACAATTTTAGGCATTATTGCTCCACTAAAATTTTATTTTTTGTGCTAATGAGTCTATCTTCCATATAACTTCTAAAGTGTCTTATAAGTCCTTGTACGGGCCAAGCAGCAGCATCACCTAATGCACAGATACAATGACCTTCAATTCTTTTTGTTAGGTCTAAAAGTGTATCAATTTCATCTACCCTGGCTTTACCATTTGCCATTTTTTCCATCATCTCCCAAAGCCATGTTGTTCCCTCTCTACATGGAGTACATTGTCCACAACTTTCATGTTTATAGAAATATGATATTCTTGAAATTGCTTTAATTAAATCAGTTGATTTATCCATTACTATTACAGCTGCAGTTCCTAGACCAGAATTAACAGCTTGTAATGAGTCAAAGTCCATTAAAACTGTATCACATATATCTTTGGGTAACATAGGTACTGATGATCCTCCTGGAATAACAGCTAATAAATTATCCCATCCACCTCTTACACCTCCGGCATGCTTTTCAATAAGTTCTTTAAGAGGTATACCCATTTCTTCTTCTACATTACATGGATTATTTACATGCCCTGATATACAGAAAATCTTAGTTCCAGTGTTTCTCTCTCTACCAAGAGATGAAAACCATTCAGCTCCTCTCCTCAAAATGGTAGGAACAACTGCTATACTTTCAACATTATTAACTGTTGTTGGGCAACCATATAGACCTGAAGCAGCTGGGAAAGGGGGTTTTAGCCTGGGCATACCTTTTTTTCCCTCTAAACTTTCCAACAAGGCAGTTTCTTCACCGCATATATATGCCCCAGCACCATGATGAATATAAATATCAATATCAACTCCAGAACCACATGCATTTTTTCCTACGAGACCGTTTTCATAAGCTTCATTGAGTGCTTTCTCTAGAGCTATTCTTTCATTATAAAATTCACCCCTAATATAAATATAGCAAATATTTGCACCCATTGCTTTGCATGCAATTACACAACCCTCTAGAAGTTTATGTGGTTCATTTCTTATTATGTCTCTGTCTTTACATGTACCAGGTTCGGATTCATCTGCATTAACAACTAAATAATGATTCTTGCCTGTAGGTTCTTTTGGCATAAAAGACCATTTTGTTGCAGTAGGGAAACCAGCCCCGCCTCTACCCCTTAAACCAGATTTTGTTAATTCCTCAATAATTTCATTTCTATCTTTATGCAAAATATCTTTTGTATTAGACCAATCACCTCTCTTTTTAGCACCAGCCAAATTTGAAGGTTCAAATCCATAAAGATTATTAAAAATTTTATCTTCGCTTTTAAGCATTTTTATTATCCACATTATAAGGTTCGGAAGAGACCCTTCCAATTTGAGAGCCAGCTTTAATTGATTTGTTATTTTTTAGATTATTGATTAAATCAATCATATTTTCATAATTTAGGTCTTCATAATAATCTTCATTAACTTGAACTGCTGGAGCATTTACACATGCCCCTAAACACTCGACCTCAAGCCAACTAATACTGTCAGAAGACACCTCTCCCTCTTTTCCAACTAATTTAATACATGCTTCTTTTATTTTATCAGATCCTCTTAACCAACATGGAGTTGTTCCACAAACCTGAATAAAGTGATCTCCAGTTGGTTTTAAATTAAACATTGAGTAGAATGTAGCTATTTCTAATACTCTCATTTTAGGCATCTCAAGAATTTCAGCAACTTTTGATATTGCTTTTTCAGGAAGCCAACCTCCAGCTCTTTTTTGAGCTATGTAAAGACTTGGAACAACAGCAGATTGTTTTCTATCTTTTGGATAATTTTTTAATATTTTTTCAATTAGATCATTATCTTCTTTATTAAAAGAAAATGAATCTGGCTGATTGCTATCTAATCTTTTTACGGTCATCTATCAACCTCACCAAAAACTAAATCTAATGAACCAAGAATAGCTGATAGGTCAGGTAATAAATGACCTTTACCAAGATAATCTATTGCTTGAAGATGGGCAAATCCTGGTGCACGAATCTTACATCTATAAGGCTTATTTGTTCCATCAGATATTAAATACACACCGAACTCTCCTTTTGGAGCTTCAATTGCTTTATAGACATCACCTGGTCCGACATCGTAACCCTCTGTGTATAATTTAAAATGATGAATAAGGGCTTCCATAGAAGATTTCATTTCTGCTCTTTTTGGTGGAGCTATTTTTTTATCTTCACAGATAATTGGCCCGGGTTTTATTTTTTCAATAACTTGCTTAATAATTGAAATTGATTGGCGGCACTCCTCAACCCTAATCAAGTACCTATCGTAGTTATCTCCATTTTTTCCTACTGGTATTTGAAAATCCAATTGATCATATATCTCATAAGGTTGAGTTTTTCTTAAATCCCAATGATATCCTGACCCTCTAGCCATGACTCCCGTTAGACCCCAGTCTAAAACATCTTGCTTTGTGACAATACCTATATCAACATTTCTTTGTTTAAAAATTCTATTTTCAGTGAGAAGACTCTCTAAATCATCTAAAACTTTTAAAAATGGATCACAAAAATTATAAATATCGCTAATTAATTTCTCTTCTAAATCTTGATGAACACCGCCTGTTCTGAAATAAGCAGCATGCAGTCTAGATCCACAAGCTCTTTCATAAAAAACCATAAGCTTCTCTCTTTCTTCCCAACCCCAAAGTGTTGGAGTCAGAGCTCCTACATCAAGAGCTTGAGCAGGAACATTAATCATGTGATTAAGAATTCTTCCAATTTCTGAGTATAAAACTCTTATACACTGTGCTCTTTCAGGAACTTTAACCCCTAAGAGACTTTCAACTGCAAGTGTGAAAGCATGCTCCTGATTCATTGGTGCTACATAATCTAAACGATCAAAGTAAGGTAAAGCTTGCAAGTAAGTTTTGTTTTCAATTAATTTTTCAGTACCTCTATGAAGAAGACCTATATGAGGCTCAACCCTTTCAACAACCTCTCCATCTAAATCGAGGATAAGCCTCAAAACACCATGTGCAGCTGGATGTTGAGGTCCAAAATTAACTCTAAATTTTTCACTGGTCTTATTTGTCATTAATAGGATCACTCTCTAAATCATTTTCTGGATACTTTACGCCCTCCCAAGGGCTTTCAAAATCAAAGCTCCTATATTCTTGCTTTAATTCAACTGGTTCATAAACAACTCGTTTTTTTGACTCATCATACCTAACTTCAACATAGCCAGTTAATGGGAAGTCTTTTCTTAATGGGTGACCTTCAAAACCATAATCAGTTAGCAATCTTCTAAGATCTTTATTTCCCTTAAAGTTAATTCCAAATAAGTCATATGCTTCTCTTTCATACCACTCTGCGCAAGGGAAAAGTTTTGATACACTTATTACTGAGTCATTTTTGTCAGTATAGGTTTTCACTCTTATTCTTGAATTATTTGACATGGACAAAAGATTATAAACAACTTGGAATCTAATTTCATTTTCTGGCCAATCAACACCACATAAATCTGTTAACTGAGAAAATAAAAAATCTTCACTATCCCTCAATAATTTTAATAAATCATAAATATTTTCATTATCAACGTGTAAGCTAAGATCATTAGCAGAAACTTCTGTTTTGATAATTAGAGATTTTATTTTTGAGTTACTCTCTATTTCATTCAATAATTGAGAATAATTTTTTTGTTTATACATCTAAGCTTCTATCTTTCAACAGTCCCTGTTCTTCTTATTTTTTTTTGTAATTGCAAAATTCCATACATTAAAGCTTCTGCTGTAGGAGGGCATCCAGGAACATAAATATCAACAGGAACAATTCGATCACACCCACGCACAACAGAATATGAATAATGATAATAGCCACCACCATTTGCGCATGAACCCATAGAAATAACGTATCTAGGCTCAGGCATTTGATCATATACTTTTCTTAATGGACCAGCCATTTTATTAGTTAAAGTCCCAGCAACAATCATTACATCAGATTGCCTAGGCGACCCTCTTGGGGCAGTACCAAATCTTTCTAAATCATATCTTGGACCATTTGCTTGAAACATTTCTATAGCACAGCAGGCAAGTCCGAATGTCATCCAATGCAATGAACCAGTTCTAGCCCAGTTAATTAGAGATTCTGATGAGGTAACAAAGAAACCTTTGTCGGACATTTCTGACTGAAAATTATTGACACTACTATCTGACTTTAATCCCATTCTAATGCTCCCTTTTTCCACTCATAGATAAAACCAATGGTTAGAATTGTTAGAAAAAACATCATCGAAAAAAAACCAAAAAAACCTATATCTCCAAAAACTACTGCCCAAGGAAAAAGAAAAGCAACTTCTAAGTCGAAAATAATAAATAAGATGGCAACTAAATAAAATCTTATATCAAATTTTGATCTCGCATCATCAAAGGGGTCAAAGCCACACTCATATGGAGATAATTTCTCTGAGTCAGGATTTTTTGGAGCAATTAAAATTGGCGGTAAAATAAGCAATAAAGTAATAAATATGGATAAGCCCATAAATACAATGATCGGTAAATAATCTTGCAGTATAGTTGGCATACTATTGCTCCTTTATCCCCCTCATATATTTGAGAGCAATATATCCTCTAGGGTTAGGAATGCAATAAAATTCGGAAAATTTATTATGAAAAAAAAACCAAAAATTTCTAATCAAAAGTAAAGGCTCTATTTAATAAAAAAAAATTACAAAATATAAAAACATTTAATGCTTTTATTCTATCTTTTATGGCTTTATTTGCATTTTTAAAGCATTTTTTGCTTTACTACCGTATGGTGGACGAAAAATATTTATCAAACCATCAAACTTGGTTTGAGTATATATAGTTTTAGCATGAGAGAAATTTTTGAAACCCTCTATCCCATGATAAGAGCCAGTTCCAGAGGGACCAACTCCACCAAAAGGAGCATTATCTTGAGCTACATGAAAAACAACATCATTAATAGTAACACCTCCTGACGTGGTATTTTTTAAAATATCATCTAACTCTTTTGCATCTTCTCCAAAATAATATAAACCTAAAGGCCTGTCCTTTGAGTTTATATAATTTATAGTTTCCGAAATATCTGAATAGGTTTTTATTGGTAGAACAGGTCCAAAAATTTCTTCTTTCATGACAGACAAGTCTTCATCAGGATTTACTATAAGTGTAGGAGGTATTTTATGATTCGGTTGCTGATCAAAATCCTCATCTGATGGATTAATCTCAATAACTTCAGCCCCCTTGTCTTGAGCCTCATCAATGTAGCCTTTAAGTCTATCGTAATGTCTTTGATTAATCACAGAAGTATAGTCAGGATTTTCTTTTAAGGTTGGATACATTTTTGAGACAATTTCTTTTGATTGAGAAACAAAATTATCTTTTTTGCCCTCTGGAACAAAAACGTAATCAGGTGCCAAACAAATCTGTCCAGCATTAAGAGTTTTTCCTGCCATTATTCGATTAACAGAAACTTCAAAATTAGAATTATCGGAAATAATAACTGGTGATTTACCACCTAATTCAAGAGTTACAGGAACTAAATTTTCTGATGCTGCTCTCATTACATGTTTAGCAATAGATGTTGCTCCAGTGAAAAGAAGGTGATCAAAAGGTAAAGAAGAAAAAGCTTCACCAATATCTGGGCCTCCAGTAAAAACAGCTACCTCATCCTCTGAAAATTCTTCCGAAAACATTTTTTTCATTAATTCAGAAGTTTTAGGAGTAAATTCTGAAGGCTTTATCATTGCCCTATTTCCTGCTGCAAAGATACTTCCAAGAGGTCCGAAGGTTAAGGTCACAGGAAAATTCCAAGGACTAATAACACCCACTGTTCCTAAAGGTTGGTATTCAATTTTTAATTTAGCCCCCAAATAACCAAGTATAGATGGGGAAACCTTCCTTTTTTCAGGCTTTACCCATTTATCTATGTTTTCTTTTGCCATTTTGAGTGATGTAATTGAACCAGCAACATCAGATAAAAGAGAGCTTTCCTTACTTCTGTGTCCAAAATCTTCTGAAATTGTATCAGCTATTTCATTTTGATATTTTATGAGAGAAGAAATACACCTGTCTATCCAATCTTTGCGAGTAGAAACTGGCAAAGGACCATCATTAATATGTTTTTGTTTTTGTTTTTCTAAAATTTCTTTCATTCTATCAAAATCAGTCATTATTTAGTTACCTCTTAATATGAATGAACCTTAAACTATTTTTTCTAAATATTAAATTGTTCATTAAAAATTATAAATATAAAATTGTCATTAAGTTGCTATAAATTGAAAAAATATATAATTTATAATTACAATGGCTTTTAAACCAGAACCAATGAAAGTATTCCCAAACTTTTTTTCTTCAAAAGAAGAGGTTCTTGATGACATTAAAAAACTTGATTTATGGCCTACGGTTTATGTTTCTGACAGAATGGAAGAGCTACCTCCTCATTGGCATGATGTCGATAATTGTGGCTACGTGATGGAAGGTAAAAGTTATGTAATTAATGAGAAAAATGAAAAGATACCACTAAATCCCGGTGATAAGTTATATATTCCTGCTGGCGCCATTCATGCAGAGGGTAAAGTAGAAGAAAAAATGATCTATATAGTTGGTATTTCTGAACCAGCAAATTTATTGGAAAAGCTTACTTTGCTTGACCCTAAAGAAAGTCCATTGAACAAATTAAAATAATTATAACCCAAGCTCTTCCTTAGTTAATATTGAAATTCCATATTCGTCCCTTAGATCACTAATTTTAAGAGAAAGATAAGATTTTGGTACAAAATATGACCACTTTTTTTTCATTAGTTTAGTTTTCATTTTTGCAATTTTTTTAGATTTTCTTGACAAATAAACTAACTTGAACAAACCCATAAAACCATTTTCTGAAATTAACTTTTTATATAAATTTAAAAGTTCCTTTGATTTAAAAAGCTGGCCTGTTGCTCTAAAAATTATTTTGAATGAATTTTTACAACCATAAATTGTAAAAGTATCTAGAATTGACTCTTCTTTTAAAGATAAACCAAGCCCAAAAATAACATGAGTGCAATCATGTCCAAAAATAAACTCCGGGAGAGTATCACCTTTTAAGATTGATTCTTGATCTTCAAAAGCGTCATAATAAATCTTAAGACCCTCTTCTAATGTTAGCTGACAGTTTTGTTCTTGAAATTCCAACATAATTTTTATTTTTTTATTACTCTAATACTTTTAAGTAAAAAAAACTAATAAAATTTTAAGTGGCGGGAGTGACGGGACTCGAACCCGCGACCTCTGGCGTGACAGGCCAGCGCTCTAACCAACTGAGCTACACCCCCTTATTTAAAAAAGTGCATATTTTATTTAAGGGTCAAATTAACTTAAATCAAGGCACTTAATATAAAAGTATAAATTTAAAATCTATTAAAAATGGTGGGCGGTGAGAGGCTCGAACTCCCGACCCTCTGGATGTAAACCAGATGCTCTACCAACTGAGCTAACCGCCCCTATTAATAGTATAATAATTTTATATTTTGAAAGTTTATATAACCTAATAAAGATTAAGTACATAGTAACATATAAAAATTACATATGATTTAATTATTGATAATAAAAAGAATTAATTTTAGGTGGCATTAAGCCACCTAAAATAATTTAGCATTTAGTTAACTGCGTCTTTTAAACCTTTACCAGATTTAAATTTTGCATTCTTAGAAGCCGCAATTTGAATAGCTTCACCAGTTCTTGGATTTCTTCCTGTTGTAGCAGCTCTATGACTAACAGAAAAAGTACCAAAACCTGTAATTTTTACACTTCCACCACCAGCTAACGTTGAGGTCACTGATCCAAGAAAAGCTTCTAAAGCTCTCCCAGCGTCAGCTTTACTTAAACCTGATCCAGAAGCAATAGCATCGATAAGTTCATTTTTATTCATATTATCCTCTCTTAAGTTGTTTAACTTATAAGAATGTATGCCCGAATATCTCGATTGGTCAAAAAAAAACTTAAAAGTTTTTTTCTAATGAGTAGTTTGAGAAGAACCTATTGATTGATCAACATTGCTTTTTTTCTGCTCTGCAAGCCATGCTTCCTCATCCCATTCGATTGCTGCTGGTTTTTCAGTTAGAGCAAATTCCAGTGCTTCATCAATTGTTGAAATTAATTTTATATCTAATTTCTTTTTAATATTTTCTGGAACTTCTGATAGCTCTCTTTCATTTTCACTCGGAACTAAAACTGTTTTAATACCACTTCTTGTTGCTGCCAGAAGCTTTTCTTTAAGGCCTCCTATCGGGAGCACTCTACCTCTAAGAGACATCTCTCCTGTCATCGCAACATCGTTTTTTATAGGGATTTCTGCCATTACTGAGATTATTGCGACTACCATTGCGACACCAGCAGAAGGACCATCTTTAGGTGTAGCACCCTCCGGCACATGGACATGTATATCTTTTCTTTGAAAAATAGGTGGTTCAATTCCATAGCTTACAGCTCTTGATCTAACAAATGAAGATGCTGCATCTATTGACTCTTTCATCACATCGCCAAGCTTACCTGTGGCTTTAATTTTTCCGTTGCCAGGAAGCATTACAGCTTCAACATTTAAAATATCACCGCCCACTTCTGTATATGCCAAGCCAGTAACTACACCGACTAAATCATCATTCTCGGTTTTTCCATATCTGAATTTTTTTACACCCAAGTATTCAGAAATATTATCAGAAGTTACATTAACCGAATCACTTTTATTAATTTCAATTTCCTTTACAGCCTTGCGAGCAAGGGTATTAATCTCTCTTTCAAGACCTCTTACACCTGCTTCACGGCTATAATATCTAATGACAGATTGAATTGCGTCATCCGAAATACTCCATTCACTATTGGTCAATCCAGAATTTTCTCTTGTCTTTTTGACTAAATGTCTTTTAGCAATTTCTAGTTTTTCATCTTCAGTATAACCAGCTATTCTTATTATTTCCATTCTATCAGCAAGTGCTTGAGGTATGTTCAACGAGTTAGCTGTAGTAACAAACATCACTTGTGAAAGATCATAGTCAACCTCAAGGTAATGATCATTAAAAGCATTATTCTGCTCAGGATCTAAAACTTCTAATAAAGCCGCAGCAGGATCACCTCTAAAATCTGAACCAAGTTTATCAATTTCATCTAAAAGAATTAGAGGATTAGTGGTTTTAACTTTTTTTAGTGATTGAATTATTCTACCAGGCATTGAACCAATATATGTTCTTCTGTGCCCTCTTATTTCAGATTCATCTCTCACACCACCAAGAGACATTCTTATGAACTCTCTTCCAGTAGCTTCAGCGATTGATTTACCTAAAGAAGTTTTACCAACCCCAGGAGGACCTACCAAGCATAAAATAGGGCCTTTAATTTTTTTTGATCTATTTTGAACAGCTAGGTATTCAGTAATTCTATCTTTAACTTTATCCAGGCCAAAATGATCCTTATCAAGAGTTTTTTGAGCCGCGGATAGGTCTTTCTTTACTTTTTTCTTTTTTCCCCAGGGTATATCTAAAATCCAATCTAAATAATTTCTTACAACTGTTGCCTCAGCAGACATCGGGCTCATTTGTTTGAGTTTTTTTAATTCATTTTTTGTTTTCTCTAAAGCTTCTTTTGAAAGTTTCGTCTTCGAAATTTTCTCTTCAATTTCAGCTATATCATCAACACCCTCATTATCATCATCCAATTCTTTTTGAATGGCCTTCATTTGTTCATTTAAATAATATTCTTTTTGAGTTTTCTCCATCTGGTTTTTAACTCTTCTTTTAATTTTTTTCTCAACCTGAAGAACAGAAAGCTCATCTTCTAAGTCACTCAAAATACTATTCAATCTCTCTTGAACATCTATAATTTCTAGGATTTTCTGTTTTTGACCAACATTACCAGACATTTGGCTTGCGATTGTATCAGCCACTTTTGAAGGGCTATCAGAATCATTAAGGGTTGAGGTATTATCTGAAGTAATTTTATTATTGGTTTTTACAAAATCTTCAAAACGAGAAATTACCTGTCTAGAAAGAGCCTTATCTTCACTACTAAAATCTTTATCTTCTGAAATTACCTCGACTTTAGCTTCTAAGAAATTACCTGAATTTATAAATTCTTCTACTTTTGCTCTTTTCAAACCTTCAACCAAAACTTTTACAGTTCCATCAGGTAATTTTAATAATTGAAGAACTTTTCCTAAAGTTCCAACTTCAAATAAATCTTTTTTTTCTGGATCATTTATATCGGCATCTTTTTGGGAAATAAATAACAATTCTTGGCCTTTATCCATGACTGACTCTAAAGCTGCGATTGATTTATCCCTACCCACAAACAAAGGAACCACCATATGAGGAAAAACAACAATATTTCTCAAAGGTAAAACAGGTGTATGTTTAAATAATTTAAATTCTTGAACTTTCTTTTCTTCAGTCATGACAAATCCACATTAAGTTAATAGTTATTTTTTCTAAGTAAAATAGAAAAAGATCATGTTTCTAATATGGACCTTAAAAAATAAGTATCAAGGGGTAAAAAAGAATAAAATTAATTAACGATCTTTTTTTCGCTCTTTTTTTCTTTTTCACCATAAATATATAATGGTTGAGATTTGCCTTCAACAACATCACCAGAAATTACGACCTCAGTTACATCTGGGGTGCCAGGTATTTCGAACATGGTATCTAAGAGAATGTTTTCAATCACAGATCTAAGTCCTCTAGCTCCAGTTGAATAAGACATAGTCTTCTTAGCAATAGCAAGTAATGCATCATCAGAAAATTTTAACTCTACATTTTCTAAATTAAAGAGTTTCTTGTATTGTTTAACAACAGCATTTTTTGGCTCAGTAAGAATACGAATAAGTGAATTTTCATCTAAATCCTCCAATGATGCACAAACAGGAAGTCTCCCAATAAATTCTGGTATTAATCCAAATTTTAGTAAATCCTTAGGTTGTAAATCCTTAAGTATTTCTCCAGTTCTTCTATCATCCTTTTCTTTAACCTCAGCTCCAAAACCAACCGATCTATTAGTTCCTCTATCAGAAATAATATTTTGAATACCATCAAATGCTCCACCACATATGAAAAGTATATTTGTTGTATCAACCTGAAGAAATTCTTGTTGTGGGTGCTTTCTTCCACCTTGTGGAGGGACTGAAGCAACCGTTCCTTCCATAATTTTTAAAAGAGCTTGCTGAACACCCTCTCCAGAAACATCTCTTGTAATTGAGGGGTTATCAGATTTTCTTGTAATTTTATCAACCTCATCAATATAAACAATCCCTCTTTGAGCTCTTTCAACATTATAATCAGCAGCTTGAAGTAGTTTTAGGATAATATTTTCTACATCTTCTCCTACATAACCAGCTTCAGTTAACGTAGTTGCATCAGCCATTGTAAATGGAACATCCAATATTCTTGCTAAAGTTTGTGCAAGTAATGTTTTTCCGCAACCAGTAGGACCAAGTAATAAAATATTGGACTTAGCTAACTCAACATCATCCTTTTTAGTATCACAGTCCAATCTCTTATAATGATTATGCACTGCAACGGATAAAACCTTTTTTGCTCTTTGCTGACCAATTACATAATCATCTAAAACACTATATATTTCCTCTGGAGAAGGAACAGAGTCCGTAGCTTTATCATCAAAATTCTTGGCTTCTTCTTTGATAATATCCATGCATAATTCAACACACTCATCACAAATAAAAACTGTAGGGCCAGCAATAAGTTTTTTAACTTCATGCTGACTTTTACCGCAAAAACTGCAAAAAAGGGTATTCTTTGAATCACCGCTGTCACTAATTTTACTCATATCTTACCTTACCTTAAAATTGTACCCTACTCTAAACCAATTAATCATCTGAATTTATTTCTCTGTTTTCAACAACCTTGTCTATTAAGCCAAACTTCATAGCATCATCTGAAGTCATAAATGTG
>QCGV01000007.1:2500-49692 GCA_003278145.1 OCS116 cluster bacterium AG-390-A19
TCTGGTTCTCCGCGAAATCTATTTAGGTAGAGCGTCATGTGAATACCATCGGGGGTAGAGCACTGGATGGGCTAGGGGGACTCACCGTCTTACCAAACCTAACCAAACTCCGAATACCGATGAGTAATGCATGGCAGACACACTATGGGTGCTAAGGTCCATAGTGGAAAGGGAAACAGCCCTAACCGCCAGTTAAGGTCCCGAAATCATTGCTAAGTTGAAAAGGATGTAGAACGTCCAAAACAGCCAGGAGGTTGGCTTAGAAGCAGCCATCCTTTAAAGAAAGCGTAACAGCTCACTGGTCTAATTAAGATGTTCTGTGCCGAAAATGTAACGGGGATCAAGCAATGTACCGAAACTGCGGGTGCTATTTATAGCGCGGTAGCGGAGCGTTCCGTAAGCCTGTGAAGGATAACCGTGAGGTTATTTGGAGGTATCGGAAGTGAGAATGCTGACATGAGTAACGATAAAGAGGGTGAGAAACCCTCTCGCCGAAAGTCCAAGGGTTCCTGCTTAAAGTTAATCTGAGCAGGGTTAGCCGGCCCCTAACGCGAGGGCGAAAGCCGTAGTGGATGGGAATGAGGTTAATATTCCTCAGCCAGTGGGTAGTGACGGATTTGGTAACCTGTATTTTCTTATTGGATTGAGAATGCAGCGAACAAGTTCCAGGAAATAGCTCCCACATTACTGACCGTACCCCAAACCGACACAGGTGGACGAGTAGAGAATACTAAGGCGCTTGAGAGAACTATGTTGAAGGAACTCGGCAAAATACCTCCGTAACTTCGGGAGAAGGAGGCCCGGTCTTAAGGCAACTTTTGGTCGGGGGCACAAAATTGGGGGTGGCGACTGTTTACTAAAAACACAGGACTCTGCGAAGCCGCAAGGCGACGTATAGGGTCTGACGCCTGCCCGGTGCTGGAAGGTTAAGAGGAGGAGTGCAAGCTCTGAATTGAAGCCCCAGTAAACGGCGGCCGTAACTATAACGGTCCTAAGGTAGCGAAATTCCTTGTCGGGTAAGTTCCGACCTGCACGAATGGCGTAACGACTTCCCCGCTGTCTCCAACATAGACTCAGTGAAATTGAATTTCCCGTGAAGATGCGGGATAACTGCGGTTAGACGGAAAGACCCCGTGCACCTTTACTACAGCTTTGCAGTGATATTAGTAATGCTATGTGTAGGATAGGTGGGAGGCTTTGAAGCATTAGCGCCAGTTAGTGTGGAGCCATCCTTGAAATACCACCCTTATCCTTATTGATATCTAACCGCGGTCCGTGAAACCGGATCCGGGACCCTGCATGGTGGGTAGTTTGACTGGGGCGGTCGCCTCCCAAAGAGTAACGGAGGCGCGCGAAGGTAGGCTCAGGCCGGTCGGAAATCGGTCGTTGAGTGCAATGGCATAAGCCTGCCTGACTGCGAGACTGACAAGTCGAGCAGAGACGAAAGTCGGTCATAGTGATCCGGTGGTCCCGCGTGGAAGGGCCATCGCTCAACGGATAAAAGGTACGCCGGGGATAACAGGCTGATGACCCCCAAGAGTTCATATCGACGGGGTTGTTTGGCACCTCGATGTCGGCTCATCGCATCCTGGGGCTGGAGCAGGTCCCAAGGGTTTGGCTGTTCGCCAATTAAAGCGGTACGTGAGCTGGGTTTAGAACGTCGTGAGACAGTTCGGTCCCTATCTGCCGTGGTTGTAGGAGAATTGAGAGGAGTTGCCCCTAGTACGAGAGGACCGGGGTGAACGTACCTCTGGTGGACCTGTTGTCGCGCCAGCGGCATAGCAGGGTAGCTAAGTACGGACGGGATAACCGCTGAAAGCATCTAAGCGGGAAGCCTCCCTCAAAACTAGTTCTCCCATGAGAGTCGTGGAAGACTACCACGTTGATAGGCCAGGTGTGGAAGTGCGGTAACGTATGAAGCTAACTGGTACTAATAACTCGATTGACTTATTCGATCTCATTATCAATTTTCATCTATTGATAATTTTAGAACAGATTAAAATATTCTACTTAATTCAAATGTAATTTATTGGCTTGGTGATTTTAGCGAGAAGCCTACACACGATCCCATCCCGAACTCGACCGTTAAACTTCTCAGCGCTGATGGTACTGCATCTTAAGGTGTGGGAGAGTAAGTCGTTGCCAGGCCTATAAATTACATTTGAACTCTTTACAGTGTAACTAGCCTAAATTGACGCGGGGTGGAGCAGCCCGGTAGCTCGTCAGGCTCATAACCTGAAGGTCGTAGGTTCAAATCCTACCCCCGCAACCAAATTCAAAAATTTTTATAATCTTTTTTACTTATAATTTCTTTTGATTGAGCGATGAGGAATATTTTGACGGAATTTAAGGATTTAGGATTAAACAAAAGAGTTATTCAGGCCGTTGAGAAGGAAAATTATTCAACTCCAACACCTATTCAACAAAAACTCATACCTCACATGTTAGATGGAAGAGATATTGTAGGTACAGCTCAAACTGGAACTGGTAAAACTGCTGCCTTTGTTCTACCCCTTCTGCATAGACTTGAAGAAGGAAGAAGAAGGGCAAAACCAAGAACATGTACTAATTTAATTGTAGTACCGACAAGAGAGCTTGCTACTCAAATTTTTCAAAATATAGCTATATATGGAAGATTTATTCCTCATTCTAAGACGGTTGTTATGGGTGGTGCAAAAGCTGGAGCTCAGATAAAAGCCCTTGCTAGAGGTCTTGATATAGTAATTGCGACACCAGGTCGTTTAGAGGACCATTTGTCTACAAATAGCATTTCTTTAAAAGAAACTCAGACTGTCATTTTGGATGAAGCAGATCAAATGATGGATTTAGGTTTTTTTCCTGCAATCCGTCGTATAATGAGTTTCTTACCAGACGGCCACCAAACTTTATTGCTATCAGCAACTATGCCTAAACAAGTAAGAGGTCTAGCTAATGAATTTTTGAATAATCCAATCGATGTAAGTATTGGTCAGCAATCCAAACCAATTGAAAAAATTAATCAGAAAATACTATTGGTTGATAGAGCTAAGAAGAAACAATTATTGGTTGAGATTTTAACTGACGTTTTTAAAGCCATTGTTTTTACTAGGACCAAACATGGTGCCGATAAGATTGTTAGATATTTAAAAGAAAAGGGTATTGATTCAACAGCAATTCACGGAAATAAAAGTCAAGGCCAACGGCAACGCTCTCTTGATATGTTTAAAAAAGATAAGATTAATATTTTAATTGCAACAGATATTGCGGCTCGTGGAATTGATATTGATGAAGTATCTCATGTTGTTAATTTTGATATGCCTAATATACCTGAATCTTATGTTCATAGAATCGGTAGAACGGCTAGAGCAGGTAGTGATGGTATAGCAATTTCTCTATGCGATAACACAGAGGCTGATTACTTAAAAGATATTGAGAAATTGATAAATCAAAAACTATCTCGAGAAAAGGTATTAGAAGATGGTTCGAGAAAGGAAGTTTTTTATGACCCCATGGATGATAGAGATCCTTCTCTAAAAATTAAAAAAAAGAACTCAAGGTCAAAATATAGAAATAAATCCTCAAAAGGAAAAAGGTCTAAAAATATTCAATCTCAGTTTGATAAGGAGATCAATAAAAATTCAGTTAAATCTGGTAAAAAGAAAATCAAAAAAAAGAAAAATAAAAAATTTTATGCAAAGTTAGAAAAAGTTAAGAACGTTAACTCAAGCGATGAATCTGCTAAAGACAATAGTAGAAAAAAATCTAATAACTTTAAACCATCAAAACAAAAATCAAAAATAAGATCAGAAAAATCATATAAAAATCAGCCCAAGGCTAATGATAAGCCTAGACAAAAAAAAATTAAATAAATCCACTAAACTGAACATTAGGTCGCATTTATTTTTTTATTTTTTTTGATAAAATTATCTTATAGGAAATCTTTTAATGTCAGAAAATATTATAATTGTTGGCTCAACTGGAGCAATTGGATCAGGTTTCGTTAGGTATTATGAAAACCAAAACCCCTCTAACGTTATATATTCATTATCCAGAAAAAAAATAGAATATTCTAATGTTAATATAAAAAATGTTTTAATAGATATTGAAGATGAGGAGACAATAAAAAGTGCGGCAAGTATTTGTTCAGAACAAGGAACATTTGATAAAATAATTATTGCTACTGGTGTATTACACGATGAGAATTTAAGTCCTGAAAAATCATTTCGTTACCTTGATAAAGAAAAACTTGAGAGAGTTTTCTCAATAAACACTTTTGGACCAGCAATAATATCACGATATTTTATCCCATTATTAAATAAAGAAAAAAGTTCATTTTTGGGTTTTTTATCAGCTCGTGTTGGAAGCATTTCTGATAATAGGATTGGTGGCTGGTATTCTTACAGAGCCTCAAAAGCTGCTCTAAACATGATTATTAAAAGCTTAAGTATTGAAGTTGCAAGAAATAACCCAAATGTAATTATTGCAGGTTTACACCCTGGTACGGTAGACAGTAATTTATCAAATCCCTTTCAAAAAAATGTTGTCGACGGGAAGTTATTTACACCGGATTATTCTATTGAAAAAATGACTAGTGTTATTGATAGTTTAACTTCTGAAAACAGTGGTGATTGTTTTGCTTGGGACGGTGAAAGGATTGAATTTTAATGAGTTCTAAAAAAAATATTTCTATCTTTTGGTTTCGACAGGATCTTCGAGTAGCTGACAACCCGGGGCTTACCAAAGCTGTTGAGAATGGTAGCGTTTTACCTATTTATATCTATGATAATGTTAACTCCAAAGAATATGAGATGGGATCAGCAAGTAAATGGTGGCTTCACCATTCGTTAGGGAACCTTAATAAAAGTTTAAATAATAATTTATCATTTTATGTTGGTGACCCTCAAGAAATTTTGCAGGACATAATTAATAATTTTAATATAGAAAGTATTAATTGGAACCGTTGCTATGAACCTTGGCGTATTCAAAGAGATCAAAATATTAAAAGTAAAATTGAAGAGAAAGGAATTGAAGTAAATACTTTCAACGGATCTTTGCTTTGGGAGCCTTTTAAGATTTTAAAGAATGATGGAACGCCATATAGAGTATTTAGTCCTTACTATAGAAAGGGTTGCCTCAATGCCGAGCCACCAAGAGTTCCAATTAAAAGTCCTAGTTTAGATACGTTAATAAAAGATGACTTTAGTGATTTAACTCTAGATGATTTGAATTTAATACCAGAGATAAAATGGTTTGAAGAAATGGAAAGGCTATGGGAACCAGGAGAGGCAGGAGCTCAAAAAAAATTATATGATTTTTTAGATGATGGGCTTTTAGGCTACAAAGAAGGACGAAATTTCCCATCACAAAAAAATGTATCTCAACTTTCACCGCACATTCATTATGGAGAGGTATCGCCTAACCAAGTTTGGTATGCAGCTAAACAAAAAGAGGATGAAACCGGTATAGAGAAGGATCTGGCTCATTTTTTAAGTGAATTAGGTTGGCGTGAGTTTTCATATAATCTTCTTTACCATTTTCCTTCATTACCACGGGAAAATCTTCAAAAGAAATTTGATAATTTTCCTTGGCAAAAAAATGATGAATTTTCTGAGAGCTGGAAAAAGGGTCTTACTGGCTATCCCATAGTGGATGCAGGAATGAGAGAGTTATGGCAAACAGGGTATATGCATAACAGAGTAAGAATGATAGTTGGTTCATTTCTAGTTAAAAACCTTTTATTGCATTGGCATGAGGGAGAAGAGTGGTTTTGGGATTGTTTAATTGATGCTGATTTAGCAAGTAATAGCGCAAGTTGGCAATGGGTGGCTGGTTCTGGTGCAGATGCAGCTCCATATTTTAGAATTTTTAATCCTATTAGTCAGGGTATTAAGTTTGATCCCGAGGGGGAATATACCAAGAAATTTTTACCCGAACTAAAGGATTTACCAATTAAATATCTTTACAGCCCATGGGAGGCACCAGAAGATGTTTTAGAGCAAGCCAATGTAAAGCTTGGTAAAAATTATCCCAAACCAATTGTTGATTTAAAAGAGTCTCGGGAGAAAGCTTTGAATGCTTTCGATCAAATTAGAATTAAATAATATACATATCAGAAATTTCACCGGTTTGTGCACCAGATGAGTTAAGAATATCATAGACACCAAAGACTTCCGCAAATTCAGTAAAGGTTAAATCTGTTCCTTTTGTTCCGTCAGTTATATTGCCACCAACATTATACGAAAATTTATCAGCGCCACTGATGGTGATCTCGCGTCCATCCTCCAGTGTTAAACGTGCTGCATTTTTTGTAAATAAAGATTTATCGACATAAGTATTGGATGGAAGCTGAATAGTATTCGATCCTTCCGTATCGGTAATGGAAACTTTTCCACTTTTTGGTAAAAGTTGTGAAACAAAATACGTATCATCGCCTTCAAGACCACGATAAGTTTTTCCTTGGCCATCAAGAATAATAATATTATCACCAGCATTGAAATTGAGAGTTCCCGAAAGGGTATTTTCACTATGTGCAGAAAGTATATTTTTTGTTGAATCTATATTATCAGATAATTGATATTTAGGTTCATTAATTGCTGCTTCGTTTATTACAAGAGTTTTGGTTTCATCATTTGGGTTAATATAAAAGGTAAAGTGATTCCCTAAATCATAATCAAAAGTATGATAAAAACTTGTATCAGTATCTATATTGCCAGAATTAGAAGTATTTACAAAAACTCCCTTTCCTAAATTAAATAAAACAAGTTGGCTATTATCTTTAGCAATAGGATTCTCACCCGTATTTTCATTCCATGAACCTTCCCAATGCAGAAGTATATCTAGATCACCATCTTGATCTATGTCATAGAAATCAGAAAACATTATCCAATCAACATAGTTATCGGGATTATCGTCTTCATCACCAACGAATCCAATTAATCGAGAAGATGTCTCATCTTTAAAGGTTCCATCTTGATTTTGTATGAGAATTTGAAGCCCATTTTCTGCGTAAGTAGAACTTCCTTCTGGTTTACGGATTTGAGTTAATAATAGATCTTTTAAACCATCGTTATTAATATCAGCTGATGCTATATCAATAGTTTCACCATTAGTCCCAAAACTACCATTTGGAAGTTCAACTTTAGTACTATAATCAAAATTACCTTCGCCATCTTGCTTTAAAATGTATGAAAAATCTCCACCTACAGCACCTCCGAAAATCAGCTCTAAAATTCCATCGTTATTAACATCTTCAAGAAGAGTAGCAAAAGATTTTCTAACATATTCACCTTTATCGTCATTAAACTCAGTTACTTCTTCAGGAATTTTATAATTTCCTCCATTATTAGTTGGGTCAAAGCTTGTGCCATTTTTATTAATTTGTAGAAAAATTGGGCCTACATCACCAACAAGTATGTCCGGATAAGAATCTCCATCGACATCTCCTACTGTTGATGAGTGAGTTAAGCTTTTATAACCATCATACCAGTTCCTCTCTACAAGCGCAGATGAGTCGGTATAATTCCCTTCTGAGTCTGATAGATATAGTACATTTTCATATCCAGGAAATGGAATATCATCATAACCTTGATCACTTATAAAAATATCTAAATGTCCATCTAGATTAAAATCAGCAAATTGTATTTCTCTAGGAACGACAACTTTATATTGTTGATTTTCAATTTCTATTTTTTCAAAATTTCCATCACCTAAATTTCTTAGAAGAATTGGGAAATAAGGAATTTCGTCATCAGGGTATCTAGCAGGCGAATCTTGTATCGCACGAAAAGTTAATATTAAATCAGAATCACCATCATTATCTAGATCTTTTGCATAATGCATTTGAGAAAGTTTTCCTAATCCGCCATATGTATCTCCAGTGGGACTATTGGGGTTCCATGTAGGAAATTCAGTAATACCTAAATCTTCAAGCGATATAGTATAATTTGTAATTTTTTTTGTCATATCAGTTATATTATATACATATCAGCAATAGTACCAGTTTGAGAGCCTGAAGAATTGAGAATATCATAGACACCAAAAACTTCCGCAAATTCAGTAAAGGTTAAGTCAGTTCCTTTATCGCCTTTAGTAATATTACCACCAACATTATAAGAAAATTTATCAGCGCCACTGATGGTGATCTCGCGTCCATCCTCCAATGTTAACCTTGCTGCATTTTTGGTAAATAAAGATTTATCAACATATGTATTAGCTGGAAGCTGGATAGTGTTCGAGCCCTCCGTATCAGTAATGGAAACTTTTCCGCTTTTTGGTAAAAGTTGTGAAACAAAATACGTATCATCGCCTTCAAGACCTCGGTAAGTTTTTCCTTGGCCATCAAGAATGATAATATTATCACCTTTATTAAAATTCAGAGTTCCGGAGAGTACATCCTCGGTATGTGCTGATAAAATATTTTCGGATGCATCAACTGTTTCCGAGAGTTGATATTTTAAAGATGTTTTAGAGAGTGTTTTATCTGAGAATTGCATTTTCTCAATACTTGTAAGAGTATCGGATCCTTCATCAGCAAAACCTTCGGAAGGAAAGCTATGAACAACACTGACTGTTCCATCATCATTGGCCGTTAAAGTGTAAGCAGATGATGAATCTTTATAAATAGCTGTATCGACTCCCTTACCACCGTCAATTGCATCATTTCCTGCTCCACCCTCAATAGTGTCTTTGCCCGCATAACCAAATGCGACTTCATCACCTTCGCGAAGTAAGATAGTATCATTCCCAGAATATCCATGAACTTTTGTTCCTTTGGCAAAAGTTTGTAAGTTTTCAGACTGTCCAACTGCTTTATAGTGTTCGAGTGCGGAAGAGTATTCGCCATTATCCACCGATGTTTTTGCATCGCTGTTAACTCTGAGGTAATAGTTTTCATCAAATCCAGGAAAACCATCCTTAGCTGGATTTTTTAAATTTGGCCCTGCATATATTTTTTCAGTTGTTCTAACTGTAGAAATTCCATTGACGGAGTTATTGTCAATGTAGTCGCTATTAGGCGAAAAGCCTTGTTTAATTCCCATATTAAATACAAAACCAACACCATAATCAGATCCAAAATCAATTGGTGCCCACCCACCCTCAAAGAAACCAGTAATATCAATTCCCTTAGTAATATCATTTTTTAAAGCAGTAAAATAACCTTCACCGTCATTTATAAAAACTGCAATTCCAGTATGAAAGTAAGGAAACTCTGAACCTGGAGTAAGTGTATCGCCGGCAAGTCCATTCTTAACATTTCTCTGATGATCAATAATATCAAGATGACCATCGTCATTAAAATCAATAAGGTAAATAGCCCCCTCTGGATGACCTGTATTATCATCCCTTAAATTTACTATTCTCGTGTTAGTCTCATCATTTAGTTTTGTACCATTGTCATTTATAAGTATTTGGATATCACGATCTACATAATATGGATCAAATTTACCAGACGCTATTACAATATCTGGAAAGCCATCACCATTTATATCGCCAGCAACCATATCATCGACTTTATTATTTGTACCTTCCAAGCCTTTTGGTAATAAGATCGGCTCAACTTCATTAAAGTCACCGGCTCCGTCATTTATTAAGATAAAACCATAGGCATAATCGATGTATTGAGGTGGATTAAATCCTGAGTCAATTGAGTCTTGAACCAACTCATAAACTCTTGGGATTGCAATAATATCGATATCACCATCTTGATCAAAATCTACTGCGTCACCAGCTCTATGATTAAAACCATATCTCGCATATTGAGGAAGATAACTCTCTTCACCACTTTCTTTTTCACTAAAGGAATTTCCTTCGTTATTAAATAAAAGGGCGGTTGTCTTAGATGACTGGTTTTCTAAATAAATATCATTCCACCCATCCCCATCAAAATCTCCAATTGTAAGAGATCGAGAACCATACTGAAGAACTTCAAGAGACTCACCATTTCGATCAATCGTGTATCTTTCATCTACAATTGTAGATGTTACATCCGAAAATGTTCCGTTAGGTTGGCTTAATAGAATTAATATACCGTCATCATAAGTCCATCCTTCATCTGGTTTTGCTACACCAACAATATCATCAATGCCATCGTTATTTAAATCACCGACATCTCCTCCATAAAAATTGATCCTATAATAGTCGTTTCCATTAATTAAATGTTGCCCAGATATAAAACCACCTTTTCCATCATTTAATAAAATAGTTACTTTTTCAGAACTTTCAGGATTATTTTTATCATCAATATTATTTACTTTATTAACAGCTGCAAAATTATTCGTTCCAAAAATAACGGCATCTAATAATCCATCACCATTAAAATCACCTTGCTTTGTTTTAACAGAATTCCATCCAAAGAAATTTGGATCAAAAATTACCTCTTCACCTGAGGCGCTATCAGCATAAATATAACCATCATGCTTTTCGGATGATAAGACTTCTGTTACGCCAACATCAAATATAAGCCCAGCACTTTTATCTTCAAATAGCTCTTTCACCTTAATAAGTTTTCCAGCTTTTAACTCATACTTAGAATCAGCAAATTGAAAAAATTCAAAATTACTGAATTCGTTGGTTCCGATACTACCTTGATTGCTATTTGTTGGTCTTCCTTCGCCAGAAATAGTTATTTTTGTTGGATCTTCTGTATCAATTTCAATAACATGATATCTATATGGAGAAGCAAATATAGCGGTGTCATTGCCGTCACCGCCATAATGAATGTCCGAGCCAGGATCTACATATATATAATCATTACCACCATATCCATATACGGTGTCATCACCAGAACCCGATTGAAAGATATTATCATTATCATCACCTATGAGGGTAACATTAGAGGGTTTATAATTTGTTATTGCAATGCCCTCAATATTTTTAAATGAACCTTCGGTTCCAGACTGATCTCTTAGATCAATTACAAGATCTTCTCCTGCATTGATTATAATAACATCTGTTCCGCCTTTTCCATCTATAGAAGCTTTCGTAAAATCAGCTATTCTAATTATATTACTCTCATCATTGCCTGTTACAGTAACTGCCACATCAAGTTGTTGAACACTAAAATCTGATATATCAATTTTAATAAATCCACTAAAAGTATCGATATCTTCGGTAGTATCAGTAGTGTACTTAGCAGTACCGGATGACATATCAATATCAAGAATTTGATCACTACCGTTATAATCAAGCTTAAAGAATTTTAGAGATGTAGTGTCTTTGAAACCTTTAAAGTCTAACTCAAGAATATGATCTGTGTCTAAATTATAATCAAAAGAAGATGACTCAATAAGAGTATAGCTATCACTACCTAATCCATCAAAAATTTCTATGTAACTTTGTGGATTTTCTATTACTACAGTATCATCACCCTCAAAAGTATAAACAAAGAAACCACTAAAATCGATTTCTGATACAGTGATATTATCATCACCAGCTGTTCCCTTGTATGCTGTCTGATTATTTTCTTCGAAGTCTTCAAATTTGTCAGCCATATTAAATCCCTTGGATATTTTTTAGGTTATATAAAATTTAAAAACTGTAAATATAAAAGTCTTTTATATTATATACATATCAGAAATTTCACCGGTTTGAGCACCAGATGAGTTAAGAATATCATAGACGCCAAATACTTCTGCAAATTCGGTAAAGGTTAAGTCAGTACCTTTATCACCTTTGGTGATATTGCCTCCAACATTATAAGAAAATTTATCAGCGCCACTAATAGTAATTTCGCGTCCATCTTCCAATGTTAACCTTGCTGCGTTTTTGGTAAATAAAGATTTATCGACATAGGTATTCCCTGGAAGTTGAATAGTGTTTGATCCTTCCGTATCGGTAATGGAAACTTTTCCGCTTTTTGGTAATAGCTGTGAAACAAAATAAGTATCATCACCTTCAAGACCACGATAAGTTTTTCCTTGGCCATCAAGAATAATAATATTATCACCTTTGTTAAAATTCAGTGTTCCTGAAAGAACATCTTCGGTGTGTGCGGATAGAATATTTTCCGATGCATCAATTGTTTCTGAGAGTTGATATTTTAATGATGTTTTAGAGAGTGTTTGATCAGAAAACTGCATCTTTTCGATACTTGTAAGAGTGTCGGATCCTTCAATGGTAAAACCTTCAGAGGGAGAGGTGTGGACTACACTAACCGTGCCATTATCATTAGAAGTTAAGGTATAAGCTGAGGATACATCTTTATAAATCGCTGTATCAACCCCTTTACCACCATCAATTATGTCATTACCAGCGCCACCTTCAAAAGTATCTTTACCATCAAGACCAAAAGCTGTTTCATCACCTTCACGTAAAACAATAGTATCATCTCCTGAATACCCATGAACTTTTGTAAAAGGTGCAAAAGTGTTTAGTCCCGCCTCCTTTCCTTCAGCCAAATAATGCTCAAGACCTGTTGCATAAGTTCCAGCATCAACTGCTTCTTTGGCAGAAGTATTTTCATTTAAATAATATTGTTCATTAAAACCTGGAGCACCTTTTTCAGCAGTATCTGTTGAATAATTTGGGCCCGTTCCTAACTCATTTGCAAATTCAAACCGAATAACATTAACAATATTTTTTTCAGGTGATGGCCCGCCGCGATTACCAAGGGCATCTCTTCTCTCTTCATCCCATATTAGAAATTCTATTAATTTATCATTATCAAAATCAGAATAAACCATAGGTAGCCCCATAATATTAAACTGACCAAATTCATTTGATTCAACAGCAACTTCATCTTTCGAAAACCTTCCTGAACCATCATTAAAATAAATCATAGGAATTGATGTTGTTAAAGCCCTCCCAAGAGCATCTTGATCTGATGTAAAGCTGGCAATATCTTGATGACCATCATTATTAAAATCAATAAGTTGCCAGGTATTAACCCATCCTTTGGATTTATATGCATCTTTGAACGGATCGCCTTCAATTGATTCTGTTGTATCGGTGAAATTACCTTGCCCATCATTAATTAGTAATTGAAGATAAGTTCCAGCATAATAAGGCTCATACCTTGTATAACTAATAGCGAGATCTATATCACCATCATTATCAAAATCATTTTTAAGGGTTTTCATGTGCATCTGATTGTCACTTCCATAAATTGATTCAGGTATGGCGATATAATTATTAGAATCAAACTTACCATCAGAGTTCATGAAAATAAGACTACTTGCACCTCCATGTCCATAACCAGCTACAAGATCGGCAAAACCATCATTATTTACATCCACTAAGGCTGCATCTAGCAACAACACATAAGTATTGCTACTGGAGCTTGAAGATTCCCAATTTACAATAGTTTTGTAAAAATCATTCTGTTCAATATTAAATTTTCCATCGGCTTGTTGAATAAGAGCATAGGCACCTTCGCTTGCGCCATTTGCATATCCATGTCCCACAAAAATATCATCCAATCCATCACCATTGATATCACCGATACCCATGGAGTGAGCATCAACTGCATATTTCTGTCCAACGGTTCCTTCAGGTATCTCTTCAAAGGTTGCGATAATTGACTCAGGTAAATCAGGAAAAATATCATCTCTAGTAATTGAAATACTTGAAGGTTGTATAAGTTGTAATTCTGCTTGTGGTACATCGCCAACTTTATTTCTATTTGCTTCTGAGTCTTGTTGTGTATTTACAGTAATAAAAGAGTCATGCTCGGTATTTACTAATTTAATTTTTTCGGTTCTTCTTGCGCCTGATGTTAAGGGCATTTTTGAATTAGCTGTTTCATCAAAAACTAAAGTACCATTGGAGGCAGTCAGAGCTATGAAAGGGGTTGTGTTGTCTAAACCTGTTGCATAACCTTTATTAACAGGAATAACTACATCTTTGGTTCCGTCTTCATTTAAATCAATTAGGATAACATCATTGAAATCAAAATAAACTAAATCAGATTTATACTCGATATTGTTATATACGTAACCAGGTGTATAAGTATCATCTTCGAAGCTATGGACTTTATCAATTTTATTGGCCCTAAGCGGTATTGTGTTAAAGATAACATCTACAATCTTATTATCATCAAAGAATTTTATATATCTTACATTTGTAAGAATATCCTTTGTTGTGCTTCCAATTACATGAACTTCATTTCCAACATATTTTATTTCAAGATCATTTTCTGTTTTTCCATAATAAACTACCTGATCGTCACCACCCCCACCATCAACAATATTACTTCCACCATTCAGCCAAAACTCTTCCTTCTTTGAAGTACCATAAATAGTAGTATTATGATTAATGTCAGTATGGACTGAGTAAACACCCGATAGCGTATCTGTTGTTCCGAAACCATCATCAGAAAAACCTTCTTTTAAATTTACTGTTACATCTTGAGACCCATCACCACGACTAAGTCTGTAGGTAAAATTATTTCCTGAAATAGCATCATCACCTTTGCTAGAACGAACCTCCTGTGAGCTGCTAACATTTGATATTGTATCATTACCTTCTCCAGAATTTATATTCTTAACATCGGAGCCTAATTCTGATGCATCAATTATATCATCTTCATCTGTTCCAAAATAATCTGACATAAAAAAATCCCTTTTTAATTTTTAGCTATGATTAGATAATATACATATCTGAAATAGTACCCGTTTGTGAGCTTGATGCATCAAGAATATCGTATACACCAAAGACTTCAGCAAATTCAGTAAATGTTAAATCAGTTCCTTTTGTTCCATCAGTTATATTGCCGCCAACATTATATGAAAATTTATCAGCACCACTGATGGTAATTTCTCTCCCATTCTCAAGTGTTAGACGGGCTGCATTTTTAGTAAAGAGTGTTTTGTCGATATAGGTATTAGAAGGAAGCTGAATGAGATTAGATCCTTCCGTATCGGTAATCGAGACTTTTCCACTTTTTGGTAAAAGTTGTGAAACAAAATAAGTATCATCACCTTCTAACCCACGATAAGTTTTTGCCTGTCCGTCAAGGATAACTATGTTATTTCCCTTATTAAAGTTAAGGGTTCCAGAAATTACTTCATCAGTATGAGCCTCAAGTATACTTTTTGAAGAATCTAGTGTTTCAGACAAATTATATTTTGGAGCTTTCTGAATAATTGGTCTTATTTCGGTTATTTCTAATTCGGGCATATTTCTTGATTGGAAATTAACAAAAACCAATTCACCGTCAATCTCATAAGCATTTGTATAACTTTGATACCAATACTCACCTTCAACAACAATAGGAGTTTCATATTTAGAAAAGTTTCCAGATTCATTTATGTAAATTAAATTATGTAAAGTTAGATTACCCTCTGAGTTGGTATATTCTGAACCCGTTGAACCATTGATAATTAAATCTTTGTCACCATCTTTATCAACATCAATTAATTCATAACCCCCATGTGATAAATATGATAATGGCATATCAATTGTTGTTGTTTTTCTGAAACTGTAATCACCATCATTCATGAAAACTAATATTTTTCTGTCTGCTCCACTCTCTGTGCTAACAATAATGTCATTGAAGCCATTGTTATCAAAATCATCAAACTTAAAAGACTCAATACCCATTGTTTGATCTTCAAGTAGATAGGTGAATACAGGAGTTAATTCATCTGCTGTAGTTAATTCCTCAAGATTATCTGAGTAAATAGTAAATTCAGTTTTATACCCAAAGGCAGCAACATAAGAACCCAAGATCATTTCTGGTTCATTATCTCCATCAAGATCGGCAATTCCAATAGCACTCATTCTTCCTGCGCTGATCTGATTAGTTTGCTCAAATACCTTTTCATCAGTTTGTTTCCAGATGAAAAAATCATCAAATGAAACTGCCAAGATATCATTCAAACCATTGTTGTCGATATCATGTATAGCGATACAATGATAAAAAGTTTGTATTTCGGATACCTGTGTCCATGTAATATTATTTTCACTATTAATGCTGGCAACACGAATGTGATTACCTGGATAGGGTGCTTCCCCAGCTTCTAACCCTTGATCAGGAAAGACAATATCTTTGTTACTATTAAGAAACTTTGGTCCATTCATGTATCCGATAGTTAAGTCTTCGGTATTATTAAGAATCCATTCTCCATTTTCTTTTACAAAATGAAGTGGATTAACTTCAGGCTCTTCATCAAACCATGAACCAGTTAGAATGATGTGTTCAGTAGAGTCTTTTATAAAATATACAGTTCCTTCGTTAGAGGCGCTAATAACTTGGTTTTTAGTACCTGCGTCTGTAAAAAGATCAGTTCTATCATCTCTATTAGGAGTGTATGGGATAGTTACAATTGATTTTTCAATTTTATAATTATCAGTCATAATTATACTGGCTTATCACCAATTACTGTCACGCGTTCAACTCTCCTGACAGCAGGCCAATAGTCACCAGTTGCATAATGTTGACAAGCTCTGTTATCCCAAAAGGCTATAGAATTTTCTTCCCATTTAAAACGGCATTGATATTCAGGAATATTGGCTTGATTGTATAGAAAATTAAGCATTAGCCTTGAGTCTTCATCTGAAAAACCTTCAATATGAGTAGTAAAAGCTACATTAACATAAATAGATTTTTTCCCCGTATCAGGATGCGTTCTTATTACAGGATGTGTTGGTTTTGGAAATTTTTTATTAAACTCCTCTATTTCCTCTGGAGACTTTCCCTGCTTGATAAGTCTATTTCTGAAGAGAGCAAAATCATGGACGGCATAAGCACCTTCTAATTTTTCCTTGATTTCATCAGGTAGATTCTCGTAAGCAACTTCCATGTTTGCAAACAAGGTATCACCTCCGACAGAAGGGGTTTCAACCATTCTTAAGATAGATCCTAAAGATGGCTCCATACGCCAGGTGACATCAGAGTGCCATGCATTTTCTTTTGGTTTGTTACCTTCATCATGTGTTATTCGAAGTACTTCTGGATGATCGTCTCGATTAGTACCAAGTGGAGCAAACGGATGAATTTCTAATTCCCCAAAATATTTACCAAATCTTAAGTGTTCTTCGGTTGTAAGATCTTGGTCACGAAAAAAAATAACTTTATAAGTTAAAAGTGCATCATATATGTGATCCTTTTCTTCTTGGGATAAGTCCTTTTTAAGGTCAATATCTAGAAGTTCTGCACCAATAGTTGTCGATAGTCGTTTAATAGAAAATGGATGTTTTTGTGATTCAAATTCTTCAGGTGTGAAATTCTTCAGGTGTTTTAACATCGTACATCCTTATTATTATTTTTAACTAGGAAAGAAAATTTTTTCATCCCCTTCCTCCCATTTGTCATATTTTATCATTATGCTTTTAAATAATTTAGATTCAAGAAATTTCATTAGCCAATTTTGGATATTGGGTTTTGCTAAGGAGTCAAACCAGTCCATATCAGCTATTCGAAATTGACGAATAAATGGAAGAATTGAAATATCTAGTGCTGAAATTTTATCATCATAAAGGAATTGCGAGACACTTAACTGCTCTTCCAGTTCGTTAATAAAAATTAAACACTTTTCTCTATGTTTAAGGGGGTCTTCATTATCATATCTTTTTGAATATTTATACCTATCCAGGTGATGTTTAAATTCATTATCATTTGTATGGATTAACTCTGATGATTTTTCTGATTGGTTTGATCTTAGCCAGTTATCAGGGTCATTTAGCTTAAGGGCCCAGTCTATGACATCAAGGCTTTCATCAATAACTTGTCCTGAACTCAACGAAAGAACTGGCACTGTACCTTTTGGAGATAATTCAATCATTGATGGCGGTTTATCTCTTAATATAACTTCGCGAAATTCAACTTGCTGACCACTTATAGCTATAGCCATTCTAGCACGCATTGCGTATGGACATCTTCTGAAAGAGTAGAGGATGTGATTATTTTGTTTGTTTTCCACCAAGATGTTTTTCACCTCTTTCTTTAGCTAAAAGTATTTGCTTCTGGCGTGAGCCGAAACGCTCTTTTTTTTCTTTTGTTGTTTTATCATAACAATAAATACAACTTATGCCTTCTATATATTTTTCATTTTGCATTTCTTCTTCGGTAATTGGCATCCTACATGCAAAACACATTTTATAGGATCCAACCTCTAATTCATCTGTGAGACAAACCCTTTGATCAAAAACAAAACATTCACCATTCCAAAGGCTATTTTCTTTATCAATTGTTTCTAAATATTTAAGAATACCCCCCTGAAGGTGATAAACATCTTCAAAACCCTCTTCCTTCATTAAAGAAGAAGCTTTTTCGCATCGAATTCCTCCAGTACAAAACATAGCAATTTTCTTATTGGCATTTTCTTTAGAGCTTTTAAATTTCTTTACCCAATCAGGAAATTCTCTAAAAGACGATGTCTCAGGATCTAGAGCATTTTGGAAAGATCCAATCTTTGTTTCATACTTATTACGAGTATCAATAACAACTACATTTGGGTCTGATATTAAATCATTCCAGTCGTCTGGCTTTACATATGTTCCTACTTTTTTATTAGGATTAATTTCAGGAAGACCAATAGTTACAATTTCTTTTTTCAGCCTGACTTTCATTCTGTGAAAAGGTTGTTTATCAGTTGAAGAATATTTAATTTCTATATTAGCAAATCTTTTATCACTTTTAAGAAGTGAAATGGTTTGATTTATTTCATTATTTTTTCCAGATATTGTGCCATTTATTCCTTCATTAGCAATAAGGATGGTTCCCATTATATTATTTTCCTCACAAATTTCATAAAGATTGCTTTGCAACGAAAGAAGATCATCTATTTCCACAAATTTATATAACGCTGCTACTAATATTTCGTTTTTATTTGTCATTTAAGTCTTTTAGAACATTTTTTGTTATTTTCTTAGGAAAAATCAACTTATTAATTTTATCTATTAGATTCAATTATTTAATTTTTTTATTGTCTTAAAGTAGTTTTTTAGTATATGAAAGAAAGTAATGGAGTAAACAATATGCCTACAGGTACAGTTAAATGGTTTAATGGTCGTAAAGGTTATGGCTTTATTGAACCGGATGATGGTGAAAACGATGTTTTTGTTCACATTACTGCCGTTAAGGACTCAGGTTTAAATGTTCTTAATGAGGGAGATAAAGTGAGTTTTGAACTCGTTGAAAATAGAGGAAGAATGGCGGCTGAAAAACTAGCTAAAGCAGATAGTGATGAAGCGCCTGCAGAAGAAGCAGAAGCTGAGGCTGAAGAAGCAGATGTTGAAGAAACTGAAGCGGAAGAAGCAGAAGCTGAGGCTGAAGAAGCAGAATCGTCAGAAGAATCTGAGTAATTTCTCAAAATTATAATTTCTTTTTAAGTAAGTCCTAAATTACTAAAGAATGTTTTTCATTGCTTTTTAATTGTTAGGTTTAAGTAAACAGATAACAGTTATAAGCACGATAGGACTTTGTTTTTTTCAAATTATTAATATTAAAAAGGAGTAATAATTATGCCAACAGGAACAGTTAAATGGTTTAACGCTAATAAAGGTTTTGGTTTTATCGAACCTGATGAAGGCGATGCTGACGTATTTGTTCACGTTACTGCAGTTCAAGAGTCTGGTTTAGGGAGTCTTGATGAAGGTGATAGAGTAAATTTCGAATTAGTCGAAAATAGAGGCAAAATGGCTGCTGGAAATTTAAGTCAGGGTGAGCCAAAAGCCGAATCTGAATAATTATATTTAGAAATTATTAAGCCTGTAACATATAATGCATTGAGTATTGTGGTTACGGGCTTTTTTTTGATTTAAATTATATCTCTGTTTTATTATAAAGAGTTATAATGATACTAGGGCGATTTATTATTGAAAAATTTATAGGTCCCTTAGCTCAGCTGGATAGAGCACTGGTCTTCGAAACCAGGTGTCAGAGGTTCGAATCCTCTAGGGACCGCCAAATTTGAGGTTATGAAATGAAACAATTACCGCTTCCAGATATTAATCATTCCTTATTAGAGATGGTTGGTAATACACCTTTGCTAGAAATTAAAAATATTGATGTTGGTTTATGTAGATTATTTGTAAAAATGGAATCTCAGAATCCAGGTGGATCCATTAAAGATCGTGTTGCAATGTCAATAATTGAACAGGCTGAGCGTGACGGTTTATTGAAAGATGGTGGCACCATAGTAGAGGCTACAGCAGGAAATACTGGGCTAGGTTTGGCGTTAATTGGCGCTCTAAAGGGTTATAGGGTAATTTTGGTTATTCCAGACAAGATGAGCCAAGAAAAAATTCTTCATCTTAAAGCATTGGGGACTGAAATAATTTTTACTCGATCTGATGTGTCGATTGAACATCCTGAGTATTACCATAATATTGCTGAGAGAATTGTTAAAGAAACCCCGGGTGCTTTTTATGCTAATCAATTTGGTAATCCAGCAAATGTTTTAGCTCATGAAAAAACAACTGGGCCAGAGATTTGGGAACAAATGAATCACGATCTTGATGCTTTCGTAGCTGGGGTTGGCTCTGGAGGCACTCTTACAGGTGTTGGTAAATTTTTAAAAAGTGTGTCCCCGAAAACTAAGATTGTTGCTGCTGATCCTGAAGGGTCTATCATTTATGACGCAGTAAAGAAGGGATCTTTTGAATATAAAGGCGGATCTTGGCTTGTTGAGGGTATTGGAGAAGATTTTATTCCAGATATTCTAGATCTATCATATGTTGACGATGCTGTAACTATTCATGATAGCGTAGCCTTTGAGACATTAGATATTTTATTGAAAAAAGAAGGTATTTTAGCCGGATCTTCAGCAGGAACATTGGTGGCTGGAGCCATAGAATGGTGTAAAGTTCAAACAGAGCCAAAAAGAGTTGTTACATTGATATGCGATACAGGTAATAAATATCTTTCAAAGGCTTTTGATGACGCTTGGTTGAGTAATAATGGTCTTGATAATCGTAATTTAAAAAATGACTTAAGCGACCTTATTGTAATGCGTGCCGACCAAGGACAAGTAGTGAGTGTCAAGAAAGATGATACAGTTGCTATTGCTTATAATAGAATGCGAAATTCAAATATTTCTCAACTTCCAGTTATAGATGATGGAAATGTTATTGGTGTAATTGAGGAAAGTGATATTTTAAAAAATTGCCTAAATAATGAGGAAGGTTTTTCAGATCTAATATCAAGTGTGATGTCTAAAACAATCAATCCACTAGACTCAAAAGCCTCAATTGATGATTTATCTGAAATTTTAGAAAATGAAAATTTTGCTATGATTATGGAAAACAATACTTTTATTGGATTGTTAACTAAAGTTGATTTATTAGCATACTTAAAGAAAAATATATAAGAGGTAGTTATGGCTAAAGATAAAACAGGATTTGATACTAGAGCTATTCATGCTGGTCAGAAAAGTGACCCTGTTACTGGTGCTGTTATGACACCAATATATGCATCATCAACATATGAGCAGGAAAGCCCAGGTGTGCACAAAGGTTATGAGTATTCTAGAACATCTAACCCAACTAGAAAGGCTCTTGAGGATTGTGTTGCTGATCTTGAGGGTGGTGATTCTGGTTTTGCATTCGCTTCAGGTATGGCTGCAACATCAACTATTTTGGAATTACTAGATGCTGGCGATCATGTCATAGCCTCTGATGATCTTTATGGTGGCACATACAGATTAATGGAAGATGTTAGAAAAAGAACGTCATCTCTGGATTTTAGTTTTGTAGATTTTTCAAGTACTGAAAATATTTTAAAAGAAATCAAATCAAATACAAAAATGTTATGGTTAGAAACTCCATCCAATCCGTTATTAAAAATTACTGATCTTGAGGAAATTTCATCAGTTATTACTGATAAAAATATTATCAAAGTCTGTGATAATACCTTTTCTTCACCCTGGATACAAAGACCATTAGATTTTAATTTTGATATTGTAATGCACTCAGCAACAAAGTATATCGGTGGGCATTCTGATGTTGTTGGTGGTCTAGCTATTACATCAAAAAATAGAACTGACTTATCAGATCAGCTTGCTTATCTAATTAATGCCAGTGGTGGTATCGCAGGACCTTTTGATAGCTTTCTTCTTTTAAGAAGTCTTAAAACCTTATCAGTAAGGATGCAAAGGCATTCAGAAAATGCTCAAGCAGTTGCAGAATTTTTAGAGAGTCACCCTTCAGTCTCAAAAACTATTTATCCTGGGCTTATAAGCCATCCTCAGCATGACATTGCTAAGAAACAGATGAATATGTTTGGTGGTATGGTTACTTTTATTGTTAAAGGTGGTTTATTATCAGCAAAGAAACTGCTAGAAAATTTAGAAGTTTTTACTCTCGCAGAAAGCTTAGGCGGCGCTGAGAGTTTAGCTGAACATCCCGCAATTATGACTCACGCCTCTATTCCAAAGGAAACAAGAGAGTCCCTAGGAATTGATGATGGATTAATTCGTTTATCTGTAGGCCTTGAGTCAATTGAAGATCTTATTAGTGATTTAGATAATGCATTAAAATAAAAATTATTTTATTCCTACCTTAAAAGCATTAAATTTATATATCCAACTTGATTGAATTAATATTAAGGGAATAATTTTATTTAGAATATATAAGCCTGAATGGATAATAAATTTTAGTATTGGGTTTTTAATATGAAATATTTTTAAATTTCTTAATGAACTCTTTTGAAGTTTTTTAATTCTTTTTTCCCTAAATTTTTGAAAATATAAAAGATTATTTTTAGAATAATTATGTTCAGAAATAAGTCTTGATAGAATTATTGCATCTTCCATAGCGCTGTTACCTCCCTGACCATATGAAGGTGACATAGGGTGGGCTGCATCACCAATTATTACAGCTCTTCTGGATACCCAATTTTTAATAAATTTAATATCAAATAATCCCCATTTATTAGGTTTATCAATATTCTCTATGATTTCCTCAACAGTACTATTAACGTTTCCAAAATCCTTTTTTAAATCTTCTTTATTTCCAAATTGATGCCAAGATTGACCAAGCCATACATCTTTTCTAGCAGTTCCAATAAAATTGAGAAGATTATTTTTTCTTATAGGATAATGAACAAAATGTTTTTCATTACCCATCCATATAGTAGGTGGCAGTGATCTAACTTTTTCTGATAGATCCTCCATTTTGATAACACCTCTCCAAGCAATAATATTTGAAAATTTGCTTGTTGCAGTTGGATTTAAAACTTCTCCTACTTTAGAATTGATACCATCGCACCCTATGATTAATGACCCCTCAATTTTATCATTATTATTAAATTTTATACTCACATGATCTTTTTTCTCTTCGAATTCCTTAAGCTCATATCCAAAAAAAATAATTTCTGAATTAATTTTGTTTATTTCATCAAATAAAATATTAATTACATCCTTTCTTTGAGCCTGAAAAAAGGGATATTTGAATTTTTTCTCACAGCTGTTGTTTAAGTTTTGTCTGGCTAGTAACAAACCATTATTGAAATTCCTGAGTTCTATATTCTTTGGTTTACAGGCTAAAGAGTTGATTTTTTCTTCTAGCCCTAAATTATATAAAATTGAGCTTCCATTCGGGCTAATGTTTATCCCCGCACCTCTTTGTTCAATTTCTTTTTCTTTTTCAAAAATTTGAACATTAATATTTTTTTTTAAAAGAGCTAAGCCTAGAGTTAATCCGCTAATACCAGCACCAATTATTATAATTGGTTTATTTTTCATAAGGTTTCCTGATTTCAATAAATAATCAGATTGTCATTTTTTATGGGATTGTCAATAAGCCTTGTTCATATGATTATTAAGCTATGAATAAGATTTTATGGAATCCAGATAAAGAAATCATGCATTCTTCATCAATGATGAAGTTAGGTAAAACTTTTGGCTTCGTGAAAGATGATGAAAATCTTGATTATGCTTCGCTTCATAATTGGAGTGTGAATAATCTTGATACCTTTTGGAGAGAGGTTTGGGAAGGTAATGATATCATTGGTAATTTTGGCGAAGAGGTATTTTCTTCAAACGAGGATATAAGAAAAGCTTCTTTTTTTCCTGATGCAGAACTAAATTTTGCTGAAAATCTTCTTGTTGGTGATGAGAATCGTCAAGCAATTAGCTTTCATGGAGAAGGAAGAGAAAGCTTTAGTTTGACTTTAAAACAACTTAGAGAAAACGTTGCTTCATTAGCTAAATGGATGAAGGAAGTAGGTGTGGAAAAAGGTGATTGTATAGCAACATTACTTCCAAATTGCCCAGAAACAATTATTACCATGTTAGCCGCCTCATCTTTAGGAGCTGTTTTCACTTCTTGCTCACCTGACTTTGGTATTGAAGGAATTCTCGATCGATTTGGCCAAAGTAAGCCAAAAATTTTAATTTCATGTGATGGCTATGGCTATGGAGGGAAAATTTTTGAAATTAAGAAAAAAACGATTGAGGTTAAAAAGTCTATTTCATCAATTAATGAGTTGGTTTTTGTTAATTACCTCTCAAAAAATAAAGAGGAAGAAAGTTTATCTTGGAACAATATTTTAGAAAAAAATAAAACAAAAAAAATTAATTTTGAGCGAGTCCCATTTAATTCGCCCCTGTATATTTTATATTCAAGTGGAACAACTGGAAAACCAAAGTGTATTGTTCATTCTGTAGGAGGAGTACTTCTTCAGCATATCAAAGAACATACATATCACTGTGATTTTAGAAAAGATGATAGAATAATGTATTTCACCACTTGTGGTTGGATGATGTGGAATTGGATGGTTTCAGCACTAGCCAAAGAAGTTACTCTAGTAATATATGATGGTTCACCAGTTGAACCAGATATGAATATATTATTTAAAATTGCTGATACAGAAAAACTTACTTTTTTAGGTGTGTCGGCAAAATATATAGATAGCCTAGCAAAGGCTAATGTCGAACCAAAAAAATATTTTAACTTATCAAGTTTAAGAGTAATTGCTTCAACCGGTTCACCGCTTGGGCCGCTTGGATATGACTGGGTTTACTCAAATGTAAAAGATAATGTTCAATTATCATCTATGTCGGGCGGAACGGACTTGGTTGCTTGTTTTGTAGGTGGCAATCCTTGTCTGCCTGTCTTTAGGGGGGGAAATTCAATGCGCTATTTTAGGTATGGATACACAATCATGGAAGAGTCAGAATAATGATATTATAAATGAGGCTGGAGAATTGGTGTGTGTAAAGCCTTTTCCATCAATGCCAATAGAATTTTTAAATGATAAGGATGATGAAAAATATAAAAAAGCTTATTTCACAAAGTATTCAAATGTCTGGCATCATGGTGATTTTGTTATTAAAACAAATAGAAAAACTTTTATTGTTGAAGGAAGATCTGATGCAACTTTAAATCCTGGTGGAATTAGAATTGGTACCGCTGAAATATACCGACATGTAGAAAATCACGAAAAGGTAAAAGAAGCACTTGCTGTTGGTCAGGATTGGGAGGGGGATCAAAGAATAATTCTATATTTAATTCTGAAAGAAGGAATCCTACTTGATAATGAGTTAAATATTGAAATTAAATCACTAATAAGACAGAAAGCCAGTCCAAGACATGTACCGTCAAAAATTTTTCAAGTAGATGATTTTCCTAGAACAAGATCGGGTAAAATTTCTGAGCTCGCTGTTAAAGATATAATTCACGGTAAAGAAATTAAAAATACTGAGGCGTTAATCAACCCTGAGATATTGAATAATTTTAGAGATTTTAAGGATTTATTTGAAAAGTAATTTTCTATTCGGCATTTAGCTCATTATAATTTGGACGGGACATCATAAAATAATATTCTGTTCCATAGCCAGGATAGTTATTAATTATTTTTCCTTCTTTCGTCTTATACCAGCTACCACAATTAGATGCCCAAACTGTTTCGCTGAGTTTCTTTTGTAGTTTATTATTATACGACTCCATGGCTGTATTTTTTACATCTAAGTAATTTAGTTTATTATTTTTTAAGTATTTTAGGCATTTCATTATGAACATTATCTGTGACTCAATCATATAAATTATTGAAACATGTCCAGTATTTGTATTTGGACCATAACAAATATAAAAGTTAGGAAAGTTTGGTACCATCACTCCTCTGTATGCTTCGGCTCCATTAGACCATACATCATCTAGTTTTATTTCATTTAATCCTATAATTTTAACTGGAGATATAAAAATATTAGCTTCAAAACCTGTGCCAAATATAATTACATCTACCTCATGATGACTTCCATCTTTAGTTATTATTTGATTACCTTCAATTTTATCTATTAATGATGTCTCAAGGCACACGTTATCTCTACAAATTGCAGGATAATAGTCATTAGTTGGTATTATTCTTTTACAACCAATTGGGTAATCAGGTATTAGTTTTTTCTTCAATTTGTCATCACTAATTTGCTCGTCAATCAACATAAAAGCCCCAGCTTTATATACATCCTCGAATCTAAATAATTTAAATCTAGTAAGAATAGCTGAAACAACCTTTTCAAAAATTTTTACTGCCTTGTTATGTTTATAGTAAAAAGCTAAATAGTTTCTTTCTTGAGTTAAATAAAAATAAAATCTGTACATTCTTGCTAAAAGAGGAATATTTCTTAAACAAAATTTTTCGAATGAACCATATGGCCTATCAGGCTTAGGAACTATCCAATTATTACTTCTTTGGAAAATAGTTAATTGTTCAACTTTTCCTGCTATTTTGGGAATAAAGCCAATTGCGCTTGGTCCATTTCCAATAACGGCTACTTTTTTCCCCTCTAAATTATAATTATGATCCCATTGTGCACTGTGAAAGCTGTGCCCATTAAAATCTTTTAAACCATTTATTTCAGGATATTTGGGTTTATTAAGTTGTCCAAGGCCACTTACCAATGATCGAGATCTGAAAACTTCACCATTAAATAAATACGTCTCCCAGTATTTATCTTTTTGATTATATTTTGACTCTTTTACTTCACTATTAAACTTTATATGTGGCCTTATTTTAAATTTATCAGTTACATTTTCTAGATACTCAAGTATTTCATATTGTTCAGGAAAAGTTTTAGACCAATTAGGATTCATTGAAAATGAATACGAATAAAAATGTGATGGAACATCACAACACAATCCTGGGTATGTGTTATTTCTCCATGTTCCTCCAACACCGTCATTTTTTTCAAGGATTAAAAATGTTTGATCTTTCTTTTTGAGGAGACTATGTGCCATTCCTATTCCTGAGACACCTGCTCCAAGAATAATAATATCATATATAGTATTGCTATTACTTCCCATATTAGCGAGATTATATTTAAGGTATGGATTTGCAAGCTAAATCTTATATTATGACTTATCAGATTAAGGAAATTTTATGAAAGCTGTAAATTATTCTCAAGGCAAGGTTAATGTTATTAATGCACCAAAACCCTCAGGTGAAGGGGTTCTAGTCAAGATAAATTCCTGCGGTATTTGTGGAACAGATATTCATATGTTGGATAGTAATGGACACTTTCCTCATATTGCTGGTCATGAGATGACTGGTAATCTAACTGACGGAACTCTTGTAGCCATTGAGCCTTTAAAATATTGTGGAAAATGTGAAGTTTGTAAATCTGGAGATTATAACCTTTGCTCTGCTGATGAAGCTGATATGATAGGTCTTACCTCTGACGGAGGAATGGCTGAGGAAATTATTGTTCCAGAGCATAGCCTTGTTAAGTTGAATCAGGAAATGGATCCAAAAATATCTTGTCTTGTTGAACCTATAGCTGTTGCAGTTCATGGGTATGTACTAACTAAAACTGAGCCAAGCCATAGGGTTGCTGTTGTTGGTGGAGGGTCTATTGGCCAGTGTGCAGTTTTTGCAGCTAAAGCAATGGGTTGCGAAGTTGATCTTTTTGCTAGATATGAACATCAATTTCAAGCAGCTGAAATGTGCGGCGTAAAAGAACCAAGTGGCGTATATGATAGAGTTGTTGACTGTGTAGGTTCAGCTGATGCAATTCAAAAATGTATTGAACTTCTTAAACCTCAAGGAAAAATAATTGGATTAGCAGTAGCCTGGGATGATATTCAAATTCCAGGTATTCCTGCTGTAAATAAAGAGGCTTCATATCATACATCTCGTTGTTATGGATTAGGTCCTAATGGACGTGATATTGATATTGCAGCAAAAATGCTTTTTGATTTTAAAGAGCTTGTATCAAAAATTATAACTCATAGATTTCCTATAGATGCTGCGCAGGAAGCTTTTAAAACAGCTGCAGACAGAAAATCAGGTGCAATAAAAGTTGTTTTAGATATAAATACTTAATTAAAATAGGAAATTCTCTTGAGCAAATACTACAATATTGACGATTTGAGGCTTCTTGCAAAAAGAAGAGTCCCACAGGCAGTTTTTGATTATGCTGACGGTGCTGCAGAAGATGAATTAACTAAAAAGAATAATAGAGATGCCTATAGGAAATGGAAGCTTATACCAGATGCCTTAATAGATGTTGCAGATGTTGATACAGAAACAGAAGTTTTAGGAACAAAAATGCCTTATCCTTTTGCATTAGGCCCGACAGCAATTTCATATCTTTTTCATCATTCAGGTGAACCAGCTGTAGCAAGAGCTGCATCAAAAAGAAATTTTCCTTCTACACTATCATCTATAGCAAGTACAAATATTGAAGATTATGCAGACGCATCAGATGGTTCAGTTTGGTATCAGATGTATGTTTGGAAAAATAGAGAAATTAGTTATGATTTTATCAAGAGGTGTAAAGAAAAAAAATATAAGGCAATAATGTTGACTGTAGATGTTCCTGTTGGTGGAAAACGAGAAAGAGACCTTAGAAGTGGTATGACAGTTCCGCCCCGCCTAACTTTAGCTTCTATTATTGACGCTGCTTTTCATCCAACATGGTGGTGGAATTTTATTTTCGGACCAAAAATAAAATTTGCAAATGTTAAAGAGCGTTTTACTGGTAAGAAGAAAAACCTTAGTAATATTATGACATATATGAATCAACAATTTGATCCCTCAGTTACATGGGAAGAAGCAAAAGAAATTGCTTCTATATGGGGAGGTCCATTCGCCATTAAAGGTGTTATGAATTCTGCTGATGCAGAGAGGGCTATAGAAATTGGTGCATCAGCCATTGTAATTTCTAATCATGGTGGACGACAACTTGATAGCGCTGCAGCGCCCATAGATGTTTTACCTGGAATTGCCAAGACTGTTGATAAAAGGGTTGAAATATTAATTGATGGAGGGATTAGAAGGGGTTCTGATATTATCAAAGCCATTGCTCTTGGTGCAGATGCCTGTTTAATTGGAAGACCTTGGGTATATGGTTTAGCTGCTAAAGGTGAAGAGGGAGTTGGTATTGCAATAGATGTTTTGGCCTCTGAGGTTAAAAGAAATCTTCAACTTTTAGGGTGTCAAAGCATTAAGGATCTTAAAAGGAAACATATAGCTTTGGATCGGGAGTTATTAGATGAAATTGAGTAATAAATGTATCAAGAAAAAATAAAAAATTATAAACAAAGTAATAAGAATGAGTTTGACTTAGGCTTTAATAGTGAACGATTAGCTTATATTCCTGGATATTTTTCTTCATATTTGGATAAGTCAAAACTTCCAAATTTTACCCTTTTGGTTTCAAGAGATAACCAAATTGCACATTTATCCTCTCAAGGACTTGCGAGTGTAGAGGATAAAACCGAATTAAGCCATGATTCAATTTATAGAATTTTCTCAATGACGAAGCCAATTACTTCTACAGCTATAATGATGCTATATGAAAGAGGATTATTAAGATTAGAACATGAAATATCTAGATATCTTCCAGAATTTAAAAATATTAAAGTTTGGGATGGTGGCGATGTTGAAAATTATAGTGTTCGGGACCCTAGCCAACCAATTTTAATTAGAGATTTGTTAACACATACTTCAGGTATGACTTATGGATTTATGTTGGGTCATCCTGTAATTAAACTTTATAATACAAGTGGTCTAGCATCTGCAAAAAATCCTAAAACAAAAGAAGAAATGGGACTTGATGAGTTTTCAAATACTGCATCTTCGTTACCTCTTACATTTGATCCAGGATCAAAATGGAATTATTCAATTTCTATAGATATTCTTGGCAGAATTATTGAAGTTGTCTCTGGGCTTAGGCTTGATGATTTTCTTCACGATAATATCTTTAAACCTTTAAATATGATTGATACAGATTTTTATGTTCCAGAAGATAAGCATGATCGTTTTGTGGATTGTTATCAGGAATTAGTTTCAAAAAACGGAAATAAACTTAAACGTTGCTACAAGGGTGGTGAAGATATTTTTTCGAAAAAAAGAAATTTCTTATCAGGCGGAGGCGGTTTGTGTTCAACTCTAGCTGATTATGCAAATTTTTGCCAAATGATACTTAATGAAGGTTATTTTGACGGAAAACAATTATTGAGTCCAATAACAGTCAGGTTTATGAGAGAAAACCATCTGCCAAATAATCAAACAATGAGTGAAATGGGTGATGATAATTTTTCTGAGGTAAGATATGACGGAGCTGGATTTGGTCTCGGATTTTCCAGTTTAATTGATCCAGTAAAGTCTATGTCACCATTATCACTTGGTTCAATTTCTTGGGGTGGAATGGCAAGCACTTTCTTTTGGATAGATCCTCAAGAAAATCTTTTTGCTATTTTATTAACCCAGTTAATACCTTCTGGTCGATATCCAATAAGACCACAAGCACAAACATTGGTTTATTCTGCGTTAAGCGAACTTAATAAAAATACTAGACTTTAAATAATAATAATTATAAGTTTATGACAATTCAGAAATGAATGCGTGGTGATTTGAGCCAGTCGGCTTGCGTCCACGTGAAAAAAAATCGCTAAAAATGACTGGGGGATACCCGGGTAAACCCGGGTTTTTTTATCTCTCAGTAAAAAAAGGAGATAAAAAATGACTATAGATAGTAAAAACCCCGAAACACTTGCCCTTCATGCAGGATGGCGTTCTGATCCGACAACTAATTCAGTTGCTGTTCCAATCCATCAAACAACTAGTTATCAGTTTGATTCTACTGAGCACGCCGCTAACCTTTTTGCATTATCAGAATTAGGAAATATATATTCTCGAATTATGAATCCCACATGCGATGTGCTTGAGCAAAGAATAGCTGCATTAGAAGGTGGTGCTGCTGCGTTAGCTGTTGCCTCAGGACAAACTGCTACAGCTTATGCTTTACAAAATATTGCTAGGGCTGGTGATAATATTGTTTCTTCAACAGACCTATATGGTGGAACATGGAACCAGTTAAATAATACATTTAAAGATATGGGTATTGAAGTACGTTTTGTTGACCCAAAAGATCCGAATGCATTTGCTGAAGCTACAGATGATAATACAAGAGCTTATTTTGCAGAAACTTTACCTAATCCTAAGTTAGAAGTTTTTCCTATTAAAGAGGTTTCAGATATCGGAAGAAAACTTGGAATTCCTCTAATTGTCGATAATACAGCTGCACCAATTCTATGTAAGCCATTTGAACTTGGAGCAGCAGTTATTGTTTACTCATCAACTAAATATATTGGTGGTCATGGTACTTCAATTGGTGGTCTAATTGTTGATGGAGGAAACTTTGATTGGGCAGGTGCCGGTGATAGACAGCCTGCTTTAAATACTCCTGATCCATCCTATCATGGTGCGGTATTTACAGTTGCAGCAGAACCACTAGGACCAATTGCCTATATTTTGAAAGCTAGAACAACTATTCTAAGAGATTTAGGTGGTGCTATGAGTCCTATGAATGCTTTTCAATTCCTTCAAGGTTTAGAAACGCTTCCTTTAAGAATAAGAGAACATTCAAGAAATGGTCAAAGCGTAGCTGAATTCTTGGATAATCATGATAAAGTAAGTAAAGTTATTTACCCAAGCCTTCAATCTGGTGAATCCAAAGCTAGAGCTGATGCTGCTCTGAAAGGTGGGTATAGCGGATTAGTTGGATTTGAATTAGCTGGTGGTGCAGAAGCTGGTAAGAAATTTATTGACGGATTAGAGTTACACTATCATGTGGCCAATATCGGTGATGCTAGAAGCTTGGCAATACATCCATCAAGTACAACTCATAGTCAGTTAACTGAGGATGAACAAATTGCTTCAGGGGTAACACCTGGTTATGTTCGCTTATCAGTGGGTATAGAGCATATCGATGATATTATAGCTGACTTATCAAAAGCTTTAGACAACGTTTAATAAAAATAATATTTTATATTTTAAGCCACCTAGTTCCGGCTGGGTGGCTTTTTTTATTTTTCATGCTAAATTTTACTTGAAGAAAATGAAAAAAATAATTGATAAAGAAATACTATCCAATGGCGTCATTGTTTTAACAATGAATAATCCCGAAGTTAATAATAATATTACCTGGAAGGCTGCAGAGGATTTATATTTAGAGATAAAAAGCTCAAGAGAAAATGGTAGTAATATTTTTATTTTGGCATCGGGTTTAAATGATCATTGGTTTGAACACGCATGGTTAGAAGATATTTTAGCAATTTATGAGGGTAGAGAAACTACTGCTCCTGGAGTTTCCTGGTTTCGTTTAATGAAAGAGATTACTCATCCTGATATAATCTCTATAGCATGCATAAATGGCAGAGCATCCGGTGGTGGAGCAGAAATAGGGTGGGCTTGTGATTTTAGAATAGCAGAAGAAGGTGTTAAGTTTTGTCAACCTGAGATTGATTTGAATTTAACTACAGGACTTGGTGGAACAAGCAGAGTTGCAAGATTAATCGGACCAACAAAAACAGCAGAATTAGTTTTTTTAGGACATGAATTTTCTGCAGAACAAATGTATGAGTTAAAAGGAATTAATAAGTTAACAAAAAAGGGTGGTTCTTTAGAATATTCTAAAGATTTAGCAAATGAATTAGCTAAAAAGCCAAAAGACGCTCTCGTATTGTTAAAAAAAATTTTAAATGATAGTCTCGAGCTTCCTTTAACTGAAGCTTTAAGGAGTGAACAAGATTTATTTCAATCAATTGTAAATTCTGATGGGGCGACAAAAAAAATGAGAGAAATTCAGGATAAATATTTTGATGGTGTTAAGCCTAAAGATATTATTTTCTAAAAGGTGATGATATGAAAAGAAAAGTATGGAAATTAAATGCTCGACCAGATGGGATTAATTTTGAGGAAGCTTTAGAATTAGTCGATGAAGAAATAATTGATCCAGTTAATGGACAAATACAAATAAAGCTAAAAATTATTTCTATGGATGCAGGTACCAGAATGTGGATGAGTGATCGTCAAGATTCATATCAGCCACCTATTGAGTTAGGCTCTTCTATGGTTGGTGTTTGTTTAGCTGAAGTTGTTAAATCCTCAAATCCTAATTTTAAAGAAGGTGATTTAGTTAGAGGTTTCGGTGAGTGGGCCGATTTTGCTAATGTTGATTCAGATTCCTTTCTTGTATTGGAAAAAGGACTTGATTGCGATGAAGCATACCTTTCTGCCTTAGGTTTAAATGGATGGACTGCTTATGTTGGCGTCATGGAAGTAGGAAAACCAAAACCAGGAGAGAACTTTCTGGTTTCCGCAGCAGCAGGGGCTACCGGCTCTTTAGCTGGTCAAATTGCAAAAAAAGCAGGATGTAGAGTTATTGGTTTAGCTGGTAGCGAAGAAAAGTGTGAATGGCTAACTAAAGATTTAGGTTTTGATATTGCTATCAATTATAAAACAGAAAATCTTGACGAGGCATTGAAGAAGCATTGTCCTGAAGGTGTTGATATATACTTTGATAATGTTGCTGGAGATATTCTTGATATAGTTATGCAAAATTTAGCTTTGAATGCACGTATACCCTTGTGTGGTCTTTTAGCCCAGTACAATAAAGAGGGAGCTAGATTACCTGGCCCTGACAATTTTGATCAATTATTAATGAAAAGAGCAACCATCACAGGTTTTTTCTGTCCAGACTTCTTAGAGGATGGCCCTAGGATTGAGTCTATGCTGGCTGAATGGTATAAAGAAGGGTCTTTAAAGTTTAAGGCAGATATTACTGAGGGCCTTGAAAACGTATTGGTATCGTATAAGAAGATTTTCACAGGTGAGAATGTTGGTAAGACTTTAGTTAAACTTTAATTAACTAAAGATAATTTAAAGGGATTTTATGAAACTTTCAGGTAATTTTGACGTTAGTGGCGCTATAGCAAAAGAAGATGAGCGCTATAAAGTTATTGATAATACAACTCTCAACAATCTTGTCCTTAGCAGTACCAGACTTAACCCTGGACATTCAACCACCGGTCACAAACATGCGGGCCAAGAAGAGGTTTATATCTTTGTTTCTGGAGTTGGGAAAATGACACTTACTTATCCTGATGGTAAAGAAGAGATTTTTTCTGTTACTAATGGGGATATTGTCTTAATTGAAGATGATGTTCATCATAGAGTATTTAATGATAGCGAGAATGAATTATACTTTGTTTGCGTTTTTGACGGAAAAAGATCTCATTAGATTAAATTTATGCTCCAAAAGCTTTTTCAAATGTTTTAGACCAACTTCCTGTTGTTGCTGCCCTTGAATATTCTGTAGCTCTTCCTTCAAAAAAGTTTGTATGCTCTACAGCATTTAGCATCTCATCCATCCATGGTAGTGGATTTTTTTCAATCTTAAATAGCTCTGGTAAACCAAGTTGTGTTAACCTTCTATCAGCAATATATCTAATATAACTTTTAACTTCACTTGCCTCCATACCTTCTACGCCACCTAATTCAAATGCTAAATCAATAAAAGCATCTTCATGCTCAATCACTGTTGCACAGGCTTTTATAATTTCTTCTTGTACCTCACTATTCCAAACTGAAGGATTCTCTTCAACGAATGTTCTGAATAATCTTATTGCTGACTCAGTATGAAGTGTTTCATCTCTAACTGACCATGTTACTATCTGACCCATACCTTTCATCCTGTTCTGTCTTGGAAAATTCATTAAAACAGCGAATGATGCAAAGAGTTGAACTCCTTCCGTAAAAGCGCCAAAAACTGCGAGTGTTTTCGCAATATCCTCATTTGTTTCAACACCCCACATTCTCATATAATCAAATTTATTTTTCATAGCTTCGTATTCAAGAAAAGCACTGTATTCGACTTCTGCCATACCTATGGTGTCTAAAAGATGGCTGTAAGCAGCAATATGAATTGTCTCTGTATTTGAAAACGCACCAAGCATCATTTGGACTTCTGTTGGTTTAAATACTTTTGAGTAATGCTTCATATAGCAATTATTTACCTCAACATCAGCTTGAACAAAAAATCTAAATATTTGTGTTAATAAATTTTTTTCAGGCGCAGTAAGATTTTTTTCCCAATCTTTAACATCCTCAGCAAGAGGAACTTCTTCAGGAAGCCAGTGAATTCTTTGTTGTTTCAGCCATGCTTCATAAGCCCAAGGGTATTTAAACGGTTTGTATACTAATCTTTCTTCAAGAAGGGACATAACTTTCTCTCTACTCTATTCTATTTATTGACACGCAAGGCATTCGTCATAATCGTTTGGATTTGACTCAGCTGCAACCTCATCAAGAGTTTTAACATCAATTTTGGTTGGTTGGTTAGAAGAATTTTCAGCTCTCTGCAAAGAGAGTGAACGACAATAATATAGGCTTTTAACACCTTTTTTCCATGCTGAATAATGAACTTCATGCAGATATGCTTTGTCACTATCGGCGGGTAAGAAGACATTTAGTGATTGAGCTTGATCAATCATTTCAGATCTATCACCAGCTAGGTCTATTAACCATCTTTGGTCGATTTCAAATGCAGTTTTATAGACATCTTTTTCATGCTCGGATAAGAAATCAAGGTGTTGAACTGATCCACCATTGGATAAAATAGAAAGCCATACTTCATCATTATCCTGATTTTTTTCTTGAAGAAGAATTTTTAGGTGACGATTTCTAACTGTAAATGTTCCTGACAGTGTTTTATGTGCATAAACATTTGCAGCAATTGGTTCAATACCTGGGCTTGATCCACCACAAATGATTGATATTGAAGCCGTTGGAGCTACCGCTGTCTTGTTTGAAAAGCGCTCCATTATCCCGTATTCTTCTGCGTCAGGGCAGGGACCTTTTTCTTTAGCAAGATCTATTGATGCCTGATCAGCACCTGCTTTTATATGATTAAATATTTTCTTATTCCAAGATTTTGCTACTGCACTTTCCCAAGGAACGTTATTTTCTTGAAAGAAAGAATGAAGTCCCATCACACCTAAACCGACTGATCTTTCACGAGTTGCTGCATAGGCAGCACTCTTCATAGTTTCCGGTGCATTATCTATAAAGTCTTGAAGAACGTTATCTAAAAAACGCATAATATCAGGTATAAAATCTTTCTCGTTCTCCCATTCAAAGAATTTCTCAATATTTACTGAAGACAAGCAACATACAGCTGTTCGGTTCTCTCCATGGTGATCTATACCTGTTGGCAAGGTAATTTCACTACATAGATTTGAGGTTTTAATTTCTAACCCTGCAAGTTTTTGTTGCTCTGGTCTGAGGTTATTAACTGTATCTTTATAAACTAAATATGGCTCACCTGTTTCGATTCTTGCGGTTAACATTCTAATCCACAAAGAACGTGCAGAAACAGTCTTTTGTACGGATTGATCATGTGGACTTCTCAAATCCCAGTCTGCATCTTCTTCGACAGCTCTCATAAATGCGTCGGTAAGCTGTATGCCATGGTGAAGATTTAGGGCCTTTCTATTTGGGTCACCACCGGTAGGTCTTCTTATTTCAATAAACTCTTCAATTTCAGGGTGATCAATAGGAAGGTAAACTGCAGCTGATCCTCTTCTTAACGAGCCTTGACTGATGGCTAGAGTTAAAGAGTCCATAACTCTGATAAAAGGAACTATTCCACTAGTTTTTCCAACTCCACCAATAGGCTCACCAATTGATCTTAGGTTACCCCAATAAGAACCAATTCCACCGCCTTTTGATGCAAGCCATACATTTTCTGTCCATAGATCTACAATTCCACCTAGGCTATCACTTGCTTCATTTAGGAAGCATGATATTGGAAGTCCTCTTCCAGTGCCGCCGTTTGAAAGAACTGGTGTTGAAGGCATAAACCATAGCTGTGATATATAATCATAAAGGCGTTGTGAGTGCTCCTGATTATCACCATAATATGAAGCAACACGTGCAAATAGATCCTGAAAGGACTCGCCAGGCATTAAATATCTGTCTTCAAGTGTTTCTCTACCAAAATCTGTTAAAAGTGAGTCTCTAGATGGATCTATTTTAACCCTAAAACCCTTACCTTTATGTTGAACTGCTCTATCATTAATTTTAAAATCAATGCGTGGCTGCTCTGATAACTCAGCAGGTGGTTTTTCACCAATTTTTGATTGTGCAAATGAATAAATCTCTTCCATCTCCTCTTTAGTATAACCAGAAATCACAGGAGTAGGAGTCTTCTTTTCTTTATTTTGTTCAATTTTTTCTGGTTTATTCATAAGCATCTTTTATCCCTTCATTTTTTTGAGAGAGTCAGGCTCTCTCTACAACAAATGTTGCATTATTGCTTGTAACGGCAATTTAAATAATATTTAGGGCGTTATATACGTTTGTTTTTGGCTTCCTATTTTTTAAGTAAATTTTACTACAAATAGAGTATATAACGTTACCTAACACAAAATATAGTATCCTGTTCGTTCTGTAGGTCAATAAGGAAAAAACAAAAAAGTTATTTTTTTTTGTTTTTTTTGACATTTTAAGAAAAAAATAACAAAAGTTGAAGCTATCAATTATTTGTTTGGAGGTCAATTTTGTCAAATTCAAATCATACATTTAAATCATGGCGTCTAAACAAAAGACCTGTAGGTGAAATCAAGAATAGCGATCTAAGTCTTGTTGAAGAAGAAATTCCACAAATTAATGATAACGAGGTCCTTGCTAGGACGATATATTTTTCATTGGATCCTACAAATAGAATTTGGATGTCAGATGTTGATCAATACATGGAACCAGTCGAGATTGGTGATATTATGAGAGCTGGTGGATCTATTGCTATCGTAGAAGAATCAAAAACAAAAGATGTTTCTGTTGGTGATATTATCCAGGGTGGGATGCATGGAGGTTGGCAGGAATATTTTATTGTACCAGGCAATGATGTCATAAAATTACCAATAGAAACTGGGCTACCACTTACAGCTTTTATTTCTGTTCTGGGTTTTACAGGACCTACAGCATACTTTGGTTTACTTGATATAGGGAAGCCTCAGAAGGGAGAGACTGTAGTTGTTTCAGCAGCTGCTGGAGCAGTTGGTTCAATAGTTTGTCAAATCGCAAAAAATAAAAGAATGTAATGTTGTTGCTATTGCAGGATCAGATGAGAAATGCGATTGGCTTAAAAATGAATTGGGCGTTGATAGAGTAATTAATTATAAAAAGGAAAATATTTTTGATGCATTAAAAGCTGCATGCCCTAATGGTATTGATATTTATTTTGATAATGTTGGCGGTGATACACTTGATGCAGCATTAACGTTAATGAATAAATTTGGAAGGATACCTGTTTGTGGATTAATCTCAATGTACAATGATTGGTCATCCACTGGTCCAAAAATGTATAGAAATATATTAATGAAAACTCTTACTGTTACTGGCTTTTTAGTTTCAGACTTTGCTAATCAATTTGAGGAATGTCTTCAAACACTTGGTCAATGGATTGCTGAAGGTAAAATTAAGTATAAGGTTGATGTTGTCGAGGGCATTGAAAATGCCCCCGATGCAGTAAATAAATTATTCACAGGTGAAAATCAGGGTAAGCTTGTTATTCAAACTTCAAGAGAGCCTTAATTAAAGACTTCGAAAAGACCTGCTGCACCCATTCCGCCACCAATGCACATTGTGACAACAACATTTTTTGCTTTTCTTCTTTTACCTTCAAGAAGAATATGTCCAACTAATCGAGCACCGGTCATTCCAAAAGGATGTCCAATTGCTATTGAGCCTCCGTTAACATTTAATTTTTCATTATCAATACCTAACTTATCACGACAATAAAGCGTCTGACTTGCAAAAGCTTCGTTAAGCTCCCATAAATCAATATCGTCTATTGTTAAATTATTTCTTTCTAAAAGCCTAGGGATCGCAAATACTGGGCCAATACCCATTTCATCAGGCTCACAACCAGCAACAGCAAAACCCCTGAATGCACCAAGAGGCTCAAGCCCTTTTTGTTCAGCTAATTTTGAATCCATTACAACTACTGAAGCTGCGCCATCGGATAATTGAGATGCATTTCCTGCGGTAATAAAATGTTCATCGCCACGAACTGGTTTTAGTTGTGAGAGGCCTTCCAAAGTAGTTGAAGGTCTATTACACTCATCTTTATCAACTGTATAATCGACAATGCTCTCTTCACCACTTTCTTTATCAACAACTTTCATTTTTGTTTCCATAGCTACTATTTCATCTTTATATAATCCTGCATCTTGAGCTGCGGCTGTTCGCTGTTGACTTTGTAGGGAATACTCATCCTGAGACTCACGTGAGATATTGTATCTCTTTGCCACTATATCTGCAGTTTCAATCATAGGCATCCATAATGCTGGATAACTCTCCATTAATTTCTCTTCTGTAATATTGTTAAAATTAATACCTTGCATTGGAACTAAAGAAATTGACTCTACACCTGCACCAACGACTGCCTGTGCCCCTTCATTTATAACTCTTCCAGCTGCCATCGCTATAGTTTGAAGGCCTGATGAACAGAATCTATTAACCGTTACACCAGATGTTGTAACTGGACAGCCTGCCCAAATAGCAGCAAGTCTTCCAACGTTTTGTCCTGTTGCTCCTTCTGGTGTACCACAGCCCATAATCACATCTTCAATTTCATTGGGATCTAATTTTGCTCTTTCAATAGAATGTTTAACAGCATGCCCAGCCATAGCGGCTCCATGTGTTATGTTAAAACCACCTCGTCCAGATTTTGCGAGTCCTGTTCTTGCTGTTGAAACTATCACTGCTTCTCTTGTCATTATTAGCTCCTTGTGAGTTGTGTTAGATAAGAATTCATTATTATTAATTAGGCTATAAAGTTATTTATAGTATTTTAATTTTATTATATTTTCCTTTTTTATTTTTAGAAATTAAATTAAGTCATAAGTATAAGGAGTTTTTTTGTCAAATCATCATACAAGACATAATTATTATCAAACTATTTTAGATAATAAATACGCAATAGCAACTAGTGAATTTGGAGTTAAACCAAAATTATTAACAATTAATATAGACTTGGGTGACTTAGAAGATAATCTTGAAATAAATGAGTCACATGTAAAATCATCCATTGAAAAAAAGAGTAAAGATACACTTTTCATTAAAACTTATATTATAAAAGATGATGAAATAATTGCTTCATCCTCAAGCGTTTGGTCCAATAATTATTAGATGTTTTTTAATTCAATGCATAAAACTATATCTCTGATCGTATTAGTAATATTGTTAAATGGGTGTGGAGGCGGAGGAGGAAGCTCTCCAAGTCAATTAACACCAATACCAGCTCAAGAAAATAACTCACCTGAAACACTTGATCCAAATACGGATATATTTATTCCAAAGGAAACCTTTGAAACACCTGAATATAGAAACCAATGGGGTTTAGATTTTATAAATGCATCAGATGCATATTCTTACGGTGCCTCAGGCAAGGGTGTAGTGGTCGGTGTGGTTGATGAAGCTTTGGATTGGGGTCATCATGAGTTTCTTAAAGAAAATATTCTTCATCCTGACAGTGTTTTAACGTATAGCGGAAATAGAGAACCTACTGCTTTAGAGAAATTTCATGGTACCGCTACAAGTTCAATAATCGCAGGTAGAAAAGATAATGAACCTGTCGATAGAAATATGCATGGTGTTGCTTATGATGCTCAGATTTTATTTATTGCAATTGAATTAGGCTCTCCACCTTCGGATGGTGAATATGAACCAATAGATATACCGGCTTTTAGCTGGGAGCGATTTGATGAACAAGAATCTAAATTCTATGAAGAACTGTCTTCGAAATCAGATGTTATTAATAATAGCTTTGGATTTACTGGGCAGATAACTGATTATTCAAGAGAAACTCTTCAAAATACGTTTCCAAAATTAATAAATACTTTTGCAAGCCAACAGGAGACTATTTTTGTTTGGTCAGCTGGTAATTATAATGGAATAACAGATACTGAGGGTGAACAGGTAGATGCTGCGAATCCAGGAATTTTAGCTGGCTTGGGTTATTACTTTCCAGAACTAGCTAAGAATAATGTTGCAGTTGTTGCTGTTGATCAAGAAGGTGAAATTGCTGATTTTTCAAACCGATGTGGCGTTGCCGCTGATTTTTGTATCGCTGCACCCGGTGTAAAGGTACCTCTTGCAATTCCTAATAATTTATTTAATTCACTTTCAGAGAATGAAAAAAGTAATTTTAATGATAATGTTCTAGATTATCTAGAAAATCATCCTATTGAAGCTTACCTACTTGGGTCAGGAACATCCTTTTCTGCACCTCACGTGACTGGATCAGTAGCCGTGTTAAAAGAACTTTTTAGAGATAATTTATCCAGTGTTCAAATTTTAGAACGCTTATTTATAACTGCGAATAAAACTGGGAAATACGCTGATAAAGAAATTTATGGACAAGGGTTGCTAGACTTAAAAAAAGCGTCATCGCCAGTTGGTTCGACTCTTTTCTATACTAGGTCAAGTATATATTCAGAAGCGTTACCATCTATTAGTTCAAATATATTTCTAACAAAATCTTTTGGTGATGGTCTAAAAAATAGCTTAGGAAAAATAAAATTATCTATATTTGATGCACTGGGTGCTCCTTTTTCTGTACCAGTTAGTTCTTTTGTAAGAAGTAATATTTCATCTTCAAAAACTATGGAGAGATTATTTAATTTTAAAGAAAAGAAATACGGTTATATTTCTTCTCAAGGTTTTGAATTTTATTCATCTTGGAAGAGGTTTCTAAACTTAAATGGCGCAGAGGTAAACAAAATTGATTTTGCAGAGATAAATTTTCGGAGAAAAGATACTCTGTTATCATTTGCTTATGGTAAAAACCCCTCATCAAATTTTTTAGATACATCTGAAGAATTACTAATTCATCAAAGTTTTTATGATAAAGACGCTTTTCTTAATCCATGGTTAAATCTAGTCGAAGAAGGTTACAGTCTTGGTTTTTCAAATAGATTAAATGCATTGTATTTTGATTTAAATATTTTTTCTGGTTTTAAGAGAGGTGAGGATTGGTTTTTAAAACCAAGTTTTTATTTTCAAAAAACTAAAAATGAAAGTAAGGGTCTTAATTTAACCCTCAGAAATAATATTTTATCAAAGTTCATGATTGGTTACACTTTTGGATTTTTAGAAACGAATAATGGCCTATTTGATAATCGTTTTAATGGGGCTTTTAATATAATCGAAGACACAAAGAGTATTTTTTCATCAATTTCTTTTAAGTCATCATTAGCAAAAGAATTAAGTTTTATTGGAAGTATAAACTATTCTAACTCCTCTAATATAAACTCAGATAAAATTATTAGAAATATTTCAGGATTAGAGGAATTCAGTTTTGATTTCGCTTTAATTAAAAAATCACTTTTTTATAAAAATGATTTTTTATCATTTCGTATAAAACAAGATCCTAGAATTGAAAACGCAAAAGTATCTCTAAACATACCAAAAGGAAGGAATCCTAATGGATCTATTGAATTTAAATCACTAACCTTGCCTATAACACCATCTGGAAGAGAAATAAACTTTGAAACATCATGGTCATTTCAGAGGGACAACAGAAAATCATTTATTAATTTGAGTTTCATAGATGATAAAGACCATATTAAGTCAAAAGATATTGAAATAAATTTAATATTTGCACATCAGCGATTATTTTAATCAAAGTAATCCCAAATCTTTTTTAATGGGATATAAGTCTTCAAACTCAGGATCTTTCTTCTCAATTTGAGCGCTCAATGCTTCTTTCATATCTACTTGAGGGTTATACATGCCGGTTTGCCACATGGCTATTTGGTTAAGTCCCTCCTCAATAGTTCTACCACGAGTATAATTAATGGCCTCTTTTGAACCCCAAACTGCAAGAGGAGATTTTTTTGCAATCTCTTTTGCTATCGTCATTACTTCTTTCATCATATCTTCATGGTTAGAGAAAACATTATTTACTAAACCACATTCTTTGGCTTCCTTTGAGAACATTCTTCTACCAGTAAATGCAAGCTCTTTTACTAAACCCATTGGCAATAAATAGGGTAGTCTTGGAAAAGTTCCAACATCAGCCGTCATGCCTATATTAATTTCTTGGATGCAGAAAAATGCATCCTCGGTGCAATATCTCATATCACAGGCTGATGCAAAGTCTACTGCTCCACCAATACAACCACCCTGTATAGCCATCAAAACAGGAATCCTTGAGTTATCTATACAGTTAAAGGTTTCTTGAAGTTTGAGTAGACCTTTGTAAAAACTACCTTTTTTTCTTCCTGGATCTGTTTGTGAATTTTCCTTGTTTCGAGCATTCTCAGCATTACTAAAAACAGATAAATCCATACCAGCACTAAAATGTTTACCTGTAGATGATATAACGATTACTCTTGCTAAAGCATCATAATCAATTTCATTAATAATTTTTGGCAAATCTGACCAAAAAGATACTGGTAAGCTATTCATTTTTTCTGGTCTATTTAGTATTATGTGTGCAATTTTATCTTTAATATCTATTTTAAAGCATTCAAATTTTTCATCTGTTAATGACATTTTTAATTCCTTTTTTTAAAAATTATAAAATACTATCTTGATAGTTATTTTCTAGCATGTTTTTGTATGTTTTTTTAGGAGAAAATTATGGCAATTGATTATGATAAAATTATGTCGATGAAAACCAATGATATTGAATATTCATACACTGATAATGATACAATGCTTTATGCTTTGGGTGTTGGTTTTGGAAGAGATCCTTTAAATAGAAAAGAATTAGATTTTGTTTATGAGAAAAATTTAAAAACTATACCTTCGATGGCCACAGTAATAGCTTGGGGCGCAGGTCATATGAGGGATAGTGGTATAAATTATCTTATGGTTGTTCATGGTGAACAAAGACTAAAAATTCATCAACCATTACCTGTTGCCGCAAATATTTTAGTAGATTCAAAAGTGACGGATGTAATTGATAAAGGTGAAGATAAGGGTGCATTACTTATAACTGAGGTAAATATTAAGGATAAAGAAACAGGGAATCTTTTGTGCACATTAGGTGGAACAACTTTTGCACGAGGCGATGGAGGCTTTGGAGGACCTAAAGAGGGAGGACCAAAACCACATCCTATACCTGAAAGAGATCCAGATATTATTAGTGAACTTAGCACATCCCCAGACCAAGCACTTTTATACAGGCTTTCAGGTGATAGAAATCCTCTTCATTCAGACCCTGATGTTGCTGAGGCTGCAGGTTTTTCAAAACCAATACTTCACGGATTATGCTCTTATGGAACAGCATGTAAATCAATCATTCAAGATGTTTGTGATTATGACAGCTCATTAATTGAACAGTTAGATGTTAGGTTTTCGTCTCCAGTTTTTCCTGGTGAAAAAATTTCAACTGAAATCTGGATTGATGATAAAGAAATATCTTTTAGATCTTGGGTTAAAGATAGAAACGTTATGGTTATAAATAATGGTAAGTGCGTCTTAAGAGGCTAAAATTTCTTAAACTTATCCGATAAATTCATAGCAATCATACAAATTAGAATTAATACTATTAAACCATTAAGCGCATCTATAAAGCTTACATCTTTCGATAAATTATTATTTGTATTGTTGATTACAATTTCTTTTTTTACTTCGGGTAAATCTATTTCTATAATTTTTTCAGAAATTTTTATCTGATTTCCATCTATTTTATTACTTTTTGCAATCTCACTTAAAGGATTACTCTCTATATTTATTTTATTATTATTTATAGAGTTATTTTCTTCATCCATAATTTCCTCCCAAAATAATCTTAACTCAATAATTTTAGATTCAGAAACGAATTCGAAAAATTTAATATTAATTAGACTCTATTTTTGATTTTTAATATTTCGTCTTGGATTATTTCTGGATGTTCCATTGGAAGGAAGTGTGAGGAATTATTTATAACTTTAAATACACCATTTGGATCTTGTTTTTTTAATAATTTAACACCCTGTTCGCTTGTAGTAGAGCCAATATTACCCTGCAAAAGAGTAATTGGACATCTTATTTTTTTTATTGCTTCCATGGCGTTATGCTTCCAAGATGAAAAAGTTGCTGCCTCCCACTCTGGATGACAAGTAAGGGTATAAAAATCTCCTTCTTTTTCAGTTCCACCATTTATATAATCATCTAAGAAACCATCTTGCCATGTAGTAAAAGCACCTCTTCCTTTATAAGATTTTTTAATCATTTCCTTACTTGGAAACTCTCGTCGGCGTTTTAATGTGCTATCAGCCCTTGATAAAGCATATTTAATGAATGGAAAGACTTTTGAAGTCGGAAATTTTCTTCCTAACTTTATTAGGTTAAGATTTAATTTTGGAATTAATACTGGTTCTATTAAAACCAATCCTGAAACAAGGTCCGGTCTCGCTGCTGCGACTTGCATAATTGTTGCACCGCCCATGGAGTGACCTCCTAAAATTATAGGCTCTTTCTTTTCTTCAACAAAATTTTCTACTGAATGTATTAAGTCATCTCTATAAATTGCCCAGTCATACATATTTTCAGGTATAGCCTCAGTTTCTGTAAAACCATGGCCTCTTGCATCAATTGCCCTTATATGAAATTCTTTTGATAAGGGTTCTAATAGTTTTTTATAAGTAAGAGAATTGAAACCAGTGGCATGAGAGAATTGAAAACCTGGTAATTTTGTGTCATTACACCATTCAATATATGAAATATTTCCATCACCAAAATTGTGAAATTTTTTTGTAAACTGTTTCTTTTTCATTTAGAGATTTCTGTACCATTTTGATATAGCCTCACCAATTTCATTCGGTGAGTCTTCCTGAATAAAATGGTTTCCTTTAACAGTCAATTCTTGTTGATTTTTCCATTTTCTACAAAACTCTCTTTGTTTTCCTGTTAAAATAGATCCAGGATCAGCATTTATAAATAACTTAGGTATCTCGTTAATTGACATCCAAGATGAGTAATCATCTACAATTTTACATACATCCTCAGGTTCATTATTTATTGGAATTTGTCTTGGCCAGTCTAATGTAGGTCTTCTATCAATTTTTTTCAAAAAGGGTTTACGATAAATATCCATTTCTGTTTCTGTTAAATTTCGAATAATTGCATTTGGAAGAACTCCCTCAATAAATAAATTCTTTTTCAAAATTAGATCCTCTCCTGCATCTGATCTGAAGCCTTGAAAAATTGATTTTGCATCTTTGGGCCAATCTTCCCATGAAATCTTCTTAACTATGGCCTCCATATAACATATGCCTTTAATACCTTTTTGATGCTCATATGCCCAATTGAATCCTAGTGCTGAGCCCCAATCATGAATGACAAACGTAATATTTTCTCTTATTTCCAGTTCCTCTAAACATTTATCAAAATATTGTTTTTGAATGTGATATGAGTATGTATTGTTACCATTATCAGTGAGTTTATCGCTATCTCCCATACCTATTAAGTCAATTGCTATGCACCTACCTTGATTTTCCAGATAAGGAATAATGTTTCTCCAAAGATATGACGATGCAGGATTGCCATGTTGAAAGATGATAGGATCACCTTCTCCTCTCTCAACATATGTCATTTTTTTTCCAAGAACATTGATATTTTTCTTTTCAAGTTCTTTGCTTGATATCTCTGTCATTTATTTTCCTTTAAATTCAGGTTTTCTTTTTGAGGTGAAGGCCTCAATTCCTTCTGGACCATCTAAACCTTTTAATTGTTCGGAAAATACTTGTGACTCCAGTTCCATTTGAGTTTCTAATCCATTTGAGAAACTTTGCCTAATCATTTCCTTAACTCCACCGAATGCCTTGGTAGGCCCTTGTGCAATTTTTAGAGCAAGTTTATTTGTTTCGTTGATAACTTCCTCATCATCGACAACTTTATTTATTAATCCCCATTCAAGTGCTTCTTTGGAAGATAATACTCTATTGGTTAACATTAATTCCATCGTCCTTTTTTTTCCAATTGATCTTGGAAGGTGGAATGTTGAGCTTCCGTCGGGGGTAAGACCTGCTGCTGTATAAGCAGATGAAAATTTTAC
>QCGV01000008.1 GCA_003278145.1 OCS116 cluster bacterium AG-390-A19
TTGGATTAAATTTTTCTTCAGATGACATAGATAGTGATTACAATAATTTTATGATTAATAATTTAAAAGTCAGTAGGAGATTTAATAGCGCTTTCCAAGAAAATACAAATGATACAATAGATTATAATTTTTTTAACATCGTAAATGAGTCAGTAAGTAATTTAAATATCTCAATAAGCAATGAGATAAATTTCTTAAGCACAGAAGAGAGTGTAACTGATGGAATTAGTAAAGTTAATCAATTGGTAATCCAGACAAAATTTCCTGAGACTATTAAAGATATTTTTGAAGAAAAACTTAATATTAGATTAGCTCTAGATAAAACATTTAAAGAATGGGCAGGTAGGATGCTTTTTTTTCGATTAGGAGGTGTAACTTTAGAAGTGATTGAAGGAAAAGATTTAAAGCATAATTGTGGATATTTTGGTATTGGTTGGCATACTGATAACTATAATAATTGTTATAAAAGATTAATTGAAGATGGTTTTAGTTTTTCTGAAATAAGAAAGGGAAGAAAAAAAGGCACCTTGGTATCTACCCTAAAGGAACCAATGTTAAATATACCAACTATTTTGATCGGCCTTGAGGAATAATTTCATGAAAAAAATCTATTTTATTATTTTTTTAAGTTTCTTATCCGCATGTTCCGAAGATAAAAGGGTTGAAAATGATAATGATTTATTACAAATCACTTTTGCTACTGATTGGAAAGCTCAAGCAGAGCAAGGTGGTTTTTATCAAGCCTTGGCATCAGGAAAATATATTGAAAAAGGTTTAGATGTAAAAATAATTCAAGGCAGTGCAAATATTAATATTCCAAGATTATTGGCTTCAAACTCGATAGACTTTGGAATGGGTTCAAATAGTTTCATTCCCATGAATATGGTTGCTAACAATATTCCTGGAAAAGCAGTTATGGCTGTATTTCAGAAAGATCCACAAATTATTATGACACATGGCGATAACAATATAAATAGCATAGATGATATTAAGGACCTTCCTATAATGATTGCAGATGCAAGTATTGGAGGATTTTGGTTGTGGTTAAAATCAAAATATAATTTTAACGATAGTCAAATTAGAAAAAAGACTATTAGTCTTGCACCTTTTTTAAAGGATGCATCCTCCATTCAACAGGGTTACTTGACTTCTGAGCCATATTTATTTGAGCAAATAACAGGACAACAGCCAAAAGTTTTCTTAATGGCTGATTACGGATATCCAAGTTATGGAGCAATGATTTTGGCTTCAAATAAAATGATAATTGAAAATCCTGATATTGTTCAAGATTTTGTTGATGCAAGCATCGAGGGTTGGGTTGAATATATATATGGTGATCCATCTCTGGGAAATCAATTGATATTGAATGAAAATAATGAAATGACTGAAGCAGTTCTTTTTCAAGCTATTAAAAAAATTAGAGAATATAATATGATATCTAATGAAGTTTTGCTTGGAAAAAATATTGGCACAATGTCAGATAAGAAATGGAATGATTTTTTTAATATAATGGCAGAAAATAATGTTTACGATAAAACTTTAAATTGGAAAGAGGCCTATACATTAAATTTTATTAAAGAAGGAAATTAATGCTAAAGTTTAATAAGATTTATAAACAATACGATACACCTATTCTTGGACCCATAAACTTAGAAATAGAAAAAGATAGTTTTGTCTCTATTTTAGGTTCTTCTGGCGCAGGCAAATCAACCCTTTTAAGGCTAGCATCAAACTTAATTCAACCTACATCAGGATCTATAGAATATCTAAATAACAAAAAACCAAATATTGGCTTTGTTTTTCAAGATCCAACACTTCTTCCATGGAGATCAGTAATTGATAACGTACTTCTTCCAACTGAACTAACATCAAAAAATGTCAAACTCTCAAAAGAAAAGGCATTTTTTTGGTTATCAAAGGTAGGTTTAAGGGGTAAAGAAAATTCTTTACCTAATCAACTTTCCGGTGGTCAAAAAATGAGAGTTTCAATTGCAAGAGCAATGGCCCAAGATTGTTCATTATTGTTAATGGATGAACCTTTTGCAGCACTCGATGAGGTTTCAAGAAATAAACTTGAGGATGATTTATTAGATATTTGGGAAAAAAATAAACTGACTGTATTATTTGTTACTCATTCAGTAACAGAAGCAGTCTATTTGTCCCAGAGAGTTTTAGTTATGTCATCAAGTCCTGGTAAGATTTTAGATGATGTAATTGTAACTGAAAAAAAATCTAGAGATGATAGTCAAAATCATGAATTCTTTTTAAAAATAAATCAGTTAACTAATATTCTTAAAAAGGAGAGTGACGAATGATTAAACGTTATTTATCCTTTTTAGCTCCTATTTTTACATTTATCTTACTACTATGTTCTTGGGAATTGATAGTATATTTTAAAAATATACCAAAATATATTCTTCCTGCACCAACAGATATCTTTAGTTCCATATTATTAAATTATGAAGATTTATTGTTATCAACTTTTATTACATTTAGAATAACTCTGCTTGCTTTTTTTATTGCATCCTTTTTAGCTATATTTATAGCAGTATTATTTTCTCAATCTAAAATAATTGAATTATCTCTTTATCCGATTGCTGTAATTTTTCAGGTCACTCCAGTAGTTGCAATTGCACCATTAATTTTAATCTGGGTTGGTTTAGATAACGCTGAATACGCTATTTTAATTTTGGCTGTTATCGTTGCATTCTTTCCAGTTTTAGCAAATACAAATTTAGGAATTAGGTCGGTTGAAAAAAATCTTAGTGAACTATTTAGTCTTTATGAGGCAACCAGATTTAAAAGATTATTTAAACTTCAGTTACCATATGCTTTGCCCTTTATTCTTACAGGTATGAAAACTTCAATTGGTTTAGCTTTAATTGGTGCTGTTGTAGCAGAATTTGTTGCTGGATCAGGAACCTCAACCGGTTTAGCATGGAGAATTATTGAGGCTGGTAATCGTCTTGATATACCAAAATTATTTGCGGCTTTAATACTTTTGGTTGTTTTAGGTATTTTTCTATTTTTACTAATGACATTAATAGAGAAACTATTACTTAGACGTTGGGATTTCGATAAAAATTAAATGTGGAGTTTAAAATGAGGGATATTAATAAAAAATCAAGAACAGTAAGCGAAGCATTAGATACAAGATTAACTTGTCGAGCTTTTAAAAGTACTGCAATTAAAAAGGAAGTTATTTTTAATATTCTTGATAAGGCAAGAAGATCGCCTTCAGGTGGAAATTTACAACCATGGAGAGTGTGGGTTGTATCAGGTGACCCGCTTAAAAATTTTAAAGAGGAAATTCAATTAAAAGCTTCAAAGAATCCTAGAGGCGAAGGGACCGAGTATAAGATTTATCCTCCGAATTTAAAAGATCCTTATGAAAAGAGAAGAAAAGAAGTTGGTGAGGGTATGTATAAAGCAATAAATGTATCAAGAGATGATAAAATTGGAAGAATTAAACAGTTTATGAAAAATTTTGAATTTTTTGATGCACCAGTAGCTTTATTTTTCGCAATTGATAGAGAAATGCAAGAGGGACAATGGTCAGACCTTGGTATGTTTATACAATCAATTATGCTTTTAGCTAGAGAAGAGGGTTTGCATACTGCTCCTCAAGAAGCATGGGCGATTTGGTATAAATCTGTAGGAGATTTTTTAAAAATACCTAATGAACTCATGCTCTTTTGTGGAATGGGTATTGGGTATGCTGATCCAGATAACCCTATTAACGAATTTAGAAGTAATAGAGCTGATGTTAACGAATTTTCGGAATTTATAGGTTTTTAAATAATTCTTTTCTCTTTAAATTCTTTAATTTCTTCATTAGTAAAACCTAGATCTTTCAAAATTTCCTCTGTGTGTTCTCCTAAAATTGGCGGTCTTCTCTCGATAGTATTTTCTGAATTTGATAATTTTACCGGAAGACCCATGACAGGAGACTTACCAGGTATACCAGGATACTCAAGGTCTTGAAAGAAGTTCATGGCCTTAACATGTGGATCATCGAGAGCATCTTGTAAATCATTGACAGGTCCAGCAGGTACGCTTGCATTTGCTAACAAATCTAATGCTTCTTTACTAGTGTACTGTGATGCCCATTCGCTTGTTTTTTTGCTTAAAATCTCTCCATTTATTCCTCTGTTAATATCAGTGGAAAATTCCTCTTTATCTAACAAATCTTCAGCACCCACTAGGTTTGCCCATCGCTTGAATAAAGTATTACCAAGGACTTGGACAACTATCCACCCATCCTTAGTTTCAACCATATCGACTGGACCAGCATAAGGGCTTCTGTTTCCAATTGCTTTTCTATTTTTCTTTGTTATTGATTGTTCTATTAAGTGTGTATTCATAAATGCTAATGAAGTTGCAAAAAGTGCACCTTCTACAATTTGTCCTTTTCCGGTTTGATTCCTCTCGATAATTGCTGCAAGAGTTCCCATTGCAGTCAAAGAGGCTGTACCATAGTCAATATAAGGTGAATATGCTTTAACAGGCTCAGTCTCATCCCCTGTTAAATAAGCTGCACCAGACATTGCCTGACCAACTCCATCAAATCCAACTCTTTCAGAATATGGCCCTCCTGCTCCAAAGGCTGAAACTGTTGTTAGAATTATACCAGGATTATATTTAGAAATCGTTTCATAATCTATACCCATCCTTTTGAGAGTTTGAGGAGGAAGATTTGCAATAACTACATCAGCAGATTTTATTAACTTCTCAACAATACTAGAAGAACCCTCTTTAGTAGGATTTAAAGTCATTCCTTTTTTATTTCGGTTCATCTGCATAAACATTGCACCTTCACCGCCTTCTTCTTTTAAAGGATGAATAAACCTATCCTCTGATCCATCTAGTCTTTCAATTCGAATTACCTCTGCACCAAGATCTCCTAATAGTGCTCCACAATATGGACCAGCAATATACCTTCCAAAGTCTAAAACTCTGATGTCTTTTAAAATTTTCAATTCAAACCCCTTTTAAAACATTACGAAAAATTAATAATATAGAAATGTATTGGTAAATAACAATAGCGCAATATGTATTTGTGAAAATATTTGACTGTATTTGAGTACCTCAGTCTCCCCAGAAAAATATCAAGTACAGTCAAATTAATCACTAACTTTTCTCAAATAATTAGATTATTCTATAGGTGGAGAATGAAATGCACATTTTACTTATTGAAGATGATATTAATGCAGCGAGCTATGTAATTAAAGGCTTAAAAGAAAGTGGTCATGTTGTAGATCATGCTTCTGATGGAGAAGAAGGGATGGAATTATCCCTAACACTAAAATTTGATGTTATAATTATTGATAGAATGTTGCCTAAATTAGACGGATTATCATTAATAAAAAAAATAAGAGACCAAAAAATTAATACACCGATTTTAATTTTATCTGCATTAGGTGAGGTAGACGAAAAGGTTTTAGGCTTAAAAGCGGGGGCAGATGATTATTTAGCAAAACCTTTTTCATTTTCTGAGTTATTAGCAAGGATAGAAGTTCTTGTTCGAAGAACAAATCCTGAAGTAAAGGAGACTTCAATAAAGGTTGGAAGTCTAATTATGAATCTACTCACACGACAGGTTCATCGTAATGGAATTGAAATAGAGCTTCAGCCTAGGGAATTTAGATTACTTGAATTTTTAATGAGGCGCTCCAATCAAGTTGTTACTAGAACAATGTTATTAGAAGGAGTTTGGGAATATCATTTTGACCCTCAAACAAATGTAATAGATGTTCACATCTCTAGATTACGTTCTAAAATCGATAAACCATTTGATGGTAAAGAAATGTTATTTACTGAAAGAGGAGCAGGGTATGCTCTAAGAACTGATGATTGATTTATTTCGCTTAACAAGTTTTCGCATAATATTTATTTATATTATTTTATTAGTTCTTTCTATTAGTCTTGTTGCATTTTTCTTATATTGGTCAACTTCAAGAGATTTTCAAGCGAAAGTTGATAATGAGATAATTCAAGAAAGCATAAGACTAAGTCAAGTTCACAAGAGATACAAAGAGGTTGGTCTTATTAGAGAAATTCAATATCTTTCAAGGACCCCAAACCCCAATTTATATATCTTAAGAGATTCTAATAACAAATTTATCGCAGGTAATTTTTCAGATACTGATTCTTTATGGAATCTAACAAGACTGGAAAAAGGAGGAGTTTTATTCTCGTTTGAAAAGAAGAATGTTGATGGTGATATAATCAGGAAATATTATTTTAGAGGTAAAGAGTTCATAGTTAGAAATAAATATAATTTAATTGTAGCTAGAGATGTCAGTTATGAGAATTATCTTAAGGATCGGTTTTTTAATACAATTTTAAGCACATCATTATTGATTATTTTTCTAGGATTATTAGGTGGATATGTTTTAAGTAGAAATTTCCTTAACAGAATTTCTGCAATAAATAAAACAAGTCTTGAAATAATGGATGGAGATCTCTCAATGAGATTACCCACATCATCTAATAATGATGAATTAAATCAGTTATCTCTTAATCTAAATAATATGCTTGATAGGCTAAACAGGCTTATGGTTGGAATGAAGGATGTGAGTGACAATATAGCCCATGATTTAAGAACTCCTTTAAATAAGATAAGAACGAATTTAGAAGTTACCTTAATGTCAAATCCCAATACAGAAAGTTATAGAGAAACTATTAAGGAGGTAATAGATGATGTTGATCAGGTAATTAATACATTTAATTCCTTGCTTGCAATATCAAGAGTAGATTCTGGTTCTGTATCGCTTAAAAAGGAAAAAATTAATATCAGGAATTTGATAGAAGATATCATTGATCTATGGGAACCTTTAGCAGAAGAAAAAGGTGTAACTTTAAATAATGAATGTCATGCTGATATGTATCTAGAAGGAAATAAGAATCTTTTATCTCAGGCTATTTCCAATCTTATCGATAATTCTATTAAGTATGGAAACGATAAGAATATAGTAAACATTGGTTCACAGGATAATAAAGATAACATTGTAATATGGGTATCTGATAAAGGGCCTGGCATTCAGGATTCTGATAAAGAAAAAGTTCTAGATAGATTTACAAGGTTGGATACTAGCAGAAATACATCTGGCACGGGCTTGGGTTTAAGTTTAGTGGCCTCAATGATAAAATTTCATAAGGGTGACTTAGAGTTGCTTGATGCAAAACCAAAAGGTCTTATTGTTAAGCTTCAGATACCTTCTAGTTAAACCTTGTTACAATCCCCCTGAAACAAAAAGACACTGTCCTGTAACCCATCCTGAGGCTGGTGAGGCCATAAAGACGACTGCCGCTCCAATGTCTTCAGGTTTACCCCATCTTTTTAATGGAATATTAATCATTTTTTTTAATTGTTCTTCTCTTTCAGGAGTATCCATTTTCATGGAGTCTATAAAGTTTTCAGTTGGAATTGGACCAGGTGCAACCGCATTTACTCTTATATGAGGAGCAAGCTCATGAGAGAAAGTTGCGGTTAAGCTATTAATTGCTGCCTTGGAGGCTCCATAAGGTCCGTTTTTGATATTTGGTCCCATATTTTTTGATGAAGTAGAGGATATATTGATAATTGATCCACCATTTTCACTCATATATTTGGCAGCCACAACGCACCCTGACCACGCAGCCTTTATGTTTAAGTCTAACTGAGCATTAAATTGATCAGGTGATGTTCTTGTTAGATATCTTGGCGTTCCGTCTGGAAGACCTCCAGCATTATTAACCCATATTGATAATTTACCAAACTTGTCTATCGTTTTTTTTCCAAGATTTTCCATTGATTCTGTTTCTATTACATTTGTAGGAACAACAAGTGCATTTTTTCCTTTTGTTTCAATTTCTTTAGCCACATCATTTAATTGATCTTCGCTACGAGAGGCAACAACAACATCAGCACCTGCTTCAGCGAGAGCTAATGCAATTCCTTTTCCTATTCCTTTACCAGCACCTGTAACAACAGCAACTTCACCCTCTAGGTTAAATAAATTTAAAATAGACATTTTTACCCCCTTTTTTCATTTGATTTTATATCGTGCTTGAAAGACCTTTAGCAGATAATATTTCTATCCAATATCCGTCTGGATCTTTAATAAATGCAAGTCCCTTCATATTTCCATCATCTGGTTTTTTTTGAAATTCGACACCTTTTTTTTCAAATCTTGAACATGCTTCGTAAACATCTGGTACAGTTATTCCAATGTGACCAAATCCTCTTGGATCAGAGTTACCATCATGATGTTTAAAATTTTCATCATTTTCTGTACCCCAATTATGAGTAAGTTCTAATACAGCTTTTTGACTTAAAGCATATGCAAATCTATCGTTTTTATTTTCTGGAACAGGATCATCATTTGATCGTAAGTAGGCTAAAAAATATAAAGAAAAATCATAGTCAGGAAAATCTAATTTTTTTAGTAAAGTCATGCCAAGGATATTTGTATAAAACTCTAATGATTTTTTTGGATCTTTAATTCTAAGCATGGTTTGATTAAAAATATATTCTTGTGTTTCTTCATCTGGTTTTTGTGACATTTCTTCCATAAATATCTCCATATTAATTTTTATACTTCATATGATTAAATCAAATAAAGCAATAAAAAAAGGGCCACTAGTTGCAGCCCTTTTAATGTGATTATAAAGCTTAGGTTATGATTTAAAATTCATATCCAAGCTCAATTCCAACAGCTCTTGGTCTCATACCAGCATTTGATACTGAGAAAAGAGGACCAGATGTAAAGCTTCCGCCAAGTAATGTAGGAACTTCAAATTGATCATCTGTTAGGTTTCTACCAAAAATAACCACACTCCAGTTATCTTGGTAATAGCCAATATTAGCACTTACATCTTCTGTACCATCAAAAGCACCAGAAGCAAGATTAAGTAAGCTTGTTTGAGTTTCGCCTGTTTCACTATACTTGAAATATAATTCCATTTCACCATTGGCAATTGGAGCATTATATTGGAAACCAAGACCAAGAGTATACTCAGGAGCATTTCTTGGCTCTAGGAAGCTAGCATCTTCAATTTCACCTAATCCGTCAAATTGATTGATATCGGTGAAAAATTCTTCATAGCTAGCATCAAGGCTACCATAATTTAAGAATAGTTGAAGATTACGAGTTGCAGCGAAAAGAGCTTCTACTTCGAAACCTTCGTATAAAACTTCAGCAGCATTATTGAAAACAGATTGTACAGTTTTAGTATCAGGATCTAAAGCAACAAAAGATTCTTGTTTATCTTCAAATTCGTTTCTAAAAGCTGTGAGATTTAATCTAAGTCTATTTTCCATCAATGTGCTTTTAAAGCCTAATTCAATATTTGATGCAAATTCAGGATCATATTGGTCTCTCTCGAAGTCACGGATATTTTGGTTAACACCAAAGAAACCACCAGACTTAAAGCCTTCTGAATATGAAACATAAACCATTTTATCTTCATCAATTCTGTATGTCAGACCAACTCTTGGAGATACCTCATCCCATTTTTGATACAAGTCTGCGTATCCAGGGAAATTTCTCTCTCTTGCTCTCGCTTCATTTGAAAGATATGACTGACCAGCTTTGAATTTTTTCCATTCTTCAGTCCAACGAATACCAGCGTTAAGAGCTAGCTTATCTGTAATATCATATTCGTAGTTTAAGAAGAAAGCTTCGGATTCTGTTTCTTGAGTTTCATAAAGTATTTGAGTAACAATATCTGACGCAGGAATTCCACCTTGTATACCAAGGTCACATGCGATAGGAGCAAAGGCACCGTCTAAGCCATTAGTACCTTGACAAGCAGCCCATAAAGCTGGAGTTTGAGCTACAGCACCAAATAATGTTCTCCAGAATTCTCCTCCAGTTACCCAATCCTGAGTAAACTCACTGTTCCAGAAGTAATAACCTGCAACAAGAGTAGATCTATCGGTCTGTCTCTCATATCTTAACTCATGACTTGTTTGCTCATAATCATTCCATCTTTCAATAGTAATGAAAGGTGCAGCTGATCCATCATAGTCATATATTCTATACTCAGATGTATCTCTTGTACTACCAACGTAAACAAGCTGAGAATTTTCATTTATCTCATAAGTTGCATTAATTGTTATCGCATCAGTTTCAAGTGCAGCATCATTATTTGTATCATTTTCAGCATAACTTGGGATTGCAAGGCTATTTCTACAAGCACCATAAATTGTACATGATAATGTAGATAACGCAGTATTAACTTGTCTAGGATCCGTAGGAGCTGTATCAACACCTGTTGAGAAGTTATAGCTGTATTGGAAAGCCGCTAGGTCACTTTGATCATCAAATGTTTCAACAGTTACAGTCGCCTCAAATTTATCATTAGGTGTAAATAAAAGCGTAAGACCATAATTCATATAATCTTTTTCAGGAACTTTTTTACCAAGAGTTATATTTGGAAGCCAACCATCATCTTCAATCATAGTTCCAAATACTTTACCTGCAACTTTTCCTTCAGATATTGGGAAATTAACAACAGCTCTTAATTCCTGTTGACCATCTTCACCAATTGTAGCTTTTAATCTAGCACCAAATTCACCAGTTGGTTTGCTTCTAACAACACTAATAACACCACCAACTGTATTTTTACCAAAAAGAGTACCTTGTGGACCACGAAGAACCTCAACCCTTTCTAGGTCAAAATTTTCTAAAATCTGTCCAGCTGCAGTACCTAAATGAACACCATCTATCATAACAGCAATAGGAGCATCAAAAGAATTATCATCAGATCTTGGAGGACTAATACCTCTAATATTAAGATTAGCACCACCTGATCTTGAACCAAAATTACCAATTATAACATTTGGTGCAAAACCTTGAAGGTCTGATAGATTTCTAATGTTTGATTTGCGAAGTTCTTCAGTTATAGCAGTAATTGCAACTGGAACATCTTGAGCGCTCTCTTCAATTTTACGAGCAGTCACTATAATTTCTTCAATACCAAAAGACTCTGAATCACCTTGATCCTGAGCTGATACTGAAGGGGTAAAATTCAATGTTAGAGCAAGAACTGCAAAGAACATCAAAAATTTATTAATTGTAGACATAAATTTTCCTCCCCGGATTCATTAATAACAATTATTTAAGTTATTATTATTATTTCATGAAAGATTACTAATTAATGACATTATATCAAGTATTTTTTTATATTTTTATTTAGTTTACTGCCATCTAAGCAATTATTATCAGAATAATTATAAAAGTTTTATTTTATAGAATAAAAAAAGCCTGCAATTGCAGGCTTTTTTATAGTTTTTTATGTTTTAATCTATACTTTTGGACCTAACCATAACCTTCCAATTATTAAGTAACCAACAGATAGTATAAATAGTATTCCAATAGGTTCTGGCATCAATGAAAATTGAGGAACATCTGTTGAACCATTCATAACTTCTATTGATGATAAAGCTCTTGCAGATAAATCTGCACCAGATTCTTTTAAAACAGCGAGGCTGTGAGCCGCAGTTTCAAAACCAAACCTTACATAACTTGCAGAGAGATTAAATTGAAAAAGGCTAACTAAGCCAAAAACAGTAACAGCAATTTTCATTACAATGCCTGCATTACTCTCTATCGCTACTGAAGCTGAACGACCCGCAACCCACAATAAAAAGGCCCACATAATACCAAATAATGCTGTTGTTGATAAAGAATTGCTTAACTGACTATATATTTCTACTTCACTCATAATTTTCTCCTTAATCGTTATTAGAATCACCCATCCATATTCCAGATAAAAGGCATAGGGCTAGTGAAATAACTAAAATTAAACCTGCTGGTTCATTAATAAGACTAAAAGCCGGTACTTCTGTGCTTCCACCAAAATTATCTATAAGACTTTGCCCTCTAGCACTTACTGATCCTGTTTCATCTTTTAAAACAGCCATAGAATGTGAAGCGCTACTAATTCCAAGGGAAACATAGGAAAATTGCATATTTATATACCACAAGGATGTTAAAGAAAAAGCACTCACAACTATTTTGCCGAAAAGATTAGCGTTACCCTTTTCATGCATAATTACTGATGCTCGACCAGAAAACCAGGCTAGAAATGAAAAACCTATTAAAAAAAGACCATTCATTGCAAGACCTGAATTAAGCGTAGACCATATTTCAAATTCACTCATTGATTAACCCTCCATTTTGAAAAAATTATGACATCATAGTAATTTACATATGTAAAGAAATTTTAAGATATCGCATTTTTATTCTTGTCAAGATTAGTATACGAGGGTTATACGATGTAACGTATTTTTTTAATTCTGTCTTTTGGGGCGTAGCCAAGCGGTAAGGCAGCGGGTTTTGATCCCGCGATGCGTAGGTTCGAATCCTACCGCCCCAGCCAAATTATAATAAAATTTAGAAACTTTTATATTATGCACATTGCTTGGTTTAAAAGGGATTTAAGGGTTTGGGATAATGAAGCTTTTACAAATGCTTGTAAGAGCAAAAATGTTATGCCTCTTTACATCATAGAGCCAGAACTTTGGAAAGAGGAAGATCTAAGTTACAGACAATATGCTTTTTTAACGGAATGCCTTAAAGATTTAGATAAAGAACTAAAAAAAATAGGGCAAAAATTAATAATAAGAACTGGAGACGCTTTAGAAATCTTCAATGATATCAATACTCATTATGGAATTGAGGAAATTTGGTCACATCAGGAAACATGGAATTTTTGGACATTTAATAGGGATTTAAGGCTTAAGAAGTGGTTTAATTCAAAAAATATTAAATGGAATGAAACCATACAAAACGGTGTTATTAGGGGTCTAAAAGATCGTGATGGATGGTCAAAAGAGTGGCAAAAAAGGATGTATGCAGATGAACACATGCCTCCAAAAAAAATTAAAGGGCATACATTTTCTTCTGAAACAATACCAACACCTCAGCAATTAGGTCTTAAAAATGATGGTATTGAAGTGTTTCAGAAAGGTGGGAGGATTGAAGGATTAAAACTTTTAGAGAGCTTTTTGTTTCAAAGGGGTAAAAACTATTCTAAAGAAATGTCCTCACCTTTGAGTTCTCATAAAAGTTCTTCAAGATTATCTACACACATAGCTTTTGGGACACTATCCATTAAAGAGATTATTCAAAAAACAGATATAAGAAAAAAAGATATACAAAAACTTCCAAAGGAAGAAAGACATAATTGGCCACGGTCTATAAGTACTTTTTCTAGCAGACTTAGATGGCATTGTCACTTTATACAAAAGCTTGAAGATGAACCTGAGATTGAGTTCAGGAATATGCATTCATCATACAATAATCTTAGAAACGATTCAGATTTTGACTTTTTTCTTGAAAGTTGGAAAAAGGGATTAACAGGTTATCCAATGGTAGATGCTTGTATGAGGTCGCTTATTAAAACTGGTTGGCTTAATTTCAGAATGAGGGCAATGCTTATGAGTTTTGCTAGTTATCATCTCTGGCTTCCTTGGCAAAAAACTTCAAAATATCTTGCATCTTTATTTACTGATTATGAACCTGGTATTCATTATGCTCAGTCGCAAATGCAATCAGGAACAACTGGCATCAATGCTATAAGAATTTATAATCCTATAAAACAGGGTATTGACCATGATCCAGATGGTATTTTCATAAAAAAATGGGTACCTGAATTAAGAAAAATACCAAAAAAAAATGTTCATAACCCATGGGAGAGTATTGAATATAGTAAAGAATATATTCCTCCAATAGTTGATGAGATTGAAGCAAGGAAATTAGCTGCAAGTAAAATATATAAACTTCGAAAAGATAAACTACACAAAATTGAATCTAAGAAAATATATCTTAAGCATGGTAGCAGAAAGTCTAGGATAAAAAAAATCAGCAAACATGATAAAAAGAAAAAAAATCAAATTCAAAAAAATCTTTTTTAACTTTAATCAATTTTTCAATTAATTATTAAATAAAATATATACTTTTATTTTTATTTAACTATTTTACCCTCATGACAAAAAAAGCACTCATTACAGGAATTACCGGTCAAGATGGAGCTTATCTCTCAGAATTTTTAATTAAAAAAGGTTATAAAGTTTTTGGTGCTGTTAGAAGAACCTCATCAATTAATACTTCCCGTTTATCATATATAGGTGTTTTGAATGATGTTGAAATTGTTCCAATGGACCTTGCAGAAATTACTAATATTCAACGATTAGTAGAAAAAATAGAACCAGATGAAATTTATAATCTCGCTGCACAAAGTTTTGTTCAAACTTCGTATGAACAACCAATTTACACCTCTGATATTGATGGTATTGGCGTAACCAGGCTTTTAGAGACTATAAGGAATCTAGGTGGTAAACCTAAATTTTATCAAGCTTCAACTTCAGAGATGTTCGGAAAGGCCCAAGAAAGCCCCCAAAATGAAAAAACACCTTTTTACCCAAGAAGCCCTTACGGAATAGCGAAGCTTTATTCTCACTGGATGACTATTAATTATCGAGAAGCATGGGATATGTTCGCATGTTCTGGAATTTTATTTAACCATGAGTCACCTTTACGTGGTACTGAGTTTGTAACCAGAAAAATTTCTCAGGGAATGGCTCAAATAGCCCTAAAAAAAATAAAAAAAATTAATTTGGGAAATTTAAATGCAGAACGTGATTGGGGATTTGCAGGAGATTATGTTGAGGCAATGTGGCTGATGCTTCAAAAAGACCAACCAGATGATTATGTGATTGCTACTGGAGAGACTCATAGTGTTAGGGAGTTTGTTCAAGTAGCAGCAAATTCAATTGATATTGATATAGTCTGGGATAATGAAGGTGATCACGAAATTGGTATTTGTAAAAAAACTGGTGAAACAATTATTTCAGTTGATAAACAATATACTAGACCTTCTGAAACAGATCATCTTTTAGGGGATGCTTCTAAAGCAAAAAAGACCCTAGGCTGGAAACCGTCTATTAATTTTAAGTCCCTTGTAAATATGATGGTTGAGCACGACTTAAAAAGAATGAAAGATAATAATTTTTGGTTTTAAATATTATCTTTTCTGAATCATTTCATCAAAAGCTTGATTATACTCTTTTTCTATTTTGCCTATAAGATTATTTACAGATGGAGCATCTTTAATACCACCAATACCTTGACCGGATCCCCAAATATCTTTCCAAGCTTTTTGTTTGGTATTTCCTCCAGACCCAAAGTTCATTTTTGATTTGTCTGCACTTGGTAGGTTATTAGGATCTAAACCAGCTTTAGCAATTGAAGGCTTAAGGTAATTCCCGTGAACGCCTGTAAAAAGTGATGAATAAACAATATCATCTGCAGTAGATTCAATTAACATATCTTTATAGCCTTGATCAGCATTAGCTTCTTCAGTAGCTATAAATCTAGTTCCGATATAGGCAAGATCAGCTCCCATTGCCAAAGCCCCAGCTATAGAATGACCGTCCCCTATTGAGCCAGATAGCAGAATTGTTCCATCAAACCATTCTTTTATTTCTCTTACCAGAGAGAAAGGGGATAAACTTCCAGCATGACCTCCGGCTCCTGCGCAAACAAGAATAAGTCCATCAACACCCTGTTCAGCAGCTTTTTTTGCATGTTTTACATTAATAACATCATGAAATACTACTCCTCCATAACTATGAGCAGCTTGCACTATTTCAAGAGGAGGTCTTAAACTTGTAATAATGACAGGAACTTCATGCTCTACACATGTTTCCATATCCTGCATTAATCTATCATTAGAAGCATGACAAATTTGATTAACGGCAAAGGGAGCTGATGGTGAATCAGGATTTTTTTCATCATGTTCAGCTAGCTCCTCTTTTATTCTAGTCAGCCAATCACCAAGCATGCTTTGAGGTCTTGCATTAAGAGCTGGGAAAGAACCGACAATACCCGCTTTACATTGGGCAATTACTAGTTCAGGTCCAGAAACTATAAATAAAGGTGCCCCAACAACTGGAAGTCTTAATTTTCCATCTAATTTTTCTACAAGTGCCATAAAAGTCTCCTAATTTTTTTTGCATAATAATGATAAATTTTATAATTGAAACATTCTTTTTTTGATAAGATAATATTAACGTGAAATATAAAAAAATAAATACTAAATCCGATTTAGGTGCTGAAATACATGATTTTAAAATAGAAAACCATCATTCTTCAAAATTTATTAAAGAAATTAAAAATTTATGGCTAGAACACTCTGTATTAATTTTTAAAAACTTAAAATTAAATCATTACCAATTTGAGAGACTAAGTTTATTGTTTGGTGAATTTGGCGATGATCCCTATATAGAATCTTTGAAAAGCCATCCAAACATTATAGAAGTTAGAAGAGATGCTGATGAAAAAGCTCCCCCATTTGGTGGATCATGGCATTCAGATTGGTCTTTTCAAGAAAATCCTCCATCTGCAACACTTCTTCATTCAAAAATAATACCACCAATTGGAGGAGAGACATTATTTTTAAATACACACAAAGCATATGAAGATTTATCAATAGCAACAAAGGAAAAAATTAATAATCTAAAGGTTATTCATAGTGCAGCAGGACCTTATGCAGATGATGGATTTTATGCTTTGGAGAAAAATAAAGATAGGTCAATGAAAATCAAACCTTCAAAAAAAGCCAAAGATATTATCCTGCACCCTCTAGTAAGAACTCATCCTGAAACTAGAAGAAAATCACTTTTCATTAATCCTGTTTACTCGATAGCAATTGATGGACTAAGCAAAGATGAGTCTAAATCACTATTAAACGAATTATTTAACCATATGGAGAATGAAAAATATATTTATAGACATTCTTGGGAGCCTAATATGCTTGTAATGTGGGATAATAGAGCGGTAAATCACTGTGCTCAAGGTGGCTATGAAGGACATGAGAGACTTCTGCATAGAATTACCTTATCTGGGGATAGACCTTTTAATTAGATTATTTCTCCATAAAATAAATGCATATATAAAAGCTACTTCTTTAATTTGATTGTATCTTCCTGCCATACCTCCATGACCTGCTTCGGTATATGTTTTTAAAAATATTGGATTATCGTCAATTTTCTTACTTCTCAATTTCGCAATCCATTTTGTTGCCTCCCAATAGGTAACTCTAGGGTCGGTTAATCCTGATGTTGCAAGTATAGCAGGATAACTTTGCTTTTTAATATTATCATACGGTGAGTAAGATCTAATATAATCAAAGTCACTTTTGTTTTTTATTGGATTTCCCCATTCTTCCCACTCAGGAGGAGTTAAGGGAAGGGTGTCATCAAGGATAGTATTTAAAACATCGACAAATGGAACTTCTGCAACAGCACAATGAAAAGTATCAGGACTTATATTCAGTGAAGCCCCAATCAAAAGACCACCTGCGCTACCACCGTGAATTGAAATATTCCCTGATATATTCTCTTTTTTTAAAAACTTAGCGCATGAGATAAAGTCATAAAAGCTATTAAGTTTATTTTTCTTTTTTCCGTCCTCGTACCATTTTTTTCCTTTTTCCATTCCACCTCTGATATGGGCAATTGCATATACCATTCCTCTATCAATTAGGGAAAGTCTTGAAGCAGAAAAACTTGGCGGTATTGAAATTCCATATGATCCATATCCATATAATAAAGTTGGAGCATTTTTAGGGGTATTCTTTCTTTTTATAATTGATATAGGAATTTTTTTACCATCTTGAGATGATGCATAAACTCTAGTTAGAATATAATTTTTTGGATTATGTCCAGTTGGAATTTCTTGTTTTTTTATAATTCTTTTTTTTTGATCTTTTAATTTACAATTATAAGTTAAAAGTGGAGTTGCCATTGAGGAATAATAAATTCTTATTTCTTCTGACTTATATTCATAACCTTCATTGAAATCTAAATCATAAATCTCTTCGTCAAATTTTATAATATTTTTTTTCTTATTTTTTTTATTTATTACTAAAATTCTGGGTATGCCATTTTCTAGCTCTTGAATAATTATATATTTTGCTAGGCAAGAAAAATTTGTAATTAAAACACCTTCCCTATAAGGAAGAAAATCAGTCCAATTTTTTTTGCTAAAATTGTTTTCATCAGTCTTCATTAATTTAAAATCAATTGCATCATCTTTATTGGTTAGTATTAAAAATCTTGAATTTTCTTGATCATGCTCAATGCTGTATTCAATACCTTTCTTTCTTTTAGCTATTAGTTTTAATTTTCTATCTTTTTTTTGTTGATTAATTATTCTGATTTCACTGGTTTCATGATTATGAATAGTAAGAATTAAATATTTTTTACTTAATGTTTCACTAATATTCAAAAAATAACCAGAATCTTTTTCATTATATATCTCAATATCTTGATCTTGATGAGTACCTAAAAAATGAAAACACAGACATGAAGGTCTGTGATTCTTATCCATTTTAATGTAGTAAAATCCAGTATCATCTGTTTCCCAGATTACACTTCCATCAGTTTCACTTATTTTATCATTAAAATGTTTTTTTTGATTTAAATTCTTAATTTTTATTTTGTAAAACTCTGATCCTTTATCATCATAGCTCCATGCTAAAAGATTGTGATTATTAGAGTTATAGGCTCCACCAGGTTTGAAGTATTTGTATGGTATGCTTTCTTTATTCCAATTATGATAAATTAAACTGTTTTTTCTTGTGGTAGTCGATTTATAACGTCTTAAAATTGAGTATTCTTGATTTTTTTTTGTTTCTGAGAAATAAAACCAGTTACCATCTTTTTGAGGTATTGATGTATCTTCTTCTTTAATTTTTCCTTTAATTTCACTAAAAATTTTTTTTTCAAGTGGTTTTAGGAACGATAATTTTTTGTTAGTCCATTTGTTTTCATCATCAATATACTTTCTTATATTTTTTTTTAAAACATTTGGTGAATGAAGAACTTCTTGCCAGTTATCATCTCTGATCCAGCTAAATTGATCGGACAACTCAGTATTATGTACTTTTGTTTTGACAAGTTTTTTTCTTGCCTTGGGTGGATTAGCTTTACTGATAGTGGGCATAAAGTATTATTCAAAAACTATAGATACTGTTTCTGCGATCATAGCCGGTCGATCTTGACCTTCGATTTCTATACTAACTTCAGAAATTAACTGCGTTCCTCCTGCCTTAGATTGAGCTTCAAGAAGTTTTGTTTTAGCCCTAACTTTAGAATTTACAGGAACCATATTTGTAAATCTAACTTTATTTGTTCCATAATTAATTCCTCTAGTAACACTCTTAATGGAACTAATTTTTGATGTTAGCATCGGTACAAGTGACAGAGTTAAAAATCCATGAGCTATAGTTGGCATGTTTAATTCGGATTTAGTCCTTTCAGGGTCAATGTGTATCCATTGGTGATCACCTGTGGCATCTGCAAAATCATTAATACGATCTTGATCAATAGCAAACCAATCGCTCACACCTATTTCTTGACCAACGCATTCTTTCATTTCTTCAACAGTATTAAAAACTCTCATAATTTTCTCCTCATTTATACAATCTTAGAATCTTTTTTACCCCAATAACGGTCTTTTAGCAGTCTTTTATATAATTTCCCTGTTGGGTGTCTAGGAAGTTCTTTTTCAAAATCTACTGTCTTTGGGCATTTAATACTAGATAAATTATCTCTACAAAAATGAATAATTTCTTCTTCTAAATTTTTTCCTACATCATTCCAAGATATAGGCTGAACAACAGCTTTAACCTCTTCACCAAATTCTTGATTTGGGACACCTATAACTGCACAGTCATAAACTTTTGGATGAGTTATAATTAAATCTTCTGTTTCTTGTGGGTATATATTGACGCCGCCCGAAATAATCATAAAAGCCTTTCTGTCAGTTAGATAAAGATAATTATCTTCGTCTAATTTTCCTATATCACCTAATGTAGTCCATTTTGGATTTTTAGGATGTCGGGTATCAAGAGTTTTTTTCTTATCATTGTGATATGAGAACTCAACATCACTCTCAAACCAAATAGTTCCTTCTGACCCAATAGGAAGTTCATTTCCTTCTTCGTCGCAAATATGTGGAATACCAAAAATTGGTTTACCAACAGTACCGACATGATCAAGCCATTCCCTAGAATTACATGCAAAAAAACCATTACCTTCTGATCCAGCATAAAACTCATTTATAATTTCTCCCCACCACGCAATCATTGTTTTTTTTATTTCAATGGGGCAGGGAGCTGCAGCATGAATAGCACATTCATGAGTTGATAGATCATATTTCGTTCTTATTGACTCCGGTAACTTACACATTCTGACAAACATTGTTGGAACCCATTGGCTCATATTAATTTTATATTTTTCAATAAAAGAAAGAGACATTTCGGCGTCAAAATTTTCCATTATAATGTTTGTGCCTCCTAGGTAGTTTACTCTCATAGTAAATCTCAAAGGGGCTGCATGATATAAAGGTGCTGGAGATAAATATTTTGTATTTTCATTTATATCGTAGAGTGGAGCAATAACTGACATTAATGCATCAGATTGATCAATTGGAATATGTTTTAGGGGAACTCTTATACCTTTAGGTTTACCAGTTGTTCCTGAGGAATAAAGCATGTCTTGCCCCATTTCTTCATCAGGTATAGGGGTTTTTGGTAAATCCATAATGGCATTTTCAAATGATTGCCACCCTTCCTCTACACCGTCTACCATATAATGATGCTTTGTTTTTTTTGTTAATTGAAAAGTTTCATTAGCAATATTTTTTAAATATTTTGATGAAATTAAAAATTTAGAGTTACAATTATCATGAATATATTTAACTTCTGCAGCAGTTAGTTTTGATGAAATTGGCGTGAAATACAAACCTGATCTTTGTGCAGCCCAACAAATCTCAAGGAATCTTGAGTTATTTTCCATAAAAATTGAAATTCCATCTCCAACTTTTAATCCTTTCTGTCTAAATAAATGGGCAATTTGATTAGACCTTTCATCAAGCTCTTTGTAAGTGGTAATTTCTCCTGATGATGCCATTATCAAAGCAGGCTTATTTGGATTTTTCTTAGCATGGATGTAGGGATGCATTTAATTCCTCTTTTTTAAATTTAATTATTTAAAAATTATATTATTTTTGCAATATTTATTTATTAATAAAATCCTCTTGGAGAGAAAAATGAATTATGAAGCAATATTATATGAAATTGAAGATAACATTTTAACTATAACATTAAATCGTCCTGAAAAATTAAATGCTTTTAATTTTAATATGCAAAGTGATTTAATTGATGCAATTGATAATGCAAACAATGATGATGAAGTTAAGGCAATAATTGTTACCGGAGCAGGTAGGGGTTATTGCGCAGGTGCAGATTTATCTGCAGGAAAAGATACCTTTAATATGGATAAAAGATCCGACAGAAAAGGTGCAATTTCAGATAATGGTGACATTGATTGGTCTCACTCTGGGGTAAGAGATGGAGGTGGCAGGGTGACACTTAAGATGTTTGAATGTTTAAAACCTATAATCTCAGCCTGTAATGGTCCAGCAGTTGGAGTTGGTATAACTATGCAATTAGCAATGGACATCCGATTAGCATCGGATGATGCAAAATATGGATTTGTTTTTGCTCGAAGAGGCTTGGTTCCTGAAGCATGTTCATCTTGGTTCCTTCCAAGAATTGTTGGTGTTTCAAAAGCCTTAGAGTGGATATATTCAGGTAAAGTATTTGGTCCTGAGGAAGCTTTAGAAGGTGGATTGATTAGATCAGTTCATAAACCAGAGGAATTATTGCCAGCAGCAAGAGAGATTGCTAGAGAAATCATTGATAATACTGCTCCGGTTTCAGTTGCATTATCTAGGCAAATGATTTGGAGGATGGCTGGTGCTAATCACCCAATGGACGCACATAAAATTGATAGTAGAGGAATTTTTGCCAGAGGAAGAATGAATGATGCTAAAGAGGGCGTTCAATCATTTTTAGATAAAAGACCTGCAGAGTTTAGCGATAGTGTCAAAAATGATATGCCTGAGTATTATCCTTGGTGGGATGAAGAACAATATTCTTAATTCGGTGATTTTATTTTCCAAATATTAGTTTTTAAGCTTAAGACTAATATAAAAATAATTCCTATTGTAGATGTAACTAAAATATTGGTTTGGAGACTGTATTTTTCAATTATATTTCCTGAAACTATTGCTCCAATTGGACCTGATGCCATAAATGCTAATGTATAAACTGAGAGCATTCTGCCTCTGTGACTCTCAACAGCAAAAGTTTGCGTTATTGTTCTTCCCATTGCTATAACAACACCAGCACCGCAGCCCCAAGAAAAAATGACTAAACAAAAAATGTAAAAAGGCATTTCAAAATATAGTGACCCTAGAATCGGTAGTCCGCTAGTCATAGCAACCATTAAAGCAGTTCCCCAGCGCTTTATATTTTTCTTAACAGCCAGAATACTATTTGACGATAATGTTCCCATCCAAAAACATGCTGATACAATTGCAAAGCCAGTTGATCCAAATCCATATCTCTCCGTTGTAATGTATGGAAGTGTAACAAGATTATTTCCCATAAAACATAATCCAACCATTATCATTGATAAAGAAACAGGAAAGATTTCTCTAGAATTTTTAACTTCAATGAAAGCCTCAATCATTTCATTTTTAATTTTACTTAACTTAAATGGCTCTTTCTTAAATGTTGGTTTGGGTAGCTTTATTGAGAAATAAGCGCCTACTATTAAAGAAAAACTTTGAGCAATAATTAAAGGAATAACCCCTAAATTATCTGCTAATCCGCCAACAGACATTCCAATAAGTTGAAAACCAAATTGTGTAATCATTGCAATTGTAACAGTTCTTTGAATCTCACCTTGTGAAATTGAAGTTAAAAGAGATTCTCTTGATGGTAATGCAAATGCTGAAGCGCACCCCATAATTAAACCATAAAAGATCATAAGTTCATAACTTAAGAAATTAAAATAAATTGCAAATAAAATTAAAAATAATGGTGCTGTAGCCATTAAATGAACAAAGCAAAGTAAAATTCTTGTATCTGTTCTATCGGCTATTGTTCCACCAAGAACTATAAGAAAAATAGAGGGTGCTAATAATGAAACTTGCGCAAGACCATAATTTGAAGGGGAAACTTTAAGCATTAATATTAAAATTGTAGGAAATAAAACCATTTGTAGACCTTGGGAGAGATACCAAGATGCTTGACCAATCATATAAAAGAAAAGATTATTGAATGGTGAGGTTTTTACAGATGATTGTTTCATAGAAATAACTAAATTCTTTTTTTGGCTTCGCTAAAAACTCTATTTATCATCGCAGTTAAACCATTTGATCTTTGTTGTGAAATATTTTCTTCTAGATTCAATTTTTTAAGTTCACTCATTGGATCTATTTCTAAAATCTCTGAAGGTGTTTTTTCTGAAAATAAAGCGAAGATTATAGCTATTAAACCTTTCACAATAAATGCATCAGAGTCACCCGTAAACTTTAAAAGAGTTTTTCCTTGTTTATCGATTTCTTCAACAACAAGCCAAACTTGACTTGCACATCCCTCCACTTTGTTATCATCATTATAATCAATACTTTTTAAGGTACTTAAAGAATTACCCATATCAATAATATATTTATATTTATCTTCCCAATTATCAAGGAATTGGAAATCATCTATAATATTATCAAAATTCATTTTTTACTCTTCAGATATTTTAACTAGCATTTTCCCAAAGTTTTCACCTTTAAATAATTTTAAAAACGCATTAGGTGCAGACTCAATTCCTACATCAATTGTTTCTTTCCATTTCATTTTATCATTTTCAATCCAGTGTTTCATATCATTAAGAAAATTATCAGAAAGATCGTAATGACTAGAAACAACAAAGCCTTGAATTTTTAATGATTTTACAATTGCTGCCATGAGATTGTTTGGTCCAGGTCTTGGGGTTTTGTCATTATACTGCTCTATCATTCCACATAATGCTATTCTTCCATTAAGATTCATTGCGCTTAGAGCGGCTTCTAAATGAGAGCCACCTACATTTTCGAAATATACATCAATACCATTTGAACAAGCTGAGTGTATAGATCTTGTCAAATGTTCTGTAGTTTTGTAATTAATTGCTTTATCGATTCCAAGTTCGCTTTCCAGGAAATGACATTTTTCATCTGACCCAGCAGTTCCATAAACTTTACAACCTTTTGCTTTAGCAATTTGACACGCTACAGTTCCAACAGCACCTGCAGCAGCTGAGACCAAGACATTTTCACCTTCCTTCAGTTCGCCAATTCTCAATAGACCAACATAAGCAGTCATTCCTGGCATACCAAGAGTTCCAAGGTAGGCTTGTAAGGGCCCTATATCAGGATTAATTTTGCTAAGCATATTGGCTTTGGAAGAAAAATATTCTCTCCAGCCAAAATTGGAGTTTACATAATCTCCTGCTTTAAAATCCGAGGAATTTGATTCAATAACAACACCTATGGCTCCACCTTCAAGCGTTTTTCCTACTGCGAAAGGTGGAACGTAGCTTTTTCTATCAATCATTCTTCCTCGCATATATGGATCAACCGACATCCATAAATTTTTAACTAATACCTCATCTTCGTTAATTGAACTGATTTCTTCTTCCACAAGTTCGAAATTCTCACTTTTTGGTTCACCTTCTGGTCTAGAATGTAAATGGATTTCTTTGCTTATAATATTACTCATTTTTCTCTCATTTTATTTATATTTTATATAACCTCTTATGATATATTACATATGGTTAATTAAGATACCAATCTTTAAGTTGTTCAAAGACTTTAAGCAAGGTATGAATTGTTTTTGGATATAAAGAATGAAAATTACTATTGCACAATTAAATAATACTGTTGGTGATATTGATGGTAATATTGCTAAAGCTTTAGAGGTAATATCAAATGAGAAGTCAAAAAATTCTGATTTGATAGTTTTCTCTGAGTTATTTATTTCGGGTTATCCTCCCGAGGATTTAGTTCTAAAAGGCTCTTTTTTAAATGCTTGTTCTGAAGGCCTTGAAAAGATAGTTAGTTTTTCAAAAGATATTAATACTGGAATTATTATTGGAGCTCCAATCAAAGAAGATGATAAAGTTTATAATTGTGCTGTTCTCATTGATAGCGGTAAAATTATTGGTATCAGTAAAAAGAAAAGTTTACCTAATTATAGTGTTTTTGATGAAAAGAGAGTCTTTGACCCAGGGGAAACTACTCAAACATTTGATTTTCGCGGCATTAAAATAGGAATTCCAATTTGTGAAGATATCTGGAAACCTCATGTATGCAATCAATTAAAGAGTGATGGTGCTGATATAATAATTACACCTAATGGTTCTCCATACGATAGATATAAAAGAAATTTAAGAATAGAAACTGCAATTGATAGAGTTAAGGAAAATAATTTACCATTAATCTATGTGAATCAAGTGGGTGGACAGGATGAGCTTGTCTTTGATGGTTCAAGCTTTGTTATTAACTCTGATCAGTCTTTATTTTTAAAATGTTCATCATGGACTGAGGAAATAGTTAACCTAGATTTTAATATTGAGGTTGGATTTGAAAATGTTGGTGACAATTATAAGAAAAGTGTAAATGCTAAAGATGAACTGGAGGATATTTATTCTGCTTTAGTTCTTGGTTTAAAGGACTATGTTGAAAAAAATAATTTTCCTGGAGTTATACTGGGATTATCTGGAGGAATAGACTCTGCATTATGTGCTGCCATTTCAGTTGATGCTCTTGGATCTGAAAAAGTTAAATGTTTTATGCTTCCATTCAAATATACATCCAAGCAAAGTTTTATTGATGCAACAGAGTGTGCAAAAAATTTAAGTATAGAGCTGGGAAGCTTAGATATTGAAAATTCTTTTAACAGTCTTGAAACAGTTCTCACACCCTTTTTTAATAATCTCCCACCTGATGTTACTGAAGAAAATTTACAGTCCAGAATAAGAGGTACACTCTTAATGGCGTTATCAAATAAAGTTGGTAAAATGGTCGTTACAACTGGTAATAAGTCAGAGGTTTCTGTCGGTTATTCTACGCTCTATGGTGATATGAACGGAGGATATAATCCTATTAAAGATATCTATAAAACAGAGGTCTATGAGCTTTCTAAATGGCGAAATTCCTCAAAAGCATCAAATTGTTTAGGACCATCAGGTGAAGTTATTCCTTTTTCTATTATCGAGAAAGAGCCTACTGCAGAATTAAGAGAGGATCAGAAAGATCAAGATTCTCTCCCTCCATATGATAAACTAGATGACATCCTTGAAAGTTTAATTGATTATGAAATGAGTATTTCTGAGATAGTAAAAAGAGGGCATGAGAAATCATTAGTTAAAAAGATAGAAAATCTTCTATATATTTCTGAGTATAAAAGAAGACAATCTGCTCCTGGAGTAAAAGTTAGTCAAAAGAATTTCGGTAGAGATCGAAGGTATCCAATCACAAATTTATTCAGAGATAAAAATTGACAAAAAATATAATTACGAGATTTGCTCCCAGCCCCACGGGACTTTTGCATGTTGGTAATATTCGTACAGCACTATTTAATTATCTATATGCAATAAAAAATAACGGAAAATTTATTTTAAGAATTGATGACACTGATTCTGAGAGAAGTACTGATGAATTCGCAGAGCAAATTGTATCAGATCTAAAATGGCTTGGAATAAAAATTGATAAAATTTATAAGCAATCTGAAAGAATAGATATTTATAGAAAATATTTTAATCAGTTAGTTGAAAAAGGTTTTCTTTATGAGTGTTTTGAAACTCAAGAGGAACTTGATTATAAAAGAAAAAGATTGGTAGCAAGGAGAATGCCTCCTGTTTATGACAGGGCTTCTTTAAACTTATCTGAGGAAAAGAAAAATCAATATATTAGTGAAGGAAGAAAACCTTATTGGAGATTTAAACTTTCAGGAAAAAAGAACATTTTTCATGATTTGGTAAGAGGTGAGGTTTCGGTAGATACGTCCGCTCAGTCAGACCCAGTTGTAGTAAGAGAGGATGGAGGTTTCTTATATAATTTACCTAGCGTAATTGATGATATTGAGATGGGAGTTACAAATATTATTCGTGGTGAAGATCATGTAACTAATTCTGGTATTCAAGTCGAAATGTTTACTTCCTTAGGAAAAGATTCACCTGTTTTTGGTCACCACCCTCTGCTTGTTGATGAAAATGGCGATCCTTTTTCAAAAAGAAATGCTGCCTTGTCTGTAAAAGGTCTTAAAGAAAAAAATTTTGAACCTATGGCAATTAATTCTCTTAATACCTCTATTGGTACTTCAATTGAGATAAATTCCTTTCAGTCATTAAAAGAAATTTCAGAAATTTTAGATTTGAGTAAATTAGGAAGGGCTCCAGGAAGATTTAGTTTAGATCAATTGATGAAATTAAATTCATCACAATTAAGTATTTTAAGTTTTGAGGAAATTAAAAATAGATTAGAAAATCAAAATATAATTGCTAGCAAAACTTTATGGGAAATAGTTAAAAACAACCTAAATTATCTTTCAGAATATAGTAAATGGGATGAAATAATTAACAAGGATATTGAAGTAGAAAACTTAGACTATGAATTTTTAAAGACCGCATCGGATGTCTTACCAGATGAACCATGGGATAATTCAACATGGAATTTGTGGATTGATAAAATAAAAGTTTCTACCGATAGAAAGGGTAGGGATTTGTTTCTTCCATTAAGAAAAGCAATTACTGGATTAGATGATGGTCCTGAGTTAAAAGAGCTTATTTTATTAATAGGTTATGATAAAATCAAAAAGCGTCTTTTAGGAAAGTAAAATGACAAAAGAAAAATTATATATTTTTGACACAACATTACGTGATGGTCAGCAAACACAAGGCGTAGATTTTAGTGTACAAGATAAGATAATAATTTCTGAAGCATTAGATAAAATCGGTTTGGATTATATTGAGGGTGGTTGGCCAGGTGCAAATCCAACGGATACAAAGTTTTTTGAGTCACGACCAAAATTAAAAAATTCAAAATTTACAGCTTTTGGTATGACAAAGCGAGCTGGCAGATCAGCTGATAATGATCCCCAGTTGAGGGCATTAATTGATAGTGGATCAGATAGTATTTGTTTGGTTGCAAAAACTTGGGACTATCACGTTGATGTAGCGCTTGGAGTTACATTAGATGAAAATTTAAAATCAATTGAAGAGTCTGTCAGGTCTGTCAGTGAAAATAGTATTGAACCTATGATTGACTGTGAGCATTTTTTTGATGGTTTTAAATCTAATAATGATTTTTCATTTTCTTGCATAGAAAGCGCCATCCAATCAGGTGCAAGGTGGGTTGTATTGTGTGACACTAATGGTGGCACTTTACCTAGTGAAGTTTATGAAATTGTTAATCAAGTATGTTCTAGGTTTCCAAGAGAAAAAATAGGAATACACACACATAACGACACTGAAAATGCCGTTGCTAATTCATTAGCTGCAATTGATGCAGGAGCTAGGCAGCTTCAAGGAACTTTAAACGGTTTAGGAGAGAGATGTGGCAATGCTAATCTTATTTCTTTGTTACCAACATTAATTCTTAAAGATATGTATTCAGGTAAATACGATATATCAATATCTAAAGACGAGTTAAAAAATCTTAAAACTATTTCATTACTTCTTGATGATATTTTAAACAGACAACCTAACAAGCATCAACCCTATGTCGGTGATAATGCTTTTGCGCATAAGGGTGGTCTTCATGTTTCTGCTGTAATGAAAGATCCTTCAACATATGAGCATGTTAAACCTGAAGATATTGGAAATAATAGAAAAATACTTGTATCTAATCAGGCTGGTAAATCAAATTTATTATCACGTTTATCATCTGTTGGAATTGAAGTTGATGACAAAGATGAGCGTTTGGGGAATTTATTAGAAGTCGTTAAAGAAAAAGAGTTTAATGGATACTCTTATGATGGAGCAGGAGCTTCTTTTGAACTTTTGGCAAAAAATATCCTAGACAATGTTCCCAATTTTTTCACTGTTGAAGATTATTCAATTTCAATAAGAAAGGAAGATGATACTAAAGGAGAGTCTTTTAATTCTGAGGCTAAAGTTATTTTAAATGTTGATAACAGAAAAATCGAGTCAGTCGGGTTAGGTAATGGTCCTGTAAATGCTCTTGATAAAGCCCTAAGAAGTAATCTAGGAATATTCGATGAATATATTAAAGATTTGGTTTTGGTTGATTATAAAGTAAGAATTTTGAATGGGGGAACAGAAGCAACAACAAGAGTTGTAATTGAATCTAAAGATGGTGAAGGTGTAAGTTGGTTTACAGTAGGTGTAAGTGCAAATATTGTAGATGCTTCTCTAAAGGCCTTAATGGATTCAATTCAGTATAAATTAATTAAGGATGGAGCCCCTCAACCTAAGCAGAAATAAATTTTTCGTGCATTGATAATTCCTCGAAATCATCAACAATAAATAAATTGCTAAGACTTGAAGATTTAATTGCTTCGTCACCATTAATTCTAATAAATTTATTTTTTTCCATATGATCCAATAGACTCATGAATGGACTCCAAAAATTATTAGTATTTATTAAAAATATCGGCTTTGAATGTTCACCAAGTGCTGCAGTTGATAATACTTCAGTTATTTCATCTAGAGTTCCTATCCCTCCAGGAAGGCATACAAAAATATCAGATAATTCAATCATCTTTTTCTTTCTTTCAAGAATGTTTTTTGTTTTGATTGTTTTTTGAGATTTAGAGAAAATAATACCAGGTTCATCAAGATACTCTGGAAAGATAGAAATTATTTTTACACCCTTTTTCTTTGCTGATTTTGCAGCTACCCCCATTAAACCTAAAATTCCACCTCCGTATAAAAGAGAATAATTATGCTTTAATAGAATATCTCCAATATTATTGGCTTCTTTTATATAATTAGTGTCTTTCCCATCCATTGATGCACAAAACAAACAAACTGTTTTCATACTTATTTATTTGGGTGATTCTAAAATTTTTAAAAACCTTTTATCAAAATTAAATTTTTTTTCTTTCAAATATTCGGGTAGAGCCAATAATGTGGGTATTAAAAATAAAGTTAAAAGGCTAGAAAATCCTAGTCCCCAAATTACAGCAGTAGAAAAGGGTACCCACCAAGCTGACATAAGACCACCGAATTCAATGCTTCTTCCAAACCAATCAATTGTAATTTGAAGTGCAACTGGTGTTAAACCAATCATTGTAGTTGTTGTGGTTAAGACTATAGGTCTCAATCTTTGGGCGGCAGAGTGAAGTATTGCTTCATTAAGATTTTTTGCATCATTTCTTAATCTATTAAATGTATCAATTAAAACAATTGAGTTATTTACGATAATACCTGCTAAAGAGACAATCCCAAGACCACTCATTATAACTGAAAAAACTTGGCCTGTTATTAATAAACCCGTTAAGGCTCCAACTGTTGAAAGTACAACGGTTGATAAAGTTATTGCAGCTTGATAGAAGCTATTAAATTGAGTGAGCAGAATTATAAACATAAGGAAAAGGGCACCAAGCATAGCCCTGCCTAAAAATGCAGCAGACTCTTCACCATCTTCATTTGTTCCTCCAAATTTTATCTCAACATCTTTTGAAAAGTTTTGTTCATTAATCCAATTGCCAATTTCAACATTTTTATCAAATGGTAATATTTTCTTACCTGTAATAGGATCTATCATAGTATTAGCCCTTATTTTGAGAATTCTTGCACCATTTGATCTTTCAATTGATGTTACTTTTTGTTGAGGTTCTCTTTTAACAAAATTTGATAATGGAATAGCTCCATCAGGAGTAGGTATCCTTAATTGATCAAATTGTTCAAGCTGCCTATAGTCCCTTGGAAATCTTACTCTAATATCAACCTCATCCTCTGAGTCGTCAGGACGATATTTATCAACTAAAATACCATTAGTAACGAGTTGAATTATTGAACCAATAATTGAAACATCAACACCGTATTTTCCTGCGAGCTCTCGATCAACATTTATAATCCACTCAATTCCTGGAAGAGACCTTGTATCATCTACCTCCATAATACCGTCCATTGATTTAAGTTTATTGCTAATTGAATCTGTTACTTTTGTAAGTTGAAGATTATTTGATGAAGTGAGTTCTATCTGAATATCTTTTCCAGACTCAGGCTTTCTTTCAACTTTATATGATTCAACTATAACACCTGGTAATATAGATGTTTTTCCTAAAATTTCTTGTCGAAGGATATCTGCATGCCTTCTTTCATGAACAGGTTTTAACTCTATCATCATCATTGCAATTTCATCACTTCGACTTTCGCCATCGCTCATAATCATTTGTTCAGCAGACGCACCGCCTATAAGAGTTGAAGTTGTTTTAATTCCGTCTACTGTTCTCACTATATCTTCAACATCAAGAGCAATTCCAAGTTTTTGACTTGGTGATAAATTACCTCTTGCAATTATATGAACTGTCATTTGATTTGTATCTCCTTCAACTGAATAACGTGCTCCAGCATTGAAATTTACATACAAATTAAAGAGAATAATAACTATTCCTATCGAGGAAATAACTGTCACTATTGGTGTTTTTATTAATTTCTGTAAAATATCTATATAAACTTTAGTAAATCCAGATAGATTTCTTAAATCAAATTTATCATTTAATTTGGCAGCATCTTTTTTTTCAGTTTTACCAAAAATCGATCCCATTACTGGTATAAATATTAAAGCTGAAAAAAGAGATGATACTAATACTAGGCTTACCATAAATGGCATCCACTTCATAAATTGGCCAGAAACACCTGGCCATAAAATTAAAGGAAGGAATGCTGCCAAAGTTGTTGCTGTTGAAGATATAATAGGCCATATCATTCTTTTGTAGGATTGGGTATATGCATCTAATCTATTTAAGCCCTCAGCCATTTTTCTATCTGCGTATTCAACCATAACAATTGAACCATCAACTAATAGCCCAACAGAAACCAACAACCCGAACATAACCATCATATTTATATAACCGCCTGATAAAGCTAATAATGAAATGGCCATTAAAAAAGAAGTTGGAATTGATATACCTACCATTAAAGCTGAACGAATACCTAACGCCCCTATCACGAGGATCATTACAGATATAATTGCGTTTGTTACAGCAGCTTGAAGAGATTTTAACATTTCTAAAATGTAATCAGAATTATCGCTTGTAAAATTTATTTCAATATTTTCAGATAGGTTTTCAACATATTCTTCAGCCTCAAGTCTCACCTTTTCATTTATTTCTAAAACATTTTCACCAATTCTTTTCTTTACTTGAAGAGCGACCGCTGGTCTTCCGTTAACTCTCGCAAATGACTCGGTATCTTTATATGTTTTTCTTATTTCTGCTACATCGCCTAGAGTAACTGCTCCATCCCCTGAAGAAAAAATCACTAAATTATAGACATCTTGAGCACTCTCATAAACTGCAGGGACTTTAATTGAAAATTTTCCTTGACCTTTGTCAATTGATCCAGCGGCTACTAGTCTATTATTTCCTGTAATAGATCTAATAAGATCCATAAGAGAAATATTATAGTTTTCTAGTTTTGATGGACTCACTAAAATTTCCATCAAATCTTCCCTGTCTCCTGTTACTGGTGCCTCAAGAACGCCAGGGATAGATTCTATTTTTGTTTGCAATCTTTTAGCATGATAAAATAATGTTCTATCCGGAACGTCACCTGATAATGAAACAACTATCGTTGGTAGTTCTGCCATATTAAATTCAAGTACAATTGGCTCTTCTGCGTCTTGAGGGAGTTTAGATTTCACCATATCAACTTTTTCTCTAACATCACCCAAGGCTTTATCTTTATCGAAATTAATATCAAACTCTAATAATACCGACCCAAAACCATTTGAGGCGGAACCATTCATTTCTTCAATGCCTTCAATAGTTTTTAATTGGTTTTCTAAAGGTTTTACAATAAGGCGTTCTGAATCTTCAGGCGAGATTCCTTGATGGGGCACAGTTACGTATATAAAAGGTATATCAATATCCGGCTCAGCATCTTTTGCTATATTAATATAGGTTAGGGATCCTATTGAAATGATAATTATCATTAAGAACACGATCGTTCTTCTGGCTTGCATTATATAATCAATAATATTTATCAATTTAAGACCTCAAGCGTATAATTTACTTTTTGTCCTTCTATAACAAATTCTTGACCAATTGTTATTAGTGTAATTTCTTCTGGTAAACCTGATACCCAGACTAGTTCCTTTTCATCACCAATAATTTCTACATCTGAGAAGATGACTTCGTTATTTGAATCAATATGTCTGACGCCTATTTTTCCATCAGAGTCTAGTGTTAGAGAGGAGGGTGGTATTAAATGTGCTTGAACTTTTTTTGTAGGAATAAATAATTCAGCAGTAATACCGTCTTTGATATCGAAATTTGAATTATTAATTTCAAGCTCAATTCTGAAAGTTCTTGTTTTGCTATCAGCAGTTTTAGAAACATAGCTGAGAAGACCATCTAATTTCTCACCAGTAGATAAAACTGCATAACCTTGAATATCAGATTTAATTTTTTTAATTTCTTGCTCAGAAACTTGTCCGATAACTAATATAGGATTGTAGTCTACTACTTGTCCACACGGCATACCGATTGATAAAAAGTCTCCAACTTCAGCTAAATTATCATTAAAGAAACCATCAAAGGGTGATCTTATATTGATATTTTCTAGTTCCTCCTCCATTTGAATTACTAGAGCTTTAGAGGCATCATAAGCAGCTTTAGATCCAGCTGCTTTTGTTTGTGACCTATAACCTTTTTCAACAAGCACCTTGGATGCATCCCATTCTAATTTCTTTTGAAGCATTAATGCCTTAGCTTCATCTAATTTAGCTTTTCTGGAGTCAGTTGATAATTTACACAATATTTGGTCTTTTTTTACAAAATCACCTTTTTTAACAAAAATTTCTTTAACAATTCCATTAGTTTCAGATGATACCAGCACATTCCTATTTGACTCAGTTCTTCCTTGGACAAGAACATTTGATTGTCTTAATTCAGATTTAATTTTTTTTGCCTTAACTTTAATAACTTTCTCTTCAGTATTTATCTTCAGAGAATTTATATCATTTAAATTAGAGCCTTTTTGGAAAATTCCCGTAAGCATCCATAATAATAGCGCAGACAATACTAGAATAGCTGTTTTAGTTGTTTTGTTCATGATTCTCTGCAATTAATTCAATTAAATTAATAAAATAGTTAAAAAAAAAGATGACGTTGGCGTCATTTTTGTAAATTGTATACATCTATTGTCATTGTTTTTCAAGGGTTTTAAAAAACTTTTACAAATTTTATTTTTTCTATATTTAAAATTTTAAAAAAAAAATAATTTTGGGGTTTATTATAATAGATATGACTGCTAATAATTTCTCCTGCTATTTTTTTTATAAGATTAAAAGAGCAAAAAAAGGGGAATAATAATAAATTTAAAGTAATTTCTATTTGATAATTGTTTTAGTTTTTGTAAGCTAAATGTTGTCAAATTTAATAATTATAGAGAGGACCAAAATGATTATGAATTTTCATTTTAATAAAAACACTATGTTATATCTTCTACCAGTAATTTTAATGGTATTAGTATTAACATCTTCTGTTAACGCTCAAAAGGAGATTGATCCTACTAGACAGATGGATCCAGTTAAATCACTTTTGGCCCAATCAAATAACGATGGTAAAGCAGCTCAAGGTGAAATTGATGTAATTGATGATGCTACTAATGTAATTGTTCAAGAATTTAGACAAAACTATCAGCAGTTAAAAGATCTCACTCAATATAATGATCAATTAGAAGTCTTGATAGACAGACAAGAAAGAAAAATGGTTAGAATTGAAAAAGATATTGCTAGCATAAGTAGTTTAACTCGTTCTGTTATGCCTCTAATGTTTAAAATGATTGATGCGCTTGATAATTTTGTTGAACTTGATGTTCCTTTTTTAATCAATGAAAGAAGGCAGAGAATAGCTGGATTAAGAAACTTGATGAATAATCCAGATGCTTCTCCTGCTGAAAAATATCGTAAGATCTCAGAAGCATATGAAATTGAAAACGAATATGGAAGAACTATTGAAGCTTATACAGGAAAAGTAAGCCCAGAAGATGACAGAACAGTTAATTTCTTAAGAATTGGTCGTAATTCATATATATATCAAACATTAGATGGTGATGAGGCTGCTGTTTGGAGTAGAAAGAATAATGGCTGGAAAAAACTTGGAGGTTCATACAGAACTCCGATTCAAATGGGTATTCGTATTGCTAATGAGCAAGCTGCACCAGATTTAATGGTTATACCTCTAGAAATAACAGCGGAATAAGGGAAGTAAAATGACAAAAACTATTAAAAAATTGAATCTATTCGGTATTGTATTTTTGGCTATTTTTGCTTTATCTACATTACCTGTTGTTGCAAAAGACGATGCTGAGGAAACTCCAAAAGAAATTACTTCGTTAAATGAATTACTTTTAAAAGTTCAAGAAGAAGCGCTTTATGATAGCGAAGAAAATAGAGCAAGAATCGCAAAATTTATGGCTGAGAAGAGTACTCAAGATTCCGTCCTTCAAGAAACTTTAGCAAATTTAAAAATTCAAGAGGATAGAGCGGTTCGTCTTGAAAAGACATTTGATGAGAATGACGTAAAATTAAGTGAACTTGAAGACCTTAAAGCAGAGAGATTGGGTGCTTTTGGTGAACTTTTTGGTGTTGTTAGAGGTACTGCAAGTGAAATGGGTGCTCAGATTAAAGAGTCAATTATCAGTGGAGAATTACAAGGTCGCTCACAAACTCTTACAGATTTAGCTAAGTCCAAAGCTTTACCATCTAATGAAGAGTTAGAAATGTTGTGGTATCACCTTCTTGAAGAAATGAATGCTCAAGGTGAAGTAAAACGTTTTAACGGTACAATTGTTGATACAGATGGTAATTTTTCTGAAGAAGAAGTTGTTAGAGTTGGTCCATGGACCGCATTTGATAGAAAAGGAAATTTTCTTGGTTATCTTCCTGATGATGAAAGATATCGTGTACTTGGTCGTCAACCTCAGGCAAGATTTTTAGATCTTGGTGATAATATTGTTGATGGTGACAAAGGTGATATTGTTAAAGGTGCTATTGATCCATCACGTGGTGCAATATTAAGCCTTCTTATTCAGACACCTGGCTTAAGCGAAAGAATAGGACAAGGTGGTGTAGTTGGTTATATCATTTTAGGATTACTCGCTGTCGGTCTTGTTTTATCTATTGAGAGAATATTTAGATTGACGATCACTGCAAGGGCAGTAAATGCGCAAGCTAAAGATGTCGATAATCCAAACGAATCTAACCCTCTAGGTAGAGTTTTAAATGCTTATCACTCAAATAAATCAGCTGATGTTGAGACATTAGAGTTGAAGCTTGATGATGCAATTTTAAAAGAATTACCATCGTTAGAAAGAGGTATTAATTTTATTAAACTGTTGTCTTCAGTTGCACCTTTATTAGGTCTTCTTGGTACAGTGACTGGTATGATTGTTACCTTCCAAGCTATTACTTTATTTGGTACTGGTGATCCTAAGCTAATGGCCGGTGGTATTTCACAAGCGCTTGTGACAACTGTTTTAGGTTTAACAGCGGCTATTCCTCTAGTGTTATTACATTCTGTTGCACAAACTAGAAGCAGATCAATACAGCAAATTCTTGATGAACAAAGTGCTGGATTAATTGCAGAAAGAGCAGAATCTAAATAATATTTTTAATAATTGATTTGAGGATTTAAATGGGTGACTTTCTTCTAAAACTTATAAGACCAGATCTAGCTTTTAGCAGTATTAGAGACTTCTTAGAGCTTGGTGGAGACGTGCTTTTAGCTTTAATGTTAGCAACCTTTGTTATGTGGATATTAATCATCGAACGTTATTGGCATTTTGCTACTGCTCATAAAACTATTGCAAGCTCAACAATAGATGCTTGGAATAAACGTTCTGACCATGACTCTTGGTATGCTAGAAGAATTAGAGAGAGACTTATTAGTGAAGTCAGGCAATCAAGTCAAAGAGGCTTGATATATATTAAAACATTAGTAGCAGCAGCTCCTTTACTTGGATTATTAGGAACAGTTACTGGTATGGTTGAGGTCTTTGATGTTATGGCAATTACTGGCTCTTCAAATGCTAGAGCCATGGCTGCTGGTATTTCAAAGGCAACATTACCTACCATGGCTGGCATGGTAACGTCTTTGTCTGGAATATTTTTTATAGCTCAAATTGAATCCAAAACAAGAAAAGCAATTGCTAATGTAGAGGACGAATTACCTTTATCATAAGGTTAAAAAGATAAGGAGAATATAATGAGAAGAAGAGTAAGAGTAGAAGAGGAAAGTGAGATTAATATCACACCATTACTCGATATTGTTTTTATAATGCTTATATTTTTCATTGTAACAGCAACCTTCGTAAAAGAATCTGGTATTGATGTTACTCGACCAGACTCTGAGACAGCTCAACAGCAAAATAGAGTTGGTATCTTAATAGCTATTAGTGATAAAAATGAGATTTGGATTAATAGACGTATGGTTGATATGGATGCTGTTCAGGCAAATGTAGAAAAACTTCACGCTGAGAATCCTCAGGGTGGTGCGGTTATTCAAGCTGATGAGAAATCAGAAGTTGGTTTAATGGTTCAGGTCATTGATGCTGTAAGACTTGCAGGTGTTGAACAATATTCAATAGCTGCATCAGAGAAATAGGGTACATAAATTGAACGAATTAATTGAAAAAATAAAAACACAAATTAATGCCATTCTTGATATTAAGGTTGGTGATACAACTGTAAAAGGTTCATTAAGCCAAATTGATAGTAGAGCATCTGCTATACCAATCGCAGCGCTTATAACAGTGTTTTTATTTTTAGTTATGCAGGCTCTTGTCTCTAGTAATGAATTTGATTTAGGTGAAGAGACAGCAAGTATTAATATCAGTTTCTTGAGACAGCTTCAGGATACTGAGACACAAACAGCAAAAAAGAAACCTAATAGACCTGAGCAAGAACAAGAACCAGATCCTCCTGAAATGGATATTCCTGAAACTCCTAGACCAGAGATGTCATCTGAAAGTGTTTCTACTCCTGACTTTGGTGGTCCTCAGTTTGGAGCATTTTCCGCATCAACTGATGCTGATGTTCTTCCAATTGTTAAAGTCCCACCTCAATATCCAAGAAGAGCAACTCAAAGAGGCATAGAAGGTTGGGTTTTAGTTGAATTTACAATTACAGAGACAGGCGCAGTAATTAACCCTATTGTAATTGATGCTGATCCTCCTGGAATCTTTAATAGATCAGCTATGAGAACAATTGTTAAATGGAAATATAAACCGAGGATTGTTGGTGGAAAAGCTGTACCAAGAACTGGTGTGCAACATTTAATAACTTATGAATTAGAGGACGCTCGATAAAATGAAAAATATTTTAAGAAAATTCATTTATTTTGTATTAATTCTTTCACTAGCTATACCTGTATCTACTGTTTTTGAAGCTATTACCTTTAATGAAGTATTCGCTCAAAAGAAGGAAAGGAAGAAGCCACCTAAAGCTAGAAGAACTCAAACCTTATCAAAAAAAGTTGGTACTGATTTCTTAAAGGCTCAAGAAGCACTTGCTGAAGAAAAACCAGATGAGTCTCTTAAAATACTAGACAGACTTTTAAGCAATCAAGAATTATCTGATTTTGAGAAGGCTACTATTTATAGGCTTAAGGGCTATGTATATGCAGAAAAAGAAGACTATCCGAAGTCTATGGATTTTTTGCAACAATCTCTTTCCTATAATGCACTTGAGCCACAAGCTCAATTAGATCTTCAATTTGGTATTGCTCAACTTTATCTTGCTATTGATCAATGGGACAGAGGTCTAAAAGAACTTTTAGATTGGTTTGATAATGCTGAAGCATTAGGAAGCCCTCCAGGACCATCTGCTCATGCATTGTTAGCACAAATATATTTATATTTTGCCTCAGAGACACCAAAAGACTCTCCGGAAGAAAAACAATTTTACAGAAAAGCCGAACCTCATGCAGAGATAGCTGTTCTTCAAGCTGCAGAACCAAGAGAAAATTGGTATCAGATTTACCTATCAGTCCTTTTATTTGATGATAGATATGAAGAATCTGTTCCTTTACTAGAAGCTATGGTCTATAGATTCCCGGATAAAAAGACCTATTACAGACAATTGGCTGCGCTTTATGCAGAACTTAAGAGAGAGGAAGACTCATTTGCTATTCAACAAATCATGTATTCAAAAGATATGCTTGAGAAACATAGTGAATTGTTAAGACTTGCTCAATTATATTTATATTACGAGGTTCCCTATAAGGCGGCAATTATTCTTGAAAAAGAGCTTGAAGCTGAAAGAATAAAAGATGAGGAAAAGAATTGGGAACAACTTGCAAATGCATGGTTATCTGCACGTGAATGGAAGAAGGCGATACCGCCTTTAACCAAAGCAGCAGAAATGGCAGAGGATGGAAAATTATTCCTTCGTTTAGGTCAAACTTATATGCAAGAGGAAGATTGGAAAAATGCTGAAAAGTATATTCGTTATGCCATCAAAAAAGGTGATCTAGAGAATCCAGGAAGAGCTTGGTTGTTACTCGGTATAACAAGGAATAAAAAAGGTATTGATTTCGAAAATTCAGCACTATTTGCTTTTAAACGTTCTACTGGTTATGAAGATATGGAAGCAGATGCTAGACGTTGGGTAAAAGTTATAGAAACAAAACAAGCCCGAAGAGAAGCTGATAGACTAGCCGCAGAAGCTGCTGAAGCTGAATTGGCAGATGATACTATTTATTTCAATTAGGAAATAGAATCTAATCTTTTAATCACAGGCGCTCCATCAAGACACTCTGCAAGTTTTGCACCTGCTGCTCTGAAGTGATCACTTTTACCATGAGCATCAACACTTTCTTGGTCGATATATTGTTCCATAACAATATATGTATTTTCTATTTCCCTATCTTTCGAAATTTGATAAAAGATATTACCTTTCTCTATTTCTCTTACATTTTTAGATAGCTCAACAAATATTTTTTCAAATAATTCTTCTTTCCCTTTTTTAACTTTTAAAGTAGCTAGAATGCATACCATTTTATAACCTCATTTTTTAATTTTTAATTCCATTAGTGTTTTTAAAAGGTCTCTATTTTCGTTAGATAGAGATATGTTTTGTTTTTGAAGCTCATTTAATTGGTCTAAAAATTTATTAATATGAACTTCTGCTCCCTCTAAGAGAGAAATTTGTTTTCTCTCCCTTTCCTTATATGTTTTTAATTCAGATTCTTGTCTTTCAATAAAAAAAGCTGCCTGTGAGAGTAATTTTTTCACATCTTCAGATAAAGTATTTTCACTATGGCTGGTTTCTACAATTTGGCTTTCTTCTAAAATAAGTTTTAAAGAACTTTCGCTAATGAGTAGATTGCCACCTTCTGTTTTAACTGCTTCTAGTCTTCCTTCATCAATCATTGACTGAAGTTTTTTTTGCTCTACACCTGTCATTCTTGATGCGGAAGCTAGAGTTAAAACACGTTCTTTATCATCCATCTATTTACCCATCGGATTTTTTCTTATTTTCACGATAATCACCATATTTTGAGTCTCTATCAGACAATGCTTTTGTTAAACCCTCTTCTTTAACCATTTTGAAGAAATTTTTTGCCGATTTTGTATGCATAGATAATTGTTGCATTTCTGTACCAGCTCTAATACCTGATCTTATACCCATAGCTTCCATTTGTCTGTGGACCGCTCTTTTATTAAATTGTTGAACATCTTGCGGAACTCCAGCAACATTTTTTGCAATTCTCAGAACTTCTTCGTCTAGTTTATCAATAGGAAAAGATTGATTGGCAAAGCCACATTTTACAGCCTCTTTTCCATTCATAGAATTTCCTGTTAGCATTAGTTCCATAGATTTTCTCATTCCTACTACCCAGGGATAAAATTGATTATCCGGTGGAGAAATATTTCTTACAACGGGATAACCGATAGTTGAATCATCAGCTACATATATCAAGTCACATGATTGAGCTAATTCAGTCCCACCAGCAAGACAATATCCATGAACTTGAGCTATAACAGGTTTAGCTAAATCCCAAATTTTAAAACATCCATCAACTACATGTCTTGGCCAATATCCCAAACCGCCAGCTGAATAATAAGGATCCTTTTCTTCTG
>QCGV01000009.1 GCA_003278145.1 OCS116 cluster bacterium AG-390-A19
TATTAATTTGTACAAAAAAAGCAATAATGGAGTTTTTTCGTATAAAGGGAAAGTTGTAGATAAACCAATTATAAAAATAATGGAAAATAAACTTATAATTTCAGGAAATAATTAGAATTTAATAAACCTTAGTTGAGGCTGGTTCATCAATTACATTATTTTCAATATAACCTAATTCAGAAATACTTATTTTAACTATATCACCATCTTTAAGGAATCTATCCTCTGCTACGCCTACTCCTCCTGGTGTTCCTGTTAGTATAAGATCGCCAGGTTCAAGGGTGAATGAGGTTGATAGGTGCTCTACCAATTCAAAACAATTAAAAATTAAATTTTTGGTATTTGAATTTTGCTTTATAACACCGTTAATTTCAGTTTTAATTTCCAAATTATGAGGATCTGAAATTTCATCTGGAGTAACAATTGCTGGTCCAAATGGACAATGAGTATCAAAAGACTTTCCAATAGTAAAAGTAGGTACTCTTAGTTGCCAATCTCTGACACTTACATCATTAGAGACGCAATACCCAGCAATTACCTTATGAGCCTCATTTTTTGGGACGTGTCTGCATTTTTTTCCAATAACAAAAGCTAACTCTCCCTCATAATCAAGTTTTTCGGAAACAAAAGGGTCATGAATAGAATCATAAGGGCCGCAGACTGAAGTAGATTGTTTATTAAAGATCATTGGCACCTCAGGATCATCAACGTCTCTTCCTAATAATCTAATTTCTTCAAGATGATCTTGGTAGTTTAATCCTATAGCAATTATTTTAGGCGGTCTTTTAATAGGAGAAGTTAATTTACAATCTTCTAAAGGGATTCTCTTATCATTGTATTCGAGTAAATTTTTTGCGAGTTCAAAAAATTCATCACCATTTTGTAAAAAAGTTAACATATCCTTAGGGATATCAGGGTTACTTGAAAAAGGTATAATATAATTATCTTTTAAAGCGCCAATGTGGGTATTATTTTCATTTATAAAAGAAACTAATTTCATTTTTTTTGTCTCCTTTTTAAATGCATTTTGTATAGGTAAAAAGCTATGGGTTCATAAACCAAATTCATAAAAAAAATACATATTTTATTACTTAATAAACGGCTTAACCATTTAAAGCCACTGGTATTTTTCCATATTATAAGGAATGCTTCTGCGCCCTTATATTCAACATCATTCTGATAAGCGTGCATTCTTCTATTATACTTATCATCCATTTCTGAAGAGTCATTATACTCAACCCCCTCAGATCTTGATTTATAAATTTCTATCTCTCTTTTACAGACTGGACAGCTATCGTTATAAAAAACTTCAATTTTATTTTTATCTTTGATTTTATTCATATTCTTACTTAATGTTTAAAATTACGAGAGGTAATGATATGGGAATTTCAGTTTGTAATTCAAGCAAAAAAGTAAATTCAATTGATATTGAATTAGAGAAACAAAGAGAAAAAGACCAAAAATATTTTAATGAAAAGAAAAAAATAAAGAAGGAAGAAAATGCAAAGATTTAATGAGAAATTAGTAGTAATTTCAGGAGGAGCATCGGGAATGGGTGCCCTTACTGCCAAACGTGTAGTAGAGGAAGGTGGAACAGCTATAACACTTGATATAAATGATACTCTTGGTCAAGAAGTTGCAAATGAAATAGGAAACAAATGTGAATTTTTTCATGCAGATGTAACCAAGCCTGACTCTTGGAATGACTTAGAAAAATATCTAGGAGATAGATTTAATAAGGTAACTTCAGTTATTAATGCTGCAGGGATTAGTGAACCTGCAACTATTGAAGATGAAACTTTTGATCATTGGAATAGAACTCACTCTATCAACGGAACATCAGTTTTTCTTGGTTGTCAGTTTGGCGTTAAAGCAATGAAAGATAGTGGTGGTTCAATTGTAAATTTCTCTTCTTCACTAGCTACAAGACCAAAACCATTTGTAATTGCATATAATTACAGTAAAGCAGGTGTACTAGCTATTACAAGGACTGTTGCTCTTCATTGTGCTGAAATGGGTTACAAAATTAGATGTAACTCTGTCCAACCTGGTGCTATCAATACACCGATGATGCAAAGATATATCGATGCCGCAGAAGATCCAAAACAACAGCTTGCTGATTTTGCGGCAACACATCCTATGAATAGAGTTGGTGACCCTGATGAGGTAGTAAAAGCTGTTTTATTTTTAGCCTCTGACGACTCGGCCTTTACCACCGGTGACTCAATTTCAGTGGATGGTGGAGTGATAGCTATCTAATTATAGAGGGCCTTCAAAATTTACACCATTCAAAGAAAGACGATCTATTAATGGTTGTCCAAGACCTGATGCTGGTGTAAGTACACCACCGTATTCTTTTCCGCCAGGTAACTTTTCATTTTCTTTGACTAAAGTTAGCGCACTTTCGCAAACAAATTTAGAGGTTACTCTATATCCTGGATCACCTTTACCATGAACACGAAATAATTTTTTATCTCCATTATCTAATTCAGCAGTAAAAAAACTATCAAAGAAACCATTCTTCATTGTCTCCTCACTAGGTCCCTCTCCAGGCTTTGGAAGCAATGGTCTAATTAACTTTCGAATAGGTGTCCTTAAAATTAAACCAAATAAAAGTGTTACAGAAGTTACTAATAAAGCTGTTTTAAATTTCTTATAAAAAGCATGTTCTTGATAAGTAAAATTAACTCCATAACCGTTTTGATTTAACTCCAAAAGAGCTGCACTTCTTCTAACAACCCTAGTATTTGAAACAGCCATAATAAATGGTCCAGTCCAGGAATTTATTAATTTATTTTTCTTTAAACCAACTGTGTCTGATCCAAGAGATCTTTGCTCTTTCGATACCGAATTATCCGGATTTAAAACATACGGATCATTCATTTTTTTTCCTAATTTAAGATCACCCATTGAAAAACCTGTTTCAGTAGTACCACCAGAAACACCTCCTTGACCCGCGTGAAAAGACTCAATTCTTTTTATAGGTCCATCAACTTTGGAGTTTGCAAAAAAGGTACCTAAATCCGAGGGAATAGAGTCATACCCGCATGCTGGAATAATTCTTACACCTTTTGAAGAGGCTTCTTCATGATGAAGATCAATCATATCTCTTATCCAGAAGAATTCACCAGTAATATCGACATAATGCGATGAATTTTTAACACAAGACTTTACTAAATTTGAACTATATCTATGGAATGGACCTGCGGTGGATAACACAACCTTTGTATTTTTAGTTATTTCATCAAGAGCTTCATGATCATCACTATTTGCAACAAAAATATCTACATTAAGAGATAATTCAGTCTTCAAATTCTCCAGCTTATCCTTATTTCTACCAGCTATAGCCCAACTTATATCGTTAGCATTTTTAGAGAGGTATTTTACGCATAATTGTCCAGTAAATCCTGTGGCCCCGTAAATTATAATATCAAATTTTTTATCCATGATTACACATCCCTTTTTGGGTAATATTTCTTAATAATTAATTCACCATCAAGAAACTCTTCTAAAGCCTCTACCAACCCAGTTTCAGTTCTCCATTGCATATAGGACTCTTGATTTTCTATCTTTTCCCATTCTTCAATGAGAAGAACTTTTGAATTTTCCATATCATGATAAGTTTCTAATCGAATACAACCTTCATAAGCCCTTGTATCAACTAAAATATCCCTTAAGTAATTAAAAAAATCTTCAATTCTTTCTTTTTTTACAGGAATTTCTAAATTTACTAATACACTCACACCTTCCCTCCATAATTAGTAGATATGAAATCATCATAATAATAAATATTCAAACCTTTATTATTTTTTTTAACCATAAAATTTGAAAGTTTATCAATTTCAATAGCCCGGTATTTTCTCATTGGGCCAACAAGAAACAAATTTGATATTTTTGAAAAAATATCAACAATCTGTATTAAAAAATCTTTAGAGTTTGAGTTATTGTTCGTAAGGATATGACCTGGACGCAAAATCGAAACATTATCGTATCCAAGTAATTTAATACTTTCTTCAACACGGCCCTTAGTATTCAAGTAAAAATTTGATGATTTTGAATTTGCACCAATAGCTGAAATAATTGAAACATCTCTTGCCCCTAGCTTTTTTGCTTTTTCAAGAATTTTAATTATATAATCATGCTCTATTTTGAAATGATTTTCTCTATCTTTTTTCCTAATATAAATTAGCTCCCAAACTTTTAGCCTTCTTCCTAAACAAATATAAACATGATCCCAGTTATTTAATTCAATATCCGCCTCAAGTGTATCAAAATTAAAAATAACATCTTTTACATTTTCAAATTTATTACTCAAATTTTGGCGAGAAAATGCATATATTTTTGATTCTTTTTTATTCAATAAGTTTAGAACAGAATTACCTATTAAGCCTGTACCACCAAAAAAAATTATATTCTTACTATCCATATCAATAACTATGTTTATGGTAAAATTACATTTACCAGCTTCCACCTTATACCAAATCTGTCTAAGTGAAGTCTAATTTGCTTTTTATTAACGGTGTTTATAAAAACAATAAATCTATTCATTGACTGGTATTTAAATTCAATGCTTTCTAAAACCTCTACACCACTATCCTTTTTTTCTAATTTTTTATTATTCCTTATAATTGAGGACGGATCCTCACCATCCATTAACCTTCCTAATCCATCAGGTGTAAGAAAAACATCTAGAGTTTCATCAACAACTATATCAGCAAATCCCTCCGCCAAGAATCTTAGCGGATTATCATTTAATCTTTTGTTGATGCTATCTGAAAAAGATAAATTAATTTGATCCTTTAAGTTTGCTCTTAATTCAGGAAAATAAATATTTTTACTTAGTTGATTTGAATCTTTTGCCTCTATACTTTCTTTAATAGAGTAAAGAGCTAAAAAAGGTCCTAGTCCTAGATAAGTAGATACAAGAACAAGAAAAAGTAAAAGAGAAATAAATACTTTTTTCATTATTTTCCTTAAATAAATTTTTTTTAGGGTAAAGTTTTACTCTAAATTTTACAATTTAAATTATAAAGATTTTTGAAACCCAATATGAATAGAAATATCATTTTTCATTTGTAAACCATTTTTATTTTGATCTATTGGCTTAATAATTTCGAAAGCAAATCTATCTTTATGCCTTCCGCCAAAAATATCAAAAATCGCATTCATACCTATTCCAAAATTTAAAACCTCGCCACCGTAGTTTAAAGGATTGGCAGTTTGCACTGGAGCCATGATCGTTCTGCTTGATCCATCAATTGAGTCCTGATCTTTATAATTTAGCCTAAAAGAGTATGACGCTCTATCGTTGAAAGATCCCTGAAACCATATATTATATTCAAACTCATCACCAAAATTCCAATCTTTTTCATCGATTACTTTTTTAATCAATAGTTGATTACCTAAAATAAAATCTCCAATTATTCTAACATTGGTAACACCGGAAATTAAACGAACGGCTTTGTCACTAGATTGCATACCGTAAGGTAATGTAATAAACGTTTTCATATTCATGGGAGTTAAGACAAGACCTTTTTCTGAATTCTCACCTAAGCTTTTTTCTAGACCAAATATTGCATGCCACCTTGAAGATTCAATATCATGTAGGTTAATTAATGCAGAGAGAGAAATTTTAGATAGATCAGAGGAGGATGTCTCAAAAGAACCTAAATACTCTCTTGTCATCATACCTTGGTGAGTATCTAATATCATTTCTTTGTCATTAAACATTGCCATCCCCATCAATGTTATTTTATCAGATGGTGCATACATAGCTCCCAACATAATCATTCTCATTGTCATTTTTTTTGGGATAACACTTAAGTTCATTGGCATTTTCATAGATGTTGAATGAGGATGCTCTGATATATTTGATGAAACCTCATTCATTGCTAACATGGATTCAGAATTTTCCATCATCATAGGTATTTTAGAAAATGGATTGGGTTGCTTTAGGATATCTTCGGTTGAAATTGAATTTCCATTGAGAATATTTTTCTTCATTTCCATATTTGCAAATCTTAATGAAACCATCCACTCGCCTTTCTTATGAAAATGATCTGCCATAACACCAATTGGGCCATGATGAATTGCGTTCGCTGCGTAGATATTTAAAGGTAAAGTAAATAAAGCAATTAATAATAATTTTTTCATGAATAGTTATCTCCATTAAAGCAGAATGAAAAGGAGCAAATTTATTTGATAATTACAAGGCTAAAATTGTCACAGTTTTTTTATCAAAAAGATTATATTTATTTATATTCTTCTATCTTAATAAGCTTTCCTGAACTTACTTCGTATATAAAACCATGAACTTTAATATTGCTAGGTATAAGACTATGATTCTTAATAATTTTTAGATCTTCTGTCATACTTTGCTTTAAACTAGAAAAGGTATACCAATTAATTTTATGGCCTTCTTTAGAGCCAGGTTTCGAGTTTTCACTTTGAACATTATTATTTGACCAAGATTTTCCATCGAAAAAAGCTGTTTCTAAATCATCCTCCAGTAATTGTGCAATTGTTTCATCTGAAATTTTTTGCATACCACAATCAGTGTGCTGGATCAGTATCCATTCAGTTGTTCCTAGTAATTTATGCGAAACAACTAGTGATCTAATTGCATCATCCGTAACCCTTCCTCCAGCATTCCTTATTACATGAGCATCGCCTTCCTCAAGACCCAATGCTTTAGCAGGATCAACCCTGGCATCCATACATGTTAAAATAGCTATATTTTTTTTTGGTTGTGCTGATAAATCACCTTTATCAAATTCTTTGCTATATTTATTATTATCCTCAATAATTTGTAATAAATTTTTGGTCATAAAGATCCTCAAAAAAAATTCTAATTAAGTTTTATATCTTTTAATCTTTCAGAAAAAGCAAAACTTAGAAAAAACATACATATAATATTAACTAAAGTAATAATTTTCTGAATTATTGCTTGCTCTACCATTTGCTCAATACTAGTTAACGGACTATCACTTATAATTTGATAAACAACATATAAAAAAGTAAAAAATAATAAACAAAAAATCATTACTGAATATTTCTTACTCACACTACTTCGTATAAGAACAAAAAAATACAAAACCAACCCCGGAACAAGAAGTCTAAAAGCATTTATAGCGAAAAAAATATGTTCATCTAGATACAAATCATAGGGAGTTAAACCAACTCCAGCAAAGAAAAGGGTTCCAAAGAAAAGAAATGCAGAACCAATAATTGATATTATAAAACTTATAATATCTTCTTTAAATAATTTGGGAATGAATAAAAAAGAAATACCTATTAAGGTAAATAAAGTCATAGAAAAATTGAAAATTAAAAAGGAAATCAAATTTGGTAAACCCGAATGAGATTTGTAGCCACCAAGATCACTTAAAAAATTATGACTAATTGAATAACCAAGCTGTGATGGATCATGAATATTCCCACCAGGGTAGAAAAACATTGATACAAAAACTGAAATAGTAAAAAAAATAGTTACAAATCTTAATACATCAACTGTCCAAAATTTGTACATGTTGGTAAGCCTATTCCATTTCTATGGCGATTTTAAAGGAAGGTCTTTCAGATATACGATTAACATAGCCTTTTAAATTAACCATTTCATCAGTAATACAGCCCATTCTATTACTCATAAAACATGCATGACCGAGCATGATATCAGCGGCAGAAAAATTGCCAATTAGGTACTCTTTATTATCTAAGGTTTCATCAACAGGAATTAAAGCTTTTGTTAGAAGATTCTTTGCTTGTCTCAGAACTGTTTCATCTCTTCTATCTTCTGGTAACAAAATCGTTTGAACAACTATTGTGTTAATTGGAGGCATTACCATCCCTTCGCAATAATGGAACCATTGTAAAAATTGAGGATATTCGTCAGAACTTATACTGGGTTTTAGTCCACCATTTTTGTGACGCTCTATAATATACTCAACAATTGCACCGGACTCATAAATTCTAATATCACCATCATCTAAAACTGGAATACGCCCCAAAGGGTGTCTTTTTCTGTGCTCATCCGATTTAAGATCTTTTGGATGAAAAGCCATATTATTAACTTCATAAGGAAGTTCTAACTCCTCTAATAACCAAATTATTCTTCCAGCTCTGGAATTTGGTGCAAAGTGAACCTTTAACATTTAAATCTCCCATAAAAAATGGCCCTGAAGCAAGTAACAAAATACTGCATTCAGAGCCATTAATCTAGTTACTTAAATTTATCTTTGATAAGATAATTTTAAAGCTAATGTTCTTCCAGGCTTAACATAAGCGTATCTATCACCCTTAAACCCAGCCTCTGTACCAGTTCCACCACCAGTTGAAGGTGCATCTGTTCCTCGAGTTTGAACATATTCATCATTAAGATTTCTGCCAATTAAAGATAACTTCCATCCATTATCTGGTGATGAAAGATAAACACCTGCATCAACAGTTTGATAGTTAGGCTGATATGCATCAGGAATAACATCATTAAGCTTATACTTAGTTGAGTATTTCATATTTGCATTGAAGCCCAATTCAAGACCATTATTAAGCATCGTATTATAATTAATACCTAAATTTGCTCTATTCTCAGGAGCAAGCATTCTTTTACTTCCGTTTAGGTTTTGAAGAACTAAGCCACCATCAGGAATATTACAACCCTCTGAAGGCAATTGACCCCCAGCACATGGTCCAACAAACTTAACATAGTTTGAGTCATTGTAGCCATATGCAGCAGTTAATCTTAAACCATCAATTGTTGGCGGAAGATAAGTTAACTGAAGCTCAAAACCTTGAGACTCAGAATCTTCAGCATTTAATGTTCTATAAGCAAAAGTTGCAGAATTAAAATAATTTAACTGAAGATCATCATACTCATAAGAATAAACATCAAAATTTACTTCTAAGCTTCCGTCAGCTACAAGTGCTTTAACACCAGCCTCAAAGCCGCTTACATTTTCAGGCTCATAAGTAATATCGCCAATAGGATCAGCGTTTAATGTACTGTCAATAGAACCATTATCAAAACCACCTGATTTCCAACCTTCTTTATATGCTAAGAAATAGGTTAAAGTATCACTAGGTTGATATCGAAATGTAATTTCAGGAACAAAATCATCGAAAGATTGATCAGCTGCTAATATTCTATCCTGAACAAATAAGAAGCCAAAAGCAGGGTTAACATAAGGTTGAGTAAAGTATGAATCTTTTTTCTCATCAATATAACGTCCACCAGCGGTTAATTGCATAGTATCGTTAATATCCCAAATTATTTCACCGTAAACAGAGAATGTTTCACCATCTGTTTCTGAAACCTTATCATAGGCAACATATCTATCTGATGGATCAGCTGCTGAATTTTCTGCACCTGCAAACATAACCTCTTGAATGAAATATCTTTCAGTTTCTTGCCAATAAGCACCTAATGCCCAATTGAGAGATCCACCGTCAGTTGAAACCCATTTAAGCTCCATAGATGTATTTTCAAATTCATTATACTCACCAGCAAATACACTTGTTGCAGCATTATAATCAGCGTCAATCACCCATGCTACTTCTTGTTCGTGCATATTAAGGATAGCTGTTAGTTGTGAGTTATCAAAATCATGTTCAAGTTTTGCAGTATATATCTTTGACTCATACTGATCACCTAAACCACCACCAAATACACCTGCAGTATCATAATCATTTGCAAAAGAGGGTGGAATATTATTAAGGCCAGTTCTTCTGTCTTTATTACAATCTCCACCTATAGGATTTGGATTTGGAACTCCGCCAGTATTAATTTGAGGAGTATCACCTAAATAGCAGCTAAATAATTCAGCAACTGTAGCTGAAGCAACAAAAGTCTCTGCCATGCTAGCTTTAAGTGTCAATGTTGTTCTCTCAGTAAGTTCACCTTTCAGAGTAAGTCTTGCAAAGCTTTCTTCAGTGGCTGGATAAAATTTTTGAGTTGGAGCTGGATTATCATGGACTGTTGCTGCAAAACCATTTGCTGCATCTAAAGTCGTATAAGTTGAATCTCCTGCAACATTTTGCATCCATCCTTCATCCATATTGCTTTCATATAGAGCTAAACGTGCACCCCATGTATCACTGATAGGACCAGAAATTACAAATTCATAAGTATCGGTTTTATATTCAAATTCATGACCAACGCTTAAGTTTAATTCAAATTCGTCAGTAGGGTCATTTGTAATTACAGAAACCGCACCTGCTGTAGCATTTTTACCAAAATAAAGTGCCTGAGGACCCTTTAATATTGCTACTTGCTGTGTATCAAATAAACCTTCATTAATTACTCTTCCTTGAGGAAAATATACATTATCAATCATTACAGCAACTGACTGTTCAATTCCCAAGCTACCAGGACTTGATGAAATACCTCTAATAGCAATTTGAACTCCACTACCACTATTAATTCTATTTATTTCAAGCGAAGCTGAGGAAGCCGCAAGATCATCTAATGTATTAATGTTTAGATTTTCCATTTCTTCTTCAGTGTATGCTGTAATAGCCACTGGAATGTCTCTGATTGACTCGTCTTTAGCTCTAGCAGTAACAACTATTTCTTCAATGTCGCTAGAGATTGTTTCCTGAGCAATAGCAGGGCTAAATCCCAATACTAATGCTAATAATAATGTAAATAATGAATGTTTGCTCATTAATACCTCCCCCATAATTTTTTTAGTTTTTGAATTAAAATTCAATAACATTGTGCTTTATTTAAGGTTAAAATACAATATATTTATAATATTAATAAATTAAACTATTGTTAAATAATAATAAAAAATTAGGAAAAAATGACTTTTTCAGGATTAACAGATGATAGATTAGCGCTTCATGAGCTTGTAATGACTTATGGTGATGCTGTTACAAGAAATGACTCTAGTGACTGGGGGAATACATGGGCTGAAAATGCAATTTGGAGTGTTCCAAATTTTCCAGGGCTTGAAAAAGTTGAGGGAAGAAATGAAATAGTAAAAAGATGGCAAGATGCAATGAAAAATTATAAATATATTGTATTTACTGCTCATCTTGGTTCATTAAAAATTAATGGAAATTTAGCAGAAGGAACAACTTATACAATTGAAGTCAGTACTAATGTGGAAGGAGAAAAAGCTCAAATTCATGGTCAATATCTTGATAATTTTATTAAAATTAATAATCAGTGGTATTTTAAAAAAAGAACTTTTTCAATTCTTCATACAACATAAAATTAAAAATAAAAATTGATAAATATTTTCAGGGGGAAAATATGAAAAAAGATCTAAATAAAGAAAGAGAATCAAAAGTAAGTGGATCATCAAACACCTTTTACAATGAAGAAGTAAAAATTACTGGTGAAAGATACACCTCACGTGATTTTATGGAGAAAGAACTCTCAAAATTATGGTCAAAGGTTTGGAATATAGGAGGCTGGGGTAAGGAATTAGAAAAACAAGGTGATTTTATTACACATCACATTGGAAGAGAATCAATTTTGATGGTTAAAGATAAAAATAATAAAGTTAGAGCATATCATAATGTTTGCCCACATCGGGGAAACAGATTAGTTCATGTTGATTCAGGTTATGTAGACGATTTTACCTGTACATATCATGGTTGGAAATTTAACTACTCAGGTGATCTAATCTATGCCCAAGATCAAGAGGATTTTCCTCAAGGTAATCCATGTGGAAAAGTTAAATTATCAGAAATACCATGTGAAGAATATGGAGGTTTCATATGGTATAATATGGATAAAAATTGTTTCCCTCTTAGGGGTTTCTTGGGAGAAGTAACCAAATATATTGATCTATATGATAATGAGGGATTAAAAAGGGTTTATCACAAAGTTTGTGAGGTACCGTTTAATTGGAAAGCATTAAGGGATAATTTTTGTGAGTCATATCACTTACCCTCAACTCATCCACAAATAAGCGATTACTATGATGATGATTATAAAAATACTGATTTTGAGTTATATGAAACTGGTCATAATTTAATGAAAATGAAAGGATCTTTTCCTTCGTTAAGAAATCCTAAAACTTTTGAGATGAATGAGAAGCTAAAAGCTGATTTAATTTATTGGAATTTAAATCCAGAAGATTTTGATGGAAAGGCTCACCTTGTTAGGGAAAGTCTCCAATTACAGAAAAAGAAACTTGGTAAAGGAAAAGGTTTTCATCACTTTGATAACCTGCCTAATTCATGGCTAACGGATGCCTTTCATTTTAATATTTTTCCAGGTACATCAATTACATATACTGCAAATGTTGTTTCGCTTCAGAGAACAGAACCTCACCCAACTGATCCAAATAAATCTATATATGACCATTGGGGCTTAGCGCTTAAACCAAATGACACTGATTTAGTAGCCTCTCCTGAGGATATGGTGCCTTGGGAGGAAGTAGAAAAAAAAGTAGTAATTTTTGGAGAAGAAACATTAAGTGATGTTGCTGATCAAGACCTTGAAAGAGCTAGCGCTCAGCAACTTGGTTTTCATTCAAGTGGTTTTAATGGTGCTTATCTCTCTGGACAGGAAAATCGTGTACAACAATTTCATAACTTTATAGATAGATATATTTATAAAAGATAATTTTAAGACATATGGAGAATAAAATGCGTTTAATCTTTAAGACAGTAATTCTAAGTTTACTTATATTAGTATCTTTTCATGCCCATGCTAAACTTGGATTTGTAGGAATAGGCGTTTCCGATATTCAAAAATCAACAAAATTTTATCAAGACATACTTGGTCTAGATGTAATTGGAACCTATGATGATATTACAGTAGATAACGCAGACGGATCTGAAAGTTTTCTTGATGAGGTTGTTCTTGGATATAGTGATAAACCAGGGACCTTGTTAGTACTAATGAATTGGCCAAAAGAAGAAAAAAAATATGATGGTGATAATGTAAAAATCGTTTTTGAGGTAGAGGATGCAAAAGAAGTTATGAAAAAAATTAAAAAAGCTGGTGGTAAAATAGATAGAGAAGCCTTACCTCACTATACAATAGAAGGTGGTTTAGTTGGACTTGGTCGCGATCTTGATAATTATGTTGTTGAAATTATCCAATGGAAGGCGAACTAAAGTTGTTACTTAGACAATTTAAGCATAAAGCAACGTCAACTTATTCTTATTTAATTGCTAGTAAATTGAATAATGCAATCTTGATTGATCCAGTTAAAGAAGAGATAAAAAAATATCAAAAAAAATTGAAAGAATTTAACCTTGAGCTTAAATACGCTATCGATACTCATGTTCATGCAGATCATATAACTGCATTAGGAGATTTAAGAGATATCTATGATTGCAAAACAATTATGGGAGAACAATCAAAAGTAAATTGTATTTCTCAATCTATAAGTGATGGTGAAAACTTATACTTAGATGAAATAAGAATTAAAGCTATTTATACGCCTGGCCATACTGACGACTCATACTGTTATTTATTAAATGATAATAAAAAACAATTTTTATTTTCTGGTGACACTTTATTAATAAAAGGAAACGGAAGGACTGACTTTCAGAATGGTGACCCTAGTCTTCTATTTGAAAGCTTGCATGAAAAAATTTTAATACTTGATGATGAAACCATTATATACCCAGCCCATGACTATAAAGGTTTTAAGTCAACTACCATTAAAGAGGAAAAAATAAATAATCATCGACTTAGTATGGATAAGAATACTTTTATAAATTTTATGAATAGCCTGAATTTAGAAACTCCAAAGTTAATTGATATTGCGGTATCTTTGAACAAAGAATGCGGTATCATTAAATAGAATTAATTTTAAATTTTTTTGAAAAGTTTCTAAATTTATTCAATATTATCTTTAATTCACTAGGTTTATAATTTTTAGACGGAAATTTACCCCAAACAGCTTCAGGCCAAGCTTTGTCATTTGAAAATCTTGCAATAACATGAATATGAAACTGAGAAACAATATTACCCAAAGAAGCAATATTTATTTTATCGGGCTTAAAACTATCATTTATATATTTTGAAACTTCATATATTTCATTATCAAGCTGATTTCTTTCTTCTTCCGATAAATCAAATAATTCAATAATATTTGGTCTTTTTGGAACTAGTACAAACCAAGGATAGTTGGAGTCATTCATCAGTAAAAATTTACATAAAGGTAAATCACAAATTAATTTGGTATCATTTAAAATTTTTTTATTTAAAAGAAAGCCTTTTTCTTTTGTCATATTTAAAGTTCTGACTCAAATTCATCAACAGTATAAGACCTCATAAAGCGAGTATCAAAAACTTTTTCTTCATCTTCTCTTATTTCTTTTGCAATTTCGGGTTCGCTTAACTTTTCTCCACAAGCTTTAAAAGTTTCCTCATCAGGGTACCAAACCTCCATTAAAACATCATACTCAGGGTCGGTTAAATTTCCAGATCTATCAATAAGAGGGTTTATAAAACGTCTAATATATTTAACTGCAAAACCATTAAGATATTTCTCACCGATAACTCTGTGATTATTCTCATAGTAATCTCTAAATTCTGATATAGTCATTCCTGGCCGTCTTTTCATAAGCATAATTACTTTAATCATTATAAAATCACCTCCAATCGTATATTTATTTTAGTATACTATAGACAATGAATAAAAAAAAACGCCCAATATTTGAGCGTTTTTATTCTATACAAATTTTTTTCATATATTTTTTATTTTTTAGGCATCCATATTTGACCTAAAATTATAATTCCTGAAACGACAATAAAAGCAATTCCAAGCGGCATAGGATTAGTTACTGCTTCGGTAGTCCCTACATATGAAATATAGCCCTCTGCAGTACTAGAAATTTCAGTACCATTTGATTTTAAATTAGTAAGATTTCTTGCAGCAGCAATCCAAGTATTTGCAACTGTAGTAAAATTAATCCAACAAAAAGATAATATTACCAGTCCAAAAGCACTTGAAACAAGTTTAGTAAAAAGATTTGTTTCAGGATTGTTTCTTGTATTCATGGCAATTCGCATTGATAACCATACTCCTAAAATTGAACCTATTCCAATTAAGCTAGATCCAATTCTATTTGAGCTCCAGATGCTCCATATTTGAAATTCTTCCATGTTATTCCCTCCATTATAATTGTTAAAAATATATTAAGTTAAAAGAGATAAAAGTAAATGATAATGACTCTTAAAAGAATAATTGGGAAAATCTTTGTATTTTTTATATTTTTGCATTCTCACTTTTCAGAAGAAAAATTTTTTTTTCGACTCCACCTTTATCACTATACCCACCAATATTACCATTTGATCCAACAACTCTGTGACAAGGAATTATAATGGGATAAGGATTTTTTCCGCAAGCATTAGCTACGGCTCTATACGCTTTTGGTTTATTAATTTTTTTGGCTAACTCTTTATAGGTTAGAGTACTCCCTTTTGGAATTTTTTTAATTTCATTCCAAACTTTAATTTGAAAATCAGTTCCTACCAAATCCTCTTCAATCATGTGTAGAACCATTAACAAGCTCTATAACATCATCTTCAGAAATAGAAAAATCTTCAATACATTCAACATTTATACTTATTTGACTTGGATCCCTTCTTCTAATGTGATGGGTGTATACACCACAAATTTTACAAAAAAAGTGTTGAGCAATTTTTTTATTCCATTTGTAAGAAATTAAAAAGTCCTCCCCATAAACTAAATTAAAATCTTCTTTACTAAGAAATTTCATAGTAATGGATTTTTTTTTACACAGCGAACAATCACATTTATAAAAATTTTTAGAAAGACTATCAGCCTTTACCTTAAATTTAACTTTTTGACAGTGGCAATAGCCAATAACTGAATTCATATTTTTTATCTTTAAACTTTAACAACAACCTTTCCAGTATTACTTCCGATAAAAAGTTTAGAATAGGCAGAAACCAAATTCTCTAAACCATCAGTAATTTCAATAGGCAATTTTAAAAGACCTTCGTTGTCCCATTTCTCTAAAATTGGGTTTATTTCACCTTCTCTATGATAAAAATCTGGTGAGAAGAAACCCTCAAATCTTAGCCTTTTCATTAAAATAAGGTCATAATTATATGGTCCTGGTAAACGCTCTTTGGAGGCATAATTTTCTAATAAACCACACACGGCAATTACACCAAAATTTGCCATATTTTCTAAAACAGCATCTAAAGTTGAACCAGCCACATTATCAAAATAAACATTCACACCCTCAGGACAAAGATCTTTTAATTTATTTGATATATTTTCAGTTTTATAATTTATAGCTCCATCAAAACCATAATCATTGCATATTAGGTTACATTTCTCATCGCTTCCTGCAATTCCAATAACTTTACAACCTGCAATTTTGGCAATTTGTCCTGCCATTAGTCCTGTGCACCCAGCAGCAGCTGATACAACAAAAGTATCACCAGCCTTAACTCTACCTGTATTAATAACTCCTACATAAGCAGTCCATCCATTAGCGCCATAAACACCTACATAATCTACTAAATCAATATTACTAGTATCAACTTTGCTTGGATACATTGAGGTTGGGTCTACCAATGAATAATCTGACCATTGGCCATACGATCTCAGAACATCACCTTTCTTATACTCTGGATGATTACTCTCTATAACTTCCCCTAAAACTGTTCCCATTAATTTTTCACCTATAGGAATTGGAGGTTGATATGAATCTTCTCTTTCTGTCATATACATTCTTGTTCCTGCATCCATTGATAGATATTTATTTTTTGTAGCAAAACAACCTTCAGGAATAATTAGTTTGCTCTCCTCTTTTATCTCAAGGGCGTTCTCAAAGTCATTTCCTTCGGGTAATTTTTTCATAACCCAAAATCTGTTATTTACATCAATTTCAATCATTTTTTTTCCCATTCTAAGCTCAATTCAATGTTACTATTATATAAGATATTGGAATTACAACAAACCATAAACCAAGTGCAAAAAATAAGGATTTATAATTTAATTTTTTTAAATCTCTTATATTTGATTGTGACCCAATACAAAAAAGTCCAAAAAGTAATATGTACTGGCTAATTATTCTAAAAATTAAAATAATATTTTCTTCAAAATTCAAAACTGAACCCAACAAAATTGCTAATAAAAAAAATACAATAAATTTTGGAAAACTAATCTTTGATTGAACATTTTTAAAAAGAATTCCTGAAATTAACACCAAAGGAACAATCCAAAGTGTTCTCAAAACCTTTAATGTTGCTGCTACTTGAGCAGACTCATTACTAAATGAAAGCGCCGAAGCAATCACTGAGCTTGTATCATGTATAGCCAAAGCTGACCAAACACCAAATTGATAATTATTTAAATTTAGGTAATGACCAAAAATAGGAAAAAAAAATATTGCTATCGCATTTAATAAGAAAACAATAGTAATTGCAGAAAAAACTTGTTCTGGCCTAGCCTTCACTATTGGAGCAACAGCAGCAATTGCAGTTCCGCCACAAATTGCTGATCCTGCAGTTAATAAATAAGCAATATTTTTTTCAATTTTAAAAACTTTACTAAAAAAAAGACCAAGCAAGAATACTAAAATAACAAATAATGAAATCCAAACAAAGTAATCTAAACCGATATTAATTGCGTACGGAATATTTATGGTAAATCCTAAAAAAACAATTCCTAATTGAAGAGGGATTGATCCAATTTTTATAGATATATATTCTTTTGGTGGTTTTAAAAAAAATGAAAAAATCACACCTAAGATTATTGATAATACGGCATTAGATGTGAGAAAAATAACAACTAGTGATAGTAACAAAAAAAAATTAATAGTTTTGGTTCTATAAACCAGCTGTTTGTCCTCCATCAACCGGTATTAACTGACCTGTGATAAATCTAGAAGAGTCTGATGCAAAAAAAACCATAACTGGTGCTAAATCTCTATCTGGGTCTCCATATTCCTGACCAAGAGAAATAGGTACAGAATTCCTCCAATGAGATGCAATATTTTCTTCTTCAGTTGATCTCTCTCTGGCGGCATAATACATTGGCGTAGCCATAGCTGGAAGAATAGCATTAACCCTTATGTTATCTTTACCCCATGTACCTGATGCTGTTCTTGTCCATGAATGAACCGCACCTTTAGCTGCTGAATAAGCTGATGCACTTGGCTCAGGTCTTAGTCCAGAAATAGAACCGAAATTTATTATGGAGCCGCCACCACTTTTTTTCATATATTTATATGCTATTTGATTTGTAAGCATTGTACCTTTTACATTTATTGAGAACATTAAGTCCCAATCTTCAACACTAACATCTGATGCATTAGATGCTCTTTGTATTGCTGCAGGGTGAGCAAGGACATCTAAACCTCCGAGTATCTCAACAGCTTTTGTAAAAGATTCTTCAACACTAGACTTTTTGGATACATCAACATGAATATATGAACATTTTCCTGGGCCAGCATTATTAGCTTTATTAGAAACTGATTCACCTGCCTCATCTGAAACATCCATTCCAACAACATTAGCTCCTGCCTCAACGTAGGCCTTTAAAGTAGCCTCACCCATTCCTCTAGCTGATCCAGTTACAATAATTCTCTTGCCTTCCAACATAATTTTCTCCTAAATTTTAACTAATTTGAAAAGGATCTTTTATAACACCTTGTTTTTGTTTTAATGGATTATCAAAAAGACATTGTTCTATTAAAACTGTATCAAAAAAAGCATGGAGTTCGATAATTTTCCCATCACGAATTTTAAAAATTTCGCAGTAAGTTTGCTCATAATCCTCGCCATTCTTGCAAGGGCCTCCACCTTTCATTATACCAACTACTCTGTCATTTTCCGCAGCAATGATTTTCCACTCTTTAGAAAATTTTACTTTCTCTGGAATAAGCTTTTCTAATAATTTTTGCCCTATCATTCCATTGCAGCAAGCATCTTTTCCATAAATTCTTCCTGAAACTGGAGTACTGCCAAGCATATTGTAAACTACATCTTCGTGATGCATATCAAAAATAGTCTCAAAATCACTATCCGCTAATGCACGATACCATTTTTCAATAAGCTCTTTGTTTTGTTTAACACCCATTTAACTTAAACGATGGAGAGCGCATATTTTATTACCTGCTGGATCTCTTAAATATGCTAAGTAAATATTTGAGTCCTCTCTTACCCCTGGAGGATCTTCACAAGTTGAACCCCCATTTTCTAATCCAGCAGCATGCCAAGCGTCACCTGCCTCCTGACTGTCTACTGAGAAACCAATAGTACTTCCATTACCTGGTCCAGCTGGGTTTCCATCAATTGGAACACTTATTGCAAAAATACCACTCTTTGTTGCATAAAAACATCTACCTTTGGGATCAATCACCCCGGGTGCATAACCAATAGCACCAAGAATAGCATCATAAAACTTTTTTGACTCTTCAATACTATTTGCACCGACCATTACATGACTAAACATTCTTTTCTCCATTAAAATTTAAGTAAAATATTATATATTTAAAAAATAAAGACTATCTATAAATGACTTTAAATGCTCTCTCTTTTGCAATTTTTTTTAACTTTTCATCAGGATTTACAGCTATTGGAACACCACAGACTTCGAACATGGGTAAATCATTAATTGAGTCTGAGTAAAAAATAGAATCCTTAACTTCTATATCATTAATATTACACCATTTTTCTACTGCTCTTACTTTTCCATCACTAAAGGTTGGCTCACCAGATAATTGACCAGTGAAAATATTATTTTTCAACTCTACTGGAGTGCCAATACTAGAGTCTATTTTAAAAAAATCTGCAAAGCCCTTAACGAGAAAATCATGTGATCCTGAAGCAATTAAAACTTTATCTGCAAAACTTGCTTCATTAAGAAGATCTTTAGTTAAATTATCAGTCAAATCATGAATATTCTTTTGAATAAACTCTTCTATAAGATTATCTAGCTCTTCTCTTGTTAAGCCCATAATAGGTTTTTGGACAAAGGTAGAATATTCCTCAAAATCAAGAATTCCTTTACGATAGTCTAAGTCAAATCGATCAAGCTCCGCAGAGCTATCATTCATTAAACCTTTAGAAGTCAGAAAAGTTATCCACTCTCTCTCACAGTCACCAGATAAAAGAGTGTCATCTAAATCAAAAATTATAAATTTCATCTAAAAATACCAATCCGAATAATATTAAAATTTATTCACCATATAAATTGGTAAAAGATCTTTTTGCAAACTTCCATTCTCCATCCTCTAGAATACATATATCATCATATTGCCCACAGGGTCTTAACTCCTGTCCATCAGTTAAAACAGCAGTTTCAATTGTATAACTTCTCATTTCAGCCTTATTGCCATTAATTTTTATATAACCAGGTTGAGCAATCATATGGACAAAGGGGTAACCTTTCATAGCTTCAGTCCAAATATTTATTATATTTTCCTTCCCTTCGTTTTTTATATCAAGATGTGGAATTTCCCATACAGCGTTTTGCGACCAAGTGCTTCCCCATAATTCAGAATCTCTTTGGTTAACTCCGTCACAATATTTATCTAAAAGTTCTCTGATTCTTAATTTTTCTAATAATTCATTCATTTCTGCCATTAAAAAATCTCCCAAAAAAATATAATGAAATAATACATATAAAAATGCTATAAAAATAATATATTAAAAATATTTACTAAAAAGATAATTTGTTTTTTAATTATTATAGTTTCTATTTTTGCTAGGAGATATTTATGAGTGAAAAAATAAATGATGAAGAAAATAATGGAATAGATGGATCTGTTAGATCACCCTATACAAGCTATACTGAATATTTAGAAGAAGATGCTAAAGATGTTCCAGATTTCCTTATGGAAGAAAGTAACGAATTTCTTGGCTCTGAAGATATACCAATTGATAGATATACATCAAAAGAATTTTTTCAAAAAGAAGCTGAATCTATGTGGACTAGGGTTTGGCAATTTGCATGCCGAGTTGAAGATATCCCTGAAGTTGGTGACAGTCTTGTTTATGACATATTAGATTATTCATTTATTATAGTAAGGTCAGATAAAGATACAATAAAAGGTTATTATAACTCTTGCCTTCACAGAGGTAGAAAACTTAAAACAGAAAGAGGCTTTGGTAAGGATATCGAATGCCCGTTTCATGGATTTTGTTGGAATCTTGATGGCTCCCTTAAACACACACCTGCTCCATGGGATTTTCCTCATGTTAAAGCAGAGGAATGGAATTTACCTGAAGTTAGAGTAGATACGTGGCAAGGATTCGTATTCATAAATATGGATGATAACGCCATCCCCCTTCTAGAATATTTAGATCCACTTCCTGAGCACCATGAAAGATGGGATCTTGCAGACTGTAAAAAAGTTATCCATGTTTCTAAAGTTGTTCCAGGTAATTGGAAAACAGTTCAAGAAGCATTTATGGAAGCTTTTCATGCAACAAAAATACATCCAGAAATTTTACCATTTCAAGCTGATGAGAATTCAAGATACGACCATTACGGGGATCATATGAATAGAAATTTGGCTCTCGTTGGAAAACCAGGTCCGCATTGTTGGCCTGTTGATGAACAAGAAATTTTAGATACAATTTTTTATGGTTCAGGAAGAGTATTTGATGAAGATAAGACATTAGTCCCTGATGGACAAGAGGCTAGAAAAATTGCAGCAGAAAAAATGAGAGAAGCATTTAGTGCGACAGATGGGCATGATTATTCTGATAAATCTGATGCCGAAATGCTAGATGCTTTAGTTTACAATGTTTTTCCAAATTTTTCTCCATGGGGAGGGTTTCCTAGAAATCTTATTTATAGATTTAGACCAAATGGTAATAGACATGACTCCGCGATTATGGAGGCAATATTCCTTCAAAGGAATCATAAAGATCCAAAAAAACAAGAACCTTATGAACCTATTCCAATCCATTATTTGGATGAAGATCAAAATTGGGATGATGCAGAAGAATTAACCGGTATAGGTCTTATATTTGATCAAGATATGTCAAACATACCTGAGGTTGAAGCAGGAATTAGAGCATCAAAAAAAGGTAAATTAACCTATGCCAATTACCAAGAAAGTAGATTAAGGCATTTTCATAAAACTATAGATAAATATATTGCAAAAGGCCCTCACAAACCATAATAGAAAACTATGACTTTTGAGGTTTAATACCTGTAAAAGATTTATAATAATTTTGAATAAAAGCTAAGTCCTTTTCATTATCTCCTGTAGGATTGAAAATTTTTCCTATACCTATGCTTTTAGTAGGCGCATCTATAGAAATTAATAATATTTTTGACTGAGTTTGTTTTGCAATTCTTAGAAAACCTGTCTTCCATCTTTTTACTTTTTCTCTTGTACCCTCTGGTGTCATTGCAATAACAATACTTTTTTCTTTTTTTACTATCTCAACAACATTCTCAATTAAAGTTGAAGGATTATCTCTGTATACAGGAATTCCCCCCAACCATTTAAAAAAACTCTTAAAACCAGGCTTAAAAATTGAATGCTTTCCTAGCCATCTAAGTTTAATATTTAGCCCAAAAATTGCCAACATTGCTAAAATAAAATCCCAATTAGAAGTGTGAGGTGCTGCAATTATAACAATTCTCTCTTCATCCGGAACCTCACCCTTAATGGCCCAACCAGAAATATTTATTCCAAATCTAGCAATTTTTCTTAAAAATATAGATCGGCTTCCTCTTAATTTCTCAGGGATTTGATTTTCAGATATTCTTATAACTTTTTTTGACAATTCTTCCTCAAACTAAATTAAATGAAATTTTTATTAATGATTCCACCAAGCCATATCGGAAAAAGCTCTAATATCAATCTCATGTGTCCATGTTGATCTGTGTTGTTTATAAAGATGAAAATATGTATCCGCAACATTCTCTGGAAGAACAAGACCATCGTTTTCCATCCCCTTTGTTTCTCTTAATTTTTGGTATAATTCTGGACCCAAAACCTTTCCAAGAGTATCAGGTGCATCAACCATCCCATCAATAACAATATGAGCAATATGAATTCCCTTTTCAGAGAATTCAGCATTTAATGATTGGCAAAGCATTCTTCTGCCACCCATTGCAGAGGCATGGGAATGTTGATTTTTATTTCCTCGCATTGCAGCGGTTGCTGAAGTAACAAGGATTGTTCCTTTTTTTCTTTTTTCCATAATAGGACAAATCGATTTTGCTAGTCTAAATAATCCAAGATTAGCAACCTTCCAACCCCACTCGAACTCTTTTAAAGTGGTTTCATTAAGAAGCTTCATTCCTGCTTGAGCGCCTAAATTATAAACAACCACATCTATAGGGCCAATATTGGTTTCTATATTTTCTATAAGATCTTCAATAACATTATCTTTTATAATATCAATTAAAAACCCAGTGGCAGAACCGCCATTATCCTCAATATTTTTAACTAGATTATTGAGACCTTTTTCATCAGTTCGTCGACAAATACATAGATGAAAGCCCTCTTTGGAAAACTTTTTAGCAACATTACCGCCTATTCCGGCACCAGCTCCTAAAACTAGACATACTGGTTTCATTTTTTTTACCAAGGGTGAATTTCACCATTCCATTTATAGAAATTTCCTGAGTCTTCTTTTTTTAATCCAGATAAAACATTTCTAATACCAGATGCGCTTTCCTCAGCAGTTATTTCTGCAGCAGGCCCGCCCATATCTGTTTGAACCCATCCTGGGTGCATAATAGATACAATTATAGGATCTTCAGCCCAATCAAGTGCTAGAATTTGACCAACTTTGCTTACTGCTGCTTTAGTTGTTGAGTAAACATACATTCCACCCATTGGCCAAGTGGAAGCTGCCAATTGACTTGATAAAATCATAAGATTTCCATTTCCAGATGCAGATAAATTCTCTTTAAAAGATCGCGCAACCAAAAGTGGACCAATAGTATTTATATTTAATGTTCTATGCCATTCATCAAGATCGACATTATCAATTGTTTGATTTTCAGGCATTCCACCAACATAACCAGCAACAATAATAATACTATCAATAGCATCTTTACCAATACGACTCGCTGCAGATTCTATGGATGATGACTCAGCGATATCTAGTTCTTCAATTCTAATATTATCTGATCCTGCTGATAATTCATCAAGTTGCGACGCAGCACCAAGATCTCTTGCGCAAGCTATAACTGTATTACCTTCTTCAGCATATTGTTTAGTTAATTCTAGACCAATTCCTCGTGTTGCTCCAACAATCATGACAGTAGACATTTTTTCCTCCAATAAAAATTCTTAGCTACCTTACTTTGAAATACTTAAAATAAAAATAGATAATATTATTAATTGAATAAATTTTTATTTTTTTTAAAAGAATATTTTAAATTATTTTCCCTATATATAACTATATCTGCCTGGCCAGGCATCTCATCTAATATATGCCTTGTAAGCCTTTCATAATGCATTACGAAATTTTTAATTTGATTTTTAGTCATGATGTTTTTCAATAATTTTTTATCTTTTATTCCTTTAGACATAGTTTTTTCCTGAAGCCATCTATTTTCATAAACACTCTCCATTTTTTCCACCTGAATAAAAATCAGTTTATCAAACCTATTAAATAAACTCTGATATTCACCAGCTAATTCATTATTGCTCCACTTTGCCCAAATTTGTTCAGGGTCCTTTTCTTTTTCTAATTTATTTAAAGGTGGTCTCCATTTATTCTTGGGTATAGGTTTGGCACCACCACACCATGCATCAAAAAAAATAAAATCAGGCCTGCCCTTATATTTCTGCCAATCTTTTTTTGGAAAATGTTTATCTTGAATTTTGGAAAAGGAAGGAATGTAAGTGATGGTGCTCGGCTTAGCTTTAAATAGATTATTAATCGTCCTAATACCTAAATCAATATCATGTGTACCTGGTACGCCTCTTACACTGCAAAGAGGATGAATTTTTTTTGCAATTTTATCCCTTTCACTTTTTGTTTTATAAATATCATCGATAGAAAAACCTACCACCTTTCTTTTAAACATATCTTCCAAAACTTGTTGTATAAACAATGAGAGCGTAGTTTTACCTGAGCCCTGTCCACCAGTTAATCCTATTAAATATGGAGTATTTTTTCTATTAAATGAATTTAAGTAAAAGGATAATGGGATAACAATTTCTAAGAAGAAATCATCAGAAATATCTTCAATGTATAGCTCTTTAGCTAATCTAATAAGACCTGGTTTAGATTCAGTTAAAATTTTTTTAAAATCATCTTTTTTTGACAAAGTTAAATTCATATTTAAAATTTATTTAGACCTCAATAAAAGGATCCAAAACATTTGGGACTTGGATATTTTCAGGTAAATTATCTCTTCCAATCCAATCATCTATAACTTGATGATAGTAATAAATTCTTCTTTCTTGATAATTTAATGGCATAGTCTCAAAAACTCCAGCGTCATGAGATCTTTGCATAGGTTCTAAATTTTGAAAATCTTCATCCATAATAGAATCAAATGAAGTCTCCTGCTCATTCCAATAATCAGGTTTTTCATCTCCGGGCCATTTAGGTGCTAACTGAGTCCACTCGAATTCTGTTTCCCTAAGTCCCTTTGGCCAAAATAGAATTGCTGGATAACCTGAAGTATCAGTTGGCGTAATAAAGTTTGGAAACATTCCATAAGCAACATTTGTTTGGGCATGAATCTTATCACATGTCTCTATGTATGGAACATAATCAGACTCCTCTGCACCTAAGAATCCTCCATCTAAATTCATTTTCTTAGGAGTAACCATTCTTGAATGACCATTTTTTAATAATCCTGCCGCCATGGCATTACCATCAAGTAAAATATTTACAGTATCCTTATGAATGGTTGGAGCATGATAGACCTCCATAAAAGCATCTAAACATGTTTTCCAATTAGCTTTAACTGTTATATTTTTTTTATAAACTGTTATTAAGTCTGAGCTATTAAAACACTCTAACTCTTTAGCAACTGGATTGAGAAAATCAATTAAATCTCCTGGATCACTGTCAGATAAAGAAATATAAACCCATCCACCCCACGTATCACAGAAAACCTTTTTAAGTTTCTTACAAGAAATATCAAAATCCTTAAAGTCCCTCATATCAGGAACTTTTACTAAATCTCCGTTCAAATCATATGTCCAGCTATGATATTGGCAGCGTAATAAATTAGTATTACCCTTGCTATCCCTTACAACAGGAGCGCCTCTATGCATGCATGTATTATAAAATGCCTTAATAGATAGATCTTTTTGTCTAACAACTAAAATATCCTTATTAAGTTTATTCCAAATTTTATAATCTCCTGGATTAGGGATCTCATCTTCCCTAAAAACCATCAACCAGGACTTATAAAAAATTTTCTCCATTTCAAGATTGTATAAATTTAGATCTGTATACCTCTTGCCTGGAATTTCTGGGAGCTTTGGAAAATCTTCGGGAGGAGAATTTCTAGTCCTCTCATAATCTATTTTATCCCATATCTCTTGAATTTTTTTAGCATCCATAGCCTAAACCCCCTCCCAGTAAGTTACTATAAATTTACTTTAATACAAGAAAATTGCCTAAGGATAAAATCCTATGTTCCGCAGAATGTCTTGTATGGTTTATTTGTTATAGGTGCTGGCAAGGTGTATTTCTCAGAATTTGGTTTTTCATTATATGGATTAACCAAAATGTCGTAAAATTCATGGAACGGCTGAAAGTTTTTTTCGAATAATGCTTTAGACAAAACATCCTCAACAATATGATTTCTTGGAATATAGAGCGGATTATTTTTATTCAATTTTAATAAAAAAGATTCATCTAATTTACTATCTTCTTTAATTCTACCTTTCCACGTAATAACCCATTTGTTAATTTTTTCTTTTGATTTAAACAAATTATAAAATAAATTTTCATCACCAATTATAAGTTCAGACAAGTATCTGAAGGTTAGGGTAAAATCAGCATTATTTTCACTCATTATATCTAAAAGGTTATTTAATAATTTTAAATCGTCATTTTTAATAACTGTAATACCAATTTTTTTTGCCATTATTTTAAGCCACTCTTGCTCATAGGAAGATTTAATTGAGATTATTTTTTCTGATAATAACTTAATAGCTCTATCTTGATCTTTATCTATTAAGGGAATTAATGTTTCTGCAAATCTTGCTAGATTCCATGATAGAATTAATGGCTGGTTCGAATAAGCATAACGTCCTTGAGTATCTATTGAGCTAAAAAAAGTATTTGGGTCATATCTGTCCATAAAAGCACAAGGTCCATAATCAATTGTTTCTCCAGAAATTGTCATATTATCAGTATTCATTACACCATGAATAAATCCTATACTCATCCATTTTGAAATTAAGCTTATTTGAGAGTCACAAACAGCTTCAAAAAATTCTAAATATTTATTCTTTTTCTCGGGTAATTTTAAATAATGACGATTAATTGAATAATCAGCCAAAGCTTGAATTTTATTTAAGTCCCCTGTTGTGCTGGCATACTGAAATGTTCCTATCCTAATATGACTTGAAGCCACCCTAGTTAAAATACCTCCAGGCAAATTACTCTCTCTAAAAACATCCTCGCCTGTAGAAACTGCCGCTAAAGCTCTTGTTGTAGGAATACCCAGAGAATACATAGATTCACTTATAAGGTACTCCCTTAAAACAGGTCCAAGAGATGACTTACCATCACCACCTCTTGAAAAAACAGTTCTACCAGAACCTTTTAATTGAACATCCCTTCTTATTTTCTTTTTATCGACTACTTCGCCTAATAAAATCGCCCTACCATCGCCAAGTAGAGGAGAAAAACCTCCAAACTGATGTCCTGAATATGCCTGAGAAATAGGTTTTGAACCATTGGGAACAGTATTTCCTGAAAAAATAGAAAGACCTTCATCAGATTCTAATTTAAGCCACTCAGGACCAAGATCTTGAGCAAGCTCTAAATTAAACTTTATTAGAAATGGGGAAGGTGAATTGTTTGCCTTGGAAGACTCATAAAAACCCTTTAACTCATTAGCAAAAGTATTCTCAAAGTTTAATTTCAAAATTTTAACCTTAAATTACTTAAATTCTGATAAACGTTCATTTGTATCTTTTATTTCAGGATACTCTCTATCAAGTTCTGCTTTCAGGGCTTCATCTAAACCCAAGCCAGATTGGGCTAAATTATATAGATCCTTAAAAGCAGTAACAGCCTCTTTAGAGTTGGAAGAAATTTGAGAAGATATTTTATCAACTAAACTATCCAAATCTTCTTTATTTTTCTCTGCTCTATTTGCAAGTCCAACCCTTACAGCCTCATCTCCTAAAATAATTCTTGCGGAATAAGACATTTCTTTTGCTAGACGAACTCCTACAGCTTGCGATAGAGTCTGAGACATTCCCCATGTTGGTCTTAGACCAAATTTAGCATGTGTATCGCCAAACTTTGTATCATCCGTAGTAAAAATAAAATCACAATGAAGTGCCATTTCTAAAGCACCTGTAAAACAAGCTCCATGAACTTTTGCAATAACTGGGCATCTACTTTTTCTAATAGTATTCCATGTTAGCTCTGCAGGTTTATCAAAAATATCACCAATTTTTCCTGCTTTAGGATCAATACCTTGGAGAACCTTTAAATCAACGCCAGCTGAGAATGCCCTACCCTTACCCTCAATAACAATAACAGATATATTGTCGTCATTTTCTGTATTCACAATTAACTGCCTAATACCGTCGAGCATTTCAGGTCTTATAGAATTTAATGCATCTGGTCTGTTTAGTGTAATTGTTAATACTTGGCCATTAACATTTGATAATAAATAATCTGTTGGGCTTAAATATTTTTCACTCATTATAATTCCTTTAATTTTTGCTTTCTCTAATCATTGGGAATGCCGGAGGAGAGTCATTAATTTGTATTTTCCCTATACACTCAAAACCATGTCTTTCATAAAGAGACATATTTCTCTCACTGGATGCCTCTAGATAAGCTCTTTCTTTTTTTTCATCAATCATTTTCAAAGCTTCTTTTAAAATAAATGATCCTATACCAGATCCTTGTTTAGATGGATCGACAGCAATGAAAGCTAAATACCATGCATCTTTTGGATGATATTCAGAAAACTCTTCAAAAAATTTTAATGCATCTTCCAACCTATTATCTGGAATAGATTCAAATGTTGAATGCAAGACAGTATCATCAAATTCGAAGCCAGGTGGATGCCATAATGAAGTCCCATGAAAATTTTTCTCAGAAAATACAATGTTATTTTTAAAAGATTCTTTTGAAAACTCTTCCATCCAAAGATCGAAACTCTTCAAAAAAGAGTTTGCTGATGGAAAAACCCATCTCAATAAGTCGTCATTAGAAAATCCTAGTTTAAGTACACTTTTAACTTGCTCTTTATCTTTTTCTTCAGCTCTAATGATTTCAGGTAATTTCTTTTCCATTACTGAGCCCTATAAAATATTGTTCTAACAAAGGCTATAGAACCCTGTACCAAAAATAGCATTAAACAAAAAACATAAAAATTTTCTTTAGCCTCTATAAAATCAAGAATCATTAGACCAGAAATTAAAAAATTTACAGCTAATACACCCATTTGAATTGTAAACAAAGGTAATGGAAATAAGTCTGAATATCCTTGTATCCTTAAACTAATCACCCTTTTGGGGAAGATGAAAAGTCCTAATACCGAATATAAACACAATATCCAATTAACAATCAACCATGATGTTTCATTATGGATATTGCCAAAAACAGCAAATGGTATCAGTGCACAAAACATAGCCCCAATAGAAGAATATGATAATAATTGAATACGAAAATTATCTGGTGCAGTGAATCCATCGCTTTTTCTACTTAAACCAATTAATATTGCTGAAAAGCCAAGAATACCAAGGGCAATTTCAGCAATTAGTTGTAAAGCATGAAAATTAGGATCCATTAAAACTAACCAGCAGTTGTATCTAACTCTTCATCCCAATCCTGTTGGCTTATCCACTCACTAAATGGGGTTAACTTAATTGGTATCTCCTTTAAAACTGGCTCCATATCGACCTTGAATGGTTTGTGTTCTGAAACGTTATTAAATCTATAAAAATCACTCATACTATCAATAAATGCATCTCTATCGGCAGATCTGCCACCCCTATCCTCTTCAGAAGTATCTTTATAAAAAATATCATAAAGACGATTAGAAAAGTCTTCTAAATTCAATTCCTCATATTTAATTGGTCTTCCAAAATGTCCAGATAATAAATCTGCAACTCTTGGTGGAACGAAAACCTCTGGGCCACCAATATTAATACATCTTCCAACAAGATCATCTCTATCAATAGCTGCAATCATAAATTTAGCAACATCGTCAAGACAAATCCAACTGGCTTCCAAGTTAGGATTATGCGGATATGTATATAAATCTTTCTCTAAAATATCTTTTCTTGCCCAATCGGTAAGAAGATTATCCATGAATAAAACTGGTTGAAAAGTCGTTGTCTGAACACCGCCTTGCATTAACATATTGACCATTAATCTGACACTATCATAGCCAGCTTGACCAACTTCTCCAAGCTCCTCAGGTGGTCCCCAACAACAAGTATTATAAATAATGCGTCTAACATTTGCTCTTTTAGCAGCACTGCCAACAGTTGCCGCAAAATCTAGAGCTTTATGAGACTCTTCAAATGATGGTCGAGTATAAAAAACAGTATCAGCACCAACGCATGCTTCATAAATTGAATCTGGATCATTATAATCAGCACTTACAACCTCAACTCCATCAAATTTAGCCATTCTTTCTGGATTTCTTGTAGTTGCTCTAACACTGTAACCAGCCTTCAATAATTGTCTTACTTGAGCCAAACCTGGTCTTCCACTTGCACTTAATACTGTTACTAAAGTCATTATTCTCTCCTATAATTTTTATAAAATTTATAATAAAAATCCCTTAATACTTTCATATTAAAACCATTAATAAAAAAAAGTAAACGATAGTCTAAATCTTATTTTGAAAATAAAAATTTCTATTTTTAATAACTAAAACTATTTTAAGTCTTTAAAAATTTATGCTTAAATAAAAATCTATTTTATAGGGGAATGTAAATGAGTAATGAAAATAATGTTGCAGATAGAATTGCCTTACAAGACGTTATGCTAAAATATGCTGCAGGAGTTGATGAAAGAGATTTTGATCTATATGCATCATGTTTTTTAGAAAATGTTGAAGTTGTAGATTTCGGAGAAGCTCCAATTAGTGGGAGAGATGAGTGGGTTGAATATGTAAAAGGTGCGTTGGATAATTATGGACCTACTCAACACATGCTGGGTCCTCAGTTAGCTACAATTGATGGAGATAATGCTCATTGCAGAACAGATGTTCAAGCCCTTCATTATCTAAAACAACCTGAAGGTGAAATACTTACACTTTGGGCAACTTATGAAACTGATATGGTACGTACTGGAGAAGGTTGGAAAATATCCAAACATAGACTTGTATCAAGAGGTATTAGACAACAATAAGAAAGGTATGAAATGAAAAAATATTCAATAATAAGTTTACTTTTGGTTAATTTTTTAATTACTGGAGTTGTTTATGCTGGAAATTACGACAACACCTCAGAAGAGTGGCAAATACAAGCTTATTCAAGCGCAGCTCCAGATTTTATAGGAAATTATGCGACAATTATTGGTTCTAATGGGAAAGTCATAAGAGAAGGTTCTAATGGCTGGACTTGTATGGCGGGTAATGGCAGGCCATATCCAAAAAAAGGATGGAAAAATGCCCATGATGCTATGCCTACATGTAATGATAAAGAAGCTATGAAATGGATGAGCGCCTTCATGAAAAATGAAAAACCTAAGCTTGATAAAGATGGTTGGATGTGGATGCTTCATGGTGATGTTGGAGAAGATAATCTTGTTGCAGGTGTTTTAAACAAAGAAGACTCTACTCCAGGACAATGGATTGAGTCAGGTCCACACCTAATGTTTATTCCGAAAGATATAAAATCTCTAGATAACTGGAATACTGATTTTACAACTGGAGAGCCTTATGTAATGTTCCCGGGAACTATGTATGCACATGTAATGATACCAGTTGAAGGATATTATAAGTACCAAAAAGAATCTGAACCAAAGTAAGTTCATATCATTAAATCATTTCTATAAATAGATATATGAGTTAAAGAATGAAAACTGTTGAAGTAATTCGTACTACTGAAATACCAGCAGAAATTATTTGGGATGAAATGAAACACTTTGATCGTGTGCTCAGATGGGTTCCTGGAGGGGATAAAAGTACAATTTCTGTCAAGGGTAAAGGTATAGGAGCAATTAGAGATATAAACTTAGTTACCCAAGGTTATGTTCAACACGAATTAGTTGCTTATGACGACGATGATTATTCATTTTCTTATAAACTTACAGATGGAAAACCTGTCGGAATGCAAGATTATGTAGTTGTTGCAAAAATTACCCCTATTAATGATCAAAAATCTGAAATTAAATGGACGGGTAAAGTTTCATCAGACAAAAGGCTAAAAGAAGATGATGTAGTAGTAGCATTAACTACTGCACTAAATAATATGATTACTGGTTTAATAGCTTTAATTAATGAAGAAAAACCTATATTTGTTGATCAACCCCTAGAAGATTGGCAAAAAATTAATCAATAGAATTTTTTTTTAAACTCCTTTATTAATGATTTGTTACCTGAGGACACTAAATGCAAATTAATTTTAAGAATAACTTTGTTATTAGTGAATGTATCCACGGTACTATGATTTGGCCTGTGGGTGATAGTGTTTTAGGGCCTTGTTTAAAAAATTATGGAGAATGGTCAGAGGGTGAAAATATCATCATGTCACAATTTATTAATAAAGGTGATACTGTGATAGATATTGGAGCAAACATAGGAACAACTGTATTATCATTATCAAAAAAAGTTGGTGAAAATGGAAAAGTTTTGGCCTTTGAGCCTCAAAATCACATTGCTCAATGTCTTAATACTAATTTAACTATCAATGGTATAAATAATGTGATTGTTGATAATGCCGCGATATCAAAAAAATGTGGGTGGGCAAAAATTAATGATAAAGACTTTCAGGAAAACGGGCATTATGGTGAAGTCGGAATATCAAAGGAAGGTACTACAAAAATAAGAACAATAAACCTTGATGAAATAGAGTTAGATAGTTGTAGTTTAATTAAAATTGATATTGAGGGTCACGAATGGGAAGCTATTCAAGGAGGAGGGAATTTTTTAAAAAAACATAAACCAGTTCTTTACATGGAAGCAAAAAAGGATGAAGAAGGTACAAAAAAATTCCTTAAATGGTTTTTTGATAATGGTTGGGCATGCTATTGGCATTATGCATTTTGGTATAGAGAAAATAATTATAAAAATAATAATAATCTGATACTCAATTCGGGAATTGGAGATATGAATATTGTTGCAGTTCCTGAAAACAATAAACAACCAACCAATCTCTTAAAATTAAAAAGTTTTGATGAAGAGTGGAATGAAAAAGATCTTAAAGAGTTTTATGAATTAAACAAATTAGCCATGATATAAAAGTTTAAAATGTGTTTTCTTTAATAAAATTTTCAGCTTTTTTGAAAATTAGCTCTTTTCTATCAACATTCATTTTTTCTAATGTTCTTTTCATAAATGATAACCTGTGATTATTTTTGATAGTATCAAAATGTTTAGAGACAAATCTCCAGTATAAACCGTCAACTATGTCACACCATTCACCTTTTTTGTAATTACTCATTTTTAAAATATAATTAGAGCCACAAATATATGGTTTTGTTGAAAAAATACCTCCATCTGCATAAGTGCCCATTCCATATACATTTGGTACCATTACCCAGTCAGATGAGTCTAAGTACATCTCCATAAACCATTTATATATTTCCTTTGGATCAATTTCAGATAGCGTCATTAAATTAGATATAATCATCAGCCTATTTATATGATGGGTATACCCAAATAAATTTGAAAAATTTATAGCATCATCAAGAGGCGGAATACCTGTCGTTCCCGAATACCACGTATTATTTATTTTATTTGAGAAATTAAAAAAATTACTCTTTTCTTGTTGATCACCTTTGACTTGATAAACCCCTCTGATAAATTCACGCCAACCAATAATTTGTCTTATAAATCCCTCTACAGAGTTCAATGGAATTTCGTTGATATCTGTATAAGTAAGAACTCTAGAAATAATCTCTTCTGGCGTTATTAAACCTAGATTTAAAGAAGGACTCAAAGCGCTATGAAATAAAAAATTATCTTCAATTAAAATTGCGTCTTCATATGATCCAAAATTTTTAAACTTATTCTTTATAAAATTATCTAAATTCTCTAAGGCATCCTGTCTTGTTAATGGCATCCATACTTCAGACAATTCCCCTGGATGATCAGGAAAATTAGTACTAATAAAATTTGAAATTTCTTCTATATACTTAGATGTTGAATTTTGGAATTTTTCAGGCAACTGGATATTTTTTGGAATTTTTTTTCTATTTTCTTCATCAAAAGACCATTTGCCGCCAATAGGTGATTGATTTTCATCAATCAGAATATTTAATTTTTTTCTAATATTTTTATAAAAATTAGCATGACTTAGAGAATTCTTATCATTTGTATATTTTTCAAAATCTTCTCGTGACTCTAAAAACATTGGGGATCTAAAGAAAGTAATTTCTAAATTGTTGGTTTCAGAGAAAACTTTCATTCTATTTTCAAAGAATTTATCTTCAATTTCAAAAAATTTAATATGATTAATTTTATTCTTAATTATATATTTTTTAAGCTTTTCTTCATAAGGAATTGAAAAATCTTCATTACTGATTTCAGAATAAAAAACATCAAAATGATTTTTAATTAATTCATCTTTTTTTTCTCTCATTGAACATAAAAACATCAAAATTTTTAACTTATGATGCTTTTCATATGTACAAAGGTCATAATCTTCAGCCATAAAGATTTGATTTGTATTTAATTTTTTTATTTCATCTATTGGAAATAGTTGATTACCCAATAGCACTAAAAGATCTTTTGATTTCATAATTGGTCTTTCTAATTTCTAAAAATAATTTTATTGCCAACTGATGACCATTCTTCCTCTTGTACCACCTGCATCGAGTCTTTTATGAGCTTCAGCAGCGTTCTGTGGCTTAACCGTATCAGCCACTCTGAGAGTAATTAAACCATCTTCGACTTGTTGACGAAGTTTATCAAGCTTCTTAAAATCACAATTATATTCAGAAACCCATGTAGCAGTAAAATTTATATTTCTTTGAGGCTCTCCAATAAAATTTCTTACTGATGTAAATGAGCCATTATCTTTAACTGCGCCAATAGCATCTTCATTTAATAAAGCTCCATCAGCAACACCATCAACACCTTTAGGAAATATTCTTCTAATTTCTTCAACAAAATTTTTTTCCCTAGGAATAATATGATCAGCTCCAAGATCTTTTAGAAGTTTAAGATCACTCTCATTTGAGTCTGCTATTACAATTAAGCCATCAGCTTTCGCAAGTTGAATAACATAACCGCCGTAGGCCCCTGGACCACCAGTTACAGCAATAGTCTGGCCTTTTTTTAGATTTAATAAATCCAAAGATAAACGTGCTGTTAATCCATTCATAGGTAGGGTTGCTGCCTCAATAAAAGAGGTATTTTTTGGTATCTTTACAACTGCAAATTGATTCAAAATTAGCCGATCACTATAAGCACCGTGAATGCCATTTGGCATTACCATCCCCATGACGCTATCTCCGACTTTTACTCCTGTTTTAACATTCTCACCAACCTCTTCAACAATACCGGCAAAATCCATTCCTGGGACACATGGAAGAGAAAAATCTTTAATAAAGTGTTTAATTAATCCACTTCTGGAAACAATATCAGTTGGGTTAACTGCGGATGCATAATTCTTAATTTTTATGTCCTCAGAGCCAATTTCATTATCTGGAAACTCCATTACCTCTAAAACTTCTGGATCTCCAAATTTTTTAAAACCAACTGTCTTCATATTATTCTCCTTAAATTTCTATAAATAATTTTTTAAAATTAAATGCTAATAAAATATGATTATTTATTTTTAAAATTTTTTAGAATTGTTTTAACATCGTATATGTCGTCTCCATCATACCTTGGAGCATACTTTTTATAGGCAGATGTTATTTCATTATTCCTTTTTTCAATATGAACACTGTTATACGCATGCGAAACTATTATATGTTCTTCATTCTTAATTTGTTCTTTAACTATATTAGCAAACTCATCAGCATTCATACCGCCTTCAACCTCTCCTGTTAATGGCGTGTCTACATAACCAGGGAATATTGTGCCAACATGGATATAATCAGGAAGATCATTTCTTAAGCTCTCGCTTAAACCAAGAACTGCATGTTTAGACGCGACATAAGCAACGGATTTTGGAACAGCAACAAATAATGAATTTTCTGAACCAAGATTATAAATGGCTGCATTCGTTCCTTGCTCTATCATTTTTTTACTAAAAACAGCGCATCCATGCCAAACTCCAAAAAAATTGACATCAAAAACTTTTTTAGCTTCTTTAATATTTACTCTATCAATTCGTCCTCTAGCACCTGAAATACCAGCATTATTAATTAACATGTCAACACTACCAAAATGCCCAACGGTAAATTCTGCAAATTTTTCAACACTTTTAAGGTCCGTCACATCAAGATATGTTTCAGCAGCCTCTATCCCTAGATCAATTAAAAATGATACTGCTTCTTTTAGTTTATCTTTTCTTGGTTCTCCAATAACTATTTTTGCACCTTCACTTCCAAGTGTCTTTGCTAGAGCAAAACCTATTCCTGTAGCGCCACCTGTTATAGCTATCACTTTGTCTTTTAAATTTCTCATAACATCACCTATTAAAGCTTACTTATAATTTTTTCTTCTATCAGAAAATTCCCTTACTCTCTTTCGCCATGATTTATATGAACGAGGTTTCAAATTATCTCTCATAAGCTCTTTGACTTGTTGATCATTAATTCCATATAAAGATTTTATACTCTTGAAGCTAGTATGATCGGATAATGCTAGTTCAATAATTTCACTTTTTTCACTTTCAGAAAATTTTTTCATATTAGCTTATTAATTTCTAAATACTTAAATCATCAAGATTGTAATCTTTGAGGTCTTTAATAGAATTTTCATTCCATTGGAAAATTTTATTAGCGTCATTAAATGGTTGATATTTGTATGGTTCTTCTTCAGGAAATCTTTGTTTTCGAGCTTCTATCGCATACCCTAAAACTCTTGAACGATGTTCAATAACATCTGAATTAAAGATCTGAGAAGCACTATGAACACCTCCTCCCTTTACACCCAAAACAGATGAACGCTTATGGAAACCGAAATTAACTGTAATTCTTCTTTCATAACCACAGTTAGGAAATGATCCGTGAAGTAATTGACGATTACATATAACTACATCACCGGGATTACAAATAATTGGAACACATCCCCTTAAACGTTCTCCACCAGATTCATTGGTTAATTTCTTAATATCAATTTTACCGGTTTTATGAGTTCCAGGTAAAACCCAAACACCATTTACAGCAGTACTTCCAAATATTTGAGCCATAAAATTAAAACCATGAATATCTTCGTCAAAATCTTCACTTTCCCAATGCGTAACTCCATCCTGATGCCATGAGACAGCAGCACCGATTCCTGGTTCTTTGATAAATAATGCTTCATTAAAAGGAGCGAAATCGGGTCCATTTATGGACTCTGCAACTTTTAAAAGTTCAGGATGAGCATAGGTTCGTAAACATGCTTCTGAAAACTGAAGTGAACCAAGTAATATTAACGGTGTGGAGTCTGGAGCTTCTTCATTTGCCTTAGGTTCAAACATCTTTATTTGATGCCTTCCATTTGCTAGTTTGGTCCCGCCTAGGGGATCTCCGAGAGGTTTTGACCAAATTAAATTTAAAGCTTTATTATTTGAACCAAGCGCAGGACTACCTTTATGATTAATTTTACTATCAGGTCCTGTTGGTAAAATATTTTTAATTTTTTCTAGATCGATTTTTATATCTTTCAACTCTTCTTTGCTTAAAACATCTTCAAAAATATAGAAACCATATTTAGAGTAGGCGTTTCTAATTGATAAAGATAGTGATCCATCATTTTCAAATAGAATAGGTCCACGATTATTAATAGAAAGAGCTTTTTTCTCACCCTCAATTAGATATTTCCTTACTAAGTGAGATTCATCTCCGTAATACTCAGCACATGCTGCAATTGATTTGGACGCATCAATCATTTTTAATTATTGAAGACTTGCTTCTTTTTTTTCATTATTGCGTCTAACTAATTTTCCTGGAAGTGCTCCAGTATGAGTACCATTATCAAATATAATCTCACCAGCCTTAATAGTTATTTCATAACCCTCAGGACGTTGCACTAAACGTCTTCCTCCTGCTGGTAAATCAAAAATTGCCTCTGGCCTATGTAATCTAAGTGAATCAAAATCGATAATATTAACATCAGCAATCATTCCTTCCTTTAGATAACCTCTATCAAACATACCAAAAGCCTCTGCAGTACTTGATGTAAGTGACTTTACAATAAATTCTAATGGAAGCTTATCGCCGCGAGTTCTGTCTCTTCCCCAATGCGTCATAATGAATGTAGGCATACCTGCATCTGCAATTACTCCACAATGCGCACCTCCATCACTAAGACCAAATAATACATTTGGGTGTTCCAATAGTTTTTTGTGAGGCTCTAAATCATATGTATGATATCCTCCTAAAGGTTGATAAAAAAGTTCTTTACCTTCACCCTGAACAAGTAAATCATACATAACTTCCATTACATCAGTATTTTGTTCTTGTGCAATTCCAGCTACACTGTCTTTAAATTCCGGTTCGTAATTAGGATTTTCACCAAGTGGAAAGACCTGCCCCATTAAGGAAGGTAAATCCTGCATTAATTCATTTTTAATAGTGGTTTCCTCAGAGAGAATTTTCTTTTTTATTTCTGGATCAAGTAATTTATTAACTAATTCTTCATGGCCAAGAGATGCAAGCTCTTTCTTCCATGTTGGATGACCTACAAAAGCGTGAAAACTTGATTGAAGACCGTGTAATACACCAGTTGGTCTACCAGCCGCCTGAGGTCTTATTTCATGACCTTCAAGACGTGCTTGCTCAGCTAGATTGTACATTTTATTATTTTTGTAAGCTGGAGCTGTAGTTGCAATTAATGTCACAGTCAAACCTGTTTGTTTTTGGAAATCTTTTACCCACTCCCACTCTTCATCTTCTCCAAGATGATCGGATACCAGCTCAAAGACTGAATTATTTAAACCCTTCATACCTAATCCAAGCGCCAACATTTCTTCATTACCTGAAAAAGTACCTGGCATATATTCGCCATTGATATCTTTATGTAATAAGGTCTTTGAGCTCGAAAAACCTAATGCACCAGCCTCAACACCCTCTCTAACTAGGTCTGCCATATGATTAACTTCATCTTTTGTTGGCGCGTAATCAGAATTACAACGTTCACCCATAACATATGCCCTAATAGCACCATGTGGTACTTGAGTGGCTACATCTATTGCTCGAGGGAAAGACTCTAAAGCATCTAGGTATTCGGGAAAACTCTCCCAGTTCCAGTCAATACCTTCCGATAAAGCAGCGCCAGGGATATCCTCGACACCTTCCATTAATTCAATAAGAAAATCTCTATCCTTCTCCTTTACGGGAGCGAAACCTACTCCACAATTACCCATGACTACAGTTGTTACACCATGCCAACTTGATGGTGCTAAAATTGGATCCCAAGTTGCTTGTCCATCGTAATGAGTATGAACATCAACCCAGCCTGGAGTAACTAGCTTACCTTTAGCATCAATTTCTCTAACACAAGTATCAAGAATTTCTCCAATTTTAGAAATTTTTCCATCCTTTATAGCTATATCTGCTGAGAATCTTTCTTCTCCAGTGCCATCAATGATAGTTCCA
>QCGV01000010.1 GCA_003278145.1 OCS116 cluster bacterium AG-390-A19
GGTTGAAAGGATTGAGGGATCTGGAGGCTTTGGAGCAGACTCTAAATCTTATGCATTACCTAGTGCGAATGGTAAAATAGGAAAATTAATTTCTGTTGATGTCGATAAAATGTCTATAAATTGGACGCACGAACAAGAAGCAATGTTTTTAACCTCATCTCTATCAACTGCTGGAGGTTTAACTTTTATAGGCGATCTCGATAGATATTTTAAAGCCTTTAACTCCAAAACAGGTGAATTATTGTGGGAGACGAGACTTGGTTCGGCCCTACATGGATTTCCTATTACTTATGCCGTAGGAAAAAAACAATATATTGCAGTTACTTCTGGAATGGGAGTTTTTAGGGCTCTAACTGCGACGATAAGCCCTGATATTTATCAACCTGAAAATGGTAATGCTATATATGTGTTTGAGTTAGAGAAATAGATGTCCAAAGAAAAACAACTGAATATAAGAAATATGCCAATAGAACCTTGTTCATTTGATCCACTTACAGGTTTTTATAGGAATGGATGCTGTGATACTGGTGATAATGATAGAGGCATACATACTGTTTGCGTAATACTTACTGAGGAATTCTTAGTTTTCTCAAAAAGCGTTGGAAATGATTTATCAACACCAATGCCACAATATGACTTTCCAGGTCTTTTACCAGGGCAAAAATGGTGTTTATGTGCTAATAGGTGGCTTGAAGCTTATAACTCAGGAATGGCACCACCAATAATTGCTGAGTCAACTAACATAAAAACGCTTGAAATAATTGATATTGATTTGATTAATCAATACACACTTAACTAAAATTTTTAGAAAAATAGAAGATTAGTAAAAGAAAAAAAATTAAAATAATTAAAGGAAAAATAGAATAAAAAATCTTTTTTATCATATAGTTATATATAAATCCTAATTTATAAATGCTTTAATTACAAAATCATAAATAACAATTTTAAATACCACAATCGTTAGTGATAAAATGAAAATAGTTAAAAGAATTTTTTCAATTAATTTTAACATTTTTTTAATTTGTCCTAAATTATTTACGCCTAATAAATTAAATTTATTAATTAAAATAAATAAGTCAAAAAAATAAGGTATCTTTTTTTACATTTTTTCCTTGATATTTGTTTTTAAATTTATAAGGTTTTAATTAAATATAAAGAGGGAGGTACAAATATGTACAATTTAGCTTCTACCGATTATGTCGGTATTTCCTTTTGGCTGGTTTCTGCAGCAATGTTAGCTGCTACAGCTTTTTTCTTTTTGGAAAGAAGTTCTGTTAACGGCAAATGGAAAACATCATTAACTGTTGCTGGTTTGGTAACAGGTATAGCATTCTGGCATTACTTATATATGAGAGGAATGTGGATAGAAACAGGAACATCACCAACAGTATATAGATATGTTGATTGGTTATTAACTGTTCCTCTTCAAGTTGTAGAGTTTTATTTAATCCTTGCAGCTGTAACAACAGTGAGGGGTGGAGTATTTTTTAAATTATTAATTAGTTCACTTGTAATGCTTATTGCTGGTTACCTTGGTGAAGCTGGTCTTGCACCTGTTCTTCCTGCCTTTGTAATTGGTTGTGCTGCTTGGTTATATATAATTTATGAAATCTTTGCAGGTGAAACTTCTAAAATAAATGCTGCTAGTGGCAATGTTGCTTCTCAAACAGCATTTTCTGCAATGAAATGGATTTTAACAGTTGGTTGGGTAATTTATCCAGTTGGATACTATCTTGGTTATTTAGGTGGCGGAGTTGATGCTAATAGCCTAAACCTTGTTTATAACTTAGCTGATTTTGTTAATAAAATATTATTTGGTCTTGTAATTTTTGTTGCTGCATCGAGAGATTCAAACGCATAGTTTCAATACTTAATAGTAAAGAAAAGGGCTTAATTAATTTTAAGCCCTTTTTTTTATATCTATTTAATTTTTATTTCCTTTTGAGAATATTTGAAACAAATAATCATTTCATTGTAATCAGTTAGCATATAAAAATTACCGTTATATAGATAAGCTGTTCTTTCTAATGATTTAGAGGTTTTTACACTAACTGCCCTACCTTGCTCTATCGCAAGTTGACAGTTTTTTGTATCAGTTTCCTCGTTTTTTGACCAAACCGCTTGATTATCTTTTGCATAAACAGATAGAGGAATAAAAATAAGAACTATAATTAATAGAAAATTTCTCATTTATTAACTATACCGCATGCTTAAATATTCGAATAGCCATATCAAATAAACATATTACTGATAAAAACCAAACAATTGTTCTAAGGTAAGAAATGCCTAAATAATATAAAACACAATAAATAACCCTTAAAACCAACCATACTGTTGCTGCCATAACTACATCGACATTAGAAATAATGCTCAATATGGAAACTGGTATAAAAATAAATAAGCTTTCTTTTAGATTTTTGAGAGCCCTTATTCCCCTTTCTGATACAACAGGTCTTTTTACCTCTTCATCCCTGCTCGACAAATTATATGATAATGGAACTTCCTTTAAGCCCAAAATCATTGGAAGTGGGAGCTGAATAAAATAAAATAACAATGTAAGTAAAATAATATCAATCACTTTTCTTCCTCCTTTAGATCATTAAAAATTTATATTAAAAACTAATATGAGTCGTAAAAGTGTTATAAGTAATTATTAAAGTTTGATAATAGTTTATAACTATCGAAATTATAAAACATTTGTTAAAATTAAAATAAATAAATTATTTTAAATCTTAACTTTTTATTTTTTTTCTTTTAATTCGGAGTCTATGCAATTTTGAATATAGGTTAGTAATTCTATTATTAACAATATCCCTTATCTTTGCCCTTCTGAGCCTTGCTGACTCCGATTTAAGGATTCTCTCAGATTTGTTCATAATAAAAATTTTATCTATTAATTATAAAAATTCAAGAAACAAATTTTAGTAAGCCTGGAGAAAACCAAACCATTTATATACAGCATTTAACATTGCAAACACTGATGATAACAAAAGAAACAGTAAAATACCTCTAAGCAACATTAAAAATCCCTCCCTTATTTATCTTATAATAATATTATATAAAATTAATTCAAATCTAAACTTTTAATATGATAAAAGATTTAATGAAAAAATTTATCACAGAGTCAAAACATTTTTTAAAAATTGGAATCCCAATTTTTGGTTCTCAACTATCTTATATGATAATGCATACCACTGATACAATTGTATCAGGACAATATGACTCAAAAGAATTGGCTGGTCTTGTTTTAGCAAATGCCTTTACCTTTCCTATTTACATGCTTTTTCAGGGAATAATGTTTGCAATTACTCCAATAGTTGCCCAATTATTTGGTTCCAGAGAATTCCAAAAAATTGGACAAAAAATGAGACAAATTTTTTGGGTAGCTATAATGAATGCTTTTTTGGTTTTCTTTATTTTTATTTTTTTTAGTAAAGTCCTTCCTTATTTTCCTCTTGATGAAGAAATTTTAATAATTTCAAGTAACTATCTTCAGGCTGTATCAGTTGGAATGTTTTTTTATATAATGTTTAGATTTTTAAGTTCTTACAGTGAGGGGATGACATTAACGCTTCCTGTATTTTACGTAGTACTTTTTGGAGCACTAATTAATATTCCATTAGATATAATTTTTGCCTTTGGTTATTTTGGAGTTCCTGAAATGGGTAGCGTGGGATGTGGTTATGCAACATCTATAATTTCAATGACCATGTTTTTTCTAATACTTAAAATAGTATTATCTAATAAGCTCTACAAAAAAACAAAACTTTTAAAAGAATTTGATGGTCCTTCGTTGAAAGTAACTAAAGAAATTCTAAAATTAGGAATTCCAATTGGTATTGGAATATTTGCTGAAATGAGTATGTTTTCAGGTGCTGCAATTATTATAGGTCAACTTGGCGATAAAGTTTTGTCAGGCCATGCCATTGCTTTAAATATTGCTAGTATTGTCTTTATGCTACCACTAGCAATTGGTTTAGCTGGATCAACTAGAATTGGAAATCTTATTGGTGAAAACAGATTTACTGACGCAAAATTTTCTTCTTATACTGGTGTAACGTTATGCTTTATCGGCGCACTAATTAATATGACTATGTTATTACTATTTAGAGATAAATTTGCATCTGTTTACTCAGGAGATCTAGAGGTTTTGGGTGTAGCAGTGTCTCTATTGTTTTATGCAGCAATTTTTCAAATTCCTGATGGTATAGGAATGGGAAGCCTGGGAGCTCTGAGGGGGTATAAAGACACTTTTGCCCCTATGGTTTTCTTAATAATATCCTATTGGATTTTTGCAATTCCATTTGGATATTTCCTTACAAATTACGGTTTAACGAATCCTCTTGGAGCAGAGGGAATGTGGATAAGCATGATATTAGGATTATTATTATTCTCAATGTTCATTTTTAATAGATTAAGAACAGTATCTTCAAGGTATATATAAAAATAGGGCGATATTAATCGCCCTATTTTAAAGATTTAAGAATTTTTAAACCATTTGTATGGCTCTTTACCTGTAATATTAAAATAAATAACCATATTAACCATATGGACAATTAATAATGCTAAGGCAATACCAATAGACCACTGAATTTGACGATAATTAATATGTGCATCAAACAAATAAAGAATAATTAATGCAAAAATTGTCCAAATAGACATAATAAGAATTGCTTTAATACTTTTCATTTTTTTCTCCTATTTTTTTAGTTCAATCTCAACTTCTACATCAGACTTAAGTGAAGATTGACAAGCTAATGCATAACCATCGTTTAATTCATCAAAGCTTAGAACATATCCAAAATCAATATCAGGAGAAATCTTTCCTTTTATCAATTTATATTTACAGGAACCACAACTCCCTACTCTGCATTTGTGTGGCCAATTAATACCATCATCTAATGCTGCCGCAAGAAGGTTTTTTCCTTTACTAACTTTAAATTCTTTATCGTTATTTAGAATTTTAGCGGAATAAAACTTTGCTTTTTTCTTAAATAAATTAAACATAATTATGATCGAAATTTTTAAAAATTATAGATTACCAATTTGATGAGCTATTTTTCTTTCAGAATCTGTTGCTTTATTTCGATCCCAGTCTTCAAGAAGTTCTTTTGTAAACTTTCTAAATAATGGAGGAATTAGAGTTAAAACAAATAATGAAAAATAACCTATTCCATAATTAGGAGCATCAACGTCATCAAGCTCCCAGAAATAAGTCTCTCCTCTAACATGATGATCACCTTGTCTACCAATTTCTATGAAAAACCAGCTTGTAAAAACATTATCATTATCCCAAGAGTGTCTATGTTCAACTGGTTTACCGTGTTCACGAATTAAACCATAATGACCCATAAAGTTAAGAGCCTCTAAGAGAAAGTTAGAAATTACCCAAACAACAAGTAATGACAATATTCCAATAACACCCCCTGCCCAAACAAAAATAATTATTGATGGAAGACTATAAAGGTAACCTATTATCCATTTATTACTTAAACTAAAAAATGATTTTCTTTGTTTTTTTAATTTATCTCTCTCAAGATCAAAAGAGTATTTTGACTGACCAACATGTGATAACCATGCGTGATGATATACATTTCTACCCCTAGGAGCGGTTGCAGGATCATCCTCGTGACCTAAATCTAGGTGATGATTATAAACATGAGCATATGTAAAATGAGATGCTCCACTAAGCGACATAATTAATCTTGAAATAAAAAAACCTTCCTTTCTATTATGAGATAATTCATGACCATATATGATACCTAATCCAGCCCAAAGACCTGCAGATAATGTTGCTCCAATTAGATTAATACCAGATATTCCACTCTGATAAGTGATGCCAAATAAAGATAGTACCTCAATCGGATATGCTGAAGTGTAATGAAAAAGCCTCCAAGCCAAGATAATTTGTAAAACAATAAAGGTCGGAAGCATTAAATACATTACTGCGTATTGAAATTTCTTAATACCAAATGAATTTCCATCTTCATCAAAGTCAGCTCTGAGATGAATATCTTTCGTTAAAGTATCAATTATTGTATTAAACCCAAAGAGAATAACTCCTAACCATACAAAGTTATTTCCTAAAAATATTCCAAAAATAGTAGCAATCGTCATCAACGGAACAATTAGATAACGCGCGTTAACATAAAAAGTTTTCATAAAAAACTCCTATCAACAATGTAAAATCCTGGGAAAAATTTCCGTTTTAGCGCCTTCTTTTAAATCGCGGCAATAGGATCAAATCACGATTAAATTAATTATTATATTTTTTTAAAATAATGTAAACTCATAAAGTTCAAAAATTCTTAGGTAAAATTATGAAAAAATTAAATGAAACAGTCAAATTCCCTTGTGGTATTTCAATGAAAAATCCTTTTATGCTAGCCCCTTTAACAAATACTCAAAGTTTTGAGGATGGTTGCTTATCTGATGATGAATTTAATTGGCTTTTAATGAGAGCTAAGGGTGATTTTGGTATGACAATGTCTTGCGCATCGCATGTACAAGAAGTAGGAAAAGGTTTTCCAGGTCAGTTAGGAATTTTTGATGATATTCATATTAATGGTTTAAAAAGATTAACTGAAAATATTAAATCTTATAACAGTTTAGCAGTTGCACAACTACATCATGCCGGAATGAGATCACCTGAAGATATTATCGGCGAAAGACCAGTTTGCCCCTCCTCCGATGATGAGACTAACTCAAGAGCTTTGACTTTAGATGAAGTAAAGAAACTCAGGGATGATTTTATATCTGCTGCTGTTAGAGCTAAAAAGTCTGGATATGATGGTGTAGAAATCCATGGTGCTCATGGTTATATATTGTGCCAATTTTTAAGTTCATCAATTAATAAGAGAAAAGATGAATATGGAGGATCGTTAGAAAATAGATCCAAAATAATTTTTGAAATTATTGATGGTATAAGAAATGAATGTGGAAAAAGTTTTCTTTTAGGAGTTAGGCTTTCACCAGAGAGATTTGGAATGGATCTTGAGGAGATCAAGATAGTTTGTAAACAATTGATTGAGACAAATAAAATAGATTTTTTAGATATTTCTTTGTGGGACTCATTTAAGTATCCTGCTAGTGAAAAAAACAACGATGATCGAAATAAAAAAACATTACTAGAACATTTCACAGAATTAGATTTTAAAGATGTTATGCTTACTGTTGCTGGAAATATTCGTACAGGTCAGGATGTTCAAAAAGTTATTAACTCTGGTGTAGATTTTGTTGCAATTGGCAGAGCCGCAATAGTTAATCATAATTTTCCAAAACTAGTAATTGATAACCCTGAATTTGAGCCTTTAGGCTTACCTGTATCAAAAGATCATTTAAGAAAAGAAGGCGTCAGTGAAAAATTTATTGATTATCTAGGATTTTTTAAAGGTTTTGTTAATGAATAAAATGTGTTCGGAGTGAGGTTTATCTTATCTTCATTTTGTAAATCCATGGATCTAAAAGAATTCTGTCTTGATCAATATAAGATATTGGATTTTTAATCCTTGCATCAATTTTTGGATCTACAAGAGCGTTAACAACTTGATAAATATAGAATTGATCTTTGTAATATTTGGCTGCGTTAATTTCATTATCGCTTATTTCAAAAAAATCTTTTTTCTTACTTTTTGTGGACTTTACCTCAATAAAGATTTTATTACCATTTTCATCAAAAGATTGAATATCATATCCTGGATAAGAGGATTTATCCTCATATTGTTTTACAATTTTTTCTGCAAGATCTCGTCTTCCGATATCTTTTAAGTAATTATACTCTCGCTTATAAACATGCTTTTCTCCGGCATCTCCAACTTTTTTTGATGGTTTTTGTGGATGATTACTGGCTTTGTTAAATTTATTTATTTTTGGGTTATAATCTTTCTCTATTCTTTCCATTCTTGGTGGATCAAAAGAGGGTATTTCATAATTAAAATTATCTAATTGCTTTAGTTTATCAACATCAAAAACAGACTCGGCTAATTCTTCAACAAAAGAAATACCGTTCGCGTTTATAATTTTTTCATAAGCTTTTATATATTCTTTGAAGTCATTTTCTAGATTAACCTCTTTTAATGAATTTTCATCCAAATTATATGATTTAGTAAAACATGTCCCTGCCTCATATGCTGCAACCTTAAATTTTGTACTTGATTTAAATTCTTTAATAATGAACTCCTTATCAGATGCATCGAAAAGATCTATTCTATCATTATTATTAGGCCCATATTCTTGGAAAACTTTTGTAAATTTAATTTTTGCCTCATCAATTTTTGGAATACATTTATTCAAACTCTTTCCATAAAGATCACTGAATTGAGTTGCCCCAAGTCCAATTGATAAATAAAGCTTTTTTGAATTCCTGGAAAACAGATACGCAATATAAAAACCTTCTCTAGCTGAGATAGTAACATCTCTATGCATAATGCAAAGCCACGGAATGAAGGCAACGTTTCCCTCTCCTAGAGAAGACTTTATATAATATTTCTTTTCATCTAAAATATTTTTAAAATATTTAGGAAGATCATTAATAAAAATTTTATGAGCCTCATGATCCCCATCGTTTGAGTAGATTTTTTTACCTTTCTCGTTTATTTTTTCGCAATTTTCTAGATACGCAGCCCAATTTTCACTAAAATTTAAAAAGGATTTTTTTAATAATTGTTCCATCCTATTATTTGATAATAGAAAAAAAAATTAAACAAGCTTTTGTTAAAATATTTTAAAATATTTAAAACTACTACATTAGATGATTATGAAAAAAATAATTTTTTAGAATAGCTATTTTCTAGCATTTAAAATGGTCGGAGCGAGAGGATTCGAACCTCCGACCCCTTCACCCCCAGCGAAGTGCGCTACCAGGCTGCGCCACGCTCCGACATGAACAATATATTATAAAAAAAAGTATTTTAAAGGATTGAAGTATATTTTTTAAAAGCGTTTATACCTCTCAATGGCTTTTTTCAAAGAAAAAATTCTTTCTTTTATAAAAGCTTTCTTATTAGGTGTAATTACAGATCCATCCAAAATTTTATTTAAGTTTTCTTGATGGTTTCTGATAAAATGTAATAACTTTTGCTTTCTATTATTCATCAGTTACTATGCTAAATCCTCTTTCTTATTAAGGTAATAACCTCTTAGACCTATAACAGTATGAATAATATTTACTAATACAAATGCATATAAATCTAAAAAAATGAATAGGACTGCACCCGATAAACGTCCTAGTGCTGTAACAATATATCCACTTAGACGTGTATTATGCTTAGTTGAGCTTACAAGAGCTACTCCTAATAAACTAATAACAACTACAACCCATTGGCCGTACAAAATAAAATCATTCATATTTACACCTTTTAAAAATTAGAAATTAGTAAATAAATATCGATAAGCCACCAAGATGACAAAATAAAAATTTATTTACCTAACAAATAAGGATATCATCAGTCATAATTCTTATAAAAATAAAAATAATAATGGAGAGTTAAATGCAAAACGATCTTAAGTGGATTTTAGGAGTTCTTTTTTTTCTTTTTGGTCCAGCCATCGCAATTATAATGCTTTATGTAAATTTCTAAATAAGCTTATTTAATGTTTCAGATATTTAAGTTAATTTAAATCAATGAAAGAATACCCCAAGAGACCAAACCCTAGGACAGGTAAAAATTTTAAAAGGGGTGACTGGAATATTGTAAAAACAAAACGTTTTTTATTTTATGAAGTAAAAAAATTGGGAAGAGATAAAAAACATGCTCTCGAAAAATGGGCAATACCAAAAATATATTACAAATATTTAAAAAATACTGAAAAACGTAAATCAGTTTAGGAGAAGTTTTTTAGTGAAAAATTTTTATCAGGAATTAATCTTTTACTATCGCCCCATAAAGAGTCATTTGCTAATGAGCTATCAAAAGCCTCAATTAGACGAATAATTTTTCCTTCCTCTATAGTTATTATATGTAAATATACCTGATTATAAGGTTTGCCACTCAGGGCAATTCCATCATTTTGTGTCATAGCGATTACTGTATCATTGAAAGAATTTATAATTTTAAAATCTTTACAAAAGACTATTTCCTCAGGATTTACGCAAGAAAAAACAAGAGGAAGAACATCCTCCATAAATCTTTTTTTTCCTTTATAATGACCAGATAATACCCCATTTTCCATTGGGACAATTAACTCAAACTCATTACTTAGCAAACTATCAATTACTTCAATCTCTCCATTAGAAATACTAGTATAAAATTTTTCTGTAATGTCCTTTATTTGGATCATATGATTTAATTTTTTAAAACTTTAATTTGAACCAATACTTGTCAAAGTATGTTTGATAATTTTCCATGAACCGTCTTTATTGACCATATGAGTATCGTAGTACCCCCATAAAGTAGTTTTTTCATTATCTTTATTTTTATAGTAATGCGTAGCCTGAAGATCTGTTCTTGCCTTTGCAACACCGTTTTCAAACTTAATTAATGGATTACCGAGCATGTGCTGCGTACTTCTATATTCACTAATAGCCTGTTCAACATATTCAACCCAAGAATCTATTCCATCAAAAGAAACTGGCTCGCCAGATCTAAAACTTGGATCATAAATAATGTTAACCTCTACATTGTCATCAAAAATTGATCTAAAAAGATTATAGTTTTTGGTATCAATTCCTTTTGCATAGTTATTCATTACATCGATAATTTCAAATTTATCATTTGCAGATAGATCGCCCGCCATCACATTCCCCATTGTTTGAGTTAAAAAAATTAATGTTAATAATATTTTTTTTATTGTTACAACCATGAAAAACCTCTTAAGTAAAATTTAGATCAAAAAAGACTACCATTATTATTAAACCAATCAAGAATATATTCATTAACATCTTTTATGTCTTTTTCATTAACTGAATAATTTTTTACCGACATACCTTCCTCATGAATTGTATTTTTATTACCAGTAATTAAATGATGCCACACTGGTAAATCATCATTATTAAATACCAGTCTATATGAGCATGTATCAGGCAACCAACTTAAATCTTCAATGTTTTCAGGAGATAATTTTATACAATCACTTACATTTTTTTGACGATTTTTATAATCGGTACATGCGCAAGTATTTTGATCTAAATACATACAGCTAACATTTGAAATTGAAATCTCTCCCGTCTCAATATCCTCTAATTTATGAAGACAACATTTTCCACAACCATCACATAACGACTCCCATTCATGATCAGTCATTTGTTTTAAAGTTTTATATTTCCAGAACTTATTTTTTTCTTTCATTTTCAAATAATATATAAATTAAATTCAAAAGAGAATAACTCTTAATAGACAATTAAAATCTTATTATTTAAATTTAAGTAATGAAATTAATTTTATCACTTTTTATCTTTTCTATATTTTTATTCATCAACAAAGCAGCCTTCGCAGAATGGTCATTATATGGAGAAACTGAAGCTGGTTATCATTTTATTAATTTAGACGATACAAGTTCAGATGATAAATATGTCTATTACTGGATACTTACCGACTACAAAGAGCCGCAAAGTAATAATCTTATTTCAGATAAATTTTTATCGAAAAAAGTATATAAACAAACTGACTGTAGAAGATTTAGAACTAGTGCGTCTGAAATTATTATTTATAGTGAAAAAATGTCTGAAGGCGAAATTATTATAAAAGAGAAATATGGTGAAAGTAGTTTTTCAACCCCTAATTTTGACTCAATAGGCTTTGAAGAACTAGAAGTAATTTGTAGTTATACTAATAACTAAATTAACTATTATCCTTATCTGAATTTAAAACATGGTCTACAGAGAATTCTGCGCCAAAGTTTTCATCTTTGTATGAGTCATTTTCGGTATAATTATCATTTAAAAAACCCTCAACAAAATTCCATCCAGCTTCTAAAATTTTATTCACATTCCCCTCTTTATTTTTATTATTTTTAAACGTTACCCGAGTCTTTAAAAAAACCAAATAAAATATTATCCTATGAAATAAACTTGTCTAGATAAATTTTATTTTGAAAGAACTTCAAGAATATTATTTAGCCTGTTAAGGATCTCATCTTTATTTTTAAAATTAGGTTTTTCTTCATATTCTCGATTTGTATTTGTATCGATGTTAGATTTAGCATTATTGATATCAGTATCGAGTTTTTCGTTTGCTTGCTTAATACTTAATCCATCATTTTTTAAGAAATTTTTAATTTTTAATAAAAGCCTAATATCTTCAGGTTTGTAAAATCTTCTACCACCAGGCCTCTTAATAAGCTTAACTTGCTTAAATTTAGTTTCCCAAAAGCGTAAAACATAAGTTGGAACTCCTATTTCTTTAGAAGCCTCTCCTATTGTTCTGTATGCATCAGGACTTTTTTTTACCATTTAGTATTTTTTTTTAATCATTGACGACCTTGTTTTTAAGTTCTTTACTCGCTCTAAAAACAACAACTCTTCTCGCATCAATTACTGCTTCCTCTTTTGTTTTAGGATTTCGACCAATTCTTTGTTTTTTATCTCTAACCATAAAACTTCCGAAGGAAGATAATTTAACGCTTTTACCGTCAATTAATTCTAAAATCATCTCTTCGAAAATTTGATCAACAATATCAGATGACTCAACTTTAGAAATTCCTACTTTTGAATAAATAGCTTCTGATAAATCTGCTCTGGTTAAAGTTTTGTTCATTTTTAAATTCCCTATACTATATAAAACTCTTTTTTAATAAAATAATCAAGGGCTTCTACCATCTAATTAAAGTAGAACCCCAACTAAAGCCACCTCCCATAGCTTCAAGTAAAACCAAGTCGCCTTTCTTAATTTTACCCTCTTGAACTGCATCAAATAAAGCGAGAGGAATTGAGGCGGCAGATGTATTGGCATGTTTTTGAACTGTAACTATTATTTTATCTTCATTAAGTCCAACTTTTTTTGCCACAGACTCAAGTATTCTTATATTTGCTTGATGAGGCACAAACCAATCGATATCTTCGACTTTTAAATTATTATAATCCAAAGCCTCTTCTATAACAGATGATATATTTTTAACAGCATGTTTAAAAACTCCTTGACCATCCATCCTTAGATAACCAACATTAGTTGTTGTAGAAGGACCACCATCAACATACAATAAATCACCATACCTTCCATCAGAGTGCAAATGATTGCTCAAAATACCTCTATCACTTCCTTCGTAGGAAGATAAAACAACAGCTCCAGCACCGTCACCAAATAAAACGCAGGTACCTCTATCATTCCAGTCTAAAATTCTACTAAAAGTCTCAGAACCAATAACAAGTGCATTTTTAACTTTGCCTGTTTTTATTGCATTATCAGCTGCTTCTAAAGCAAAAACAAAACCTGAGCACACTGCTTGCATATCATAGGCATAACACTTCTCTATTCCTAACGATGATTGAATAACAGTTGCTGATGCTGGAAAAGTATTATCAGGTGTAGCAGTAGCTAATATAATCATATCAATATCTGTATTTTCTAGTTTTGCATTTTTTAATGCAAATTTTGCAGCTTCAGCACCAAGGGATGATGTTGTTTCATCGTCTGATGCTATTCTTCTTTCTTGAATTCCTGTTCGTTCAACTATCCATTCTTCAGATGTATCAACTCTTTTTGTTAAATCTTTATTTGTAACAATTGTTTTTGGAAGAGAAGCACCAACACCAGTAACAACGGATTGATATAATTTAGTCTTTTGATTCATAATCTTTTTTCTTAGCTATAAGTTTTTTAATTTCACTTGAAATATCATTTTGAGATAGCTTTGTACTAAATTCAATTGCTTTTGAAAACCCAAGAATATCAGTACCTCCATGACTTTTAACAACAAGACCATTTAAACCTAGAAACACACCTCCATTTAATTCTCTTGGATCCATTTTATCTTTTAAAGCTCTAAATGCACTCTTACCTATTAAATATCCTAACTTTCCCATTGTTGAACCTCCAAAAACATCTGAAATAAAATGACCAATTAATCTAGCAGTTCCTTCAGCTGTTTTTAGAGCAATATTACCTGTAAAACCATCAGTTACAACAACATCAGACTTACCCAAAGAAAGATTATCTCCTTCAACATAACCAATATAATCTCTAGAAAAAAGTTCTTTCATTTTTAGAGAGGCGTCTTGTATGATCTCTGTTCCCTTCATTTCTTCATGTCCAATATTTAGTAATCCGATTGTTGGATCATTTTTACTAAAAACACTCTTTGCATAGGAATATCCAAGAATACCAAATTGCACCAATTGATCCGAAGTTACTTCAACATTTGCACCCAGATCGAGTACAACAGAATGACTGGTTTTATTTGGCCATAAACTTGAAATTGCAGCCCTCTCAATGCCATCAATAGTTCTTAAAATTATTGTAGATAAACCCATTAATGCACCAGTATTTCCTGCTGAAATAGCTATATCCGCTTTACCTTCCGAAATAGCATTTATACAACCCCACATAGAAGACTCTTTTCCAACCCTTCTAATTGCATCAATTGGCTTAGTATCCATTTCAACGACCTTATCACAATGAATAACCTCTATTTTATCTTTCGAATATTCAATATTTTTAAGCTTTTCTATAATTAACCTCTCATTCCCAAAAAAAATAACAGATAACTCTTTTTGCCTTTTCATAGCTAAGCAAGCACCCTCAATGGTAACATCTATACCGTTATCCCCGCCCATTGCATCTATAGAAATTATTTTTTCCAAACTAATACCTCAAAACTAAAAACCATCTGAAGAAAGTTCTAAAACTTCATTTATTGATTTATTTTTATATTTATTAACTTTTAAAACGACAAAATCATATAATTCTCTAGCAGAAACCATGTAAGAGCTGTCATTAGACCAAATATTACGAAGGAGACAATTTATAAATTCACTCTCATTATCATAATTTAAGTCATACATTTTTGTTCTTCCATAAAAAGATTCAATTACAACTTTCATTTTTTTACTAAACGACTGATCGCTTATTCCCATTTCTCTGTATGATGATTCTACTTCAAGCATAAATATATCAAATAACTTTTGTGTAAAATTTTTATTCTGTTCACTGGAGTTTTTATAAACTTTTAAAATAACAAAAATATGAAGAATTATTAAATCAAATCTCCCATCAAGAGTGTCTGGCACCATAAGTTTTTTGTAGAAATACCTTTCATAGGATGAATTGAGTATTCTTTTATATAAAGCACCATGGGGTGATAAATAATCTGGAACAGGATTATAAAAATTTTTTAAATACGAAATTATTTTTTTAAACATTTTTATCACTAAGATTGACAAATATAACAGAAACCATCATCTCTGTTATTTATTATAATTTAATGGTAACTTTATTTAATGAAATATGTAATTAAAAAATATTTATTTGTTATGTTGATTTTATTAACAACATCATGCTCACCTATTGTAGAAAATAGAGGATATGTATTTGATGAGAAGCTTTTGGATCAAATAAAAGTTAATGAAACTATTTCAAATGATGTGATGGATATCTTAGGATCGCCATCAACCACTTCAGCAATAGACTCTTCAACATGGTATTATATATACAGCAAAGCAGAAACAGTAGCTTTTTACCACCCTACCGTAACAGATAGAAGAGTTTTAGCTATATCCTTTGGTGATAATAATAAAGTAAATAATTTAAAATATTATGGATTAGAAGAAGGAAAGATTATATCTTATGTTGATAGAACCACGCCTACTAGAGGAAGAGAGCTTACTGTTCTCCAACAATTATTTGGTAATCTTGGTCGTTTAGGAGCAGGTAGTTTACCTGGAAATTAATGTCACAAATAAGCGATATATCAATAAGTAAACAAGCAGCAGAAAAAATTAACAATATTATTATTTCTGAAAAGAAAGATTTGATGTTAAAAATTTCAGTGCTTGGCGGAGGTTGTGCTGGTTTTTCATATAAATTCGATCTTGTCGACAGTTCTGAACAAGGAGATATTATTATCGAAGAACATGGTGCTAAAGTTATTATTGATGAAGTTTCAATTCCTTATATTCAAGGATCTATTATTCATTATAAAAATGATCTAATTGGTCAATCCTTTGAAATAAAAAATCCAAATGCAACATCCGAATGCGGGTGTGGTACATCTTTTTCATTGTAAATATCGTGAAAATTGCAAGCTGGAATGTAAACTCTGTAAGGTCAAGAATTGGCAATATACTTGACTGGATTAAATTAGAAAAACCAGATGTTTTATGTTTACAGGAAACAAAGGTGGTGGACAATGACTTTCCTCTAAGTCCATTTGAGGAAATTGGTTACAATGTAAAGATTCATGGCCAAAAAAGCTATAATGGTGTTGCTACATTATCTAAATTTTTAGTAGAGGAGACTTTTCAGGGAATCCCTAATTATGATGACGATCAGGCAAGGTATATAGAGACAGTTCACTCTTCAGATTTAGGAATGATTAGAATTTCAAATATATATCTTCCTAATGGAAATCCTGCTCCAGGACCAAAATATGAGTACAAATTAAATTGGATGAATAAACTAAAAAATCATTTATCTGAAACACTTTTAAATGAAGAGATTTTTATTGTGCTTGGTGATTTTAATGTGATACCAGACGATATTGATACATATAGCCCTGAGGATTGGAAAGATGACGCACTTTTTAAAATGGAAACCAGAAAAGCATATAGAGAAATATTATCATTAGGTTTTACAGACTCTTTTCGACAATTCAATCAAGATGCTGAGAATTATACTTTCTGGGACTATCAAAGAGGTGCCTGGCAAAGAAATAATGGTGTAAGAATTGATCATATTTTAACATCGCCTCAAGCAAGTGATAAAATGAATAATGTCTACATAGATAAATCAGTAAGAGATAAGGAAAAACCTTCTGATCATGTTCCAATAATTATAGAGCTTTTATAATTTATATATCAGCGTATATATGAGTTTCTTTTTCAGCTCCAGGATGCGTTATAGCTCCATTTTGAGCAGAACCAACTGTTTGAGAATATTTCCATAATGTTCCGCTATTATAATCTGTACCTCTTGGCTTCCAAAGTTTTCTTCTTTCTTCTAATTCTTCATCTGATAAATCTACGTTAAGAATACCTTTTTCACCATCAATTGTTATTTTATCCCCATCCTTTATTAAAGCAATTGGACCACCTGTTGCCGCTTCAGGTCCAACATGCCCAACACATAATCCTCTTGTTCCTCCGCTAAATCTTCCGTCAGTAATTAGCGCAACTTTTCCGCCAACATCCTGACCCGAGAGAGCTGCAGTAGTTGAAAGCATTTCTCTCATACCTGGGCCACCTTTAGGACCCTCATAACGAATAACTATTACCTCTCCATTTTCATAACCTTTTTTAGATACACACTCAAAGGCATCTTCCTCGCAATCAAAGCACCTTGCATATCCTTCAAAAAAAGTATTTTCTAATCCAGCAACTTTTACAATCGCTCCGTCTGGAGCAAGATTACCTTTTAATCCAACAACACCACCTGTTGGGCTTAGGGGTTTGTTGTAAGGTCTAATAACTTTTTGATTTTCATTAAACTCAACATCTTTAAGATTTTCTTCTATAGTCTTTCCAGTAACGGTCATACAGTCACCATGAATAAAACCTCCGTCAAAAAGAGTTTTAATGATAATAGGAACACCACCTGCTTCATAAACATCTTTGGCTACATATTGTCCGCCTGGTTTTAAATCTGCTATGTAAGGTGTTCTTTTAAAAATTTCCACAACATCATCTAAAGAAAATTTAATTCCGCACTCATGAGCAATTGCAGGCAAATGTAAACCTGCATTTGTTGACCCTCCAGTTGCAGCAACAATAGTAGCGGCATTTTCAAGAGATTTCCTTGTAACGATATCTCTTGGTCTGATATTTTTTTCAATTAAATTCATAATTTGTTTACCAGACTCATAAGCATATTTATCGCGATCTTCATAAGGTGCTGGAGCTCCTGAAGAATAAGGAAGAGCTAAACCCATTACCTCAGAAACACATGCCATAGTATTAGCGGTAAACTGACCACCACATGCGCCAGCGCTAGGGCATGCAACCTGTTCAAGATCCTTTAGATCGTCTTCAGTAGACGCACCAGCAGCATACTTGCCAACAGCCTCAAAAACATCAACAACTGTAACATCATTTCCTTTGTATCTTCCGGGTAAAATTGAGCCACCATACATAAAGACACTGGGAACATTTAATCTACACATTGCCATCATGAGGCCAGGTAATGATTTATCACAACCAGCTAAACCAACAAGCGCGTCATAAGAGTGTCCTCTTACTGTAAGCTCAGTTGAGTCGGCTATAACCTCTCTAGAAACAAGGGATGATTTCATACCTTGATGCCCCATAGCTATTCCATCGGTAACAGTAATAGTACAAAACTCTCTCGGTGTTCCATCTGCATCTTGCACCCCTTTTTTAACTGATTGAGCTTGTCGCATCAAAGCAATATTGCATGGAGCAGCCTCATTCCAAGTAGATACAACGCCTACAAAAGGTTTTTTAATATCCTCTTCAGTCATTCCCATTGCGTAATAATAAGATCTATGAGGTGCCCTTTCAGGTCCAATACTTACGTGCCTACTTGGTAATTTATTCTTATCAAACTTTTTTTCTGACATAATTAACCCTTATAATCTTAAATCGGTCTAACAACCATCCACATATTATCACTTGTTGGTAGGTAGTCTAAAAAATTAAACTTTAGAACCTCATAATTTGTATCCTTTACCATTTTAAGTAAGGTTTTAGGAGTAAATTGATTAACATGATCAGGGAAGTGAAATCCACACCATTTCTCTTTCCTAATTTTTCTATTAACACTATCGTAATTTGGTACCTTTATAATCACGCAAGCATCATTCTTTAAAGTAAATTTTAAATTTTTTAATACCTCAAAAGGCTCATGCTCATGCTCAAGATAAGATCTTAGAATTGCTCCAGAAAATTTATTTTCACCAAACTCTTCTAGAACCTTTGTAGCAGGAGAACAAATAGCTCTTCCCCCTCTTTTTTTAAATGACAAGTCAGCCTTATTTGCAGATTCCTCTGAAATATCTATTCCAAATGGAATAAAATTATTTGAAATATTTTCAAATTTAGCACCTGATCCACAGCCAATATCCAAAACATCACCCTGTTTACAATAAATATTTAGAAGATATTTTAATTTATCCCTTTTAATTAATGTTTTAATTTTTCTTCTTATTTTCTTTCTTAAACTTATTTTTTCCTCTTCCTCAAAATTCCTTTCCCATGAAAATTCATTCCTCATTCTTTCATAAATAGGAACTTCTGGCATATATACAAAAGAGCATTCACATTGAACAAGCCTCCATGGTTTAGAATTATAGAATAACTCATTGTTATAATTTGTTTCTTTGCATAACGGGCAAGATCTTTTCTTGATTTTAATTTTATTTTCCATGAGAAATAAGTTTATTAATAAATATTTTAGACTCCCCTATTTTTTCTTGATCTGATAAAAGTTCTTTTAATCTATCATTACTCTCTTTTACAATATTTTTTGGTGCTTTTTTTACAAAGTTGTCATTACTTAATTTTTTCTTAAGTAATTCAATATCATTGATAATTTTAATCTCTTCTTTTTCGATTCTTTTTATTTCTGACGATAGATCTATACTTTCATCAATAACCAAAGCAAAATCAATATTTGATACTGAAAAAGATGCAGAACGGTTAGAAAATTCAACAACTCTCTGAATTTTCTCTATTTTTATTAGTTTATTTAAGAGCATATCAATGTTTCTAATTTTATCTATCTTACTTGAGTCCTTTTCATAAATCTGAATTAAAAGTTCTTTTTTGGAAGGAATATTTAATTCTGATCTAATTGACCTAACACTAGTAATTATTTCAATAATTGTTTTAGTGTTTTCAACTAAATAGCCTTTGCTTAAGGTTGGTAAAGAAATATTCCAACTACTTGAAATCAGGTATTTATCAACATTACTTACCTTTTTCCATAATTCTTCAGTAATAAATGGCATAAATGGATGTAATTTAATTAAAATAAAATTTAAAGAAATTGAAGTAACATATTTTATTTCATCTAACTCATTATGGTTAGGCTCATTGAAATAGGGTTTAATAAGTTCTAAGTACCAATCACAAAAAATATGCCATACAAACTTATATATTTCGTTTGCTGCTTCATTAAATTTATATTCATCCAAATATGAATCAATCTTTTTTTCAGTATCGATCATTTCTGATACAAGCCAATTCGTTACTGGATTTGAAAGTTTGGATATTTCTACATTTTTGACCTTTGAACAGTTGTTTAATTCACAAAATCTTGCGGCATTCCATAACTTTGTTCCAAAATTTCTATATCCCTCAACCCTTGATTCAGATAATTTTATATCTCTCCCATATGAAGCCATTGATGCCAATGTAAACCTGAGTGAGTCTGCGCCAAAATTATCAATTAATTTTAAGGGATCAACAACATTGCCTTTGGACTTAGACATTTTTTGACCATTCTCATCTCTTACCAATGCATGTATATATATCTCTGAAAAAGGAATTTTCTTTTGAAAATAGAGACCCATCATCATCATTCTTGCAACCCAGAAAAAAATTATATCAAAACCAGTTACTAAAAGATTTGTAGGATAGAATTTGGAAAGATCGTTTTCTTTATTTGGCCAACCTAAAGTAGTAAAAGGCCATAATGCTGAAGAAAACCATGTATCAAGAACATCTTCATCTTGAAAAATCGCTTCAGTATTGTATTTCCTTATAGCAATTTCACGAGCCTCATCCTCTGATGAAGCAACAATTATTTCTCCTTCATTTGTGTACCATGCAGGGATTCTATGACCCCACCATAGCTGCCTTGAAATACACCATGGTTGAATATTATTCATCCATTCATAATATGTTTTTGACCAATTACTCGGTATAAACCTTGTTTTGCCTTCTTCAACATGCTTGATAGCAGAAACTGATAATTTCTTTGCATCAACATACCATTGATCAGTTAAATAAGGCTCAATTACCTCGTATGACCTGTCTCCATATGGAACAACATGAGTATGATCCTCAACTTTTACTAAAAAATTTTCATTTTTGAGTTTGTCTATAAGTCTTTTTCTAGCCTCAAATCTCTCTATACCTTTCCATCCATTAGGAGTATTTTCATTTAAATTCCCATCTGAATCAAATATAGAAATCATTTCTAGATCATTTCTTTTACCAACTTCAAAATCATTAAAGTCATGTGCAGGGGTTATCTTAACAGCTCCGCTACCTTGTTCTGGATCGGCGTATTCATCTTCAATAATAGGAATCTCTCTATTAACGATTGGAATTAAAACCTTTTGACCTATCATATTTTTGTATCTCTTATCATTAGGGTGAACAGCAATGGCTGTATCACCAAACATAGTTTCAGGTCTTGTGGTGGCAATTGTTATAAATTTATCACTATTATTTTGAAGGGGGTATTTGATATACCATAAACTCCCTTTTGTCTCTCTTTGATCAACCTCTAGGTCGGAAATAGCTGTTTTTAACTTTGGATCCCAATTTACAAGTCTTTTATCCTTGTAAATTAATCCATCGTTATAAAGCTCAACAAAAACTTTAATAACTGCTTCAGATAGACCATCATCCATAGTAAATCTTTCTCTACTCCAATCACATGAAGCGCCAAGTCTTCTTAACTGCTCTGTAATTGTTCCACCTGACTTTTCCTTCCATTTCCAAATTTCATTAACAAAACTTTCTCTACCTAATTCACGTCTTGATATATTTTTTTCTGATGATAGATTTCTCTCGACAACCATTTGAGTTGCAATTCCAGCATGATCTGTTCCCGGCTGCCATAAAACATTTTTTCCTTTCATTCTCTGATATCTAACGATAATGTCTTGAAGAGTTGTGTTCAGTGCATGACCCATATGTAAGCTACCAGTTACATTAGGTGGTGGCATAACTATAGAAAAATTCTTGTTATCTGTGTCAGTTGGTTTAAAAAGCCCTTTAGACTCCCACATGTCGTAAATTCGCCTCTCAGCTTCTGAGGGATCATATTTTTTTTCAATCATCTTAATTACGTTTTTTAAAAAGTTTTGCTACTTCTTCTTTAACAGATTCTTCCACGATCGTTTTCAAATTTTTAGCAAACCATTCATTGAGAGTTTCTTTAATTGTCTCTCGAATAATATCATCAATAGATAAATCAGAAATAAAATTTGAATTATCAAATTTTAGGTTATTTTTTTGTTCATCATTTTGAGATAAATCATTTGAAGATCTATCATTATTTAAGTCAACCACATCATCTAAAAGAATTGCTTCTTCATCAACAACATCGGTAAGCTCAATAAAGTTATCATCATTAGCCGATTTTTTTAAATCCTGCTCGCTAGAAATTACTTCTTTAATTGATGAAAGAATATCATTTACAGACATTTCTTCGTTATTTTCATTCGAAACCATGATAAAAAATACCTTACAACATAAAGATTATAGATCAATCAAGATTTTTAATATCTTTAAATCTTTTCCATCCAAATTTAATATTTTTAACCTTATTATAATTTTCATTGGGATCATATTTTGAGATAGGAAGAGATAATTCCTCAGGGCTCAAAGAACCAATACTTAAAAGTAAGTAAAACATAGATAGTTTTGAATCATTTTCTGAGCTTATCATAGAAACCTGAGAGTCTAAAAATTCCTGCTCTGCATCTAATACATCCAAATTAGTTCTAGTACCAAGCTCAAACTCTTCCTTTACCCCTTCAAGAGCAATTTGATTTGCTTCAAATTGTTTTTTTGAAGAATTTACTTTAATTAGTGATGAATTATATTGAGCGAAAGCAGATTTCACCTCTTGATTGACAAATCTTTTCGCTTCAATTAACTGAAATTTGTCTCTTATATTTATTTCCTGTGCTTTTCTAATATTTGACCAATTCAAACCACCAGAAAAAATTGGCATACTTACAACACCCATTAATTGATAAGCATCTCCATCCGCATTAAATAACATCTCTTCTGAATTTGAGAACTCACCTCTGAGGCTGAAAGAAGGTAATAGTCTTGCCTTTGCTGATTTAACAGCAAATCTTGAGGATAATTCTGATTTTTCCGCAAACTTAAGATAAGGACTTTTTACATTAGCAATGGAAATTGCATCTTCAATAGTCATTGGCAGAGAGAGATTTATAGTATTATTTGATAAATTTACAGGGATAACGCCAATTATTGATCTGTAAATTGCTTTACTTTTCTCGAGATTAGATCTCGCCTCAGCTAAATTTGCTTGAGATAATGATAGCCTTGCTTCAGATTGAGCAACATCTGTTAAAGTAAGCTCCCCAACTTCAAATTGTATTTTTGCTACTTCAAGCCTTTCATTTAAAACGTCAAGATTTACTTCTCTTAGCTCAACAATTTTCTCATTTGTTAAAACATTAAAAAAAGCTTCTGCAGCGGAAAATAATATCTCTTGCTCTAAAATTTCTAAGTCAGCACGGCTTGCCGCAACAATATTTAAAGACTGAGATCTATTATTAACTAAACGACCACCAGAAAAAATAATTTGTTCGGCCTCAATTTTTGCTACATTAGGCCTCAACCTTATCTCATCTGCTTCCTTATAATTTGTAACTGACTCTCCATAAGAACCAATAAATCTAATTTTAGGAAAAAATTCTGAAGAGGATATAGACACCAACTCATCATTAGATCTCAATTCAGCTCTTTTTGCCTGGATAGATGGATTTTTTTTGTATGCAAGTGAAAGTGCTTCTTCTAAAGTATTTCCCAATAATTGTGTATTTAGAAATAAATAAGATATTAAAAAAATATATTTCTTCATGATTAATCCAATTTCATTAAAATGACGTGTGCGTCATTTTTTAATAATACATGTATATAGTTTTTACAAGTCGAATGTAATTAAAGTAAAAAATTAAGATTATCTAGACAAATATGATATAAATCTAATAAGAAAGAGACTGTTATTTTTGGCCACTTGGCGGAGTGGTTACGCAGCGGCCTGCAAAGCCGTGGACGCCAGTTCGAATCTGGCAGTGGCCTCCATATAAATTTATGGGTAACACCCCTTTTAATTCAATAATAATAAAAATAATTGCATATTGTTTAGAATGATTTTAAATAACAAATTTGTTATTTACAGCTTATGGTATTAAATATGGATGATAAAGTTAAAATCAGTTCAGGTCTGAATGCTTCAGAGGAAAGCGCTCCTTACATTGAAGCCCTCTATGAGTCGTTTATACAAGACCCTAATTCAGTATCGAAAGATTGGAAAATTTACTTTGAGACACTTCCTAAAAATCCTGGTGATAAAAAGGAGGTCTCTCATAAAGATATTATCAAGAGATTTAAAAACCAAAGAAGGAAAAGAGCCTACTCTGATAAATTATTTAATAATAAATCTATTGATGATAAGCAAATCAGAGTTATCCAATTAATTCAATCGTATAGAAACAGAGGACATCAAAGAGCAAATTTGGACCCGCTTGGTATAAGAAAAACGAGTACATGTGAAGATTTAGATTATGAATATCATGGGTTAGAAAAAAGTGATTTGGACAAAAAATTTAAGACCGACACTCTTAATATCAATCAAGATGAAGCAAGTTTAGAAGAAATAATAAATTCACTAAAAAAAATATACTGCGGTACCCTTGGTATTGAATACAATTATATAACTAATACAAAAGAAAGATTATGGTTCCAAGATAGGCTTGAACCTAATTTAGGAAAAGTTTATTTCAATAAAGAAGAAAAAATAAACTTACTAAAGCGCTTAAATGCAACTGAAGGTTTAGCTAAATTTTTGTCTACTAGATATCCAGGTATGAAGAGGTTTGGTTCTGAGGGAGCAGAATCGTTAATACCACTTGTTGATAGTTTAATACAAAATTGCAGTATCTTTGGGGCAGAACAAGTTTGTTTAGGTATGTCACATAGAGGAAGGCTTAATCTACTAGTAAACGTTTTAGGAAAATCTCCTAAAGAACTTTTTTCAGAATTTGAAGAAGATTATGAATTAGAAGGTGCAAGTACTGGTGATGTAAAATATCACCAAGGTTTTTCATCAAATATACTTACACCAAATGGAGAAGTTCATGTATCGTTAAATAATAACCCTTCCCATCTAGAGATTGTTAATCCTGTGATTGAAGGCTCTGTAAGAGCTCGGCAGGAAAGGTTAGGTGATAAAGAGAAAAATCTTGTAATTCCTATTTTAATTCATGGTGATGCTGCATTTTCTGGACAGGGAGTTGTTATGGAAACTTTACAAATGTCTCAGACTAGAGGTTATGGAGTTGGTGGAACTATTCATGTAATTGTAAATAATCAAATTGGTTTCACGACTTCTGATGTAAGAGACTCAAGATCGACACTTTACGCAACAGATGTAGCCAAAATGATCGAATGTCCAATACTTCATGTAAATGGCGATGATCCTGAAATGGTTGTATTTGCGTCAAAGCTTGCATGTGAATATAGATATACTTTTAAGAAAGATATCATAATTGATATGTTTTGCTTCAGGAGGCGAGGTCATAATGAAGCTGATGAACCATCTGCAACTCAACCTTTAATGTATAAAAAAATAAAAACTCATAAATCAGTTAGAGATCAATACCAAGATAAGTTAATTATTGAAGGTATTATTTCAAAGGATGAAACCTTAAATTTACAAAAAAATTACAGAAACGCCTTAGAAAAAGGCGAACTAGTAACTGAAAATCTTGGTTCTACAAATGAAGAAAAATGGTTTGATTGGACTCCCTATTTAAATAGAAGATGGAATGAACAAACTGATACAACATTCAATCAAAAAAAATTTAATGAATTAGGGGATATAATAAGCTCAACACCAATTGACTTTGATTTACAAAAGCAAGTATCAAAAATACTTGATGATAGAAAAAAGATGAATTCAGGTGAAATCCCAATAAATTGGGGTTTTGCAGAAAATATGGCATATGCAACCTTATTAAGCGAAGGTTACCCAATTAGATTCTCTGGTCAAGATGTCAGAAGGGGAACGTTTGCGCATAGGCATTCTGTTATTCATGATCAGAAAGATGGTGCTGAGTATATGCCCTTAGTAAAAATTGCTGAAATAAATAATACAATAATTGATGTTTATGACTCTCTTCTATCTGAGGAGGCGGTTTTAGGTTTCGAGTATGGATATTCAACTGCATGGCCAAGTGGCCTTGTAATATGGGAAGCGCAATTTGGAGATTTTGCCAATGGTGCTCAAGTCGTAATTGATCAATTTATAGTTTCTGCAGAACACAAATGGGAAAGGCTTTCGGGCTTAGTAATGCTTTTGCCACATGGATATGAGGGCCAAGGCCCAGAACATAGCAGCGCAAGATTAGAGAGATATCTTCAATTATGTGCACACGACAATATCCAAGTATGCGTCCCTACTACACCTGCTCAAATTTATCATTTGTTAAGACTTCAAACCATTAGAAAGATGAGGAGGCCTTTAATTGTAATTTCACCTAAAAGTCTCTTAAGAAATCCTATGGCAACCTCGAGTCTTGAAGAGTTAATTAATGGATCATTTATGCCGGTAATAGATGATATAATTAAAAATAGAGAAAAAATAAAAAAAGTAATTCTTTGTTCAGGAAAGATTTTTTATGATCTTATTCAAAAGAAAAAAGATTTAAATTCTGAGGAAGTGGCTATAATTAGGATTGAACAACTTTATTCATTTCCTTATGAAGAACTTGAGCTGATTTTAAGAAAATACAACCACTCTATTGAATTTATCTGGTGTCAAGAAGAGCCAGCAAATCAAGGAGCATGGTTTAGTCATAGACATAGAATTCAAAGAGTATTAGATCGTTTTTCTAAAAATCAAATTAAACTAATTAGTCGACCATCTGCCTCAGCGCCTGCTGTAGGTTTAAATAAACTACATAAAAAACAACAAGAAAATCTAATAAATGAAGCTTTCAAAGATTAAGGAATAAAAATGACAGTAAAAATAAAATCACCAACCTACCCTGAGTCAGTCGCAGATGGAACAATTTCTAGTTGGGTTAAAAAAGAAGGAGAAAGCGTCAAGCAGGATGAGCTAATTGCTGAAATTGAAACTGATAAAATAGTTTTAGAGGTTCTATCACCTGTAGATGGAGAAATATCAAAAATTGTTAAAAATGAAGGTGAGATTGTTTTAAGTGGAGAGCTAATTGCAGAAGTTCAAGATAATAATTTATCTTCAAATATTAGTGTAAATAGTAAAGTTGAATCAAAAACCAAAGAAGTTATTGCTTCAAAGGATAATAATAAATCTGCTGGTCACGGACCAGCTATAAGAAGGCTATTGGATGAACACAAAATTAATCCACAAAATATTACTGGATCTGGAAAAGACGGAAGAATTTTAAAAACTGATATTAAAAATTATTTGAATAAATTAAATAATCAATCAGTAAATAAAAAAGATGAGATACAAATTAAAAGTAATGGAAGGGAAGAAGAGAGAGTTCCTATGTCCAGAATGAGGTCAACAATTGCGAATAGATTGTTATCCGTTACACAAGAAACCGCTATGTTAACTACTTTTAATGAAGTTGACATGCAACCAATTAAAAACTTTAGATATAAATATGGAGAAGATTTTAAACAAAATCATGGGATAAAATTAGGATACATGGGGTTTTTTGTAGTCGCATCTATAATTGCTTTAAAAAAATACCCAATAGCAAATGCATCTATTGATGGCAATGAAGTTGTATACCACGGTTACCAAGATATTAGTGTTGCTGTTTCAACTGATAGAGGTCTGGTTGTTCCTGTTATAAGAGATGCAGACATCATGACCTTGTCAGAAATAGAAAAAAAAATTCTAGAATTTTCTTCCAAAGCCCAAGATGGAAAACTAACAATTGATGAGATGCAAGGTGGTACTTTTACAATTTCTAACGGTGGCGTTTTTGGATCTCTCTTATCTACACCAATATTAAATGCTCCCCAAACCGCCATATTAGGTATGCACAAAATTCAAGATAGGCCCATTGTAGTTGATGGTAAAATCGAAATAAGGCCAATGATGTACTTGGCTTTAAGCTATGATCATAGACTATTAGACGGTAAGGATGCTGTATCCTTTTTAATAAGTATTAAAGAGCAATTAGAAAAACCAGAAGGTCTTCTTTTAAATCTTTAGAAGACTCAATAATAAATGAATAATAAAGAAACAGAAATATTTTTAGAGAATTTTTTTTTATATAAATGGACAAATTTAAAAAAGGATTTTCAAAATTTAAAGTCAGCAGAAGATCAATTAAAAAAAAACAATACAAAAATTGATCCAATTATTAAAAATATTTCAACAAAATTTACCGAAAAAAGAAACAATCAAATTATAGAAAATAATGATTTTTTTTCCAAAGAAAATCTATATTTAATCTCTTCTATAATATTTCTTAGAGATTTAATTATTGATAAAAATAAAAAAAGAATTCTGCCTATAGATTTTAAGAATTTTGAAAAAATAAAAATTGAGTATGCCCACTTAAGAGTGGAGCTTTTGAAAAATATTAAAAAAAAGTTTTCCTTTAAAAAATACCAAGAAAAAAACTCTGCTTTAAGCCATGATGACTATATCCAAAAAATAGCTGATAAATTAGAAGATAAATATCACAGCATAAAAAATGAGTTAGGATATGAATTTTTAATTTACAAAGAAATTAAATTAATTAAGATTTTAGATAAACCAGATAATTACATAATTATAAATTCGCAACAAAATATGCAAAGACCACTAAATAATAAAGACATTAATTAATAGAAAATTATTCTTTTTCAAAATCTATATGTAGTTCCTTAAGGGCTCTTAGCAAATAGTGAGGGTGATAGATAAAATCATTCTTATCTTTAGAAAAACTTATTGTTTTAAATCTATCCAATGCAGCTTTAAAGCCCCACCATAGCTCTCTCCTTGCCAATGGAGCACCCAAGCAGTGATGAGTTCCTGAGCCAAACGCCATATGCGAACCAGCTTTTTTTCTATCTAAATTAACTTTTTCAGGTTCATCAAAAGCTCTTTCATCTCTATTAGCAGCAGCATACCTAACATTAACAACGGAGCCTTTAGGTATATCTACACCGTGAAAAGTAATATCTTTTGCAGCAGTTCGCATAAGACTTTGTACTGGTGACTCTAAACGAAGAACTTCCTCAACAAATACTTTAAGATATTTTTCTTGGTCAGATTTTAACCTTTCCCAAATATCAGGATTCTCAATTAAAAGTTTTATTCCTGCTGAAAGAGCATTTGTAGTTGTTTCACTTCCACCAACAAAAGTATCAGCCATCATCTCTGCATGAAGTTCATTATCATTTAGCGGTCTTCCCCATTCCTCGATCTCTGTATTTACCAACTCGCTTAATAAACTATCGTCAGGATTTTTTCTTAACCTCTCAAAGATTGGTTGGAAATAATGCTGTCCTTCAATTTCTCTTTCAATCGCCTCTAACTCTTGTTCTTTTGTTAACATCATTCCTATTCTGTGAAAAAAAGCATCAGTTGAAATTTTGATTTTCCAGAGATCTTCCTCATTATCAATTCCCATTTGAACTCCAATTATCTTAAGTGGAAGAGGAACAGAAAACTCTTTTACCCAATCGCAACTACCTTTATCAATAAATGCATCAATTAAATCATATGAAGTTTTCTCAACAATTGTCTCAAGTTCTTTTATTTTACTTGGCCTAAAAGCTTTATCAAATATAGATCTCATTTCTTTATGATTTGGATTGTCTCTGCCAGCCAATGTAGGGGCAGGAATCCAGCCCTTTTCTTCAAATAATTTTACCCCCTGTTTTACATGATCAGAATTAATATTTGACTCGGCTTTTTGAGCTGCTGCACCAAAAGAGCTACTAAAATTTTCGGTGTCTAAAAGTAACTCTCTTACATATTCATATCTAGTAACAATAAAAAAACCTGTTTTTGGATCTTGATATACAGGCGCATCATCTCTCAAAGTTTTATAAGCTTTATAAGGGCATTGTTGAACCTGATCAGATGTTAAATCAACATCACTATGATTAATATTTACTTTGCTCATATTTATATCTTTCTTTTTAATTTTAACTATTATTTAGTTCTTTTACGCTTGCCTCTAGTTCGCTTACTCTTTTTTCAAGCTTTGTTAATTCCTCTTTTTTAACAAAACCAGAATCTTTCATAAATTTCTCTAAAGCAGGCTTCATCATTTTCTCCATACCTTTAAGATCTTTTGCCATATTAAAAATATTCATCATTAACTCCTTTAATAAAAGTAATATACATCGAAATATTACAAATTTTTATCTAAGCGACAATTTCTTTCCATAAGAATAGGTTTTAAAGCTCTATAAGCTGCAGGGTTTAAATTTAAAGGTATTGAAGGGTGAAGATGATGAATAATATGATATTCCATACCCATAGTTAAGATAGTACCAATTTTAGCTTTAAAACCTCTAGTATTTCTATACCTTCCCTTCTCCTCCATGGGATGATGAGGCGCCCAAGACAAAGTCATTCTAACATAACCTAACGCAATTAATCTTGGTATCCACCATATGCAAGCCACCTCAAGACCAAAACCTAACCAAACAAAAATTATCAAAATTGTCCAATAAGAAATATTTGTTAATAAGGATTCGAAAATAGTTCTATTATTCTCCTGACCGTCTTCTAAGTTCTCGACAAAATCTTTGTATAGATTGTTTCCGGATGTATTAATAAAAAAATTTATCCATATAGCATTTTTAAAATTTTTAGCTTTTGTTAAGTAATCAGGATCCATAATTGGATCATTTGTATGCGAGTGATGTTGCATATGTGTGGCTCTAAGAAGTCTATATGGAACTGCTAAAGGAATAAGGGAAGTATAACCAATTAATTCATTAAACCAGAATAATGAGGAATTTTTTCTAGCATAATTTTCATGCTGAGCCTCGTGAGAAGGTAAATAACTTAATAATGTACAAATTAATGATATTAAAAATGTTATATATAAAGGAATTTGGCCTGTTAACGCTAGAGGCCATAATGAAAACCAGACAAATAAATTGATTGCCCACCATGTTATCATAAACCAAGGTGTTTTACCTATAAACTGTCTTGCTATTAATCTTTCTTTTTCAGTTAAATCCATTTCCAAAATTAAAACCATCTACCTTTAATTGTAGCATATAGACCCCATAAAAAGCCAACAAACAAACAAGGTATTAAAGTTGGAATTCCCATAATATTTTCAATTTTATTATAATTTAAAAATTGTGATAATACAGGTGCCAAAAATAAAACACCAAAAAAAATGCGACCTTTAGAGACTAAATACAAAAAAATACGCCCAAGCATATGAGAATATTAATTATTTTTAAAAAATGATCAATTTTAAAAAATAATTTTTCTTTAAAGTAAAATTTAGTTTATAAAACTCAAAAACCTATTGGGAGGAAAAAATGTCAAATTTATCAAATTTACCAAATCTTAAAAAAGTTGTCTTAAAAGAAAGACCCAGCGACAATCCAAAAGTTGATGGGTTTGACATTATTGAGGAGATCTCAAGAGCCCCTAATGATGGTGAAGTATTAATTGAAATGCAGGCTTTAGAAATTGGTGCCTGGATAAGGACTACTTTAAATGAAGAAGCTTTCCATGGCTCTACACCTATAGGCGGAACCATTCCTGCATTAGGGATAGGGAAAGTATTAATTAGTAAATCTGATAAATTTAATGAAGGCGATATTGTTAATGGTCCAATATTCGCTCAAACGCATACAACAATGCCTGCAGAAATGTTTACCAAAGTTGAAAATCCTGAAATAGACCCTTTTACACAAATAGCAATATTGGGAGTAACTACAGGCCTCACAGCATATTTCGGTATTTATGAGGTGGGACAAGTTAAAAAAGATGATGTTGTTCTTGTTTCAGGAGCTGCTGGTGGAGTTGGTGCTTTGGTATGTCAATTAGCTAAAATTAAAGGCGCTAAGGTAATTGGTGTTGCAGGTGGAAAAGAGAAATGCGATGTACTTATAAACGAAATTGGTGCTGATGCAGCTATTGATTACAAAAATGATAATTTAGATGAAAAAATTAAACTGCATGCTAGTGATGGTATTGATGTATTTTTTGACAATGTGGGAGGAGAAATCTTAGACGCTGCTCTTGATAATATTAGAGATAGAGCTAGAGTTGTAATTTGTGGAGCTATTTCCCAATACTCTCATCATGATTCAGTTAATGGACCTAGCTTATATTTAAGACTTGCAGAAAAATATTCAAGAATGGAAGGCTTTACTGTTATGCATTTTGAAGAAAAATATGCTGAGGCTTCAAAAGAATTATTAAATTTATTCGAACAAGGAAAACTAAAAATTCCTTATCATATTGAAGAAGGTATTGAAAATTTTCCTTTAGCTCTTCAAAAGCTGTTTACTGGAGGAAATACTGGTAAATTAATGGTTAAAGCTTAATTTAATATTTATTTAATTTTTAAATTTTAATGTAAATTACATGCAAAAGATTTCTAATCTACCAAAATCAAAAAAAGTTATTTTAAAAACTAGGCCAAATGGTAATCCAGTTATTACAGATTTTGATATTATTGAAGAAATTGCCTCCGCACCTGATGATGGTGAAATATTAATTGAGGTACAAGCATTAGGAATAGGTGCCTGGATAAGAACTACTTTAAATGAAAAAGCCTTTCATGGCGCAACACCAATTGGCGGAGTCTTACCGTCTATGGGTATTGGAAAAGTTTTAATAAGTAAATCCAAAAAATTTTCTGAGGGTGATATTGTCTCAGGTCCTCTGTCTGCACAAAGTTACACTACGCTAAATTCAGATTTTTTTGAAAAAGTTGCAAATCCTGAAATTGATCCTTTTACACAAATAGGTGTTCTAGGTGTTTCAACAGGATTAACATCATACTTTGGAATTTACGATGTTGGTAAAGTTAAAAAAAATGACATTGTACTTATTTCGGGAGCTGCTGGAGGAGTTGGTATGATTGTTTGTCAACTTGCTAAAATTAAAGGCGCCAAAGTGATTGGCGTTGCTGGTGGAAAAGATAAGTGTGATGTTTTAATAAATGAGATTGGTATTGATGCTGCAATAGATTATAAAAATCAAAATGTAGATAAAGAACTAAAAATTCATGCTGAAAATGGTATTGATATTTTTTTTGATAATGTCGGCGGAGAAATTTTAGATATTGCCCTCGATAATTTAAAAGAAAGAGCTAGGGTTGTTATTTGCGGTGCTATTTCTCAATATTCTCATCATAATTCTATAGAAGGTCCAAGCCTTTACCTTCGCTTGGCGGAGAAATACGCTGTAATGGAAGGCTTTACTGTTATGCACTTTGAACATAGATATAAAGAGGCTTATGAAGAATTATTAGATCTTTACCAAAAAGGCCTATTGAAAGCACCGATGCATATTGAAGAAGGAATAGAAAATTTTCCATTAGCACTTCAAAAACTATTTACTGGAGGCAATACTGGAAAGTTGATAGTTAAAATTTAAATAAAACAAGCTAGTAAATTAATGATTCTTCTGTTAGATAATATCGAAACTGTTCCCCGGTAGCTCAGTTGGTAGAGCAAGCGGCTGTTAACCGCTTTGTCGCTGGTTCGAGTCCGGCCCGGGGAGCCATTTTTTTAAAATTTTTTATTTAAAATTTTTCCGACTATTGATATTATTAATAATCATGAAAAAAATTAAATTATTAGTTATTACTTTTATGTTTCCTTTAATCCTTATGAATTGCTCAAATCAATATGATGGAGGAATTTACACTGGTAATTCTATGTCTTCAAAAAAATCTACTGAACAGAATGATCAGGAAATTGAAGTAATTGAAGAAAAATTAACATCTGAAACTATTTCAACTCAATCTTCTGATCAAAAAATTGAAAATGAAGATAATTATAAATAAAAGAAAAGTTTAAATTTTAGGGATTTTCTATGAAATTTGCCGTTGTTGGTTCCGGTATATCAGGTCTTTCAATGGCCTTAATTTTATCTCAAGATCATGAGGTTACTTTATATGAAATTGATGAGAGGTTTGGAGGTCACTCAAATACTATCGAGGCTGACTACAATGGTAAAAAAATAAATGTTGATACAGGTTTTATTGTTTTTAATAAATTAAATTATCCAAACCTAATAAAATTATTTAAATTTCTATCAGTTAAATATGAAGATAGCGACATGAGCTTATCAATTGATCATCAAAAGAATAATATTGAGTGGTCAGGTCAGGATATAAAAACAATATTTGCTAAAAAAAAATATTTTGGCAATTTAAAATTTTTGTTTGCTGTTTTACAAATTTTAATTTTTAATTTTCATGTAAAATATATCTTAAATTATAAAAATATTGAAAATATATCTCTTGAAGAATGGTTGAAAAAGAAATTTTATAGCAAAAGTTTTTTGGAGTTATACTTAATCCCTATGGCTGGGGCAATTTGGTCCATGCCCCAAAAAGATATTATGAATTATCCAGTTAGGTCTCTTTTTGAATTCTTTAATAATCATAAGCTTCTTCATGGCAAAAAAGACAGGCCTAAATGGTTAACTGTTTCGGGAGGAAGTATTAATTATGTAAATAAAATTATCAATTTTCTTAGAGCAAACCCTAGAGTAAAATTATTAAAAAATAATGGTGTGAAGAAAATAAAAAGAGAAAAAGGGTTTATTAAAATTACAGATAATGAGGGAAATACCTCTAAAGTTGATCATATTATTTTTTCACAAAATCCGTCAAAAGTAATTAATATTTTAAGTGATATTCAGAAAAAGGAGTTGGATCTCTTGGGAAAATTTAAGGCTAATAAAAATACCGCTTATCTTCATTCTGATGAGAGTATTATGCCAAAAACAAAAAAAATATGGTCATCTTGGAATATATTTGTTCCTAAAGATGAAAGAAACCATATTTCAGTAACTTACTGGATGAATAAACTTCAAAATATTAATAACAAAACACCATTATTTTTAAGCCTAAACCCAGTACGTCTTCCAAATGAAGGTTCTATTTTTAAAGTTATAGACTACGAACATCCAGTATTTGATAGTAAATCAATAACAGCTCTTAAATTTTTGGATGAAATACAAGGGCTTAATAATACCTGGTATTGCGGCGCTTGGTCTGGAAATGGCTTTCATGAAGATGGTTTAAACTCTAGTTTGAAAGTTGCTAATAAACTTGGGATAAAAGCGTTATGGGATTAAGAACATCAATTTTTGATGGCGTAGTTGTTCATTCAAGACTAATTCCAAAGAGACATAGTTTTAAATATAGAGTTTTCTCGATATTATTTAATATTGATGATCTAAAAAATTTTTCAAATAAATATATATTTTTTTCTTATAATAAGTTTAATTTATTTTCCTTTTTCGATAAAGATCATGGTGAAAAAGATGGCTCAAAACCAAGAGAATGGATTTTAAAAATTGCAAAAAATCAAAATATAAGTTGTGATAATTTAAGAATTTTTTGTTTATGTTATCCTCGTGTTCTTGGTTACGTCTTTAATCCTATTAGCGTCTGGTTTGTTTATGATGAAGAACATTTAAAAATGATAGTTTATGAAGTAAGAAATACGTTTGGCGAGGATCACTCTTATTCATTCAAGATAGATGATAAATTTGATCTAGATAACCATAAAACAAAGAAGTTAATGCATGTTTCACCTTTTATTAGTATGGATGGAGAGTATAAATTCTCTACAAAAATAAATAAGAGGAAAGTCAGTATAGTTATAAAAGGATTTATAGAAAAAAAACATTTAATAACCGCTTCCTTTAAAGGAATATATTCTCCTTTTAATGATAAAAAACTATTATCTAATTTTTTAAAATATCCATTTCTAACATTAAAAATTTCATTTAGTATTCATTTTCAAGCATTGATTTTATGGCTTAAAAATATTAAAATTGTTAAACATATAAAATCTAAATACTCTAAAATTTCATATAATGGTAAGTATTCATATAACGAAAAGTATAAAAGATGATTAATAGAATTTTTAAAAAATATTTATCAGATATTGGTGAAAAAATTTCAAATGGTAAGCTAACTATAACACTGCCAAACAATGAAAGTTTAGAATTTTTTGGCAAAGGTGATCTTGAATCTAACCTAAAATTAAACTCATACATGCCAATATTAAGAACTATCACATCTGGACATGTTGGATTTGCTGAAAGTTATCTTAAGGGCGAATGGACAAGCTCCGACCTAGAGTCTTTACTTGAAATTATGGTAACAAATTTACCTGAAGCATTTAGTGCAAAAAGCAAGATTCATCTTACATATAATAGAATTATTCATTTTTTTAGAGAAAATACAAAATCTAGGGCTAAAAAGAATATTCAATATCATTATGACCTTGGTAATGATTTCTATAAGCTTTGGTTAGACGAAACCATGACATACTCTAGTGCTATTTTTAAAAATGAAAAAGAAAGCTTAACTGAAGCACAAGAAAATAAGTACCAACTTTTAATAGATAGTCTTGATATAAAATCTCACCATAAGGTTTTAGAAATTGGTTGCGGATGGGGTGGATTCGCCGAGTATGCAGCAAAAAAAGTTGGTTGCACTATAAAAGGAATAACCATAAGTCCTAGTCAATTAAAATTTGCTACAAATAGAATAAAAGAGTTAAATCTGGATAATAAAGTTTCTCTTGAGCTTTGTGATTACCGAGACTTAAAAGGTAAATATGATAGAGTTGTTTCAATTGAAATGATTGAGGCCGTAGGTGAAAGGTATTGGAGAAATTACTTTAAAAAAATAAAAGATGTTTTAAAAAAGGATGGATTAGCTGGAATACAAGTAATTTTGATAAACAATAAAAGCTATCAGAAATATAGCAAATCAGTAGATTTTATTCAAAAATACGTTTTTCCTGGTGGAATGCTTCCTTCACAAGAAAAATTAAATGAAAATTATGTTAATGCCGGTTTAATTGAAATTAATTCTCATTCTTTTGGAAAGTCATATGCAAAAACTCTTACTATTTGGCATAAAGAATTTTTAAACTCATTATCATCCATAAAAAAACTTGGATTTGATATTAAACTTGAGAGAATATTCAAATATTATTTTTCATATTGTAAGGCAGGTTTTAATTCAGAAAAAATTGATGTTGCTCAAAAAATTATCAAGTTAAGCTAGGCTTCAACCTCATCGAATTCTTTCTCAATAACTGGACCAGAATCCTGGCCAAGTGCTTCAGGATCTCTATCTACAAACTCTATTACAGCCATTGGGGCAGAATCTCCATATCGAAAACCAGCTTTCATAATTCTTGTGTAACCACCACTTCTCTCTTTATACCTCTCAGCTAAAACATCAAATACTTTAGCTCCCCAAGTCTTTTCTGGTACAATCGAATAAAGTTTTCTTCTTGCATTTAAGTCGCCTTTTTTTCCTAACGTAATTAATTTTTCTACAAAAGGAGCTAATTCTTTAGCCTTAGGTAAGGTTGTCTTAATCTGTTCATGCTTTATTAATGCAACAGCCATGTTTGCCAAAAGAGCCTTTCTATGGCTTGATGTTCTATTAAGTTTTCTTTTTGATATTTTATGGCGCATTTTTAAAAACCTTTACTAAAATTTATCAGATGCTTTTCTAGCAAGCTCATCAACATTTTCTGGAGGCCATGTTGGAACGTCCATACCAAGTGATAAACCCATTTCTGTAAGAACTTCTTTTATTTCATTAAGAGATTTTCTTCCAAAGTTTGGTGTTCTTAACATTTCATTTTCGCTTTTAAGAATCAAATCACCGATATAAACAATATTATCATTTTTTAAACAATTA
>QCGV01000011.1 GCA_003278145.1 OCS116 cluster bacterium AG-390-A19
GCAAACCACCCTTTCGGTGTTCTAGATGGATTAGTAATTTGCTGGCTTACAAATAAAATAAGATCGGAATTCAAAGTTCTTACACATTCACTTTTATTAAGAGCATCAGAAACAAAAGACTATCTTTTACCAATTGATTTTAGTGAAAGCAAAAATGCAATGATTACAAATTTGGAGACTAGAAAAACCGCCAGAAGCATACTCGACAATGGCGGAACAATAGTTGTTTTTCCTGGCGGTACCGTATCAACGACTAAAAGATTTTATAACCGCACAGCACTCGATCCAAGTTGGAGAAACTTTACATCCAGACTAATCAAAAGATCAAAACCAACAATACTTCCATTACATTTCACTGGGCAAAACAGTTTCTTATTTCAAACTGCAAGTCATTTAAGTGAAACATTAAGGTCATCTCTCCTTTTTCACGAGGTAAAAAGAAGAATAAATACAAAAGTCCCTGTTATTATTGGAGACCCAATAAAATATTCAGATATTGATGAAAATTTATCCAACTCAGAACTATCCGAATACCTTAGAAATAAAACATACAAAATTAATCCATTTTGGAAATCAAAAGATGTTCCTTTGGGTAAAGATTTTAAAGAATTTTAGATTAATCAATTAAATCTGGATAAGGATTTACAGTTCCTGACATATTTCCTGAACCACCATCATTATATAAAACTCCATAATGTCTCTCTGAAAATAACCATTCACCATTTACTTTAATATACTTATCTTGATAAACACCAATATTAAACATACCTGTAGAGTTACCTTGTTCATCCTTTTCTGCAAATTGAAGATGTTCAGTAATATACCATCTACCAGATGCCTTATCGCCATCAACTTCAACAGTACCATTTTGAATTAACTGTCCAGCAAATGGAAAACCTGACATAGCTTGAACCCATAAAGCAACTATATCTTTTTTTCCTTTAACAGGAGGCATGCTGCTTAAATCCCATACTGCATCTTCAGCCCAAGTTGATGCCCAATCCGCTTCATCGCGCCTACATACAGCATCAGCATATTTCTCAACCAAATTTCTAATTTCTTCTTTATCGCTCATTTATACCTTCCTTTATGAAAAATCTGCTCTTGCAACACCTGTTTCATCATAGACAGGCTCTTCTTTAGCAATTTTGTATTTTGCTGAAAAAGCACTTAATAAACCAACTTCATTAAGTGTAGCACCCATATTTTTATACCAGTCATCTTCAAAATGTTTTTTAAGAGATTCCTCGCTCTCCCATCTTTCCATAACCCAAATTCTTCCAGGAACATATGGATCTAATGTCCAACTATAATCTTGGCAGCCTTCTTCAGTTAACGCACCATCAATTAGAGGTTTACATCTTTTCATTAAATCATCAATTTTTTCAGGATCCACATCAAAAGTTGCAGTAATTATAATATCTGTTGCCATTCTTACCTCCAAATAAATTAATTGAAAAATATTAATGCATTAGAATATCAAAAGATAAAGACTTTATTTATTTTTTTAATGATTAAAAAAAATTGTATTTATATATAAAGAAACGAATCTGATAGTAGTTTTTAATGGCTAATTTTTTTAAAAATTTGTTAAAACCTGAATCTGGCCTAGCAAAATTTCTTTTAATTGCTTTTGTCCTTTTTTTCTTTTCATTAGAATTTTTGCCTTTTCTTGAGCCTATCAAGCAATTCCTTGACGCTGATGAGCTCTCAATAAGTATCGGTGAATCAAAGTTCTCTGCTTATCTAATTATTCAGGGAATTTTAATAATTGCAACGCTTCTGTGGGTTACTGGAATATTATCAGATATTGCAGCTAAGTTTGTAAAAAAAATACCAGGAATTAATTCAAATAATAGAAATTTAATAACTAAAGCATTACAAATTTTAATATATTTCATAGCTTTTCAAGTAGGAATGAATTTTCTAGGAATAGATCTTACCGCTCTAGCAGTTTTTAGTGGTGCTTTAGGTATTGGTATAGGTTTTGGCCTTCAAAAGATTACATCAAATTTTATAAGTGGAATTATAATTTTATTTGAAAAGACTGTTCAAAATGACGATTTAATAGAACTAAATGATGGAACATTAGGTTTTATTAGAAATACAGGTTCTAGAGCGTCACTTATCGAAACATATGATGGAAAAGAAGTTATGGTCCCTAATGAGGATCTTATTACCAATAGAGTAATCAACTATACTCACAGTAATAAAAAAGCAAGAATAACAATAAACATTGGGGTATCATATGATTGTGATATTAAAAAAGCTCAAGAATTAATTTTAGAGGCTGCAAGCGAGCATCCCAAAACAGCTAAAGAACCGGAACCCTTATGTTTTTTGAGAGAGTTTGCAGATAGTTCAGTAAATTTTCTTTTATTATTTTGGATTAATGATGTGATTGATGGTCGTTATGGACCGCAAAGCGATGTTTTATTCTCAATTTGGGAAAAGTTTAAAGAAAATAATATTGAAATCCCTTATCCGCAAAGAGATATTCACATCAAAGAGAGTCTTAGTAAATAATGTTTAAAGCAAGAAATATCCTTTTGTTGTGCTTTTTATCAATTTTTTCTAATCAAATTTTATTTGCACAAATAGTAAATATGGAGTCTGCTCGAAAAGAAAATTTATCTGGTTTTCATTTTCAAGCAAATTTAGGATTAAATGGTTCTAGCGGAACTGTTGATAGAACAAATTATAGTGTTGAAACTAGGATAGATTATAATTCAGACAATTGGCAAAGATTTGGCGTTTTTTCTTATAAAAGAGAGGAAAAAGACGACTCAATCACTTCAAATAATACTTTCTTTCATTTAAGAGCTGTAAGAAAAGTTAATAGCTTATTATCTCTTGAAGTATTTACGCAACTTAGCGAAAAGCCTCTTCAGAAAATAAAAAGAAGAGAACTTTTTGGCGCAGGGGTTAGGTTAAGTCCTTATAAATCTTTTAGGTTAGGACTTGGTCTTTTCAATGAAAATGAAGAAAGAATCTTATCAGATACAAGAAAAACTACTAGATTAAATACCTATATTACAAATGATTTTAAGATTTCAGATACAGCAACATTTGAGTCAACGCTTTATGTTCAGCCAGATATTGATGATTTTTCTGAAATAAGATCATTTTTTGTTACAGGACTTAGGTTAAAAATTTCTGAAAAATTTTCTACCATAATAAGTTATGAAAATACTTATGACTCTTCGCCTCCTCCTAATACAGATAAATCAAATTCATTTTATGGAATAAAATTCAGTTTTGAATATTAAATATTTGTTAATTTTCAATATAATAACGTATTAAATTAAAGTATTCATAAACTAAAGACTTGAATTCAGGAGTAAAATAAAAACTTACAAAAATACCTAATAGAAAACCAATTAAAAATTTAATCACAAATTTTTTTCCTTTTTTCTATTATAAATCTTCTTACTTTTTACAACTCTCTGATAAGTTGCTTGTTTTTGCCTTATAACTCTTGGTTTCTTAGGAGCTTTCTCTTTCATTATCTGAATTCCAAAGACCAGCCTCTTTAAGTCTTCTTCTTTTATTCTCGAAATAATCGATTAGGGTTGGGTTTAAAGCGACTGCTTTTTTATAAAAATCAACAGCTTTATCAATATTCCCAAGGTATTCATGCGCCATACCCTTATTAAAATAAATTGCAGAAATATCCTCTAAATTATTTTCAAGAGATGCTTGGTATTTTTCAAGGGCACCATTATAGTCTTTTAAAAGTAATAGACTATTACCTTGGTTTAAAAGGGTTTCAGCCCTCATGTTTTCATTATTAAAAGCGATTTCAAATTGCTCTAAGGCCATTCTGGGTTTTGATTTATTATTATAAATAATACCAAGATTAATTCGGGTAGCATCATGATCTTTTTTCGAAATTGTATTATCAGAAAGGGCTTTTAAACAGGTAAAAAACAGATGATTGAGTTGTATAGCCAAATTTTGCATGTTTATAACATATTAAAGCATCACTACTACCAACTACTGTAACAGCCGCATTTAAATTTAAAGAACCTAAAGACACCAAAAAAGAAAATATTATAATTTTTTTAAACATTATTTATCCTTAAAAATCAGTTGAGAAACCCTCAGAAACATGGCGTTCAGGCCAGAAAAACTCTAAATTCATATTTTTAATTTTCCAATCACCATTAATTTTTACATATTCTTCATCATATAAGGCAAACCATAAAAAATTACTAGAGCCTGGTTCAATATCTGATCCATCACTATTTTTAGTAATACCATCTAATAGATAGACCCTCCCTTTCGCAGTATCAGGGCCGGTAATTTTAATGAGATGATTGGTATTAACATGCATACTGACAAAAGGAGTGTCGAGAGTGTCCTTAAAAGTTTCTTTATAATTGTTATAAATCACTTCTTTACCAACCCAATCACCATATGGTCCGTATCCGCAAACTGCACCTTCTGCAAAAACATCCATTAATTTATCTAATTCTCTAGCATCCATATGATATGAATATCTCAATCTTAACTCTTTAATTTTTTCAATATCAATTAAATTTCTAAGAGACTTAATCTCCTCTGCAGATAAATTTTCTTCATTACTCATTTTTCTCTCCTTTTGAATATTGCTCATATTTTGCCTTACCTACTGAGTTAACCTTTATTGGCGGATGTATAAAATCCTTGTTAGTGTTTTGCACAGGAGGTAAAAAAGAAACTGACCCAAATGATGTTTCTATAACACCTGGATTTGCTATAATTGACTTCCAACTATCGTTATTTGATGACATCTATCTATATTAAAATAATTTTCTAAATATTTCAAAGAATATCATTTTCTGTTAATTTAAAATTATGAGCATTACTAAAGAATTAGAAAAATTTAATAAATGGTATGAAACTGAACCATTTGAAGATTTTGTTGGTCCTTTTTTTTATAAAAGAAATACCGAAAATAACCACATATCTGCTTTTGAATGTAAAAAACACCACCTTAATGCTATGGGCACTCTTCATGGAGGCATGATAATGTCTTTTATCGATTATACAATGTTTGTAATATGTCTTGATAGCATTAAAGAACAGTCTTTTGTTACTGTATCTTGTTCAACTGAATTTCTTAATCCATCTATTAATGATAAAATTATTTATGGAGATGGTGAAGTTACTCAAGAAACTAAATCAATGATTTTTATTAAGGGAAGAATTTTTAATAAGAAAAATATTAATATATCGACTTTTAGCGGTATTTTAAAAAAAGTTAGACCTAAATAATAATTGGAATAACTAAAAAACTAGATACAAGAAAAGTTACTAAAATTCTTGTATTAACATATTTTTTCTGGGTTATTTTTTTTCTAAAAATATAGACGTCTATTAACAAAAGAATAATCAAAATCAAAATCTGTAAAAAGAAATAACCCCTCTCTTCCAAAAGCAAAAATCCAATAAAACTTAAAATTGTTAAAAAATTACTTAAAAGAAATAGATTAATTCCTAAGTTACTATTTGATAAAAAAATACCCCAATGACTTCCGCAAATAAAAGAAATTATCGATAAACTATATATTGATAAAATAAAATTTATTTCTATTTGAAAAAATTCTTGATAATTAAATAATTTTAAAAATGAAAAAAATATAAATGGAATACTTCCAAGAAAAATTAATATATATGGTAAATCTTCTTTATACATTTTGATTTTTATTTCTTCTGCATCTTTCCGAACAATACAGGACCTGATCCCAACATGATTTCCATTTTTTTCTCCATGAAAAATCTTTTTTACATGTTTTACAAACTTTTATTGGTAAATTTTTATTATTCATTTTCTGACTATTAGACCTTGCTCATTTTTTTTCTTTCATTTGGGTCAAGATATTTTTTTCTTAATCGCAGGTTATTGGGTGTTACCTCTAATAATTCATCATCTTCTATATAAGCCATCATTTGTTCAAGTGACATTTTTTGATGAGGTACCAAAACTACTGCCTCATCTGCTCCAGAAGATCTCACATTAGAGTGTTTCTTCCCTTTTAAAACATTTATACCTAAATCATTATCTCGATTATGTTCTCCCACTATCATTCCCTCATAGACCTCTGTTTGAGGACCTAAAAACATTACTCCTCGATCTTGAAGATTAAATAATGCATATGCAACTGCAGAACCTGTCTCGGTTGAGACTAAAACACCATTTCTTCTTCCCTCAATGTCGCCTTTATAAGGTCCATATTCATGAAAAACTCTATTAATAACACCAGTACCCTTAGTGAGCGTTAAAAACCTATTTTGAAAACCAATCAAGGCTCTTGATGGCGCATGGAAGATAATTCTTGCCTTTCCTTCTCCTGATGACCGCATATCAACCATTTCACCTTTTCTTCTGTTCATATTATCTAAAACAGCGCTAGAAAATTCATCATCTACATCAATTGTTACTTCCTCAATCGGTTCTAGTTTCTCGTTTTCTTTACCTAATTTATATAAAACTTTAGGTCTTGAAACTGTAAGTTCAAATCCTTCCCTTCTCATCGTTTCAATTAAAACACCGAGCTGTAATTCACCTCTTCCTCCAATTTCAAATGACTCTTTTCCACCAGCCTCAGAAAATGTTATTGCAACATTTGTTTCAGATTCTGCAATTAACCTATCTCTAATAACAGTTGAGGTAACTTTTTTTCCATCCCTTCCAGCAAAAGGAGAGTCATTAACAGTAATTGTTACGGACATTGTTGGGGGGTCTATTGGTGTTGATTTTAGCGGTGTAACCACATTAGTATTGCAAATAGTATCTGATACAGAGGCTTTTGTTAAACCAGCAATACAGATAATATCGCCACAAAAAACTTCATCAACTGGGACTTTTTTTGTACCTTCAAATTTGAAAAGCTTTGTAAGACGCCCGTTTTCAATTAAATTTGAATTCAAGTCTATAGCTTTAACTGGATCATTAATTTTAGCATTTCCTGAAATTACTTTTCCGGTCAAGCATCTTCCTAAATAAGAGTCATAATCAAGTAGTGTGGCCAACATTGCAAAATTATTTTCTTTATCAACTTTTGGTTCAGGAACATGATCAACAATAAGACTCATTAAGGGTTTTAGATCAACTGACTCATGGTTTAAATCAGTTACACACCATCCCGATCTACCAGAAGCATATAATATAGGAAAATCCAGTTGATCATCATCAGCGTCTAAAGAAACAAAAAGATCAAATACTTCATTTACTACCTCATCAGGTCTTTTATCAGCTCTATCAATCTTATTAATAACAACCATGGGTTTTAAACCGAGTTTAAGAGCTTTACCTAAAACAAACTTAGTTTGAGGCATTGGACCCTCAGCAGAGTCAACAAGTAAAATAACTCCATCAGCCATTCCCAAAACTCTTTCAACTTCACCACCAAAGTCAGCATGACCAGGTGTATCAATAATATTTATTCTAATATTGTTCCAAGTAATTGAGGTTGGTTTGGCTAAAATTGTAATTCCACGTTCTTTCTCAAGATCACCCGAATCCATTAACCTTTCATCAACCTGCTGATTATCTCTAAATAAGCCACTCTGCTTCATCATAGAGTCTATAAGTGTAGTTTTTCCATGATCGACATGAGCTATAATAGCAATATTTCTAATTTCTTGATTCATTGTGTCCTGATTTAATTTTTGAAAAGGTTTCTATATCTTTATTATAAAAATAGATAGTTTTTTATATGAAGCAATTTAAATACCATAATAAAATTATTAGAGTTAAAATCGGAAAAGCAAATAAAGATATAATTCTAAACATTGTTACTTAATCAAAGAAATCATATATTATTGCAAGTAAAATATGTAAAAATTTAAAAAGGTTCTTATGGAAAAAGAAATATCAGAAATTGCCTCTCCATGTGTTGGTATTTGTGCCCTACATAAAATAGATAACGAAACATTATGCGCAGGGTGCAAAAGAAACCCAGTTGAAATAAGAAATTGGATAAAATTTTCTGATAAAGAAAAAACGGATATTCTTGAAAAATTAAAAATAAGATAATTAGTATATAAAAGGGAGTGAAGAACCACATTCAATACATAAATTTCTTTTCAAGTTTTTGATTGGGTTTATATGATTGCAATCATAGCATGTAATGTGACCATCAATTTCTATTAGTTTTTTATTTTTCTTTTTTTTTAAAACCTTCATAAAACTATATCCATCGACGTACGCTGGAGCAGTATTTCATATATTCTTCATTGTATAACTTTTTTAATGCATCTTCTTCAGGGAGGATTTGAAAAATGGTTATGTAACAAACAAATAATGGAAAATAAATTATTATTCCTAAAAAAGAATTAAAATAAAAACACGCTGCCAATAGTATTAATGTTAAACCTAAGTACATTGGATTACGAGTATACTTAAAAACCCCTTCTGTTACCAAGGTAGTCGACATTTCAGGTTTTAGCGGATTAACTGTAGTTTCATATTTCTTAAACTCTTTGTTAGCTAAAAAAATTATTATAAAACCAGCAGCCAAAAATAAAAGAGGCAAAGTGCTTTGAAGAAATGGATGTAAATAAAGTATAAAAATATAATCTCTTGATAAATATGCTAAAAGAATTGCAATCAAAGTAACTATTGGTGGTGGAATTTTTGTATGCATAAAAACCTCTATACTTAGCCAATTATTATCCAAATAATATAGCTAATCAGTAGCCATAAAATTGAACCTGAAAATAATTTTAAGAAAAACATAAAAATCCTATTTAAAAATCTTGTGCAGTTGGTCTAAGAACTATCTCATTTGCTGCCACACCTGGCTTTTGTTTTAAAGCATAAAGTATTGCTTCAGCTATTCTTTCTGCAGGTTGTGCTAAATTAACATATTTTGCTTCACTTGCTAAATATTCAAGCATTGAGGTATCTTTAATTGTTGTTCCCAATTCAGTTTCAAATGCCCCAGGAAAAATACACGTAACTTGCAGTTTACCAGCGCTTTCTATCCTCAGGCCTTCAGAGATTGCTCCAACAGCAAACTTTGTACCAGAATATACTGCACTACCAGGAATAAGTCTTTTTCCTGCAACGGAAGAAATATTTATTATTTGGCCATTACCCCTTTCAATCATGTGATTATAAACAGCGTCAATTGCATACAAAACACCTTTTATATTTACATCAATCATACTATCCCACTCATCAGTTCTGCCTTGCTCAATAAAAGATAGCGGCATAATTCCTGCATTATTTACTAATGAGTCAATCTTACCAAATGTATCAATACCAAAATTTGCTAAATCATTTACCTGCTGTTTATTTGTAACATCTGTAGCTTTAAAAATTGCATTTTCATTACCTAATTCATTGCATAAATCAGATAACCTATCTTCTCTTCTAGCGCCTAAAACTACTTTTGCGCCATGCTCAACACACTGTTTTGCTGTAACCATTCCGAAGCCAGAACTTGCGCCGGTAATTAAAATAACTTTTCCTTCAATACAACTCATAATAACTCCATAAAAAACTTAGCAATTTAATAATGGTTGTTAAAAACATACAAGTTATAATTAAAAAAATTTAAGATTTTTCTTTTTGACGTTTTTCGTATTCAGCTTTTTTTATTTTATAATCATCTTCACTAAGCGCATGCCAACCAATACAATTCTCAACTGGCGAACGACCACACCCACATTTTTGTGACTCTCCCATAGTAATCCCCTTATGTTCTATTAAAATAGGAAAAAATTATAACGATTCTTAAAAACTTATTAATTAAATTAAATTTTTAATTTTTGATTTAATATTATCAGGAAATTTAATAGGTCTTGAATTTTTATTTAAAAGTGCAAACTCTATCTTTGCAGAAAAAACTTTTTTGTCATTTTTAAAAATATCCTGATCAATTTTCAGTCTTACGCCCTCTATACCTTTAAATACAGATCTAACTTCAAGTATATCGTCGATTGATGAAGTTCCTAAGAATTTTGATTCCATTTTATAAACCACAAAGAATTTAGGATCTTTGGAATTAATTAATTCCGAATGATTAATATCCAATAATCTTAAAAAATTTGTTCTTCCTCTCTCTGCAAATTTCAAATAATTTGCGTGATAAACTATACCAGTAAAATCGGTGTCTTCGTAAAAAACTCTAACTTTAAAAAAATGAGTATTTTGTATAATTATCCCCGATAAATCAGAATCCAAATTAACATCTCCCAAAAGAAAAAATAAACTTTCAATATTAATTAACTAATAAATAATGATGTTTAATGGTGATCCCGAGAGGATTCGAACCTCTGACCTACGGATTAGAAATCCGTTGCTCTATCCAGCTGAGCTACGGGACCACTATTCTTACTTATACAATTTTTCTTATAATATAAATGTTTTAATAGTCTAGAGAATAAGTTGATATTTCTACTTCATCTTCAGCCATTGAATACTCCAGATAAGTTTTAATATTTATATTGGTATAATTGTTATTATTTCTAACATAGTCCAAATAATCATTTGAGTATCCTCTTTCCCCTGCTAAGGCAGAGATTAATTTTCCTACATTATCAGCAAAAATAATTGAACCATTTTTTAAAAGACCTCTCTTTTCTATGGCGATTAAATCTCTCTTATATAAATTCTTCCAATGATCTAGTAAAACAAGATCAAATCTATATCTAAGAGTTCCTATAATTTTTTCAGAGGAGCCTTCAATAACTATTATTTTATCCTCTAACCCTGCATATTTTATAATTTCTAATGCATTCCTAGCGTATGTTTTATTAACCTCGAGAGATACAACCTTACCAAATTTTGTTAGATTTTTCGCCATTAAGATTGCTGAATAACCGCAGAAACATCCTAATTCAAGTATTGTAAGATCGCTCCCAATTTTCTTTAATTGATTGATCAGTAATGAACCTTTAATATCACCGATATTCATTAAAAATCTTCTATTTTTTGCAAAATTATCCATGGCCTTAAGAACGCTATCCGGATTATTTCTTATAGCATTTTCAAAAACATATTTTTTTACTTCACCAGAAATTTCTTCTCTTTTAAAAATTTTACTAAAAAAATTTTCAACAAAAATTCTTAAAATAAATTTTAAATTTTGAGGTTTTAAAAATATTAGCTTCATCTGATAAATTTTTTTTAAAAAAATTATTTAATAAACAGTAAAATTATAATTGTATTAATTAACGTATAATAATATTAATCATTCATCATTATAATAAAAAAATTAAATTTATTATTCAAATAATTGAACTTTGAAAGATACCGATGCAAGAAGACTTATCAGATTATTTAATCGATCAAGAGTTTCTTCAGTTTATTAAAGCAATGAAGATCTATTATTGGACTCAGGACTTATACGATCTTCATGTTTTAAGGAAGAAATGCAGTGATAATTTAAAAACGAAATTAAAATTAAATAAAACTACTAATAATATACTTGAGGAATATTATCGTTTTTTTGAAGATTCTATCTCAACAGAAATAAAAAAGAAAAATCCAAGAAGATATCTTGAAACTGTTGAAAGCTTGGTTCTTTTATCTCAAAAACATGACAAAATGATAAATGATTTTGGTAAAGATAGTGTTGAAGCTAATCAAATATTAAATGAATATCTTGATTATAGATTAAAGTTAAAGATAGATATTGAAGAAGATATTTCAATAACCAATGACAATGAAATTGAAGAAAAAATAAATTCATATCAAAAGATAATATGGTCTTTTTTTAATAAAGTGAAAATAATTTATTTAGAGCATCTAAATGAAGCTTTAGTTATCTGGAATGATGAAGAGGAAAAATCAATTTTCATATCCTCTGAAAAACCTTCTAGTAATGAAATTAATTAATCTGCTGCCATGTATGAACTAGACACTTCCATGATCCGTCCTCCTGACGCTTAAGTACATCAAAATATATACTATCGGAGACTGTGTCTTGTAGAGCCCCTTCCGATGGAACGCTTTTGGCATCACCTATGAAAGTAATATAAACTACATAATTGTACTCCACAGTGGCAATATCTCCATAAAATTTAATATTCTTAGGTGTTTTTTGGTCGATTTCATAAGAGGCAACATCAAAAACAGGGCCAAGAAAAGTTCTATAATTTTCTTTTCCTGTGATAACTGGGCCACCTGGTGGAATTAGAACAATATTTTCGTCTAAAGAGTCAACATAACCTTGAATATTACTTGTCTCTACAGCAATATACCAATCATCATAAAGGTTATTAATCTTCATTTTATCAAGCTCTCTTTCATGATGCATTCCCAATATCTCGGAGGGTATAAAAATTGAAAGCATTAAAAATAAAAATGAATATTTTTTAATAATAGAAAAATTTAACATAAATACCTCCGTTAAGACCATTTATACACAAAATCATTAAAATTAGAAACTTCTGGAGCTTCCAATTTTTTGTCTGTTGAGCCAATGTACAAATAGCCAATAATAATATCACTTTTATCCAAACCAAAAGATATAGAAACTTCTTCATTAAAAGCTAAGAAGCCTGTTCTCCAGATTGCAGTGTAACCAAGCGAATGAGTTGCAATAAGGATATTTTGTGCAGCAGCACCTGCAGATAAAATTTGTTCTATTTCAGGAACTATTTCATGTTCTTTTGTAGATGCAATAACAACAATAATTAATGGCGCTCTAAAAGGAGCGCTTAAAATTTTATCTTTATTTGCTAGGGCTTTTTCAGGGTCTGATTTTTTTATTGCTTTATAGGCTGCTTCTGCCAACTTTCCTCTACCCTCACCAGAAACATTTAGAAATTTCCAAGGTTTTAAAGCTCCATGATCAGGTGCACGAAGAGCTGACTTATATATTAATTCTAATTCATGATCATTTGGAGCCGGTTCCTCAAGTCTGGGGGCTGATTTTCTTGATAATATAGCTTCTATAGCATTCATAATTTTATAAAATATTAATGAGTCCAGGGAGTTTTTTTATCATATGAAAAATTATCAGAATATGACTTTGGCTTTATTTTTGATTTCTTTGTTTCTCTAATTATATATTCAATTGAATTTTTTTCGGCAAAAGCTATAGCTAATTCTTTGGAAGAGAATTTTAACTTAACCTGGTGCTGTGTATCGCTCGATGAAGTCCAATTCATAACAGGGTCAATTGTTGTAGTTGATGATCTGGAAAATTCTAATATCCAGTTAGCACTCTTTGCGCTTCCAGACTGAGTAACAGATTTAGATGGTTGATAAATTTTTGCCTTCATAAGTTAGTTCGATAGCCAACTGCCATGCGCTCCAAAGGGTACTCTTTGAGGTAAAATAACCTCGCATACAGGTTTTTTATCAAAATTTTCAACATCTACAATAATTAATTTTGATTTTTTAATATTATCATCAAAAACAATTGCCATAACCCAACCCTCTTCTTCGCTAGAGTCTTTACTTTTAGGAACAAAAACTGGTTCACCTCCAAATACATTATCACCCAAATCATGATCGGTTCTTGTATTTTTTTCCAAATTAAATTTATATAAAAATTGTCCAAAAGTTAATGTTTTGGCATTTTCATCGATTGCCATGGCATATCCATTTTTTGCTTTTAAACCAGTTAATCGATCATCAACTCTTGCAAAATCACATGCTGCATCATCGATTTGTTCTTCTTTACAAGTTTCAGCATCTAAATCGATTGTCCACTTCCAAAGTTTTCCAGTTGTATCCTTGCCACCGTATATCTCATCCATTCCACCAACCATTGCTTTATTTTGCCTACATACATGAAGAATTATCTTATTATCCTCCTCATAGGCATTCATTGGATGAAAAACAAAACAAGGGTTAATATCTATCCACTTTATATCTTTATTAGAACCATCTCTTGGCATTACACCTAATCTAGCACCACACTCGGGCCTAAAACCAAACGGATCTGACCCACTAACAGCTTGATCAAGATCAAAAACAAGAGGAAGATCCATAAAAATTACATAATTTCTTGTAATATTCCAATCATGCATCATAACAGGTCTTGGAATATCTATTTCTTCGGATTGAATTAATTCGCCATCGGCAGAAACTCTATGATATGTTAAATATGGTTTCTTCATCATTTGATATCCGAAAAATAACAATTCATTTGTCTCAGGGCATATTCTTGGGTGAGCAGTCATAGGCCCATTTAGTTTTCCTTCAAAATCATGAGAACCAACTGTTTCAAGATCATCATTAACAATCCAAGGAAAGTGAGCTTCTTCTAATGTTAAAATTTTATCTGCATGTCTAATAACATGGGTATTAGCAGGTGAAGCTTTTAAATCAAAAGAACCCTCCATCATACCCATATCATTCTCAAAATAAGGTGTTCTAACATATTTATTTTTATAAGATGCCTTACCGTTTTCAATTTCAACGCTATGCAGCATACCATTACCAAAAAACCAATGATCACTATAACCGGAGACTGGATTCATTCCATTTCTAATATATTTTCCACTAATCTCCTTTGGAATATCTCCAATTACTTCGAGGTTTTGCACCTCTAATTCCTTCTCAACAGGAGCCCAATTACCTTTTAAATGCCAAGGTTTTTCATTATTTTTAATATTTTTATTATTTTTTGGCACTGATCTCATAAGTTTATTTAAAATAGGTTGTGGTAATTTTAAAAGAAGTTTCGTAGCAACAGTTTGAATATTCATTTTTACCTCTGTTATTTTTATTGTTGTGATATTTACAATATAGTTACATATTACATATAACATCTTAAAATAAAATTGGGGGATTTAAATGAAAAGAATTCTATTTTTCATAGCAACAGCTTTTTTTACATTAAACCTAAATGCTGAAATCATAAAAAAACCAATTATAACTCTTGAAGTTGCAAAAAAAATGGCAGAATCTTGTTTAGTTTTAGCTAAAAATAATGAAAAAAAAATTAATATAGCTATTTATGAATCTCCTGGTTCCTTAAAATACTATGCATCAATGGATGGTACTTATCCTGCTTCCGAAGAAATATCTCGCCTAAAAGGCAAAACAACAGCTGGTTTACCTTACACAACTGACGAACTAAGAGACATGGCTTTTTCAGGAGATAATCCAAACCAAGGCCTTTTAACATTACCAAGCGTTGTATTGCTTAAAGGTGGTGTTCCAATAATACTTAAAGATGGTACTCATATTGGAGGTGTAGGAGTTTCAGGAGCAAGCGGCGGTTTTGATAAGAATTGTGCAGAAAAAGCAGTTGAAATAGCTAAAAATATTATGGTGGAATAAATTAATGTATTCAAAATCATTTTTAATTTTATTTTTATTATTTCCAATTTTTGGGTATTCCGAAACTATGATCATTAACATAGAGAGTAATTATGATGATGGTTATGCAATGTTGGGAATATACAATAAAAAAGATAATTTTGGTAAAGCTAAAGTCAATGAAAAACCAGATGCAAGCTTAGTTTTAATGGGTGCAGTTGTTAAAATTACTAACAAAAAAGCAACAGCTATTATTGATGTACCTTTTGGAGAGTATGCAATTGCAGGATTTCAGGATTTAGATGGTAATGGTGTCTTAACAGGTAATTTTTTAGGAATACCCAAAGAACCTGTAGGTTTTTCGGGAGATGCCAAAATAAGGTTTGGTCCGCCAAAATGGAATGATGCAGTATTTAAATTTAAAGCAATAGATCAAAAAGTTTTAATATATTTAGATAAAATATAATAATTTCAATACTTTATATACTTTAATTAATGTAGGAGTTTGTTTTGGAAAAGGTTAAATGTTTTTTTAATTTCAGAAGCCCATATGCTTACTTAGGTGTAAAAAAGGCGATAGAAGAAAATATAGATATGGAGTTTTTTCCACTATGCTATATGCCTAAAGAAATAGTTGAGTTTTTTATAAATGCCTCGGGAAATGAATATAAAAGATCATATCTCTATTTAGATTGTGATAGATTATTTAAAGAGATAGGAATTGATAATGTTAAGGAAAGTTTAGAAAAAGAGGCGAATTGGCCAAAAGTGCACTCTGCTTGGCTTTCTGCGAGCGATAATGGCTTAGGAAATGAGTTTATGATGGAAGCATTTAATCAAAGATGGCATCAAAAAAATGACTTAGGTAAGATTAATATAATTGAAAATATATGTGAGAAAATTGGCTTTGATAAAAAAGTGGCAATATCTGCTATGGATGATGAAAGTTTTGACAATAGATTAAAGTCATATACTAAAATTATGAGAGAATATAAGGTCTTTGGTGTTCCAACCTTCATTTATAAAGATGAGATTTTTTGGGGACAAGATAGAATTTATGCCTTAAAACAAAAAATCAATGAATAAAAAATTAATTAAGTAAGCTTGTTATTTCTCTGAAGTTTATAGGTGTCACCTACCTTAAATTTTTCATGAGCCCTCTTCCATCTGGAGAATTCCCCTAAAATATGATTTGGATCGCCATGAATTTCTGTAAAAACACCATTAACGGATCTTGTATCTATATAAGCAGCATCTACACCGTCAGCCCAAAGTCTACATGCAAGATTAAAGCCCATTTTTAAAAACCTATCCAATTCCTCTTCAAAATCAGACACTAAAATACCGATGTGATGGAAACCTTCCTCACCTCTAGCAAACATATCTCTGTATATAGAGGGAGTTTCGTCATGTTGTTCAATAAATTGAATCATAGTATCACCAAGATAGCCAAAAGCATAAGAAACATCTGCTTCATCAGAGGTATTTCTATATTCAAATTTATCTGTTTTGTGATGATGAGTAAAAACGAAAGGACCAGCTCCATATAGGTCGCTCCATTTTTTTGCAGCCTCATCAATACTGTTAACAAAATAAGCTTGCTGAAAAATTGGATTTTTTTCAATTATCATAAATTAACTCCTAATTAATCTTCCAGGAAGCTCACCGGTAGAAACTCCATCCACATAAGTAACTTTTCCTGAAACAATCGTATATTTATAACCATCAACCTTTTGTACAAGTCTTTTTCCTCCAGCTGGTAAATCATAACGAATTTCAGGTGAATATAGAGTTAAATTATCAAAATCGATAATATTTATGTCTGCTTTCATTCCCTCTTTGATTAAACCTCTATCTTCAAGGCCAATAGCAAGAGCATTATCTCTTGTATAGGATTTAATAATCCAAGGTAGATCTAATTTTTTACCCCTAGTCCTATCTCTACCCCAAAAAGTTAACATATGAGTTGTAAAGCTTGCATCACATATAGTCGCACAATGCGCTCCTCCATCACCCAAACCCAATAAAGTATGATCACTGCTAATCATTTCTAAACTTGCTTCGAGAGAATAGTCCAGATAATTACCTATCGGATAGTATAAAAGACTGTTTCCATCCTCTTCCAATAAAATGTCATAGATATAATCATTAATTTCTCTATTAAGTTTTTTTGCCTTAGATCCTAAGCTAGTCTCTTTATGAGGCTCATAATCAGGAATTTTATCAAGAACATATATATTATCAATATTTCTTATAATTGACTTTACCAGGCCATTGCTGGAGGAGCCCTGCTCGCTTAGTAATTTTTTCTTAAAATCTTCATCTCTCATTATCGAAACTCTCTCCTCAAGTGGCAGATCAGCTATCTCAATATATGAAGGATGTCCAGAAAAAGGGTTTAAGGTTAGATTTAAACCAAGCATAAGTCCTATGGGTCTTCCACATGCTTGAGCTCTTACAGGAAGACCTCTTTTTGCGGCATCTTCGATCCAACCAAGTAAATCTTTATAGTCATATTTAGTTCCGTCTGTTTGCGCTAGGGTTATAGAAATAGGACATCCTGACTCTTCTACCATTTTCTCAAGCATTTTAAATTCATCATATCCACCCAAAAAGTCTGAAACTAATTGCAAAACTCCTTTTCCTGTCTTACCTATTTCCTTAGCTATTTGAATTAATTCATTCCCAGCAGCATCAAAACTTGGAACCAATTCACCTTTTGATGTTTTATGAAAAACTGTCCTTGATGTTGTAAATCCTATAGCACCATTTTCTATAGCTTCAGCGCTAAGTTCTGCCATTTTCTTGATATCTTCTTCAGTAGCAGACTCTCTATCGGCACCTCTTTGCCCCATAACATATAAACGAAGAGCCCCATGGGGAATTTGGGCGCCAATATCCATATCAAACCCTTTATTATCGAGAATATTCAAATAGTCAGAAAATGAATTCCAATTCCACTCTAAACCCTCGGTCAAAACTACATCAGGAATATCTTCAACACCTTCCATTAAACTTATAAGTCTATCGTGATCGTGATCATGGACCGGAGCAAATCCTACACCACAGTTCCCCATTAAAGCTGTTGTTACACCATGCCAAGAAGATGGAGATAAAAAATTATCCCAAGTAGCTTGTCCATCATAATGAGTGTGGATATCTACAAAACCTGGTGTAACAATAAAACCATTTGCATCTATTTCTTTCTTAACATTAATTGAAGAGCTTATTTTTCCTATTTTTTCAATCTTTCCATCTTTTATCAAGATATCAGATAAAATTTCTGGACCACCTGATCCATCAATAATTTTACCATTTCGGATTATTAAATCTGATATTTCATCCATAAAATAAACTCCCTTTATAGTTTAACCATTAGACTCAAATAAAAGATCAAGTTTTTTATACCCTCTAGTTGCAAATGTTGGAATATGACTCAAATCTGCATCTTCATCTAAATTAATATCTTTTAATCTATCAAAAATAGTTTCAAAAGCAATCCTTGCCTCTGCTTTTGCTAAACCAAGACCAACACAAATATGAGGTCCAAATCCAAAACCAACGTTCTTATCAGCGTTATGTCTGTAAAGGTCAAATTTATCTGGATTGTCAAAATATTTTGGATCTCTTCCAGCTGTACCCCAGCCAAGCATTATATTAGAACCTTCAGGAATCTCTGTTTCGCCAATAAATGTATCTTCTGTAACTATTCTATACAAACATTGAACAGGGGCGTCAAATCGCATGACCTCATCTATAAAAGAAGGAATCAAAGAGTAATCATTTCTTAATAAATTCATTAAATCAGGCGATTTAATAAGTAACCCCATGGCGTTACCTATAAGATTTGTTGTTGTTTCGTTACCGGCAAGCATTAAAGTATTTACAATCGGAAGAACCTCTGAAGTATCAAGTGATTTTCCTTCAACTTTTGCTGTAGCTAAAGATGTTATTAAATCATCCTTAGGATCATCCCTTCTTTTTTCAACGGTTGACTCGAAATGTTTATTTGCCTCAACAAAGGATTTTGCCACTCTCAGACGTGCTTTATGATCAAGAACGTCTAAATTTCCTGATAGAATATCATCTGACCATATTTTAAATTGACCAGCATCTTCACGAGACATTCCTAAAGCTTCAGCGATTACTATCATCGGAACATAAACAGCATAATCTTTTATAAAATCAGTTTTTTTTGTATCTATAAAAGCATCAATTAAACCATTAGCTATATCTCTAATTCTGGGCTCCATTGAACGAACCCACTTTCCTGTAAAAGCTTTATTGACTAACTTTCTATGAATTGTGTGTTTTGGGGGGTCAGTTGTCCATAAAGCATTTACAACCTTAGGACCATCATCAAATATTTCTTTTACATCTTCTTCAAGAGGTTCACCACTAACTCCTGTAGGTAAAGGACCCCCTTCTGAAAAATAACTGTTTGAAAATACTGAAGTATTTTTTGTAATTTCTTTAATATCGTCCATACGACCTATCCAATACCCAACGCCTTCAACATGAACAGCTCGAGCATTATCTTTATGAATTGCGGTATAAAATTCATAAGGATTTTCCATAACTTCTGGATCAGTTAAATTATAATCGATAGCTTTTTTCATTAATAATTTAGTATAAGTTTTTAATCATCAAAATGATCAATTTCATATCTGATAGATAACTCAATAAGAAATCTCCACAAATATTCCATTGAATTAGGATCTAAACCCAAGTTTTTAGATTGCGTCCTGATACCAGAGATGACTTCCTCAATTCTCTCGTAATCTCTAATTTCATTTGTATCTTTTTTTATAATTGAAGCTTCATGAATTAGATCAAATCTCTCTTTAAAAAGAGATAAAAGAGATGAGTCAATTTGATTTAATTCTTTTCTAAGATCTGGCATATTGTCGTATTTCATTCAAAACTCCTTTATGAATAAATTCACATATTTTATAATATATACATATCAGTTATTGTTCCAGCTTGAGAAGAAGATAAATTTAAAACATCTTCAATTCCAAAAATAAAAGCAAACTCAGTATAACTCAAGTCATACCCCTCTTTGCCTGATGTAATGTTGCCTGAAAGATTATAAATGAATTTATCTGCACTACTTATAGTTATCTCTCTATTATTTTCAAAAGTTAATCGAGCTGCATTTTTTGTAAAAAGAATATCATCAATATACGTATTTGATGGAATCTGAATTGTATTTTGTCCATCAGTATCTACTATGGTAATTTTATTATCTTCTTTTAAAAGATGAGAAATAAAGAAAGTATCATCACCCATTAAACCCCTATAGGTTTTATGATCTCCAGTAGAAATAACTATATCATTAGTATTTGAATAATTAATTGTACCAAATTGTTCGAAGTCAGAAATACTCATTGATATTATACTATCAGGATCTGAAGGTGGTTCTCCCCTTTTTAATCCATCAATATAATTCATACCTGAAATAACTTTGCCAAAAACTGTATAGTTGTTATCAAGTGATGGATATTCTTGAAATGTAATAAAAAATTGTGAATTAGCACTATTAGGGTCACTGCTTCTTGCCATTCCTACAGTACCTCTTTCATAAGGTATAAAAGAAAACTCAGCATCAATATCATTGAGTGTAGAACCACCTGTTCCATCTCCATTTGGATCACCAGTTTGAGCCATAAATCCATCAATAACTCTATGAAAATAAAGACCATCATAAAAATCATCGTTAACAAGATTCTTTATTTGCTCTACATGTTTTGGTGCTACTTTTGGAAACAATTCTATTCGAACTAAACCAATGCTAGCTCCATTAGTAATTTCCATTAAAATAATATTTTCAGAATTATCATGAGAAGTTAAAATTTCTTCTGAAGTATTTATAGATTCTGACAAAAATGATGACTCGTCATAAATTGACTTAACCATTGCTTTGTCAAAATCACTTAAAATTATATCATTTGAAAAATCCCTATTAATATCTTGTATTTCCATAACACTATCAAAAGCATTATTTTGTCTTATATCTCCGAGGCCTAGTATATTTCCAAATGAGTTGAGTACTTTTATTACTAACTCGTTATTGGAAATTAAATCAGAAGCGTCAAATTCAATTATAGCATATTGTATTAAATTAGAATTAACTGATGCTGACCATGTATCTTTTCTTCCGCCAACTCCATCAAGATCTGTAAAACCAAATGTAATATCAGCATTAATGTCATTTTCTACTAACTTAAATTTTATCTTTTCAAGTGAATTATCCCATGCATCTACAGCTTTTATTATTAATTGTTTTTCAGGATCAGTAAAATTTTTCACAATATCCTTTGTTTTATTGTCTGATGTTGTTTTAAGCTCACTGGAAGGAAAACTATATGTTATTTCTCTAGGAGAAGAAATTACATCCCATTTTACAGCAAAATAGTCTTGGAAAAAATTTTCAATAAAAAATTCAGGTTTTTTTAAAATAAAAGGGTTAATTTTTGAACTCATAACAATTACTCAAAATGGTCGGAGCGGAGAGATTCGAACTCCCGACCCTCTGGTCCCAAACCAGATGCGCTACCAGGCTGCGCTACGCTCCGATACATTTTTAATATTATATAAACCCTTAACGTTTTTTTGTAATTATTTTTTTTAAGGACTCAATTTTCCTTAATTTAAAAATTGATGTAACACTTAAAACATTTCGTGTCGATACTTTAAGCATTGTATCACAGTACACGTAATCCCCTTTAACATGAGAAACATTTCCATAGCCTTCCAACCACTCACCTTGTCTTGCGGCAGATAAAAACTCAGAATTAAATTTTATCGTAACACCAGCTCTTTTTGTTTTATAATAGACTGTATGACCCAAAACACCGTCAGCAAAAGCCATTAACATTCCTCCATGCGCAATATTTGCTGCATTGCAATGCCTATCTAAAATATATGCGCCATGTATCCATTTATTACCCTCTTCTTTAATATAAAAAGGACCGTTATGATTTGTATATGGCCCCCTTCTCTCATTAATAACAAATCCATCAGGAATGTTTCTATTTTCAGACATTAAGATCTCATTAAAAAATTACATAATTATATAATAGTTTATAATTTTCTCTTTCCTTATTAAACCGATAAATTGTATAACACCATTAGTTATTAATCTTTTAGTTAAGGAGTATTTCCAATGGAAATGAAAGGTGAAAAAATTATTTTTACTTCTAAGGAAAAAGTATGGGAAGCCTTAAATGACCCTGAACAACTTCTGAAAGCAATTCCTGGTGCTCAAAGCGTTGAAAAAATAGATGATGAGAATCTCATTGCTACTGTAAAAACTAAAATAGGGCCAATAAGTGCAAAATTTAATGGAAAAATTAAACTATCGGATCTTAATCCGCCTCATAGTTACAAACTAACAGGTGAAGGTACTGGAGGAGCAGCCGGTTTTGCAAAAGGTCAGGCTGAAGTTGAATTAAATGATCATGAAGATGGAACAAAACTATCATACTCGGTAAATGCTAGCGTTGGAGGTAAATTAGCCCAAATTGGTCAAAGGCTAATAGACACCGCAGCTAATAAATTAGCCGATGAATTCTTTGGGAAATTTAATGAAATTTTATCAGAAAAGAAAGTTTCAACCTCATCAGAAGAAAAAAATGAAATAAGTGATGCTGGAATAACACCTTCAAAATGGATTAGTTCAATTATAATTCTTGTAATTTTAAGTATTGTTTTATGGTATTTTTTAGGTCAAATATAATATTATTTTTAACGAGGAAAAAATGTCTTTAGTAGAATTAGAAATAAATGGAAAAAAAATTTCGCAGGATGTTGAAGAACGCCAGTTATTAGTTCATTTCATAAGAGATGATCTAAATCTTACAGGAACACATGTTGGATGTGATACTAGTCAGTGTGGTGCTTGTGTTATTCATGTTGACGGGAAAGCCGTTAAGAGCTGTTCTATGTTAGCTGTTCAAGCTAATGATACAAAAATTACAACAATTGAAGGCCTTGCAGATGGTGAAAGTCTTCATCCTGTTCAAGAAGCTTTTAGAGAAAATCATGGTTTACAATGTGGTTTTTGTACACCTGGAATGATAATGGCAGCTGTTGATATAATTAATAGAAATTCAAATTTAGATGAAAAAATAGTTAGAGAAGAACTTGAGGGTAATCTTTGCAGGTGTACTGGTTATCAAAATATCGTAAAATCCATTCTAGCTGCTTCAGAAAAGATGTAGGTAAAAATGTATCAATTTAATTATAAAAAAGTAGAAACTATTGAAGAAGCTGTTAATGAGTTATCAGCAAATCCTGAATCTAAAATTTTAGCAGGAGGAATGACACTTATTCCAACAATGAAACAAAGATTGGCATCTCCTGAGCAATTAATAGATATTAGAAATATAAAAGAACTTAATTTTATTAAGGAAGAGTCTAATAATATTGTTATTGGCTCTACCACCAATCATTATACAGTTGCTTCATCTGACTTAATTAAAAATAAATTATCGTCTTTATCTAGACTAGCAGAAGGTATAGGCGATCCTCATGTAAGAAATATGGGTACAATTGGTGGAGCAATATCAAATAATGATCCAACAGCGGATTATCCTGCGGCGTGCTTGGGTCTAGGCGCTACAATTAAAACCAATAAAAGAGAAATAAGTGCAGATGATTTTTTTGTTAGTCTTTTTGAAACAGCCCTTGAAGAGGATGAAATTGTAGTATCAATATCTTTTCCAATAATTTCAGACTCAATTTATATGAAATTCCCTAACCCTGCTTCAAGATATGCAATGGCGGGTGTTTTTATGTCAAAAAATACCTCAGAAGTAAGAGTTGCTGTGACAGGGGCAAGTGAAAATGGAGTTTTTAGGTGGACTGAAATGGAAAGCTCTCTATTAAATGATTGGTCAAAATCTAGTTTAGAAGAAGTAAAACTCTCGCCTGAGGGGATAATGTCAGATATTCATGGCAACTCTGAATATAGGGCTAACCTTGTTAATATTATGGCTATTAGAGCTTTTGAAGGTATCAATGAGTAATGATCCTATTGAAAATGCGGTAAACTGGCTAGATCAAGGTCACAAAGTTGCTATTGCCACTGTCGTAAAAACATGGGGATCAGCGCCAAGAAAAGCTGGATCACAATTAGCTATAAGAGATGATGGTTTAATGGTTGGTTCGGTATCAGGTGGCTGTGTTGAAGGGGATGTTGTTGAAAATGCTCTTGAAATCATAAACAAGCCCAATTCAGTAAAACTTTTACAATATGGTATTACAAATGATACTGCTTGGGAGGTTGGCCTTGCTTGTGGAGGGGATATCAAGATAAGAATAGATTCAATACAAAACGATGGATAAAGACCTTCTAAAAAAAATCCTGGAAAATAAGAATAAAAAAAAATCATTTTGTTTGATTTCTCGAGCCGATACTTCAGAAACAAGCCTAGTGAAAAATAAAGATATCGAGAAACATAAATTTTCAAAACTAATAAAAAAAGCAATTAATGAAGATAAACTTATTTTAGAGGAAATTAATGGAAAAGAATGGATTTTCAACCCCTTTAATCCTCCAGTGAAATTAATTATTGTTGGTGCAGTTCATGTAGCTCAGTCACTATCAATAATTGCAGAAAACTCTAATTTTGATGTAGTAATAATTGATCCAAGGGAAGCATTTGCTTCTCAAGATAGGTTCCCAAATAATAAAGTAATATGCGCTTGGCCAGAAGATGCTTTTAGAGAAATTCAATTAGATGAAAGAACAGCAGTTGTTACATTAACTCATGAACCAAATTTGGATGATATTGCCCTTAAAAATAGTTTGAATAGTAAATGTTTTTATATTGGAGCTCTTGGAAGCAAAAAGACCCATAAAAAGAGAATTGATAGATTTAAGCAAGATGGTTTTAGCTCTGATGCACTGAAAAGGATAAATGGACCAATAGGTCTCCCTATAAATGCTCAAACACCGCAAGAAATAGCTATTTCGATTATGGCAGAAATTATTTCTTCACTTAGATATCAAAAAGAAAGTATTGAAGAGTTAAGGGAAAATTGGAAAAATCGTTAGATAAAATTGATTGTTTTATTCTCGCGGCCGGTATGTCAAAGCGCATGGGTAAAGACAATAAATTATTAAAAATAATTAATAACAATACTATTATAAATCAAACACTTATAAATCATATTGAAAGTAAAATTAATAATATTTATTTAATTTTAGGTCATGAAAAGGATCTTATTCTAGAGAACATAGATCATAAAGAAATTTTTATTGTAGAAAATAATAACTACAAAAGTGGAATGTTATCCTCAATTCTTAAAATTGATGAAAATATTGATGATAAAACTTCTGGTATTTTAATATCTCTTGCAGATATGCCTTATGTTACATCAAACGATATAAATAATTTAATCGAAATATTTAATAAAAATAATCAAGAGCTAATATGCATACCCAAAAATCATGGAAAATTAGGAAATCCAATTTTACTACCAAAGAGAATTTACAAAGACTTAACTAAGGATTTAAGCAAGCTATCTCAAGACAAAGGATTAAAGAAACTTATTTTAGAGAAAAAATATGATTTTATTGAAGTAAACCTATCTAAAGGAGTAACAATAGATTTTGATACAATTGAAGACTTCAATTAATTTAATTTATATTTTTTGACAAAAAACTGCCTATTTCATCATTAATTACTAAATCCGCATAAATATCTAAATCAGTTTTTTCTCTATTTAAGATAATTAGCTTCGACCCATTTTTTTTTGCAAGTATAGGGAAACCTGCGGCTGGATATACTTGAAGCGAGGATCCAATTGCAATAAACAAATCACAAGAAAGTGAACACTCCTGAGAAAGATTCATTTCTTTTTCAGGCATTGCTTGACCAAAAGAGATTGTAGCTGTCTTAACAATTCCTGAACATAAATTACAATATGGAGGTTTATTAGTCTCTTCAAATTCCTTCATAATTTTTGATAAGTCATACTTAAATCCACAATCCAAACATTTCGCATAGGTTGTATTTCCATGCAGCTCAATGATAATCTCACTAGGAATACCTGAATCTTGATGCAAATTATCAATATTCTGAGTAATTACATTTTTTACTTTTCCATCCTTAACAAGCTTGGCAATAGCCATGTGACCAATATTTGGTTTTGCTTTTGAGATATTTTTATCAATTTCAAATTTTCTTCTCCAAGCCTCTATTCTGATAGTTTCTGAAGATAAAAAATCATTAAATTCAATTGGTTGATATTTTTTCCAAATACCAGTTGGACTCCTAAAATCTGGTATACCTGACTCTGTTGAGATACCTGCTCCAGTAAAAACTACTATATTTGAGCTATTTTCAATAAGTTTTTTGAAACTTTTATCAATCATTTCTGAATATTAAAGGATTAAAGTTATTATGAAAAATCTTTAAGCATCTTTTTTAACTCAAGACTATGCTGCTCTTCTTGACCAATCATACCTCTTGTATACTCTTCAAGATAAACTGATGCATTCTCAACGCAATCCAATAATTTTTTATAAAGATTTAATGCATGTATCTCATGCTCTAAACTTTCGTTCAAAATATCTTGAATTGAATGTCTGTTGCTTTCCTTAATTTTTGCAATCTTTTGACTAGGATGACCATCTAAGCCGGTAATTAACTCCCCTGCTTGCTGCGCATGTAAAAGAGATTCATTTGCTTGAGTTTGAAGAAATTCGACAATTGGTATTCTATTTGGACCCGAAACCATAAGTGAAGAATGAGTATATCTAACTACACCTGCAAGCTCATACTCCATTATTTCATTTAATATCTCGCAAACTTCATTTTCATTTAAACTTTTCATAATATTCTCCAATAATATCAAATAGTTTAGTATCAGAAAAAATAATGTTTGTGTGCTAATGCAATTTATTTGCACAATTTTTTTTCAATTCTTTAAAAAGCAAAATTTGCAAACCTAATTAAGTTAAGTAATGTAATTAAAAAAGGAGAGAGTAATGGAAACCTCATTAATTGATAATATATTCGCATGGTGTCTAATAGTTACTGTTATATTACTAAGCTGGTTAATAATAAGATTATCTTTACTTCTAGATAGCCACCAAGATCGCTTAGAGGAAACTTTAAATAACATTGAAAAATCACTTAATAAATAAAGTAAAGTTTCGAAGTCCAAAAAATCAAAAAGAGTTTGATGAATACGATTTTTTTCGATGGAAGGTCCTTAGAGAGCCCCTAGGTAAAACAATAGAAACTCTAAAAGATAAATTTGATAAGGATAGCTTTCACATTATGGGCCTTTATAATAAAGTTATTATTGCTTCTGGTAGAGTTCATTTTAATAACGATAATGAAGCCCAAATTAGATATATGGCGGTTGATAAAGCTTTTAGAGCACAAGGCATAGGAAAAGAAGTTTTAAAAATACTTGAAAAATACATAAAAAAAAATAATGCAAAAAAAATAATTTTGAATGCTCGAAATGATGTTATTGAATTTTATAAAAATTCGAATTATTTAGCAGTTGAAGAATACTTAGGTTCTGATACTGGCATCCCTCACACAAGAATGGAAAAAAAATTATTTAAAAAATGAGAAAGTTTTTATTATATTTTATTACAACAGTTATTTTACTCTCTCTTCTATTAAAAAGAATTATCTAACTTGTTATTTAAATATTTTCTAAAGACTCGACATATGCTTTTACAATTGAATTTGTTCTCTCTTCTCCAAATACATCTTCTTCCATTTTAATAGGAGAATAACCAAGTGATGAATTATTCTTTCTATCAGCTATTGATAATGATCCTCCCCAACCAGTCCAATAACAAGTTTGTTCATTGTTAAAATAACCCATCCATGAATTATTTTTTACTGGCAAAGCAAATCCAATACCCCACCTTGTTAACTTATTAAAAACTAGATCTATTCCTAAAATTTGTTCTAGAAAAATATTATCTAAATTTTCTTTTGATAAGATCTTTCTATTATTAAATTCTCCATTATTTGCTACTAAAGCCATACATTCTGCAAGAGATTTTCCGTTTCCATGTCCTCCTGCTGCAGGTATTTCAGATTTTCTCCAATCATCCTCCAATGCATATAAAGGATCTATTGAAGGATTTAATTGTGCTTTCTGAACATCCGACTCGCTATCCTCATTTTCAAAAAGATCTCCTGAAGTTATTGCGCCAGGCATAAAAATTTCTGCTACACGACTAAAATCTTTTTCTTTTAAACCAATATGAAAATCGCTTTCAAGTGGACCAGCTATTTCATCTTCAAAAAATTTACCAATAGTTTTTCCAGAAACTCTTTTAACTAACTCTCCAACTAAATAGCCAATGGTTATTGCATGATATCCTACAGCCTTACCTGGTTCCCAAAAAGGTTCTTGATCAGCCAATAAGTTACATACCTTGTCCCAATTATAAAAATCAGTATATTCAATAGGCTCTTTCCAACCAGATAATCCTGAGGAGTGACTCATTATATGACTTATAAGGATATCCTGCTTACCTTTTTTTGAAAATTCAGGCCAGTGTTTGCTTACAGGGTCATGAAAATTTAAAAGACCTCTTTCAGCTAAAATATAGATACATAAAGATGCCATATTTTTTGTACTAGACCATACATTTACAATTGTATCTTCTTCCCAATGAATTTTTTGATCTTTGTCTTTGAAACCACCCCAAAGATATACAACTAGTTCGCCTTTAAAAGTAATACCCAAGGATGATCCAACATCTTTACCATTAATAAAATTTCTTTCATAGGCATCCTTTATTTTTAAAAATTTTGGATCACAAAAACCATTAATAACCATTCAAAGTTTCCTTATTTTTCTAAAGCTCTATTTTATCGGCTGTGGGCATTACATCATTTCCCAATTCACTATTTTTTCTTTCCTTGAATGCATTTAAATCACCAATTGCTGCTTGCCAAGTGTAGAAATAATCCCTTCCCTCTATAGGAACAGGAAAACAACCAAAGCCAATTGGTAGCACTGCAAAATCTCCCTCGAATTCTCCAACTAAATATTTATCAAGAAAATCTACATATATATCTTTTTTTTCTATGGGAACTATATCAAAGAAAGGTATTGCATCTCGCTTATTATTGATTTGGGCTAAAATTTCTGCAGGAAATAATCCTCCAGTCCATCTAGCATTTATTTCAGTAATCGAAATCTCTCCATTTTTACCTATAAAAAAATCTATTCCACAATTACTCCCTTCAGGACTAGAATAACCATGATAACGAGCATATTCTCCAACCTTAATTAATATTTCTTGATGTTTAGGAGATACTTTTACTGACTCTGATATAAGATTACCCACCCAAAGACCATCAGCAAAAAGAATCTTTCTTGTATTGGCGATTTTAATATCGTCATCGCTAATACAAAGATCAACAGTCATCTCTGTAAAATTTGCTAAATCAAGTTTTTCTTGAAGTAAGATAATCATTTCATCATCATACTCATCAACATAAAGGCTAGCTTCCTGAACACTGTTTACAGAAGCTACATTTCTCGATCCCGCTAAACCTAAAAGCTTTATAATTATTTTATTGTTATACCTTAAAAAGAAATTACAAACTTTTTGACTTTCAAGTTCTGACTTCTTAACAACTATCGTATCTGGAGTAGGAATTCCAAAACTAGGTGCATTCTCGGCAAAATGTTTCTTTGAATTTACATTTCTATTTATCCCCAAGAGTTCGTCGTTTTGATGAATCACAGCATTTGAACCGCTTGTCATATATAAATTCACAACATCCACAAAATCTTTGTTTTGATTTACGTATTTAGCAACAGAATCATAAAAATTAAATTTAGGGTGATAACTATAATTTTCAATAGGTATTACTTGATCTACAAGGCGTTTGTAAAAATTATGATATCTTAAGAGAGTTTTATTCCACTCTGGGCTTTTATATGCGTCATAGACTGCTAAATGATCATGCGAGTTGCCAACGCAAGTAAGTGCAATTTGTAACATTGAGGTAAGTTCGACATTTGAAAGATGATCTTCTTTTTGTTTTTCAGTAAGGTTTTCAAGATCAAAAAAAAGTGAACAATCATCTCCCGCCATTGCAAAAAGTGATGAATATTTTAAACTTGGAAAAAAAGAACCTGCTTTCATAATTTACTCATATTTTTGTCGATATTTATATCAAATATTATGCTCTATAATAATCATAAATATACTAATAATAGCTTCAAAGAGCACAAAATTTAAAGATATATAATCTTAAAAATTTAAAAACCCTTAAAATTTACAACTTCTGAAACTGGTCTACGTTTTGAAACAACTTTATTTGCGGGAAAAGAAAAGTCAGGATAACCCATAGCAACACAAATCATTATAGTTTCATCATCAGGAATATTTGCGTATTTTCTTACTACCGGTGATTGCATTATTCCCTGACTATTAATTACAGCACCTAAACCTCTTGACCACCCGGCATTAACTAGGCCATTTACAACAGCCCCACAATCGAATTTAGATATATCATCATCTTTTAGTGAACTATCAAACGTTACAATTACTGCTACTGGTGCATCAAATTGTCTAAAACCTCTTAAAACCCAGTCATTTCTTGCATCTTTATCATCCCTAGCAATACCCATTTCCTTAAATAGTTGGATTGCTATCTCTATTTGTCTTTCACGATGAGGGCCTTCATACCCTAATGGAGATTTAATTTCTCTTGAAGGTGGAACGCCGGCTATATTTCTCTCTGTATTTTCTTTTCTAATATTATCTAGTATATCACCTGTAACAACATGAAAATGCCAAGGCTGAGTATTCATTGATGAAGGAGATCTCAATGCAAGTTCGAAGATTTCCTCGAGTACATCTCGTGAAACTAATTTTTGTTTAAACCCTCTAATACTTCTTCTACCCATAATGACTTCATCGAAATTCATTTTTAGTCTCCATTCATTTATATTATCTTATACATTTAAATAAATTTATTGAAAGATAGTTAAATAAAACTATTATTTTATGGGAGGATATTTTTGGAAAATTTATTCAAATTACCAAAAGGTATTAGAAAAAAAATTGTATTAATAGGGTTGGCAATTTTTTTTATTTATTTTGGCATAGATCACTTTGTAAATCCTGACTTTTATCTTTCTATAATGCCGCCCTCTTTTCCTCTTCATGAAGAAGCCGTTTATATAAGTGGTTTTTTTGAGATTATTGGTGGTATTGGTGTTCTTGTTCATCGATTTCGTAAAATAGCTGGATGGGGACTTTTTGCCTTATTAATTGCTGTCTATCCTGCAAATATTTATATGGCTATTACACCAAATGCATTTCCTGATATACCAGTTTACATGCTTTATTTTAGACTTGCTCTTCAATTTCTCTTTTTTTATTGGGCATATACTATTACAAGAGAAAGTTATAACTAAAATAATACCTATAGACATATTAAAAAAAATTTATAAAAAGTAATTAAAACCAAAGGAAAAAATATGGCTACTTTAAATTTTAATTCTGGAAAAAATATTATTATCCCAACAGAAGACGATATGACCTATAGAGGGTTAGGTGGAGATGATGTTTATATAATTTCTCAAGCTATAGAAAGTAATACAAAGATACAAATAATTGATACTGAAGGATCAAATACTATCCAACTTATAGATGGTTTAACTATAGCAAATTCATTATTTACAAAAAATGCAACTAGACTAACCCTTTCAAACGGTTCAGAAATCACTATCAATGGTGCTGATAAATTCACATATGAAACAAGTGGAAATTCAACTACTGGAGATATTGGTCAAAAGTGGACTTACTCTGATTTTGTAAAAGGAATGGGGGTTACTGAAGGCCCTCCTGCTTCAGGTTCTAAGAATGGCACAGTCAATCTATTAATTAATGATAATTTTGAAGTTCCCGAAGAGACTAATAATGATGACACTTCATCAATTGAGTACACAATTGTAAATATTGATGTATCATCCGACACAACAATTACGGCTACTAGTTCACCAGAAGATTTTCGTTACGAGGTAGGAACAGATGGTGTATCTGCAGAGGGTAGTTATGAGGTTATTATCGATGGGTTTGATAAGTCCAATGACAAACTTACATTAGTGCTTGTTGGTGGTGACTCAAATTTAACAACTCAAGAATTTGATTCTATTGAAAATATTGAGGTTAGCTCAAACCCTTTCAATGGAACTCAAATTTTCTTTGCATCACCCGCATCTACCGATGATAGTGGAACTCTAACATTATCAGGTATTGAGGAGACCTTTACAGATACAGGTCTATGGACAGCTACAACATATACTGTTGAAATAATTGCAGATATAAACTTAGTTTAATTTTATTTTAAACTAGCATAAGCTCTATCAATAAAAGTATCGCGCAATAAAAGTGTATTATATTTTTTATCAAAGTCTTTGGTAATATTTGAGCTTATTATTTCCTCAAGAGATTGATTATTTTCAATACTCATTAAAATTCTATTTTTAACTGTCTTTAGCATCTCGATTGTTTCTTTTATATCACTAATTGAAGAAATTTCTCCGTGACCAGGCATAACAATTGTATCTTTATCAATAACAAGTACTATTTTCTCGAGATAGTTTATCATTCCACTAAGGCTACCTCCATTATCAACATCTATAAAAGGGTATGAGTTACTAAAAAATACATCGCCAAGGTGTATAGCATTTTGATTTGTAAAATAAATTACAGTATCACCTGTTGTGTGGGCAGGACCAAAGTGAAGAAGGTCAATTTTCTCATCATTAAAATATAATGACATTCCATTTTCATGAGTAATTACTGGTAAAGCACTTTTTGGGTAAGGTTCTTGGTTAAGAATTGTAGTTCCCATATTTATTAGACCACCCTTTTGCATATTTTCTCTAGCGTTGGAATGTGAAATAATTTTAGTTTCATCAGAGTCTAAAACTAAGTTTCCATCGGAATGATCCCAATGCCAATGGGTATTTATAGTATATATAATTTTATCATCACTGAGTTTCTTAATAGCCTTCATAATTTTTGGGAAAATAATAGGTATTTGACTATCTACAATAAGAACTCCGTCATTGCCTTTAGAAACAGCAATATTTCCACCAAGGCCATATAATAAAAATAGGTTTTCATTCACTTTCCTGGTAGTTACCTCAGCTGTCTCTAAATTACCCCAAGCATTTCTGGCATATTCTTCTGTAGAAGTTACCTTGCTATTAGAAAAAGTTGTATTAAACAAAATTAATAGTAACGATAATGAATAAAATAAACCTCTCATTTAAAACTCCATAAAATAAAATATAAAAAATATAATAATTTAATAAAAAAAAATTACAAAAAAATAATGCCCAGAAAATTAATCCTGGGCATTATCAACCATACTAATTAAATAATTATTTAAAATTTATAGTTTATTTTCAGACCAAAATTTCTGCCTGGTAAAGGTACTTCATTCTTAACAAAAGAAGAATGATTTCTAGCAACCTCATCAAGAAGATTTTTACCAAATAATGATATACTTATTTTATTTTGATTGCTTAGAACAAAATATTTTCTAAGGGAGAAATCAAGCATCTCAAAAGCTTGAGTCATTGTTTCACCCTCTCCAATATCATTTTGCTCTTCAACATCTTTATAAGTCAATCTAGCTTCAAGATTTTCTTCTGAATAAGAAACAGTTAAAATATTTCTAGCAGGTACAATTCTAGGAATATTTGTTCCATTCTTAAATTCACCCGTAACTGAGTCTCTTCCTAAAGATAAAGTAAGATTACCTCTATCAAAATTAAATAATTGACTTACCTCAAGCTCATAACCTTCAAGCTCAGCATCTCTTTGTAAATAATTTGCTAAAATGAGACCTCCATGATCGTCATGCTCTTCATGATCCTCATGTTCTTCTTCAGTCTCATCCTGAAGATAAATATAATTATCTATTTGATTAGAGAAAATATTACCCCTGAAAGAAAAATTATTGTTTTGATAATAAATATTCAAATCAATATTATTTGCAGTTTCAGATTCAAGATTTGTATTCCCAACCTCAAATCTTCCAGTGACAAGATGTGCTCCATTCATAAATAATTCTACTGCTGACGGCGCTCTTTCAACTCTTGCTAGACCAAGACTTAAAGTAAGATTATCATTAACTTCTCTTGAAAAATTAACAGCAAAACTTGTTTCACTATAATTTTTATTAAAGAATTCAATTTCTTCTTCATGTTCGTCTTCATCATGATGCTCGTCTTCATCATGATGCTCGTCTTCATCGTGATGTTCGTCTTCATCGTGATGTTCGTCTTCGTCATGATGTTCATCTTCATGATGAGCAAGAGAACCTTTTCGAGAAATATCATCGTATCTAATACCTATATCAAGATCAAATAATCCAAATTCTTTACATAGATAATAACCAATAGAAAACTCCTCATTATCAGTTGGCCTCATGAATGCTTCAGCACCAATTATTGAAATCTCTTCTTCAACATAGTTAATTGATAATTTTTGCTCAACAATATCGTTAGTTAAATCAAAGACAAAACCAAGTTCTTTCGCTTTATTTTCAAAATTTGTTGGTCCTTCTGCATGTCCGTGCTCATCGTGACCATCTTCATCATGATGCTCATCTTCATCTTGATGCTCATCCTCGTCATGATGACCTTCCTCTTCAGCATGTTGTTCGGTATGCAAATAATCTGAAGACCTGAAGAAATAGTTGATATTTTTTAACCATGAGGAATTAACATTGAATGAACCTTCAACATCAAATACATCAGACTCTGTACTAGAAAAAATTCTTTCTCCCTCATGCTCATCTTCCTCATGATGCTCATCTTCGTCGTGATGTTCGTCTTCGTCATGGTGTTCATCTTCTTCATGCATTCCATGACCTTCATGACCATCACCATGAAAAGGAACTCCAAAAAGGCTCTCGGAATTTTTATAAGAAAAACCAAAATAACCCCAGTCACCAGTTTTTGATATACCAAATCTTTGAGATTTAGATTCAAAATCAGAATTTTCTAGATATCCAAGGTTTTCTTCATCATGATGTTCATCGTCATCATGATGCTCGTCTTCGTCATGATGCTCGTCTTCGTCATGATGTTCTTTTTCACTGTGAATAATAGCTCCATTTGGAATATCATAATTATCAAATTCAGAATCCTTGTAAGCCAGACTTATATTAAAACCACCAATGTTGTTTTGAAAAGAAAAACTACCAGCCTCTCCATCATTAACTGATTGGGTCTCTAAACCAATATTCAACCTAGCTTCATCAAAATCTTGTCTTGCGATTGTGTTATCAATTATATTAACGATACCACCTACTGCACCACTTGAATATAATAAGGAAGATGGACCTCTAACTATTTCAATTTGCTGAATATCATTTAGATCTACTTCATTCATATGATCATCACCAACAGTGGATACATCTCTCAAAGTTTTTCCATTGTTCATTACCCTAACTCTGTTTCCTGAAAGACCTCGAATTATAGGATGACCAACAGCTGAACCAAAGTCTGATGATTGAACCCCTAAAAGATTATCCAGAGACTCACCTAAACTTAAAGTTGTATCAAAAATAGGATCATCACCACTTAATACATAAATTGGATCATCAAGATCTGATAAATTAGGATCAATATAAGATGATGTAACGATAATTTCATCGGCTTGATTGGACTCAGCTTCATTAGAATATAAATTATTACTGTGTATTGTTAGAGCACCCACAAGTAAAAGTGCTGTAATTAAATTTTTCAATTTAACCTCCTTAAGAAAATTTAAAAAAAGAATTTAAATTTTAGGAGGAGCTCGTGAATAAAAATTTGTAAAAAATTGGGGAGTATAATTATCTAGATTTTTAAAATTATTTAAATCAGATAAAAATAGCTTTTCTGATGGAATATCAATATTGTCATCAAATAAATCATTGATGCAAAAATGACACTCTGCTTCAGAATGAT
>QCGV01000012.1 GCA_003278145.1 OCS116 cluster bacterium AG-390-A19
GGTCTTCCCTCAAACGGTCTTCATTCCAATGGTTACTCTCTAGTAAGAAATATAATAAATCAAAAAAATATAAATGTATCCCTACCTATGTCTGATAAAAGCGGGGAAACAATAGTAGAGAATCTTTTAAGGCCAACAAAAATTTATGTAAAACTTATCCTTGAGTTACTCAAAAATTCAGATGGAATAAAAGCTATTTCTAATATTACCGGTGGGGGTATTACAGAAAATTTACCAAGAATTTTTCCGAATTCAAATATTGGAGCAAGAATAAATTTATCATCTTGGAAACGACCCTCAATATTTAGTTGGCTGCAAGAGCTAGGAAACATTGATGAGCAGGAGATACTAAAAACTTTGAACTGCGGTATAGGTATGATTTTAATAGCCAATAGAAATAGTAGTGAAGACATATTTAAAATCTTGGAAAAGAAAAATGAGGCTTTTTATATTATTGGCGAAATTATAGAAACCGACTCAGATAATTCAAAAATTATTTTTCATAGAGATTAAAATGAAAATAGGCATATTAATATCTGGCAGCGGTTCAAATATGATTAAACTTATAGAGTCGTGTCAAAATAGTAAAAATGCATTTATTGAAATTGTTATTTCTAATAATCCAGACGCCAAAGGCATTGAATATGCAAAATTAAAAAATATCAAAACTAAAGTAATAGATCACAAAGAATTTTCAGAAAGAGAAGACTTTGATAACAAAGTTCATGAAGTTTTATTAGAAAATAATGTAGATTTTTTATGTAATGCAGGATTTATGAGAATACATGGAGAAAAATTTGTTGAAAAATGGTTCAACAAACATCTTAATATTCATCCCTCTCTCCTTCCATCTTTTAAAGGCTTAAATACCCACGAAAGAGCCATAAAATCAGGTGTTAAATTCGCCGGTTGTACTGTACATCTAGTAAGATCAGGTGTTGACGAAGGTCCAATTATAGGACAAGCAATAACATCTATTGATATTAATGATGATAAAATATCCCTAGCAAAAAAAGTACTTAAACTTGAGCATAAACTCTATCCGAAGTGTCTAAAATTATTTACTGATAAATTAGTTAAGGTAAAAAATAACAAAATAACTTTCTCAGACAAAGCAATTGAAGTTTTAAATGACTTTAAAGTCTAATCTAGGGACAAATTTCTTCATCCTCAAAGAAAAAACTAATTTCATTTATAGCATTCTCCTCAGAGTCAGATCCATGAACAGAATTTGCCTCTATTGATAAACCTACCTCAGCTCTAATTGTGCCTTTATCTGCTTCCTCAGGATTTGTTGCACCCATTACATCTCTATTCAACTTAACAGCATTTTCGCCTTCTAAAACTTGGACTATTACTGGTCCAGACATCATAAAATTAACTAAATCATTATAAAATGGCCTTTCTTTATGCACGGAATAGAAACCTTCAGCTTGATCTTGAGAAAGTTTTATTCTTTTTTGAGCTACAATTCTTAACCCACTAGTTTCAAGCATTTGATTGATTTTGCCTGTAACATCTCTCTTCGTAGCATCTGGTTTAATAATTGATAATGTTCTTTGAATAGCCATAATATTCTCCCTTAATTAGAATTAATCCATTTACCATAGGTATCTTGTTCAAAAGATTTATAAGAATGCTGAGATAAATCAATATCATTTTTATAAAGATGAAATTGATCAACAACTTTTAAATTCTGCTCATTAAAAATATATACACACCTCTTCCAAGAATTAATATTTTTAACTAATAAACCGTCTATTGAAAAAATAACTTTTGAGTCATTAGGATTTTCTTCTTTACAGGTCAAGTAAACTCTATGAAATTTTGAATTTTCATCATTTTCACTACCATGAGGTAAGAAAGATGTGTCTTTATAAGACCACAATATGTCATTAATTTCTTCCATTCTCTCAATACTGTCAAAAAGAACAACCGAATTCCAATTATTATCAAGTGACTTTTCGATTAAACTTATAAGAAATAGCTCACTACTTGAATTTTTTAGTTTATAAAAAAAAATCTCTGACAATATTTACTCGTAAAATTTTGAAATTAATGTATCCAAAAGGTTAACTCCAAAACCCGATGCCCAGCTTGTATTTATAGAGCTCTTCTCCATACCTGTGGCGGTTCCAGCGATATCTATATGAACCCACGGTACTTTATTAACAAATCTTTTCAAAAATTGAGCTGCCGTTATCGATCCTGCACCGCCCATGCCAATGTTCTTCATATCTGCAAACTGAGAATTAATCATTTTATCATAAGATTCAGAAAGCGGTAATCGCCAAACATTATCTCCTGATACTCTTCCAGCTTCCAAGAGTTTATTAGACAAATCATCATTGTTACTAAAAATACCGGCCATTTTATTGCCAAGCGACATAACTATAGCACCTGTTAATGTTGCCAAATCTATCATAATCTCTGGTTTGTACTTATCTTGAGCATACCATAGAGCATCAGCTAGAACCAATCTTCCTTCTGCATCAGTATTTTGTATTTCAATGGTCTGTCCAGACATTGACTTTACAATATCACCAGGTTTTTGGGCAGTTCCATCAGGCATATTTTCAACCAAACCTACTACTCCTATAACATTTACTTTTGCTTTTCTAAGAGCAAGAGTCTTCATTAAACCTACAACTGCTGCTGAACCTCCCATATCACCGATCATTTCTTCCATTTTATTACCAGGTTTTAAAGAAATTCCTCCAGAGTCAAAGCAAACACCTTTTCCAACAAAGCATAGTGGTTTTGTTTTTTTACTTTTATTACCTTCCCATCTAATAATTACTAATTGACTTTCGTATTGACTACCGCGCCCCACTCCCAATAAAGACCACATTCCAAGTCTTTTCATTTTTGCTTCGTTTAAAACCTCTACTTTAAGACCAAATTTAGAGAGCTCTTTAATTCTTTTTGCATAAGCTTCTGGGTTTAGAACATTACTAGGCTCATTTACTAAATCTCTAGCCAAGAAGATACCCTCTGCAACAGAAATTTTATTTTTCAATTTATTTTTTAACTGATTAGCACTATTGGAAATTATCTTAACTTCATTTATTTGCTTTTTTGTTTTTTTCTTTGTTTTATACTTATCGAATTTATAAGTGTTTAAAGTTGCGCCGAAACCAATCTGAATTAAATTATCATCAGTAGAAAATTCCTTAGCAACAAGAATACTTACAATCTTTTTATTCGACTTTGAGGAAATCTGATTTATTTTTCCACCTATTATAGCGAAGTCATTACTTTGTATTGAAGATTTTTTTCCAGGACTAATTAAAATAATTTTAGAAAATGAGGTATTTTTATCATTAATAATTTCAAGAGAAGAAAATTTATTGAAATTAAAATCTTCATTATTAATAGCGTGTTGAATTTTATTTAAAGTATTTTTATCTAACTCTTTAAAATCTAAAAAAGATTTTTTATCAGCAACTAAGGCTAAAATTTCTTTTTTTTCAGTCAATTTTGGAACAAAATTTACTTTCATTATATTCTCCAATTATTTTCAATAACATCTGTTAACATTATTTAATGATTAAGGGTATAGTTTGTCGTATATAATACATTAAACAATGAAAAATATTGATAAATATATAATTGGTAAACTCTCATCATCATTTTTTACAGTGATGATTGGATTGCTTTCTTTAGCTTGGTTAAGTCAAGTTTTAAAACTGCTAGATGAAATAGTTATGAGAGGAGCAGATTTATCAACTTTTTTTATGCTTTCTGTTACAGTCTTACCAAATATTATATCTCAAATCATTCCTTTGGCAGCTTTTATTACATCCGCATTTGTTCTTTATAATATGTCTTCAGACAAAGAGATTATAATTTTGCTTTCATCCGGAATGAATCCAAAAAGATTATTTAAGCCTTTTTTATTATTCGGAAGCTTTATGACCATATTTTTAATTATATTTTCAATGTTTCTAGGTCCAAGCGGAATGCGTTATACAAAGCTAAAAATTCATGAAATTCGTCATGATTTGTCTGGAACTCTTGTTAGAGATGGAATGTTTTCAATGCCAGCAAAAGGTCTTACAGTTTATGCGCATAGGAAAGATAATAATTCTATTGACGGTATACTCGTTCATGATAATAGAAATAGCAGCTCACCAATAACTTATTCTGCTGAGAAAGGTTATTTAATTAATGAGAACAACAATCCTAAACTAATACTTTTGAATGGTAATATTCAATATAGAAATCTCTTAATTGATGGACCAGGAATGACAACTGTAAGTTTTGAAAAAAATGAATATTTATTCTCTGATTTTTTAACAGAAAATAAAAATTTTAATTTTGATTCAAGTCAAAGGTATTTAGGTGAGCTACTTTTTCCAAATGACGATGATGAATATGCTAAAACAAGAAAAAAATTACTTATCGCGGCAGGTAATCATAAGATTGCTCAAATTTTTCATCCAATAGTTCTTATATTTTTCTCTTTTATAATTTTTATAAAAAGTAAATTTGATAGAAGAGAAACAAATACTAATATTATCAAACTAACTTTTGGAATTATAGCCTTTCAAATTCTAGACTTTTTTATAGCATCACAAGCACAAAGTAATTTAATCATCTTGGGGTTTTTATATTTATTACCATTAGCATTTTTACTCATATTGATTTACCTCCTTAATATGACATACCAAACAGTAGGTGATTAAAATGAGAGTAAATAATTTACTTCCTGTATATTTTTCAAAAAACCTATTTAAAAATCTTATTTTTTGTCTTTTTGCAGCAGGGTTCTTTATTTTTATTATTGATCTTATTGAGCTTTCGAGAAGAATAACAAAATCAAATGATAGTGATTTATTGCTTGCAATTGAATTAGCGATTTTAAAATTACCTGGAATGATCTTAGAAATTTTTCCTTTTATTATTCTTTTTTCATCACTAAGTACTTTTTTTTATTTCGCAAAAAGATCTGAGCTAATAGTTGCTAGAGCCAGCGGTATATCAATATGGCACTTACTTGTTCCGGGGGTAAGTCTAATTTTAATTATTGGATTTTTAACTACAATTTTAATTCAACCTCTTGTAGCTATAACCACATATAAATTTAAGGAGTTGGAGGCGAAAAGTATTAGAGGACAGACCAGCTTAATTACAATTACTGAAAATGGTTTATGGCTTAAAGACTCAGATTTAAATAATAATTCATATAGAATAATAAATTCTTTAGGATTTGATAGGGATGAAAATTATTTAGAAAATGTAATTTTCTTCAATCATTCAGAAAGTGGTCAATTAATTAGTAGGTATGATGCTGATAAAGTATTTTTAAAACCTAATTATTGGGAGTTAGAGAATATTTGGATTTATAAAAATTTTGAAAAGACGGAATTTTTAGAAAAAAAAGAAATTAGGACTAATTTAACAGCAGAACAAATTCAAGAAAATTTTGCTCCGCCAGAAACAATATCTTTTTGGAACCTTCCTGGGTTTATTAAAATTGCACAGAATGCTGGATTTGCAGCAACCAAACATAAGACAGAGTTTCAATCTTTATTAGCACTTCCTTTTTTTCTTAGCTCAATGTTAATTATTGCTGCACCATTTTCAGTTAGATTTATTAGATCTGAGAGTGTAAATAATCTGATTTTAGCAGGCATAATTTCTGGCTTAATATTATATACCTTCTCAAATGTTATTTATGCATTTGGCGCATCTGGTAATATTGGCCCTATACTTTCAGCGTGGTCACCGCCGATTTTAGCAATTCTTTTAGGAATAAGTGCAATTATTTATATTGAGGAAGGTTAGATGATAAGAATAATATTTTTTCTCATCATCTTTTTTAATTTTAGTTTATTAAAGAGTGAAGATATCACTAATTCAATTGAAGCTGATAAGATTGAATATCTTAATTTAGATGGCAAAATAAAAGCTATTGGCTCAGTGAAAATAATTCAAAATGAATATGAACTTAATGCTGATGAAATTTCTTTTAATCAAAAAAATAATATTATTGAAGGAAAAGGAAATATTATAATAGAAAAAATTGGAGGCGAGAAAATTTTCGCTTCAAAAGTAAAACTTTCATCAGATCTAACTAATGGGATAATTGAAAACCCTACTCTTCAGACCATTGATGGAATAAATATCTCATCTGCTTATGCGATAAGATCAAATGGTAATTCATTAATTCTAAAAAAAGGAATTTTCTCTCCTTGCAAGATATGTAGCGATAATAAACGTAAGCTATCATGGCAGGTTAAAGCCAATAGAATAATTTATGACGAAAATAATGAAAATATTATATATGAAGATGCAAGATTTGAATTATTTGGTATTCCCGTATTTTACGTTCCAATTGCAACTCACCCTACTGAAAAAGTTAAAAGAAGAAGTGGTTTTTTAGCTCCAACACTTGGTACTTCTGGTGATCTTGGCGCAGTAGTAAGGGTGCCTTATTTTTTTAATTTAGCACCTCATTACGATCTTACAATTACACCATGGATTGTAACTAAAGGTGCGGCAATAATTGAAGGTGAATGGAGACAGAGATTTAAAAGAGGTAGTATTAATTTTAGTGGTATTATAGCATCCCCAAATGATGAGTTTAAATCAAGAACTGTTAATATAAATGATGATTGGCAGGCAATTATAAATTCACCCTTCAACGATCCTTTAGATTTAAGAGAAAATAATAAAAAATTAATTTTTGAATATGATGATAATACTCATTCAATAAAAAATGTAGAAGTAGCAGATATTAATGATAATAGACCCTCATCAATTGGTGATGCTATTGGTTATGATTATAGAGGTGCATTTAACGCATCTGGAAATTTTAAGTTTGGAAACTGGAATTTAAATTTTAATGGTAAATTTGTATCAGATGATACTTTTTTAAGAAGATTTGATCTAAATGATGACACAGAAATAAAATCATATTTATCATTAAATAGAAATTGGAAAAACGCTCAATTAGAGATTAATTCCTTACATTTTTCTTCACTTTTACCTGAAAAAGATGGCTCAGAACCACTTATTTTGCCAGAAATAAAATTTTTATGGAATCCTGAAAAAGAGATATTAGGTGGAGTTTCAACTATTAAGATAAATTCAATAGGAATAATTAGAAAAACTGATGGTAATACATATCGACTATCTAGTTCTCTAGATTGGAATAGAAATTTTTTACATAAAAGTGGAAGTATAATACAGCTAAGCCTTAACTTGAGAGGAGATCTATATAATACTTCAAAAAAATGGATTCCAAACAATTCAACAAGAAGATTACAATCAAATCCCTTTGGAAAAAATCAAAATATTCATCGCCTATTACCTTCAGTTAATATTGAATGGAGACTTCCGTTAAAAAATACACTCTCAGATACAATAATTGAACCAATTATTCAGTTATCATATTCATCTGATAATAAGAAAAATTATAAAATACCAAATGAAGATAGTATAGGCTTCGAATTAAATTCTCATAATATTTTTGCAAAAAATAGAATGCCTGGATTAGATTTATGGGAAACAGGTGGAAAAGTTAGCTATGGCCTAAAATTAACTCACTTTTTTAATAAAAATGGAATTTTCTCAGGAATGATTGGACAAAGTTATAAATTTAAGAATCCTGATTTCTTTGATAAAGGATCAGGTCTCGAAAAAAAATTATCAGATTTTTTAGTAGATCTATCGTTTAAACCAAATAAGGAAATTACTTTTTCTTATCGAGGAAGGTTAGATGAAAATGACATTAATCTAAGAAGATCAGAATTTGATATGTTACTTACATATGAAAAATGGGGAGTTCGTGCTGGGCATGTTTTATTAAATAATGTTGAAATTTTAAATTTTAAAGAACAAAGAGAATTACGTTTTGCAAGTTTTATAAATATTACCGAAAGGTGGTTAGTTCAGTCAGCTATTCGCTATGATGAAATTTCTAAAAAATCTTTAAACAACAGAATATCCCTTGTTTATATTGACGACTGCATATCATTTGAAATAGGATTTAGAAGAAAATTCTCTGAATATAGGGATCTTAAACCTTCTAATTCCTTTATGATTAAATTTAATGTATTTACATTTGGGGGCGGAACATTAAATAGTTCAGATCGTATTTCAAAATTATGGGATAATTAAAATATTTTAGGTAGAATAATGGTAAAAAAAATCAAATATATTTTTTTAATATTTTTCTTATTTGGAGCTTTTAGCGTAACTCTAAAAAGTCAAGATATTCAAGCTATTGCAGTTATTGTTAATGATGAAGTTATCTCAAGATATGATGTTAATCAAAGGGTAAGATTGATTTTAGTTACATCGGGAATACCAGCTACTGAAGAAAATATAAAAAGAATTGAAGAACAGGCAATTAAAGCGCTAATTGATGAAAAGATTCAAATACAAGAGGCTATTAAGCTAGAAGTACCTGACTCACCAAATGAAATTAGTCTTATGCTAGATAATATTGCAAGAAGTAACCAAACGACAGCAGAGGGAATACTTGAATCTATAACTAGTCAAGGCGTAAATTCTGAAACTCTTTTAAATCAGATAAAATCTGAACTTCTGTGGAATAAAATTGTTCGGGGAAGATTTGGTTCATATATAAATATTAGTGATGAAGAGGTTGATATTATCTATGACAGAACAATTCAGAATATTAATAATTCACAGTATGATATCTCAGAAATTTTTATTGGTTTTGAAGATGAAAATGAAGAAAGAGAGGCAAGAGATCTAACACAAAGATTAACAGAACAACTAAAAAATAACATTCCATTTGAACCAGTTGCCCAACAATTTAGTCAAGCATCATCATCTGGTCAGGGTGGTTTCATTGGTTGGGTATCAGAAGGTCAATTAGATCCAGAAATATTATCAAGTATTAAAGATTTAGAGATTGGTGCAGTTTCAGAACCTATTAAAACTGTAAACGGTTATTTTATTATTAAAATAAACGGCAAATCCGAAGAAGGGGGTAAAAACCCTATGAAGAATCAATACGATCTAATTTCAGTATCTTTTAATATTGAAGATAAAATTATCGCTGAAGAATTTTCTAATAATTTCGTTTCATGCAAAAGACTTGATAGCCTTTTAGAAAACTATAATGAAAAAGAAGTTAACGTTATTGGAAAGAGACTTCTGCAAGATTTACCAAATGAATTACATAAAGAGCTTTTAGAAAAAAATGCTGGAAATGCTCTGTCCCCAAGATTCTCTGAAAAAAATATTGATATCATTTTAATTTGTGACCGTAAGGATGATATAGGTATTCAAGTAAATAGAGAAGTAATTGAGGATAATATTTATTCACAAAAAATGGGTATGATGTCGAGAAGACATCTTCGAGATTTACGAAGAGATGCTGTCGTTGAATACAGATAATAAAAACTTACCCATTGCTATTACCATGGGTGATCCATCAGGCATTAATAGTGAAATAATTCTCAAAGCGTTCAAGCAAATAAATAATAGAAAAATAAGTTTTTTTATTATTTGTGATCCTGATTGGATAAAAAAATCAAAAAAAATTTTTAATATAAATATCCCCATAAATATTATCTCTAAAAAAATTAATATAAAAAAAGATAAACTTAATATTTTACCTCTCAAAAACAAGATTTTGTTTGACTTGGGACAGCCAAACAAAAAAAATAACAAAGCTATATTGGAATCTCTCAACACTGCTATAAATCTTGCTAAAAACAATGAGGTTTCAGGAATTGTTACACTTCCAATTTATAAAAAAAATCTTATGGAAAATAATTCAAATTTTATTGGGCATACAGAATATTTAGCTGAGAAAGACGGTCAAGATTCATTAATGATTTTAATATCGAAAGATTTAAGAGTTGCAACAATAACTACTCATATTCCAATATCAAAAGTTTCAAAATCACTTACAAGAAAAAAAATTTCAACAAAAATAGAAATTCTTAATAATAGTCTCATAAAAGATTTTAATATTAAAAAACCGAAAATAGCTGTTTCTTCTCTAAACCCTCATTCTGGTGAAGAAGGAAGCATAGGTAAAGAGGAAATTAATACAATTGAACCATGTGTAAATTATTTTAAAGACATAGGCATGAAAATAGAAGGTCCATTACCAGCTGATACACTTTTTTATAAAAAAAATCTAAATAAATTCGATGCAAGGATTTGCATGTATCATGACCAGGCTTTAATACCCTTAAAAACAATAGATTTTTATGGAGGAATTAATTTTACTGCAGGGCTGTCTTTTGTAAGAACCTCTCCTGATCATGGAACAGCTTTTAATTTAGCTGGTAAAAATAAAGCTAATCCTAAGAGTTTAGTAAACGCGATTAAGCAGGCTTTCATAATATCAGAGAATAGAAAAAATAAATGAATAGCAATAATGAGTCTCTGAAAAGAATTCTTAAAAAGTATAATTTAAAAGCCAAAAAAAGATTTGGCCAAAATTTTCTACATGATAAAAATATAATAAATCAAATTGTAAAATCTTCATCATGTGATGGGAGGTTTATAGTCGAAGTTGGGCCTGGTCCAGGATTATTAACTAATGCTATATTAGAAAAAGAAACTAAAAAAGTTCTTGCAATTGAAACTGATAAAACTTTTCTTCCAATCTTAGAAGAGTTAAAAGAAAAACACCCTAAGAAATTTGAATTTATATTGAATGACGTTCTAAAAGTTGATTTAGACAAGCTTATCAGTGAAAATTATTCTGTCATCTCAAATTTACCTTACAATATATCTGTGCCTTTCATAATATCCTTATTGATAAAAGAACAACCAGTTAAATGGGAAAAATTAACCCTAACTGTTCAAAAAGAAGTTGCAGATAGAATGATGGCAAAGGTAAATACAAAACAATACGGAAGATTAAGTGTTTTGACACAATGGAGATGCAGAATAAAAAAAATATGTGAAATTAAACCTTCATGTTTCATACCACCCCCTAAAGTGATATCTACAGTAATCTCAATAGAACCAAAAAAAAATATATTAACACCATCAGTTGAAAATTTTCAGAAAATTGTGTCATACGCATTTGGATTTAGAAGAAAAACACTCAAAAAAAGTCTATCTAAATTAGAAATTGATATTAATAAACTTGCAGATTTTTGTGAAATTGACTTAAGCCTAAGAGCCCAAAATTTAAGTGTAGATGATTATATTAATTTAACAATTGGATATGAAAAATTTTTAAAATAAATCATCCCTTAAAGATTTAATTACATCTTGTATTTTATTTTGTCTTGTTCTTTTTAATCCTTCAGCAATAAGAATAGAATTAATTTTTTTTAAGCTTTCATCAAAATCCTCGTTTATAATTATGTAATCATATTCGGCATAATGACTAATTTCATCTGAGGCTTTTGACATTCTTTTTTTTACTGTTTCATCAGTATCCTGATTTCTTTTCAATAATCTTTTCTCCAGCTCTTTTGCTGATGGCGGTAAAACAAAAATTTTCACTAAATCATCTTGTACAGAATTCATTAACTGTTGCGTTCCTTGCCAGTCAATATCGAAAAGAATATCTTTTCCACCTTTAAGCGCATTCATTACTGGTTTTTTTGGAGTTCCATAGTAAAAATCAAAAACTTTAGCATGCTCTAAAAATTCATCTTTATTGAGCATATCAATAAATTTCTCATCACTTACAAAAAAATAATCACTTTCATTAACCTCAAGAGACCTTGGTGGTCTAGTTGTAAAAGATATAGATAAAAATAAATTTTTATTTTTTTCTAATAATTTGCGGGATAGAGATGTTTTTCCAGCACCAGAAGGTGAAGATAAAACAATCATCATTCCCCTTCTATCTGTATTTAAATTATCTTTCATTCATTTAATTATAATGATGTGAAAATATTAGGGAAGCATTAGTTCCTCCAAATCCAAAAGAATTTGAAAGTACAGATTTTATCTCTTTTTCTTTAGCTTTATGAGGCACCAAATCAATTTTAGTTTCGACCGATGGATTATCAAGATTTATTGTTGGAGGAATAATATTCTCATTTAATGCCATAACACTAAAAACAGCTTCTATTGCTCCAGCAGCCCCTAATAAATGGCCTGTAGATGATTTTGTTGATGACATTGATAGATTTTCTGCAAAACCCCCAAAGGCTCTCTCTACAGCCCTTAATTCGATCTCATCACCTAAAGGAGTTGAAGTTCCGTGAGCATTAACATAATTAATTTCTTCTTTATTTATACCCGCATCTTCAATAGCCATTAGAATTGATCTATATGCACCATCACCATCTTCAGATGGAGAGGTAATATGAAAAGCATCACCTGATACACCATAACCTTTTAATTCACCGTAAATTTTTACATTCCTTGAAAGAGCATGCTCCATCTCTTCTAATACTAGAAAACCCGCGCCCTCTCCCATAACAAAACCATCCCTATCTCTATCATATGGTCTAGAGGCTTTTTCTGGATTATTATTAAAGTTGGTGCTTAAAGCTCTACTAGCAGAAAACCCTGCCATACCGATTGGGCATATTGCTGCTTCTGCTCCACCAACTAACATAACATCTGCTTTATTATTTTTTATCATTTGTGCACCCTCACCAATTGAATGTGAACCTGAAGCACAAGCAGTTACAGCCGCTAAATTAGGGCCTTTTAAATTATTTTTAATTGAAATTTGACCAGCTGCTAGATTTATTAGAGCACCTGGAATAAAAAAAGGACTTACCCTTCTTGGCCCCTTTTCATTAAGAAGAAGAGCGGTTTTTTCTATACTGGCTAATCCTCCAATACCAGAACCTACACCTACCCCTGAACGATAGCTATCCTCGTCATTCTGAGGTGACCAACCACTATCTTTAAGAGCCATTTCAGCAGCGGCAATACCAAATAAAATAAAAGTATCAATTTTCTTTTGATCTTTTGGTGAAATCCAATCACTTGCATTAAAGGATCCATCATTTGCGCTTAAGCCTTCACCCAATGGAACCTCACAAGCAATTGTGCATGGGTAATCAGTAGCATCAAATTTTGTAATCGATGAAGCTCCAGATTTTCCTGAAATTAAATTCTTCCAACTAGACTTTAAATCTCCGCCAAGCGGAGTAACAGCACCTAAACCAGTAATTACTACTCTACGCAACTAATATCACCGTTTTGAGCTTAACTTTTAGCAGAGTCTATAAAGTTAATAGCATCTCCAACTGAAAGTATTGTTTCAGCCGCATCATCAGGTATTTCAATACCAAACTCTTCTTCAAAAGCCATTACAAGCTCTACTGTATCTAAACTATCAGCACCAAGGTCTTCTATAAAGCTTGCTGAAGCAGTAACTTTATCGGCCTCAACCCCTAAATGCTCAACTACTATTGCTTGGACTTTTTCTAGTGTATCACTCATTTTGTATTCCCTTTTTTTATTTATTATTTAATTTAACTTCATAATTCTGAATCAGTATCATGCGACTTAGCATATTGAGCTAAGTAATACAATAATCTCTTTAAATACGCCAATAATTAAATCATTAACATCCCACCATTGATATGAATAGTTTGACCGGTTATATAGCTAGCCTTATCCGAGGCTAAAAAACAAACAGCTCCCGCTATATCATCTGGTTTACCTAATCTACCTACACTTATAGAGTGTAAAATCTCTTCCTTTCTGTCGTCACTTAATTCTGCAGTCATATTAGTTTCAATGAAACCTGGGGCTATACTATTAACAGTAACTGATCTTGAACCAACTTCTTGAGCTAATGATTTGGACATAGCTATTATGCCAGCTTTCGATGCTGAATAATTTGATTGACCAGCACCACCTGCAACACCTATCACAGATGTTATATTTATAATTCTTCCATATCTTCTTTTAATCATCCCTTTTATTAACTGCTTTGTTAGTTTAAAAATCGAATTTAAATTAACATTTATAACCTCATTCCAGTCTTCTTCTGACATCCTCATGAATAAATTATCTCTTGTAATACCTGCATTATTTATCAAAATATCAATTTGACCCATTTTTTCTTGAGCACTATTTGCAAGTTCATCAATTCCCTCGGATTTTGAAAGATCCGAAATAATTATCTCACAATTTCCACCTATAAGCTTTTGTAAACTTTCAAGTTCTGATTTGTTTCGTCCAGTTAAACATAAATCTGCACCATTTGATGATAACTCGATGGCAATAGCTTTTCCTATACCGCCACTTGCACCAGTTACTAGCACCTTTTTACCCTTTAAATCTATCATTTGTAATCCCTAACTATCAAATTCTAAAAGAAGATTTTCCACTGATTCTTTACTACCAGCTGACATTCTTTTAAATGAAGGACAACTTCTTTTAGCTAGATTAGATAATACAGATCCACTTCCTATTTCGTATAATTCTTCAACACCCATATCAACAAATTTTGTCATTGTTTCTCTCCACCTTACCATTTCGGTAACCTGATTCACCAGATTATTCTTTATTTGATTCTCATCTTCAGAAATATCAACTGTAACATTTGAAATTACAGGTACATCAGGTTTTTGTAATTTAATAGAAGATAACGATTTTTCCATAATTTCTTGTGCAGGTTTCATTAAGGGACAGTGAAATGGGGCACTTACAGCAAGTTGCATAGCTTTTCTTGCTCCATTTTCCTTAAAAATATGAAGTGAATTTTCAATATTTTCCTTTAGACCCGATAGAACAACTTGCCCATCTGCATTATCATTTGCGATAAAAACAGTATCTTGCAGATTGTTGCTAATAATTATTTCTAAAATTTGATCAAAATTTAAACCTAAAATTGCTGCCATAGAGCCCTTATTCTTTGGAACTGAGCTTTGCATAGCTTTTCCTCTTATTTTTAGAGTTAATGCAGCATCTTTTAAAGTAAGACTATTTGCAGCAGTGAGGGCTGAATATTCGCCAAGAGAGTGACCAGCCAAAACACCGGAGATTATAAAACCACGTTTTTTTAAAATTTCTGTAATAGCAATACTTACCGCCATTAATGCAGGCTGAGTATTTTCAGTTAAAATTAATTCTTCCTCCGGTCCTTCAAACATAACTCTGGATAAGTTTTGCTCAAGAGTATCATCGATTTCCTCAAAAACATGTTTTGCTTCAGGAAATGTTTTTGATAAATCTAAGCCCATACCAACATATTGACTACCCTGGCCAGGAAAAACAAATGCTCTCATTTATAACCCTCCATTTTTTGTATATATTAAAAATAAATATTCAATATATTACAAGCTTGCAAATTATAGCTTAATACATTAAAGAACTCCTAAGTTTTTAATTTAGAAATTTTTATGAAGGAATAATATGCCATATTACGAGCATGTATTTATAACAAGACCTGAAATAGCACCTCAACAGGTAGAAAATCTTGTTGAAGACATTAAAACCGTCATTAAAGATAACGGCGGTAAATCAGTTTATACAGAATATTGGGGTTTAAGAGACCTTGCATATAAAATAAAAAAAAGTGAGAGAGGCCATTACTCTTTAATTAGAATTGATAGCCCAAGCTCTGCAATACATGAATTAGAAAGAATTCAAAAACTTAATGAAGATGTTCTTCGTTATTTGACTATTAAAACTGATGATCTTAGTGAAGATTCATCGCCAATTATGAAAGCCTCTTTAAAGAAAGAAGGCTCATATAGTTCTTCTAAAGGTGCTTAATAATTATGAATAATTCAATACAAAATATTACACAAATACCAACAAAAAGACCTTTTCTACGTAGAAAAAAAACTTGTCCTTTCTCCGGAGATAAATCTCCTAAAATCGATTATAAAGATACAAAATTATTAAAAAAATATCTTTCTGAACGAGGAAAAATGATCCCAAGTAGAATTACTGCTGTTTCAGCAAAAAAACAAAGGGAGTTGGCAAGGGCTATTAAAAGATCAAGGTATATTGCTCTAATACCATACCAAATGGATTAATATAAAATGGAAGTAATTTTATTAGAAAGAATTGAACGTCTTGGCCAAATGGGCGATGTAGTTGTTGTAAAAGATGGATTTGCTAGAAATTTCTTGTTACCTAAAAATAAAGCTCTAAGAGCAAATAAAGAAAATTTAGAATTTTTTGAGAAAGAAAAAATCAATTTAGAAGCTAAAAATTTAAAATTAAAAAATGAAGCAGAAGCTGTATCAGAAAAAATTGTTGTGAATAATTATATTATAATTCGTCAAGCAAGTGATACTGGTCAACTATACGGATCAGTAAACTCTGGTGACATAAAAGAAAAGCTTCAAGAAGAAGGTTTTTCGATTGAAAAAAATCAAGTCGTATTAGACAGACCAATTAAAGAAATTGGCCATCATGAAATTAGAGTTAAGCTACATCCTGAAGTAACGTCAAATATCTCAATCTATATTTCAAGAAGCCAAGAAGAAGCTGAGGCATTAATAAAAGGTGAAATCACTAAAACTGAAACAGCAAAAGAGGATACAATTAATCTTGAAGAAATATTTGAAGAAGGCGCAGTACCAGAATCTGTAAATGAAGAGGACGTAGCTTTAGACGAGAACGAGGTTACTTCAGAAGAAGAGACTAACTCAGATTCAAATGCAGATTTATCGAATGAAGAAGTTGAAGATAAATCAGATACTTAAAAAGTTAACCCCAATATCCACAGTTATCCACAGATAATTTTCTTTCCTTTATTATCTTTATAGTTATAGATTGTTCTTATGAAACAATCTTCCCCTATAGCTATAAATCAAGATCAAAATAAACCAAATAATATTGAGTTACCTCATAATTTAGAGGCAGAGCAACAATTACTGGGAGCTCTAATAAAAAATAATGAATTAATTGATCGAGTATCTCAAAATGGCTTAAAAGGAATTCATTTTTTTGAACCATTCCATGAAGAAATTTTTGAAAAAATTATACAAATGAACAATAATGGTAAATCCGTAACAATCCTGTTCTTAAAAACATTATTTGAGTCAAATGAAAATTTTGACTCCGATAGTTATTTTGTAAGCCTTGTGGCAAATGCAGCTCATAGCTTAGTTATAAAAGAGGTAGCCGATGAGATATATGAACTTTCTCTGAGGAGACAATTAATCGATACTGCTGAATTTTTAGAACACTCATCTTACGCATTAAATGAAGATAAAAATGTGTCAGAAATCATAGAAAATACCGAAATAAAATTATACGAAATTGATCAGAAAGGGGAAACTGGAAAAAGTTTCTATTCATTTGAAGATTCTGTTGCTGAGTCTCTTATGGCAGCTGAAGCCGCTTACTCATCTGACGATGGCTTAGCAGGTTTGGCAACAGGTTTTGTTGACCTTGATAAAGCATTAGGGGGGCTTCAAAAATCAGATTTAATTATTTTAGCCGGAAGACCATCTATGGGAAAAACAGCTTTAGCATCTAATATAGCATTCAATATTGCCAAGTCTTTTGGAGACCAAATTAATACAAATGATATAAATCAATCAAAAGGTGAGAGTAAAAACCCTGGTGCTGTTGCTTTTTTTTCATTAGAAATGTCTGCAGAACAGCTTAGTACAAGAATAATATCTGATCAGTCTGGAGTTTCCTCTAGTAATGTTAGAAAAGGTAAAATAGATGAAAGAGAAATCAGTAATTATATAAATGTAGCAAATGAGCTAAAAAATATACCATTATACATTGATGAAACAGGTGCTATTCCAATAGGAATTTTATCATCGAGGGCGCGTCGTCTGTCAAGAACTTTAAAGCAAAAAAATCAAGAACTTTCTCTTATTGTTGTAGACTATCTCCAGCTAGCTACGACAGGCTCTGATAAATACAGAGGTAATGTAGTTCAAGAAATTTCTCAAATTACTCAAGGATTAAAAGCTCTTGCCAAAGAACTAAATATCCCTGTAATTGCCCTATCCCAATTATCAAGAAATGTTGAAAATAGAGATAATAAAAAACCTCAGCTTGCTGATCTCAGAGATTCTGGAGCGATTGAACAAGATGCAGACATAGTAATGTTTGTTTATCGTGAAGAATATTATCTAAGAAGAGAAGAACCTGATGCTGGTACAGAACAACATATTGATTGGCAAAATAAAATGGAAGCTGCTCATGGAAAAGCATCTGTTTTGATTGAAAAACACAGACATGGAGCAGTTAAAACTGTAGATATGCAATTTACAGAGGAATTCACGAGATTTTCTGATCTTGCAAGAGATCAATACCTACCTGAAAGAATGGACTAAATATAATGAAATTTTTTATTAATGTTGGCTCGTCTATCATTAATTTCCTGGAGGAAACTGGTAGATTTTTTATTTTTACCCTCAAAACACTAAAATCAATAATCTCTAAATGGTATTTAAAGAATATTTTTCAACAAATGATTTCTATAGGCTATCTTTCTCTACCTGTTGTTGCTCTTACATCATTTTTTACTGGTGGTGCCCTTGCAATACAAATTTATTACGGAGGAAATCAGTTTAACTCTGAAGTAATTGTTTCGTCTATTGTTGCGCTTGGTATTACACGCGAACTTGGTCCTGTTCTAGGTGGAATAGTCGTCGCAGGAAGGGTTTCCGCTGCAATTGCGGCTGAAATAGGTACTATGAAAGTAACAGAACAAATTGACGCCCTAAGAACATTATCAACCGATCCATATGAATACTTAGTTTTTCCAAGAGTGGTAGCAGGAATAGTTGTCTTACCAATTCTAGTTGGTTTTGCTGATGTCATTGGAATAATGGGGGGATGGTTCGTGGGAGTTCAGAGTTTGGACTTTAATGGTTCCGTCTATCTTCAAAATACTGAAATCTTTTTAGAATCCAACGATATTATTTCTGGCCTTATAAAGGCATCTGTATTTGGCTTTATAATAACGATGATGGGTTGCTATCATGGATTTTTTTCTCAAGGTGGTGCTCAAGGTGTTGGAAGGTCTACAATGAATGCAGTTGTAAGCTCATCAATACTCATCTTAGGATCAAATTATATAATGACTAATCTACTATTTGCCTCATAAAGATAAAAAAATGATAGAAATAAATAATTTAAATAAAAAATTCCAAAAAAATGAAGTCTTAAAAAATTTAAGCATTAAAATAGAGAAAGGTGAGTCCGCAGTTATAATTGGAAGATCAGGGACCGGTAAGTCTGTTTTATTAAAGTGCTTATTGGGTTTATTAAAGCCTGATAACGGAAAAATTAAAATTGGAGATAAATATATTTATGGGAAAAATTATCAGTATATAGGTAATAAAGAAGTAAAAATTGGAATGCTTTTTCAAGGTGGTGCACTTTTTGATAGTTTAAATATATGGAAAAATATAAGTTTTTCTGCCTTACAAAATAAAGTATCCGAAAAAGAATGTAAAAAAATCGCTATTGAAACTTTAGAAAAAGTAGGATTAAACCCTAATGTAGCTGATTTATATCCTTCAGAGTTATCAGGGGGAATGCAAAAAAGAGTATCGCTTGGTAGAGCAATTTTTTCCGAACCAGATATTATTTTTTTTGATGAACCTACAACAGGACTTGATCCGATAACAGCAGATGTAATTAATAAACTAATTCTTGAAAAAGTTAATGACCTAGGAGCGACAGCTTTAACAATTACTCATGATATGTCTAGCGCTAGAACTATAGCATCCAAAGTATATATGCTGCATGAAGGAAATATTATATGGGGTGACAGTGTTGATGAAATGGAAAAAACTAAAAATGAGTATATTTTACAATTTGTAAATGGTCAGTCTAAAGGTCCTATTAAAATTCAAAATAATTAGCTATAGTAATTTGGCAAATAACAATCTATTTATAAATATCTTTTAAATAAAGAGCTATATATGGACCCTAACTTACTAGATATAATAATAATTTTAACAATGTTAGTTTCAGGATTATTAGCTCTTACACAAGGTTTTATTAAAGAAATATTATCCCTTGTGGGTTGGGTAGTTTCATTTGTTTCTGTTATCTTATTAATGCCTGAAGCAGGAAATTATTTAAAACCTTTTTTTGAATCTCAGGCAATATCAGACTTAATTACAATTTCTATAATTTTTATAGTGACACTTCTAGTTTGGAGATTATTAAGTTTATTTATTGTAAAATTATTTAAATTCACCTCGATAGGTTATATAGATAGAACCCTAGGGTTTTTCTTTGGTATTCTTAGGATATATATTTTAGCAAGTATAATTTTTGGTATTTTTATACAGAAAATTGAGATGGAAATAAGACCATCATATATTCAGAGCTCTTTTATAAGTGAGATAATTGAAGGCTCAAATAATTTCTTATTCAATAATTTTCCAGAATTAAAGAATTTTAATTATCAATCTTACAATATTAATACTGAAAACTCTCTCTATGACCAAGAAATGGATAAAGAAATTGAATAGTTTATTTAATAAATATGAAGATGACAAATTACATGAAGAATGTGGTGTTTTTGGGGTTTACAATCATCCTGATGCTGCTGCCTTAACAGCCCTAGGTCTTCATGCATTACAACATAGAGGCCAAGAGGCAGCAGGAATAGTAACCTTTGATGGTGATAAATTTATCTCAGAAAAACATTTAGGGCTTGTAAGCGATCACTTCTCAAAACCATCCGTTATAAATAGGCTTCATGGCAGAAACAGTGTTGGTCATAATAGATACTCAACTACAGGTGGAACTGTACATAGAAATATTCAACCACTATTTGCAGACCTCTGGGGAGGAGGATTTGCAATAGCACATAATGGTAATATTACAAATGCATTGTCTTTAAGATATGATTTGGTAAAAAATGGGTCAATTTTTCAATCTACCTCTGATACCGAAACAATCCTTCAGCTTGTTGCTCGCTCTAATGCAGATAGAACAATAAAAAGACTTGTTGATGCATTACTTCAAATTGAAGGAGCTTATGCTCTTGTTATACTTACAAATAAAAAATTAATAGGAGCGAGAGACCCTTTCGGAATAAGACCGCTTGTTTTAGGAAGTTTGGATGGTTCATATATTTTATGCTCTGAAACGTGCGCTTTAGATATTATAGGTGCTGATTTTATTAGGGAAATTGAACCAGGAGAAATCGTAATTATTACTGAAGATGGGATTGAAAGTATAAACCCTTTTTCAAAAACTGAGAAAAGACTTGATCTATTTGAATATATTTATTTTTCAAGGCCTGATTCTGTTCTGGATGGTAAGTCTGTATATGATTGTCGAAAATCTTTTGGTAATTTTTTAGCGCAAGAGTTTCCAATAAAGGCTGATATTGTAGTACCTGTTCCTGATTCTGGAGTTCCTGCAGCACTAGGATATTCGGAGCAATCAAAAATTCCTTTCGAATTAGCTATTATCAGAAATCATTATGTTGGAAGAACTTTTATACAACCTAGTCAATCAGGAAGGCACTCTTCTGTTAAATTAAAGCACAATCCAAATAAAAGCTCGGTTGATGGAAAAGATATTATACTTATTGATGATAGTATTGTTAGAGGAACAACTTCTGTTAAAATAGTTCAGTTAATGAGAGATGCTGGTGCAAAAAAAGTTCATATGTTAATAGCTTGTCCACCAATAAAATTTCCTGATTTTTACGGTATAGACACCCCAGAAACTGAACAGCTTTTAGCTGCTAATAATTCAATTAATCAAATGTGTTCTTTTATTGGTGCTGATAGTCTTGGTTTCTTGTCTCTAGATGGATTATATAAAGCAATGGGTTATAAAGGAAGGGATAATAATAATCCTCAATTTACAGACCATTGTTTCACTGGTGATTATCCTACAGATCTTAAAGATTACAAAGATGAAAAAATACAAGAACAATTATCACTATTATCTGATGGTGAATTAAATATTTAAATGCCAAAGATTTTTCAAAACAAAATTGCGCTTATAACTGGAGCATCTCGAGGGCTTGGAAGAGCCGTAGCTAAAAATTTAGCAAAAAATGGTGCAGAATTGATTCTAGTATCTAGAACTATAAGTGCACTAGAAAGTCTTGATGATGAAATAAAGAGTCTTGGATCAAATTCAACAATTGTTCCCATGGATCTTGAAGATAATGATACAATTGATTTATTAGGTGGTGAAATTCATAAAAAATGGGGAAAATTGGATATTTTGGTCAGTTGCGCTGGTATAATTGGTGACATAACTCCAGTAGCCCACTTAAGCCCTAAATTATGGAATAAGGTTATAAACTTAAATTTAAACGTAAATTATAGAATAATAAGATCTTTTGAGCCTCTTTTGAAAATTTCAGAAAATGCTGATGCTATTTTTGTTTCGGACTCAAAGAATTTAGAACTTAATCCTTATTGGGGGGCCTATAATATTTCAAAATTAGGCCTTGAAGCTCTTGTTAATACCTGGAAAAAAGAAATAAATTTAACAAATATAAAAGCTCATATTTTTATACCTGAGGATATGGACACCCAATTAAGATCAAGTTTTATGCCTGGTGAGAAGAATAAAAATTTAAAACAGCCAGATGAAATAGCAAGTAAGCTTACAAAATTAATTAGAAAAATTTAATAATTATTTTTCTAAATTATAAGGATTATCAGAGCCCCTAAAATCCATTCTAATTGGCACTCCATCAAGATTAAACTCTTTTCTTATCTCATTAATTAAATATCGTTTATATGAATCTTTAATGAAATTAGGATAATTTGAGAAAACAATAAAATGAGAAGGTCTAACTTTAGGCTGTGTAATATATTTTATTTTCACAGGTCGACCATTTTTATTTGGATGAGGGTGTTTATTTAATATTTGTTTCAAAAATTCATTCAATTCGGATGTAGATAATCTTCTTTCACAAACTTTATCTAATTTTTCAGACAATAAAATTAATTTATCAATACCTTGGTTTTTCTCGGCAGAAATATAAGCAATACTGATTTTACCAATTTGCGGAAGAAACTCCTCAATTTTTTCTTCAATCTCACTCTTTTTATCTTTTTTATTTTTTACTAAATCCCACTTATTAACAGCAACTACAAATGGTTTTCCTTCAGATTCAATAATATTTGCAATATTTGCATCTTGTTTTTCAAATCCCCTTTCAGAATCTATCATTAGAATAACTATTTGAGACTCTTCAGCAGCATTTAATGAACTCATTACTGATAATTTTTCAGCATGCTCTGATACTTTAGATTTTTTTCTAATACCAGCAGTATCCCAAATTTGATAATTAACAGAATTCATTTCAAAAAATAAAGGGATTGAGTCCCTTGTAAGACCGGCCTCAGGTCCAACAATTTGACGATCCTCACCAACCAACCTGTTTATTAATGTTGATTTTCCTGAGTTTGGCCTACCTAATATTGCTATTTTCTTTCTATTATCTTTATCATTTATAAATTCCAGTTTTTGTGAAGAATTATCCACTATTTGATTTTGAAGCTCTGATATTCCCAAATTATGTTCAGATGATACTGACAAGGGATCCCCAAAGCCGAGTGAATAAGAATCAATCTCTCCTTGTTTTATACTCGCTCCTTCCGATTTATTTGCGATAAGAATAACTTTTTTTCCACTTTTTCTTACAAGAGATGCTAATGAATAATCATCTGGAGTTAGACTATTCCTTGAATCTACAACAAATAAAATAATGTCAGATTTTTTGATTGCATTAATTGATGAGTCTTTGGTAATTTTTGAAATATTATCTTTTGATAATTCCTCTATTCCAGCAGTATCAATTAATTCGTAAGAATGATTTTTAATATTTAATTTTTCGACCCTATAATCCCTGGTTATTCCTGGTTCATTAGCTACTAAAGCTAATCTTCTGCCTATTAATCTATTAAAAAGTGTAGACTTACCTACATTTGGTCTTCCAATTATGGCTAATGTTTCTGACATATCAAATATCAGTTATAAATTATTAAATCACCTGAGTCATTTAATAGGTAAATAACACCGTCGACTACAACTGGAGCTATAAAAAAGGATCCAGGTATTTTATTAGTTTCTATAATTTCGCCTGTTTGAGGAGAAATAAATGCTGCAACCCCATGTGATGAAATAACAAATAATTTGTCAGAAATCATTACTGGACCACTCCACCTTATAGGGTCTTCCCTTTTCTCTTCATTAATATACTGCTCTAATTGAGTAACCCATTTAATTTTTCCGGCATTTCTTGAGACGCCTATTAACTCAGAGTTTGTAGATAATGCAAAAACCCAATCACCAGAAACCCATGGAGTTTCTGTTCCAGAAATATCTAATGTCCATAACCTCTCTCCACTAGATATATCTACAGATATCATTCTACCAGCATGGCTTATTGATATAAGCCTACCTTTATCTGTTACTGGCCTTGCAGTAATAGAATTAATTTCTGAGAGGGATGTTGAGGAACCAGTTCTTGATAATGAGTCAGTCCAAACTACAGATCCATTCAAACTTCTGATGGCATAAATTTCACCAGATGAATATGGTACAAAAACTAAACCGCCATCAATTGAAACAGAATTAGATGATAAAACCGAGGCTGATTCAAGGATTCCCCTATGATTCCACAATACATCACCATTTTCGGCATTTAGAGCAAAAACTTGATTATCATGACTGATAACATAAACAATGTTGTCAAAAGTAATAGGTGCTGAACGAATAGGAATTCTAACATTAATTTTCCAAATTTCTTCTCCGGAATTAGCATCTAGAGCTAAAATATTCCCAAAACCGTTAGAAACAAAAATTAAGCCGTTTTCATAAGAAATTCCTCCCCCAAAGCCCTCTTTTTTCTGCTCTTTCTTGACGGACATATCTTTTTGCCAAATTCTTCTCTTTGTTTTTAAGTTATAAGCATTTACTTTTGAGTCTGATCCTAGTGCGTATATTTTTCCATTAACAATTATCGGTGAACTCAAAAGAAAAGAATTTTTAGATGAACCCTTAGCAACATTAAATTTTGCTGACTGTCGAAGAAATTCTGGACCAACAATATTATGTAACGAATTATCAATTGATCCTCCTGGGTATGACCATGATGAATTCTTTATTGCACTGGGAATAATGACTCTATTATCTCGTAGCTGAGGATCTGAACTTAGATTTCTCTCTAAACTTAAAATTGATATTCTATCGCCTTGAATTCTATCTTTATCAATATCCTCTCCACCAAAAAAGTTACTAACACTTCCACATGAATTAAGAATTACAGTAATAAAAATAATTGAAATTATTTTTTTCATAATAAGCCTATATTAACTAACGTAAAAAAATTTCAGCTCTCCTGGCCAAAACTGGAGGAGCAGAAGCATCATTTACTATTTCTTGAAAAATTTCTTGAGCTTCTAAATCCCTTCCATCCTTAATTAAGGCAAGAGCAAATATTTCTTTTGCATGGAAAGAAAATGGACCACCATTTTCAATAACCTCTTTAAGTAATATATCAATTTCAGAAATATTTCCATGATCTACTAAAATTAAACCAGCTTTTATTTTAGCAAAAACTCTAAGGTTTTTAGTTAAAGATTTTTCTGATGAGGCTTTTTTAAGAAAATCTATAGCTTCTCGATAATTTCCTTTTGATAAGCTTTCTGAAGATAATCGAAAAAATGCCAACCCTTTATAACCAGTTTTACCTTCAGTTAATTCTAATAATTGATTAAAACCAGAACTATCATCGCCCTTCTCTATAAGAATCAGCGCATTATCAAATGCAATAGACTCTTTTTCTGATGTTTGATTATTAAAGTAGTTAAGAACCTCATTTCCACCAACTGATAGTATTATAAAAATTGCAAAGCCAATTACATAAATACCAAACCTATCCCAAATAGATTTTAATTGTTGACGTCTTAACTCCTCATTTACTTCATCTTCTATAGGTTCAGACAATTAATTCTCCATATAAATATTTATTAAAAGGAAATTAGTGCTAAAAATGTTATATAACAACCCTATGATTAAAATTAAAACAATAAGATATCTTTTTGAAGCAATTTTAGGAATAAATCTCTTAATTATAACTAGAATTTTGGGACTAAAATTATCCTCAAAAATTTTTAGTTGGGTATTCTCTAATTTAGGTCCCAAATTAAATATCTCTAATCAAGCAAAAGAAAATCTGCTCATAGCCTTTCCAAATATTAAAGATCCAGAAATTAAAACAATAATTTTTAAAATGTGGGAAAACATAGGAATGGTTGCGGCTGAGTTTTTTCATTTAAGAAAGATATCGGAAGAAAGAAATACCCGTATTAAAGTAATTGGTGAAGAATACATTAATAAATATAAAAATAATGGTGTTATTTTTGTATCTGGACATTTTGCAAATTGGGAAATTATCCCTTTAATTTTAAGAAATTATAGAGATAACGTTGGAGGCATCTATAGGCATTCAAATAATTTCTTTGTAAATAATTGGGTTGTAAAACAACGTTATAAAAATACAACACCTATTCAAATTAGAAAAGGTTCATCCGGTGCTCGAGAAATGCTCAATTTATTGAAAGAAAACGGTGCAATAGCAATGTTAGTAGATCAAAAGTTGTCAAGCGGAGTAAGGGTAAAATTTTTTGGCTCTGATGCTATGACATCTGATGGTGCAGCATCATTAGCCATAAAGTATAACTATCCTGTAATTCCAATGAATGTAGAAAGAACTAAAGGAAGTAATTTTAAAGTAAGCTTTCATCCAGAAATAAAAATTAATAAAACATCAGATAAACAAAATGACATTAAGATATTTTCCACTGAAATTAATAAATTTTTAGAACAATGTATCACTAAAAAACCTGAAGGCTGGTTCTGGATACATAACCGTTGGGATAAAAAATTTAATCTAAATTAATTTCTTTTTCTTTAACAAAAGAAGTTTCTGCATCTAAATATGGTTCTTGTCTTTCTACAGACCAATATTTTAGTTCAGAGAGTGGTATTCTTTTTTTGGTTACCGAACAAATGACATAAGTACCATGCTTAACAACGTTAAAGGCTCCGTCCCCATACTCTACTATTGCCTCTGTTTCATTGAAACTCATATATTTTTACTCCTTGTTTTTTAAGTTAGCTTTTACAGTCAAAAAATCATTATCTCTAAATTGAATATTCAAACTTTGATTATTTTTAACATCTTTTGATGATCTGATTAATGAAAAATTACTATCTTTAATAATTGCAAAACCTCTTTTTAAAACTTTCTCATGACTTAATACATTTAAAACACCAGAGGAGAAATTTAATCTATTTTTAAAATTATTTAAATAATAACTATACTTAGTTTCAAGAGATTTATAATTTGATAATATCTTCTCTTCCAAACGGATAAATCTATCACTGATCAAAGTGAGTCTTAATGCCTTAGAAATACTTATAAATCTCTCATCAAATATATTTACACCAGATTTTAAGGAAAAGCCAAGACGTGATGAGAGAGTATCAATTCTTTGGATTGGGCTTTTAAAAATATTACCTATATGAGGAAAAGACTTAAATGTTTTCTCTGAATTATTTTTTTTATGTTGGATATTTCTTAGAATAGAGTTTTTTAATCTATTTTCTAAATCATCAGTGACCTCAATTAATTCCCTTTTTACAGGTACACTTTTCTCAGCTGCAGCAGTTGGGGTAGGAGCTCTTAAATCTGAAACTAAATCAATTAATGTATTGTCAGTCTCATGACCTATTGCAGAAATAACTGGAATTTTAGATCTAAAAACTGATCTTACTACTTTTTCGTCATTGAACCCCCATAAATCCTCAATACTTCCACCACCTCTAGCAACAATTATTAAATCAGGATTTGGAATTCCACTTTGTTCTAAAAGATGAAATCCATCAATTGCATCAGAAACTTCATCGGGGCAGCTTTCGCCTTGAACCCTAACAGGCCAAACAATTATATGCGATGGAAACCTATCGTTGATTCTATGAATAATATCTCTAATTACAGATCCCGATGGGCTTGTGACAACACCAATAACATTTGGAAGAAAAGGAATATTTTTTTTAAATTCTTTTGAAAAAAGCCCCTCATCAGAAAGTGCTTTTTTTCTTTTTTCCAATAAGGCCATTAGTGCCCCTAGTCCAGCAGGCTCTATATTATCAATAATAATTTGGTATTTTGATTGGCCTTTATAAGTTGTAACCTTTCCTGAACAGATAACCTCTAAACCCTCTTCTGGTTTAATTTCAAGAACTGATGCATTTCCTTTCCAAATAATTCCTGAGATAACTGAGTCTTTATCTTTTAAGTCAAAATAAATATGACCGGAAGCAGGTTTTGATACCCTTCCAATCTCTCCTTTAACTCTAATATATCCAAAGTTATCTTCAATTAAATTTTTAATTGAGTCAGATAACTCTGAAACTGACAGTTCTAATGTATTTTTTATAGTAGAATTCATTATTATTTACTTTAATATAAGTATTATTATTAATCTTTAAAATAAAATAATTTAAATAAATAGATATGAATATACTGTTATTAGGCTCAGGCGGAAGAGAACATTCGCTGGTAAAATCTCTTTATGAAAGTTCAAAAAATAAAAAAATTTTTTGCGCTCCAGGTAATCCAGGAATTGAAGAATTCGCAAAATTAATTAATATAAATATTAATAATAATGATGAAGTGCTCGAGCTATGTATTGCAGAAAAAATTGAACTTGTCGTAATTGGACCTGAAATACCTCTTGTTAATGGTTTAGCTGATTTTTTATTAGAAAATAATATTTTAGTTTTTGGACCCAGAAAAAAAGCTGCTCAATTGGAGGGTTCAAAAAAATTTACAAAAGAAATTTGTAAAAAATACAATATTCCAACAGCAAAATTTAAAACCTTTGATGATGAGACAACTGCTTTAGAATATCTTAAAGAACAATTATTTCCTATTGTTATAAAAGCTGACGGATTGGCAGCAGGAAAAGGTGTAATTATTGCAGAAAGCTATAAAGAAGCAGAGAAAGCAGTTAAAGAAATTTTTTCAGGGCTTTTTAAGGATGCAGGAAAAGAAATAGTTATAGAAGAATTCTTAATTGGTGAAGAAGTAAGTTATTTTATAATTGCAGATGAAGATGATTTTATTGAATTAACTAGTGCTCAAGATCATAAAAGAATTGGTGTAGGTGATACTGGTCCAAATACTGGAGGAATGGGTGCTTATTCTCCTGCCCCATTAATGAATAACGAATTAAAGGAAATAACTGTTAATAAAATTATAAAACCTACATTAAAAGCCATGAAAGATTTAGGATGCCCGTATACAGGAATTCTATATGCTGGTTTAATGATAACGAAAGAAGGTCCAAAACTTATTGAGTATAATGTAAGGTTTGGTGATCCAGAATGTCAGGTAATTTTACCGAGATTAAAATCTGACCTGTTAAGCCTAGTAATAAGTAGCTGTAAAAACTCTTTGAAAGAAGAAATTATTGAATGGGATGATAGGTTTGCCTTAACCATAGTCATGGCATCAAAAGGTTACCCAAATGATTATAAAACTGGTTATGAAATAAATGGTATAAAAAAAGCTAGTAATCAAAAAGATATTTATATTTATCATGCTGGAACAAAAAAAGTGAATGATATAACTCAAACAAATGGTGGAAGAGTTCTCAATATAACAAGTTTAGGAAAAACAGTTAAAGAAGCAAATAAAAGTGCTTTAAGCGCTGTAAATATGATAAACTGGGATGGTTCTTATTATAGGAATGATATTGGATGGCGTGCGATTAAAAGAGAGGAAAATGAATAACAATGAAGAAATAACATCTACCGAAAAATTTACAGGGACAATGGATGTGCAAGAAAAACTAAAGTTTCCTGAAAAAAAATTAGAGGAGTATCTATCTGATACAATTCCAGGTTTCGAGGGAAGTTTATCAGTAAAAGAATTTAAGGGTGGGCAGTCGAACCCAACATATCAATTAATTACACCAAATAAAAAATATGTACTAAGAAGAAAACCACCTGGTAAACTTCTACCATCAGCACATGCAGTCGATAGAGAATACAGGGTCATTACTGCTCTAAACTCAGTTAATTACGCTGTTCCTGAAACATTTTGTCTTTGCGAAGATGAGTCAATAATAGGAACAATTTTCTATGTAATGGAAATGGTTGACGGAAGGATTATCTGGGAACCAACAATACCAAATTCTTCCCCAGATATTAGGAAAGAAATTTTTAAAGCCAAAAATAAAACTTTAGCAGATCTTCATAATATTGATTATAAAAAAATTGGGTTAGAGAGTTTTGGAAAGCCAGGTAATTATTTTTCTCGACAAATTTCTAGATGGACTAAGCAATACATTGCCTCTGAAACAGAAAATATTAATGAGATGCAATCCTTAATAGAATGGCTACCTAATAATATTCCTGGTAAGGATGAAACATCTATTGTGCATGGTGACTATAGAATAGATAATATGGTTTTACACCCAACAGAGTCAAAAGTTTTAGCTGTTCTTGATTGGGAACTATCTACATTAGGGCATCCCCTAGGAGATTTTACTTATCATCTAATGCAATGGTTTATGCCTGAAGTAGAGGATGGCGCAGGAACACAATCATTAGTAAATGCAAACTATAAAGAATTAGGAATCCCTGATGCAGAAGATTATGTAAAAATGTATTGCGATCAAACGAATAGAAAGGAAATTGATAACTTAGATTTTTATCTTGCATATAACTTCTTTAGGTTAGCTGGAATTCTTCAAGGTATACTCGGAAGAGTAAGGGATGGAACAGCGGCAAGTGAACATGCCCAAGAAAGAAGTAATAGAGTAAGACCTTTAGCTGAAGCTGGATGGTTGTATGCTCAAAAAGCAGGGGCTGTATAATTACTTAGAAATTATTCTTGTCCCTTCTTGACCGCCTATTATTACTTTTTTTGTTAAATCTATAAATAATCCATTCTCAAATACACCAGGAATTAAATTAAGTGTTTGCTCAATAATATTTGGCTCACTTATTAATCCTACCGATAAGTCATAAATATAATTTCCTCCATCGGTAATAAAGATATTTTTATTATCCTTTCTTAAGCCTATTGTTCCCTCATAACCAATTTTATTTAGTTTATTCATAATTCTAAGACTGGTTACCTCGTGCTCATATGGTGATATTTCTATAGGTAATTTAAAATCACCTAACTTATCCACTAACTTACTTTCATCCGCTATTATTAATAGCTCGTCAGAGTTGAATGCAATAATCTTTTCTCTTAATAGAGCTCCACCTCCGCCTTTTATCAAAGATAGGTCATTATCAATTTCATCAGCTCCATCAATTGTTAGATCAAGTGTTTTTACACTTTCAAGAGTAGTTAATGGTATTGATAATTTATTTGATAAATCTCTTGTTTTTTTTGAAGTTGGTACTCCACATATACTTAAACCATTTTTAATTTCTTTAGATAATAAAATAAGGAACTCATCAACAGTTGATCCGGTTCCTAGTCCAAGCTTCATTCCATCTTTAACAAAATTTATCGCCTCTTTAGCTGCGTTTATTTTCATTTCTTTTGACATTAAATTTCTCCTGAACCAGCTTTCATTTTATGAGCTTTTTCTATTTTAAGATAAGCATTATTTATAACTGCAAGTTTTTCATTAGCCATACCAAGTAATTCTTTCGGTACACCTTTTGAGATTAACTTATCAGGATGATTTTCTGCTGCCAGTTTTTTCCACTGTGACTTTGCTATTTTGAGATTACTTCCACTTTCCAAACCAAGAATTAACCATGGATCATCATTTTCTGCAGCCATATGGCTGGCTCTAATTCTAGCAAAATCTGCTGCAGAAAAACCAAAAATTCCAGCAACTTTTTCTAAAAATATTATTTCGTTTTTATTTACTGGGCCATCTGCTTTTGCAACATGAAAAAGTGCATCAATAACATTTTCTAACACATGGAGATTATTTTGAAAGATAGAAGATATTTGTTCTGCATATATGTCATATCCTGCAACATCCTCTCTTGCCAAATTATATACTTTAAGAACATTTTTTAGTTCATTTTCTGGCAAATCGTGAAGAATTTCTTTAAATGCAGAAAATTCTTTATTAGAAATTTTTCCATCAGCCATAGACATTTTTGCAGAAAGTGCAATTAAAGCTATAGCAAAAGCAACATCTTCATCATTTTTATCTAAAACATAATGACCGGCAACTGCACCAACAACTGCACCAAAAATTCCACCAACTAAGTATCCAGCAGTAACGCCTGCGAGCTTACCCCAAACTGACATAAATTTTAAAATATATGAGTCGTATTAAAATTTCTTTGATAAAATATATGAAATTATAACCCTAACACGGCTTTTGAAATAATATTCCTCTGTATTTCGTTTGAACCAGCATAAATGGTTGTTTTTCTCCCATTTAAGTAAGATGGAGTAATCGTCATAGCATACTCAGGTCCTATAGACGGTTCATTTATATTTGCAAAAGTATCGTAAACAAAAGGGGATGACCAATAACCAATAGCCTCTACTGATAACTCCTGTATCTTTTGCTGAAGCTCTGTACCTCTACATTTCAGAATAGAAGACTCTGGACCTACTCTTTGACCAGCAGAAAGAGCAGAGAAAATCCTTAGCTCTACAAACTCTAAGGCCTGAACTTCAATCTCACATTGATTTAATTTATTAATAAAATCCATATCATTTATGAGATATTTACCGTTTCCAGTAGAAGTATCTCTTGCAATATCCTTTAGCTTTTGGATTCCTCTATACAATGATGGTGAATAAGAGTTACCTCTTTCAAATTCAAGAAGGTATTTGGCATAAGTCCATCCTTTATTTTCTTCCCCAACTAGATTTTCTTTAGGCACTTTGACATCTTCAAAAAATACTTGATTTACCTCTTGATAAGGTGATGGAGATTGATCAAGTGTTATTAATGGTCTGACATCTATTCCAGGAGATTTCATATCAATTAAAAGAAAGGAAATACCCTCTTGTGGTTTTTCTGTTTTAGAAGTTCTAACAAGACAAAAGATCATATCGGCATGTTGAGCAAGAGTTGTCCAAATTTTTGTTCCATTTACTAAATAATGATCACCCTTATCTTCAGCTTTGCATTGAAGAGAAGCCAAATCAGAACCAGATCCTGGTTCTGAATAACCCTGACACCACCAAACTTTTGTAGAGAGGATATCAGGTAGATATTTTTTCTTTTGTTCTTCTGTACCAAATTCCATTAGAACGGGTGCTACCATTGAAAGACCAAAAGGAATTGTTCTCGGTGCACCTGCATGAGCCATCTCTGTTTCAAAAATATATTTTTGTGTTGTTGTAAAACCTGGACCACCATGCTCTTCAGGCCAATTTGGAGCAATCCAGCCCTTTTCGTATAACGATTTTTGCCATTTAATATGCAATTCTTTACTAGCAGATCCATTTTTCGATCTCGCCAATTCATCTTTCATTTCTTGAGTGTATGAAACTTTGATAAAATCTCTTACCTCATTCCTAAAATCTATATCATCCTGATTAAAATCTAAATCCAAAATATACTCCTTTTATTTTCCTTTAAAATCACCATCTCTTTTTTCAAAGAAAGCTGATAAAGCCTCTTGATGATCATCTGTGAGATGCATTAAAGCTTGCATGCTGGCAGACATTTCTAAAATATTATCAAAACTTGCACCCATTCCCTCTCTTAAAAGTTTTTTACTCATCCTGAGAGCGTCTGGAGGTTGTTTAATAATTGATGAAGCTATTTCATTTGCCTCTTTCAAAAGATCATCTGATTTATAAAAATCACTGATTAATCCCCACTCTTTAGCTATCTTAGGTTCAATTAATTTTGCAGAAAATAATAATTCTGAGGCCCTGGACATACCTATGATCTTTGGTAATAACCAAGCTCCACCATCACCTGGAATTAATCCTATTTTAAGAAAAGTTACTCCAAATTTTGCATTATCTGATGAAATTCTTATATCTGCTAAACAAGCAACATCATTTCCTAACCCAATAGCTGGTCCGTTTATTGCAGCAATAACAGGGACCTCAATATTCCAAATAGCTTTAATTATCTTATGAATGCCTTTTTTGTACCTATCGCGAAGGCCGACAGAGGATCCTGAAAAATTTCCGGACTTATTTTGCATATTTTTAACATTGCCGCCTGCAGAGAAGGCTTTACCAGCACCAGTTAAAATAACACAACGAACATCTCTATCATTGTTAATTAATTTTGAAGCCTCTTCAAAGTTAACAACATCTTCTGGTTCACCTAATGGATTACGTATATCAGGCCTGTTCATTGTTAATGTAACTACTGAACCATTTTTTTCAAATATTAACCAATCATTCATAAGATTTAACCCCTAAGAAGCTAGAGAATATTTTTTCAGATGATGATCAGCGTTTCCAAGCTGTGTCTCAATCATTGATAATCTTTTAAAATAATGTCCAACATTTAGTTCATCTGTCATACCCATCCCGCCATGGAGCTGAACAGCACTTTGACCAATAAATTTTGCAGCATTACAAATTTGTACTTTTGCTCCAGAAGCAGCCTTACTTCTTTCAACATCTTCTTCTTCAAGTTTAAGATTAACCATATAAGTCATGGATACTGACTGCTCATATTGCATAAACATATCGACCATTCTATGTTGTAATACTTGGAATTTTCCTATTGGCTGACCAAATTGTTTCCTTGTTTTACAATACTCAACTGTTGTTTCATTTAATACTGACATAGCGCCTATAGCTTCAGCACATAAAGCAGCGATTGTTTCATCAGCTACGAGCTCAATTAAAGCATAGGCATCTCCCTCTTCACCTATTAATGATGAGCTATTTAATTTGACATTTTCAAAGGAAATCTCTGAAGCCATACTTCCATCAACAGTTTTATAATCACGAGTTGAAACTCCATCAGTAGATTTATCGACTATAAATAAAGATATACCTTCTTTATCTGATTGATCTCCAGAAGTTCTAGCTGAAACAATCAGTTTTTGTGCCCAAGGAGCCGCAGAAACAACACATTTATCTCCATTTAATGTATAATCATTACCATTCTTTGATGCAGATACTTTTATATCAGCAAGATTAAATCTTCCTTGCGGTTCGGCATAAGCAAATGCCCAAATCTCATCCCCAGATATTAAACTTGGAAGATATTCTTGCCTTTGTGCTTCAGATGCTCTTCTTAAAAAACCTCCACATGTAACAACAGTTTGAATGTAGGGCTCAACTACCAAACCTTTTCCAAACTCTTCAGCGACAATCATAGTTTCAACAGAACCAAACTCCAAACCACCATCATTTTCAGAAAAGGGAACTCCTAGAAGCCCAAGCTCAGCTAATTGTTTCCAATTATCTTTACTCATACCTTCTTCGGATTGAATAATTTCTCTTCTTTTATCAAAATCATAATTATCCTGAATAAAAGACTGTATTGTATTACGTAATAAAGTTTGCTCTTCGCTAAATGAAAAATCCATTTTTCTCTCCCTAAAGTCCTAAAACCATTTTTGCTATAATATTTCTCTGAATCTCATTAGACCCACCATAAATTGAAGTTTTTCTCATTCCAAAATAATTTTGAGCAACACCTTGGGTATGCTCTGGTCCTACCTCAAGATAATTTGATCCAAAATTTCTGACACTTAATGGTGTAATATATGGACTTGCATAATTACCAATTGCTTCCAAAGTTAATTCGGAAATCTTTTGTTGTATTTCAGTGCCTTTAATTTTTAAAATTGAAGACTCAACACCTGGGCCTTGACCTTGACTCTCTTTTGCAAGTGTCCGTAACTCCGTGTATTCTAAAGCTGTTAAATCTACCTCAAGTTCAGTAATTTTTTTATTAAATGAAGAGTCTTTCATAAGGGGTTCACCATTATTAAGCTCTGAATTTGCAATATCCTTTAATCTATCAATTGCTTTTTTTGATCTTGCAACTCCTGCTATACCAGTCCTTTCATTGCCAAGTAAAAACTTAGCAATTGTCCAACCCATATTTTCTTCACCTACTAGATTCTCAACAGGTACTTTAACATCTTCAAGAAAAACTTCATTTACTTCATGACCCCCGTCGACTGTAATTATTGGCTTAACTTCAATACCTGGGGTATTCATATCAATCAACAAAAAGGAAATACCTTCCTGAGGTTTACCTTCAT
>QCGV01000013.1 GCA_003278145.1 OCS116 cluster bacterium AG-390-A19
ATTCTATCAATTATCACGTTTAGGAGTTCCACCTTGGCCTTTTGGTAGAAAAGGTGTTCCTGGTTATGATGATGTAGATGTATGGGAAGATGATGTTGCTGGTAATAATGGACAAACACAAGTTACAGAATCTATAGCTGTGTTTGCTTCAGTAGACTGGTTTGTTACTGATCAGTGGACAATAACTGCAGGATTCCGTTGGACTGAAGAGGAGAAAGACTTTGTTGGAGGTGCTTCAGCGCCTGGTTATTACCCATTAAGAGGAGAACCGTGGCCAGGAATATATAATCCTACACCATACTCAGCTAAGTGGGACGAGACTACTCCAAAAATTGGTGTTAGATATCAGCCAACTGATAATTTAATGTACTACGCAAATTATAGTGAAGGTTTTAAAAGTGGTGGTTTCTTTGCTCGTCAGGCTAATTACGACATTTATCCAGGTTATGAACCAGAATATGTTAAGAATTATGAGTTTGGTTGGAAATCAACATTACAAGATGGAAGAATGGTCTTTAATGGCGCTATCTTTAGATCTGAATATGATGATAAGCAAGAATCAATCTTAATACCAGTTAATCTAGCTAATGTTGCTACCGTTATTCGTAATGCTGCATCAATGGAGATGAATGGTTTAGAATTAGAGTTAATGTATCAGGTTTCTGAAGCTTGGGATCTCATGGTTACTTATGGTTATCTTGAAGCCGAGTATAAAGATTATCTTGCTGACCTAACAGGTGATGGAATTATCACTGATAATTCAGGTTTAATTCCACGTAATACTCCTGAGAATACTTTTGGTATTACAACTTCTTACACTACTCAAGTTGGTGATGGTGAATTGAAAGGAAGAATTTCCTATCGTTTCAGAGATGAAATGAATTCTGACTCATCAAATAATCCATTAGGTGACTTGGACAGTATTGAGAATGTAAATGCTACTATTAATTATTCTGTTGATAATTATAGCATAACTATTTGGGGTAGAAACTTAACTGATGAAAGAGAGCAAAGATGGGCAACTATCGGCGGCTTAACTTCTCGCGGTTGGTGGAATGAGCCTCAAACACTAGGTATTACTTTTTCTGCTTCATACTAAGCGTAAAAAGTAACTTTATTAAGCGGCTCGAATATTAATTTATTCGGGCCGTTTTTTATTTCTTGAAGTTTTTATATTTGAAAATATACTAGAATTTGTTGTTTAAGAAAATTAGTAAGAGGGTTTTATGAGTTCAGAAATTACCGATAATGATAATAATCAAGCCAAATGTCCTATGTCATTAGATGAAGTTGATCTTTTTGCTCCAGGAGCACAAAAACATTGGTATGACTCCTATAAAATTCTTCATAATGAGGCGCCAGTTCATAGAATACCTGGAGAAGGAACTTCACCTGATACTGATGGTTTCATTTTATCAAAATATGAAGATATAGCTTTTGTAGTTAAAGATATTCTTAGATTCCCACCTCCAGTAATGAAAAGTTCTGACCTTGAAAAGGCAGGTGTAAGTGGTTTTAATTCTGATGATGAGGATGAGGCATCTGAAAAAACACTTCCTGCTAGTACTGTTGTAAGTAGACACGACCCAAATTTAATGAATGCTCTTCAAGTTTCTATAATGAGTCTAAGACCCAATGAAGAATTGTGGAAAGCTCATAAACGTCAATTAACTGATCCCTGGGTTGGGACAGGTGCAGAGAGACATGAACAAATGATTACAGAATCTGCCAATGGATTAATTGATAAGTGGATTAACAATCATCAAGTTGAATTTATTTCGGAGTTTGCTAGACCTTTACCTCAAATTGTAATGGCAAATGTTATTGGTTTTCCAATTTCGGATATACCTTCCTTGAAAAAATGGGGTGATGCAATGGTTATGCCGTTTGTTTATGGACAAGGGCATAGAAATTTACTCACTAAAGAGCAGTCTGATGAGCAACAAATTCTTTTAAAAGAGTTTGGTGAGTATGTAATCGATCAGTTAGAAGAAAAAAAGAAAAACCCAAAAGACGATATGTTATCTTTTTTGATTGATGTTAATTATGAGCCTTATGATAGAAAGTTAACAGATACTGAAATTATTGGAGTTGCTTATGCAATGATAATTGGAGGCCTTGAAACAACTCAATATGCAATCTCAGAGCAGGCCCAAATCTTATGTAAAAATCCTGATCTTTTTAAAGAATTAAAAAATGATAGAAGCAAAATAAGAGCTTTTGTTGAGGAATCTCTTAGAGTCAGAGCGCCAACTCAGGGTTTATCAACCAGAATGACAACTCAAGAAGAAGAATTTCAAGGTGTTAAAGTTCCACCAGGCTCAATTTTACATTTGAGATATGGTGCTGCTAATGTTGATGAAGAGATATTTGAATGCCCACATCAAATTGATCTTGATAGAAAAGCTCTTACAAGACATTTAACATTTTCTCAGGGCCATAGAACATGCCCAGGAAATGGAATTTCTCGATTAGAGCAGGTTATAACTTGGAATTTAATTTTTGATAGGGTTAAAGAGATAAGTTTTACACCTGAAACTAAATTTGAGCATCAGCCTGGAATTATGCTTGGAGCATTAGAGCTAATACTTAATTTTTCAACAGAAGATTAGTATTATTTTAGTGAGTTTTTGATCCGTAAAGGTCATCTAAAGTTTCACCATAGATTTCAAAAACCTTATGGCGTCTAACTTTCATTGTAGGAGTTAAAAGACCATTTTCAGTAGAAAAAGGTTCTTTTGCAATAATAAATTTTCTTATTTTCTCGATTGAAGATAAACCTTCATTTGCTTTTTTTACTTCTGATGAAATAATTTCATTTACTTCTTTATCACCGAGGTTTTTTGTTTTTTCAACTTCGGGAACAATTACAGCAACAAGATAAGGTCGTCTATCACCAATAACCATTGACTGGAAAATTGTTTCTTGAAATGTTAGCGCTGCTTCAGGTCTGGCTGGTGCTATATTATCACCTCCTGAATTTACAATTAATTCCTTTTTTCTTCCTGTAATTGTAATAAATCCATCCTCAGCAATTGTTGCAATGTCACCGGTATGAAGCCAGCCATCTATAATTGCTTCGCTAGTAGCTTTTTCATCTTTCCAATAACCTTTCATTACACAGTCACCTTTAACAATTAATTCACCTTCTTCAGTAAGCTTAGCTTCTACACCCTTTACAGCAGGTCCTACAGTTTCAATTCTTATTTTTTCTGGTCTATTTGCGCTTATTAATGGGCTGGCTTCAGTCTGGCCATATCCTTGAAGTATTTTGACACCAAGACCAATAAAAAAGTCACCAATTTCAGGATTTAAAGCTGCGCCCCCTGACACAAAAGCCCTTAAATTTCCACCCAACTGTTTATTAATTTTCTTTCTTATTAAGCTTGTGTAAGACCTATATTCAATATTTTCTAATAAATTAAGACCATGATGATGTCTTTTAATACCAACCTCTACAGCTCTATTAAAAATAAATTTAACAATAGGATTTTGGTTTTTCATTTGGATTTTTATTCTATCATGAATAACTTCAAAAATTCTAGGCACGGCAGTTGTTAGAGTAGGGGAGACCTCGTTAAGGTTTTGAGAAAATTTTTCAGGACCTTCGCAAAAATAAATTTGAGAGCCAAGGTCGATTTGTAAATACAAACCAGCAGTATGCTCATAGGAATGTGATAAAGGAATTAATGAAAGATATTTATTATCTTTTTTGCCAATAATCTCCAGCAGATCTTCTGCACCTTGTAAGTTTGAAAATATATTTCTATGGGTAAGCATTACACCTTTAGGCCTACCTCCTGTTCCAGATGTATATATAATGCAAGAGACATCATCAGGTTGAATGTCTTCAAAATGATCTAATGCTGTTCCAATGTTATTTTTTCCGAAATCGCTAACCTCTTCAAATTTAATGATTTTTAGATTATCAGGCTCAAATCCACTATAATTTTCTAATGTTATCAATATTTTACATAGATTAGTTCTAGTAGTGGCAAGAGCAACTCTATTAGCTAAAATATTGCTCGAGGCTATAACGGCTTTTGCATCAGAATGTTCTAAAATATAATGATGATCGTCTTCAGTATTTGTAGTGTAAGCCGGGACAGTTATGGCGCCAATTAGGTTTATTGCAAGGTCAGCAATAATCCATTCTGGTCTATTTTCAGAAACAATGACAACCTTATCCCCAGGCTTAATTCCAAGGGATCGTAAACCCCCTGCAAACTCTTTTACTTTTAAAGAAGTCTCATTCCAATTTAAAGATATCCATTCTTTATTCTTTTTTACCCACAAAAAAGGTTTTTCATTATATTGCTCGGCTCTATCAAAGAAAAGTTTATTTAAAGATTGAAAGGTCATACATTAACTACTTGATGAAAGTTGATATAAAGATATTGCCGCACTAACGCTGACATTAAGAGTGGAGAAATTATCATCGGCTTTATTTTCAATAAATGCCAAAATATCACATTTAGTTTTTGTTAATCTTCTCAAGCCTTTCCCCTCCGAGCCCATAACTAAGACTTTAGGCTGATTGCTATCAATTTTAACTTCATTTAGATTAGATTCACCTAGTTCATCTAGACCTATGATTAAAAAACCTTTTTTTGATAAAGTTGTCAATGTTGAAGATAGATTTGTAACTTCAATAAAGTCAATAAATTCTAGAGCACCTGAAGCTGCTTTTGCAAGTGAACCAGTTTCTCCAGGGCTATGTTTTTTTGTAGTTATGATAGATTTAGCTCCAAAAACTTTAGCAGATCTCATAATTGCACCAATATTTTGAGGGTCTGTTACTTGGTCTAAGGCAATGATAAGATTACTATTAAAGCTATCTTCAATAGATTTTTTTTCAAGTTTTAATGTTTCTAAAACAAATCCTTGATGAGTTGTAGAATTATTAGCAAATAATTTATCAATTTCACTTAATGTTAGTATTGCAAGAGGATGTTCACTTTTAATGTCAAGTTTTTCAATAATAGGTATATTTTTTTCAGTAATATATAATTTTTTAATTTTTCTATTTTTATTTTTTAAAGCCGAAATAACTGCATGATGACCCCAAATATAATGAGGGTTTGCGTTTCCTTTTTTATGCTTTTTTGCTTGGTTTTTTCTCATTTTTACTACTTTTTTTTCTATTAATCTTTATAAAATTAATATTAAAAAATAACAAGTAAATGAAATTTTATGGATTTTTTTTTAATTTAATATATTGTTTTTTTTTAATAAATGAATTCTAGGTATTGACTTTCATTGCAGAAGGCACAATAAACCAATTCTGCTTTGGATTAAAGCGCTGGTAAGCTCTCTAAACTTTGGAGGGATGCCCGAGTGGTTAAAGGGGACGGGCTGTAAACCCGTTGGCTATGCCTACGTTGGTTCAAATCCAACTCCCTCCACCAGTTGAAGAGCTAGCAGGTGGTGTGATAGGCGGGTGTAGCTCAATGGTAGAGTAACAGCCTTCCAAGCTGATGATGAGGGTTCGATTCCCTTCACCCGCTCCATTTGATCCAAGGTATTTAAATTGGTGTTGCCAATTTTAGTTAATTTAGTGGAGTATAAATATGTCTAAAGAAAAATTTGAACGTAACAAGCCTCATTGTAACATCGGAACCATAGGTCATGTTGATCACGGAAAAACTACTCTAACTGCTGCTATTACAAAAGTATTAGCGGATGCAGGTAGTGCAGAATTCTCTGCTTTTGATCAAATTGACAATGCTCCTGAAGAACGTGAAAGAGGCATCACAATTGCAACTTCTCATGTTGAGTATGAAACTGAAGGTCGTCATTACGCTCACGTTGATTGCCCGGGTCACGCTGACTATGTTAAAAATATGATAACAGGTGCCGCTCAAATGGATGGCGGAATTTTAGTCGTATCCGCGGCTGATGGTCCAATGCCCCAAACAAGAGAACATATTTTGCTTGCCCGTCAAGTTGGTGTTCCTGCTCTTGCTGTTTTCATGAACAAAGTTGATCAAGTTGATGATGAAGAGCTTCTTGAGCTAGTTGAAATGGAAATTAGAGAATTGCTTAATGAATATGAATTCCCAGGCGATGATATTCCAATTGTAAAAGGATCTGCTTTGGCTGCGTTAGAAGGAAAAGATGACGCAATTGGTAAAGAAGCAATTCTTGAGTTAATGAAACAAATTGACGAATATATCCCTCAACCTGAAAGACCTGTTGATCAGCCTTTCCTAATGCCTATTGAGGATGTTTTCTCAATTTCTGGACGGGGAACTGTTGTTACAGGACGTGTTGAGAGAGGTGTAATTAATGTTAATGAAGAAATAGAAATTGTTGGTGTTAAAGAAACTCAAACTACAACATGTACTGGTGTTGAGATGTTCCGTAAACTTCTTGATCAAGGTGAAGCAGGTGATAATGTTGGTATTCTTCTTAGAGGTATTGACAGAGAACAAGTAGAAAGAGGACAAGTTCTTTGTAAACCAAAATCAATCACACCGCATACAAAATTTAAAGCTAGTGCATATATTTTGACTAAAGAAGAGGGTGGAAGACATACTCCATTCTTTACAAACTATAGACCTCAATTTTATTTTAGAACGACAGATGTTACTGGAGTTGTAACACTTCCTTCTGGAACTGAGATGGTTATGCCTGGTGATAATATTGAGGTTGATGTAGAGTTAATTGTTCCAATCGCTATGGAAGAAAACCTTCGTTTTGCTATTCGTGAAGGTGGTAGAACAGTTGGCGCTGGTGTTGTTTCGGCAATAGTCGAATAATTTACTTTTGGAGGAGTGTAGCTCAATTGGCTAGAGCACCGGTCTCCAAAACCGGGGGTTGGGGGTTCGACTCCCTCCACTCCTGCCAAAAATAGGTACAATTCGAAAAATTTTGGAGAAATAGTATGTCAAAGGTAAGTCCTTTATTATTTATTCAACAGGTTAGAAATGAAATTTCAAAAGTTACTTGGCCCTCAAGAAATGAGACCACTATAACTTCAGTTATTGTTATTTTCTTCGCAATAATTGCATCTATTTTCTTCTTTTTAAGTGATCAGGTGATGAGTTTCTTTATTAAATTAATTTTAGGATTAGGGAATTAATTAATGTCTAAACGATGGTATATAATTCATGCATACTCTAATTTTGAAAAGAAAGTTGCTGAGTCTATTCAAGAAAGAGCTTCCCTTGCAGGAATAGAGGACCTTATTGATGAGATCGTTGTTCCTACTGAAGATGTTGTAGAAATTAGAAGGGGAAGAAAGGTAAATACTGAAAAAAGGTTTTTTCCTGGATACGTTTTAATTAAGATGGAACTAACTGACGAAGCCTTTCATTTAGTAAAAAGTACTCCAAAAGTTAGTGGTTTCTTAGGCTCCGATCATGGAACTAAACCACACCCTGTTTCACAATCTGAAATAGATAGAATTACCAATAGAGTACAAGAAGGAATTGATAATCCAAAACCTTCAATAGTATTTGAAATTGGCGAGCAAGTTAGAGTATCTGAGGGGCCTTTTGCCTCTTTTAGTGGTTTTGTAGAAGAGATTGATGAAGAAAAAACTAGACTAAAGGTCGCGGTTTCTATATTTGGTCGTCCTACACCTGTTGAACTTCAATATGGTCAAGTTGAGAAATTATAAGGTAGATAGTTATGTCAAAAGAAATTGAAGGTTATTTAAAGTTACAAGTACCTGCTGGTCAAGCAAATCCCTCACCTCCAATAGGACCTGCTCTAGGTCAAAGAGGTTTAAACATTATGGAGTTTTCAAAAGCTTTTAATGATGCAACAAAAGATGAGATTCCTGGAACACCTTTACCAACTACTATAACAATTTATGTGGATAAGTCTTTTACTTTTAAAGTTAAAACTGCTCCCACAAGTTATCTGTTGAAAAAAGCTGCTAAAATTGATAAAGGATCACAAACACCAGGACGAGAATCAAAAGGTTCTGTATCAATTGCGCAATGTAAGGAAATTGCTGAAACGAAAATGAAAGATTTAAATGCAAATGATCTTGATGCTGCTGTAGAAATTGTTAAAGGCTCTGCAAGATCCATGGGCATGGAAGTTAGGGATTAAAATGTCAAAAAAAGGTAAAAGATCTATTTCTAATGAAGATGGCATTGATTTTGAAAAAAATCATGACCTAACTGAAGCAGTTGCTATAGTTAAATCTAAAGCAAATGCAAAATTTGATGAAACTATCGAGGTTTCTATGAATCTTGGCCTTGACCCTTCTCAGTCAGACCAAACAGTTAGAGGAGTTGTTAGTCTACCCAATGGTATTGGAAAGGATGTAAGAGTAGCTGTATTTGCTAGAGGTGATATTGCAAAGCAAGCTGAGGATGCTGGAGCCGATTTGGTTGGTGCAGAGGAATTAGTTGATGAAGTTGCTTCAGGAAAAATTGATTTTGATCGTTGTATATCAACTCCTGACATGATGCCATTGGTTGGAAAACTGGGTAAGGTTTTAGGACCAAGAGGTATGATGCCTAATCCTCGTACTGGAACTGTCACTAATGATGTTTCAGATGCTGTAAAGTCTTCTAAGTCAGGTGCTGTAGAATTTAGAGCTGAGAAAGGCGGGGTAGTGCATGCTGGAATTGGTAAGGCTAGTTTTTCAGAAGATGCTATATCAGAAAATATTAAAGAATTTATTAATGCGGTTCGAAAAGAAAAACCAAGCGGTGCGAAAGGAACCTATATAAAAAAGATTTCTCTGAGTTCTACTATGGGACCTGGAGTAAGAATTGATACCGGAGGCGTTTAGAGTTTTTGGTATTAAATGCATGTATTATGCATGCAAACTGTCCTAGATTATGGGTGTTTTTACTTAAAGTGTTTGTCACTCCTATATGAGACAGGTAGAGAGACGAATAAGAATTTTTTTCTTAATCGGTTCAATATCAGGACAGCCGGTTATTCTACATAATTATTTGTAGAATTTTTTGTTGTTAGACCCCTTGTGGGTTTGTTTTGGAGAAAGCTTGTGGATAGAGCCAGTAAAGAAAAAATTGTTTCATCATTGAATAAAGCTTTTGATGAGTCTAATTTTCTAATTGTTACTCAAAATGAAGGTTTAACAGTAGAAGAAATGTCTTCTTTAAGAAATACTCTTAGAGAAGAAGCTGACACATCTTTTAGAGTTGCCAAAAATAGTCTTGCAAAGATAGCGGTTGATAATACATCAGCTAAATCTTTGGAAGCTTTATTTAATGGTCCAACGGCTATTGCATTTTCAAATGAATTAACTTCATCGCCAAAAATTATTGTCGACTTTGCAAAAGATAACGAGAAGCTATCGATTGTAGGTGGCATGATGGATGGTGAATTAATAGATGGTGAGGTTATTAAGAAACTTGCAAATCTTCCAACAATGGATGAGTTAAGGGCAAAAATTATTGGTTTACTAAGTGCGCCTGCTACTAAAATTGCTGGAATTTTAACTCGACCAGGTGGTCAATTAGCTCAGGTGATTCAAGCAAAGTCACAATTACCAGAATCCGAAAACGCAACAAATGAAACCACCGCAGAAGAAACTGCTGCAGAAGAAACTACTCCAGTAGAAGAAACTGCATCAGAAGAAACTGCTCCGGCAGAAGAAACTGCTGCAGAAGAAACTGCTGCAGAAGAAACTGCTCCAGAAAAGGAAACTGATTAATTATTATAAATACTATTATTAGGAGATTATTATGGCTGATTTAGAAAAAATTGTTGAAGAACTATCAAGTTTGTCTGTTTTAGAAGCGTCAGAGCTATCAAAATTACTTGAGGATAAATGGGGTGTTTCTGCTGCTGCACCAGTTGCCGTTGCTGCACCTGCCGCAGGTGGTGGAGAAGCTGCCGCTGAAGAGAAAGATTCCTTTACCGTTGTATTAGCTGCTGCTGGCGATAAGAAGATAAATGTTATTAAAGAAGTAAGAACTATAACAGGCCTTGGATTGAAAGAAGCTAAAGATTTAGTAGAAGGCGCGCCAAAAGACGTTAAGGAAGGTGCTTCAAAAGATGAAGCTAATGAAATTAAGGAAAAACTTGAAGCTGCTGGTGCAACAGTAGAGCTTAAGTAATAAACTTTTTTTAATTATTTAACAATATAACTTTAGGGTTAACAAATATGTCGCAAACATTGCAAAATCGAAAAAGACTAAGAAAGACTTTTCAAAGAAATGACCAAATTGCTGAAATGCCAAATCTTATAGAAGTTCAGAAATTTTCATATGAGCTTTTTTTACAGAGATTTATTTCTAGCGAAGATAGACTTGATAAAGGTCTTGAAAATGTCTTTCGTTCAGTCTTTCCGATAAGCGATTTTAGCGAAACTTCTACTATTGAATATATTTCTTATTCTTTTGACGAGCCTAAATTCGATACTGATGAATGTATTCAAAGGGGTTTGACTTATGCTGCGCCATTAAAAGTAACACTTAGACTTATTGTTTTTGATGTTGATGAGGAAACTCAAGCTAAATCTGTTAAAGATGTCAAAGAACAAGACGTATACATGAGCGACCTACCTTTAATGACAGAAAATGGTACTTTTATAATAAATGGTACCGAGAGGGTTGTTGTTTCTCAAATGCACAGGAGTCCTGGTGTTTTCTTCGATCATGATAGAGGTAAAACTCATTCTTCCGGAAAAATACTTTTTGCTGCAAGAATTATCCCTTATAGAGGCTCATGGATGGATTTTGAATTTGATCCAAAGGATATTGTTAACGCAAGAATTGATAGAAAGAAAAAAATTCCTGCTACAACAATTTTGTATAGCCTGGGTTACGATGCAGAAGAAATTCTTTCAATGTTTTATAAAAGTGAAGACTATACAAAATTCAAGGATGGATGGAAAAAAGACTTCGTACCAGAAAATCTTATTGGTGCAAAATCTTTGTTTCCACTTGTGTCAAAAGGAAAAGTTGTTATTGAGCAGGGTAAAAAGTTTACCCCTAGGTTATTAAAACAACTTGAAGAGAAAAATCTTAAAGAATTAGAAATTTCAAATGAAGAGTTAATTGGTAAATTTATATCTGAAGATGTAGTTAATATTGAGACAGGAGAAATTTTTGCGGAAGCTGGTGAAGAAATTACAGAAGAGTTAATTGCTCTATTTGAGTTAGAAAAGATAAAATCAATACCTGTTTTGGTTATTGATAATATTAATTCTAGTCCTTTTTTACGCAATACTCTTGCTCTTGATAAATCTATAGATAAAGAAACTGCTTTATTTGAAATTTATAAAATTCTTAGACCAGGTGAACCCCCTACAGTTGAGAGTGCCACTGCTCTTTTTGAAAGTCTATTTTTTGATGCTGATCGTTACGATCTTTCAGATGTAGGTAGGGTTAAGTTAAATATGAGACTTAATCTTGACACTCCTGATACCGTAAGAGTTTTAACTAAAGATGATATTACATCCGTTTTAAAAACATTGGTTGATCTAAGGGATGGTAAAGGAGATATTGACGATATCGATAATCTTGGAAATAGAAGAGTAAGGTCGGTTGGTGAATTACTTGAAAATCAGTTTAGGGTTGGTCTTTTAAGAATGGAGAGAGCTATAAGAGAAAGAATGAGCTCTGTTGATATTGATGCTGTTATGCCTCAAGATATTATCAATGCTAAACCTATAGCCGCTACTATTAGAGAGTTTTTTGGTTCTTCGCAATTATCACAATTTATGGATCAAACAAATCCATTATCCGAGATTACTCATAAAAGAAGGGTTTCAGCCTTAGGGCCGGGAGGATTGACAAGAGAAAGAGCTGGTTTTGAAGTTAGAGATGTTCATCCAACCCATTATGGTAGAATCTGTCCAATTGAAACACCTGAAGGTCCAAATATTGGTCTTATAAATTCATTGGCAACCTATTCTAGAATTAATAAGTATGGTTTTATTGAAAGTCCGTATTTAAAAGTTGTTGATGGTAAGAAAACAAATGAAATTGTTTATTTATCAGCAGTTGAGGAAAGTAGGTATAGAATTGCCCAAGCAGACGAGCCTGCCGATGAAAAAGGAAATCTATTATCTGAACTTCTCAATTGTAGACATGATGGAGATTTTGATCTTGTTCCTCCAGCATCAGTTGATTTTGTTGATGTTAGCCCTCAACAAACTGTTTCAGTTGCTGCTGCACTAATTCCATTTCTTGAAAATGATGATGCAAATAGAGCTCTGATGGGATCAAATATGATGCGTCAAGCTGTACCATTAGTTACAAATGAAGCTCCTTTTGTTGGAACTGGAATGGAAGAAACTGTTGCAAGAGACTCAGGTTCATCTGTGGTTGCAACTAGAGACGGTGTTGTTGATCAGGTTGACTCCCAGAGAATTGTTGTTACTTCAAAAGGGGATTTAGAAGCTGGTGATTTAGGGGTAGATATTTATAATTTAAAAAAATTCCAAAGATCCAATCAATCAACATGTATGAATCAAAGACCCTTGGTTAGAGTTGGCGATCAAATTTTTAAGGGTGATATTATTGCTGATGGTCCGTCAACCGATTCTGGAGAGCTTGCTCTTGGAAAAAATGTTCTTGTAGCATTTATGCCATGGAATGGATACAACTTTGAAGATTCTATTTTAATATCAGAAAAAATTGTCAAAGATGACGTCTTTACCTCTATTCATATTGAAGAATTTGAGGTTATGGCTAGAGATACAAAACTGGGTTCAGAGGAAATAACTAGGGATATTCCAAATGTAGGCGAAGAGGCACTTAGGAACTTAGATGAATCAGGTATTGTTTATATTGGGGCTGAGGTAAAGCCTGGTGATATTTTAGTTGGAAAAGTTACCCCAAAAGGGGAAAGCCCAATTACACCTGAAGAAAAACTTCTCAGAGCAATCTTTGGTGAAAAAGCTTCTGATGTAAGAGACTCTTCACTTAAACTCCCTCCAGGAACAAATGGCTCAGTTGTTGATGTAAGAGTTTTTAATAGACATGGTATCGAGAAGGATGAAAGAGCTCTTGCTGTTGAAAGAGAGGAAGTTGAAAGATTATCCATCGATAGGGATGATGAATTATCGATTTTGGATAGAAATATTTTCTCAAGACTAAAAGAGGCTATAGTTGGTAAAATGGCCTCATCAGGTCCATCAATTACAAGTGAAAAAACAAAAATTGACGAAGAAATGCTTAACGATATTCCTAAAAACTCTTGGTGGGATTTCGTTATGCAAAATAATACTGTTCAGAAGGAAATTGAGAGTCTTCGTGATCAGTATAATGAAAATAAAAATCAAATTGAAAAAAGATTTGAAGATAAAGTAGAGAAGGTTAGTAGAGGTGATGAATTATTACCTGGTGTAATGAAGAGCATTAAGGTTTATGTTGCTATAAAAAGAAAACTTCAACCTGGTGATAAAATGGCTGGTCGTCATGGTAATAAAGGCGTTATTTCTAGAATTGTTCCCGCAGAAGATATGCCATATTCAGCTGACGGAAGGCATGTAGACGTCGTTTTAAATCCACTTGGTGTTCCAAGTAGAATGAATGTTGGTCAAATACTTGAAACGCATTTAGGAGCTGCATGCGCAGGACTTGGTCAACAAATTAACAACGCATTAAAATCATATGAAGCTGGTGGTGATATCTCTAATGTGAGGTCTACTTTAGAAAGTATTTATAAGCCATCAGAGATAAAAAAATATGAAGATGGTGATTTGATTGAAATGAGTCATTCGTTAAGAAAGGGTGTTCCTATTGCAACTCCAGTTTTTGATGGTGCTAGAGAAAATGATATTAATGACTTATTGGAAAAGGCTGATTTAAACACTACTGGTCAGATTACTCTTTATGATGGAAGAACCGGTGAGAAGTTTGATAGACCTGTAACAGTTGGATATATATATATCTTAAAACTACATCACCTAGTAGATGATAAAATTCATGGCCGTTCTGTTGGTCCATATAGTTTAGTAACTCAACAGCCGTTGGGTGGCAAGGCTCAATTTGGAGGTCAAAGATTTGGTGAGATGGAAGTATGGGCTCTCGAGGCTTATGGAGCAGCATACACTCTTCAAGAAATGCTTACGGTCAAATCAGATGATGTAGCAGGTAGAACAAAAGTTTATGAGTCTATTGTTAGAGGAGAGGAAAACTTTGAGTCTGGTGTACCAGAAAGTTTCAATGTTTTGGTCAAAGAAATGAGATCTTTAGGTTTAAACGTAGAATTGCAAGATTCTTCAGATTAATTATATAACTCCTGCCAAGGGGATTGATAATTAATAATTATATATGAGGATATAATGAACAAAGAAGTTTTAAATTTATTTAATCAACCTAAGTCTGGTCAAACTTTTGATCATATTCGCATAGGTATAGCTAGTCCTGAAAAAATTCTTTCATGGTCGTTTGGCGAAATTAAAAAACCGGAAACAATTAATTATCGAACTTTTAAACCTGAGAGAGATGGTCTTTTTTGTGCAAGAATTTTTGGTCCAGTAAAAGACTATGAATGCTTATGTGGTAAATACAAAAGAATGAAATTTAAGGGTATTGTTTGTGAGAAATGTGGAGTAGAGGTTACTCTATCAAAAGTTAGAAGAGAAAGGATGGGGCATATAGAACTAGCTTCTCCAGTGGCTCATATTTGGTTCTTAAAATCTCTTCCTAGCAGAATTGGTTTAATGCTAGATATGATGCTTAAGGATCTTGAAAAAGTTCTATATTTTGAGAGTTATTTGGTTATAGATCCAGGCTTAACGCCTTTAGATAATCTTCAATTATTAACTGAAGAAGAGTATTTGGATGCTCAGGATGAATATGGAGTTGATAATTTTAGGGCTGAAATTGGCGCTGAAGCTATTAGGTATTTATTGGAAAATATTGATTTAGACCAAGTTAGTGAAGATATAAGAAAAGAGATAAAAGAAACTAAAAGTGAGTTAAAGCCAATAAAATTAGCAAAGAGATTAAAACTTATTGAGGCATTTAGAGAGTCAGGAAATAAGCCTGAGTGGATGATTATGAAGGTGATACCGGTAATTCCTCCGGAACTAAGACCTTTAGTCCCTCTTGATGGCGGAAGATTTGCTACATCTGATCTTAATGATCTCTACAGAAGGGTTATCAATAGAAATAATAGATTAAGACGTCTTATGGATTTAAGAGCACCTGATATCATCATAAGAAATGAAAAAAGAATGCTGCAAGAGTCTGTTGATGCTCTCTTTGACAATGGAAGAAGAGGAAGAGTTATAACAGGAACAAATAAACGACCTTTAAAATCATTGTCTGATATGTTGAAAGGAAAGCAAGGACGTTTTAGACAAAATCTTCTTGGTAAAAGAGTAGATTATTCAGGCCGCTCGGTAATTGTGGTTGGACCAGAACTTAAACTTCATCAGTGTGGACTGCCTAAAAAACTTGCTTTAGAGTTATTTAAGCCTTTCATATATTCTAAATTAGAGTCATTAGGTTTTTCATCAACTGTTAAACAGTCAAGAAGAATGGTTGAAAGACAAACTCCAGAAGTTTGGGATATTTTAGAAGAAGTAATTAGAGAACATCCGGTTTTATTAAATAGAGCTCCAACTCTCCACAGATTAGGTATACAAGCTTTTGAACCAGTTCTCATTGAAGGTAAAGCTATTCAATTACATCCTCTAGTTTGTGCAGCTTTTAATGCTGACTTTGATGGTGATCAAATGGCTGTTCATGTCCCTCTTTCATTAGAGGCACAACTTGAAGCAAGAGTTTTGATGATGTCTACTAATAATATTCTTCATCCCGCAAGTGGCGAACCAATTATTGTTCCAAGTCAGGATATTGTCCTTGGTCTATACTATCTATCTCAAATGAAAGAGGGTGAACCAGGGGAAGGTAAAAGTTTTGATAGCGTTAATGAAATTAGATTTGCTCTCGAAAGCCAATCTATAACTCTTCACTCAAAAATAAATTATAGAATTGATGGTGATGATGATGAAAAGATTTCATTTGAGACAACTCCTGGTAGAGTATTAATTTCTGAAGAGTTGCCTAAAAATGAGAATGTAAAATTTGACATTGTTAACAAATTGCTAACTAAGAAAGAAATATCAAAAATTATAGACGATGTTTATAGGCACTGTGGTCAAAAAGATACCGTAATATTTTGTGATCATATAATGAAGCTTGGTTTTAAAAATGCTTTTAAAGCAGGAATTTCGTTTGGAAAAGATGACATGATTATTCCTGAGGAAAAAGAAAAAATGATTGAGGAGACTCATGCCTTAGCAACTGAGTTTGAACAGCAATATATAGATGGATTTATTACTAGAGGTGAGAAATATAATAAAGTTGTTGATGCTTGGGCTAAATGCACCGATAGAGTTGAAAACAAAATGATGGAAAAAATTTCAACTACTTCCATTAACGATGAAACAAATAGAGAGAATGATGTTAATTCAATTTATATGATGGCTCACTCGGGTGCCAGGGGTTCTGCGGCTCAAATGAAGCAGCTTGCTGGTATGAGAGGTCTAATGGCTAAGCCATCTGGTGAAATTATTGAAACACCAATTATATCAAATTTTAAAGAGGGATTGAATGTTTTAGAGTATTTTAATTCTACTCACGGGGCTAGAAAAGGTCTTGCTGATACAGCCTTAAAGACTGCTAATTCTGGTTACCTAACCCGAAGATTAGTTGATGTTGCCCAAGACTGTATTATTACCGAAGATGACTGCGGAACTGATGAAGGTATTACTATGACCGCTGTTATAGATTCAGGAGAAGAGATTGTTCCATTATCACAACGATTACTTGGAAGAGTTCCTTGCGAAGATATTATTGATCCTGGAACTAATGAAGTTATTGCTAAAAAAGATGAAATTATTGAAGAATATCAAGTTCCCCTTTTAGATAAGGCTAATCTTGTATCAGTAAAGTTAAGGTCGGTTCTAACATGTAGTACTAAAAGAGGTGTTTGTGCAAAATGTTATGGACGGGATTTAGCAAGAGGAACACCTGTGAATATAGGGGAAGCTGTTGGTGTAATTGCAGCTCAATCTATCGGTGAACCAGGTACCCAGCTTACAATGAGAACTTTCCACATTGGTGGAACAGCTCAGGTCATGGATAATTCTTATGTAGAGTCAAATACTGATGGTTCAGTTCAAATCGAAAATTTAAATTTTCTTAAAGATTCTGATGGAAGAAATGTGGTTATTGGAAGAACTACAGTCATAAACGTTATAGATGAAAATGGAACTGAAAGAGCAAGTCATAAACTTCCTTATGGTTCTCAATTGCTAATTGACGATGGTGAAAAAGTAAAAAAGAACCAAAGGTTAGCTCAATGGGACCCTTATACAATACCAATTATTACTGAGGCTTCAGGAATTGTAGCATTTGAAGATTTAGTTGATGGCGTTAGTATTGGAGAAGTTTCAGACGAGTCCACTGGTATAAGTCAAAAAGTTGTTATCGATTGGAAAAATTCATCTAAGTCTGGTGAATTAAAACCTTCTATGGTTGTTAAGAGCACGGATGGAAATATTATAACTTTAGAAAATAATAGAGAAGCTAGATATTTAATGTCTGTTGATGCTATTATTTCAGCCAGCGATGGCACTAAAGTAGGCGCAGGTGACGTTATCGCAAGAATACCTACAGAGGGTGCTAAAACTAAAGATATTACCGGAGGCTTACCTAGGGTTGCGGAGCTGTTTGAGGCTAGAAAGCCAAAAGATCATGCAATTATTGCTGAAATTACTGGTAGAGTTGAATTTGCTCGTGATTATAAAAATAAAAAGAAAATAGTTATTCATCCTCTTGATGAATCTGAGCAAGAAGTAAGCTATTTAATCGCAAAGGGAAAACATATATCTGTTCAAGATGGTGATACAATTGAAAAAGGGGAGTATCTGATTGATGGTAACCCCGCTCCACATGATATTTTATCTATCCTAGGTTTAGAAGCCTTAGCTAGTTATCTTGTTAATGAAATTCAAAGTGTTTATCGTCTTCAGGGTGTTACAATTAATGATAAGCATATAGAGGTTATTACAAGACAAATGCTTCAAAAAGTTGAAATATCTGATCCTGGTGATAGTGCTTTTATAACTGGAGAACAACTTGACAAACTTGAAGCTGAAGAAATTAATGAGAAATTAATTTCAAAAAAACAGCAACCTATGGTTTATAAACCAATTTTATTAGGTATTACCAAGGCTTCTCTTCAAACAAGATCTTTTATTTCTGCAGCATCTTTCCAAGAAACTACAAGAGTTTTAACTGATGCAGCTGTTTATAGAAAATCAGATCATTTAATAGGCCTGAAAGAAAATGTTATTGTTGGTAGATTAATCCCTGCTGGAACAGGCAGCTCAATTCGAAGGCTTGAGAATGATGCGGCTATTCGAGATGAGGCATTAATTTCTGAAAACGCTAAAAATGTTGAAAATGAAGAAATAACAGCTGAATAATAATTATAAAAAATACTGTTTTTTTCTTGACTGAAAACAAATACAAAGCTACTAAGACAACGCTTATGACAGGTCGTAGGAATTTTCCTAAACGCTGCCGCGCCATTCGCAAAAAATTATAATAACATATTCATTATTTTTTAATGAATAAAACCTTATTGGGGAATATTAGTATGCCTACAATTAATCAGTTGGTTCGCAATAGAAGGGAAAATATTGCAAAGAGAAATAAAGTTCCTGCTATGGAAGCTTGTCCTCAAAAAAGAGGTGTTTGCACACGTGTTTATACAACAACACCAAAAAAGCCAAATTCCGCATTAAGAAAAGTAGCAAGAGTGAGATTAACAAATGGTTTTGAAGTTACAAGTTATATACCTGGCGAGGGCCATAATCTTCAAGAGCATTCAGTTGTTTTAATTAGAGGCGGAAGAGTGAAAGATCTTCCCGGTGTTAGATATCATGTTCTTAGAGGTGTTTTAGATACCCAAGGGGTTTCAGAGCGCAAACAAAGAAGATCTAAGTACGGTACTAAAAGGCCTAAATAGTTATAGAGGAATAATAAATGTCCAGAAGACATAAAGCTGAAAAAAGAGAAATTTTTCCTGATCCTAAATACAGGGATGAGGTTATTTCAAAATTTATGAATAATTTAATGGTGGATGGAAAAAAGTCTGTTGCCGAAAAAATTGTTTATGGAGCTTTTGATAATATTGAAAGTAAACTTAAAACTGACCCTGTGAAGGTCTTTCATGATGCCATTGATAATGTAATGCCCTCTGTTGAGGTTAGGTCAAGAAGGGTTGGTGGCGCAACTTATCAGGTTCCTGTTGAAGTTAGATCTGACAGAAGAAAAGCTCTTGCGATAAGATGGATTATTTCCGCTGCTCGATCAAGAGGAGAAGATACTATGGGTGAGAAATTATCATCCGAGCTTATCGATGCCTCAAATAACAGAGGTGCATCTGTAAAAAAACGTGAAGATACACATAAGATGGCCGAGGCTAATAGAGCTTTTGCCCATTATCGTTGGTAGTTGAATAAAAGGGTTTTTATTATGGCAAGGAAAACAAAATTATCAGACTATAGAAATATTGGTATTATGGCCCATATTGATGCCGGTAAAACTACTACAACAGAGAGAATTTTATACTACACTGGAAAAAGCTACAAGATTGGAGAAGTTCATGATGGCGCTGCAACCATGGATTGGATGGAGCAAGAGCAAGAAAGAGGTATAACAATTACTTCGGCTGCAACTACATGTTTCTGGAATGAAAAAAGAATAAATATAATTGATACACCTGGTCACGTTGATTTTACAATTGAAGTTGAAAGATCTCTTAGGGTGCTTGATGGTGCTGTTGCTGTTTTTGACTCCGTTGCAGGAGTTGAGCCTCAGTCTGAGACAGTTTGGAGACAAGCTAATAAATATAATGTTCCAAGAATGTGTTTTGTAAATAAAATGGATAGAATTGGCGCTGATTTTTATAGATGTGTTGAAATGATTAAAGATAGACTTGGTTCTACGCCTTTGGTTATGCAGCTTCCAATTGGATCTGAGAGTAATTACGAGGGTTTAATTGATCTTGTTCAAATGAAAGAAATTATCTGGAAAGAAGAATCATTAGGTGCTGAGTTTGAATACAGAGAGATAAGAGATGACCTTAAAGCTGAAGCTGAAAAATATAGATCTGAGTTAATTGAAAGCGCTGTTGAACAAGACGATGAAGTTATGGAACAGTATTTAGAAGGTAATGAACCTGATGTAGATACAATAAAAAAATGTATAAGAAAGGGTGTTTTAGATCAATCTTTTGTTCCTGTTTTAAATGGTACCGCTTTTAAGAATAAAGGGGTTCAACCGCTTCTTGATGCAGTGGTTGATTTTATGCCTTCTCCTACGGATGTTGAAGCAATAAAAGGTATTAACCCTGACACAGAAGAAGAAATGAAAAGAGAATCCTCTGATGATGAACCATTATCACTTTTAGCTTTCAAGGTAATGAATGACCCATTTGTAGGAAATTTAACTTTTGCAAGAATTTACTCTGGTGTTTTAGAGGCTGGTCAAACTTTAGTAAATACAGTCAAAAATAAAAAAGAAAGAATTGGTAGAATGCTAGAAATGCATTCAAATTCTAGAGAAGATATCAAAGAAGCTCGTGCAGGTGATATTGTTGCTTTAGTTGGTTTGAAAGATACAACTACTGGCGATACTTTATGTGGTGATGATAATCAAATTATTCTTGAAAGAATGGAATTCCCTGAACCAGTTATTGAGGTAGCTGTTGAACCTAAGACTAAAGCTGACCAAGAAAAAATGGGTTTAGCCTTATCTAGGTTAGCTAAAGAAGATCCATCGTTTAGAGTCTCTAGTGATAATGAGTCCGGACAAACGGTTATTAGTGGAATGGGTGAACTTCATCTAGATATTCTTGTTGATAGAATGAAAAGAGAGTTCAAAGTGGAAGCAAATGTTGGTGCTCCTCAGGTAGCTTATAGAGAAACTTTCTCTAAAGAAGCTGAAATTGATTATACCCATAAAAAACAAAGTGGTGGAGCTGGTCAATTCGCTCGTTTAAAGATTGTTATTACACCTAATCAACCAGGTGAAGGGTATAATTTTACTAGTGAAATTGTTGGTGGTTCTATTCCAAAAGAATATATTCCTGGTGTTGAAAAAGGAATTGAAAGCGTTAAAGAAACTGGTGCCTTAGCGGGTTTTCCGATCATAGATTTTAGTGTTCGCCTTATTGACGGTGCTTATCATGATGTTGACTCAAGTGTTATGGCTTTTGAAATAGCGGCTCGCGCAGCATTTAGAGAGGTTTGTCGTGATGCTGGGATAAAATTGCTTGAGCCAATAATGAAGGTTGAGGTTGTTACTCCTGAGGAACATTTAGGTGACATAATTGGTGATCTTAATAGTAGAAGAGGGCAAATTTCTGGAACTGAAACTAGAGGTCCCTCAACTGTTATTGACTCAATGGTTCCTCTCGCAAATATGTTTGGATATGTAAATACTTTGAGATCAATGTCTCAAGGAAGAGCGGTTTTTACAATGCTTTTCGATCATTATCAAGAAGTTCCAAAAGCTGTCTCAGACGAGGTAATTGCCAAATTGGCATAATTATTAAGGGTAATTAAATGAAAGATCAAAATATAAGAATTAGATTAAAAGCATATGATCATAGAACACTAGATACATCTGCAAAAGAAATTCTTGATACCGCTAAAAGAACTGGTGCTGATGTTCGTGGACCAATACCTCTACCAACTCGTATTGAGAAATTTACTGTTCTTAAAGGTCCTCATATTGATAAAAAAAGCAGAGAACAATTTGAAATAAGAACTCACAAAAGATTAATGGATATAATTGACCCAACCCCACAAACAGTTGATGCCTTAATGAAACTAGATTTGGCCGCTGGTGTTGACGTAGAGATTAAATTATAGGACTGGGATTAAAGCGATGAGAACCGGATTAATTTGTAAAAAACTAGGAATGAGCAGATTGTATACTGAAGATGGTATTCATACACCAGTAACAATCCTTCACCTTGATAATTGTCATGTAGTTTCAACAAAAACAAAAGAAAAAGATGGTTATAACTCTGTGCAGCTAGGTGTAGGAAATATTACTGAGAAAAATCTATCTAAGCCTATGAAAGGACATTTTAAAAAGAATAATATAACTGCGAAAGCAAAACTTTCAGAATTTCGAGTAACAGAAGAAAATTTACTTGAAAACGGATCTGAATTATCTGCTTCTCATTTTATAGATGGTCAGTTTATTGATGTCTCAGGTGTTTCCATAGGTAAGGGTTTTGCAGGTGCTATGAAAAGGCACAATTTTGGTGGATTAAGAGCTTCTCATGGTGTTTCTATTAGTCATAGAAGTCATGGTTCTACTGGTCAATGCCAAGATCCTGGAAAGGTGTTTAAAGGAAAAAAAATGGCAGGCCATATGGGTGCTGCAAATGTAACAGTTCAAAACCTTAAGGTTGTTAAAACAGAATCAGATGAAGGTTATATTTATGTAAAAGGAGCAGTTCCTGGACCAAAAGGCAGCTGGGTTTTACTTAAGGACTCTGTAAAAAAATCATTACCTGCAGATATTCCTCTTCCTGCAGCTCTAAAAGGTGCAAAAGAAGAAATTAAGAATAATGAAAGCGTATCAGATGAACCAATCTCTGAGGAAAATATAGAATCTTCTGAAAATAATGGAGATTCAAATGAAAGTTAATGTAGTAAGTTTAAATTCTGATAAAAAATCTTCACAAGAACTTAGCGATGAAATTTATGGCCTTGATCCAAGAAGTGATATTCTCCACAGAGTTGTAACATGGCAACTTGCGAAAAGAAGAGCTGGTACTCATAAAACCAAAGAGCGTGGTGAAATAAAAGGTAGTACAAAAAAGATCATGAACCAAAAAGGTTCAGGTGGCGCAAGACACAGAACAAGAAAACCGAATATATTTAGGGGTGGTGGAGTTGTTTTTGGTCCAAAGCCAAGAGATTATTCTACAAAGCTTCCAAAAAAAATAAGATCATTAGGATTAAAACATGCTTTATCCTCAAAAGTAAAAAATGATGAGCTTATAGTTTTGGATGAAGCTAAATTATCCTCTCCTAAAACTAAAGATTTTTTATCAAAAGTTAAAAAATTAAAAATTGAAAATGCTTTATTTATTGACTCCAATGATTTTGATAAAAACTTTGAGTTAGC
>QCGV01000014.1 GCA_003278145.1 OCS116 cluster bacterium AG-390-A19
TTACAGGTTCAATTATTAGTGGATGTTGAAAAGTTAAATGTCTTGATCCTTTGCAGGTAAGTGAATAATTAACATTTCTTCTGTTTTCAAAGATTAATCGATCTTTTTTAAATAATATATTTTCAATATCTTGTGTTTTAAAACAAATTCTTTCCTCAGATTTAACCGCTAGAGGAATAAAAACAATCATTAATAAAGCTAAAATTATATTTTTCATTTTTTATCTTTCTTGACTATAGCTACAAAATTCAACTTAATAAAATTAATCTAATAAAAATTATCATGTCTAAAGCTAAAGAAAAAGAAAAAAAAGAAACTAGCAATTATATTTTTTTATGTTTTTTAATAATTTTAAACGTAATGAATTTTGTTGATCGTCAGTTATTAGCAAGTTTTGCAAATTTTATTATACCAGATTTATCACTCACAAATACTCAATTTGGAATATTAACAGGTTTTGGATTTTTATTTTTTTATTCAATAATGGGTCTTTTTATGGGAATTTTAGCTGATAAATTTCATAGACCTAAATTAATAGCTATTGGCGTTGGTCTTTGGAGCGCCTTAACAGCAATCTCAGGTGCGGCGAGGGGATTTATTGGGTTATTATTACCTAGAATGTTTATAGGTGTTGGAGAGTCAATTTTAACACCTACATCTCTTTCTTTATTAGGAGATAAATTTCCTCAAAATAAAATGGGTTTTGTTACTGGAGCTTATTATATGGGAATTCCTATAGGAGCAGGTTTAAGTTTAATCATTGCTGGCTACTTAGGTCCAACAATTGGATGGCGAATGTGTTTTTATATCCTTGGTTTTATAGGTCTTTTACTTGCAGTTATTATGTTTTTTGTAAAAGAAACACCCAGGAAAACAGTTAATGACAAAAAAAGTGAAAGAAAAATTAACTTTAATCAAATTAGAAAAGATCTATCAAAGGCTTTAAAGGATAATCCAGCACTTACATTATGTATCTATGGGGGAGTTATTTATCATTTAGTCTTAGGTGCAGCTGTTTATGATCAAGTCTGGTATGTAAAAGAAAGAGGTTTTGATAGAGCGCAAATAGCTCAATATACGGGATATATAGTAGTGGTATTTGGTATATTAGGAAATTTATTCGGTGGTATAGGATCAGATTTATTTAGAGAAAAATTTAAACTTGGTCGCCCAATGTTTTTATTCTGGTTAATGCTATTTCTTCTTCCAATAAATGTACTTGGTAGATTAGTCTCACCCGAAAATTATATTTTTTGGATCGCTATGATGGCTGGTTCTTTTCAATTAGGAGCTCTTTACGGACCAACTTTCTCAACAGTACAGGAATTAGCACCATCACATATGAAAGCTACTGTAATTGCCTTTTTTATTCTTAATATAAACTTAATTGGAATGTTTTTGGGAACAACTGGGACAGGTATAATTATTGACACATTATTAGTCTACAATGAAAGTGCTATCAATCCAATTAAAGAACCATATACAAAAACCTTATTATTTTTTACTTTAATCTCATCTTTATCAATACCAATGTTTTGGTTGGCAGGAAAGAAACAGAAAACTAATTAGTAGCTATTGGTGGCTCTTTTATGTCTGACCAATTAAGTTCAATTGGCCCTCCATTTGAAATCAATATAAAAGTAACGCCATTTGGTCCAGGTTTTTCAGGTCCATAAGAATGCCCCCCTTGAACAACCCTAATATCACCTTTTCTATAAATTGGTTCTTCGTCACTAAATGACATCTCTCCATCCATAATAAAGTACATTGTATCATATTTATGCCAATGATCTTTTGCTTCATATTCTGGATCAAACTTAGTTCTTACAATATAAGGAGACTCATCACAAATAACCTGAACAGGTTGAGTGGGTCTACCAAACTCATCTTCAAATGGTGTAAATGGAATAGAGTTAATATTAGCATTGCCAACACCGTTTCCTCTTTTAGATAAAGTTTCTTTTAAATCATCAGGAAGAGGGTACAAATCATCCCACATTAAAGGAATATCACCACCTAAAGCTATTAAGTAAAATCTAGATCCAGCGTCACCAGCTCCTTCAATAGTTGACTGTCCTGCTTTAACCCATCTAATATCGCCTGGATAAAAAGATCCTTCACCTTCAGCTATAAATTCGCCTTCAAGAAAAATTTGAACAATGTCGTAAGGATGCCAATGAGACTCAGCAACATAATTTGGTAGTAGGTTGGCTTCCCAAATATATTGATTACCCTCATAAAAAGTTCTCACTTTAGAAGTTTCTCGACCATGCTTGTCACCAAAAAAATCCCAGTCATATTCACTTGTTTTAATATGTTTCCAAAATGTCATTTCTCTTCCTATGGCTGTAAGACAACTCTTCCTGTAATGGATCCATCTCTTAAATCATCAAGAGTTTTTGTAGCTTCCTTTAGTTCTCTTTTAGATACAGGAATTGGATCAACTTTACCCTGTTTAACTAATTCAAGCATTTCTTTCGTTTCCTCAAGATTTCCAACAAAGCTACCACCAATACTTTTTGCTGATAATGGAAACATAGGTATTGGCATTTGGAAAGCGCCTCCAAAAAGACCTACAACTACCACTTGTCCACCTTTTTTAGTTGAGTCTAAAGAAAATTGAACAGTTGGTTCTGCTCCTACAAAATCAGCTGTTGCTTTTACACCACCGCCTGTATCATCTAACAACTTCATTATAGATAATTCATCAGATGTATCATAAACTTCATCAGCACCAGCTCCTTTTGCGGCCTGTAGTTTATTTGGATCAATGTCAGCTGCTAAAATTTTACAATTAAATAATGAGCGGGCAAACTGTAAACCCATCATTCCAACACCGCCTAAACCCATTATTAAAATATGATCATCATCACTGATATTTACAAATTTTTTTAATGCCCCAAAAGCTGTTAAACCTGAACACATATATGTTGCTGCTAATCCTGGTCTTATCCCAGTATAATCTAATACATACTTAGAGTCGGGAACTATACAATAATCAGCAAATCCACCAGGTAACTGAATACCTAACTGCCTAGGTGCATTACAATAATGCTCGTCACCAGCCTTACAAGTAGCACATTCTCCACATCCAATCCATGGATACGCAACGACATTTGCTCCTATCTTCACATCAGTTACGTCTGGTCCAATAGCAACAACTTCACCTTCAATTTCATGACCCATTGTATGAGGTAAGTTTAACATCTCTCCAACAGGTAATTTATTTCCTCCACCAAGATCAAAATAACCATCATGAATATGAACATCTGAATGACAAACTCCACTATGAGTAATTTTTAATAGAACTTCTTTTCCTTTGGGCTCAGGAGTTTCTGACTCAATAGTTTGGAGGGGTTTACCTAATTCAACAATAGCTTCACTTTTCATTATAATTCTCCATTCATTTTTTATAATTATTTTTATCCATCGCATTTTCAGAACTTGCAACTATAGTTGATACAGTACTATCTCCCGTAACATTAACTACAGTTCTAAGCATATCAAGAATTCTATCAACTCCTAGAATAAGTGCAATACCTTCAGTGGGTAATCCAACCTGAGACAAAACCATGGCAAGCATAATTAGACCCACTCCAGGAACTCCTGCAGTTCCAACTGAAGCAAGTGTAGCGGTTAATATCACCATTAAATAGTCAAGCGTCGATAAATCAATATTATAAGCATTAGCTATAAAAACAGTCGCAACACCCTGCATAATTGCTGTTCCATCCATATTTACAGTTGCGCCTAAAGGAATTGTAAATGACGCTATTTTTGGATCTACACCTATATCTTCTGTTACAGTTTTTAGAGTAACAGGCATTGTCGCATTTGAGGAGGAAGTTGAAAAAGCAAAAACCATCAGAGGTCTTAATTTACTATAAAACCAAAAAGGTTTTATTCTCGTAAAAATATATAAAAGGGAAGGGTAAACAATAAGACCATGAAAAAGTAAAACAAATATCACTATAAAGAAGTATCCGGCTAAATTTCCTAAAACATTAATACCTTGAACAGCAAATAATGAAGCTAATAAACAAAAAACACCAATTGGAGCAAAATTAATTAAAATGAAAACCATTTTCATAATTACATTTGTAATATTTTGCATAATTTCAAAAAGATTATTGTTAATGTCTTTTGTAAGTCTTAATGCAATTCCGAAAAATATTGAAAATACTATTATTTGAAGCATTTTTCCTTCAGCCATTGCCTGTACTGGATTTGTAGGAAAAATATCTATAAGTACTGATTTTAAGCTAGGAGCTTGAGGCGCATTAAATTGCGAAGATGTTATTAGATCTAATCCTGATCCAGGGGAGAGAAAAATTGCTATTAAAAGCCCTAGAGAAATTGCAAGTGCTGTAGTGAACAAATAAAGCAACAATGTTTTTAATGCTATGACAGAAATCTTTTTTTCTTTATCAAATGAGGCTATCCCAGTTGATAATGAAAAAAATACAAGTGGAACAACCATTAATTTAAGTGAAGATATAAAAATTGATCCTACAACATCAAAAATACCATTAATGAAATACGTGTTAATATAAAAGTTGTTATCAAGTGAGAAAAAATTTATTACCGTTCCGGTAATAAAACCAAATATCATTCCTAAAATTATCTTTAAAGTTAAGGACATAGTTCAAAGTATATCAAATTTAAATAAAAACAAATAAGATCTTAAATATTGCTGTTTTTAACGAATCAACGGGTAATTAGTTCTTATTAATGAGGTTTTTTATGGATGATCTTAATGGTACAGCTCTTTATGCTGGTATTCTAGGTATTATGGCTGTTGCTTTAGCTCTAAATACAGCATTTAGAAGAGTAGAGACAAAAACAGCTATTGCTGGGGATGATGATATATTGATCAAAAGATCAAGAGCTTTTGGTAATTTAGTTGAGCACGCCCCCTTAATGTTAATTCTCCTAATGTTAATGGAGTATCGGGGAAGTGAATTTTTTGTCCATATTTTTGGAATAGCCTTTATTCTCTGTAGAGGAGCACACGCATATGGCATCATTTCTAAAGATGGCTTAGGCCCTGATAATATTCCTCGAGCAGTAGGGGCGATTGGAAGTTGGGCATTAATAATTTTGGCCTCGTTGATGTGTATTTTTTAATGATTATTTGACCGACTCATTAATAAAAGTGTAATTTTAAAAGATTAATATTTTAAGGAGATTTGAAATGTCTTTTTTTCGTACCTTTTTTATTTTTATAATAGTTTTTACACTAGCGTCATGTGCTGAAATTTCATCATTAACTAATCCTGGAAGTTCAACATCTGTCTCTGAGGTTTCGGAAGCAAATGAACCAACGCAAGAAGATGTTTTAAATCAATTTAGTGATGTAGCTTTTCCTCCAGAAACTTATTTAGATTTAACCAAATCAGTTGTTGTTGGTAGTGATGAAAATTGGTTCGGACAAATATATTTTAACTCTGGTTTGGATGCTAATGCAGTATTTAATTATTTCAAAGAGCACATGCCTGATACAGGTTGGTTCTTAATAATGGAACAACAAGGTAATCAAATATTCTTGGTTTATGAAAAAGATTTAAGAACAGCAATTATAAGCATAAGTAGAAAAAGATCTGGTGCTGATACTATTTTAGCAGTTGCGCCTAGAGCCCAGTAATTATTCTAGAATTATAAGTTCCTGATCTTCATTAACTTGATCACCTTCGTTAATTAATATTTCTTTAACTATTCCTCTAAGTTCTGATTCTATTGGTATTTCCATCTTCATTGACTCTAAGATAACAACCGTATCTCCAATATCAACTTTTTGACCAACTTTTACATTAATCTTCCAAATTACAGCTTGAATTTCAGTCTTAATTTTCATACTTCTATTTTATCGGAATAGGGGAAGGAACTGAAGAAATTAATTTTTTTGTATAATCATTATTAGGGTTACTAAATAAAATATCAGTATCATTACTCTCTACAATATTTCCATTTTTAAGTACGATAACCCTGTCACAAATAGATTTAATAATTGAAAGATCATGGCTTACAAAAATAACTGTTAATTTATATTTCTCTTTAAGTAATTTTATTAAATCCAGTATTTGCGCTTGTATTGATAAATCCAGAGCTGATACTGGCTCATCACATATTAAAACAGAAGGCTTATTAATTAATGATCTTGCTATTCCAACCCTCTGACATTGACCTCCTGATAATTCATGAGGATAACGATTGAATAACTCATTTGATAAACCAACATCTTTCATAATATTTATAACAATCTTTTCTTTTTGTTTGTTTTTAAGGGTTTTATTATAAATATCTAATGGTTCGGCAATTATTTTACCTATCGTCATGCGAGGATCCAAACTTCCATAAGGATCTTGAAAGATAATTTGAACTGATTTTCTAAATTCTCGTAGATCAGAAAAGTTAAGACTATAAATATCTTTATTAAACCACTTAATGGATCCTGATGTTTTTCCTATAAGCTTTAAAATGAGTCTACATAAACTTGACTTTCCAGAACCAGATTCACCAACAATACCTAATGTTTCACCATCAAATAAAGAAAAGCTAATATTATCAACAGCTTTTATCAAAATTGAAGACTTAAATAAGCCTCTTGAAAGTTTATAATGTAAGCTTAAATCATCAACTTGAAGAATTTTCTCTTTAATTATCATTTAATTTCCTATCCATGGGGGAATGCAAGATAACAAATGTTTAGTGTAGTCATTTTTTGGTTTTGTTAAAACTTCATGTGTATTTCCATTTTCTAAAATTTGTCCGTTTTTCATTACTAATACATCATTTGATGTTTCAGCTATAACTCCAATATTATGAGATATTAATACTAATCCTATATTTAAATTATTCTTTAAATCATTGAATATATTAAGTATTTCTGCTTGTGTAGTAACGTCAAGAGCTGTGGTTGGTTCATCTGCAATTATAAGATCTGGTTCACACATTAATGAGATAGCAATCATTATTCTTTGTTTCATTCCGCCTGATAATTCGTGTGGGTAAGAATTAATTATATCTCTATTATTTGGAAGCTTGACTACATCCATAACCTCAGCTGCTCTTTGTAAAGCCTGACTTTTAGTGATTTTTTTATGATAAATAGCTATTTCAGCTAACTGATCACCAATCTTCAAGTGTGGAGTTAGACTAGTCATTGGATCCTGAAAAATAAAACCTATTGATTTACCAAGAAAACTTCTTCTTATTTCATCATCACATGTAATTAAATTATAATTTTTGAAATTTGCTTCTCCCTCAGCATAACCATTTTTTGCTAATAAACCTGTTATAGAGAAAAAAGTTTGAGTTTTTCCTGATCCAGACTCACCAACAACACCAAGGCATGTTCCCTTTTTTACATTAAAATTTACATCTTTCACAACATGTGAAAGACCTTCTGGAGTGTTAAAAAATACATTCAATTTATTAATATTAATTAGTAAATTATTGTTTTTAATATTCTTTTGGGTCGATTGCATCTCTTAATCCATCTCCAATAAAGTTTAATGAGGCTAGTGTTATGGTCATAAATATGCCTGGAAATATTAATAACCACCATGCCGTTTCCATTTCTCGTGAACCTTCTGAAATTAAAACACCCCAAGATGTTAATGGCTCTTGAACACCTAAACCAAGAAAAGATAAAAAACTCTCTAAAATGATAACTGATGGTACCATAAGAGTTATATAGACAACTATAGGGCCAGCTAAATTTGGAATTATATGTTTCCATATAATCATAAAATTTGATTGACCAAGAGCTTTACTTGTTTCAATAAACTCTTTTTCTTTCAATGAGATAGTCTGTCCTCTTACAATTCTTGCCATTGTTAACCATTCAACAGCACCTATAGCTATAAATAGAAAATAGATATTTCTTCCAAATACCACCATTAATAGTATAACAAATATTAAATAGGGCATTGCATAGAGAATCTCAACGACTCTCATCATAAAAATATCTAATTTACCACCAAAATATCCGGCAATAGTTCCGTAAATTACACCTATAAAAACACTAACAAGTGTTGCTAAAATACCTATAGTTAAGCTAAGTCTGCCTCCATATAAAATTCTTACCAATAAATCCCTTCCATTACCATCGGTACCAAGAAAATGACCATTATTGAGACTAGGTGGGTAATATATTGAATTCCAATCAGTATCACTAAAGCTATATTTTAGAAAAAAAGGACCAAAAAATGACAAAAAAGCTATTAAAAATATTAAAAATAGAGATACAACGGCTGCTTTGTTTTGAAATAATCTTCTTCGTGCATCAACCCACAAGGACCTGCCTTTTATATTAGAATAATCCTCAACTATTTTTATATGCTTTTTATTCATAATCTTATATTTTGACCCTTGGATCTAAAATTGCTCTGACAATGTCTGTAATTAAGATTAAAAGTATTAATAAGGAAGCATATAAAATTAATACACCGCTTACTAAGGTATAATCTCTTTGTAATGCACCAACAACAAAATATCTTCCAATTCCAGGTAAACCAAAGATTTGCTCAATAATGATTGATCCTGTCATTAAACCTGCCGAAGCAGGGGCTAAATATTCTACAATTGGCAAAATTGATGCTCTAATTACGTGTTTTCTAATTATATAGGATTGATTTAAACCCTTTGACTTAGCTGTACGTATAAAATTTGAGTTTAATACCTCAATAGTGCTTGCCCTCATCATTCTTGATATAATAGCAATTTGAGGTAAGGATAAAGCAGTTATTGGTAGAATAAGATTAAGTATATTTCCATTATTCCAGCCAGAAGTAGGTAAAATTCCCATGTATAAGCTAAAAAAAAGCGAAAGTAATGGAGCCATGACAAAGCTTGGCACACAAATGCCTACTAATGAGACGCCCATTACAGAATAATCAAAAATAGTATTTCTATTTATAGCGGCTATAATCCCTAATAAAGAGCCTAAAAACAATGAGATAATTATCGCAGATAAGCCTAGAGTAACACTTACAGGTAATCCATTGAGAATTAATTCTTTAACTGAGAAATCTTTATATTTAAAAGAGGGCCCAAAGTCACCTCTGGCTATATTTTTCATGTAAATATAAAATTGCTCATAAACAGGTTTATCAAGATTATATGCAGCCTTAATATTTTTTTCTATTTCAGGGGGTAAAGCTCTCTCATTAGTAAAAGGTCCGCCTGGAGCAACTCTCATCATTGAAAAGCTAAAAGCAATTATTATCAATAGAGTAGGTATAGCTATAAGGATTCTCTTTGTTATAAATTTAATCATAATTATGCGCATAATATATATTATGTATAAATAATATATCTATAGATCTACCTCAAAAGTTAAATTATCAAAAGCTGGTTCAATATGATTAGGTAATGTTTCTTTTAAATCATTATAATCAAGATCAATATGAAGATTTGTAAGTATTCCTCTCTTTGTATTAAGTTTTTTAATCCATTCTAATGTAAGATCCAAATGAGCATGTGTTGGATGAGGATCATATCTTAATGCATCGACAATCCAATAATCTAAATTATTAAGTAAATCAAAACTCTCAGGATAAAAATCTACAACATCACTAGAATAAGCAATATTATTAAATTTAAAGCCTAAAGAATCAATTTTTCCATGTTTTTGAAGGAATGGAAGAAATTTTATATCTCCACCTGGTCCGTTTATTACAAAGTCTTCGAATGGAATAATTGTATTTTTCTCTAAAATTGCAGGATATACCTTATCTTCAAGAGTATTAAAACAGTAACTAAACCTTGGTATTAGCCTAGAAGCAGTTTTATCATCTATATAAACTTGAACTCTTTTTCTTTTTCTAAGTGCAAAAATTCTTAAATCATCTATACCACCAGACTGATCAGCATGATCATGAGTATACAATACTGCATCAATTTGTTTTACATTCGTTTTCAATAACTGATTTCTTAAATCTGGAGAAGTATCAATTAAAACTGTAGTAACATCTCCTAAATGATTGAATTTTTGAACTAATAAAGAACATCTCGATCTTAAATTTTTTGGTTCATTTGGGTCACAATTACCCCAGTCACCATCTATTCTTGGAACACCTCCAGACGATCCACAACCCAGTACAGTAACCATTACTTTACTGTTCATAAGCAGGCCTTTTTGCTTTTTTGAAGATTTCAAAAAAATTATTTGTTGTTAATGCAAAAAACTCATCTTCATCAACATTGTAAAAATTTGCTAAATATTTTGCAGTATGTACTACATGTGAAGGTTCATTCCTTTTTCCTCTCATAGGCTCAGGTGATAAATACGGGGAGTCGGTTTCAACTATTAATCTTTCCAAAGGAATATCTTTAATAGTTTCTCTTAATTTATTGGCGTTTTTAAAAGTAACTATACCTGATAAAGATATATAAAAACCCAAGTCTATAACACGCTTCGCTAAATCATCTCCTGCAGTAAAACAGTGAATAATTCCTGGAAATTCACCTTTTTTTGTCTCTTCTTCCAAAATTAAGCATGTTTCATCATCGGCTTCACGGGTATGAATAATTATTGGTAGTTGGGTATTTCTAGAAACATTTATATGTTTTTTAAAACTTTTAATTTGATCATCTTTTTTTGAATTTTTATAATAAAAATCTAAACCTGTCTCCCCTATCCCTATAACATTGGAATTTTGAGATTTTTCTTCAAGAAAAACCTCATCAAATTGATTTTCTGTATTTGTTGAGTGAGGATGAACACCTACTGTACAGTAAATATTATTGTATTTTTCAGAAATTTTTATAATTTTATCAATTTCATCTAATTCAGTCGATATTGAAACCATTATTTTGACGTTTGACTCTTCCGCCCTTATCAAAACTTTTTCAAAGTCATCATTAAAATCTTGAAAATTTAAATGACAATGACTGTCTACTAAATATGATGATTTCATTTCCATTATAGACAGTTATGCCTTTAGATTTTACAATAAGCAAGATTATCTATAAAATTTAGAGAAAATAATGATAAAAATTGATGTAATTTCCGATACTATTTGTCCCTGGTGTTTTATTGGGAAAAGAAATTTTGATAAAGCAGTAAGTCTTGTACCAGATATAGACGTAAAATTTACATACTCAACATTTCAACTAAATCCTGACTTTCCAAAAGAAGGTGTTAATAAAAAAGAATATATATCAAGAAAGTTTAATGAAAATCATCATAGTACCATGAAAGAGAGAATAAAAAGCGAAGCTCTTAAATCAGGAATTTCTATTATAAACAGTAAATTAGATATAATTCCTAATACATTTAATAGTCACAAATTAATTTATTGGTCAAAAGAATATGATTGTCATACCGAGGTAGTTGAAAACTTATTCAAAGCATATTTTGAAAAATCTAAGGATATAAGTAATATCGATATATTACTGGAAATAGCTGAAGATTCTGGCTTAAATAAAGAGGAAATTAGAAAAAAATTCTCAGAAGATATAGATAATGAAAGTATAATCGAAGAAGAGAGAAAAAATAGAGAAAATGGTGTCATGGGTGTTCCAACATATGTAATTAATGATGGAATAACACTTACAGGATCACAATCCGTTGATTCATTAGTTAAGCTTTTAAAGCATATGAGCTCTAATTAATTTTCTATCATTTTTAAAAAATCATTTACTATAGATTTAATATAATCGATTAAATTTTCTTTTTGTTCGTTAAACTTAACAAATAACCTCTGATCAGGCCTTATACTTATAAAATTCTTTTTATTATTAATGTATTTTATTAATTCTGAGGGATTTGAAAAAGTATTATTTTTAAATGAAATCAGAAAACCATTACTTCCACAATCAATCTTTTCTATATTTGTTTTTTTGCATAAATTCTTTAACCCTATTGTATCAATTAAGGTCTCAACTTCCTGAGGAAGACTACCAAATCTATCAATTAATTCTGCTGCAATTTCATCTATTTCTTCTTCTAAAATTATAGAAGATAATCTTTTATATATCTCCATTCTAATAGTTAGATCAGATATATAATCCTCAGGTATTAAAATTGATAAAGGCAATGATATTTTTGGTGACCATTGATTGTTTTTACTTTTTTGAGTTGTATTTTTTAACTCATCAATAGTTTCCTCAAGCATATTTTGATATAACTCTATGCCAACTTCTTTTATTTGTCCGGATTGCTCTTCACCAAGTAAATTACCTGATCCACGAATTTCCAAATCATAACTTGCAAGATTAAAACCAGCTCCCAATGAATCAAGAGATTGAAGAACTTCTAATCTTTTTAAAGCTTTTTTTCCAAGTTTTTTATGTTCTTTGTAAGTAAGGTATGCATAAGCTTTCACCTTTGAACGACCCACCCTACCACGGATTTGATACAATTGAGATAAACCAAACATATCTGATCTATGAATAATTAATGTATTAGCATTTGGTATATCCAATCCTGATTCAATAATTGTTGTTGAAATTAAAACATCATATGAACCCATATAAAAATCATTAATTCTATCTTCTATTTGCTTTGAAGGCATTTGACCATGAACAGTTATATAGTTAATTTCTGGGATAAATTCCTTAAAATATTCTTCAATATCCTCAATATCAGAAATTCTTGGAACAACATAAAAACTTTGTCCTCCTCTATGACGCTCCCTAAGTAGTGCCTCTTTAACCACCAGAGGATCGTTTGGAAAAACATATGTCTCTATTGCACGTCTATCTATTGGCGGTGATGCAATAATTGATAGATCTCGAACACCTGTCATTGCTAATTGAAGTGTTCTAGGTATAGGCGTTGCTGTTAATGTAAGCACATGAACGTTATCTCTTAGTTTTTTAATTTTTTCTTTATGTTTAACGCCGAAATGCTGTTCTTCATCGATAATTAATAAGCCTAAATCACTAAAATTTATTTTTTCACCCAAAAGAGAATGCGTGCCTATAACTATATCACAAGATCCGGAATTGATACTTTTAACGACACTATCTTTTTTAGAAGTGAGTCTTGATAATTCGAACACATTTATCGGAAAGCCCTTAAATCTCTCTTTAAATGTTTCATAGTGTTGTCTAGCTAACAAAGTTGTTGGAGCAAGAATAGATACCTGTTTACCACTCATAGCAGCTAAAAAAGACGCCCTGAGAGCAATTTCAGTTTTGCCAAAGCCAACATCCCCACAAATTAATCGATCCATTGGGAGACCCTTATCTAAATCGTTTAGAACATCATTAATTGCATTTAACTGATCATTGGTTTCTTCAAATGAAAATCTTGAACAAAATTCTTCATAAAAATCTTCAGGGACGTTAAACATTTCAGCTTTGGAGAGTTGACGCTTAGCCGCAACTGAAATTAGCTCCTCAGCTAAAAATTTAATTTTCTTTTTTAAATTTTCCTTTCTTGTTGTCCATGATATACCACCAAGTTTATCAAGCATCTCGTCTGAAATATCTGAGCCATATCTAGATAAAACTTCAATATTTTCGACAGGCAAATATAATTTATCGTCATTTGCATATTTAATTAAAAGACACTCATGTTTAGCATTATTAATTTCAAGCGTTGATAAATTTTCAAATCTACCTATTCCATGATCAACATGAACAACTGCATCACCAGGCATTACACTTGATATTTCTCTTATAAAATTTTCAGCTTTTCTAATTATCCGAGGTCTATAAAATTTTTCGCCAAATATATCTTGCTCAGAGATAAAAATATAATCATCAAAGTGAAAACCACTATTTAAATTTAAGACTGTTAAATAAATGTTTTTTTGTTCAATTTTTTTAAAGGACTCTAAATTTTTGAAATTCGTTAAAACACCATTATTAATTAATATTTTTGAAACCCTTTCACTTGACCCAAGGCTTGAGCATGCAATTATAATTTTCTTATTTTGTTTAGTAAAATCAAGAATATCACTTTTAAGATTTTCATAACTAGATGAGTCACTTCTATTAGATTTAATATTTGAATATTTTGATGAGGCTTTCCCATTTAAATTTATTGCATCTGGTTTTTTAAATGGACTAATTCTAATACAATTTCTTGAGTGCAAATTTTTGTTGAACTCTTCTTTATTTTGATAAAGGTTTGAAGGCTCAATAGAAAAATATTTATTTTCAACTTTTGATAATTTGTTATCGTCATAGTCTTTTCTTGATTGAAAATGATCATTAACGGTTTCAAGAAAATCTTCTAATGAACTATCATATAGATGATCTAATAATATTATTGGTTTATCTATATAATCAAATATTGAACCTGTTTGATTATAGAAAAAAGGTAACCAATGCTCCATTCCAGGATAAGAAATTCCCTCTGAGATACTATCGTAAATTTTAACTTTTTCTTTTTGTGAGCCAAATTTTTTATTAAAATTAATTCTAAAATTCTCAATGGTTTTATCATTGAGAATAATTTCTGAGGCTGGATAAACAAATATCTCCTTAAGAAGCTCAAGAGATCTCTGTGAAATCAAATCAAAAGATTTGATAGAATCAATTGTATTCCCAAATAAGTCTAATCTAATAGGTTTATTTAAAGGTGAATAAAAATCAATTATCCCTCCCCTAACAGAGAATTCACCATGCTCTCTAACTGTAGGAGTTTTCTCATATCCATTACTTACAAAAAAGTTTACTAAATTATTTATATCAATAACTTCACCTGGCTTTAATGATATAAATTTATTTTTAACCTCATCTAAAGATAAAGTTCTTTGGCATGAAGCCTGAATAGTAGTTAAAATTATTTTACTTTTATTCTTTTCATTTGATAGTCGAGATAAAGTTTCTAAACGTTTTGATGTAATTAATTTATTGGGAGAAATTCTATCATAAGGAACACAATCCCATTGAGGATAAAATAAGACATCTTTATTTAAAAAAAATTCAAGGCCATCTTTTAATTGCTGATATCTTTTTAAATCTCTAGCAATAATTAAAATATTATTATCTAAGTTTTCTGATATTTCATTTATTAAAAGTGGTTCTGATCCCTCAGGAATCTCACCCAAATCATTAATTTTACTAATATCAGAATAAAACTCTCTTGAGAGAATTTCTTTTAAACTACTCATTTTTAACCTAAGAATTGGTTTGAAGTATTATGTCTTCAATTAAATCTTTATATTCCTCAGGAAAATTTTTTTCTTCAGAAATTAACCATTTATACAAATCAGGATCGGATAAATTTAAAAAACTTTGAAAATGCATTAATTCATCATATGACATATTCGATAAATTATTATCAGCATAGGTACCTAAAATAAGATCCATTTCTTTAGTTCCGCGATGCCAAGATCGAAATAAAATTTTTTTTCTAATTATTTCTGTGTTTTTTTCCATAATTTGTACTTTAATAGAGCAATGAGACCAAAGATTCTAGATAAATTATTTAAACCTATAGAAACTACAAAAGGTATAGGACCAAGATTAAAAGTAAAATTAAAATATTTAATTGGTGAAAATATTGTCGATTATTTATGGCATCTTCCAAATAACATAATTGACAGAAGTTATAAGCCAACAATCATAAGTGCAGAAAATAATAGAATTGTAACGATAGATTTGACTGTTACAAAACATAATCCATCAAGAAGAAGAGGATTACCCTATAAAATTACATGTATAGATGAAACAGGAGAGCTTGATTTAATTTGGTTTAATGCCAGAAGACAATATTTGGAGGATATTCTTCCCGTTGGCTCAAATGCTACTGTAAGTGGTAAAATTGAGACTTATAAAAAAAGAAAACAGATAATTCATCCTCAGCATATTATAAAAAGTGAAAAAATAGATGATTTCCAAGATATTGAGCCTGTTTATAGACTTACCCAAGGTTTATCAAATAAAGTAATTAGAAATTATATCAAAAAAGTTTTAGATACAGTTCCAGATTTGCCTGAGTGGCATGATCAGGAGCTTATAAATAGAATGAAATGGCCAGAATTTTCTAAATCTATAAAAGATTGTCATAACCCACAAAACTTAGATGATTTAGATCATCAAAATATATCAAAACAACGTTTAGCATATGATGAATTACTAGCAAATCAGTTATCATTAGCCTTAATTTCAAAAAACTTTGAAGCCCCTAAAGGAATTAAAATAATTGATAAAAATCAATTAGTTAGAGAATTATTAAATAATTTATCATTTGAACTTACTAATTCACAGAAAATTTCTATTAAAGAGATTTCGGGTGATTTAAGTAAATCTGACAGAATGATTAGATTACTTCAAGGAGATGTAGGGTCAGGTAAAACCATAGTTGCTCTTGCAGGTCTTTTTCATACAGCAGGCTCATTAAAGCAAGGCGCAATGATGGCACCAACTGAGCTACTTGCAAGACAACATTATGAAGGAATAAGAGGTTTATGCTTAAAATCAAATATAAATGTTAATATTCTAACAGGTAAAACAAAGCAAAAAGATAAGGAAATAATCCTTAAAGATCTTAAAGAAGGAAAAATTGATATAATAATAGGTACACATGCACTTTTTCAGGAAAAAGTTGTATTTAGTGATCTAGGATTGGTAGTAATTGATGAACAGCATCGTTTCGGTGTTCATCAGAGACTATCTTTAACATCGAAAAGTAAGGATTATCCTCCAGATATTTTAATTATGAGCGCTACACCTATCCCAAGAACTCTTGAGCTTACAGCATTTGGATCAATGCAGGTTTCAAGACTTTTAGATAAACCGAAGGGAAGAAAACCTATTAAAACTATAGCAAAACCAATTAATAAAATATCTGAAGTCATTGATTCTATTGAAAGATTAATAAATATAGGGGAAAAAATTTATTGGGTTTGCCCTCTTATTGAGGAATCAGAAAAAATAGATTTAGCAGCTGCAGAAGACAGATTTCATCAATTAAACAAAATTTATAAAGATAAGGTAGCATTAGTTCATGGAAAAATGAAAATTGAAGATCGTGAAAAAGTAATGAACGACTTTAAATATGGTAGCAAAATGATTTTAGTTGCTACAACAGTAATTGAAGTAGGAATTGATGTTCCAGATGCAACATTTATGGTGATAGAACACTCAGAAAGGTTTGGTTTATCACAACTTCATCAATTGAGAGGTAGGGTTGGAAGAAGTGATAAATTATCCAGTTGTCTTTTATTATACAAGTCTCCATTGGGAGACAATGCCAAAAAAAGATTAGAAACATTAAGAAATACTGATGATGGATTTGTAATAGCTGAAGAAGATCTTATTCTTAGAGGAGCAGGAGAAATACTAGGGGTAAAACAGTCTGGTTTGCCTTACTTTAAAATTGCAAATTTGAATATTGATAGAGAGCTCTTAGAATTAGCAAAAAACGATGCTAATTTTATTATTGATAGTAATATTTTGGGAAAAACAGAAAGAGGAAAAAATTTAGAGATTTTACTTCATTTGTTTAATAAAGAAGAAGCGCTAAAATATTTAGAAGCTGGTTAATCTTTCTTTTCAGGCATCACTAAACCTGCAGAAATTATTAATTTTGCTGCACTTTCTACAGACATATCAAGTTCAATTACTTTATCTTTGGGAACAAATAATAAAAAACCTGATGTTGGATTTGGTGTTGTAGGAAGAAAAACACAAAGCATTTCATTATCATGTTTCTTTGCAATTTCACCTTTTGCTTCAGTTGTTACAAACGCAATGGCCCAACATCCCTCCTTTGGGTACTCAAGCATTACAACCCTTTGAAAATTATTTGAGGATTTTGAAGCAATTGTTTGAAATATTTGTTTTAAAGTACCATATATATTTCTTATAATTGGTAAACGATCAACTAACCTTTCTCCATAGCCTATAATTGTTCTTCCAAAAAAATTAGTTGTAAGAGCACCTAGAATTGTCAAAATAATAAAGGCAGAGATAATTCCAAGGCCTGGGATACTAAAAGGCAGGTCATTATAGCCTTTTGGGGCAAATGGAGAGAACCATCCATCAACCGCTTGAACAAACCAAATGGCCACCCATCCTGTAACAGTTATTGGGGCGGCAACAACTATACCTGTAAGAAAATATGTTCTTATTTTTGAAAAAAAACCAGGTTTTAAATTTACATTTTTGTCTTTATTCTTTGTCATAATTAGTTTGTATCATAAAATAACTTTTGAGAAAAACTATTATAAAATAGAAAAAAATGAATCAAACAAAAAAAGAAATTAAAGATTTTTTAATATCAAAGGATATTAAATTTAGTTCAATTTTTGAAATTGACAAATTACCAGGTGGTTCAAGTAATGAAACCTGGATTATTAAGTATAAAAATGATTCAACTGAAGAAAAAATAGTTCTCAGAAGACATTTTCAAGGAATGAGAAATATTGATAATCAGTACCCTCCACTTTCGCTAAAGATAGAGTCAGATGTTATGACAGCCGCATATGACGAAAAAATTCCTGTTCCAAAAATTTTATATAGAACTGAGTCTAAATCTAATTTAGGTGAAGGTTTTTTTATGGAATTTATTGATGGAGTAGCCTTAGGTAATAAAATTGTAGATAATAATTTTCTTAAAAGTAAAAAAGTTAATTTATCAGAGCAATGTGGTTATTATTTATCAAAAATACATAAAATAGATCATGAAAGATTAGAAAATATTCAGAAATCAGAAGCCATTAATGAATTCAAAAAATACTTTGAGATTTATAAAAACTATAATCTTAGCATTCCTGTTTTTGACTTTAGCTTTAAGTGGCTTGAAAAAAATATTCCAAATAATGAAAAACTGTATTTATTACATGGGGATTTTCGAAATGGAAATATACTTATGTCAGAAGAAACTGGTATAAAATCTATATTAGATTGGGAGCTACTTCATCTTGGCGATCCCCATGAGGATCTTGCTTGGATATGTGTAAATAGCTGGAGATTTGGAAAAATGAATAAACCTGTGGGTGGATTTGGAGAAAGAGAAGATTTTTATAATTCCTATGAAAAAGCATCAGATTTCAAAATTAACAAAAAATCTATTCAATTCTGGGAGGTCTTAGGAACATTAAAGTGGGGTATTATGTGTTTAAAAATGTATGATGCATATAAATCTGGGTATGATAAAAGTGTTGACAGAGCTGCAATAGGAAGAAGATCTTCAGAAACAGAAATTGATTTATTGAGATTAATCACAAAGGAGTTTCTTGATGAATAACCCACCATCAAAGGAGGAATTAATTATTTCTATAATTAATTTTTTAGAAAATGATATTATTAGTGAATTAAAAGGACAAAAAAGGTTTCACGCGCATGTTGCAAAAAATTCATTAAATATAGTTTTAAGACAATTAAGATTAGAAGAGGAAAATAATTCTAAAGAAAAGAAAAGGTTGAAAGAGATTTTGAAAATTGAAGGTAATTTAAAAGAATTAAATCAAATTCTTTGTGAAAAAATTAATAATGAAGAAATAGATATAAACAATGATGATTTAATTGATCATTTATACAAAACAACAATGGAAAAACTAAGCATTGATCAGCCAAATTACTCAGGATATTTGGCTGAAAAAAAATAAAGTGAGCTTAACTATCCAATGCACCAATTATAGCAATAGAGCATACATTATTAGCTGGTTGACCACCTAAGTTATGAGTTAATCCAATAGATGGATTTTTTAATTGTCTCTCCCCTGCTCTACCTTGAAGCTGCAAATACATCTCATAGAGCATTCTTAATCCTGATGCCCCAATAGGATGACCAAAGCACTTTAGCCCACCGTCAATCTGACAAGGTACTTTTCCATCAGCGTCATAAAAACCATCCATAACATCTTTCACAGCATTACCCTCTTCAGAAATAAATAGATCTTCCATAGTAACTAATTCTGTAACAGAGAAACAATCATGGACCTCCATCATAGAAACTTGTTCACGAGGTTTTGTGATATTAGCCTCAGCATAAGCTTTTTTTGCAGCAACTCTTACTGTATGGAAGTATGAGCCATCCCAACTATTGTGTTGATTCTCAAGACCATTAGAAACAGCTAATTGAAGAGCTTTTACTGAAATTATATTATCCTTTCCTAAGCTTTTGGCAATCTCAGGTGTTGTTACTATTGCAGCAGCTGCACCATCTGAAACACCACAACAATCAAATAAACCCAATGGTTCAGCAATCATTGGAGCATTAAGAACTTGCTCCTCAGTAACTTCTTTTTGAAGATGAGCTTTTGGATTTTTCGCTCCATTTGCATGACTTTTTACTGAAACATGAGCAATAGCCCTTTTCAAGTCTTCTGCGGAAACACCATGTTTTGCTCTATAGGCAGAAGCTAGTTGTGCAAAATTTCCTGGTGCAGAACCAGATGGTCCGATTTGAGGAGTTAAAGTTCCATAATTTGTTGGTGATAAACCGCCAAAACCTGTATCTTTAAGCTTCTCCATTCCAACAGCAATAGCAATATCAGCTGCGCCAGCAGCCACAGCATAAACAGCACCTCTGAAAGCTTCAGAACCTGATGCACAATAATTTTCTACTCTAGTGACGGCTATATTAGGAAGCCTTAATGCAATTGACATTGGAGTACCACCTTTTCCTGCTCCAATATCGTCAATATGATGAGAAAACCAAGCAGCATCTAATTGATTTGGTTCAATACCTGCGTCTTCCATAGCTTCCACATAAGACTCAACCATTAAATCTTCTGGGCTTGCATCCCATCTTTCTCCAAACTTAGAACATCCCATCCCAAGTATCGCAACTTTGTCTCTAATTCCAGTAGCCATGAATATCTCCGTTTTTATTAAAAATTACTATATTATAAAAATTATAAAAATTAAACTGGTATTGCTTTCCAAAAATAACGAGTAAAACCTCTAATTTCGTCAACAATTTTAACCCTAAAAACCATTTTTACATCCATACCAGAGTCAATATCACCTTTTTCAACATCAGTGAAATCAACCATTATTCTTCCGCCTTCTTCAAAATCAACTACGCCATAATGATTGGGTGGATTTACTGAAAATGATAAATAATCTGCAGACCAAGATAATATTTTAGCCTTCTTTTCAGCAAATTTATAAGGTTCTTGAGTATTTAAATCTGGGCTGTTCGGGCTAACTGAAATTGGGGATGCAGGATATTGGATTGTTCCTGTTTTAGTGCATTTACCTCCTACAAGGCCCATGATGGCATCATTATGACGGTAAAGAGTAGTTAAAGCTGTTTTACGGTCTTGCTCGCCTCTCATACCTTTTTCCCATTTTACAAGATCATTGAAAGTCAAATATTTCATATAATTATTTTCTTCTACACCATTATTAATAAGACTTTCGATGGTTTGTTCTGGTTTAAAATTTTTAATATTATCGGTTACTTCAAATAAAATAACATCTGAACCACCACCAAAACTGCTGATAAGAATTTTATCACCTGGATTAGCTTTCTCTAAAATACTTGCAAACATTAATAAAGAGTGTGCAGAACCAGTATCACCAGTGGATAATGCTAAGTTATCAACTACATTTTCAGGGTTAATACCGCATTTTTTTGCAATCATTTGATCAACCCTTGGAAAAACACTTGGGAGAATAAAATGATCTATATCTGATCCAGAAATATTAGCTTTAGAAAATAATTCTTCTATAGCTTTAGGTACTATTTTTAAATATCCCTCATCTCTTATCCATCTTTCTTCCCAATTATAATCAAACTCTTCATTTGGTTGTCTAAAATGATCAATAAAATCAATGCTTAATGATGAACTATTAATGTATTTTGCTATTAAATCCTTGCTATCAACTGCAATAGCTACAGCTCCATCTCCAAAATCAAGCTCTTGAGCACTTGCAGATCTTGCCTTTCTTTTGTCAGAGGCTGAAACAATCGAATAACTACTAGAGCCACTTTTTACCTTGTCCAGCGCCTGAATAAGGGCAGTTGTTCCTGATTTTAGTGTAGATGAAATATCTATACACTCCGTCTCTTCTTCTAAGGTTAATGCTGCTCTAATAATTCCAGAATTTAATCTATCTATAAAAGGCATAGTAGTAGACGCAAAATAAAGACTATCAACATGAGATCTGTCATCATCTTTACCAAGAACTCTTCTTATAGCCTCAACAGACATTGTTACACTATCTTCATCCCAATTTGCCATCGATCTGGTACCCTTACCCTTACCCATTAGATTTGGAGCTATCCATGAATTTGCTTGGGCTACTGTTTTCTTTGAAAGTCTTAAACGGGGTAAATACCCTGCAATAGATGAAATTCCTACATCACTCATTTTTTTTCTCTTAATTATAATGTTTAATTATTTGGTAAAATATATTTGTTCACAAATTTGAATTTGTTCATCAACAAATCCTTCAGTTAATGCAACAGCATCATTGAAAGATTTATATTTACCGCTAAAATACTCATCAGCAATTTTACCTTGATCAGAGGCGCTACTGGTAATACTTCTTACTTTAATTGTCTGAGATTCTATACCACCAGCAATTGAAACAAAAACACCGTTAAAAAAATCTGGATGACCATTGCTTTGAATTTCTTTTTCAAGAGAGGCTATGGCTTGAACAAAAGCATTTATATTTTCCTGTTTAACCTTAAATCTACCTACGACTTCATGTCCTGGTTCTAATCTAAAGCTTTTAAGTGATTTCCATATAGTTGAGTGCTTTACTTCTCTTAACTTAGAAAT
>QCGV01000015.1 GCA_003278145.1 OCS116 cluster bacterium AG-390-A19
GTATGAATACTTGATCCAGCTCCAATATGCCCACGCGCTGTGGTTTGATAATCTTTATCTGACAGAGTAAAGACCCAATCATGAAGATTAAATGCCCCCTTTGGTGCATTGATTGGTGCTTCACACACAGTTTGAAATAATTTTATGTATTTTTGATTGTTAATCTGAGACATTTGAGCTACTCCTCTTTCATTGTATATCATTTCTAGGGGGTTAAATGGAAGATATTATATTGAGTTATTATTCGGTAAATCCTGGAGCTTGGATTTCCATTGGCATTGTATTTTTATCTGTGTTTATTTCATGGGCATTAAATTTTAGCGCTCCTAAAGTAAGGGTTTTTGGAACCTTATTAGCTTCTTTTGGGTGTTTTGTTATAGCAACTTGGTTTTTTATTTTTGTAATGAATTCTGGCTTGCTAGAAAACCCTAAACCAAATCAGACACCTTTAGACTCTGCAAAACCAACTTTACTATGGATACAATCTATTACAGCCTTCCTTACTGGGGTTTTTCTTTTGCTTATTGCTAACTATCAAAGAAAAAGTAACGAGATTTTAGATTTATCTGCAAAAAATGAAAAATATCGCTATGGAAGAGTTTCTCGTCTTCTCCATTGGACTATTGCCATTCTTTTTATTTCACTGATACCGATGGGAATTTTTTCCTCTATGATTCCCGAAGAGACAAGTTATAGAAATGCTTATTATGTAGTTCATAAAACCATAGGGGTTACTGTATTTCTTTTGGTAATTGTTCGTTTAATATGGAATAAAATATCAAAGCGCCCAGCTCTTGATAACACCCTTACACCAACAGAAAAAAAATTGGCTCACAGGGCACATAATATTTTATATTTTATGTTGTTAGTTATTCCAATTACTGGATTTATGATGACTAGTTATCATGGTTATGGAACATTTTTCTTTTTTTGGGAGCTACCTCCTTTATGGGAACAAAGTAATGTTTACCAAATATGGGGTGGTTTTCATAAATATCTTTTACCTTATATTGTTTATATAATTTTAGGCGCTCATGTCTTAGGAGCTCTTAAGCATCAGTTTATTGATAAACACGATAGTGCATTTAAAAGGATGGTTTCGTAGTAGAATGATTTGTATTAAGACAGATATACCACAAGAGATTTGTGATATAGATGATGAGTTAAAGGCTATCTATCACAGCAAAGACACAGTATGTATTTGGGTATTTAAAACTAGGGAAGATAGAAATAGGTTTATGGACAAAACTGCTGGAATGCATAAAGACGACAGAGAAAAGTATTTCGAATCTTTTTACGGTTAGTTATCCACTGAAAAATATGATGAAATTGTTAAAGTTCTAAAAAGATAAAAAAGCTAGCGCATTTTCAGTCTTTCAAAAAAATTTTCATGCGATACCATAAATAAAATTGGAAAACTTACAGACCAGACAAGAACAAGGATAAGTATCGAGAAAAGGTAAGGCTCGCCGAAAGTAACAGCACCTAAGCGTTCACCAACCGTATAATTAAAAGGTAAGGCAGTTGCACCAAGTCCAAATGCAACTAGTTTGTTCTTACCTATAAAAGAAAGAGATAGGTTAAGAGTGGTGCTAAAATTAACCCACAATACGATTAGCCAGAAGGGAACAATTAAGCTTGATTCAGTAAAGATGAAAATTTCGAAAAAGGTAAGACTGCTGTCGATCGTAATTCCGATTAAGGCTGGGAGTAATATCTGATGTAATTTGAGATCACCAATACGTAAAAGAAATACTAAATAAATTAGTAAACTAGGTAGTGTTAAGTGTATTAAGGAGTCTCTTCCTAGAACCAAGCCTATCCACAACAAATTAAAAACAATAATGTTGAGAAATTTAGAAGTAATAATTTGTTTAAATTGAATTTTTACAGGCGTTTTAAAATTTTTCTTCATCATGTAAATTTTTAGGAGCTTTCCTTGAATGTTCTTTTATATAAGTTTTCCGCAAAATTGAGAGAAGTTTAATGAAAAACTATCTTAATATCATCTATTTTCTTTAAGTCGTGCTCTCATTTCAATACGATTCTCTTCTTGAATCTTCTTATATTCAACTAACTGATCTTTATTCAGAACTTTTATAAGTTTTTTTTCAATTTCTTTATTTATTTTATCCATATCTTTTTTAATCTCTCGAAGTTGACGAAAGCCAATTTTTTTCTTTGATAAATTTGATTCACGGTTAATACCATGTTTTTTCATAACAGCCATACGTTTTTCCCACTGATATAAAATAATTGGTTCAAATTTTTCGGACTGCTCTTTCGTTAAATTTAATCGATCTTTAATTAATGAATAAACATCGTCTGCAGCAGTGACATCAACCGAAAGGCTGGTAAAAATAATAGCGATAATGACTATATATTTTATCTTTAAAAAGAACATTCTAATTATTTAACTTGAGTAATTAGAATTTCATTTGAATCCACTGGTAATACAGCCATAGTTCCATCATGAGATGCTGTCCAATTTTTACTTATTTCATCCACACCCCTATACATAATATTTTCCATCAAACTAGTTCTTGGGGCTGGAAGGTGATGATAAAAAATTAAATGTCCTACATTTGCTTTATTTGCAGCTTCAACAACCTCAAGTATCGGTGTGTGATAGTCTTGAATATCAATAGTAACTGCTTCACCAACCATATTACCTACTTTCTTTGAAACTCTATTTAAAATATTTAAAAGTTCTATCGACATAGATTCATGAAATAAGACATCCACATTATTTGAGTTTTTGATAAGATTTTCATCATATGTGGTGTCTCCACTAATACTTATTGATCTGCCTTTATAATCAATTCTGAAACCAAGTGCTGGGTCAACAGGATCATGAGTAACGCTATACGCAGTAATTTTTAAACTACCATTATCTACTAAAACAGGATTACTTAAGTCAACTGTATGGGTATTAAATCCAGCTATATTAAGAGGGGCTATGGTATCCCCGTGGTGCTCGTTTCTAAAAATGAAGTCTTTTGTATACGCCAATTCTATTCCATCAGTAAGCATTTGAACTCCCTCTGGACCATATACTTTAAGCTTTTCATTTCTTCGACCTGGAATCCAGGTATTAAGATGAAATTCATTCAATTCAGATATATGATCTGAGTGAAGATGGGTATAAAAAATAGCTTTTACCTTGCCCCATGGAATACTCCAATCTGTAAGATTTTTTAAACTTCCATTACCTGTATCAAATATATAAATATCATCTCCAGCTTGTACCAATATACATGCCTCAGCTCTATTTGGGTCATAAATTGGAGATCTTGATCCACATACCAATCCTGTTAAAGCATCATTTTCTGGAAGAACAGATTTAGGCGTAGCTAAACTTCCAATAGCTCTATCTAGAAGTTTATCTTGAAACCATGGTTGCCTAAGCAAAATAAAAATAGTTACACCTAAGAAAAGAGTAATAAAAAATAGATATTTAATTAATTTTTTCATGACTTATTCTCAATTAGTTCGGCTAGAGAGTATTTCCATTATTTTATAAGAAGTTTCGTTACCAGCATTTTGATTTTGTCCGGTAACAAATCTTTTTTCATCATCAACTACAGTTAGATTAGCAAATGCATCTCTAAATTTAGTTTGACTCTGAAAAATAACCCCAGCTTTTTTTAACTCTGTTTCTGGGTGTTGAGGTGTTATATCAATACCAAGTTCTTTAATTTGTTTATCTGTTACACCAGTCATTTTTCTGCCTTTGATTAGTAGATTATTGTTTCTATCTTTAGCTTTAATAAACCCAAGAACACCGTGGCAAACACCTCCTATAATTGGCTTTTTTTCGGAGTAGTATGCTAATGAAATTTTCTTCCCTAATAATTCTGAAAAACCCAGATCATAAGCAGCCCCCCAACCACCAGATAAAAATACAATATCATATTCTTCAAAGTTTACATACTCTATAGATATAGAGTTATTCAATTTAGACATCAGATCTTTATTATTTAAAAATTCTTTATCTTCATTGGTTTTAATAAAGTACGGAAGGGGTTCCAAAGGAATTTTACCGCCTTTTATGCTTGCAATATCAACCGTAATACCTGATTCAATAAATCTAAAATATGGAACAGAGAGCTCTGAAAGAAATAATCCAGTAGCTTTTCCATTAGTTTCATTAGGTTTATTTAATACTCCATGATTGGTTGCAATAATTAGAGCTCTTTTATCATTTAATGCAAAAACCTCTTCTTTATATTCTGGATGTAATCCAAAAAAAGTAAGCATTGTTGGAAGAGCTAAAAGAATAAGAGATATTAATAAAGTTATACCTATAATAGCATTTCTAAAAACTCTAATCATTGCAACATCTCTATATAATTTATTATTAAAAAATTATTAGAAGTTTATGCGTGCTGTTAATTCTACAGTACGCGGGGGATCTATCATTTTAAAATAAGCACCATTAAAACCAAGACTTCCAAGTGGAATATCATTACCCCACATAAAAGTTTTTTCATCAGTTAGATTTTTACCTATTAATGAAATTTGCCACTGATCACTTTTAGCTAATGATATACGTGCATTAATTTTACCATAGCTCTCTTGAATCAAGTTTTCGTCCATATCCGCAGCCACAATTACATCATCTGTCCAGTTGTAATCTAATGCAACATTTAATAATAGACCTGAGTTTAATTGAGTATCATAAGAGATACCAATATTTGCAGTTAATTCAGGTGCAAACTGTAACTGTTGCCCGCTTAGGTCTTGTGTACACCCTGCAGGGCCACCATTAGCTATTGCTTGAGCGACATTACATCCTGCTCCAGGGAATGACTTATAAATTGCATCCATGTAAGCAAATGCACCATTAAAAGTAATTTCTTCCGTTGCTCTATAGTAAATGTCTGTTTCAATACCCTGTACTTCAGACTCAGCAGCATTACCTACTATAAATCCAGCAGTTCCGTCAAAAGTAGAAACTTGAACATCTTCATAGGTACTTGAAAATGCAGAAATATTTAAACGGCCTCTGCCATCAGCAAGATCGATTTTAGCTCCAATCTCTATTGTTTCTACAGTTTCATCTTCAAAATCAGCTAAATCATCAGTAATACCGTTTACTGTTTCAAGCTCGCGCCCCATACCATTATCTTCATCAAATCCACCGGCTTTATACCCATTGCCCAATTCAAGATAAACCATTGTTTCATCATTTACATCCCATTGAAAATTAACATGACCTGTAACATGATCCTCACTTCTATCGCGGCTGTAGGTATGATTTTGAGCAAGTCTCAGTGCAAGACCATATACTGCATTTAATTGAGCAGGTACTAATCTTGCATTAGGAGCGGATGGGTCTAAGTAAGAAATAGTGGCATTTTTTGACATTTCTTTTTCGTCCTCTGAATAACGTAAACCAGCTGTAATACGGAAGGTATCACTTACATTGTAAGTTCCATCGAAAAAGACTGACCAACTATCAGAATCTTGCTGAAGGTTATTATCAGCTCTGCCATCTAAAATACCATTATCAGTAATTGGATTGAGGTTACCACCTAAAAATACTTGAGCAAAACTTGCACCACGGAAAGCCGGGTTAGGGGTATTTAATAATCCAAAGATACCATTTTGAAGAACAGGTGCACCTGATACGTTAACCATACTATAGCGAATATGAGATAATTCCTCTGTTTGATAATAGGCGCCAGCAGTGTATTCAAAAATTCTATCGCTTGGGGAAGTAATAATTATCTCAGCACTTATTTGTTCATGCTCCTCATTACGTCCACGATTAATTAGTCTTAGTGGTCCGTAGTCAGAATCTAAACTATTTGTAAATTCATATTCTGTATAAGCAATAATACCTTTAACATCATGCTCCCCTATAGCGCCATCGATATTAAGTTGTAATATTTTTGACTCAGTATCATCAAAAATAGGAAGATCTTTAATATTTTGTTGGTAGTTTTTGTAATCAAAACCAGCCTCAAAGTTTGTTGCGCCAAAAGGAGATCCGTAGAGTCCTACCGCAGGTCCAAGACGAGGATTTACCTGCGCTATTACTTCTTGACGACCTAAAACGTCGTACTTTCCATGTTCAGCTTTAAGTGTTGCAGTCCAATCTTCATTCAAATCAATTGCAAGAGTTCCTCGAACATATAGACTATCGTTCTGAGGACCATCGACTCCCGATTCAGTGAGATTTTTGACATAACCTTCATCTTCATAACTACGTATAGCTAAACGCCCTCTGACTGTATCACTTAGTGGACCAGAAATAACAGTAGTTAATGTTTTAGCCTCAAGTTCAGTTGTATAACCTGCACTTATATAACCCTCGAACTCATCAGTAGGTTGTGCTGTAGTAATATTAATAGCTCCAGCAATGGTATTTTTACCAAATAAAGTTGATTGAGGCCCTTTTAAGACTTCTACACGTTCAAGATCAAGAAATTTACCACGAGCACTTCGACCACGTCCAAAATAGACACCATCAACAAATGTACCGACAGACTGTTCAAATCCATAATTAACACCTGAGCCTATACCTCTTATAAAGAGTTGTGTTCCTCCACTTGCTTCAGCGACATGTACATTTGGCATGTATGCAGAGAGATCCTCCATTTTTGTGAGACCTTTAGCTTCTATATCTTCACCACTCATTACTGAAATAGAAATAGGAACTTCTTGAAGCCCCTCAGCACGCTTTGTTGCTGTAACTATTATTTCCTCAAGTACTAAATCTTGGGATTGCGCAGGAGCAGCAATGACCATGGATAGACTTATAATTATTATGTAAAGATTTATAATATTTATTTTCATTTTATTCCCCTTGAACATTCGTTTATTAATCTTTTAAAAGTAAATTTTTGAAGACATTTATTTTCAATTCTATAGCCTCATCTACAGAAAGCATTTGAGTTTCTCTAAGCTCAACCCAATAACCTGTTGAATTTATTGAATTAAGGTGAGTTTGATATGAATTATCTAAATCTTTAATTTCTGGAAGCCACTTGTACAGAATGAATTTCAGATCTTTTTGAACTTTCAGGTAATTACTTTGTAATACATTATACTTAAACTTGAGACTTAACGTTGATTTAATATACTGTAAATTATCTTCAAATATTTTAGCTTCCAAGGTTATTAGGCCGTTTATTCTTTGTGATAAATCTCCTTTTGGTTCGAAGTTATCAATCATTTCTTTATTTGAGAGTTTTATTTTCTCATTCATTTTAGAAAAAAGAGTTTCTATATCCTCTATTTGTCTGAAAACAGTTCTAATGCTAATTCCTGCTTCGTTCGCAATCTGTTGAGCTGTAGGCTCAAGAATTCCTCTTTTGAGTAATACCAATAAGGCATCAACTATAATAGTTTGGCTAGTTAAACTTCTTAGCCTTCTACCATCCTGTTTAAAATTTTTTTGAATTTTAGTATTCTGCATTAGACAATTATTAACTAATGACATAATATATGTCAATTAAATAGGAGGGAATTTATGGAAGTAAAAAATGCTGTTTTGCCCAATGAAAATCAAATAAAAGAGTTTAATGAACAAATAGAAGATAAACCGATTTATATGATTAACCTCCTAAAATTTAGAGAAAAAGCAATATACCCTGATAAAAGAGAAACCAATCTTACTGGAGAAGAGGCTTATGCAATATATACCAAAGAAGTTGAGGAACATCTTTTAAATGTTGGAGGAAAACCTGTATTTGGAGGAAATATTGAAAGACTTATGTTGGGTGAGGTAGAGGATTTATGGGATAAAATTTATATCGCTATGTATCCTTCGAGAAAGGCTATGCTTCAAATGATTACTAATCCAGACTATATTAAAAGTGCTCAGCACAGGGTAGCAGGGTTAGAAGGTCAGTTAAATATTGAAACTTCATTAAATTTTTTAGACTAAGATGATTAATAAAGACAGAATTACTTTGATAGGGTTACCTCCATCTCCTTATACAAGAAAAATGATTGCTTTATTGCGATATAGACAAATTCCTTATCAAGTGATTTGGGGAAGCCCGCATGATACATTTAAAAATAAGGGTATTTTTAATGATTTAGGGATCGAAGCACCAAAACCTGCTCTCTTACCAACATTTATTTTACCGAATGATAAAGGAGAGTTTGAAACAGTTACTGATTCAACCCCTATTATTAGAAGGCTTGAAGATGATTTTAAGAAAAGAAGTGTTATACCGGAAAACCCAGCGCTATGCTTTCTGAATTATCTTCTTGAAGACTTTGGCGACGAATGGGTTACTAAGTATATGTTTCATTATAGATGGCATTTTGACGAAGATGCGGACAATGCATCATCTATTTTGCCTTTGCATAATAAAGTTGATCTTGCAGATGACGCTTGGCAGTTGTTTAAGGATAGCATTGGCTCTAGACAAATTGAAAGGCTTCGTGTTGTAGGTTCGAATGATGTTACCGCACCTATTATTGAGAAAAGTTATAAACGTTTTCTTAAAATCATAGAGAATCATTTAAGTAATTTTCCATTTCTTTTTGGATATAGACCTAGTTCTGCAGACTTTGCTATTTATGGTCAGCTTACTCAATTGATTGGATTAGACCCTACTTCTAGAAGGATTGCTCACAAATTATCACTTAGAACTACAGCCTGGGTAGATAATATGGAGGACATGTCTGGTTTAAATCCTAATGACAATCCATGGGAAACTTTTGAAACTTTATCTGAAAATATGAAGCCTATTTTAGAAGAAATAGGTCGTACTTATGTACCTGCTTTATTAGCTAATAGAATGGCAATAGAACATGGAGAAGAAGTTTGGGAAACTGAAATTGATGGGTCAAAATGGTCTCAAAATACATTCAATTATCAAGCCAAATGTCTTCAATGGATAAACGCAGAGTTTTTTAGTCTAAGCAGTGATGATCAAAAAAGAATACTAGATCTTTTTAACGGAACTGGATGTGAAAAATTACTAATAAAAGGGCAATAAAATGAAAATATTAAGAACACCTGATGAGTGTTTTAAAGTAGTTACTGATTTTAACTTTGAACCTTGTTACACAAATATAAAAACTGAAGATGGAAGTGAATTACGAATACATCACATAGATGAAGGACCGAGAGATGGACCTATTTTATTGGCGATGCATGGTCAGCCAGTATGGAGTTATCTTTATTCAAGGATGTTACCTTTTTTGACTGAAGCGGGAATAAGAGTTATTGCTCCAGATTTACCAGGTTATGGAAAGTCTGACAAACCAGCGTCTATAGATGATTATAGTTATCAAAATCAGGTTGATTGGATGATTTCTTGGTTACAAAAAAATGACTTTAAAAATTTAACTTTCTTCGGTCAAGATTGGGGTGGTCTAATAGGTTTAAGGATGATAGCAGAAGATCCAGATAGATTTACAAGAGTCGCAATGGGTAACACAGGACTTCCCTACAATCCGAATACTCCAAAAGATGTGGTTGATAAGGTAAAGAAGTTTAGATCCTCGAATAAAAAAATTACACTATTCTCTGTGGGAGCAGCATTGAATAAAATGGATAGTAAAAGCTTGTCAGTTGATAAAAAAGAAAAACATCATCCGGCTACTAAATTTATGTATTGGCAAAAATTTACTTGGGAAACAAAAAATTTACCAATTGGTATGATTAACGCCATGCAAATGGATAAAGTGTTTAAATCAAAATTTTCAACTCTTATTCATTATGTTTTACAAAGGATTTGGCTTGAAAAAATTTCACCTTTTTACTCTTATTTAATGAAAGTTTATGAGGCTCCTTTTCCTAACTCATCTTATAAAATGGGACCAAGAGCTATGCCAAGCCATGTTCCAACAATTCCAGATCAGTCATTAGAGGCTCAGAAAAAAGCTAGAGAATTTTTTAAAAAATCAGATAAACCATTTTTATCTGTTTTTGCAGGAGATGATCCTGTAACAAATGGAATTGAAAAAGATGTTTTAGAAATGGCACCAAATGCAAAAAGTGCCCCACATATTGGCGGAGGTCATTTTTTTCAATGGACTAGACCAAAGCAACTATCTGATGTTCTTATTAATTTTATGAAGGAAAAAAAATGAACAGAGTGATCAAGCATACGGGAGCTAAATACCCAATTATTCAAGCACCAATGGGATGGATAGCCAGAAGCCAGCTGGCATCTGCAGTTTGTAATGCTGGAGGTCTTGGAGTAATTGAAACATCTTCAGGTGAGGTAGATAACTGTAAAGCTGAAATAGAAAAGATGTCTGAATTAACAGACCAGCCTTTTGGAGTAAATTTACCTTTGCTCTTTTTAAAGGATGATAGCATGCTTGAATTTTGTGTTCAGCATGGTGTTAATTTTGTTACTACTTCAGCAGGTGATCCCTCAAAATATATAGATAAATTAAAAAATGCTGGAATAATTGTTTATCATGCAGTTCCAAGTGTTGAGGGAGCTTTAAAAGCTGCAAATTGTGGTGTTGATGGACTTGTTGTGGAAGGTACAGAGGGTGGTGGATTTAAAAGTCCTGAGGAAGTAGGTCTTTTCGTATTGATACAGGCAATAAGGAAACAAGTAGACTTACCAATTATTGCCGCAGGTGGAATTGCAGATGGGGCTGGAATGGCAGCAGCTTTTGCAGTTGGTGCCGAGGGTATTCAAATGGGAACTAGATTTGTTTCTAGTAAAGAAAGCCCCGTTCATGAAAATTTTAAGAATTATATATTTGAATCTCCCCTTAACGGTACTTGGATACTTAATAAAAATTCTAAACCAGTAATAAGAGCCCTTCGAACAGATTTTACAAAAGAAATACTTGATGCTGGAGAGATGGATATGACTGCTATGAAAAAAATACAAGAGCTTTATTTTGAAGGAAATATGAATGCAGCTCCTGCTCTTTCAGGACAATCAGTAGGCATAATTGATAGTATTAAATCAGCTGAAGATATAATTAATGATACAATAAAAGAGTTTAACGAAACTTGTTCTAAGCTTGGAGGATTAAAACTATGAGGAGTTTTAATTTTAATTTATTACCTTCTCCAGCAGACAATATATACAATGGACATAAGGTTGCTTTTTGGTTTTTTATCGCTTTCAACACCTTAATGACATGGAGATCTATAATCCATATGTTTTTCGAAGAATTTGGAGCTCATGGAATTGCTAATCTAATTGTCTTATCAGGTGATCCTGATCCAATGCCTCTAATTTATTCATTTTTTTCTTTATGGGGATTTGCACAATTAATTTTTTGTTGTGTTTCTTGGATCGTTATATTTAGATACAAATCTCTAATATCTCTGATGTATTTATTTTATTTGATTGAATGGCTCATAAGAGGATTTTTATATCCTTTTCTTCAAAAATCTGCAGTAGCCGGTGGTATATATTCCTCTGGAAAAACACCTGGAGTTGAATTAGCTCCATATATAACTTTCTTATTAATTTTAATGTTTACACTCTCAATAAGAGAAAAATATGAGAAATAGACAATGATCAAAAAATTATCTTATTCTCTTTTAGTATTAATTTTATCTGGATTTTTAATTTGGGAGTACAAAGTAAATTTAATAATATGGACTTTACCGAAAATTATGAATTTCATATCTCCAATTCAAGCCAACATTCCTACAGATTGGACTGAAGGACCCTTTGAAGTTTTAAACAAAGATGATAAACGACCAAATATAATTTTAATTTTGGCAGATGATATGGGTTATAATGATATTTCTTTGCATAATGGCGGCGCAGCAGATGGATCACTAAAAACTCCACATATTGATTCTTTAGCTAATAATGGTGTTAGGTTTTCAAAAGGTTACGCAGCAAATGCTACATGCTCTCCATCAAGGGCTTCTATAATGACTGGAAAGTATTCAACACGATTTGGGTTCGAATTTACTCCTATTCCTGATGCAGGAAGAACAGTTTTAACCTGGCTTCTTGAAGAGGATGACTCAGAATTAAAGGCAAGAATTGATAGAGAAGTTGCAATGAATTTACCAGCATTTATGCAACAGGGAATGCCTTCTAAACAATTGACAATTGCTGAGATTTTAAAGGCTGAGGGATATTACACAGCTCATATTGGAAAATGGCATCTTGGTCATGCAGATGGAATGAATCCACAAAGTCAAGGATTTGAAGACTCTTTAAATTTACACGGTGCATATTATCTTCCAGAAAGCCACCCAGATGTCGTTAATGCGAAGTTCGATACCACCATTGATAAAATGATTTGGAGTTCAGGACAGTATTCAGCCACATTTAATGGAGGAGATCCCTTTGCCCCAGATAAGTATGTAACTGATTATTATACCGATGAAGCTTTAAAGGTTATTGAAAAAAATAAAAATAGACCATTTTTTTTATATTTAAGTCATTGGGCAATTCACAACCCTCTTCAAGCTTTAAGATCTGATGTTGAACAAATGAGTCACATGCATGGGCATAATCTTAAAGTTTATGCAGGTATGATTGCAGCGCTTGATAGAAGTGTTGGAAAAATAGTTCAGAAATTAAAAGATTTAGATATTTATGGTAAAACAATGATAATTTTTACGAGCGATAATGGTGGCGCTAATTACATAGAACTTGAAGATATAAATAAACCTTTTCGAGGATGGAAAATAAGTTTTTTTGAGGGTGGAATAAGAGTCCCTTTTATCATTAGTTGGCCTGATGAAATTAATCCTGGATCAATCTTTAATAGTGCAGTACATCATTTTGACATTTTTCCTACAATTGCTTCGGCAGCAAAAGCGACTTCATTTAACGAAAAAGATTTGGATGGAGTAAATTTACTACCTTACATAAAAAATGAAAATCCTGATGAACCTCATCAAACACTTTTTTGGCGATCCGGTAATCATCAATCCGTATTACATAAAAAATGGAAATACATAGTTAGTAAAAAAGAAAATAAACGTTGGTTATTTGATACATCAATTGATCCTTTAGAGAAAAATAATCTTTTAGCGAGCTTTCCTGATGAAGTTGAAAAAATAGAAAATCTTTTAGAAAAGTTTAATTCTGAACAGAAAGAGCCTCTTTTTTCTTCAAGTTATGATGCTCCTATAATGATAGATAAATACGACGGACAAACCTATGAAGAAGGGGATGAATATATTTACTGGTCCAATTAAATAATTTAAAATCTATAAATTAAAAAATATTGGGATTATGGCGTTTTTATTACCTATACATATTTTAGCAGGAATAATAGCCTTATTTTGTGCAGCTTTAGCCGTTGTTTCAAAAAAAGGAAAACGTTTTCATGTTTTATCGGGTATAGCTTATTTTTGGTCTATGGCTGTTATTTTTATAACAGCTATCCCAATGTCAATTACTGGTGGAAACGTTTTTTTATTTCTAATAGCTGTTTTTTCCTTTTATTTAGCTTTTGCTGGTATGCGCTTTGCTAGAAATAGAGATGGCATTGCAACTATTTTGGATTGGATTGCTATTGGCTTAATGATTTTATCAGGTTTAGGAATGTTAATATTGGCTGCAGTTTACTTTTTAAATAATAATTCCCAGTACATTGTACTTATTGTTTTTGGATTGATATCCATTGCCTTAGGCTCTGCTGATTTTAGAAGTTATAAAAATAATTCTGCAACAGGAAAAGAGAGAATATCAAGACACTTAACAAATATGATGGGGGGTACTATTGCTGTCATAACAGCAGTTTTAGTGGTTAATCCTCCTTTTGAACCAGAATGGATTTGGTGGATATTCCCTACAATACTTATAACTCCGATTATATTCTGGTGGAACTATAAAATTTTAAAATGATATTAACTTAATCTTAAATTATTTAATTTCTTTTTGTTATCATCTTCCAAATACTCACGGCAATTTTTAAGTTAAGGAATGGTTTTACAATTTTATAAACCTTGCCTGGAATAATTTCTAATTTTCCTTTTAAAGAGGCTTTTTCTGTTTCCATAACTACCTGTTCAGGTGTAACCCACATCCAATTAGGTACTTTTTTTAAAAGATGATCTAATCCTGCTCTCTCATGAGCTTCGGTTTTAACATATCCAGGAAGGCTTACTGTAACTGAGATATTTTGATTTTTGAGCTCTGTTGAAACTGATTTACCATAAGCGTATATACCTGCTTTTATAGATGAATATAATGATGATTTTGGCATGGAGACTTTTGCTCCAATACTAGAAATTATTACAATCCTTCCATTTTTTTTATTAAGCATTCTTGGAATAAATCCCTCAATTAAATCTATAACACCTCCGCACATCAAGTAGTAGTAATACTCTTTTTCATCCTGTTTGATATCTCCAATAGCCCCATTAATTGCTATGCCAGCATTTGCCACTATTAAATCGGGAGTTTCAAAATTATTAATTATTGAATTAATTGAATCTTTTTTACCTAAATCAAATATATGAAATTGTGCTTTTTCACATGATAGTTTTTTCTTTGACTCCATAGACCTAGTTTTATGTTGGGATATTAAGTCTAGATCCCAACCTTTATTTGATAAATATCTCGCATATTCAAAACCTATACCGGTAGAAGATCCTGTGATTAGTGCTCTTTTAGTCATCAAACAATCTTATATTAATAATTTTTTTCATCAATTTTTTTACATAAGCTAAATTCACTTTATCTGATATTATTAATTATGATTTTGTTAGTGTTTTATTTAAGGAATTAAAATGGATCCAGTTTCTCAAGGAACAGTTGGTGCAGCTTTTGCACAGTCTTCGGCTAATAAAACTAATATAGTTAAGGTTAGTTTTATTGGTTTTCTTGCAGGATTAGCTCCGGATTTAGATATATTGATAAGATCAGAGAGTGACCCTATTTTATTTCTTGAATATCATCGACAGTTCACCCATTCACTTTTTTTTATTCCCTTTGGCTCTTTAATTGTTGCTCTCCTTATATTCCCTTTTGTTAAAGGATCAATGACTATAAAAACCGTTTATATTGCAAGTTTTTTGGGATACGCAACTCACGGATTACTTGATGCATGTACGTCTTACGGGACTCTACTTTTTTGGCCTTTTTCAGATGAACGAGTTACTTGGAATAATATATCTATCGTTGATCCAATTTTTACAATTCCTATACTCATTTTGCTTGGTATAGCGATAAAAACAAAAAAAAGAATATTTAGTTTTTTCGCTATTGGGTGGGTTATTTTTTATTTATCACTTGGTTTTTTTCAATATGAAAGGACCTTATCAGCTGCTTTCAAGCTTGCTGATTCAAGAGGGCATAATCCAGAACGTATGACTCTTAAGCCATCTTTTGGTAATTTGATTTTATGGAAATCAATTTATCAACATAAAGATACCTTTTATGTTGATGCAATTAGATCCGTTCAATCAATCACTTGGTGTTTAGGTGAAAAAACAAAGATTTTTAATTACAGTTATCATTTACCAAATTTAGATAAAAATAGTCAGCAAGCGATTGATATTGAACGATTTCGTTGGTTTTCTCAAAATTATTTAGGTTATGATAAAAAAAATAATCTTGTTACAGATATACGTTACTCAATGATACCTAATCAGATTGAACCAATGTGGGGGCTGATCATAGATAATAATAGAGGTAAAAATGAACACACAACTTGGTGGACAAGTCGCGATATGGATCAAAGCAAGTTAAATCTTTTCAAAGATATGTTAACTGGTAAAAAGTGCAGAAACTTTAATAACTTATAATTTATTAACTATATTAATTACTGAGGTAATTTTTTTGTGTTGCTTATATTACTAATTCAAACCAATAATAATTGTTGAGCAAGAGATTAAATGAAAATTATAGCGTTAGGTATAAACGGATATAGGTAGTGGTATGGTAAATTCAAATTCTTTAGAACAACGTAATCTAGAAAAACTATCAGTTTTCATTAAAGAAGGAAATTATAATGAAGCAAAAAAAATCGCACTAACATTAACTAGAGATTATCCTAAGAATTCCTTAGGGTGGAAAGCTCTTGGAATAATTTATGATAATGTTGGAAAAATAGATGATGCTATAAAAGTTAAAAGAAAATCAGTTGAATTAAGTCCTTTTGATTATGAAGCACATTGTAATCTTGGTAATTCTTATAAAAATAAAAAAAATTTTAAAGAGGCTGAAGAGTCCTATAGAAACGCAATAGAGATTAATCATGAGTTTTCTAAAGCTTACTTTAATTTAGGTAATTTATTTTTTGAAACTTTTAGATTTGATGAAGCTGAGAATTTTTTTAAAAGATTCATTCTTCTGGACCCTGAGAATGATGAAGGTTTTAGAGCCTTAGGTGTTTTATATCATAAACTTAATAGATTTGAGGAGGCTGAAAAGAACTTTAAAAGTGCTATTGATTTACAACCTAAAAACGCCAGAACTTATGTTGATTTAGGAAATTTATTAAAAGAAAATAGTTATCATGGATGTGATGTTGAGAATGCTATAATTTGTTACAAAACCGCTATTAAAATTAACCCAGATATTAATTGTAAGATAAATTTTGCAGCAGCGTATCTTCAAAACTTGAAGCCAAAAGAAGCGCTATCATTAATAAATAGTGAACTTAATCAAAATTCTAAAAATATTACAGCTTATGCATATAAATATATAGCTCTTAGAGGTATAGAAAAATATTCAGAAGCAAATAATTTAATTAATTTTTCAAATTTTGTAAGAGAAATAGACTCAAAGGAATTTTTAGGAAAGAATTTTAAAAAATTTAATAGAGATTTAAAAAACGATATAATAAATCATCCCGAATTCACCCATAAAGAAGATCTCCAAGGCTGGACTATAAGAGGAGAAAGTGTGATTGAAAATTTATTTAGTAGCAGTACTTCTTCAATAATAGAATTTAAAGAACTTTTAAAGGAATGCTTGAAAAAATATATTTCTGATCTACCAAATATTAATAATCATCCTTTTATTGTAAATAAAACGAAAAAATGTGAACTAAATTCTTGTTGGGTGAATTTTTTAGGCCCAGGAGATTATCAATCAAACCATATTCACATGAACGGTTCAATTACAGGGGTTTATTATTTGGATGAACCAGAAATTGAAGTTGATAACAAAAATGCTGGATGGATTGAATTCAATAGAGCTGGAAGTAATTTACCTCATTTTGGTGAAGAGAAGGGATTAGAGTTAATAAAGCCTTTAGCTGGAATGTTTATTTTTTTCCCTTCATATATTTGGCATGGAACAATTCCTCATAAAAATCCATATACGAGGATAAGCATATCTTTTGATTTTATATTTAGTTAATAATATCTGTTAAGTGAGTAATGAAATGAAAATTTTAGCATTAGGCGGAAGCGGAGGCATGGGAAGGTTTGCAGTTCGCTCGCTAATTAATCATAAGGCTATAAAGAAAATTTATATAGCTGATTTAAATGGTTCCTCTGCAAAGGATTTTGCTTCAAATTTTGATGATAGAGTTGAGGGTTTAGAATTAGATATTACTGACAATATTGCTCTAATAAATAAAATGTCTAAGGTAGATATTGTTATTAATACCGCTGGCCCATTTTTTAAGTTTGCAGAGCCTATTCTAAGGGCTGCTTTAGAAACAAAAACTCATTATTTTGATATTTGTGATGACTGGGAGCCAACTGAAAAAATGCTTCTATTGAATAATGATGAAAGATCCTCTGAAATAACTGGTATTATAGGTTTTGGAGCAAGCCCAGGTCTTACCAATATTCTTGCTTATCTAGCAATTTTAGAGCTTGATGAAGTGTCAAAGGTTTATACAGGTTGGAATATTTCCGGAGCGAAACCAGAAGATAAATCCTCCCAAAAAGGGGTAAATGCAGCGATGGTTCATGGAATTCAACAACTAACTGGCTATGTAAAAGTATTTAATAATGGAAAGTATGAAATGGTAAGACCTTTAAAAGAGGTTATGGTTAATTATCCAGAAATTGGAGAAAAAAAAGCTAACATATTTGGGCATCCTGAAGCAGTAAGCTTTCCTTATCATTATCCAAATATCAAAGAATCATTAAATCTAATGCATGGTGGTGAAAAGGGAATAGTTGGTATCTTAAAATTCATAAGGCTATTAATTGAAATAAAGTTAATATCTAAAAATATGGCCGCAAGAATTTTTACTTGGCTAGATAATTCATCTTCTTCTAAAACAAAAAAAACTGATTTAATTAATTTACCAGACGTTTATGGATATGTAGAAGGAAAAAAAGGTAATAAAAATTTTTCTGTGGGCGTAACTTTTGATGATAGTATTCAAAATCTTTCAATGGGAGAGGCGACATCACTTCCTCTGGCTTGTGGAGTTAAAATGTTCTTAGATGGAATAATTACTCAAAGAGGTATTCATGCCCCAGAGTCTGGTATTATTAATCCAAAAATATTTATAGATTATCTTGCAAAAGAGATTAATAACGGGGTTAAGTTAAAACCATTAATTACCTTCAGTGAAAACAATGGTTGATATTTATAGGTGGTATTTATCATATGTTTAGAGATACTGTTATTCTCTATGGCTCAAGTATTTCCTATTTTACAGGAAAGATGGAAAATTATTTTAGAGTAAAGGAAAATTAGGAGAATGAGTTTTTTTAAAAAGGAAAATAAACTATTTCCCCCAATAGAACCTTATGAAACTGGTTTTTTAAAAAAGGGAAAACATGAAATATATTATGAGCAATGCGGGAACCCAAAGGGTAAGCCCGCTATATTCCTTCATGGTGGACCAGGTGGAGGATGCGGCTCGTTATCTCGGAGATTTTTTAACCCAAAAAAATATAGAATTATTTTATTTGATCAAAGGGGATGCGGAAGGAGCAAACCGCACACCTGTCTAGAAGATAATACAACCTGGCACTTAATTGAGGATATTGAAACAATTAGAGAAAGGTTAAGTATCAAAAAATGGCTAGTTTTTGGAGGGTCTTGGGGGAGTACTCTTGCAATAGCTTATGCTCAGAAATATCCAAATAATGTGAGTCAAATGATTTTAAGAGGAATTTTTATGCTTAGGCAAAAAGAACTTCAATGGT
>QCGV01000016.1 GCA_003278145.1 OCS116 cluster bacterium AG-390-A19
TTGCTGAAGTTGGTTCCACATTTGATCAAATTCCTGATTTACCATACTTTCTGGAAGTTCAAATTTATGTTTCCTTTCTAAAGTGTCCAAGAGACTATCTTTAAGCTTCATACGAGCAGCAGAGTCAAAGTCTTGTTGAATTCTCTCTTTTAAATTTTTCTTAAGAGTATCTAAATCCTCCATGCCCATGCTTTTAGCAAGATCGTCATTAATTTTTGATTCTTCAGCTTTAGAAACTTTTTTAATATTTACATCAAATGTTGCTTCTTTACCTGCAAGATCAGGGCTTTGATAATTCTCAGGAAACTTAACTTTAACGAGCTTCTTATCTCCTTTTTTTAGGCCAATTAATTGCTCCTCAAAATTATCGATAAAAGATTTTGATCCCAAGACCAAATTGGCATCATTTGCAGTACCACCCTCAAATGCAATATTATCAATTTTTCCTAAGTAATCTATTGTAACTTGATCTCCGTCTTTTGATTTTGTTTTTTCGGATACTTCTTTATATGACTTATTTTGTTTTGCTAAATATTCAAGTGCATCATTTATATCTTTTTCTTGCGGTTTAGAAATAGGTTTGTCTAATTTAATTTTTGAGAAATCAGTAATTACAATTTCAGGAAGCACTTCACAATTCATCGTAAAGACAAGATCTTTATTTTTCTCAATTATATCATTCATGTCTGAGTCAAGTTTCACATCAGGTTTTACTGCAGCCTTAAGATTTCTCTCCTTTAAAACATTTTGTGATGCCTCTGATACTTTTTCTTCTATAACCTCAACCATAACACTTTGGCCATAAAGTTTCTCAATATGAGAAGATGGAACTTTTCCAGGTCTGAAACCATCAATCTTAGCTTTTGAAGCAATATCTTGAAGTTTTTTTATTTTTTTATCCTTCAGATCATTTATACTAACAGTTATAGAGAACTCTCTAATTAAGCCTTTTGATTTTAATTCTTTAACTTCCATTTTAAACTCTTTTTTTTTGGTGCGGGCGGAGGGAGTTGAACCCCCACGCCTTGCGGCACAGGTACCTAAAACCTGCGTGTCTACCAATTCCACCACGCCCGCTAATTTTATACTGGTTTCATATCAGTACATTTAAAGAATATCCAGAGTAATTATTAATTTATTCGAAGAAATACTCAAAAACTCCCACATTCCAATATTTCCCAAATTTTTTTCCAACTTTATTTAAAACACCCACTTTCCTAAAACCCAAAAGTAAATGAAGTTTCTCAGAGGCATTATTTGGTTCAGTTATAAAAGCATATGCTCTGTTTACATTATACGCATTAATTTTATTGAAGAGATCTTCCATTAAAAGCTTTCCAAAACCATTCCCAATATATTTTTTATCAATATAAACACTTGTTTCAACTGATGAGCTATATGCCTCTTTTTCCCTGAAAGGTCTAGAACTTGCAAAACCAATTAAATTATTATCGCTATAAGCTACAATGCATTGATGCGGGCCATCTTTTCTAAAAATTCTAAACCATTCTTTTTTGTCTGACAGAGTTTTCTCATTTATATCAAAAGTGAAGGCTGTTTCTTTTATGTAATGATTATAAAGTTTATTAACAGAATCTACATCTGCATTATCTATATTTTTAATTAAAATATTTTCCATTTAATAGTCTCTCTAAAAAAATATCGCTAATTAATTAATGTTGACGCCTCGTCACCTAACGAGACAATTTCCAATTTTTTAGCTGAGAGTGAAAGATGGGTTATAGATGTATTGTCGGGACTAAAAAAAACAACTTTATCACTATTCATCAAATAACTAATTATAGAATTAATAACTAAATAGTGAGTAAAAATAAACGCATCTTTGTTAAGTGATAAAAAAAATTTTAAAATATTCTCTCTCCACAAAATATAATCAATTTTTGAATCCTTGGTTTCTTTATCAGAAATAAGTTCTTCCCATGTAAGTGGTAAAACTCTCTTAAGCCATAAAACTCTTTTTTTTAAGTTTTTTATTGGAGATGGAATTTCAATAACTTTATCTTCAATTATGATTTTCTTATTTGTAATTTCAGAAAATGGCTCAGCTGTCTCAAGACATCTAATAAGGGGGCTAGAAAAAATATCATATGGTTCTTTTGCTATATTTAATAATTCTGTAGCAATTTTTTTGGATTGTTTTTTTCCTATTATACCAAGATCAGGATTCAAATTATCCCAACCTGAAGAAGCCTTGCCATGACGAATTAAGTAAATATCTATCATTATTTTATACTGACTATGCTATAATCACCTTCAGATTGCTTAACATTACAATCTCTATTTAAGCATTCTTCATTCATTAACTTATCAAGATCATTATCACTTTTAGTGATTGCTATAAATCTATTATTATTTTCATTAAGTCGACCTATAACAATACCTAACTCAGGGCCATCTCTGCCATTAGCAACAGTATAAGTTTCAATTTTTGCTTTTCCAGACGGTCTCTCATCAACTAAAGGTCTAGGGAGTTCATCGATATTTTTTTGATAAATATCTGGATTCTCCCTCTTCCACTCCCCCTCATAGGGTTCGTTAGAATAGAGACCTATTCCATGTTTAGTGGCAAACCAACCATTTGATGTACAAAGACCTTTAGATCCAGGATTTTCTCTAATTCTATCCATAATTGTTGCTATTGAGTGAGTCACATAATTATTACCAGCCCCACCAAAATATGGAAGACCACCGGTAACTGTCAAATCTCTTTTATCATCGATTTCTATTCCTAAAGCCTCTCTACCAAGCTCAACCATGCTAGGAAAACATGAGTATAAGTCTATGAAATCAATTTCATCAATACTCCAATTAGACATTGCAAAAGCTTTTTCACCCATAAGCCTAATTGCCTTAGATGAATGTAACTCAGGTCTCTCTGTTACATTCCAAACCTCATTAATATCAGCGCAACCATGTAAATATATTCTTTTTTCTTTTGGTATATTAAACTGATTAGCTTTTTCTTCGCTCATCATTATTAAAGATGCAGACTGGTCAACTTCCATGATTGCATTCATAAATTTTGTATAAGGATAGCCAATATATCTGTTGTTTTCAGTTACATTTGAAATCTCATCAGCCGATCTCTCAATTGGAAACCAAGAATTAGGGTGGTTTTTTGCTATCTTGGTAAAAGGAGAAAATAATTTACCCAGATAACTTTGATGTTTTTCCATTGAATTTCCCATTCTTCCTCTAATGGCTGTTTCAAATAAAGGGTAAACATTTACTGGAAAGGCTATTCCATGTTTTGTTTCATTTTTAGTGCCACCTGGTTTTTCATATCCTAAATCAATTCTTGTTCCTCCAGAGTCTTCTCCCCATCCTGTTTTTTGACCATTCTTAGAGGCTTTTCTCATAGTTGAAAAACACTCAGCACCAGACAATAAAACTACCTCGCTCTCTCCATTGCTAATTCTTTCTGCAAAAATATTTAATAAATATTGAGGCGTATTACCTCCTGTAGGTCCATAAAAAGTTTTAGTTTCATTAATACCTAATTTATCCGCAAGAGACTTAGGAGGATTCTTATAAATTGAAAAAGGCGGTCTAGCACCTGCCCCAGAGTCAAAAATAAATCTAACTGTTACAACGCTATCAATATAATTTTGTAAATCCTCTATACCGGTATCTTGAATAGCAAGAATTGAGGCATCATGCATTAGTTCTATAGGGTTTTTAGCATCTAAGAAATTTTCAATTTTTTGTGTTATTTGACCAGAACCTACTAGCACAGGTGTTTTTGGATTAATCATTTATTTTCTCTCTAAAGTATTTGTATTTTATATATATTACCTTAAGTTAATAAAATACTTTTTAATTAATTAAGTTTTAAAAAATAAAAAAATAACTAATTAAATTTATAAATGGCACAAAATTTGCTTATTAACGGTTAAATAATATTAAACATGGAGAGGAATATGAAAAAAATTCAAGCTATTATAAAACCATTTAAACTTGATGAAGTACGAGATGCGCTTCAGGAAATAGATGTAGCTGGAGTAACTGTTACTGAAGCAAAAGGTTTTGGTAGACAAAAAGGTCATACTGAACTTTATAGAGGAGCAGAATACAGTGTAGACTTTTTACCTAAAATTTTACTTGATATTGTTGTTGAAGATGGAAAACTTCAAGAAGCTTGCGATGCTATTAAGAAAGCCGCATACACAGGGAAAATAGGTGATGGTAAAATTTTTATAACTTCAATTGATGAAGCTATAAGGATTAGAACAGGTGAAACTGGTGATGAAGCTATTTAGCATTTTTCATGTGTAAATTGCTTTTGTGTAATATGTGTAATTTTATAAAAAATATAAGCATTATAAGTATTTAAGGGCTAGTATTTTTTTAAATAATAGTTTTAATAGTTTCCTGTTGAAATTTTTACGCAATAAATCAAATTAAGATTTAAGAATAACTGAAGGAGAAGACTTAAAATGACAAAGTATGAATATGTTTGGTTGGATGGTTATCAACCAGAACCATTTTTAAGAAGTAAGGTTAAAGTTACCAATGATCAAACACCCCCAGAATGGTCATTTGATGGTTCATCAACTTTACAGGCTGATGGTGGAAGCTCAGACTGTATCCTTACTCCAGTTCAAGAATATACCAATCCACTTTTTGGTGATAAACTTGTAATGTGCGGAGTTCAAACTGGCTCCAGAGAGGTACACCCATCAAATACTAGGCACGCAGCATCTGAAGTAGCATCAGATGAATGGTGGTTTGGTTTTGAACAAGAGTATTTTCTAACTAACCCTGATGGAACAATTTTAGGTTGGGAAGATGGTATTCCATCTAAACCTCAAGGTGAATATTACTGTGGTGTTGGTGCTGCTAACGTAAAAGGTAGAGAGATTTCTGAAGCTCATCTTGAAGCATGTCTAGAGGCAGGAATTGAATTAACAGGAACGAATGCAGAAGTTGCATTAGGTCAATGGGAATATCAGTGCCTTGGTAAAGGCATAAAAGCTGGTGATGATTTGTGGATGAGTCGCTATCTATTACATAAAGTAGCTGAAGATTTTGATGTTTCTGTTAATATTCATCCAAAACCTCAGTCAGGTGATTGGAATGGTTCAGGAATGCATACTAATTTCTCAAATAAAGAAATGAGAGAGAGTGGTTCAGAAGAATTATTTAATTCAATGTGTGAAAAGCTTGGTAAAGTTCACCAAGATGCAATAAGTAATTATGGATCTGATAATGACCAAAGACTTACAGGTCTTCATGAAACTCAAAAAATAACTGAATTTTCTTACGGTGTGAGTGATAGAGGCGCAAGTATTCGTATTCCAATATACACAGTAGAACATAATTGGAATGGATATCTAGAGGATAGAAGACCTGCCTCTAATGCAGACCCATATAAAATAATAAATCATATAATTAGCACTTTAAGTTAATTGATTTTAAAAAATTTATTTTGAAAATAGCCCTCTTGGAGGGCTATTTTTTTTATTATTTATACGAATCGTATAGTTATTATTTTTTGATTAAATTAATTTTTAGGATAAATTTTGCCAGGCAATAATTCATATGATGCATCTGATATTGAAGTTTTAGAAGGACTAGAACCCGTCAGAAAACGACCGGGAATGTATATTGGAGGAACAGACAAAAATGGAATGCATCATCTTTTTTCAGAAATTATTGATAACTCAATGGATGAAGCAGTTGCGGGCCATGCAAATAAGATCAATGTCGAAATTATAGAGAATAATATAATTTCCATCTCTGACAATGGAAGAGGAATACCAGTTGATAAGCATCCTAAATTTCCGAGCAAATCTGCTCTTGAGGTGATTTTAACAACTCTACATGCAGGAGGGAAGTTTAATAATAAAATCTACCAAACATCAGGAGGTCTGCATGGTGTTGGTATAAGTGTTGTAAATGCATTATCAGAATTTTTAAATGTTGAAGTTTATAGAGATAAAAATATTTACTCACAAGATTTTAAAAAGGGGAAACCTCAAGGAAAACTTTTAAAATTAGATCAAAAAACTAATAAAAGAGGAACCAAGGTTACCTTCAAACCAGATGAGAGTATATTTGATAAAAATATAAATTTTAATATCAAAAGACTTTATGAATTTTGTAAATCAAAAGCGTATTTATTCGCTGGAACAGAAATTAAATGGGTTTGCGATAATAAATTAGCTTTAGATAATAATATTGCTAATTCGGAAGTATTTAATTTTTCAAATGGTCTTGAAGATTATCTTAATAATGAAATTGAACCCTCTTCATTCATTGGTAAAGAATGTTTCTCAGGAAAAAAAGAAAAGGATGATAATAATAATTCAGTAGAATGGGCAGTTAATTGGACAATTAATTCTGACGGATTTTTAAAATCTTTTTGTAATACTGTTCCAACACCTGAGGGCGGAACCCATGAAATGGGCTTAAAAAACGGTCTTTTAAAAGCATTAAAATCACATTCAGAGAGAATTGGTAACAAAAGAGGATCATCAATTAATTCTGAAGATTTATCAAAATCAATGGTTTGTGTAATATCACTTTTTATACCTGATCCAAAGTTTCAAGGACAAACTAAAGATAAATTATCAAACACCTCTGCACAAAAATTTATTGAAAATATTATAAAAGATAGATTTGAAAATTGGTTGTCGAATTCACCTCAACAAGCTGAAAAATTGTTAGAGTGGATAATAAGTTTTACAGAGGAGAGATTAAGAAGAAAAAAAGAAAAAGAAACTTCAAGAAAAACAGCTATTAGAAAAATTAGACTTCCGGGGAAACTCTCTGATTGCTCGCAGACATCAAAAGAAGGAACTGAATTATTTATTGTTGAAGGAGATAGTGCTGGAGGGTCAGCAAAACAAGCTAGAGATAGAAATTTTCAAGCAATACTTCCTTTAAGAGGTAAAATTTTAAATGTAGCGAATTCAAATCAATCGAAGATAAAAGAAAATCAACAAATTGCTGATCTGGTACTAGCTTTGGGCTGTGGCTTAAGAGAATCATACAATGAAAATGATTTAAGATATGAAAAAATAATTATAATGACTGATGCTGATGTTGACGGAGCGCATATAGCATCCTTATTGATTACTTTTTTTCATGAAGAAATACCTCAAATTATCTCAAATGGAAAATTATTTATTGCTGTACCCCCTCTTTATAAGTTGTCTCAAGGGGGTAAGATATTTTATGCAAGAGATGATGAGCATAGAGAATCTGTAATTGACAAGAACTTCAATAGATCTAATAAAATTGAAATTAATCGTTTCAAAGGTCTGGGAGAAATGATGCCTTCACAGTTAAAAGAAACTACCATGATACCTGGAAGCAGAACTCTTCTAAGAGTAGTGATACCTGAAAATAAGAAAAATATAACACAAAAAACTATTTCTAATTTAATGGGAAATAAACCAGAACTTAGGTTTGAGTTTATTCGAGAAAAAGCTAATCTAAGCAATAATTTAGTTTCATAAATAAATTAAAATCTGTTTTTTTTTATTTTTTTTCATTATAAAGTTTAAATTGTTTTTTCACTGGAGAAAATTATGCAAGAATTTAAAAAAGTAACTTTAGAAGTAAATGATAATGTTGGTATCATGAGATTAAATGATCCAAGCGCTATGAACGCTGTTTCAAACGAAATGTTAGAAGGTCTTTGGGATTGTTTAAACGCAGTTGAAGAAAAGGAATCCAATATAAAATGTTTGGTCTTTACTGGAGAAGGTAGAGGTTTTTGTGCTGGGGCAAATTTAGCTGCAAGACCAGGTCAATCAAATCAAGGAAGGCAAGATGCTGGTGAAAGATTAGAGACTGGATATCATCCAATTTTAAGAAGACTTAAAAATTTAAAAATCCCTTTAATTACATCAGTCAATGGACCAGCTGCAGGCGCTGGTATGTCACTTGCCTTGATGGGTGATATGATTGTGGCAGGAAAATCAGCATTTTTCTTACAGGCATTTAGAAGAATTGGATTGGTTCCAGATGCTGGATCAACTTGGATTTTACCTAGACTTGTAGGAATGGCTAGAGCAAAAGAGCTTGCTGTTTTGGGCGAAAGACTAAGTGCTGAAAAAGCTCTAGAATGGGGTCTAATTAATAGGCTCTATGACGACAGTGATTTACTAAATGAAACTATAACACTTGCTAAAGAGCTCTCAAAGGGACCAATGTCACTAGGTCTTATAAGAAAAGCTTTCTGGGATAGTTTTGATAACTCATATGAGGAACAACTTAACTTAGAGAGAGATCTCCAATTTATTGCTGGTCAATCCGATGACTTTAAAGAGGGTGTAAAAGCTTTTCTTGAAAAAAGAGATGCAAAATTTAGTGGGAAATAGAATCTTCCTTGTTAAAGTCTACTGGAATATCTGCTTCTACTAATGTAACAGATTCACCGCATCCACATGCATCTGTTTGATTAGGATTATTAAAAATAAACCCTGAATTTAAGGTAGATTTTTGATAATCCATTTCTGTTCCTAAAAGGAATAATATTGCCTTTGGATCAATAACAAGCTTAATACCATCTATTTCAATAAATTCGTCAGTATCGCTTACTTCGTCAATATAATCCATCGTATAGGCCATTCCAGCGCACCCACCATTTTTTACCCCAAGTTTTACAGCCATATAAGTTTCTGGAGAGTCTTCAAGAATAGATTTTAAATGCTTGATAGCGCTAGGTGTTAGGCTTAATAATTTATTTTTAATATTTTTCATTTTAATACATATTTAGAGTTAATCTAGCCTCTTCAGACATCAAACTCATATCCCATGGAGGGTCGAAAACCATTTCTACATTAACATCCTCAACACCATCAACTGTTTTTACTGCTGTTTCAACCCATCCAGGCATTTCTTCCGCAACTGGACAACCTGGTGCAGTAAGTGTCATCTTTATTTCAACAGTTTTATTATCAATAATATCAACATTATAAATTAATCCTAGTTCATAAATATCAACTGGAATCTCAGGATCATATACAGTCTTAAGTGCTGTAATTAAATCATCATTATCAAACAATAACTTACTAGCATTATTGTCGTTTTTACTTATTATTTCAGAATCAATTTTGTTCATATTTAAATTTTATTCTTTTGTTCTAATTTAGTCAAAAAATGAAATAGCTTTATTTAAAGCTTTTATAAAAATATCTATATCATTTTTATTCGTATACATTCCAATTGACGCTCTTGCAGTGGAAGATAAATTAAAAAAATCAAGTAACGGTTGAGTACAGTGTTGACCAGCCCTAATAGCAACACCCTCTTTATCAACAATTGTAGCTATATCATGTGGATGAGACCCATCAACAGTAAAAGAAATCATCGGGCTTTTTATATTTTCTTTGCCGTATACTTTTACCTTTGGCAATTTATTGATTTCATTGTGGAAATATTTTGCAATTTCCTCCTCATAGTTGAATAAACCTTGTTTCTTTTTTTCAATAAAATAATCAATTGCAGCTCCAAGTCCAACTGCCTGAACAATATTAGGTGTACCAGCTTCAAATTTAGCAGGAGGCTTAGAATATGTTACTTCATCTTTAAAAACCTCTTTAATCATCTCTCCACCACCTCTCCATGGATACATAGATTCTAAAAGATCATATTTACCATATAAAACTCCTACGCCTGTTGGGCCATATAATTTATGACCTGAAAAAACGTAATAATCACAATCTAAATCTTGAACATCAGTATCCAAATGAGCAATCCCCTGACATCCATCAACTAAAACTCTAATATTATTATCGTGAGCAATTTTAATTATTTCTTTTAAAGGAATTTCAGATCCTAAGACATTGGACATTTGCGTAATTGAAATTAATTTCGTTTTATCAGTAATTGTACTTAAAAAATCTTCAACCTTAATAATTCCGTTATCATCACAATCAATCCATTTTATTTTTACGCCGCATTTTTCTCTAAGAAAATGCCATGGAACAATATTTGAGTGGTGCTCCATTACAGTTAAAATAATTTCATCGCCCTCATTAAAAAAATTATATGCTAGAGATTGAGCAACTAAATTAATTGCATCTGTTGCCCCCATTGTAAAAATAATTTCATCTTCATTATTTGCGTTAATAAAATCTCTAACCTTTTTTCTTGAAAGCTCATATTGATCCGTTGCTAGATTTGATAAATAGTGAATTCCTCTATGAACATTAGCGTATTCTTCTTCCTGAAAGCTTTTCATTGAATTAATTACAGACATAGGTTTTTGTGCACTAGCTGCGCTATCAAGATATATTAGTTTCTTGTCATATACCTTCTTTTCTAATATTGGAAAATCACTACGAGTTTTATCTATATTAAAGCTCATTTATAACTCTCTGGTAAAAAATTAAATAAGGGCGAAGTATCTGAAATATATTCACTAATGATTCCTTGCAGTAGAATTTTCTCAGCTTTTAATTTAGATAAACCTCTAGAATTTAGGTAAAAAATCTGATCTTTATTAAGAGAACCAATAGTTGTTCCATGTTTACAGACGACATCATTATTAAATATTTTCATTTCTGGCTTTGCATTCATAGATGATTTTTCATCCAAGAGAATTGCCTTACAATCCTGTTCTGCTTTACTATTCTTTATTTTATTTTCAATATCTATTAGAGCTTGAAAAGAGCATTCCACTCCTTTGTTTAAGATTGACCGCATTCCAACATTGCTGCTACAGCTTGAACTAAGATGATTATTGTATACAAGAAAGTCATCTTTACAGCCTTTAAAAGGAATAGAAACAGATTTAAATGATGATGATGAAAAATCTTCTTCAAAAGAGTTAAATGCTTGAAATCTAGATTTATTTTTAGGCAAGGATAAATTATTTAAAAATAAATTTGAATTAGCTTTTAAGTAAGCCATAAAAGTCTCAGAATGAATTGAGGATGACTCGTTAACTCTGAAAATATTTACTGTTGAATTTCTATCGATATTAAATTCTATTAATTGGTTTACAAAACCATCGCCACCTCTAATTAAAAAATGAATTTCTACATTAATATTTGGTAAAATATTAAAAACAAACCTTGGAAAAGTCATTCCCTTTCCAAAAGTTTCTAGTGTTACAAAGATAGGCTTTTTAGGTGTCTCTTTAATAGTTATCACTCTAAACAAATTAGAGTAAGATAGATTTAAATAAATTACACCCTCATCATTAAGATATTTAATTGGTTTTAAATAATTATCCTTATTATTAGTAAAATAGTCAATTTCATTAATCTCAATTTTTTCAGAGCTATTTTTTATATCGATTGATGTTTCACATAATGAAAAGTTAATATTTCTTATATCATTTTTAAGATCAGTATACTTCCATCTTTCATTTCTTTTTGAAGGAATTCCGATAGTTTTTAAATTTTTATAGGCTTCAATTCTCTCATTACTCAATAAAGTGAGATTATCAAAAGATAGATCAAGTTTTTCTGAATTTAAAAAATTAGCCATTGTTAAATCTTTCATATCCATTTTTCTCAATTTCATCCGCAAGGCTTGGCCCACCAGACTCAATGATTGATCCATTTACGAAAACATGAACAAAATCTGGACAAATTCTTTCTAAAAGTCTCTGATAATGTGTAATTATAAGCATGCTATTTTCTTTACTTCTTGTTGAATTGACAGCATCAGCAACTATTTTAAATGCATCAACATCAAGACCAGAGTCAGTTTCATCTAAAATTGCTAAAGATGGATTTAACATCATAAGTTGAAGAGCTTCATTTCTCTTTTTTTCTCCACCTGAAAAACCAACATTTAATTGACGCTTTAATCTATCTTCAGGAATTCCTAGTACTTTGGCTTTTTCTTTAATAAGTTTAAGAAAATCTCCAGGTTTAAGAGGGTCTAAACCATTAAACTCTCTTTTGCTCTCTAAAGCAGTTTTTATGAAATTAATATTTGTAACCCCTGGAATTTCTACTGGATATTGAAATGCTAAGAAAATTCCTTTGTTTGCTCTTTCATCTGGAGAAAATTCAAGTAAATTTTCTTCACAAAATGAAATATTACCATTTGTAATAGAATAACCATCTTTACCTGCTAAAACATTTGAAAGAGTAGACTTCCCAGAGCCATTTGGCCCCATGATCGCATGAATCTCTCCCTGATTAATTTTTAAATTTAAATTATTAATGATATTTTTTTCATCAACCGAAACTGATAAATTGTTAATATTGAGAAATTCTTTCATTAGCCTACACTCCCTTCTAAACTAACGCTTAGAAGTTTTTGAGCTTCTACTGCAAATTCCATAGGTAACTTTTGAAGAACATCTTTGCAAAAACCATTTACTATAAGTGATACAGCCTCTTCTTCATCCAAGCCTCTTTGTTGACAATAAAATAATTGATCCTCAGATATTTTTGAGGATGTAGCCTCATGCTCAACTATTGAGTCAATATTCTTTGACTGTATGTATGGGATTGTATTTGCTGAACAATTATCAGTTAATAATAGAGAGTCACATTGAGTAAAATTCCTGCTGTTATTAGATTTAGGATGAATGGATACAAGACCTCTATAAGTATTTGAAGAATTACCTGTTGAAATACCCTTAGAAATAATTCTACTGGAAGTATTTTTTCCTAGATGTATCATTTTAGTACCACTATCAACTTGTTGGTAATTATTTGAAACGGCAATTGAATAAAATTCGCCTGATGAATTATCACCTTTTAAAATACAACTTGGATATTTCCAAGTAATAGCAGACCCTGTCTCAACTTGTGTCCATGAAATCTTTGAATTATCACCTCTGCAGTCACCTCTTTTGGTAACAAAATTATATACACCTCCCTTACCCTCTTCATCTCCGGGATACCAATTTTGTACTGTAGAGTATTTTATTTCTGCTCCCTCTAAAGCAACTAACTCAACAACTGCTGCATGAAGTTGATGCTCATCTCTCATAGGAGCAGTACAACCTTCTAAGTAACTAACATAAGAGTCTTTATCAGCAATTACTAAAGTTCTTTCAAACTGTCCTGTACCAGCTGCATTAATACGGAAATAAGTCGATAATTCCATAGGGCATTTTACTCCCGGCGGAATATAAACAAAACTTCCGTCAGAAAAAACAGCAGAATTAAGTGTCGCAAAATAATTATCTGTAGTTGGTATAACAGTACCAAGATACTTCTTTACTAAATCCGGATATTCATTCACTGCTTCTGAGAATGAACAAAAAATGACACCATCCTCTTTCAACTTTTCTTTAAAAGTAGTTCCTACAGAGACGCTATCAAAAACAGCATCCACAGCAACGCCAGCAAGCCACTCTTGTTCTTTAAGAGGAATACCAAGTTTATTATATGTCTCAAGTAATTTAGGATCAACATCATCAAGACTTTCAATTTTTTCTGCTTCCTTAGGAGCTGCATAATAGTATGAGTCCTGATAATCAATAGCTGGATATCTTACACTTGCCCAATTTGGTTCTTCCATAGTCAACCATTTTCTATAAGCAGAAAGTCTCCATTCTAGAAGCCATTTTGGTTCATTTTTCTTATTAGAAATAAACTTAACAATTTCTTCATTTAAGCCTTTTGGAGCAAAGTCTGAATCAATTTCAGTTTCAAAACCGTACTCATATGGATCTTTAAAATCCTTTTCTGTTAATTTTTCTTGATTGCCTGACACTTATTACTCCAATACTGATTTATTAAAACTATTTTCAAAAAAATTTAAAAAACTAGTGATATGATTTTTTTTTGTTGCCCATCCAAGGCTAACTCTTATTGCATTGCTTACAATTTTATCATCGACATTCATTGCCTCTAATACATGACTCTTTTTTACTTTTCCAGAACTGCATGCCGAGCCTGAACTAACTGAATACCCAGCCAAATCCAACTTCATTAGCAAGGTATCTGCACTGATATCTGGAAATGCAAAAAATGATGTATTTGGAAGTCTTTCTGTATTTACTCCAAAAATAAAACCACCAAAACTTTCAATATTTTTTTCTAAAATATTTATATATTCCTTTAATTTTCTATTTTCAGAATAAATTTTATCAATCAATTTAGCACATTCTCCAAAAGCTGTTATTCCAATAAGATTTTCAGTTCCACCTCTTATTCCAAACTCTTGACCGCCCCCAGATATTTTAGGAATAATTTTTTTGATATTCTCATTGATTATTAAGGCACCTGAACCAGGAAAGCCTCCTACTTTATGTGCTGAAAGTGCCATAAAGTGAATATTTAACTGATCAAAATTAATTTTTATTTTTCCATACGCTTGAACAGCATCACAGAATAAATAACTATTATGCTTTCTAACAATTTCAGATATTTTTTCTATTGGCTGTATTACTCCAGTTTCATTATTTGCAAACATTATGCAAACGAGTGCAGGGCCTTTTGATAGCATTGTTTCTAGATTATCAAGATCAACTATGCCATTATAATCAACCTCCAATGTTTCAATTTTGGAGCCTGTATCCTTTGCTGCTTCAAATACTGCTATATGTTCAGTTGAATTGATTATTATTCTTCCAGGATTTTGATTTAAGGCAATATCGATTGCTTCAGTACCCCCACTGGTAAAAATAACGTTTTTCTCGTTCGTATTTATTGAATTAGCAATATTAGCTCTTGATGTCTCAATTAAATCTCTCATAGATCTACCCTCTTCATGAACTGAGGACGGATTTCCATAAGAAGAATTAATTTCTTCAAGTAAATTGAACGCCTCCTTCCTTATTAAGGATGAAGCGTTGTAATCAAGATATATTCTTTCATATTCCATAAATTTAATAATTAAAAGCTCTTGGAGGTGAAGACCGACCAAGAACATTTCCTTTAATAATATCTCTTAGAGAAATTTGACCTAAAAATAATTCAATATGCCTACTTAGTTCATCCCATAAATCATGAGTCATGCACCTTCCGGATACACCTGTGCAAGATCCTGACTTTGAAACACAACCTTTTGCTTCCATTTTTCCTTCAACAATATTAATTATATCTGCAATCATAATTTTTTCAGGTTCTGATGCTAATTTATAACCACCGTTTGGGCCTCTAACACCAACTACTAAGCCTGCTCTTTTTAACTTAAGTAGTATTTGTTCCAAATAAGTCGATGAGATATTTTGTCTCATAGCAATATGAGATATTTTTACAAAATCCTCATCTCTCTCTAAAGCTAAATCAGTTAATGCTAAAACAGCATATCTTCCTTTAGTTGTTAATTTCATGTCTGTACCTATTTTTTTTTAAATTCTTATGCATCAATCCTATCAATGTGATAGAAGACAATTAAAGAATTTTTGATTTTTTAATATATTTTCCGAGTATTTTTGTCAAGAACAAGGAAAAAACTATTATTTTGCAATATAATTAAGAAACTAAATAGGTCAGGAAAGAATATGCCAGAAGTTATATACAGTGGACCAGATGGTCGATTAGAGGGAAGAATTCACACAGTTGAAGGCAGAAGATCGCCAGTTGCATTAATTTTACATCCCTTGCCACAATTTGGTGGTAATATGAATAATCCTATTATTTATCATTTATATCAAACTTTTCTGAAAAGAGGCTTTTCTGTTCTGAGATTTAATTTTAGATCAGTAGGTAAAAGTCAAGGAACTTTTGACCAAGGAATTGGTGAGCTATCAGATGCAGCAGCATCCTTAGATTGGTTACAATCACAAGTTCCAGACTCAAGAGGTTGCTGGGTTGCTGGATACTCTTTCGGTGCATGGATAGCAATGCAATTATTAATGAGAAGACCTGAGATAGAGGGTTTTATTTCTATTGCACCTCCAGCAAATATGTATGACTTTAATTTTCTAGCCCCTTGCCCATCCTCCGGAATAATAATGCATGGACAAGAAGATAAAGTTGTTCCTGAGGAAGATGTTCTAAGATTAGTAGAAAAGCTCCAGGCTCAGAAAAATATTGAAGTTGAATACGAAAGTATTCCTAAAGCTAATCATTTCTTCGAAAAAGAGCATGATATTCTAGTTAAAAAAGTTAATGATTATCTTGATACACGTTTGGTAAGTTCTGATTTTGATATAGGTTAAAATGTAGGACTTTAATAATGTATAAATACAAATCAGAATTTCTTAAATTTATAGAAGACAGAGGCTTTCTTAATCAAGTTAGCGATCCTGAAAATTTAGATAAAACTTTTCTTAATAAAAATGTAACCGCTTATATAGGTTTTGATTGTACTGCTCCAAGTCTTCACATTGGGTCATTGATACAAATAATGCTACTAAGACATCTTCAAAATTTCGGCCATAACCCTATAATATTGGTAGGTGGAGGTACCAGTAAAGTCGGTGATCCTTCCCTAAAAGATAAATCAAGGTCTTTACTTTCAGAGGAAGATATCAATGAAAATTTGAAAGGTATAAAAAAAACTTTTGGAAGATTTATTGATCTTAAAAAAGAAGGAACAAAAATAGTTAATAACAATGATTGGCTTGGAGAACTTAATTATATTGATTTTCTTAGAAATGTTGGAACTAATTTTTCAGTAAATAGAATGCTATCTTTTGACTCGGTAAAGCTCCGTCTAGAGAGAGAGCAGCCTCTATCATTTCTCGAATTTAATTATATGGTTATGCAGGGGTATGATTTTTATGAATTAAACAAAAGGTATGACTGTATTTTACAAATGGGTGGCTCGGATCAATGGGGGAATATTGTTTGCGGAATTGATTTAGGCAGAAGACTCTCTGGAGCAAGTTTATTTGGCCTTACAACACCTCTTTTAACTACATCATCAGGGCAAAAAATGGGTAAAACTGAAAATGGTGCAATATGGTTAAATTATGAAAAAGGGAAAAAAGATTTTTCAACCCATCCTCGTGATTTTTGGAACTATTGGAGAGATAAGACAGAGAGTGAGCTTGTTGGTAAATGGATGAAATTATTTACAGATCTATCGCTTGAAGAAATTAAGCACTATGAAAGTTTAGAGGGTGAAGATATAGAAAAAGCTAAAGAAGTTTTAGCTACAAAAATTACTGAAATTGTTCATGGAAAAGATTCAGGTTGGAATAGTAATGAAATTTACAATGTTTCTAGAGAGTTAGTTGAAAAAGGTATTGGTTTATTAAGTTTCCTTTCTACTGAATTTCTTGATCTTACAAAATCCAATAGTGAGTCTAGAAGATTTATTAGATCAAAAGCCATAAGGCTTAATGAATTAGTAATAACTGATGAAAAATATATTCTAAAACTATCAGATTTTAATAAAGATGGAGATTTAATAGTTTCGCTTGGAAAAAAGAAAAAAATTATTGTAAGAATTGAAAATTAATTTAGAAAACTCTCTGCAAAATTCCTGGTGCTAAAATTGAAAGAGGATTGCTTTGAATTTTAATTAATCCATCTTCGTCTTCATAAATTTTATACTTAATACCTATTAACCCCTCTCCTTCATTATCGCCTTTAAAAAGCCCTCCAACAAAAGGAATCTTGGATGGTACCCTATTAATACTTGCCAATGGTACAAGAGTTCCTTCAATACTAGTTAATTCTGAAAATCCATATACGCCTGAAATTGACATACCAAGAGAATTATCAAATATTGGTAAATCGCTTTTTGCTTTAATAACACCTTCATTTATGAAAATTCCTTTTGAATTTATTTTTATTTCTGCAGATGCTTTTTTAAACTCTATACCAGAATTAGCATCAAGAGTTAAATTTGGTATAGATATATTCAAAAGCTTAGCAAAAATTGGTAGCTTTAATATTGAGAATTCATCTACATTTAGATTTCCTGAAAAAGTTTCAATACCCTCAATATTTTCTATTAAAGCTGAATATTTTATAGGTCCACCTTTCAAATTGATATTTAACCCTAGAACGTCAATTAAACTCTCAAAATTCACTGCAAATAGTTCTATTTTTTTTGTATTATTATGTTCTGATGTCTCTCCGTAAATTATAGGCTCGCTATTTAAAAGAGCACTAAAAGATAGTTCTTTAAGCTTATTTAATCTTTTATCATAAGAAAATTCTACATTTTTATAAGTAATATTTGATTTTGAATTTAGTTCATCAAAAAAAACATTAATTATTATATTTTCATAATTATTTGAGGGACCGGTATTATTCAAAAGATTTGATAAGCCATCTCTTCCGATACTTATAACATCACCTAAAATCGATAACTCAAGAGATGAAGAAAAATTATTAGTATATTTAATTTGAAGGTTATTAGAGATATTATCAATTGATGAATAAAATTTAAACTTTTCTAAATTTAAATTTAAAAGCCTATTATTTTTAAACTTAAAATCTCCTAAAATTTGTATTAGAGGACCTTCAACCTGAAAATTATAAAAATCAATCTCTTTATTGTCTGAAAAAATTATATCACTCTTCAAAACCATTGATGAAAATCTTGGTTTAGCCCAATCTAATATATAAGACTCTATTTTAACATCTCTAAAATCAAGCAGCAGATCTCCTTTACTAAAGTTAAATGAATTTCCTACAAAATTTGCTTCAGTT
>QCGV01000017.1 GCA_003278145.1 OCS116 cluster bacterium AG-390-A19
AATTTATTTCTCCAACTATTTTAATTCCATTATTTGTAAGATCAATCGACAATAAATTACTTGAAAAATTTCTTGAAAAAATGTCATTTATAATAACATCAGAAAGATTTGTTTTTGAGTTAATTATAAATTCTTCAAATTTTATTTTAGATTTTAATGGAAAATCAAATTTAACTTTCAAATCAGAATTTGCAGAAATATTTTCAAGTTTTACCGGAACAAATCTTTTAAAATTTCTTGGATGTTGAAAGATAAAAATCATTACATCGTCAAGAGAACCTTTTGCATTTATTAATATTTCCGCAGGGCCATGCTTTTTTAAAATTTCTTTAGCTATAAATTTGCTATCATATATTTCTATAGATTTATGGTTTTTTCCTAAAACTTGACCCTTTTCAAGATAAACCTCAAATGATTCACCATTTAAAACTGCTTTTCCCAGAGAATTATATATAGAGTCCATTTCCTTTAAAAAAGAAATAGTCATTTCATCAAAATTGAATTGTAAATTTATATGTTCCTTTCTAAGTTTTGTAGAAATTTTAAATGAATCTAATGGAATATTAGCCGTTAGAGATAAATTACTAATTATTCCATTTGTTAAATTTTTCTGAACCCAATTTTTTGCGCCTCTTGCGGTATTTTCAGGCCATAGACTTTTAACTAACGATACTGGAATTTGTGTTCCATTAGCAAAAAGTTCTAACTTTTTTGAATTAATTTTGCCATTTGCTCTAATAATTTCTAAATCATTTTTTTTTGTAAATTTAATATTCTTATTTATCAAAGAAGAAGAAAATGAATAATTATAATCAAAGTTTATAATATCGATTAAATTTGTTTCAAATTCTGAAGATAATAGAAATTGTTCACTTTTTACCTTGTTAGTTAAATCAATCTTTATTTTTGCAATTGTCTTTTTACTATCAGTATCAATATAAAGAACTGCCTCTGAAAAACTATTATCATAGCCGTCTATTTTGTTTACTAAAAACGGTTTAATAAGAAATTCAATTGGTGTTATGTTGATAAAGGAAATGGATAATTGTAGAAGAAAAAAAGAAATCGTAAAAATTAAAAATGAAAATATACTAGAGATAAATTTTATTATATTTTGATAAATTAAAAACATTTTAAATAAGTAGGAACGCTAATGACATTAGAATTAAAAATTAACGATAATATACCAAACTTTTCTCTCCCTTTAAGTGACGATACCTTATTTAATTCTGAAGAATTAAAAAAGAAATTATATATTATTTATTTTTATCCAAAAGATAATACACCAGGTTGCACTAATGAGGCTAAAGATTTTAGTTCTTTAAAAAAAAATTTTGATAAAATAGATGCGGAAGTAATTGGAGTTTCAAAAGATTCTATCAAAAAAACATAAAAATTTTATCGAAAAACAAGATCTTAAAATAAAATTAGCTTCTGATGAAGAGGGTAAGGTTATTGAAAGTTTCGGTGTATGGGTTGAAAAAAAAATGTATGGTCGAACATATATGGGAATTGAAAGATCAACATTTATAATTTCAAGTAATAAAAAAATATTAGAAATTTATAGAAAAGTAAAAGTTAAAAATCATGCAAATCTAGTTTTAGAAAGATCTAAAGAACTAATCTAAAATTTTATTTGATAAGGCAGCACCTAAAAAAGAGTCTAAACCTCCATCCAAAACATTTTGTGGATTGGTATCTTCTACATCTGTTCTCAAATCCTTAACAAGTTGATAAGGTTGGAGAACATAAGATCGTATTTGATGGCCCCATCCAATTTCTGACCTACTGTCTAACTGTTCTTGAGAAAACTCTTCTTTTTTTTGTAATTCAATTTCATAAAGTCTCGCCTTTAACATTGACCATGCAGTTGCCTTATTCTTATGTTGCGATCTCTCAGCCTGACATTGAACAGCAATTTTAGTAGGAATGTGTGTAATCCTAACTGCGCTATCGGTAGTATTTACATGCTGACCACCTGCTCCGGATGATCTAAATGTATCAATTCTGCAATCAGACTCTTTCAAGTCTATTTGAATGCTATCATCTATAACTGGATAAACCCAAACACTAGCAAAACTTGTATGTCTTCTTTTTTGTGAATCAAAAGGGGAAATTCTTACTAACCTATGAATGCCAGATTCAGTTTTAAGCCATCCGTATGCATTATTTCCGTTTATTTTGATAGTAGCGCTTTTTAAACCAGCTTCTTCTCCAGGATTTTTTTCAACTATATCAATTGAGTAACCCTTGTTTTCTCCCCATCTTATATACATTCTTAATAACATTTCCGCCCAATCTTGACTCTCAGTACCTCCTGCACCAGGGTGAATTTCAAGATAGGTTGCATTCTTATCAGCTTCACCAGATAAAAGTACCTCAAGACTACTAATTTTAGCTTTTTGTAATATTAAATTTAAATTTTTTATTTCTTCATTTATAACTTTATTGTTTTCTTCATTCTCAGCTAGCTCAATCATTAAAACTGAGTCATTTAAACTTTCTTCTAATGAAATACAATTTTGCATTGCCTCTTCAATATTTGACCTTTCCTTCATTACCATTTGAGGGTTATCGTTTTCTTTCCAAAAACTTTCTGAGTCTATAATGGTATTTAATTCTTCAAGTCTTCTCTTCGAGACATTCCAGTCAAAGATGCCCCCTTAAAAGAGAAATGCACTCTTTAATTTCATCAATTATTTTTTGAACTTCATTTTTCATCTTAATTAAATATTACTTATAATTTTCATTAATTGCATCAACAAATTTATTAGCTAAAATTGACTGCCAGTTTTTACTTCTTAGATTATTTCTATCTTTATTATTTGTAATAAAACCTAATTCAACAAGAACGCTTGGATAATTAGGTGATTTTAAAACAGCAAAACCTGCGTACCTATGAGGCCTGTTTAATAATTTAGATTTTTTCTTAACATTATTGACCAAAATTTCAGCAAACTCAAATGAGGAGCGATTAGCTCTTTTAAAGGCTTGTTTAATTTGCCAGTCCTCTATAATATTTCTACTTTGAGTAAGATTTATACCTATTAACCCTTTTCTAGAAAAAACTGATCCTTTATTTTCTAGATTAGCAACTTTTTCAGCTTCTTTGTCCATTTTTTTCTCTGAAAGTGTATATACTGAAAAACCTCTTACATTATCTTTTTTTGATGCATCAGCATGAATTGATATAAATAGATCTGCACCTTTTTTCCGAGCAAATTCTACTCTATCATTAAGTTTGATAAACTTATCAATTTCTCTAGTCAAAAATACTCGATAACCATCATTTATTAATTTTTCTTTTAAGACTTTAGAGAAATTTAGGACAATATCTTTTTCATTTAATTTCCCTTGATACGATGTTCCTGGATCTTTACCTCCATGACCAGGGTCAATAATAATAGTTCTTCTTTTTTTTGAAAGTTTTGATTGTTGAAAAGTCTTTTTCTTATTGTCTGTTTTAGTTGATAAAATGACTTTATTAACTTCTAGCTCGATATAAAGCATCCTTTTTTTACCACTACTCGGCTTAAGTAATTTAGTTTTAATATTTTTAAGAGGCTTGTTAAGGTCAAAAACTATCCTTGAGATATCATTATTAAAAGATCCAAACCTTACCTCTTTTACTATTCCTTTGTTTGGCGGCAAAGAGAAGTCATCTGAAAATTTAATTTTCGCCAAATCCACAACCAATCTACTAGGATTTTTTAGAGAGAAAACTTCATACTTTATAGGTTTATCACTTTCAACTATTAGTCTTGCACCCTCAGAAATATTAATAATTCTTATTTTTGATATTTCAGATAACTCTCTTGAAAACAAATTTGATGAAGTAAGAACTGTAAAAAGCACTAATACAACTTTGAATATATTTTTATAAGATAACATATATTTTTTAATTATTTTGAATACTTTCTTGCCAAATCTATTAAATGAAATGTAAAAGTAAATAAGGTAATAAATTTAACCTAATTATATTTATAAATCTAATTTAATTTTAGATTAAGAAATTAAAAAATTAATGTGTAGTAAGTGGTTTTTATAAATACCAAGTACTAATAAAAAATTAATAATCTGGAGGGATAATAATAAAATGCAAAATTTTAGTATTAAAAATATTAAACTTATTTTAACTCCAGATTTTGGAGAAAAAATTAATGGCAAATCAAATTTTAATAGACGCAGTCCACCAGGAAGAGGTAAGGGTTGCAGTTACCAAAAACAGTCGATTGGAGGAATATGATTTTGAGTTTGACTCAAGGCGTCCAATACGAGGAAATATCTATTTAGCAAAAGTTACAAGAGTAGAGCCATCACTTCAAGCGGCTTTCGTCGATTACGGTGGTAATAGGAATGGTTTTCTTCCATTTTCTGAAGTTCATCCAGATTATTATCAAATACCGGTAGCAGATAAAGAAGCATTACTAGAAAATAATTCCAAAGAGTTAAATAATGACGAAACAGATGATGAGATTAATGAAAATTCAAATGATCCATCACATGTTGAAGATCTAGGCGGGGATGATTTTGAAGAAATAGAAACAATAAATAAAAAAAGAAATAAGGACTTAATAAAAAATTATAAAATCCAAGAAGTTATAAAGAAAAATCAAATATTACTTATCCAAGTTTCCAAGGAGGAAAGAGGTAATAAAGGTGCAGCAATCACAACCTATACATCAATACCTGGAAGATATTGTGTTTTTATGCCAAATAGTACTTCAGGGGGTGGTGTTAGCAGGAGAATTAAAAATCCAAAGGAAAGAAAGAAGCTAAAAAATACATTAGACAAGTTAAATGTTCCTGAAAATATGGGTTTAATAATTAGAACTGCTGGTGCAAGGACCACATCTACAGAAATTAAAAGAGATTATAAATATCTAACAAAAACGTGGGATAAAATTAAAGAAAATACTCTTTCATCAAATGCGCCTTCCTTGATTTATGAGGATGGAGGTGTAATTCAAAGATCATTAAGAGACTTATACTCAAAAGAAATTGATAATGTTTTTATTGAAGGCAAAGAAACTTATAAAATCGCTAAAAACTTTATGAAACTTCTTATGCCTAGTCATGCTGTAAAGGTAAAAGAATGGAAAGAGGATTCACCTATTTTCCAAAAAAATAATATTGAACAACAGTTGTCTTCAATTTACGCAGATGAAGTTTTTCTTCCGTCTGGCGGGTCATTAGTATTAAATCAAACTGAGGCCTTGGTGGCAATCGATGTAAACTCAGGAAGTTCAACAAAATATCATAACATTGAAGAAACAGCTTTAAAAACAAACCTTGAAGCAGCTGAAGAAATTGCAAGACAGCTTAGGCTAAGAGATATGGCGGGATTAGTTGTAATAGATTTTATTGATATGGAAAAATTTGCCAATAGAAGATCTATTGAGAAAAAGCTAAAAGAGTCCCTAAAGTCTGATAGATCAAAAATTCAAGTTGGAAAAATTAGCAGCTTTGGACTTTTAGAAATGTCCAGACAAAGAATAAGGTCCAGTATTAAGGAGGGAGTTTACAGCCTTTGCTCTAATTGCGATGGTACAGGGCTTATAAGGTCGATAGATTCTAGGTCACTTGAATTATTAAGAACAATTAGCGAAATAAGCATCAAAGAAAATATAAAAAAAATTGATGCTGAAATTCCTAATGAAATATTAAACTATTTAATTAATCAAAAAAGAAATCTTTTAATAGATCTAGAAAATAATCAAGGTGCTGCAATAAACTTTTATGGAAATGCTTTTCTAAGGGGCAATGAAAATAAAATTAAAGCATTTGATGCAAATAATAATGAAATAAAGATTGACAAAATAATCAAACAAAATGGGGTAATAGAAAATACTAATGAAAAAAAACAGAATAAAAATAATAAAAAAAGAAAAAAGGGTAAAAATAATAAACCTACAAAATTAAATGATAATAATGAGAGTACTGAAACTAAAGTTGAAAAAAAATCTAAGCAAAAGAAAGATGAAGATAAAAGTCTATCAAGAAAAAAGGTTTCAAAAAATTCAGAAAGCTTGAAAAATTCAAAAAACAAGAAAGAAAATGACAATAAAATTAAAGAATTAAAAGAAAAAAAAGAAATTTCATCTACAGAGGATATAAAAAAATCTAAATCAGATGAAACTCCAAAAAATGCAAATCATATTGGTGCGCCAATTAAGGGGAATGAAAAAAAAGAAAAACCAAAGTCTGGTTGGTGGAATAAAGGATAAAAAATAATTAATTTTTTGTAATTTTCATTTACTATCTTTTAATAATAAAATTTAAAAACATTAAATGAATTTTAGGTTAGGACTATGTTAATTTTCACTGAAAAAAATAAATTTCATAAAATTTTTTTAATTTTAATTTTTCTTTTTTTTAGCAATAATCTCAAAGCTAATATTATTAGAGATGCTGAAATTGAAAATTTCCTTACTGAAATGGCTAATCCAATTTTTGAGGCGGCAAATTTAAATTTAAATTCTGTTGATATATATATATTTAATGACAAAGCTGTTAATGCCTTTGTGGCGTGTGGTCAAAAAGTTTTCATTAATACAGGCCTTATACAGTCATTTGAAAATCCATCAATGCTTAGGGGTGTTTTAGCTCATGAAACAGGTCATATAGCTGGTGGACATTTAGCCCGTTCCGATAAAGCAATGGAAAAAGCACAAACTCCCATGATTGTTGGACTTTTACTTGGTATTGGGGCGGCAATTGCTGGAGAAGGTGATGCTGCACAAGCGTTACTTCTTGGCAGCCAACAAATAGCTAAAGGTATGGTAGCAAAATACTCTAGAGGTCAAGAGTCTGCTGCAGATCAAGCTGCGTTTCAATATTTAGAAAAAATTGAAAAATCCTCTACTGGAATGCTTGAGGTACTTTATAGTTTTGCTAATCAAGAGGCTCTTAGCCCTCGTCAACAAAAAATAAGGGTTCGAAGCCATCCCGTTTCTAGAGATAGAATAAGGTCTTTAGAAGAAAAAGTTCAAAAATCTGAATTCATTGAAAATGAAGATGGTGATAAATTGATATTTGAATATAAAATGATACAAGCAAAATTAAATGGTTTCTTAAATAATGCTAAAGATATTATTAAAAAAGGTAGCAATGGTTCTGATCAATCCAAATACGCTCTTGCAGTAGCTTACTATAGGCAAGCTTTATTAAATGACTCTTTGTTAATACTTGATGAATTGATTTTAAAATATCCAAAAAATCCTTGGTATTATGAGTTAAAAGGTCAAATTCTATATGAGTCGGGTAAAATTGAGGATTCAATTGAACCTTATATGACCGCTCTAGAGCTCAAAGAAAAAGAACCACTCCTTATGGTAGGACTAGCAACTGCATTTAACGCTCGTGGAGATAACGGTGATGCAGAAAACGCCATTAAACTTTTAAAGGAGTCTTTAAAATATGATACGAAGAACTCACAGACCTGGTATCAACTAGCCATCTCTTACTCCAATATAAATAATATAGGAATGGCTGAATTGTCATCTGCTGAAAGACATTTTCTTACAGGAAATATAAAAATGGCATCTTTTCATGCAAAAAAATCTTTAAATTATTTTAATAATTCTGATATCTCTAGATTGAGAGCTCAAGATATTCTGATCGATGCAGAAAACAAAGGAAAATGGAAAAGACGATGTCCAGTTTAAAAAATAAAATAAAAAAAAATTTACCTTTTTTATCAATATTACTAATTGTTTTAAATTTTGTTTTTTTCTTCTCAACTAATTATAAAACATCAATCGATGAAGATAAAATTGTTAAGATTTTTTCAGAAGATAAGAGTATTTTACCAAGGATTTTAGATAAATTAGAAATAATTGAAGAACAAAATAATATAAAAAATCTTGCACTTTACTACAATGACTTAGTCAAGAATGATAATTTATTTCTGGGTAACAAAAACGGAAAAGAAATAATTATTGAATTTTTCGACTATAATTGCGGTTATTGTAAAAGAAGTTTTTCAGAGATTATGGAGTTAGTTTCAGAAAATAAAGATATAAAAATTATCTTAAAGGAACTACCTGTTTTAGGAGAAAGCTCAATTCTAGCATCAAAGGCTTCTATTGCATCTCAAAAACAAGATAAATATTTTGAATTTCATCAAGAATTAATTAATTTTTCTGGTTTAATATCACTTATCGATATTAAAAAAATTTCAAAAGAACTTGGAATTAACTACGAACAACTTCAAAAGGATATGAATAGTGAAGAAACTATATTATTAATAAATGAAAGTTATAGGCTTGCAGACCTAATAGGAGTAAGGGGAACACCAGCATTTATTATAAACAATAATTTAATTCCAGGTGCAATCGGGAAAAATGAAATGTTGAGATTTTTAAATAAATGAAGAAAGTAATACACATATTAAATGGACCAAACTTGAATCTATTAGGAGAAAGAGAGCCTGAAATTTATGGATCTGAGTCAATTGATGATATCCAAAAACTTACAGAGGATTTTGCTAAATCAAAAAATGCAGAGATTATCTTTAAGCAAACAAATCATGAAGGTGAGCTTATTGAGATGATCCATGATGCAAGAAAAAAATCTGATGGTCTCATTATAAATCCTGCGGGTTATACGCATACATCTGTAGCAATATATGACGCATTATTATCCTTAAATATTCCAATAATCGAGGTTCACATATCAAATATCTACAAAAGAGAAAAATTTAGACACTCATCATATGTTTCAATGGCAGCAAATAGCGTTATTAGTGGTTTTGGTATTGATGGCTATATTTTTGCATTAGAAAGTATGCTAAAAAGTATCAAAAATTAAATATTTTAAGTGAGGTAAATATGGCTGATTTTGATAAAGATTTAATTATTTCATTATCTAAGTTATTAGAGAAAACAGGCCTGAGTGAAATAGAGATTGAAAATAAAGAAGTAGGAAGAATAAAAGTTGCAAAAAATTTAATCAGCACAAGTGTTTTACCGTCTTCCCCAATCCCGCTAAGTGAAACTAATACGAGTAATGAAATTGATAAAAGTGAGACAAAGGATATATCCAATGCAATTACCTCGCCTATGGTTGGAACAATTTATTTAAAACCTGATCCAGATTCTGAACCTTTCATTAAAGAAGGAGATAAAGTTAAAAAAGGTGATACGCTTTTAATAATTGAAGCAATGAAAACTATGAACAATATTCCTGCTGACAAAGATGGTGTAATCAAGCAAGTTTTAGTTGAAAATGAGCAGCCCATTCAATTTGGAGATCCTTTAGTGATAATTGAATAAAATGTTTGAAAAAATTTTAATCGCTAATAGAGGTGAAATTGCTGTAAGAATTCTAAGAGCATGCAAAGATCTTGGAATTCAAACTGTATCAGTTTATTCGACCGCTGATAAAGATGCTATGCACGTGAAAATGGCAGATGAGAGTGTTTGCATAGGTCCACCTCAGTCAAAAGAATCTTATCTTAACATTCCTTCAATAATAGCTGCATGTGAAGTTTCAGGCGCTGAAGCAGTACACCCTGGTTATGGATTTTTATCAGAAAACGCAAGTTTTGTAGAAAAATTAAATGCCCATAATATTGATTTTATTGGTCCAAAATCTGATCACATTAAGACAATGGGTGATAAAATTCTTGCAAAAAAAACAGCTGAGAAATACGGTTTACCAATAATACCTGGGTCAAATGGTGAAGTTAAAGATTTTAAAGATGCTAGAGATATAGCTAACGATATTGGTTATCCTATAATTATTAAAGCTTCTGCTGGAGGTGGTGGAAGAGGAATGGTTGTTGTTCGCAATGAAAAGGAGCTTGAAGAGTCAATTAAGAAAGCAAAATCTGAAGCAGACAAATCATTTGATAATGATACTGTTTATATAGAGAAATATCTACAAAACCCTAAACATATTGAAGTACAAATCATTGGTGATAACTATGGAAATATGATTCATTTAGGTGAACGTGATTGTTCAATGCAGAGAAGAAACCAGAAACTACTTGAGGAAACTCCATCTAAAATAATTGATGAAAAAACTAGAAACTATATTGGAAATTTGACAGTCGATGCTCTTAAAAAAATTAGATACAGTGGCGCAGGTACCGTTGAATATTTATATGAAAATAATGAATTTTATTTCATGGAAATGAATACAAGACTTCAAGTTGAACATCCAGTTACAGAGGAAATAACTAAATTTGATCTCGTTAAGGAACAAATAAGGGTAGCTTCTAATTCAAAATTATCCAAAAATCAGAGTGATATTAATTTTTATGGTCACTCAATTGAATGCAGAGTAAATGCTGAGGATCCTGAATCATTTATGCCTAGTCCTGGTAAAGTTATTAATTTTCATGCACCTGGAGGTCCTGGAGTAAGAGTAGATTCTGGTTGTTATAGCGGAATAATAATTCCGCCTTACTATGATAGTATGATAGCAAAATTAATAGTTTATGGAGAAAATAGAGAGTCCTGTATAGCAAGATTAGAAAGAGCTTTAGAGGAGTTTGTTGTGGAGGGAATTAAAACTACTATTCCCTTTTATCAAAAAATACTTAAAGAAGAAAATTTTCTAAATGGTAATTACGATATTCACTGGGTAGAGAATTACATGGAAAAAAATAAATAAATATTTAGTCTTTATCCTCAACAGAGAATAGTGCTTCGCCAACAAGTCCTATTAAATCAACAGATCCTTGAGTAAACATAATCTCATCTCCAGACTCTAAATAAATATCATTCCCACCTGGTTCAATAGAAATATAGTTTCCTCCTAATAAACCATCAGTCGTAATTTTTGCTGAACTATCATCAGGTATTAAAATACCTGAATTGATAGACATTGAAACCCTTGCTTGAAAAGTTATATTATCAAGCTCTTGATTGGCAACAGTTCCAATTTTTATACCAGACATTCTAATATCTGAGCCTAATTTTATGCCATCTATTCTATTAAAGACAGCTGAAACATTATAGTTTTGTTCATCATCTAATCTCATTGACTGAAAACCAAAAAATAAGAAGGTTACTGTAAGAAAAATCACAATTGCTCCGATAAGCGCTTCGAATGTATTTGATTTCATTACTTGTTCTCCGGTGACCAAGATTCATAATTTTTATTATTTTTTTTACTAGCTGAATTTTTAGGAGTATAAAAATTTTCAGTTCCAGTACTATTCATTTCATGTTTTTTATACCACGATTTTTTTTTAATTTCATCTTTAGGTATTTCATTTGTTCTTGAATGTATCCAATCATGCCAATCTGCATTTATTTTCGAAGCATCTATTTGACCATTATAAATAACCCAACGATTTTGGCCATTTTTCTTATTTAAATAATATTTATTACCATCCGCATCAGTTCCAACAAATTTACCATTTAATAATGTATATATTCTTGTACCTAATGTTTGGCTACTCCACCATGTAAAAATTTCTAAAAAAAAGTTTTTCATTTTTATAATAATCTAACTAATTATCCTCTTCAATTATACTTATACCAAGCTCATCTAATTGTTCTTTTGATACTTTTGAGGGAGCGCCCATTAAAATATCCTGAGCTTGCTGGTTCATTGGGAAGGCTATAACCTCTCTAATATTCTCTGAACCTGATAATAGCATTACTATCCTATCAATACCTGGAGCAATTCCTCCATGAGGTGGAGTGCCGTATTTAAAAGCATCACTCATTGCACCAAATCTTTTTTCTACCTCAACTCCATCGTATCCAGCTATCTCGAAAGCTTTTAATAAAATTTCTGGTTTATGATTTCTTATCGCGCCAGAAGATAGTTCTACGCCATTACAAACGATATCATATTGAAAAGCTTTTATTTCAAGAGGATCTTCGTTCTCTAAGGCATCTATTCCACCCTGAGGCATTGAAAATGGATTGTGAGAGAAATCTATTTTTTTATTAATCTCGTCAAACTCATACATTGGAAAATCAACAATCCAACAAAACTCAAAAGTATTAGCATCTATTAGACCAAGGTCATTACCAATTTTATCTCTAGCACTAGATGCAAAAGTTAAAAAGTTTTTAGGAATACCGCAAATAAAAAATACGGCATCATTATCATTAAGATTAAATTTATTTCTAATAAAGGCAGTTTTCTCTTCTCCTATATTTTTGGCAATTGGACCCGATCCCGATCCTTCCTTAAAAAATATATAACCAAGGCCTGGTTGGCCCTCTTTAATTGCCCACGAATTCATTTTATCACAAAAAGCTCTTGATCCTCCACCTTTTGCAGGAATACCCCAGACTTTAACATTATCGTCTTTTTTTATTGATTCTGAAAAAATTTTAAATCCCGAATCTTTAAATACCTCAGTAACATCAGACATTTCTATTGGGTTTCTTAAATCGGGTTTATCCGTTCCATATTTTGAAATAGATTCTAAGTAAGGAATACGAGGAAAAGTTTTTGTAATTTTTTTATTAGACGAAAACTCTTCAAAAAGATCTCTTAAAATTGGTTCAACAGTATTTAATACATCATCTTGAGTAACAAAGCTCATTTCAATATCAAGTTGATAGAACTCACCAGGCGATCTATCAGCTCTTGCATCTTCATCTCTAAAACATGGAGCTATTTGAAAATATTTATCAAAACCAGAAGCCATTAAAATTTGTTTGAATTGCTGTGGAGCTTGTGGAAGAGCATAAAAGCTACCCTGATGAATCCTTGAAGGAATTAAAAAATCTCTTGCTCCTTCAGGACTAGAGGCAGTCATTATAGGAGTCTGAAATTCTAAGAAATCATTTTCAATCATTCTATTTCTTATGGACTGAATTATTTTAGACCTAAGAACTATATTTCCATGAAGTGTTTCTCTTCTTAAATCTAAAAACCTATACTTAAGCCTTATATCCTCTGGATAATCTGGTTCACCAAATACAGGTAATGGTAATTCTTCAGCCTCAGATAATACTTCTAACGAATCAACATATACTTCTATTTCCCCAGTAGATAAATTTGGATTAACTGTCTCATCATCTCTTTTTACAACTTTACCAGAAATTTTTATAACTGTTTCAGCACTTACTTTTTCTGCTAAATCAAATGCACTGCTATCAGGGTCAAAAACAAGCTGCGTTAAACCATAATGGTCTCTTAGATCAATAAAAAGAAGTCCACCGTGGTCTCGTTTTCTATTAACCCAACCAGACAAATAAACTTCTGTATCAACATCATTTATTTTTAATTCATTACATTTATGAGTTCTATAATAATTCATTAGGATACCTTAAAATTATTTGTGCAATAGGACAATTTAAAAGTCTTTTGTCAAGGACAAGTAAAAAAAATTAATGTATATGGTCTTAATGGAATTAATAAAGACAAATGAAGAGCTTGTTGATGTTTGCAAATCAATAAGTGAGGAAAAATTTATCACCATCGATACAGAATTTATAAGAGAGAAAACCTATTGGTCTAAATTATGCTTAATACAAATATGCACCCATAATAAAGAGATCATTATTGATCCATTGGAAAATAATATTGATTTAAAACCATTTATAAAAATTCTTAATAAAAAATCTATATTAAAGATTTTACATTCTGGAAGACAAGATATTGAAATTTTTTACAAAATATCCGGTAAAATTCCAAAACCAATATTTGATACTCAAATTGCTGCAATGGTTTGTGGTTTTGGTGAGTCAGTTGGATATGAAAAACTTGTTGATAAAATTCTAAATAAGAAAATTGATAAATCATCAAGATTTTCAAACTGGGCAAAAAGACCTTTAACAAAAAAGCAATTAAAATATGCTATAGGCGATGTAACACATCTTTTTGAAATATATCCTATTTTAAACAAGGAAATTGAAGAAAAAGGTAGAACAAGCTGGTTAAAAGATGAGTTAAAAACTCTATTATCTGAAAATACTTATGATGTAAGTCCAGAAAAAGCATACAAAAGATTAAAAATAAGAAGTTATGATATAAAGACAAGAGCTATAACTTATCAGCTAGCTTTGTGGCGTGAGAAAAAAGCTCAATCAAATAATACACCTAGAGGAAGAAT
>QCGV01000018.1 GCA_003278145.1 OCS116 cluster bacterium AG-390-A19
GTATATTTGGTCCCTTTAATGGAGGCACTATCTCTTCCTGAGAGAATTAAAGCCATCTCAAATCCAAAAAGTTCTACCGGAAGAGTTGATGTTTTTACTAGGTTGATTTGTGATGGTAGCCATGAATTTGATAAGATCCCAGGTGGATATAAAGGCCATCTTTGGTTGGAGATATCACCAAGAACTTTTCCAGTGATCGTTAGACAAGGTACACGACTAAATCAAATGAGATTTAGAAGGGGTAATACTAAAAGCTCAGATAAAGAATTAAAAAAACTACATATCGAGGATAATATTGTTTTTAATGGAAAGGCTGATATTGCTGAAGGATTAGCTATTTCTGTTAATTTAAAGGCTGCAAATGAAGACAGCATAATTGGCTACAAAGCAAAAAGACACGCAGGTTTAATTGATTTGGATAAACCAAATAAATATAAAATTGCTAAATTTTGGGATCCTGTTTTTATGAATGATGAAAGTAGAATAATTTTAGATCCAGGAGAGTTTTATATTCTAGCATCTCATGAGTCTATTGCGGTACCACCAAGTCATGCTGCTGAGATGGTTCCATTTAATCCGTCAATTGGGGAATTCAGAGTTCATTATGCTGGTTTTTTTGACCCTGGTTTTGGACATGGCTCCTCTGATGGTGAAGGTTCAAAAGCTGTTTTAGAGGTTCGTGGATATGATGTTCCTTTTATTTTGGAACATAATCAAATAGTTGGAAGATTGATGTACGAAAAGCTTACAGAATTTCCTGAGAAATTTTATGGATCATCAATTGGTTCAAATTATCAAAAACAAAACCTTCGATTATCAAAACATTTTATTCAATCATAAATATTTAATTTAGTTTTAAAAAATATTTTTTCATAAACTCTTAAAAAAGCTGTCACTTTGATGTCACAGAATCTTCTTAGTAGTTTAGATGTTAAACATCTTAAGGTGAAATAGTATTATGTCTTTACTAAAAGAAAGTAAAAAACAATATAAATCTATTTTTATATCGGACGTTCATTTGGGAACCAGAGGATGTAAAATTGATTATCTATTAGATTTTTTGGAAACTAACGAAGCTGAAAATATCTATTTATTAGGAGATATTTTTGATGGCTGGCGATTAAAAAAATCTTGGTTTTGGCCAAAAAAGCACTCTCAAGCGGTAGATATCATATTAGAAAAAGCTAAAAATGGTACTAAAGTTGTTTATATTCCTGGCAATCATGATGAAGATTTTAGATCATTTGATCAGCAAAAATTTGCAAATATAGAAATTGTTAAGGAAGCTATCCATGAAACTGAAGACGGAAGAAAATTCTTTCTTATTCATGGTGACGCCTATGATGATGTATGCATAAAAGCACCTTGGATAGCATTTATTGGAGATATTTTATATACTTTTGCGCTAAGGATTAATAATCAAATCAATAGGTGGAGATCATATTTTGGATATGATTATTGGTCAATTTCTGCCTGGTTAAAACTAAAAGTAAAACGTGCGGTTCAATTTATTTCTGATTTTGAAAAAAAAGTTGCCCAAGATGGAGTAAACAGAAATGTTGATGGAGTAATATGCGGACATGTCCATCATGCAGAAATAAAAAAATATGATAATATTTTATACATAAATACAGGCGATTGGGTTGAGTCATGTACAGCTCTTGTAGAGCATAAAGGAGGAAGATTAGAGTTACTAGATTGTATAAGAGATAAATCATTAATTTCTGAGTCATCAAATATAATTGCTCATGAAAGTTTATCAAAACCAACCTCAGGTCAGCTTGCGTGAAAAAAATATTAATTATTACTGATGCTTGGGATCCCCAAGTAAATGGAGTTGTCGTTACATTAATAAAAACGATTGATTATTTGAGGTCCTATGGTTATGAGGTAAAAATAATTGAGCCATCTCAATTCAAAACAATTCCTTGTCCCACTTATCCTGAAATTAGGTTACCTATCCTTCCTAAATCGAAAATAAAAAAAATATTTAGCTCATTCGATCCAGATTATATGCATATTGCTACAGAGGGCCCACTTGGGCTTGCAGCAAGAAATTTTGCTAAAAAAAGTAATTTTAATTTCACAACAAGTTATCATACGAAATTTCCTGAGTATATTTCAGCTAGATTTCCTATTCCTCTGGATTTTGGCTATTATCTTCTTCGTTGGTTCCATAAATATTCATCTGCTGTCATGGTGTCTAACAAAACTTTAGAGAAAGAGCTACATGCTAGAAAATTTAAGAATCTAAAATTATGGAATAGAGGTGTTGACACAAGTTATTTTTATCCACGGCCTACCAATGTAATGACAGACCTAAAGAAACCAATTCATTTATATGTTGGAAGAGTAAGTATAGAGAAAAATTTAGAAGATTTTCTAAGTCTTGGTTTAATAGGATCAAAGGTAGTAATTGGTGATGGTCCAGATTTAAAAAAATTAAAAAATAAATTTCCAAATGTTTATTTTCTTGGATACAAATTTGGAGAAGAATTGGCTGAATATTATGCAGCTTCCGATATATTTGTTTTCCCTTCAAAATCAGATACATTTGGACTTGTTATTTTAGAGGCTTTAGCAAGTGGATTACCTGTTGCAGCATACCCAGTAACTGGACCAAAAGATATTTTGACTAGTGAAAAAGTAGGGTTTTTATCTGGTGATTTAAAACAATCAATTGAATATGCCTATAAATTAAAAAAAGACGATGCGGTTGAATTTGCAAAAGATTTTACTTGGGAAAATTGTTCAAAAAAATTTGCTAAAAATTTAGTTCCTATTTATTTTAATAAGATTGAAGGAGAAATTCCATATGGAAGTTCTGATATTTTGAGTAAAAGATTTTTAAGAGGCTTAGGTTTAATAAATGATAAATTTTAAGAAATTAGCTTTTATTCTCATTACTATATTTATACCTATTATTTCGTTCGCAGATGAAAATAATTATCTCTCAAAAATATGTAATAATTTTGAAAGTCCTGACTCTTATTGCTCCGGTTATTTGAGGGGTGCATTTGATATTTTGGTTTTAAATGAAGAAATAAATCCAACTTATGAAGTTATAGATCAGCAGTTATTATCGATTGTTAAATCATATTTGAATAAACGTAACTTAGGGGATAGAAATGACTTTCAGAAATTTGTTAGTGAAGCACTAATAAACGCTTTTCCAAATAATAGTAATTTAAAAAATATAAAAAAAGAGAGAACTGGAATTTTTAATGGTGTATTTATTAACCGTTGCAATACAGAAGATTGTGATGATTAATTTTATATATCTTGATATTTAAATTTTATTGAATGTTTGATAGATGTTGTTTCTAGAGCATCTAATTCAAATGAGTTTTCAAATAATTCAAGCAACCTATAACTTTCTTCACTTACTTCAAGATCTGCCATCATAATTTCAATAGCTAAAATATATGCTGTTTTTTTTAGGTTTGAATTTTCTTCTAAGCTATCTCCTATAAGGTCAACAATGTTTTCAACATTAGGCTCGGATTTAATAACTTCCATACTTTCAATAATTTTTTTTGACAAATGATCGTTATTACTGTTTTCAAATACTGGCAAAGTGGTAAAAAGATAATTGATTACCTTTAATTCTTTATCAGTGATATCACCAGATATCGCAGCAGATAGAGTCATGGTATAAATAAGACTATCAATAGGATCGAGATTATTCATGAATAAATCTTTAATAGCTGATGCATTAGAAAGCAAGTCGTGGCCTTTTGAAGAAGCAAAAAAAATTATAAAGCGCATTGGGGATAATAAGAGAAATATTATTTTTGAAACAGGCTATGGTCCTTCAGGATTACCGCATATTGGAACTTTTGGTGAAGTTGCTAGAACCTCAATGGTAAGATTTGCTCTTAATGTCTTAAATCCAGATTTAAAGTCAAAAATTATATGTTTTTCTGACGATATGGATGGTTTAAGAAAGGTTCCAGACAATATACCTAATAAAGAAATTTTAGAAAATAATCTCGAAAAACCTCTATCAAGTATTCCAGATCCTTATGGGGAGTTTAAAAGTTATGCTGATCACAATAATAATTTATTACGAAATTTTTTAGATAGATTTAATTTTGATTATGAGTTTATGAGCGCATCTGAACAGTATTTATCCGGAAGATTTGATGAAACATTAATAGATATTTTGAATAATTATGACTCTATTCAAAATATAATCTTACCTACTCTTGGTGAAGAGAGAAAGAAAACCTACTCTCCATTTTTACCAATATGCAAAGAAACTGGAAAAGTTCTCATGGCAAGTGTTATAGAAATTGATAAAAAAAATAATTCTATACTTTATCTTGATGAGGTTCGTAATAAAGAGGTTGAAACATCCGTTCTTTCTGGAAACTGTAAACTTCAGTGGAAGGTTGATTGGGCTATGCGTTGGATGGCACTTGGAGTTGATTATGAGATGGCTGGGAAGGATTTAATTGATTCTGTAAATTTATCCGGAAGGATTTGCAAAGCATTAGATAAAAAACCACCTGAGGGTTTTAATTATGAGCTATTTTTGGATGAGAAAGGTGAAAAAATATCCAAGTCAAAAGGGAACGGTATCACAATTGATGAGTGGTTAAGATATGCTAGCCCTGAAAGTTTATCATTGTATATGTTTCAAAAACCTAAGAGAGCAAAAAAACTCTCTTTTGATATTATTCCAAAAGCAGTCGACGAGTATCAAACATTTTTAACTAAATATAATGATCAGACTGATACTGAAAGATTAAATAATCCCGTTTTTCATATACATAATGGAGATCCTTTAATTTTTGATACACCAATAACATTTTCTTTAATACTCAACTTAGTTAATGCCTCGCAAGCAGACAATAAAGAGACACTTTGGGGCTTTATTAAAGGTTATATTGGTGACGTTTCTGAAGACACGAGAATATATATTGATAGACTTTTAGGATATGCAATTTTCTATTTTAATGATTTTATCCTTCCTACAAAAAAATATAAGACTCCTGACGATAAAGAGTGTGAGTTGCTAGATGAACTTTTAAATCGTTTAAGGGCTCTGGAGGATGATGTTGAGGCGGAAACAATACAAACTATTTTTTACGATATTGGCAAGGAAGCAAATTATGAAAATCTGAGAGAATGGTTCTTAGTACTTTATCAAATTCTTTTGGGTCAAGACCAAGGTCCAAGATTGGGCTCGTTTACTAAACTTTATGGTATTGATAAGACATGTTCTCTTATTGAGAATGCTAAATCAAAAAATTTAGGTTAGTTCATTTACTGCTTCTTCAAGATTTTTTTCACCAGATCCTGGAGTTAACGGCTTAGGTTGATTTTCATCATATTTCCATCCCAACAACCAAGCGATTTCAAATGTTGAATATATTTTACCATCTTTATTAGAAAAATTTTTTTTGTAAATTTCTATGGCTCTTTCAATTACATCTCTTCTTGAAAAATTTTTTTGTCTTTCTGTTAATATATTAGTTTCTCCCATTTCTCGAATGTCTGAGAATAATTTTTCTGGATTATTATAAACGATTTTATGTCTATCAATATCAGCAACCGGAAGGGTGAAATTTGCCCTTTGAAGGAGATTTGAAAGATCATTTAAATCTGCGAAGGGGCTGATTTTTGGGCTTGCACCACCAAGGATTTCTTCCTCAGCACTCATAAGGGAATACCTTAATTCCTTCAATGTTTCTCCAGCAAAAAGACATGCAATAAATAGACCATTTGCTCGGAGTGATTGATTAATTTGGAATAATGTTCCAGGAATATCATTAACAAAATGGATATTAAAAAAACTAACTATTAGATCAAGACTGTTTCCTTTTATGGGTAGGAATTCTTCATCTGAAATAATATTTACTGTTTCTGACTTGTAAATATCTGCATGAAATAGATTTATAATATTTTTTGATTTGGGTATTTTGATATTTCGAAATCCAAATGTCATTCCATTTTTAAATTCATTTTTTATAAGACTAATTCTATCAAATATTTCATAGGAATATTCTTCAAAAAAAAGTTTTGATTTTGATTGCACACTATCTGATCTTTTTCTTCTGAATTGTTTTATTTTTTGATTATGAATCATTCTTGATGCTCAAAATTATTAATATATTTATATAAATCTTTTTTATATTAGTTTATTGAATTTAATCTATTATATACCATATAAACATTATTGGAGATTGAATTTGAAGATAGATATTTATACTGGCCCTATGTGCCCATACTGCACTAAAGCTAAAGAGCTTCTTGAGCAAAAAAATCTTTCGTTTAATGAATTATATATTGGCGATGATTTTAAGATTATGGAAGAAATGCTTGATAGATCTGGTGGCAAAAGAACTGTACCTCAAATTTTTATCAATGATTTTCATGTTGGTGGGTATGACGACCTTTATGCAATTGACCGCAGTGGAGAACTTGATAAATTATTAGAAAGTTAAAAAATTGACAAAGTTCTCATTAATTCAATTAAATACTGGTTGCGACCCTAAAAAATCATTTGAAGTCCTAAAGAAATTTATAGTTAAAGCTGCATCTGGCGGAAGCAAATTTATATGTACTCCGGAAACAACCAATATTATGGAAGTAAGAAATTCTTTGCTTTTTAAAAAGATTTATTCAGAAAAAGAAGATATTTATTTAGAAAAAATTTTAAAACTTACTAAAGACCTTAATATTTGGTTAAACTTAGGATCTTGGATACTAAAAGATAAGAATAATAAAGCCGTTAATAGAACTATTTTGATTAACCCTGACGGATTGATCCATGCTCGTTATGATAAAATCCATTTATTTGATGTTGAGATCTCTAAAAAAGAAAAATATCTAGAAAGCAAAACGTATAATTCTGGAAATAAGGCTGTAGTAACCAACACGCCGTTTGGATCCTTAGGTCTTACAATTTGTTATGATTTAAGATTTCCTTATCTTTATAGAGATCTTGCCATGAGCGGTGCTGAAATCATTTTTGTCCCATCTGCTTTTACATATGATACTGGTAAGGTTCACTGGCACTCATTATTAAAAGCAAGAGCTATTGAGACTGGATCATATGTAATAGCTGCAGCACAAAAAGGTACCCATGAAAATAAGAGAAAAACTTATGGCCACTCCCTAGTAATAGATCCTTGGGGCAAGATTATTGCTGAAAAAAATAACGGGATAGGTGTAATGGATTTTGATATTGATTTAAAAAGAGTCAAAATTGCAAGATCAAAAATTCCCTCTATAAACGTGAATAAAAAATATAAAATCTTAAGAAATTAAAAAATGATTAAATATAATTTAAAATGCGAGAATGATCATAATTTTGATGCCTGGTTTTCTGACTCTTCTAATTTTGAGAAGCAGAACAAAAAGAATCTTATTCTTTGTCCAAAGTGTAGTTCAACGAAAATTGAAAAAAATATTATGGCCCCTAACATTGGCTCAAAAAAACAAAGTTATACAAATGCTTTAAAAACTGAAAAAAATATTGAAAAAATCATGAAAAATGTTCGCAAGCATGTTGAAAAAAATTATGAGTATGTTGGAAATAAATTTGCTGATGAAGCAAGAGCCATTCATTACGGAGAAAAAGAGGAAAGAGAAATTTACGGTGAAACTTCTGTTGAAGAAGCCGTTGATTTAATTGAAGAAGGTGTAAACGTTACACCTTTACCAGGTATTGATCCAAAAATTAAGAATTAATTTTAGATGAAACACCTAAATAATTTACAGATAAATCTTTAGATCTGCTCCAGCTATCAAAAAGTGGATTATACTTCATACCTATAATTTCATCGATCTTTAATCCGTTGCTTGAGAAAAATATTTTTAGTTCATCTGGAGTTATAAATTTTGACCAGTCATGGGTTCCTTTGGGTAGCCAACCTAAAATATATTCAACACCTATTATGGCTAGTCCATAAGAAATGAGTGTTCTGTTTAAGCTAGCAAAGACCATAATTCCATTTGAGGATAAAACTTTACTACATGAGTTAATAAAAAGATTCACATCGGAGACGTGTTCTATTACCTCCATATTTAAAATAACATCAAACTTATCTTTTTTTTCAGAGATATCTTCTACGGTTGAGTGAACATAATTAATATTTAGTCCTTGTGATTCAGCATGTGTGGAAGCTGTTTTAATATTTTTTTCAACAACATCTAAACCTGTAACTTTTGCTCCTAATTTAGCCATTGGTTCAGACAATAATCCTCCACCGCAGCCAATATCTAAAAGTTTGATATTTTTAAAGGGTTTTTTCTCATCAGCTGAAATATTAAAATGATTGATTATTTTCTCACGTATGAAGGCTATTCTTGTAGGATTAAATTTATGCAATGTTTTAAATTTACCATTTGGATCCCACCACTCCTCAGCTAATTTAGAGAATTTCTCATGCTCTAATGGATCAATTGTTGTTTTTTTTTATTTTCAATATCTTTAGTCACTATTACTTGCTCCTTACTCGCCTATACACTATCTATGTCTCACGCCCAATAAGAAATTTTAAATTTATTATATTTTTAATTGATTTTCAGGTATTTAAATATCTTGGAGTGATAAATGTCTAGAATAGTTATGAAATTTGGTGGAACTTCTGTAGGAAGTGTTGAAAGAATAAATCATGTTGCTGATATTGTTCGATCAGAAGTTGACGCAAAAAATCAGGTTGTTGTTGTTTTATCAGCTATGGCTGGCGAAACTGATAGATTGGTAAATCTAACAAAAGATCTCTCAAAAGATTTTCCAGCCTCAGAATATGATGTTGTTATTTCAAGCGGTGAACAAGTAAGCGTTGGCGCGTTGTCTGGATTGTTAAATTCTTCGGGGGTAAAATCCCAGTCATTACTTGGTTGGCAGGTTCCAATTGTGACATCCTCAGATCACAAGTCATCTCGTATTGAGGCAATATCTTCAAAAATTATTTTAAAACTCCTAGAGGAAAACAATGTTGTTATAATTCCTGGCTTTCAAGGTATCACCTCGGAAGGAAGAGTAACTACCTTAGGTCGTGGTGGATCAGATACTTCAGCAGTTGCTATAGCAGCAGCAATTAAAGCTGATTTTTGTGATATTTATACTGATGTTGACGGGGTCTATACAACTGATCCAAATAAGGTTCCTGATGCTAAAAGGCTTGATAAAATATCTTATGAAGAAATGTTAGAAATGGCTTCTCTTGGAGCTAAGGTATTACAAACACGATCAGTTGAAACGGCGATGAATAACGATGTTGTTTTAAGAGTCCTCTCTAGTTTTTTCAGATATTGGTGAAAAGAAAAAAGGAACATTAGTTTGTTCTGAAGACAGTATTTCAGACAAAAAAATTGTTACTGGTGTTGCTGCATCAACTAATGATGCCAAACTAACACTTACGGGTATTAAAGATAAGCCTGGTGTTGCCGCTGAAATATTAGGCACACTTGCCGAAAATAATATTAATGTGGATATGATTGTACAAAATATTTCTAATGACAGGAAAACAACTGATCTAACTTACACAGTTCCAAAAGATGAGTTTGATAATGCAAAAGGATTGATGGATAAACTTTCAGATAGTTTGTCTTATGAAAACTTAATTGTTGATTCTAATATTGCAAAAATTTCAATAGTTGGTGTTGGCATGAGAAGTAATGCCGGTGTAGCAAGTCAAATGTTTGATGTATTGTCGAAAAATAATATCAATATTGATGTAATCTCAACATCAGAGATTAAGATTTCAGTTTTGATAAATAAGGAGTTAACCGAGAAAGCTCTGAATACACTGCATGAACATTTTGAATTAGGAAATATTAATTAAATTTTCTTAATTCTGATAAGAGTTACTTATGGAAAAATATTATTGGCGAGATATCAAAAGAAGAGAGAGCAATACTATTAAAGTTGGTTCTTTGACTGTAGGTGGTAATTCACCAATATCTGTTCAGTCAATGACGAATACAAAAACATCAGATGCTGAGAAAACGATTAAACAAGTAAAAGAGCTTGAGGACGTAGGTGCAGATTTAGTTAGAATTTCTTGCCCTGACAAAGAGTCTACTTCCTCTCTTAGGGAAATAGTTGATAATGTAACAGTACCTATTATTGCTGATATTCATTTTCACTATAAAAGAGCAATAGAGGCTGCTGAAGCTGGGGCTTCTTGCCTTAGAATAAATCCTGGCAATATAGGAAGTATTGACAGGGTTAAAGAGGTTGTTAATGCAGCTAAGGATTATGGCTGTTCAATTAGAATAGGTGTAAATGCAGGATCACTTGAAAAAGAAATTTTAGATAAATACGGAAGTCCTTCTCCAGAGGCAATGGTTGAGAGTGCATTGATGCATGAAAGAATCTTGAAAGACCTTGATTTTAATGAATATAAAATATCTGTTAAGGCTTCCGATGTTTTGTTAACAATTGAAGCTTACAAGCAATTAGCGAAAGCTACCAATGCGCCACTTCACCTGGGCGTTACAGAGGCTGGCGGATTAATGACGGGTTCAATTAAATCCTCCATAGGTATTGGACAATTATTGATGATGGGGATAGGCGATACTATTAGAGTTTCTCTTTCAGCAAATCCAGTTGAAGAAGTAAAAGTTGGTTTTAATATTCTGAAGAGTTTAGGACTTCGTTATAGAGGGGTTACTATAATTTCTTGTCCATCCTGCGCCCGTCAAGGTTTTGAGGTTATTGAAACAGTAAAAATTCTTGAAGATAGATTATCGCATATTACAGAATCTATTACACTTTCAGTAATAGGCTGTGTTGTTAATGGACCGGGTGAAGCATTATATACTGATGTCGGGTTTACAGGGGGCGGTAATAATAATGGTATGATTTACTTAAATGGTAAACAGTTATCAAAAATTAACAATGAACAGATGATTGAAAAAATTGTCGAGCATGTTGAACAAAAAGCTAATGAAATTTCTGATGAGAGAATAACATGACAACTATTCCAGAAGATAAGCTCGAAGGAATTATTTCGAAGGGTAAAGAACTAGAAAAACAACTTGGCCAAGAAAATACCTCTGAAAAATTTGTTGAATTATCAAAAGAGTATTCAGAAATTCAGCCTCTTTATAACGCTTCAATGGAATGGAAGGAGTCTTCAAAAGAAATAGCTGATCTAAAAAATATTATTGAAGATGAATCCAGTGACAATGATATGAAAGACCTAGCCTCAGAGGAGCTTAGAGTTTTAGAGGAAAAAATTTTAAAACTAAGTGATGAAATAAAATTATTACTTCTTCCAAAAGATAAAGCAGATTCTAGTGATGTAATTCTTGAAATAAGAGCTGGAACTGGTGGAGATGAAGCTGCATTATTTGCTGGTGATCTTTATAGGATGTATCAGCGTTTTTCAGATATTAATGGATGGAAGACTGAAATAATTTCTATATCTGATGGAGATGTTGGAGGGTTTAAAGAAGTAATCATCTCAATCGCTGGTAATGGAGTTTTTTCAAAACTCAAGTTTGAATCTGGTGTACACAGAGTACAAAGAGTCCCAACCACAGAGTCGAGTGGTCGTGTCCATACATCAGCAGCTACGGTAGCGGTTTTACCTGAACCAGAAGACGTAGATATTCAAATTGAGGAGAAAGATATTAGAGTGGATGTATTTAGAGCTAGTGGTCCTGGAGGACAATCTGTTAACACAACAGATAGCGCTGTTAGAATTACCCATTTACCTTCTGGACTGGTTGTTACTCAACAAGATGAAAAGTCACAGCATAAGAATAGAGCAAAAGCTATGAAAGTTTTAAGGGCAAGACTTTATGAGGAAGAAAGATTTAAACAACAACAAGAGAGGGCTGCCGATCGAAGCTCACAAGTTGGATCAGGTGATAGATCTGAGAGAATCCGTACATATAATTTTCCTCAAGGCAGAGTAACTGATCATAGAATCACACTTACCCTTCATAAGCTCGATACAATTCTTGAGGGACAAGATCTTAACTTACTTATAGATGCTCTTACTTCTGAGGAAAAGACTAAACAACTACTCGAGGGTTAGTTTTGATTTTAAAAGAAATTCAAAGAAAACTTTGTAATAATTTTTCAACTATTGGAATTGAGACACCAGAACTTGATGCAAGGATAATTCTAAAAGAAGTCTTATCTCTCGATGATAAGGACTTAATCCTAAAAGAGAGCCTTGATATTCCAGAGGAGATGATTGAAAAAATTATTACAATCGAATCAAGAAGGTTAAATGGAGAGCCTATAAGTAAGATTTTTAAAAAAAGAGATTTTTATAATTCTACATTTATAATATCTAATGATGTTTTAGACCCAAGACCAGAAACAGAGTTAATAGTCGAAATAGCCAATAACTATATTAATAAAAATGAAGTCAAAAATATTTTAGATTTGGGTACTGGTTCTGGTTGTATTTTATTATCAATATTAAAAGAAAATAGAATGATAAATGGGTTGGGCATAGATTTATCAAAAGAGGCAATAAGTATTGCAAAGCAGAATTCAAAAAAATTGAACTTAGAAACACAATCTAATTTTCTCGTTTCAAATTGGATGAGTTCCGTAAATTATAAATATGATTTAGTTGTTTCTAATCCACCCTATATTGCAAGCGAGGATATTAAGAAGCTATCAAAAAGTGTTAAGATTTATGATCCAATTTTATCTCTCGATGGAGGTGATGATGGATTAAATTCTTATAGACTCATTGCTAGTGATTTAAAGAGAATTATTAGTATGAATGCATTAATAATTATAGAAATTGGTTATAATCAGTCCTTACAAGTTATAGATATATTTAAAAAAAATGATTTTAAATTAATAAAAAAATATAATGATATTAATGGTTTAGATAGAGTTTTAACTTTTCAATAAAAAAAAATTAAAAATAATTAAAAAAAATCTGGAAATAAAGCTTATGATAGTGTTAATGTTCCTTCAGTTTTTTGTAATTGTACAAAATTATTCTCAGTTTAAGCTAAAATTATTTAAGTTTACTTAGGATTATTAATCAAAAAAATTAGGATTTTGAATGATTGATTTATCAATATTTTTAATGTGTTATTATGGTTAAACCAAGAAATAACAATAATCGAAGAAGAAACCGTAGATCTGGCGGTGGAAATGGCAACAATTTTGAATCAAATGGACCCTCTGTTAAGGTTAGAGGATCTTCCAAACAAATTTATGAGAAATATCTCTCTTTAGCAAGAGACGCC
>QCGV01000019.1 GCA_003278145.1 OCS116 cluster bacterium AG-390-A19
GAATTTGCAAAAAAAACTCCTGATGCTATTGCAATATATTATGAAGATAAGGAGATCTCTTATAGAGAATTAATTGATAGATCTAATAAATATGCTCAATGGTTTTTAAATAATAATTTATCAAAAGGCGATGTTGTTGCGTTAATGATGGAAAATAGACCTGAATTTCTAGCTTGCTGGATTGGAATAACACAAGCTGGTGGAACCGTGGCTCTAATAAATACAAATTTAAGCGGTCAACCACTTGATTATTCTCTTGGTATATCTCAAGCAAACAATCTAATTCTTGGTAGTGAGTTATCAGAGAATTTTTCAACCACAAGTGATGAAACAAAAAGTAATTTTAATACCTGGATCCAAGGTGATTATAATGACTCAAACTATTTTGAAGATTTAGATCAGTGTTTAGATGGCCTTTCAGCAGATAAACCAGAAATCGATTATAAAATAACAAATGATGACGATGCTTTGTATATTTATACCTCAGGTACGACCGGTAACCCTAAAGCAGCAACTATTTCTCATAAACGATTAAGATTAATGATGTTGGGATTTAAAGGTGCTATTCAGCCAAATAAAAATGATAGAGTTTATAATGTTCTGCCCCTTTATCACTCTGCTGGAGGGGTAATAGCTGTTGGCCTTGCTTTAACTTCTGGCGCTTCATTAGTCTTGAAGAGGAAATTTTCTGTAAATGAATTTTGGGATGATGTTCATAAATATAAAGTTACTATTTTTCAGTATATAGGTGAATTATGCAGATATTTATTGAATGCTCCTTTCCATAAATATGAAAAAGATCATAACCTCAGGATGGTTACAGGAAATGGTCTACGCCCTGATATTTGGGATGATTTTAAGGACCGTTTTAATATTAAGAATATTCTTGAATTTTATGGTGCTACTGAAGGTAATGTATCTTTAATGAATTATGATGGGAAGTCTGGGGCAATTGGTAGAATTCCAAAATATATTGAAAAAATTCTTAATGTTCACATAATTAAGTTTGATGTTGAAAAAGAAGAGCCGATTAGAGATGAGAACGGTTTCTGTATTCCTTGCAATGTCAATGAAGTGGGCGAAGCGATTGGTGAGATTGTTTTACCTGGGAGTTTTGAAGGTTATGTTGATAAAGATGCAACTAAGAAAAAAATACTTGTCGATGTATTTACTAAAGGTGATCAATATTTTCGTACAGGTGATTTGTTAAGTAAGGATGAGTTAGGTTACGTTTATTTTGCAGATAGAATAGGTGATACTTTTAGGTGGAAGGGTGAAAATGTTGCAACTTCAGAGGTTGCCGAAGCATTTGCAGGTTTTGATGGAATTTTAGAGGTCAACGTTTATGGAGTAAGTATTCCTGGAAGTGATGGAAAAGCTGGCATGGCTGCATTATCAACTGACAAAGACATAAATTTAGATAATTTATATCAATCCTTATCTTCTTCTTTACCTTCTTATGCTCAACCGCTCGTTTTAAGAATAAAAAAAGAAATTGAAATTACTGGTACTTTTAAACATCGTAAAGTTGAGTTAGTAAAAGAGGGTTACAATCCAAAAGAAATAAAAGAGCCAATGTATTTTTGTGATCATAAAACACAAACTTATTTACCATTAGATCAAGAACTTTTCGAGAAAATACAAAATAAAGAATTAAAACTTTAACAAAATTTTTTAAAGATAATCATGGAATATAAAATAATTTTAATTCTTATTGTAATCCTACTTGGAACATTAGGACCAATTCAAACTGGCGTTAATTCTACTTTATCGAATTATCTATCGCATCCATCTCAAGCTGCTTTTATAAGTTTTTTAGGCGGAGTTATAATATTTTCAATAATATTAATTTTTTTAAAACCTTCTATTCCAAATATAGTTGATCTTAAAAAGGCTCCCATATGGTCTTTTTCAGGTGGTTTGATGGGTGCATGTATTGTTTTCGGTGCTATATTAATTGCTCCTAAAATTGGGGCAGCCACATATGTAAGTACATTTATTACCGGTACAATAATTATGTCTCTTATTTTAGATCATTTTGGTTTGATGGCTTTTGAGGTGAAACCTATAAATCTATGGAAATTTTTTGGAGTTTCATTAGTAATTACTGGAATGATGATAGTTAATTTTAAATAAATTATTTAAGTTTTTTAAAAAAAAGATATATTCTTTTCCATCTAAAAAAAGCTAAAATTAAAGCCGTTAGAAGTCCTGTTAATGCACCTGTAAAATGCCTTCTAATAAAATAGTATTTAATAAAGCTCAGTGGAAACTCAAAAATTAACCTTAAAAATAAAATTAATTTATTTTTCTTTTTTAAAGAGTCAATTTGCATTTTTATATAATCATCTTCTTTTTTAATCAGATGAGTAAATGATCTTACTGATTTATGTAATATAGGATTATTAAGTTTTATAACTCTGTTTAAATTTGTTTCTACTGAGTCATGAACCTCTGAATCAGAAAATCTTCCAAAATCAATATTATATAGTCTCACACAAAGATGGTGTGCTGAAAACCATCTGGGCCTTTTCCAATTTGGGTAGATAGGGATAACCTCCATAGAATAAAAATTTGACTCTAAATTTTTTGAAAATAGATCTCTTATTTCTATTTGAAGATCGTTTGACAAATATTCATCTGCATCAAGATTAAGCAACCATTTATTTTTGGCACAATCTTCACCAAAACGTTTTTGCGGACCAAAACCATTCCATTTATTATAGAGAACTCTACACCCTAGGTTCTCCGCTACTTCTTGCGTACCATCTGTTGATCCAGAGTCTATAACAATAATTTCGTTAACAAGATCTTTAACAGACTCTATTGTTTTGGTTATTCTGTCAGCTTCATTTTGAGCAATTATAAAACAACTAATTGGAAGTTTATCGTTCATTTTTTACCTAAATAATTTTTTAATAATACCATAGAATTTGTAATGGATTATTATTTTATTATGTCATAGTATTCTGTAATTATGGGGTTTAAAATGAGACTATTTATTTTATTTTTTAATTTTATTTTTTTAACTTTCTTAAGTTTAGAGGCTTCAGAAAATAAACAGGATTATGTAATAGATGAAAATGCTCAAGTAAGAGAATCTACTGATGAGCTTATAGTTAGAGAAATAACTATTGATCCAGAAACGCACCCTGGTAACGCATTATATCAAGAAAATTGTGCAATTTGTCATGATGGTTCAATTGAAAAAGCACCAGCATCTAATTGGCTTGAAATGCTTATTCCTCAAGCCCTATTGAGAACAATAAATGATGGTATTATGGCAGAGCAATCTGCACATTTATCAGAAGAAGAAAAAATACAAATTGTTGAGTATATTGTTAGAAAAGATAGAAAAGATTTTCCTAAACAAGCGGAGCTTAATTATTGCGAAAATAATAGGATGAAATTTGATTTAAGAGAAGCTCCAGCACCCTACGGTTGGGGATATAATACAACTAGATTTGTTCCAAAAGACACTGGAAAAATTGACTCAAAAAATATTAAAAATTTAAAGCTTAAATGGGCTTTTGGTTTCCCATATTCTCAAAGAGCTAGATCCCAGCCACTTTTTGCAATGGGTTCGATTTTTGTTGGTAGTCAATCTGGCGATATATATGCATTAGATGTTGAAACTGGCTGTGTGAAATGGAACTTTTCTGCATCTGCAGAGGTCCGAACAGGAATAATAATGGATGAGTGGAAAAATGGTAAAAAACCAGAAAAGCGTCCATACATTTATTTTGGTGATATACTTGCAAATGAGTATGCTCTTGACGCACAAACTGGTGAATTAATATGGAAAATAAAAACTGATGATCACCCTAACGCAACAAGGACGGCCACTTCAGCAAAATTTGAAGATGTTTTATTTATTCCAGTTTCTGGCCTAGAAGTTATTCCTGCATTTAATGATGATTATGAGTGTTGTACTTTTAGGGGTGGACTTTTGGCGGTTGAAGCCAGTACCGGAAAAACTCTATGGAAGAAATATTCGATCCCTGTACCTGCAAAATATTCAGGTACAACATCAGTTGGTACAAGAATGTTTGGACCATCAGGGGCACCAATATGGACATCACCTAATGTAGATAAAAAGAGAAGATATGTTTACATTGGAACTGGTGAAAACTATTCAACCCCAGCAGATGACTCTTCTGATGCAATTATAGCTTATAATATCGATACAGGTGAAGAAGTATGGAGAAGACAGACATTAGCTGGTGATGCTTGGAATCTTGCTTGTATGGGTAAAGGTTTACCAAACTGTCCAGAGGAGAATGGTCCAGATATGGATTATTCAGCAAGTTCTATTTTAATTGACTTAGGTAATAAGGATATCTTAGTTGCTGGTCAGAAATCTGGTTCTGTCTATGGTATAGATCCTGATACAGGTGAAATTATTTGGTCAAAAGCTATCTCAGGTGGAGGAACCCAGGGAGGTATCCATTTTGGAATGGCCTCTGAGGGAAAGACTTTATATGTCCCATTAAATGATATGAAAGATACTAAAGATGGAAAAGTATGGTTAAATAGAAAACCTGGTATGCATTCATTAAATACAGAAACTGGTGAAATTTTGTGGTCTACTATTACTGACAAGGAATGCAAGGAAATAGATACCAATTGTGATCCAGGAATTTCTGCTGCGGTTACGGCTGTACCTGGTGCAGTTATAGCTGGTCATCTGGATGGAATGATAAGAGTTTACGATAAAAATAATGGCGATATTCTCTGGAGTTTTAACTCTTTAGGAGAATATGAGAGTATTTCCGGAACTTCAGCTTCAGGTGGTAGTTTTAGTGGATCAGGTCCTTCTGTTAGGAATGGTTTTATGGCAATAAATTCTGGTTATGGCATATACAATCATATGCCAGGTAATGCATTATTATTATTTTCGATTGAATAATATTTTAAGAAGCTACATTTCCATGCTTTTGAAAGGCTTTTTCAATCTCTTTCTCAATTTCTTCAGTTAGATTAACTTCAATTGAGGTAACTGCCAACTTTAACTGTTCCATACTAGTTGCACCTATAATATTCGATGTTACAAAAGGTCTTGTTGTAACAAATTGATTAGCTAATTGAGATGGATCAATACTATATTTTTTTGCAATCGATAGGTAGTCTTCGATTGCATCTTCAGCGTATGGACCTTCATATCTTTGCAGTCTATTAAAGAGCTCTTTTCTAGACCCTTTTGGAAGCTTTCCATTTTGATATTTTCCAGTTAAGTAACCTTGAGCAAGTGGAGAGTATGCTAATAATCCTACATCTTCTCTATGCGCGATTTCTGAACCACCCATTTCAAATGTTCTGTTTAAAAGGTTATATGCATTTTGGATGGACTGAACTCTTGGTGTAGATGAAATATTTGAGTGATGAAGGAATTTCATTGTTCCCCATGGCGTTTCATTCGATAATCCTATGTATCGTATTTTTCCTATTTTGACTAAATCATTTAATGACTCAAGAATTTCACTAATTTCATTTGATGGTTGATCAATATGCTCATAATTAATACTTCCTCCAAATAAATTCATTGGTCTATCAGGCCAATGAAGTTGATAAAGATCTATATAATCAACTCCTAGCCTAGAGAGACTTTTATCAATTGCCTCAAAAATTTGATCTCTTGACTGTTCGGTAGGCTTTTCGTTGTCTCTTAGCCAGTTCAATGGTGATCTGCCTGAGACTTTTGTGGCAAGTATAACTTTATCCCTAGATTTTCTTTCTTTAAACCATGATCCAATAATTTTTTCAGTTGAACCTTGAGTTTCTTTTTTTGGAGGTACAGCATACATCTCAGCTGTGTCAAAGAAATTTATTCCCATATCCAATGCATAGTCCATTTGATCATAACCATCCTGTTTAGTATTTTGTTCTCCCCAAGTCATAGTTCCTAAACAAATTTCACTTACATCTAAATCCGTTTGTCCTAGTTTTCTTTTTTTCATATTATCCCTCTTTAAATTTCAGTCTGATATCTGTCTTTAAAATTATTACCAATTATATAAATATTGATTTGACCTAAGCCATTCTCTGCTATCTTTGTAATTTGGAATTATCTTAATAACTTCTCTCCAGAAATCCTTAGAATGATTGAAGTGAATCAAATGGCATAATTCATGAACTATAACATAGTCTATTATTTTTTCGGGTAACATTATTAGTTTCCAATTATAAGAAATATCACCATTATATGCGCAACTTCCCCATCTATTTTTATATGATCTAACTTTAACTTTTTTTGGGTATAAATTCATTTTTTTAGCCTGACTAAAAGTTTTTTCCTCTAAAATCTTTTTTGATGAGCCCCTATAAAAGAGTTCCATTTTCTTTTTAATTTTCTCTTTATTATTATCTTTATTATTTATAGTTAAATAAAGAAATTCATTTTCTATATAGGCTTCTTTTTTATTACCAATATTAATTTTAAGTATCAAATCTTCACCTAGAAATTTAAAAATTTCCCCTTCGATAAATTTTTTCTCTGATGGTTCTTTAATAGACTTTTGGAGATCAATTTTATTTTTAATCCATTTTTCTTTTTTTTGGATAAAAGACTCTATATAGCTTTGGTTTAAACCAAATGGCGCTTTTACTTCTATATTTCCATTTTTAACTTGTATAGATATTGTCTTTTTTCTTTTAGTTCTGGTTATTAGAATATTCATTAGACTTAATTAACTTATTGGTGATCCCGACAAGATTCGAACTTGTGACCCCCAGATTAGGAATCTGGTGCTCTATCCTGCTGAGCTACGGGACCACAAATTCAAATTATAAACAAGATCAAAAAATCAAGTATTTTGATAAATTATAAAGCCTTAAAGAGGCGCCCAAGCTAATAAGCTAGTATCATTTAAATTAGTGTTAGGAGCTAACTTAACGTCAGATTCTTCAGCCATAGTTTTATAGTCTAACCAAGATACAACTGCTTCGACAGGAGTTCCTGGACCAGAGTCAAAAATTAATGGACCATATATATTTGCAGTATAAATCAAGTCTTCATCAGTAACTCTTTGGGTAGCTTCATGTCTTGCTCCAGCTGGCTCATAAAACCAAATACCTGGTCCATAACCTTCAGGTGGTCCAGAACGAACACCCAAAGCACCATTTAAGACTAGAAAATCACTTGCACCAATATGAGTGTGAGGAAGAGCAACACCATTGTGTTTAACAATCATTGAAACAAATCCAGTTTCTTCACTTACTCTTAATAATTTTAAACCCACATCAGGCATTGAAGGCATTACAAGCCAAGGAATTTCTCTAGTATCTACAAAGTGAGGATGAGTAACATTAGATGATATAACTGATCCTGACTCAGAGCTTACCAGGGCCTTAGCATTTGAAGATGCTATCGTAAGTGGCTCTGATGGTCCATCATAAGCTTCCTCAGGACCACGCTCCCAACATTCTGCACTTGAATTAGGTACTAATGGAATTTTATTATTTTTTGCTAATTGAAGTATATCAATGCTTGTTAAAATTGATTTTATTGAATCCTTTTCATCAAGAAATGCTACCCCACTATAAAAATTTGCCAATACTTCACAATCATCAATTGCTTTTATAGAGTTAACCTTCGAGTTGGCAGGAATAAAACCCCATGTTCCTGGAGCTAAAATACTTTCCTCTCCATCTTGTTCGTAACTAAGTTGTCCAGATAAAACTAATAAATCCATTCCACCTAAATAAATTGAGGTAGGAAAACTTGAATTAGCATCTAACTTAAAAATTAGCGAAAACATTCCACTCTCGGAACTTGCTCTTACTGGTTTTATAGATAAACCATCAACATTCCTTAATGGTATCCATGGTAATTTATTTGTATCTAAAGATCCTTCAGCCCCATTAGGATTGTACTCAGGATTAAAAACTTCTTTTGTATTACTCATATTACTCCCTCCATAACTTATTTTGAATGAAAAACAATTACTTAGTCAAGCATTAGTTAAAATAGATCATTTACTTTGATGATAATTTATCAACCCATTTGTGATAATGTTGCTGAATAGGTTCATTTCTACCAAATATGAATTCTTTATTAGCTTTGGAATTAATAGAGTCTTGAATCTTGAAATTCATTGGATAGTCTTCATCCACTATGGCTTTCCTTGCTAATTCTGAAAAATCTTCTGCTTCTTTAATTTGCTCTTTTGTCTTAGGTTCTTTTAAACATAAGATATATTGAGTAGTAATAGTTCCCTTTAAATCAGGGGTTGGGAATACAATACTCACTAAACAATGTTGATTTTGAATTGCCGAAACTGATCCATTTGGAAAAATAGTATGAATAAGCCTAATGTGATTTTCAGGTTCCCAATCTTTTTCATCAATTTTAGATAATTCGTTAATATTTTTTAAACCAAAAGCAAACCTTTGATGAGGACCATATGTATCATGAGCAATAAGGTTGACAATTGTATTTTTACCTACTGTTTCAGGATGAACCATATGATGATGGTAACCATCAAGATAACCATCCCAACATATTTTCCATCTAGGTCCATTTAGAGTTGTACTTTTAAAAATATACCAATTTTTTAAGCCTATATCATCCAATTCAGTTTCAAATTCATTCATCCAGTCCGAGAGGTTGTATTTAACATCTGGGTTTAGGCATGCCCAGATAAATCCAGATTTTTCTTCGCAAAATAATTCAGTTAATTTTATATTTTTTGTATCAATATCACCAAAAGTATCTGACTTGAAAATATTTATTAGACTACCTTTATTATCATACATCCATCCGTGATAGGTACAGTTAAATTTTGATTTTTCTCCTCTACCCTCTGGACAAACAGGTGCACCTCTGTGTTTGCATATATTAATAAAGGTTCTCACAACCCCATCTTCGCCTCTTGTTATAAGTAGAGGGGTGTCAATTGCTTTAGTGGCCTTATAGGAATTCTTTTTCTTAAGTTCAGCACTTAGCGCTATTGGCACAGGATGATCATAAAAAATTTTACTGACTTCTGAGCTAATAATATCATCATCAATATAGTCATTTACTTTTTTGATCATGATTTTATCAGCCTGGTCTGTAGAACCATTTAAATTATGATTTAATAATCTTTTGGCTAGACTAATTAATTTTTTTCTTTGATGACCCAACAAATCTCCCCTGCAAGAAACTATTTTTAATCTTCAGTATTTATTTCTTCATTTCTACCATTTGAATTATTTAATATAGTTTCCATTTTTTCAATAGCTTTTTGCTCATCAGTTTTTTCTATAACAGCTACTTCCCTTGATAATCTCTCTCTAGCAGCTTCATATAATTGTCTTTCTGAATAAGATTGTTCAGGTTGACTATCACTCCTGAATAAATCCCTTACCACCTCTGTGAGAAGTTTTATATCACCTGAATTTATTTTAGCCTCATACTCTTGAGCTCTTCTACTCCACATAGTTCTTCTGATTTTAGCTTTTCCAGTCAGTATTTCAAAAATTTCTTTTAGTTGATTTTTTGTTGAGACTTTCCTTACTCCAATTTCTTTAGTTTTTTCTATTGGAACTCTTAATATCATTTTTTCCTTTTCAAATTCTATTACATACATTGTAAGCATTTGACCTGCTATTTCTTTTTTTTCTATTTCTAGAATTTGTCCAATACCATGTGAGGGATAAACAACATATTGTTCTGGTAAAAATTCTTCTTTTTTACTTATAACTTTCTTTTCAACAACCTTTTTAGCAGCAGCC
>QCGV01000020.1 GCA_003278145.1 OCS116 cluster bacterium AG-390-A19
CAATATTTAATGTACCGTCAGTATCAGCAACACCATCCAATGTTAATGTTGAACTATTACCATCAGCATCAGGTGCAAAATAAATTACTGTTTGATTATTGATTTCATCTACAACATAGTCTTGAGCAGTAGATGCTTTAAATTGACTCAAGTCATACCCACTGGCAATTCCAGATCCTAAAATAATAATTTTATCATTAGCTAGGCTAAATCCCGAAATAGTTACATTACCATCAGATCCAACTACATCACTTCCGCTTGCAACTGCATCGTAAACAAATGTTTCATTATCAGAAGAAGCAGCAACAGTATCTGAGTCAATATCAACTCGGGTTCCTGCAATTGCTGGAGATGAAATTGAGAATACTAAGTCAATTGAAGATAAATCATTGTCAGAAATACCACCTAAAGTAATAGAAGCACTTTCACCAGATGCGCCAGCGCCAAAATCAATTCTAGTTTCATCAATTCCAGTAGTAACATCAACACCAATTGTGTTTAACAAATCATCTTTAGCATAACCAGCAGGTAGTGTTTCGGATTTTAGAACAATTCTATCTACTGCTGCATCAAAACCAGAAATTATAACATCTCCATCAATAGCAACTGGAACACCATTTAAAAATTTAATTGAATATTCAAAAACTTCACCAGCATCTGCAGCTGTAACAGTACCACTCGATAGATCAACCACTGGAGCGCCCGAATCTGCAGCATCAGATGATGTATTTATTGTAACATTACCAGACACACCTTTAAGGGTAATAGTACCAGTTGAATCATTATCACTTCCAAGTGAAATAATTGTGTCGCCATCAATATTAGTAGCAACATCAACGTTAGATGATCCACCTGATGTGAAGCTTGAAGGAGCACCCGCACCTCTAAGCACAAGAACATCATTATTAACATCAAAATCTGAAATTATAACATTGCCATCAGATGCAGAAGTGACGGACCCACTTGTTGCAAAAGTTACGTCATATATAAAAGTATCAGCTTCAGCAGTCGCTGTATATCGTCCAGCATTCGCATTAGTACCAGCTGTAGATGAACCTCCACCGGAACCAGAACCTCCACCAGAACCAGAACCTCCACCAGAACTTCCACCGTCATCAGGAGTCGGACTTACAGCACCGCCTCCTCCGCCTCCGCCGCCACAAGCAGCCAGGATGAGTGGTAGAGTAATGGCACTAAAATAGCCTAATTTACTACGAGAAATTTTAACTAAATTTTTATCATCAAAACTAAGATCTCTATCTTTATCATTTTGGGGTGATAGTAAATTTTGTCCGTTCATTATATGCTCTCCCTGTTCAAGCTTCTTTTAAAAAAGCTAATACACAATTTCTTAGTATGAATAGTTATTGTCAATAAAATATTCAAACATAAAAATTACAGTAATATTATTTTATCCTTATTATAGGCATTCTCATAAAATCTCAAACTTTTATTTATAAGAATAAAATTTTTTTTTAACGGTAAATATATATCTGTATCACTTTCTTACATTATATATGTATTTATTGTAAAACTTATAATTAAAAATTTTAATTCAAATGCATATTAATATAACACAAATATATTGTCTAAAATTAGGCAAGATCCTATTTATATTGTAAGAACTTAATATTTGATATTAAAATTAATAATTTCTTAAAGAGGTAAACTGTGAGCACTTCAAAACATCCAATCGGACTAAGAACTCTATTTTTCACTGAAATGTGGGAGAGAATGTCGTATTATGGAATGAGAGGAATTTTAGTTCTTTTTATGACCGCGTCAATTAGCAACGGTGGACTAGATTTTAGCAATGCATCCGCAAGTGCTATTTATGGTATTTATGCTGCTGCAGTTTATTTAATGGCTTTACCAGGGGGATGGATAGCAGATAATCTTCTTGGTCAACAAAAAACAATTCTTTTTGGTGGAATTGTAATTATGTTTGGCCATCTATCATTAGCAGTACCAAATATGAATTTCTTTTATCTTGGCTTAATCCTAGTTGTATTGGGCACTGGTTTATTAAAACCAAATATATCAGCAATAGTTGGCGGTTTGTATGAAAATAATCCCTCGATGAAGGATTCAGGTTTTACTATTTTTTACATGTCAATAAATATTGGAAGTATTTTAGGTTTCTTTATATGCGGATATCTTGGAGAAAATATTGGTTGGCATTATGGATTTGGTGCAGCTGGTATTGGAATGCTACTTGGTGTTTTACAATATAAATTCAATTTAAAGTCACTAGGCGATATTGGACTGAAGCCAACCAATATAATCAGTCTAGATAAAAAAAATACTTATAAAAAAATTACAATAATTATCTCTCTATTAATTTTAATCTTTATTTTTTCTGGATTGACAGGTTTATGGTCAATAAATCCAATACCATTAGCAAATATTTTAACTTTAATAATTGCATCAATTAGTCTCATTTATTTTTTATATATTTATTTTCTTGGCCAATTAAATGAGAATGAGAAAAAGAAAGTTATAATGATTTTTATTCTTTTTATTGGAGCCGCATTATTTTGGTCAGGGTTTGATCAAGGGGGAAGTTCTTTTAATATTTTTGCAAAAGAATACACTGATAGAATTATATTTGGCTGGGAATATCCTGCAAGCTGGTTACAGATTTTAAATCCTTTATTTGTAGTAATTTTAGCCCCATTCATGTCTTACCTTTGGATTTTTTTAGGAAAAAAAATGCTCGATCCAAGTTTGCCTTTTAAATTTGGATTAGGTTTAATTTTTATGGCTATCGGTTTTATTATAATATCTATAGGAGCCCAAGTAGCTCTTAGTGAAGGACTTGCTGGAGCAAAATGGTTATTATTAACTTATCTTTTTCATACAATTGGAGAACTTATCTTAAGCCCAATTGGTCTTGCAGCAATTTCATCTTTATCACCAAAAAGATTTATTGGTCAGATGATGGGGGTTTGGTTTTTAGCATCTTCCCTTGGTGCAATTCTAGCAGGTCTAATTTCTGGACAAGCGACTAATGATGGCTTGTCTTCTATGCCAGGTCTATTTAATCAAATTGCAATAATAGGATCCTGCTTTGGTTTGTTATTAATTTTGATTTCTAAACCAATACAAAATTGGGTTTTCAAAAAGAGTTAATTATGAGCTGGAAAAAGGAAATAGATGAATTAAGAAAAAGAGAGAAACTTTCTGAAGAAATGGGCGGTGCTGAAAAGTTAAAAAAACAAAAAGAAAATAATCGTCTTAATATTAGGGAGAGAATTGAAAAACTCCTAGATGATAATAGTTTTCATGAGATTGGAAAAATTGCTGGTAATGCTCAATATACTAAAGCAGGTGATTTAGAAAATTTTACACCAGCAAATTTTATTGTTGGAAGAGGAAAAATTAATAAAAAAAATGTTGTAATTGGCGGTGATGATTTCACTGTCCGCGGAGGTGCTGCTGACGCATCTATAAGAGAGAAGCAGATTATGGCCGAGCAAATGGCCAATGAACTTCAACTTCCTCTTATAAGGTTGATTGAAGGAACAGGTGGAGGAGGATCTGTAAAATCTATTGATACTGACTCAAGAACTTATATACCTGCCAATCCTGGTTGGGAATGGGTGATTGATAATCTTTCAACGGTTCCAGTCATTGCGCTAGGACTAGGCCCTGTTGCTGGATTAGGGGCAGCAAGATTAGTCACAAGTCATTTTTCTATTATGGTTGAAAATGTGTCACAATTATTTGTTGCAGGACCTCCTGTAGTTAAGAGATTGGGGCAAGACCTAACTAAGGAAGAATTAGGTGGATCAGAAATTCATTCTAAAAATGGTGCGGTTGATATTTTTGTAAAAAGTGAAGATGAAGCATTTGAAATAACAAAGAAAATTTTATCTTATCTTCCTCAATCAGTTTATGAACTGCCGCAAAGAGGAGAAATAACTGATGATCCTGAAAGAAAAGATGAATGGCTATTGGAGGCCATACCAAAAGATAGAAGAAAAATTTATAAGATGAGAAAAATTATAAATACTCTTGTAGACAAAAAAAGTTTTATTGAAGTTGGAAAAAATTATGGCCAATCAGTAATTACCGGCCTTGCAAGAGTTGATGGATGGCCAGTAGCATTGTTAGCTGGAGATCCTTATTATTATGGCGGGGGATGGACAGCTGACTCTTCAAATAAAGTAACTCGCTTTATAGATATAGCAGAAACTTTTCATTTACCTGTTATTAATTTAGTTGATAATCCAGGTTTTTTAATTGGCCTTCAATCTGAAAAACAGGCCACAATTCGGCATGGAGCAAGAGCATTAGCAGCAGTATATCAAGCAACCGTTCCTTGGTGTTCGGTAATAATTAGAAAAGTTTTCGGAGTTGCTGGTGCCGCTCATATGAATGCGTCCAGATATCATTATAGATTTGCTTGGCCATCAGGTGATTGGGGATCGCTTCCGGTTGAAGGAGGGATTGAAGCTGCCTACAAATCTGATCTAGAGAAATCAGATAACCCAGAATTATTATTAAAGGAAATAGAAGAAAAAATGGAAAAAGTCAGATCACCTTTTCGTACAGCTGAAGCATTTATTGCAGAAGAAATAGTCGACCCTAGAGATACTAGAAAATACTTATCAGAGTTTGTAAATTTAACATCTAAACTTCGAAAAAAAGGCAAAACCAAATTTGGACTCAGGCCATAAAGAAATTACTAAAAATAATTTGATCTAATTAATTCAATAAGTTATGTTGAGAATGATTATCAATTGTTGTATTTATACAACACTAGGTTGCAATCATTGAATCTTTTCTGTATATACGTACACCTTAGAAATTTAGTTTCTTTATCAAAATAATAATAATTAACATTTTTATTTTAGAAGAGCAGTCAAAGGCGGATGATTTTATGTCTAAAAAAACAAAATTTAAAATAGCTGGATTACCAAAAGCTCAAGGACTATATAATCCAGTAAATGAGCACGACGCTTGTGGTGTAGGTCTTGTTCTAGATATAAAAAATAGACCTTCATTTGACATTGTTGAAAAAGGTCTGGCTATGCTTTGCAATCTTGAACATAGAGGTGCGGTTGGTGCGGATCCAAAAGCTGGTGACGGATCGGGATTATTAATTCAAATTCCTCATAAGTTCTTAAAAAAGAAAGTTTCAAATAGTTTTTCAATTCCAAAATCTGGTGAATATGGAGTTGGTGTAATATTCATTCCTAATAATGAAAATGATGAAAAGAAAATTAAATCATTGATAGAAGAAGTTTGTTTAAAAGAACAAATTAATATTTTGGGTTGGAGATTATGCCCAACCTATACAAAAGAACTTGGTTGGTCTGTCTTGCCTTCAACCCCAATTGTTTATCAGTTATTTTTAGAAAGACCAGATAACGAAAAATCTCAAGATGATTTTGAGAAAAAATTATATATCTTAAGACGATGCATAGAAAAAGAAGTTTTAGAGATTTCAAACCAAATTCAAGAAGGTTTTTATATTCCATCACTTTCATCAAGAACAATTTTATACAAAGGAATGGTATTAGCAGATCAAGTTGGTGGTCTTGGAGAGAAACTTGGTTTTTACGAAGATTTAACTGATAGCGATATTGAATCTTCTTTTGCTTTAATTCATCAAAGATTTTCAACCAATACTTTTCCAACCTGGAGTTTGGCTCAGCCATTCAGAATGCTCTGTCATAATGGTGAAATAAACACTGTTAGAGGTAATATAAATTGGATGAATGCTCGTCATAAAAATTTGGCATCGCCCTCTTTTTCAGAAAATGATCTTAATAAAATTTGGCCAATAATTGAGGAGGGTCAATCCGATAGCGCATCATTTGACAATGCATTAGAGCTTCTTGTTCGTGGAGGATACTCTATTTCTGAAGCAATGCTAATTATGATACCGGAAGCTTGGCAAAATAATGATATAATGGATAAAAATCTAAAAAGTTTTTATGAGTATCATGCGCCTATTATGGAGCCTTGGGATGGCCCAGCTAATATTGCCTTTACCGATGGCAAACAAATTGGTGCATTGCTTGATAGAAACGGTCTCAGGCCAGCAAGGTATTTAATAACTGAAGATGATAAAGTTATTTTTGCTTCTGAAATGGGTTTAATTCCTATTGATGAGTCTAAGGTTAAGTCTAAATGGAGACTAGAACCAGGAAAAATGCTTCTTATTGATCTCGAAAAAGGAGCTATGATTAATGACCAAGAAATTAAAAATAATGTTGCTAGCAAAAGGCCATGGGGAAAACTTTTAAAATTAAATCAATTAAATATTGATGATATTCCAAATTCAGATGATAATTTTGAGAGTGATTACTCATTAAAAGAACTCCAAAAAGCTTTTGGATATACTCAGGAAGATGAAAAATTTCTTATAAATCCAATGATTGCAAGCGGTATGGAAGCAACCGGTTCCATGGGAACAGATACACCTATCGCACCTCTCTCACTAAAGTCAAAACCAATGTTTACTTATTTCAAACAGAAATTCGCTCAAGTAACAAATCCACCTATTGATCCTATTAGAGAAGAGATGGTTATGGCCTTGAACAATTATATTGGACCTAGACCAAATGTATTAAGTTTAGATCAAAAAGAAGTCTCAAAGTTTATAAAAATTGATACCCCAATTTTAGATGAAAACAATGCCAATAAAATTAAGAATTTATCAAATAGTAATAACTCTTTTATCTCGTCAGAAGTTATTGATATTACTTTTAAAGCAGAAGGTGAAAATATAGATAATGTTTTAAAAGCTATTTGTGAAAAAGCTGAGAAGGCAATTAACAATGGAAAAACAATTATTGTTTTGTCTGATAAATTTATAACTGAGAAAAAGGTGCCTATTCCTTCCCTTTTAGCTACATCTAAAGTTCACCAATACTTAATAGAGAAAGGCTTAAGAACTTCTGCTGGACTAATAATAGAAACTGGTGAAGCCAGAGAAGTTCACCACTTCTGTTGTTTGGCAGGTTATGGCGCTGATGCAATTCATCCATGGTTAGCAATGAAGGTTGTTGAAAATCTTGCAGTAAATTCAGATCAAAGGAAAGCTATTGAAAACTTTATAAAAGCTCTTGGAAAAGGGATTAAAAAAGTTATGTCGAAAATGGGGATATGTACATACCAGTCTTATTGTGGTGCCCAAATATTTGATGCAATCGGTCTTTCAACTGAATTTATTGATGAATTTTTTACAGGTACCTCAAGCTTAGTTGAGGGACTTGGTATAGAGGAAATTGAGAAAGAAACAATTTCAAGACATAATGATGCTTTCTCTAAAGTCTCTGGACTTGAAAACTTACTTGATGTTGGTGGAGAGTATGCTGTTCGTTTAAGAGGTGAGAAACATTCTTGGGAAAGCGATACTGTTAGAGATCTTCAGCATGCTGTTCGTTCAAATAGTTCTGATACATATAAAAAATATGCAGACTCTCTAAATATACAGAATGAAAAATTAATGACATTAAGAGGGCTTTTTAAAATTAAAAAAGCTGAAGATTTTTCAAAAAAACCAATTGCAATTGAAGAGGTTGAAGAAGCAAAAGAAATTGTTAAACGTTTTGCAACAGGGGCTATGTCTTTTGGATCAATTAGTAGAGAAGCCCATACTAACCTTGCCATTGCAATGAACAGAATCGGAGGTCGATCTAATACTGGAGAAGGAGGCGAGGAAGCAGATCGTTTCCTTACTATGGAAAACGGTGACTCTATGCGTTCATCAATTAAGCAGGTTGCATCTGGCAGATTTGGGGTTACAGCTGAATATCTGGCAAACTCCGATATGATACAAATTAAAATGGCGCAAGGTGCTAAACCTGGAGAAGGCGGACAACTTCCTGGACATAAAGTTGATAAAACTATAGCAAGTGTGAGATTTTCAACACCAGGTGTTGGCCTAATTTCCCCTCCTCCTCACCACGATATTTATTCGATCGAAGATTTAGCACAACTAATTTATGATCTCAAAAATACCAATCCATCTGCCGATATATCTGTTAAGTTAGTGTCTGAAGTTGGTGTAGGCACAGTTGCTGCAGGAGTTTCAAAAGCTAAGGCTGATCATGTTACTATTTCAGGATTTGAAGGTGGAACTGGAGCGAGCCCCCTTACATCAATTAAGCACGCAGGAAGTCCTTGGGAACTTGGGCTGGCTGAGACTCATCAAACACTGGTTATAAATGGTCTTCGATCAAGAATAACAGTACAGGCAGACGGAGGATTAAAAACTGGTCGTGATGTTGTTGTAGCGGCTCTGTTAGGCGCAGATGAATTTGGTTTCTCTACAGCTCCTTTAATTGCATCAGGATGTATAATGATGAGAAAATGTCATTTAAATACTTGTCCAGTAGGAATAGCAACTCAAGACCCAGAACTTAGAAAGCTTTTTAATGGGCAACCAGAACATGTAATCAATTTCTTCTTCTTTGTTGCTGAAGAAGCAAGATCTTATATGAGTAAAATGGGTTTTAAGACTTTTGATGAAATGATTGGTCAAACACAATTCTTAGATACTGATGAAGCTGTAAAACATTGGAAAACTCAAGGTATGGATTTTGAGAAATTATTCTATAAACCAGACCCTTGGGATGGTGATACAATATATAGAAGTGAAGAACAAGATCATGATATTTATGAAATTTTAGATAGGAAATTAATCAAAGAGTCTGCAGAAGCTATTAATGAATTAAAGCCAGTTCAAATTTCATCCGAAATAAAAAATACTGATCGCTCA
>QCGV01000021.1 GCA_003278145.1 OCS116 cluster bacterium AG-390-A19
GATTTATATTCTGCCAAATTCTTCTCCAATAGATTTTCATAAAGGATTACCAATTATACTGTTAATTCTAAAATATAATTCATCCTTGTTTTCTTTTTTATCAAATATCCTTTTTCTTCTAATAATTTAATCAAATCAGTTTTCCATGAACTTTTATTATTTTCGATAATAATTATTAATGGAAGTAATTTTTTATTTGTATTTTCTATAAATGGAATGATAACACTTTCTTCATTTCCCTCTACATCTATCTTCATTGCTGAAATATTTTCAATTTTTTCATCTTTGATAAAATCAATTAAATTTTTTGCAATAACCGTATGTTTGCCAGAATTTGATATTTTGCCTTGTCCTAAATTTTCATCTGGAGCGTCTAATTTAAATTCCCCTGATTTATCCATAAGGGCAATTTCTCTAGGGTTAATTGGAATATCTTTATTTTGTAAGGCATTGTACTTAAGTCTTTGAAAAAGAGATGGATGTGGTTCAATTGAAAAAATTTTAGTATTTTTGAATTCTTTATAAACACTACCAACTGAAAACGAATATAATCCAATATTTGACCCAATGTCTATGAAGATAGAATTATCCCTACACCTACTTTTAATGAAGTCTCTCTCGTCTTTTTCAAAAATTTGTGGAGAAAAAAGAGCCCTTTTTTCGCTAACATTTCCTTTTGTATAAAGTCTTAATTTTGCACCAAATAAGTTAGTATCTATACAATCTTTCGAGAGCAAAATAGCAATTTTTCTAAATAAAAAAATTAACCTTTTAGAAAACCAATTGGTTCCAATATTTCTCGTAATATAGATAATTACTTTAACGATAAAATTCGGTTCATATTGACCAAAACTAGAGGAATTATCGACAGGTATCATATTTCTAATTATATTATTTTGAGTTTATTAATTTTCCTTAATTACAATAGCATATAAGATAAAAATATGACTAAAAAAGAAAAAATATTTAGAACAACAAAAGAAGTAGTTAAAACTGCCAGAAGAAGAAAAAATTCTTCTACTCGTTGGCTTCAAAGACAAATTAATGACCCTTATGTTAGACAGGCACAGGCTGAAGGAAAAAGATCTAGAGCTGCTTATAAAATTATTCAGATAGATGAAAAATTTAATATTTTTCAAAAAGGTAATTCAGTTTTAGACTTAGGAGCTGCTCCAGGAAGCTGGACAGAAGTTGCTCTTGATAGGGCTGGTGGAGTAACAGTTGCAGTAGATATTTTAGAAATGGAAGATATTAAGAATGCAATTATCCTTAAAGCAGATTTATCAGATGAAAATTCTTCAAATTTAATTAAAAAACTGAATAATGAAAAATTTGATATTGTCTTATCGGATATGGCAGCTTCAACAACTGGTCATAAACAAACAGATCATATTAGAACTCAAGCTTTAGCAGAGCTCGCAGCTTTATATGCTATAGAGTTTTTGAAACCTGGCGGAATATTTTGTGCAAAAGTTTTTCAAGGTGGAACCCATGGAGACCTCTTGCTTAATCTGAAAAGTAATTTTAAGTCAATCAAGCATTTTAAACCTGATGCAAGTAGAAAAGGCTCTCCAGAAACATATGTAATTGCAAGAGATTTTAAAGGTTGATTTTAAAATTATAAAAATTTATTTGAACTTATTTCAGGATAGGTTATAAGCAGACGTCAACAACCTATTTAAGGAGTTGATATGAAGATTCGTGAAGGTATTACTTTTGATGATGTTTTACTTGAACCTGCAAAATCTTCAGTTTTGCCCGCAGAGGCAGACGTAAAAACTAAAATTACAAAAAAAATTAGCTTATCTATTCCTTTAATTTCTGCTGCGATGGACACTGTTACTGAGTCAAAAATGGCTATAGCTATTGCTCAAGCAGGTGGACTTGGTGTCATTCATAGAAACCTATCTATAGAAGAACAGGCAAACGAAGTTAAAAAAGTTAAAAAATTTGAGTCAGGTATGGTTGTAGACCCTGTAACAATTAGCCCTAATCAATCCCTTAAAGAGGCCCTAAGTCTTATGGAAACCCATAATATTTCCGGTATTCCGGTAACCGACTCAAAAACAAAAGAACTTAAAGGAATAATCACTAATCGAGATGTTAGGTTTGCATCCAACCAAGATCAAAAAGTTTCTGAGCTTATGACTAAAGAAAATTTAGTAACTGTTAGTGAAGGTGTAACTCAAAAAAAAGCAAAGGCAGAACTTCATAAACATCGTATCGAAAAATTAATAGTTGTTGATAAAAAATTTAGATGTATTGGCCTGATAACTGTAAAAGACATGGAAAAATCTCAATTACATCCTACTGCCTGTAAAGACGATCAAGGCAGATTAAGAGTTGCTGCAGCAACATCGGTAGGAGAAAAGGGTTTAACCAGAGCTCAGGCTCTTATTGATGCCGATGTAGATGTAATTGTGGTTGATACTGCTCACGGTCATTCATCTCAGGTCGCAGACGTTGTAAAAAAAATAAAGAAAATATCAAAATCTATTCAGTTAATTGCAGGTAATGTTGCAACAAAAGAGGCTACTCGATCATTAATTGATGCTGGTGCAGATTGTATTAAAGTGGGTATTGGACCAGGGTCAATTTGCACTACAAGAATTGTTGCTGGGGTTGGTGTGCCTCAACTTTCAGCAATAGTGGATTGTGCAAATGAGGCTCATAAGTCTGGAGTACCAATTATAGCTGATGGAGGCATAAAATTTTCTGGTGATTTTGCTAAAGCATTAGCAGCAGGTGCAGATGTAGCAATGATAGGCTCTCTATTTGCAGGAACAGAAGAAGCCCCAGGTGAAATTTTCTTATATCAGGGTAGAAGATTTAAATCATATAGAGGAATGGGTTCAGTTGCTGCAATGGCAGAAGGGTCTGCTGATAGATATTTCCAATCTGATATGGGGAGTACTGAGAAATTAGTTCCTGAAGGTGTTGAAGGTCAGGTTCCATATACAGGGTCAGTACAAGATATTATTCATCAAATGATAGGTGGTTTAAGAGCATCTATGGGATATACAGGCTGTAAGACAATTAAGAATTTTCAAACAAAAACTAAATTCATAAGAATTTCTCCAGCTTCATTAACAGAAAGTCATACCCACGATGTTTTAGTTACCCGCGAAGCACCAAATTATCCTGTTAGAGGTTAAGCTTGAATATTATAAAACTCTCTCTTTTTCTATGCTTTTTTACTTTCATTTTGTCTGGGCAAACATCTTTAAATAAAATATCAATTGATATATCAAATAATGCTTTATTGATTTATGAAACTGATAAAGATGAGGCTATTTTATTATCCAGGCAAGCATTAGTAGCTGATCCATCAAATGCGTATGCTTGGGCAGTAGCTGGAAACATCTTAAGAAAGAATCAGGAATTTAAGAAAGCAGAGAATTTTTTTAAAAAATCATTAGAATTTAATCCGTTATTAAAAGAAGGATTATATTGGAGTGCAGAAAATAATATTTCTTTAGACCAACTTGATGAAGCTAATCAAAAATTAAAAATTCTTATAAATTCCTGTTCAGGTTGTAATGAATCAGTAATGTTAAAATTATCTTTAGATAAGAAAAAAGAGCAAACGAATAGTAATAATATTTCTACAAAAGACAAACTAGATGAATAACAGCAATAATAATGAAAAAATATTAATTTTAGATTTTGGAAGTCAAGTTACCCAATTAATAGCACGAAGAGTTAGAGAAAGTGGTGTTTATTCAGAAATTTTTCCATACACAAAATGGGAAGAGGGTCTGAAAAAAATTAAACCCAAGGGTATTATATTATCTGGTGGCCCTGCTTCAACTATCGATAGTTCTTCACCTCAAGTCTCTTTAGAAATTTTAAATTCAGGTGTTCCTGTTTTAGGAATTTGTTATGGGCAACAAACACTATGCTCACAACTTGGTGGAAAAGTTGAGCATTCAAAAAAACGAGAATTTGGCCGCGCAAATATAAAATTTATTGGAAAGTCTGATTTTTTTAAGGATTTTGAAGATAATACTGAGCTAGTTTGGATGAGCCATGGCGACAAAGTAACAGAATTACCAGATGGTTTTTCTGTAATAGCTAAAAGTGAAAATGCACCATTTGCAGCTATAGCTAATGAGGACAAACGAATTTATGGTGTTCAATTTCATCCTGAGGTTGTTCATACCCCAAATGGTTCAAAAATGTTGGAAAATTTTACTCACTATATTTGTGGATGTTCTGGCGAGTGGACAATTAAGTCTTTTAAAGAAATTGCTATTGAAAGAATAAAAAAACAAGTTGGTGATAAAACCGTAGTATGTGGGTTATCTGGTGGAGTGGACTCCTCTGTCGCAGCAGTTCTTCTTCATGAGGCAATAGGAAAACAATTAACGTGTATTTATGTAGATACTGGTCTTATGCGAGAGAATGAAACTGAAGAAGTAGTTGGCATGTTCAGAGATCATTTTAATATCCCTTTGATACACGTTGATGCTCGAGAGGATTTCCTGGGCGATCTAAATGGTGTTAGCGATCCTGAAAGAAAAAGAAAAATCATCGGTTCTAAATTTATAGATATTTTTGATGAGGAGGCTAATAAAATTGGTGGCGCTGACTTTTTGGCTCAAGGAACATTATATCCAGATGTAATTGAAAGCGTTTCTTTTATTGGTGGACCATCAGTGACAATTAAAAGTCATCATAATGTTGGAGGCTTACCAGAAAGAATGAAAATGGATTTAGTTGAGCCATTAAGAGAGCTATTTAAGGACGAGGTAAGAGATTTGGGACGAGATTTAGGTATACCAGATCATTTTATTGATAGACATCCATTTCCTGGTCCTGGTCTAGCAATACGAATACCTGGTGAAATTACAAGTGATAAAGTAGATATTCTTCGTAAGGCGGATACAATTTATATAGATGAAATTAAGAAAGCAGGTCTCTATAAAGAAATTTGGCAGGCATTCGCTGTTCTCTTGCCAGTGCAAACTGTTGGGGTAATGGGTGATGAAAGAACTTATGAATATGTTTGTGCTTTAAGAGCTGTTACCTCTTTAGATGGCATGACAGCAGATTACTATCCTTATGATCAGTCATTTTTGGCCAATGTTAGTACAAGAATTATTAATGAAGTAAAGGGCATTAATAGAGTTGTATATGATATTACTTCAAAACCACCTGGAACCATTGAGTGGGAGTAAATGACATCGTTATAAGTTATTGATATTATTGAATAAATTATAAAAAAGTTACAACAAACTAACAACAAGCCAAGAGTCAGTATTAATCACAACAACTAAACCTAAAGAATGTTGAATTATTCAACTTTAAATCTATAGTAGATATAATATGCATTCTATAGCTAGTAGAAAAAGATATTAGCAGTATGTGTGGGGCAGGTTTTATGAGTATTTAATGGAACTAACTATTAAACAAGCATTACAGCAAGCTATTACTGCACATAAAGAAGGCAAGCTTCAAGAAGCCGAGCGTCTTTATCGGGCAATCTTGCAGTCCCAGCCAGCTCATCCTGATGCTAACCATAATCTAGGCGTATTAGCAGTATCAGTGAATAAAGCCGAGGCAGCGCTACCATTATTTAAAACTGCTCTCAAAGCCAATCCTGACTTCGCCGATGCTCACTACAACTTGGGCGTTACGCTAGAAAAACTAGGTAAATTAGATGAGGCTGAAGCAAGCTATAAACAAGCGATAGCATTGAACCCTGACGATGCCGAAGCTCACTACAACTTGGGCGTCATGCTGCAAGAACTAGGCAGATTAGACGAAGCACTAGCAAGTTACATACAAGCGATTGCGTTGAAACCTGACTATCCCGAAGCCTATGTAAATCTCGGTATCGCTATCAAAAACGTAAAATTCAACTCATCAAACCCCAAGCTCTATCTCCCATTAATTCAACTGTTAACTGCCGAAAATTTTACGCGCCCTTCGGATGTGGTTAGAAGTATTTTAAGTCTCTTAAAGCAAGATACTCAAATCAAGAATTTACTGCTTAAGAAAAATTCTGCTATTAATCTTATCGAAGCAATTTCCATAATTGGAAGTCTAGATAAACTTCCACTTCTTCATCATTTGATGCGTTTATGTCCACTTCCCGATCTTCAGCTTGAGAAACTCTTTGTTGCTGTGCGAAGTTTGCTTCTCAAAAATCTGGGTAAAATTGAAGTATCTCCTGAAATTATTTATTTTTTATCTACGCTTTCTATTCATTGTTTTAATAATGATTATGCTTACATTGAAACTAATGCAGAGACTGATTTGATTGGTGAACTGCAAGCTAATATTTTGCAAATCGTGTCTCAATCAGAGCAACCAGAAGCCATAAAGATTTTGTGTTTAGCTTCTTATCGTCCGTTACACAAATACGATTGGTGTCAAAAGCTAGAATCTCTTGATAATTTAGAAGATGTAAAGAAAAGGCTGATAGAGGAGCCACTTCTCGAAAAAATGATAGCCCAAGACATCCCTGTGTTTGAAAAAATATCAGACGATGTGTCGCTTAAAGTTAGGGAGCAGTATGAGGAGAATCCATATCCGCGATGGGTGAAACTAGGAGTTCCCATAAAGGCAAAACCAATCGCTGAAGTTTGTGATGAGTTGAATCTTCAGCTCCATTCCGAAAATATTAAAAATGTAACAGCTCCGTCTATACTTATTGCTGGTTGTGGTACGGGGCAGCATTCGATAGGAACTGCTTCTCGTTTTTCAAATTGTCATGTCACTGCTGCGGATTTGAGTCTTGCAAGCCTCGCTTATGCAAAAAGGAAATCTAATGAATTATCTTTTACCAACATAGATTATTTGCAAGGAGATATTTTACATTTCCATCAAATGGACAAAGAATTCGAAATCATTGAAAGTATGGGTGTTCTTCATCATATGGATGAGCCGATTGCTGGGTGGAGAGTTCTCATAGATTTATTAAAGCCCGGTGGTTTGATGAAGATAGGTTTATATAGTGAGCTGGCTCGACAACATATTAAAGAAATTCGAAAGGAAATCTCAGAACTGAACGTGGTGATATCTGAAGATAACATCAGAAAATTCAGACAATCACTTGCAGAATCACATGACAAGAATCATCAACGACTAATTGAATCGTATGATTTTTTTAGTCTTAGTACGCTGAGAGACTTAATATTTCACGTACAAGAGCATTGTTTTACTCTTCCGCAGATTAAAAACTATCTCGACGAGTTGGGGTTAAAGTTCTGTGGATTTGAAAATGAAGTCGCTACATCAAATTTTAAAGAGC
>QCGV01000022.1 GCA_003278145.1 OCS116 cluster bacterium AG-390-A19
GTTAATAAACGATCAAGGAAAAGTGGTAAAAGAATGTTATCCTGGTGATCCAATAGAAATACTTGGTATGAGCCAAACGCCTGAAGCAGGTGATATTTTAACAGTTGTTGAGAGTGACTCAAGAGCTAGGGAAGTTTCTGAATATAGGCAAAGAAAATCCAAGGCTCCAACTCCTAATCTAACTAAGGCTAATTTAGATCAGTTATTTTCAAAATCTAACCAAACTCAAAAGAAAGAAATCTTGGTTGTTGTAAAAGCCGATGTTCAAGGGTCTTCAGAAGCTATTAAAGAAGCACTTTTAACTTTAGGAAATGAGGAAGTTTCTTGTAGGGTTATTCATGTTGGTGCTGGAGCAATTTCTGAGAGCGACATAACACTAGCCGAAGCATCAAAAGCGCTTGTTTTAGGTTTTAATGTTAGAGCGAATAATCAAGCTAAAGAAGCCGCTGAAAAATTTGGTATCACTATACTTTATCACTCAATAATTTATGATTTAATTGATGACGTTAAATCTTTATTAGAAGGTAAGTTAGATCCAGAACTTCGCTCTACAGTAACGGGTATGGCTGAAGTTTTAGAAGTCTTTAAAAACTCAAAAATAGGTAATATTGCTGGGTGTAATGTTTTAGATGGCAAGATGGTAAAAGGATTGCATGCAAAATTACTTAGAGACGATGTGGTAATTTATGATGGCCTTTTGTCAACTCTTCGAAGATTCAAAGATGATGCGAAAGAAGTTAATGCTGGACAAGAGTGTGGTCTTTCCTTTGATAATAATCAAGACATCAGACCCGGCGATAAGATTGAGTGCTACAAGGTTGATGAAATAAAAAGGACTATTTAGCTATAGGCACTGTAAATGAAAAATTATTCTTTTGAATTAGGGCGAGGAAAATCTTCCCAAAGACAAATGAAAGTTCAAGAGATTCTCAGAGCTGCTTTGGTTGAGATTTTGCAGAGAGGCTTAACAAAAGAGCCTCTATTAGATAATGAAATGATCACTATTAATTATGTGGATGTCTCACCAGACCTAAGGCATGTAAAATTTTTTTTTCTTCCTTTCAATGAGAAAAAAAGGGAAGATTTTTTAGAGGCATTTAAGAGAGCAAATAAAGTGATAAGAAAGGAAATAGGACAGCGCGTCCATTTAAAATATGTCCCTACAATTAATTTCGTATTTGACAACAGTATTACTGAAGTAAGAAAGTTGGATAAAATTTTTGCTTCAAAAAAAGTTAAAAAAGATATCGAGAGATAATATTTGCCAAAGAACAAAAACTCCAACATTGATGGCTGGTTTATACTTGATAAGCCTGTAAATATCTCATCCGCCAAAGCTGTAAATGCAGTGAAAAAATGTTTTAACATAAAAAAAGCTGGTCATGCTGGTACATTAGATCCTCTTGCTTCAGGTGTTCTCCCAATAGCAATCAATTCTGCAACTAAAACAATTCCTTATTTAGTGAATACAGTAAAAACATATAGATTCATTATTAAATGGGGGGAGCAAACCGATACCGATGACTCAGAAGGAGAAATTATTAAAAAAAGTGATCATAGACCAATTGAAAAAAGTATAAAAAAAATTTTAAAATTTTTTATCGGTAAAATAGAACAAACACCACCTCGTTTCTCAGCCTTAAAAATAAATGGAGAAAGAGCCTATAAGTTGGCTAGAAATAAAGAAGAATTTGAAATCAAATCAAGGACTGTAAATGTTCAAGATTTAAAGTTACTAAAGTATATTAATAGTGAACTGGCAGAGTTTGAAATAACTTGTGAAAAGGGTTTTTATATTAGGTCATTAGCAAGAGATATTTCATTGAAGTTAGATACTGTTGGTCATGTTTATAGCTTAAAAAGGACTAAAGTTGGCCAATTTTATATTAAAGATGCTTTTCCTCTAGAAACCTTAGAGAAATTAGTGCATAGTGCGCCCGCAGGAAGGATGGCCAAAGATTTTCTTCTTCCCTTAGATTGTGTGCTGGACGACATCCCGGCTCTACATATCTCTGATGAAGAGGCTAAAATGTTTTGTCATGGTCAGGCGATAAATAAAAAAATATCGAGTGATTATATTCCTAATGGTAGTGATGTCTTGGTAAAGAATAGAGAAAGATCTCTAGGCATTGCAGTTTTTTTTGAAGAGAGCTTAAAACCGAAAAGGGTCTTTTCAAATTTTATAAATTAAAGGAGAAAATGATGTCGATTGAATCTGAACGTAAGAAAGAAGTAATTTCAGAATATGCATTAAAAGATGGAGACACAGGTTCTCCAGAAATTCAAATAGCGATTTTATCAGAGAGAATATCAAATCTCACTGAACACTTTAAAACTCATAAAAAAGATAACCACTCTAGGCAAGGATTGCTGAAAATGGTCAACTTAAGAAGAAAGCTATTAGATTATGTAAAGTCTAAAAATCAAAAGCGTTATGAGGATATAATTAAAAGACTTGGTTTAAGAAGATAAAAGTCACATTTAACTTAATTTGTTAATAAAAATTCCTTTATTAAAAATATATAAATCGGTAAAAATAGGTAAAACGTATAATGTTTAAAATAGAAAACGAAGTATTAGAATGGGGTGGGAAAACCCTAACTTTAGAAACAGGAAGAGTTGCTAGACAAGCTCATGGTTCAGTGATCGCAACTTATGGTGGAACATCCGTTCTAGCTACTGTTGTTGCTGACTATGAACCAAAACCAGGATTAGATTTTTTTCCTTTAACTGTAAATTATCAGGAAAAAGCATACGCAGCTGGTAAAATACCTGGTGGTTTTTTTAAAAGAGAAGGAAGACCTTCAGAAAAAGAAACACTGGTTTCAAGGCTTATAGACAGACCAATTAGACCACTATTTGCAAAAGGGTTTCAAAATGAAACTCAAGTACTTGCTACTGTAATAAGTTACGATGGAGAAAATGATCCTGATGTTGTAGCTATGATAGCTGTTTCCGCAGCTCTAACACTTTCTGGTGTTCCTTTTATGGGTCCAATAGCGGCCGCGAGAGTTGGATATATTAATGATGAATATATTCTTAATCCAACAAAAGAACAATTAGATGAAGATTGTAAGTTAGATTTAGTGGTTGCAGGAACAGACTCAGCTGTTTTAATGGTTGAATCTGAAGCTAAAGAATTATCAGAAGAGGTAATGCTTGGAGCGGTTAGCTTTGGACAAGACTCTTTTAAACCTGTAACAAAAGCAATTATTCAACTTGCAGAAAAAGCTGCAAAAGAACCAAGAGAGCTAGAAGAGATAGACCTTTCAGATCTTCAAGAAACTGTAGGCAAGATTGTAAGAGAAAAACTGTTATCAGCTTACAAAGAGAGTGATAAGCAGAAAAGATCAAATAAAATTGCTGAAATTAAATCAGATTTAATTAGCGAATTAGTTAACGAGGATAATCCAGACATAATTGAGTCAGAAGTAAACAGTGTCTTTAAAAATATTGAAAAAGATATTGTAAGGGGAAGTATACTTGACACTGGATTAAGAATTGACGGTAGAGATCTTGAAACGGTTCGTCCAGTTAATTCTGATGTAAGTATTCTTCCATTAACTCATGGTTCTTCTTTATTCACTAGAGGTGAAACTCAAGCCCTAGTTGTTACAACACTGGGAACAGGGCTTGACGAAAAGTATGTTGATGGCTTGGACGAGACATATAAAGAAAAATTCATGCTTCATTATAACTTCCCTCCTTACTCAGTTGGTGAGACTGGTAGAACTGGCTTTACTTCTAGAAGAGAAATTGGTCACGGTAAGCTTGCTTGGAGGTCCTTACAAGCTGTCTTACCTGAGTATGATGACTTTCCATATACAATAAGATTAGTTTCTGAGATTACTGAGTCAAATGGATCATCATCTATGGCAACAGTTTGTGGTTCTTCTTTATCATTAATGGATGCCGGAGTTCCATTAAAAAGACCTGTTGCAGGTATTGCTATGGGTTTGATCAAAGAGGATGACAAGGTTGCAGTTCTATCTGATATTCTTGGAGATGAAGATCATTTAGGCGATATGGATTTTAAAGTAGCTGGTACATCTGAGGGGATTACATCCCTTCAAATGGATATAAAAATTACAGGTATCACTAAGGATATTATGGATACAGCTCTTACACAAGCAAAGGCTGGTAGAATTCATATCCTTGCAGAAATGGCAAAGGCCATAGAAAAACCTAGAGAGACTGTTAATTCAACAGCACCTAGAATAGAAACAATACAGGTACCTGTTGATAAAATTAGAGATGTTATTGGTTCTGGTGGAAAGGTTATAAGAGAAATTGTTGAAGAAAGTGGTGCTAAAGTAGATATTAATGATGATGGTATTGTCAAAATTGCATCAAGTGATACAGATTCTCTTAATAAAGCTTTGGAGTTGATTAATTCAATAGTAGCAGAACCAGAAGCTGGCGAGATTTATGAAGGAAAAGTTGTTAAAATCATGGACTTCGGTGCTTTTGTAAATTTCTTTGGGAAAAAGGATGGTTTGGTCCATATCTCTCAGTTAGCTAACGAAAGAGTCAAAAATGTTACAGATATAGTTAGTGAAGGTGATGTCGTTAAAGTTAAATTGCTAGGTTTTGATAATAGAGGTAAGGTAAAACTTTCAATGAAAGAGGTTGACCAAAAAACTGGAAAAGAAATTATTTCTGAATCTGAGGAAACTTCTGAGGAAACTCTAAAAGAGAAAAAGCCAAAAAAAGCAAAGAAGACAAAAAAAGATAAAGAAGAAGACTCTAACTAAAAAAAATCATTATTCGGGCTTAGGCATTCCAATTGTATTGTAGCCTAAGTCCACATAATGTATTTCACCTGTAACTCCTAGAGACAGATCAGATAGAAGATAGAGACCGGCTGATCCAATGTTATCTAGAGACAGCTTACCGCTAAGTGGTGAAAACTTTTCAGCATAGTTGAAAATATCTCTAGCACCTCCTACTCCGGCACCTGAGAGTGTTCTCATTGGACCAGCTGAAATAGCATTAATTCTTATTCCATTTTTACCAAGATCAGAAGATAAATATCTTACAGAGGATTCTAGAGCTGCTTTTGCAACTCCCATAACATTATAGTTAGGCATTACTTTTACCGATCCACCAAAACTTAATGTTAAAATAGATCCTCCTTTATTAATATATGGCTCGGCTATTCTAGTTATTTCAGTTAATGAGTAGCATGAAATCTCTAGAGTTTTCAGAAAATTCTTTTTGGTTGTATCTACATATCTACCTGATAGTTCATTCCTATCTGAATAGGCAATACCATGAACTATAAAATCCAAATTTCCCCATTCTTTTTTTATAGCTGAAAAAACATCTTCAATTTCA
>QCGV01000023.1 GCA_003278145.1 OCS116 cluster bacterium AG-390-A19
CAAATTAAGGCTAAACCTATTGAACCAAGAAATAAAACAAAACCATTAAACATGTAAAATCCTATTTTTTAAAAATTATGCTTCCTTGTTATTTGTCCTAATCTTTTTTTTATTATTTTTAGCAATAGCAAGTATAATTAAAAACCCTATTAGTTTTATAGAAATTATTAAGGGTAGATAAGGCATATTTTGTTCTGATAAATAAACAAACATTTTCTCTCCATAAAGAATAAATAAATTTATATTTAATATTATGATCGTATCAAGATTAGCAAGGATATACGCTACGACAAAATAAATTGATAATTCTAATATCTATTTGTCATATTATTTTTATATGATTTTTTCTCTTTTTTTTCATCACCTTCATTTGCTTTATCTTTTTCAATATGCTCATGAGATGCAGCTGCATGAGCTTCTGCATCACCACAATGCGCTACAACATTTCCAGAAAATGACATCAATAAAACTAATAAACTAAGTGTAACTATTTTATTCATAGTAAGTACTCCATTTGTATTTTTTTACTCAAATATATCATAATAAAAAAATAATTTTTGGTAAAGATAATCTCTCTAATCACAATTAAGCTGAAATTTTGGGGAAACTTTTGGGTGTAATACCTATTCCTTCTTTTTTATAAATGTTAATATTTCCTAGCAGGAGGAACTTATGAAGAAAGCTTTATTATACCTTTATATGATATTTCTTATTGTAATAATATTAGATGGAGTAATATTTGCTTTTTTAAGTACAATTTACTTGGGTTTCTTCAGTTATGAAGTAGCTTTTCTTGATATTCCTCTAATTGTTTGGGGTGTTGTAAATACAATAATCTTTATTGTTTTATTTGCTTTACCTATATGGTTTTTAAATTTTCTAAATAAAAAACTAGATCTAGATGATAAATTTAAAAAAGTTCATAAAAAAATAATGTTATTTTTAAAATAAATTAGGAGGAGCTTATGAAAAGAGTATTATGTAGTTTAGTTATCGCATTAATGATGACTGGAAGTGTATATTCAAATGAATCGGATGTTAAAAAAATAAAAGATAAACATAACGAATATTATAAATATTTATTTGAAAATGATATGAATAGCTTAGCTAAATTATTTTCTTATCCAGCTCTTTTTAAGGGTTTTGTTAGTGAATTACAGATTGCAAAAAGTGAAAAAGATATAACAAGTATTTATCAAAACCTTATAAAAGCAGCTCCTCAATCGAAATTTGTTGAAATGGGTAGGGATTATTCTGAAATAAACACATCAATTGAGGATAAATCAATACTTAAAATGCGAGAAGATACCTATCTGTTGGTAGCAAAATATACTCAAAGAGATAAGAGTGATGATTCATTGATTTTTTCCGGAAGAGCATCTTATTTATTTACAAATAATAATGGTGAATGGTTAATATCGGGAGTTTTCTAATTTTATATCTTGGTGAGCCCTGCAGGGGTCGAACCTGCGACAAGCTGATTAAAAGTCAGCTGCTCTACCAACTGAGCTAAGGGCCCTAAAACCAAGATATAGTGAGTCTTTTAATCAATTAAAACGACCAAATCAATTTAAAAATTTAACATTATTAAATTTAATAAAATTTTTAATTGATATATTTGTAGCAAAATTGATTTTATGTGTTAAATTTTTTTTATGCTTTTAAATCTTAATAAATTTTTATTAATGTCATTTTTTTTCATCCTTTTGAGCTCTTGTTCAACAGTCGAAAAAATTAATGAAACTATTTCAGAAAAAATAAGTATTCTTAAACCTGCTGAAAAAGAAACACCAGATGTTGCAGGTAAGCTTGTATGTGCTGCAGCAGGCATTGAAACAGATGAATGCGTTGAGGCAGTTAAAACCGAAAATGACGAAATAAATTCAGATGAAATTGATTTAGAAGTATCAAATGATAATTCTACGGTTACTAATCAAGAATTAAATCAAGAAGAGTCCCTATTAAAATAAAATTCCTCTTTAAAATCCTCAAATTTTCCGCTTTCAATAGCTTTTCTAATATCAGTCATAAAGTTTTTGTAATAATTAAGATTATGAGAAGATATAATTAAACCACCAAGAGGTTCTTTCGATTTTATTAGATGATGAATATATCCACGTGAAAATCTGTTAGAAAAACTAAAATTTGATGATTCGTCTAAAGGTCTATTATCATTTTCAAAGATCTTGTTTTTAAGGTTTAAAGTTCCATTTTTACAATAAGCATGTCCATGTCTTCCTTCCCTTGTAGGGATAACACAATCAAATATATCAATACCCTCTGATACAGCCTCAATAATATTTTCTGGTTTACCTACACCCATTAAATATCTTACCTTATCATCTGGTAATGTGGGAACAGTATATTTTAGCACTTCGATCATTTTGTCGTGACCCTCACCTACAGCTAAACCACCAACTGCATAACCATCAAAATCTATATTAATTGTTTCTAGTGAGGATTTAATTCTTAAATCTTCATATGTACTTCCTTGAACTATGCCAAATTGAGCATCAGATCTATTTTTTGAATTTAAATAAGTCTTTCTGGCTCTTTCAGCCCATTCTAAAGATAAATTCATAGATTTCTCTGCATCATTATAGGATGAAGGAAAAGGCGTACATTCATCTAAAACCATTTGAATATTTGAGCCAATAATGTTTTGAGTTTCAACAACATTTTCTGGAGTTAATTCATGTGAAGAACCATCAATATGTGATTGAAATATAACACCTTTCTTCGATATTTTTCTTAATTTAGATAATGACATAACTTGAAAACCACCAGAATCCGTCAAAATCGGCTTATTCCAGTCCATAAATTTAGAGAGATTTGTAAACTCTTTAATTATTTTTAACCCAGGCCTTAAAATATTATGATACGTGTTACTTAGTATAATATCGTAGTCAATCTCTTCAATTATATTAATTGGAGTTGATTTTATAGCACCTTGGGTAGCAACAGGCATAAATGCTGGCGTTTTGATATCTCCTAAAGATGTTTTTATAGTTCCAGAACGGGCTTTTTTATCTTTTTTTTCTAGTATAAATTTATACTTAGACATTTTATTTCTCTAAGAGACATGCATCGCCATATGAATAAAACCTATATTTATTTCTTATAGCGTGGTTATAAGCATTTAACATTTTATTTGTTCCCATTAATGCACAAATTAAGATAAATAATGATGATTTTGGAAGATGAAAGTTAGTAATTAATGCATCAATTGAGTTAATATCAATTCCTGGATAAATAAACTTATTAGTTTTCATATTTATCGGTTTAAATTCTCCATTTTCAAAAGAAGTTTCAAGGGTCCTTAGTGCAGTAGTTCCAACACATATAATTCTATTATTTTCTGATTTTTTAGTTTTATTTAAAATTTTGGCTGTTTTACTAGACAAATAGCAGTACTCACTATGAAGAGTATTTTCTTTTACATTATCATCCCTTAAAGGAAGAAATGTTCCTAAACCTATGTTTAGTGTTAATTTTTCAATTCTTACACCTTTTTGTATTATTTTTTCAATTAAATTATCTGTAAAATGTAAACCAGCTGTCGGAGCAGCAATAGACCCCTCTTTATTTTGGAAAATTGTTTGATAATCTGAATTATCCTCAACATTTAGAGCTCTTTTTGAGGTAATATATGGTGGAAGCATAACATCACCCTTCTCTTTTAAAATTTTTATAAATTTTTCATTATCTGAAGCAAAATCAATGGTTACCTCACCTTCATTTTTATCAATTATCTGTGCGAAAAGATTATAAAATTTATCATTATCATTTTTAAAAAATATTAAATCGTTTTTATTAATTTTTCTTGCTGGCTTTGCTAAAGCTTTCCATTGACCGTTTTCTTTGTTTTCAAAAAAAGTAAACGATATTCTGGTTAATTCTTTCTCAGCATTTACCTTAAATCCAATTATTTTAGACGGTATAACTTTTGTATCGTTTACTACTAAAACATCACCATCATTTAAGAAATTAGTTAACTGACTAAAGGTAGTATCCTCAAAGGAATCAGATGAATTAACCCTTAAAAGTTTTGAACTATCTCTGGGTTTTGCAGGATTTAAAGCTATTAATTCATCGGGAAGTTTAAAATCAAAGTCAGAAAGCTTCATTAATTATTTTCAGATAGCCTAATAGAAACAATTTTATCTGGAAACTCTGGTGGCTCTCCTCTAACAATTTTATCAATAAACTCCATACCTTCTTTAACTCTACCAAATACAGTATATTGATTATTTAAGAAAGACGCCTCTTGAAAGCATATAAAAAATTGAGAGTTAGCACTATCGGGGTGTTGGGATCTAGCCATTCCAAGTGTACCTCTTTCAAAAGGAGTTGGAGTAAACTCAGCTCTAATATCAGGTAAATCAGAACCGCCCATACCCGTTCCTGTTGGATCTCCAGTTTGGGCCATAAAACCTTCAATAACTCTATGAAAAATTATGCCATCATAAAATCCCTCACTTACAAGAGTTTTAATTTGTTTGACATGATTTGGTGCAATATCTGGAAATAATTCAATTATAACGCTTGCTGTAGGAGAATCTTCACCTGGATCTGTTACCTTTTCATTTTGAGTAATTACCATAGTTATAATGTTGTCGTTATTTTCGGCCATAATTTCTCCATTTGTTAAAAATAAAAGAATAAATATATACAATAATTTTATAATTTTCATTTCTAAGACTTTGTTTTTAATTGATTTTTTATACTATCACTTACAAAACCAGTTACATCTCCACCCATTAATGAAATTTGTTTTACAAGTGACGAATGAATAAAACTAAATTCTGGTTTTGACATTAAAAATATTGTTTCTAAGTCAGGGCACATAACAGTATTCATTCCTGCCATCTGAGCCTCATAATCATAATCAACTGGCCCTCTCACACCTTTAATAAGTGAAATTGCGTCATATTTTCTAGCTAAATCCACAACTAAACCCTCGAAACATTCTACTGTAACTTTATTATTTTTTGGTAAATTTATTTCATTTACTTCATTTTCAATCATTTCAACACGTTCTTGAGGAGGAAAAGGTGTTATTAGCATGATGTTGTCTAAATCAAATTCAGATATGGTTTCAT
>QCGV01000024.1 GCA_003278145.1 OCS116 cluster bacterium AG-390-A19
TTTCTTTGATTGGCAATCATTTATATTAATTCCTCTAAATCCTTTGGTGTAAAAATTTTAATTTTTTCATATTCTTCATTCCTAACAAGTTTTGCCCAATCAGGGTTAGAAATCAATGCCCTTCCTATCGCAACAAAATCATATTCATCATTATACAGTCTTTCTAAAAGGTTTGATATATCTGTTGGTTTGGACTCTTTTCCTTGAAAAGTTTCGATAAAGTCTTCAGTTAATCCTATGCTTCCTACAGTAATAGAAGGTTTATTGGTTAATTTTTTTGCCCATCCTGCAAGATTTAAATTAGAACCATCAAATTCATTATTCCAAAATCTTCTTTGGGAGCAATGAAAGGCATCAATGCCTGCATTAGATAAATTATTTAAAAATAAACCGAGCTCATTTTGATTCTTAGCCATTTTATGACCAAAATCTTGTTGCTTCCATTGAGAAAATCTAAAGATAATGGGAAAGTCATCTCCAACGGCTTTTCTTGCTTTTTTAACAATTGCTTCTGAGAACTTTGTTCTCTCTTCGATTGCTAAACCACCCCATTCATCATCTCTGATATTTGTACTCTCCCAAAAGAATTGATCTAATAAGTATCCATGAGCACCATGTATTTCTGCTCCGTCAAACTTTAATTCTCTGGCCTGGTAAATTGCTTCAGTAAAAGCATCAATAGTCTGTTCAATCTCACTCAAGCTCATCGGTTCAGAAACTTTTTTATCTCTGGAAGCTAATCCTGATGGTCCCCATGAAGGAAAATCAGAATTCCAAGTTGTATCTGCTCTCCTTAAAGTACCTTGATGCCATATTTGAGGAAAAATCAATCCTCCGACACCATGAACATGATCAACAACTCTTGACCAGCCTTTAAAAGATTCTTTTCCGTGAAATGTCGGAATATTTATATCATCAGATGCGTTAGGGGTGTCAACTGTTGTACCCTCTGTGATAATTAAACCTACTCCATTCTCAGCTCTTCTTGAGTAATATAATGCTACATCTTCTCCAGGAATACTATTAGGTGATTTTGATCTAGTCATAGGAGCCATAATTATTCTATTAGGAATCTCAAGCTTATTAATAAAGGATGGGCTAAATAATTTTTCTAAAAATTTGTTCATTTTAATGATTACCTCATGTCTAGATTATAAGAATCGAATTAATTATATTTATATATCTTAATATTATAAAATTTTGATAAAATTTTTAAAAAACATCTTGAAGATTGATAATTAACTATTATCTTCAAAGTATGGAGTAAAATAATGGAACGTGATGCAAAATTTAAAATTGGCGAAATCGTGAAACATAAATTCTTATCTTTTAGAGGTGTTATTTTTGACGTAGATCCAACTTTTAATAATACTGATGAATGGTGGTTATCAATACCAGAAGAAATTAGGCCAAAAAAAGATCAGCCATTTTATCATTTGCTTGCAGAAAATGATGTAACGGAATATGTTGCTTATGTTTCTGAACAAAATTTATTATATGATATAAATAAAGACCCTGTAAGACACCCTCAAGTAGATGAACTTTTTAGCGAATATAAAGATGGTTCTTATCTTATGTCGCAAGAAAGAATGCATTAATAATTTTGCAAAAAGATAATCGTCCCTACTTTGTTCGTTTATTAGTTGAAAACTTCTACAAATTCTGGTCAAAACATTTCTTAATTCCTCAGTTTAAGAGAGTAGGTAAAAATTTAGATGTAAATAAACCATGGAATATTGATGTATATGGGAACAACATCTCTATTGGCGAAAATGTACATATTAGAACATCAAAAAATTTAATTACTCAAATATGCTCATGGAATAAAAATAATTGCGATGGAGTAATAAATATTGGTGATAATGTTCTTATATCACCTGGTGTAAGAATAATTTCAGCTAAAGAAATAATAATCAAATCAAATGTTATGATAGCAAGTAATGTATATATATCAGATTCAGATTGGCATGGGATTTATGATAGAATAAATACTCCAGGATCAAGTCAAAATATAACTATAGAAGAAAATTCATGGATAGGAGAAGGATCTAAAATATCAAAAGGCGTAAAGATTGGAAAGAACTCTATAATTGGTTTAGGTTCAGTTGTTACCTCAAATGTTCCAGACAATGAAATATTTGGAGGAAATCCTGCAAAAAAAATTGGTGAGATTGATAAAAATAAAAAAATGAGAAAAAGAGAGGATTTATTTTTAAATAATGATTACAATAAGTTAATGAAGTTTCTTATAAAAGAAGATTTAAAAGAAAATAACTTCTTTACATGGCTTAGAGTCTTATTTTTTCCTAAAAAGGGTGATTAATTTTAATTAATTCATCAATCCCAGTCTGATAAAACATCCTCAACATCTAAAACATTTAAGGGTGGTGGACCTTGAATTTGAGAAGGTGTTCTAGAAAATCTTGGTGCTACATTTGGCTGAATAACTCCTTCGTAATCCACAAAAGTTTCTCTTTCTTTATTATGAGGATGGTTTGGAGCCTCCTTCATACTTAAAACTGGAGCAAAACAGATATCAGTTCCTTCCATTATGGAGCACCAATCGTCTCTAGTTTTTTTCTTAAAAGCCTCAATTAGTTTAATTTGTAAATCATCCCATAGATTTTTGTTCATTTGATCCAAGAAATTCTGATCTTCTATTTCGAGCTTTTCCAATAATAAAGAATAAAATTGAGGTTCAATTGACCCTATTGAAACAAATTTATTATCCTTTGTTTCATAAACATTATAAAAATGTGCCCCTGAGTCTAATAAATTACCCCCTCTCTCTTCCTGCCAGATTCCTGAACTTAAAAAACCATAAAACATTGTCATTAATGATGCGGAGCCATCTGTCATAGCACAGTCAACAACTTGACCTTTTCCAGACTTTTGAGACTCAAATAGAGCTGCTATTATACCCATAGCTAAGTACAAAGCACCTCCTCCAAAATCGCCAACTAGATTTAGAGGGGGAACTGGTTTCTCATTCTTCCTTCCAATTGAATGAAGCGCCCCGGTTAAGGCAATATAATTAATATCATGTCCAGCAGCTTGAGATAGAGAACCAATTTGTCCCCATCCAGTCATTCTTCCATAAATCAACTTAGGATTAATCTTTAAACAATCTTCTGGTCCTAACCCAAGTCTTTCCATTACTCCCGGTCTAAACCCTTCTTGAATAATATCTGCCTTCTTTATTAGCTCTAAACAAACTTTAATGTCATCTGAGTCTTTTAAATTTAATTTTATTGATCTTTTTCCCCTTGCTTCAATTACATGCTTTGAGGAACCTTTATCATTTCTATCAATTCTTACAACATCTGCACCCATATCTGATAGGAGCATTCCACAGAATGGTCCAGGCCCTATTCCTGCAAATTCAATAACTTTAACACCTGATAATGGTCCTTTTTTCATAATTTAACCTCAAATAACTTATTCCCTATCATTTAACTTTAAATCAATGCTTAAGTCACCGATTTTTTTTCTTAATGTATTTCTGTTTAGACCAAGAATTTCAGATGCTTTTAATTGATTTCCATTTGTGAAGTTTAAAATATTTTCAATGATTGATTTTTCAACTTTTTCAATAATAGCTGGATAAATATTTTTACTATTATCATTCAATAATTTTTCTCGATTTCTATCAAAATACTGATCAATTAAACTTGATAAGCTTAATTCAACTATATTTTTATTTTCATCTCTTAACTGTTCAAGCTCATCTATAATAATTTCCTTATTCAGTACATCTTCAGAGTAAAGAGCTGATATTCTCAAAATAAAATTTTCTAACTCTCTAACATTACCCGGCCATTTATAAGACTTCATTTCATCAATAGCGTCATTATCAATCTTTTTAAGCGGTAACCCTGATTTTTCAGTTTTAATCAAAAAATGTTCTATAAGTTCAGGCAAATCTTCAATTCTATCTCTTAAAGGTGGTGTATCTATGGGAACAACATTCAGTCTATAGTAAAGATCCTCTCTGAAAATGCCTAAATCTATTAACTTTTTTAGATCCTTATTAGTTGCAGCAATAATCCTTACATCAACCTCTATTTTTTCTTTTCCACCTACAGATGTATACTCACCCTCCTGTAAAACTCGCAATAGTCTAGTTTGAGCATCCAAAGGCATATCACCAATTTCATCTAGGAAGAGCGTTCCTTTTTCTGCCTGCTTAAACTTTCCATCACTCTTTTGGTGTGCCCCAGTAAAAGACCCTTTCTCATGACCAAACAACTCACTCTCGATCAAATCTTTTGGAATAGCGGCCATATTAACAGCAATAAAAGGATTATCTGATCTTTTACCAAACATATGAAGAGCCTTGGCAACAAGTTCTTTTCCTGTACCACTCTCACCATAAATAGTAACTGTAAGGTCATTTTGCGATAATCTACCAATAACCCTATACATTTCCTGCATAATTTTTGAACTACCAATAATTAAATCATTATTTTTTTTTCTAATTAATGATTGACCTTTTTCTTTGGGTTTAGTTTGAATGGCTTTTAAAACAAGATTACTTAAATCATTTAAGTCAAATGGTTTTGGTAAATATTCAAATGCACCTTTTTCAACTGAGGAAATTGCTGTTTGAAGATTATTTCTCGCGCTCACTACTATTATTGGAAGATTTGGCCTAAGCTCTTTAATCTGAGGAATTATTTCAAAAGACTCTCCATCTGGAAGCATAACATCTGTAATAAGAACATCACCTTCACCGCTCTCGATCATTTTCCATAATTTCTTAATTGTTTTTGAAGTTTTAACAATGTAACCCTCACTTGATAAAAAATCTGAGGTTACTAATTGAATTGACTCATCATCTTCCAATAATAAAACCACTTTTTGCGTCATCACCTACCCCACTGATGCTAAATTAATTGTGAAAATAGTACCTTCTGAATTTGTTTCAAAATTAATAATACCGTCATGATCGTTAATAATTTTAGCAACCATTGCTAAACCAAGACCGCCCTTTGAAGATTGTTTTGAAGAAACAAATGGCTCGAAAATATTTTTTTGAAATTGTTCAGGTATACCACATCCATTA
>QCGV01000025.1 GCA_003278145.1 OCS116 cluster bacterium AG-390-A19
TCTTTGCTAATGCAAATTTTGTTGATGAAATTATTGTAACATCATCAAAAGAAAATGCACAAATTTTAAAAGTTGGAGGCAATATTTCCTCAATTAGCTCTGATGAAATAAAATTTATAAGCGCAATAAATCCTAGCGAAATTTTAAACAGACTCCCTGCTGTATATATAAGTCAAGGAAGTGGTCAAGAACATCTTACCTCTATTAGATCACCAGTATTATCTGGAGGTGCAGGTGCTGGAAGTTTCTTATATTTAGAGGATGGTATCCCTCTTAGATCCCCAGGTTTTGGCAATGTAAATGGATTAATGGAATCAATTATTGAAATTGGAGATAGAGCTGAAGTTGTTAGAGGACCAGGCTCTACTTTGTATGGCTCCAATGCTGTACATGGCTTAATTAATGTAATAACCCCTACCCCAAGTAAGGAAAGACAAGGATCTCTAAAAACACAATTTTCAGATCAAGAATTTATTATTGATACTGGTTTTTCTGGACCTACCGAAAATGGTGGTGTTGTTTTAAATTTCCTCTGGAGAGAAGATAACGGATACAGTCACAAAGAATCAAATGATCAACCGCATTATGGACAACAAAAATTTCTATTCCGTTGGGATAACTCTGAAGGAATAAATGACTATATTTTTACAATAATGGGTACAAATCTTAATCAAGAAACAAAGGGATATGTAAAAGGATATAAAATATATAATGATAAAAATTTAAGCAAAATTAATCCTGATCCTGAAGCATTTAGGGATACATACAGCATAAGATCGTCGCTCAAAATTATCAAAAACTACTCAAACTCAAAATTAACAATTAATCCATATATTCGCTACAATGAAATGGATTTTAAAATGCACTTTTTGCCTGGAAAACCACTAGAAACTAACTCTCATAAGAGTATTGGAGTTCAAAGCCTTTATACTAAAAAAGTACAAAATTTAACATGGTTTATTGGAAGCGATATAGAGTTTACTGAGGGTAAATTATCAGAGTTTCAAGAGTCTAAAGATGTATCCTTTGGTCCAAGATTGGCCTATCCACAAGGGCCACATTATGATTTTTCAATCGATAGTAGAATACTATCCTTATATTTTAATACCGAATGGCTCCTTAATGAAAAAACTATTTTTACCGCTGGTGTTAGAGCAGAAAATGTAGAATATGATTACAAAACAAATATCCCAAGTGGCACAAAAGGAAGAATTCAAGTTAGTCCAAATAGGAGCGACGATTTTACTGATATTTCAGTAAAAACTTCATTTTCTTACATGCTTAGAGAAAATAATTTCTTATTTGCAAACCTATCTATTGGCAATAGAGCGCCACAAGTTACCGACTTGTATCGAATTCAAAGTAAACAAGTTCCTGGGGGAGCTGATTCTGAAAAATTAGAGAGTTTTGAAATAGGTTTTAGAGGTGTATCTAATATTGGATTAGAATATGAAATAGTTGGTTACGCAATGCAAAAAGAAAACTATTTCTTTAGAGACTCACAGGGTTTTAATGTGGAAAATGGAGTTACAAAACATAACGGAATAGAATTTAATTATTATAAAGCCTTTGGAGATAATTTTGAAATTTCTGGCTCATTAAGTTTTGCTGATCATGAATACGACTTCAATCACAGTCCTAACAAAATTGTGAAAGGTAATACAATTGACTCAGCACCTAAAGAACTTGCGAATACTAAATTTGCCTATCTTACCTCAAGCGGTGGAAAATTTGAATTAGAATGGATTAGAGTTGGAGACTATCCAATTAATGAAAGTAATGCTCATACTTATGAGGGACATGATATTTTTAATTTAAGATTAAAAAGAGATCTTACAGGTAATACATCAATAGGATTTACTGTAAGAAATTTAACAGATGAACGTTATGCAACAAGAGCTGATTATGCCTTTGGAAGTTATAGATATTTTGTTGGCAATGATAGAGAGTTTTATCTATCTTTAGAACAACAATTTTAAGATCTTAAATAGGATAATGAAATATGGATGATTTAATTATTGCTTTCTTTGGAGTTGATAGCCAAATATCCAGAGGATTTGTTTTCGGAATTGTTCATGTAAGTATCATGTTACTTGGTTACTATACTGGATTCAGTATAAATAGATTGCTTAAAATTCTCTCAAATGGATACATTGCTGGAATCATAGGTGCTGGAATTGCTCATGTTTTAGCTGATCTTATAGCTGCCTTAATAGACCCTAGCATGCGTCCTGCTACATTAGGAATTGTTATTGGAGGACTTCTTCCGCTTCTTCTAGTACCATTATTAGAAAAAGTAGTTATCAAGAGTAAATATCATGTTGTAATCGGTGATCATGAAGATATTGAAAAAGATCTAAAATCTCACCATCACAAAGATTAAATTTTGCAAGATATACCTAACCCACCTATTCCACAGTAGCCATTAGGGTTTTTTGCAAGGTATTGCTGATGATATTCTTCAGCATAATAAAAATTATTCTCATTTCTAATTTCAGTTGTTATCATCCCGTATGAATTTTCCAAAAGAGTCTTTTGATATATTTCTTTACTCTCTAAGGCTAAATCTTCTTGAAGATTGTCATGGGTATATATAGCTGAACGATATTGAGTTCCCATATCATTACCTTGTCTCATGCCTTGAGTAGGATTATGAGACTCCCAGAAAGATTGTAACAAAGACTTATAAGAAAGCTCCGATGGGTTAAAGAAAACTCTTACAACTTCAGTATGACCAGTTAATCCAGAACAAACTTCTTCGTAAGTTGGGTTTTTGGTATAACCACCCATATAACCTACAGCCGTTGAATAAACCCCCTGTTTAGACCAAAAAATTCTTTCGGCTCCCCAAAAGCAACCTAAACCAAAATCTGCAAAACGAACACCATCTGGAAAAGGCTCTAATATTCTATTATCATTTACAAAATGATTGGACGAAATTTTAATACTTTCATCTCTTCCGGGTAGAGCCTTATCTTCATCAATTAAAAGTGATCTTAAATTCATAATAATTCCATACTAACAAAAGAAGTTATATCAACAAACCTTCATTTTTTACTAATTCTAATAAATTTTTATTTGGCCTTGGCCCAAAAAGATTTATTACATTTGATGCGCAGAAGGAGCCAAGCTTTGCGCACTCATACAACCTTAAATCTATACTTATGCCATATAGAAACCCTGCGGCAAATAAATCTCCAGCACCAGTTGTATCAATTACATTTTCGCAAGCATATGATGGAATTTCCTCAACTCCATCAGATGAAATAATTATTGATCCTTTCTCACCTCGAGTAATTATACATAAATTCAATTCATTTGATACCGCGGAAATTGCATTTGACAAAATATTTGTATCATACAAAGACATTATTTCTTCCTCATTACCAAAAACGATATCAGTATTTTCAGATAGATTTCTAAATTCATCTCTCCATTTTTCTACACAAAATTTATCAGATAAACTTAGTGCAGATTTAATTTCTAATTTTTTGGACAAATCAAATGCTTTTTTATAAGCTTCTTTTGCAACAGGTTCGTCCCAAAGATAGCCTTCCATATAAACAATTTCTGAGTTCTCAAATGCATTAATATCTAAATTTTCTAGAGATAAATTTGATGCCGCGCCTAAATATGTTCTCATTGATCTTTGAGCATCAGGTGATACATAGACAAGGCATCTCCCTGTTTCATTTCCTGTATCAACTGGATTGGATATAAAATCTACATTTGCCTCTTTAAGATCATTTATATAAAGTGAACCAAAATCATCGCTCTTGACTCTACCTATAAAAGCACTTCTTCCACCCAATAGCGAAAAGCCAACAGCAGAATTAGCAGCTGATCCGCCAGATGCGATTATAGTATTACTCATTTCTTCTTGTAATTCGTTAATTTCATTTATTGAAACTGGTCTCCATGAACCAACTTCAATTTTTTGTTTTTCCAAAAAATCAAATGATACTTCCGATACAACATCAACTATTGCATTTCCGATAAACAAACAATTATATTTTTTATTAACCTTCATAATCCATACACGAATTGTTCTTTTCTTTCCAATTGTCAACCCAAGAAAAAGCAATCTCCAAAAAAGCACATTTATCTTTTATTTTTTCAGATCTTGGATCACTATTAAAAACCTCAACAAGGGCTTCAATAGGAACATAGCTCTCAGTCATTCTAACACCTCCTGAAGAAATAGTATCTAAGACCATAATTTGAGAGT
>QCGV01000026.1 GCA_003278145.1 OCS116 cluster bacterium AG-390-A19
TCCCAAATCGGTCTTTTAATTAGAGAAGTATTTTTAATTATAATTTTAATATAATTTTTTTCAAAATTATTTTTTAAACTCTCACTAAGATTTCGCCAAGTTGTACTTCTTTTATTTAATATCTTTTCTAATGAGTGAATTTCAATCCATTTTGATAGTAATGAATCTGATAAAGAAAAGTTTTTAAAATCATAAAAATTATAATCGAGGCTATTATTATCCAACCATTTAGATGCTTTTCGACAACTATCACAGTTTTTTAATCCATAAATATTAATCATAAATTAGCTAATTGACCAAAACTTTATCATCATTAAATTTTATAGGCTCTGCTCCTAAGTCATTTAACGCACTAAAATAAAGTTCTGGTTTTTTGGAATTAATTTTTTCTCGAACCTCATCTATAGGTAGTTTGATAAGTTCCTCCCAATCCTCACATGACCATAAAGTTGCATTTTTTCCATTTTTATAACCCTCACGAATAACTTTTCTAAGATTAAAGTCTGGAAATTCCCTTCCAACCTTCCAATAGCCATACAAAGCTATAGCTCCTATACCTCTGTTTTGTTCTTGAGCATAAGTAAACGCTAAAAGAGATAATTCACCTAATGCATCACGACCGTAACCGGTTGTTACGTGCCATAAATCATGCATGTCTCTTTTTCTAATATTAAAGAATATTTCGTCCTCAGTTCTATTACCAAATTCTTTTTTGCTCTTCTCGCTGGCATCAATAAGCTCTTCAGGAGATAAATTTTCTTTATATATAAACTCGTAATACTTATAACCAAGGGTATTTTTTGGTAATTTTGAGAGAGACTCTTTGTCTTTTAAAGTATCTACAAGATGAATTCTTTCTTTTAAAATTTTTTTTCCAATTTCAGATTTAGAAAAAATTTTAAAATATTTTCTGTCCGAACTTCCTTTTAAGGCATCAATAACATGAAAGACTTGTTCCGTATCCTCGTTATCTTTGCTTAAAGCTATTATAGCTTTAATAGCTTTTATCGGCTTGACCCTGTTATCCCAAAGTCTATAAATATAACTTATAAAAAAATTTTTCATGATTTATCTTAAACAAAGTATATTTAGATTTCAAATATAATTAAGTCCAAAATACTAATGATAGTTTCAGTAAATCAAAATTTTGCGGGTGTGGCGGAACCGGTAGACGCGCCAGATTCAAAATCTGGTTCAGGTAACTGAGTGGGAGTTCAAGTCTCCCCACCCGCACCATTGGTAGTTAAATGACGAACTTTAATAAAAATATTTTTGATTTTTTTAAAAATAAAAAAAGTGACTTTTATTTATACTTAATATCCTTCTTTGAAAGTATCATTTTTCCAATCCCTACTGATATATTTTTAATACCAAAGGCTCTTATTAATAAAGAAAGAGCATTAAAATTAGCAATTTACACAACTATTTTTTCTGTTCTGGGAGGGGTAGCCGGATATATGATTGGACATTTTTTTTATGATGAAATTGGAATTCAAATTATTGAAAAATTTAACTTAAAAGATGAATTTAATATATTCTCTAAGTCAATTAATGAGTATGGATATTTATTTATTTTTGTAGCTGGATTTACACCCATTCCATATAAAATAGCCGCTATAACTTCAGGGTTAGTGGATATATCCATTGTCGGTTTTATTTTCTTTAGCCTCATTTCAAGAGGTCCAAGATTTATTGCGGAAGCATTATTGTGCAAATTTCTTGGAAAAAAAGCTGAAAAAGTCATAAAAGATTATACCTTTTTGTTTACTATTTTGTTGTTAGTATTATTTATATTCATAATCGTTTATAAAGAGATTTTATAATGGTAAATAAAATAATTATTGTTATATCACTAATAGTTTTGATATCAGTTTATGTAATAGAAATTATGGGATATGCAGCTTGTGATCTTTGTTTGAAACAAAGGTGGGCATGGTATTTAGCGTTAATTATTGCATCAATCCCTTTTTTTATAACTGTGAATTTTAATAAAATCTTATTATCAATAATTTCTATTGTTTTGTTTTGTAATGCTATTTTTGCTGCTTGGCATGCTGGTATTGAGTGGGATCTATGGCCTGGATTAGGCACTTGCAATTCTAGTATGATATTTGATAATAATAATTTACTAGAAACATTGAAAGAAAGTTCAGTTCCAATATGTGATGATGCCTCTCTAAGAATATTTGGAGTTTCTTTAGCTGGCTATAATTTTATTGTATCATTATTAACTTCTATTTTTGTTCTAATAACATTGAGAAAAAAAGATGGATCAGAAAAGACTTAATGAAATTATTAGAGTTGACCATGCAGGGGAGCATGGCGCTATAGCAATATATAAAGGGCAAATTAAGACCTTGGAGCTCATTGGAGATAAAAAAACTCTACCACTCATATATGGGATGCTTGAGGGTGAAAAAGCACATGCACAAAAATTTGATGAATTAGTTGAGAAGAAAAAAACTAGAGCAACTGCTCTAATGCCTTTATGGCATTTAAGTGGATTTACATTAGGTGTAGTTTCCGCTTTAGGAGGAAGAAACTCTTTAATGGCATGTACTGAAGCTGTTGAAGAAGTCATAGATAAGCATTACTCTGATCAAATCTCAGAACTTGAAAATTCAGGAAAAGAACCTGAAATACTAGAAATAATTAAAAAATTTCATGCAGATGAACTTGAGCATGAGGAAATTGCAAAAAATGAAATATCTGAAAATACACCCTTTTTAGATGCTTTCAAAAAAGTTGTTAAAGTAGGTTGTAAAGTCGCAATTAATATATCAGAAAAAATTTAAGCCTCTAATTCTGAGTCCCAATATAAATAATCCATCCAACTCTCGTGAAGATAATTCGGAGGAAACAATTTACCGTTCTTATGAAGTTCATGAACATTTGGTTTATATGGCCATTGCATAGGTTTCATGTTTGCCACATGATATAAATGATTTGCTTTCTTTAAATTGCACTTTGAACAAGCAGTTACAACATTCTCCCAAGTAGTTTCTCCTCCCTTTGAGCGCGGCAATAAATGGTCAAAAGTCAGATCTGACATTTCACCACAATATTGACAACTAAACTTATCTCTAAGAAATAAATTAAATCTTGTAAAAGCCGGCCATTGCGGAGGCTTAACATAATTTTTTAAAGATACAACAGAAGGAAGTTTAATTTCAAAACTCGGTGAATGTACTGCTCTGTCATAGCTTGATACAATATTTACTCTATCCAAAAAAACAGCTTTTATAGCATCCTGCCAAGACCAAAGAGATAATGGATAATATGATAAAGGCCTAAAATCAGCATTGAGAACTAATGCTGGGCAAGAATCTGGATGTTTATTTGAGATTAAATTTGTTGCATTACTCATATCATTATTTAATTATGAATCGAAATAAAATACAAATTTTTTTTAAGAAAAATAATGATAAAATATAATACTAGATTTGCCCCAAGCCCAAATGGATATTTACATTTAGGACATGCATACTCTGCATTAATATCAAGTGAATTAGCTAAAAAAACTGATGGAAAATTTTTTCTTAGAATTGAAGATATTGATCTTGGTAGATGTAAAAAAAAATTTGAAGATAGTATTTTTAAAGACTTAAATTGGTTAAAAATAAAATACGAAAAAAATATAATTAAACAATCTGAACATTTTGCAAAATATGAAAAATATATTAAAAAATTAAGGGATTTAAATTTAATTTACCCTTGTTGG
>QCGV01000027.1 GCA_003278145.1 OCS116 cluster bacterium AG-390-A19
TGTCAATTTATCATAATCTAAAGAGTCACCCTCTCTAGCATTTTCAACGTTATACGCAACATTAATAATAGGACTAAAAAGACTATCCACAGGAATAAAACCTATTGGACTGTCCTCATCACGGTTTTGTTCGGCAGGCACATAGCCATTTCCAGTTTTAATTGAAAGTTCGAATCTTATAGATGCGTTTTCATCCAAGGTACACAAGACTTGATCAGGATTCATTACCTCAATATCTTCAGTTAAATTTATGTCACCAGCAGTAACAACTCCTGGTCCATTTTTTTCTAAAGTAAGTCTTTTTATACCGGAAAAATCAGCCTTAAAAATTATTTTTTTAACATTTAAAACGATATCTGTTACATCTTCTCTAACGCCATTAATGGAAGAAAACTCATGTAATACTCCGTCTATTTTAATTCCAAAAACAGCTACGCCCTGTAAAGACGATAGTAAAACTCTTCTTAGGGCATTTCCTAAAGTAGTGCCATAACCCCTCTCTAAGGGCTCTACAGTTATTTTAGAGAACTTTTCAGGGTCTTGCCCTTGGTTGATGTTTATTTCACTAGGTTTTAGGAGCTCACGCCAATTTTTTTCGATAATCACATTAACCTCTTAATTTAAAATTTTAATTTTAGTTTATTATACTCGACGTCTTTTTGGAGGACGACAACCATTATGTGGAATAGAGGTAACGTCTTTTATAGATGTAATAGTAAATCCAATAGACTGTAACGCTCTTAACGCACTTTCTCGACCTGATCCGGGACCTTGAACTTCAACTTTTAGTGTTTTAACACCGTGCTCTTTAGCTTTTTCTCCAGCATCTTCTGCAGCCATTTGGGCTGCAAAAGGAGTTGATTTTCTTGACCCTTTAAAACCCATTAACCCCGCTGAAGACCAAGAAATTGCATCCCCTTTTTCATCTGAAATAGTAATCATAGTATTATTGAATGTAGAATTAACGTGAGCAACACCATTAGAAATATTTTTCTTATCGCGACGCTTAACTCTTTTTTTATCTTCAGCCATTTTTAAAATCCAAAATTAAATTATACTCTACTTACTTTTTCTTGCCAGCAATTGATTTAGCAGGCCCTTTTCTGGTTCTAGCATTTGTATGAGTTCTTTGACCTCTTACCGGAAGACCTCTTCTGTGTCTAAGACCTCTATAATTACCTAAATCCATAAGGCGCTTGATATTGGTAGAAACTTCTCTCCTAAGCTCCCCCTCAACTTTATAATTACCCTCAATAATTTCTCTTATTTGAATAACCTCTGAGTCAGTTAATTCATTAACTCTTCTTTCGGTTGGAATGTTTGCCTGTTTACATATATCAGAAGCTATTTTCGGACCAATACCCTTTATATATGTTAAACCTGTAAAAACTTTCTTATTAGTTGGTATATTTATACCTGCAATACGTGCCAAAGAAACCTCCAAAAAAAGCGATTAAGTATAGAATCGCGGATTATATGCTTGTAAACAAAACAGTCAACAAACTATTTAAGTTTATTTAAATTATTTTTAATATCTTCAGATACTTTAGATATATCATTCATCCCATTGATAACAATATAATTTTTATGACTAGAATAGTAAGAAATCAAGGGTTCAGTTTGATCAACATACTCTAACAATCTATTTTTTAACACCTCAAGGTTATCATCAACTCTTTTTTCACCTTTATTTTCATCAGCTCTTCCAGTTATTCTCTTTTCAAGAATTGAAAAATCAACATCGATTTGAATTATTGCGTCAATATTTTTATTCGATTGAGAGAGAATCTTATCCAATGATGAAGCTTGCTTTTGATTACGAGGATAACCATCAAGAATAAAGCCATTACCACAATCATCATCTTTAATTCTCTCATCGATTAACTTTAACAATAAATCATCCGAAACAAGATCACCTCTTTCCATAACATCTTTTACAATTAATCCCAGCTCTGTTTTACTCTTAACCGCCTCTCTTAACATATCACCGGTTGAAATATGAGCAATTTTAAATTGATTTTTAATATAAACCGCTTGTGTTCCTTTACCAGCACCAGGTGGGCCCAAGAGAATAATAATCATTATCTCTTCCTAGATCCTAATTTTGATTTTTTGAGCAATCCTTCATATTGATGAGCAAATAAATAACCTTGAAATTGTGTCATTGTGTCCATTGCTACATTAACAATGATTAAAACTGATGTTCCGCCAAAATAAAATGGTACTGCGTATCTAGAAATCAAAAACTCCGGTAATAAACAAACAAGAACCAAATAAATTGAACCAACAACAGTTAACCTTGTTAAAACGAAATCAATATATTGTGCTGTTCTCTCTCCAGGTCTTATACCCGGTATAAAACCACCCTGTTTTTTTAAATTATCAGCAGTATCATCAGGATTAAAAACAATTGCTGTATAAAAGTAGCAGAAAAAGACAATCAGAAAGGCATAAATAAGCATATATAATGGCTGTCCTCTTCCTAGAAGACTAGTTATACTATTAACCCAATCGGGTCCTTGGCCAGCAGAAAAATTAGCTATTGTAATTGGCATTAAAAGTAGTGAAGAAGCAAAAATTGCAGGAATAACACCCGAGGTATTAAGTTTTAGAGGTAAATGAGAATTGTCTCCTCCAAACATTTTATTGCCAATTTGCCTTTTGGGGTACTGTACTAATAATCTTCTTTGAGCTCTCTCTATAAAAACAACAAATGTAATAGTTAATAAAACAAGAATTAAAAGACCAAACATTAAGCCAATAGATAGCGCACCCTGTCTTCCAAGTTCAATAGTACCAAAAAGAGCACTTGGAAGCTCAGCCACAATACCAGCGAAAATAAGTAAAGAAATACCATTTCCTAATCCGTTGGATGTAATTTGTTCTCCGAGCCACATCAAAAAAA
>QCGV01000028.1 GCA_003278145.1 OCS116 cluster bacterium AG-390-A19
GATCCAATTCTTTTTTCTTTTCTCTCTAATTCAATAGCCCCAGTAACAACTCTTCTTACAGATCGTATCTTTTCCCATTTCTCAAAAAGTTCGTTGTTCAGCCAATTGGCATCTGCTGAAAGAAATTCTAACTCATGTATACTTTCACCTTGGTCAGGAAAACGAGATTGCATAACTTCTTCACAAGTAAAACATAATATTGGTGAAAACCAACGCACAAGATAATTAAATAATATGTCCAAAACAGTTCTGGTAGATTTTCTTGAATTACTATTCAAACTATCGCAATAAAGAGAGTCCTTTCTAATATCGAAATAGAATGATGAAAGATCTAAGTTTGAAAAATTTAGAAGAGTTTGAAATACCGTTTTTAAATCATAATTATTATAACCTTCTCTAATTTTCTCATCTATTACTTTCAGCTTATGAAGAATATATCTTTCTAACTCAGGCATATCTTCATATTGAACGATCTCCTTTGGACTGAATCCATGAAGATTTCCTAAAAGGAATCGAAATGTATTTCTAATTTTTCTATAGGACTCTACATTAGCCTTCATTATTTCCTGGCCAATTCTTAAATCCTCAGTAAAATCTGATGAAACTACCCATAATCTTACAACATCTGCACCATATTGATTTATTAAATCATCTGGAAGTATTACATTTCCTATGGATTTTGACATTTTTCTGCCATCCTTATCCATGACGAAACCATGGGTTAAAACTTGCTTGAAAGGCGCTACACCGCGTGTCCCGCATGACTCTAGAAGGGATGACTGAAACCATCCTCTATGTTGATCGGATCCTTCTAAATAAAGATTTGCGGGTGAAGACAAATTATCATCATTCTCTAGTACAAATGCATGAGTTGAACCTGAGTCGAACCAAACATCCAAAATATCATTAACCTTTTCCCAATCATCAGGGTCATATTTATCACCTAGATATTCGGATGATTCTACACTGAACCATGAATCTGAACCACTTTCCCTAAATGAGTCGGCAATTCTTCTATTAACATCTTTATCCATTAAAGGTTTCCCAGTCTTTTTATTAATAAAAATAGATAAAGGTACACCCCAAGCCCTTTGCCTTGAAACAACCCAATCAGGTCTAGAATCGACCATAGCTTTAATTCTATTTTTTCCTTTAGCTGGTATCCAATGAACATCATCAATTGCTTTTAAAGATTTTTTTCTTAAGTCATTTGTCTCCATTGAAATAAACCATTGAGGTGTATTTCTAAAAATTAATGGTGATTTTGAGCGCCAACTATGAGGATATTGATGTCTTAACTTTCCTTTACCTAGTAAATTATTTGACTTTATTAACTCTGAAATAACCGCCCCTGTTGCATCACCAAGGGTACCATCATCATTGTAAACTTTTTTACCTGCAAAAATTTTGACATCATCAAGATAATAACCTTCATCGTTTAAGATAAAAGGTGGGATAATTCCATTTTTAACAGCTAGTTCATAATCATCTTGACCATGACTTGGTGCAATATGAACAAAACCTGTACCAGCATCCTCAGTCAAAAAATCACCTTCAAGCAAAGGAACATCGAAATCATAACCACTGTCTTTGAAAGGATGGCTACATATTAAACCCTCAAGAGATTTTATAGATTTTAAAAAGTTTAAATTTATTTTAGCTGCGTTCTCAACATTTTCTTTCATAGCTGTATTAATAATTATTTTTTTACCAGCTGATGCTAAACTTCCTTCTTCAACAGATGACACCTCGTAAAGACCATATTCAAATTTAGAAGAAAATGCCAAAGCCCTATTAGCAGGTATAGTCCATGGAGTTGTAGTCCAAATTAAAATATTTGCATCACTTAAATCTTTATCGCCATTTAAAATTGGGAAACTTACCCAAATTGTTGGGGAAGCATGTTCAAGATACTCAACCTCAGCTTCAGCTAATGCTGTTTTCTCCACGACTGACCACATTACAGGTTTTGAACCCATATATAGATCACCATTCATTAAAAATTTATGAAACTCCTCGACAATAGAAGCCTCAGAAGAAAATTCCATTGTAGTGTATGGGTTATCCCAATTACCCAGGACTCCCAATCTCATAAATTGTTTTTTTTGAATATCTATCCATTTTTTTGCAAAAGCTCTACATTCACCACGAAAATCATTTATTGGGATATCCTCTTTTATTTTGTTAGCTTCTCTATATAATTCTTCAACTTTCCACTCAATTGGCAATCCGTGACAATCCCAACCAGGTCTGTACTCTGCGTCATAACCCTGTAATTGCTTTGATCTAACAATAACATCTTTTAAGATTTTATTTAGAGCTGTACCCATATGTAAATTTCCATTTGCATAGGGAGGGCCATCATGCAAAATAAATTTTTCTTTACCCTTTGATGACTCTCTGACTTTTACGAATAACTTTTCTTCAGCCCATTTCTTTAAAAATTCAGGCTCTTTATCTGGTAAATTTGCTCTCATAGGTAGGTCTGTTTTTGGTAAT
>QCGV01000029.1 GCA_003278145.1 OCS116 cluster bacterium AG-390-A19
GCTGGGGCTACTATAATCAAAATATTGGGTCATAATATTTTTATATCGTGCTTCTTTATTTTAACATTAATAAGCTTTTTTGCTGTTGAAGAGTATCTAAAATACTCTAAGAGTATAGATCCTCAAGAAGTGGTTATTGATGAAGTTTTAGGACAATGGATTGCAATTGCATTCATTCCATTTAATTTTGAAGCCTTTTTATTAGCTTTTATTTTATTTAGGTTTTTTGATATATTTAAAGTATTTCCAATTAATAGAATAGAAAAAATCAAAGGTTTTATTGGAGTTATTGGTGATGATTTACTTGCTGGAATTTATACAGCTATAATAATAATAATACTTACAAGTTATGGGTTTATTTAATGTATTGGGACGAAATAAACAAATTATCAAAAAAAATAATTACCATTGGGGCAAAAAATAAAGTCCTTATTTCAACCGCAGAAAGCTGTACCGGTGGAATGATTGGTTCGGTAATAACAAGCGTACCTGGATCATCATCTGTTTACGATAGAGGCTTTGTCACATATTCAAATGAGTCAAAAGCAGAACTATTAGATATAGATATTAATTTAATAAATAAGTATGGAGCTGTTTCAAAAGAAATTGCCATTTTAATGGCAGAAGGATGTTTAAAAAAATCATATTCAAACTTAACTGTATCAGTTACTGGAGTAGCTGGTCCTGGGGGTGGAACTAATGATAAGCCAGTTGGACTTGTTCATATGGCAATTGCAAAAGAAAATAGTGAGACAATTGATTTTAAATTTTTATTTGGCGATAAAAGCAGAGATGAAATTAGAGAGTTAACAACATTAAATGCGCTAGAGAAACTATTCGATAATTTTTAAATTAATAGATAAGATCTATTCTTTCTTCAAAACTTAAAATAATCTGTGAAAGTATTTTATTAATATTTTTTTGAAGAATTCTCTCGAATATTTTGTTCTCTAAGTCAATCATAATATGTAATTTAATAGCGCTTCCAGTCCCCTCTTTCTTAAAATACCATTTGTTAACTAAAGAGTGAAATGGACCATCAATACCATTTGATATTATTGTTAATTTCTCCCTATCGCAATTAACCTCACTAGTAAACTCTCCCGACATAAATAAATATTTAAGTTTTAATTTTGCGATAAATTTCTTGTCGTTACCACTTAATATTTTTGATGAATTACAGCCAGGTATGAATTTTGAATAGCTATCAACATCGCTAATAACATCAAAAAGAAATTCTGAAGGAAATTTTAAAAAATTATTATACTCAACATCTATCAATTTAGATCACTGTTGACTCAGTCTTATTTTCTTTAATTTTAAAAAATCATCGCCTGCATGATGAGATGATCTTGTCAAAGGGCTTGATGAAACCATAAGGAAGCCTTTTGACTCTGCAATCTCTTTATATTTTTCAAAATCATCAGGGGTTATAAAATCTTTAATTGGCGCATGTTTTCTAGTTGGCTGAAGGTATTGACCAAGGGTAAGGAAGTCAACATTAGCCGACCTTAAGTCATCCATTACTTGCATAATTTCATCTTTTGTTTCCCCTAAACCAAGCATTAGTCCGGATTTTGTAAAAACCTCGGGCATAATTTCTTTGGCATCAGATAAAATCTTAAGAGAATTAAAATATCTTGCTCCTGGCCTTATTGATAAATACAATCTTGGAACAGTTTCTAAATTATGGTTAAAAACATCTGGCTTAGACTCCAAGACAACTTCAAGGGACTTTTCTTTTCTTAAAAAATCTGGAGTTAAAATTTCTATTGTTGTTTTTGGAGACTCCCTCCTAAGTAACTGAATTGTTTTTGAAAAATGCAAGGCTCCACCATCATGAAGATCATCCCTATCAACGGATGTTATAACCACATGATCAAGGCCAAGTTTCTTAACTGTTTGAGATATTCTGTAAGGTTCAAATGGATCTAAATCCTCAGGTTTACCAGTTTTTACATTACAAAATGCACATGCTCTTGTACAAGTATCTCCCATTATCATAAAAGTTGCATGCTTTTTTGACCAGCATTCACCTAAATTTGGACAATTAGCCTCCTCACATACAGTTACAACATTACCTTTTTTAATAATATCTTTTGTAGTCTCAAAGGTTTTTGAACTAGGTAATCTTGACCTTATCCATTTTGGTTTTGGTAAAATAGATGTCTCTTTATTTTTTACTTTTTCTGGATGTCTAACTTTTGTCAAATCTATACTTCTTTCTAAAAGAAAAATAATAAACTATTTGATGCTCAAAAGAAATATTAAGTATTAATAATTTGAAGGA